>CAVZWL010000018.1:0-97716 GCA_963778945.1 Ignavibacteriota bacterium
ATATGCTGGTGCCGCAGGATGAAACAGGAAGTTATGCGATAGGTAATGTTATATTTGAGCCGGGTTGCAGGAACAACTGGCATACACATCCGGCAGGACAAATCCTGCTTGTCACCGATGGCAAAGGATATTATCAGGAAAGAGGTAAACATGCAAGGTACTCACCAAAGGCGATGTTGTTGTTATTCCGTCTCACGTTGAACATTGGCATGGCGCCGCACACGACAGCAGTCTCACGCATATTGTTGTTACCAACAACACGAAACAAGGCGCTGTGAAATGGATGTCACCGGTGACCGATGAAGAATACAAGAGTGTTCAGAAATGAGGTTATATGTCTAAGAAAAGTAAATCTAACCGAAGCTGCAATTAGAAATCATGAGGAATTGTGTCCAGATCATACAATCGACATTGCAAAAAACTGATCCGGAATTGATTGAAGTGTTTGACAACTTTGCTTTCGATGAAGTAATAAGTTATGGCAAGCTTAGATACTAAAACAAGAGTAATGATGATTTTGGCTTCAACTATTGCAACCCAGGCTTTAAGCGAATATAAATATGTTTGCATGCAGCTCTTAATGTTGGTGTTACACCTGTTGAGATTAAAGAGATTTTGTATCAGTCTGTTCCTTATGTAGGCATTGCAAAAGTATTTGATTTTATACATGCTACAAATGAAATATTGCAAAGCAGAGGAATCGGACTTCCGTTGGAAGGTCAATCTACAACAACACCTGAAACTCGATATGAAAAAGGATTGGAAGTACAAAAAGCAATCTTTGGTGAAATGATTGATAAGATGTATAAAGAATCACCGGAAAATCAAATTCATATTCAAAAATATTTATCGGCAAATTGTTTTGGTGATTATTATAACAAGAAAAGGATTGGATATAAAAACAAGAGAGCTTTTAACATTTTCAATGCTTATTATCATTGGGTGGAGCTGAACCACAGTAAAGGGACATATCCAGGGCAATATCAATGTTGGAAACGATAAAGAAACATTGCTAAGTGTGGTTACACAATTGTTGCCATATATTGGATATCCAAGAACATTAAATGCAATAAAATGTTTAAATGAAGTAATGCCAGACTAAAAAACAATTGTTGGTTAGAGATATGAAAATAAAAAATATAAAAGCATACGGAACAGAGGCTGCGAATGCGCCTTTGCATTCAATGAATATTAAGCGTAGAGAACTCTTACCACACGACGTGGAAATGGAAATCCTTTACTGCGGTATTTGCCATTCAGATTTACATCAGATTAAAAATGAATTTGGAGGGGCAACGTTTCCCATAGTTCCCGGTCATGAGATTGTGGGAAAGGTAACCAAGGTTGGTGAGCATGTCAAAATGTTCAAAGTTGGAGATCTTGCAGCTATCGGTTGTATAATTGATTCATGCGGTAAATGTGAAAACTGCAAGGAGGATTTGGAACAATTTTGCAATGAAGGAGTAACCTTTTCGTTCAATAGTCCGGATAAGTATTTAGGGGGCGCTACTTATGGCGGTTTTTCTGAAACCTATGTAGCCAATGAAAAATATGTGCTACATATACCCGAAACACTCGATTTGGCATCGGCTGCACCTTTGCTTTGTGCCGGTATTACCGTGTATTCCCCTTTGAAACACTGGCAGGCCGGTCCCGGTAAAATAGTTGGTATTTTAGGTATTGGAGGTTTAGGGCACGTGGCAATTAAAATAGCCAAAGCCATGGGAGCCCATGTGGTTGTGTTTACAACATCGCCTTCTAAAGTTGAAGATGCAAAACGCCTGGGAGCAGATGAAGCTGTATTATCTACCGACGCTGAACAAATGAAAAAATATGTCCGCAAAATGCATTTCATTATTGATACTGTTTCGGCCAAACACGATGTTAATACTTACCTTAATCTTCTGAGACATGATGGTAGCGTGGTATTAGTAGGATTGCCGCCGGAACCACTCGAAGTAAATGCTTTCAGTGTTGTTTCGGGACGCCATAGTTTTTCAGGTTCAAACATTGGTGGCATTGCTGAAACCCAGGAAATGTTAGACTTCTGTGCCAAACACAATATTACAGCCGATATTGAATTAATAAAAATTCGTAACTACACAGCGTGATTTATTAAGATAAAAAAAATATTCAATAAATATAGAGTTAGGGCTTGTACATTTAGAAATCACTTTATATCTTATGTGCATGGAACATCGGTCAAGCACACGAGAGAAAATATTAGAAGTCTACGCCAAAGGTCCGGATGCTGTAGTTGAACTTGTAGAGACGCTGCTCAATGAAATTCAAGAGATGAAAAAGATTATCCAGAAGCAGGAAGAACGAATCACAACGCTTGAAGATCGACTCAACCAAGATAGTCACAATAGCAACAAGCCGCCATCGAGCGACGGATTGAAACGAACGATCATTCCAACACGCACAAAGAGCAATCGGCAATCGGGTGGACAAGAAGGCCATAAGGGATCAACGCTTGCGATGAAGGATAAACCGGATAAAACAATTGAACATGCTGTTGACCAGTGTCCCTGTGGTTGTTCATTGAAACGCATTGAAGTTCGCCGAGTGCATCGACGGCAAGTCATTGATATGCCTGCGCCGCGGGTCGAATATATTGAGCATGAAAGCCAAGAGAAACAATGTCCGCGTTGTGGAAGAGTCGTGGTTGCACCTTTTCCCGAAGGCGTCGAGAAGAGCATACAGTATGGAACAAACATCAAAAGCTTAGCAATATACATGATTCAGTCTCAACTGATACCATTGAAAAGAGCTCAAGAACTTCTTCGGAACATGTTTCATATCGAGATATCACAAGGTACACTCCTGAATTGGACGCAAGAGCTTCACAAGAAATTAGAGCCTGCTGAAAAAGAGATTGTTCGGCAATTGAAGCAAGCCACCGATGTTCATGCAGATGAGACCGGAATATTCTGTGAGAACAAGCTTTATTGGGTACATGTTGCCGGGACATCGAACTTGACGCATTTTCAGATGCACCACAAGCGTGGTTGCGAAGCTATCGATGCTATCGGTATCATAGGCTCGTTGAAGGGAAGAGTTATTCACGATTTCTGGTCACCTTACTTCAAGTATGACATAGAACACGGTATGTGCAACGCGCATTTGATCCGTGAACTGACTGCTGTCTATGAGAATGAAAAACAAGCATGGGCATTAGAGATGAAAGATTTGTTACTACGCATTCACAAGCGTGTTGAAGAAGCGAAAGTGAAGTCTCGACCTGTTGGGAGATTGTCTTTGCAGACGCGCCAATATTATGCAGGAAAGTATAGAGCGTTGTTGGTCATCGCCAAGGCATTGAATCCGCGTCAAGGATCTCCGCCGGGGAAGCGCGGAAAACCGAAGCAAACCAAAATACGCAACTTGATTGACCGCATGAGTGACTACCAAGATGCAGTGCTTGCATTTATGGAAGACTTCCGTGTTCCGTTCACAAACAATCAAGCCGAACGTGATCTTCGCATGTTGAAGGTCAAGCAGAAAATCTCCGGCACTTTCCGCAGCCATGAAGGAGGCGATGCCTTTTGTCGCATTCGTGGATATCTCTCCACCGCCTGCAAGAATGCTTGCTCTGCTTTTGACGCCCTCGTATTGGCGTTCAATAATAAATCTTTTATTCCAAAGAACAGTTACGCTGTGTAGTTACAAAAATTCAACAAATCAACGAAACCTTTGACCGCTTGCAGAGAGGTGATGTGCATTATCGTTTTGTAATTGATATGGCTTCACTCACGACTTAATAACCAAGAACAGACATACTTAATTAATCGCTTAATAAAAGATAAATTTATGAATCACAAACCCAGTACAAAAAATGTCATTGTTGTAGTTGGAGCAGGAGTAATTGGTCAGGCGATCGCGAGACGAGTTGGTGCAGGCAAGCATATCGTATTGGCTACTCGACATCAAGAAAGCGCTGACGCGGCCGCACAGTCATTCCGCGACGCAGGTTTCGAAGCGAGTACCGCGATCGTTGAGATGTCCTCTCGTAAGTCAGTCCACTCACTCGTTGAAACCGCTACAGAGATTGGCCCTATTACTGGCGTTATCCATGCAGGTGGCGTTTCGGCTTCTCAGGCAGCACCAGCCACGGTCCTCCATGTTGATCTATATGGAACTGCCCTCGTGCTCGAAGAGTTTGGCGCAGTGATAGCACCTGGGGGAGCCGGCATCGTTATCTCCTCAATGTCGGGACACCGTCTTCCAGCATTGACGCCTGAGCAGGACAAAGCACTAGCAACTACACCTGTCGACGAATTGCTTGCCCTTCCGATGCTTCAGCCCGATAAAGTCACGGATCCGCTCAACGCTTACCAAATCGCCAAGCGCGGGAATTCATTGCGCGTAATGGCGGAGGCAGTACGTTGGGGTAAGCGTGGCGCACGGCTCAACACAATCAGTCCAGGTATCATCATGACACCTCTCGCTAATGACGAGCTGACGGGTCCACGCGGCGAAGCATACCGAAACATGATAGAGCAGTCTCCGGCTGGGCGTAGTGGCACGCCGGATGAGGTGGCTTCGCTTGCAGCACTTCTCATGGGGCCCGACGGCGAGTTCATCACCGGAGGCGACTTCTTGATCGACGGTGGCGTCACCGCCGCCTACTGGTATGGCGGGCTTCAACAGCCTAAAATAAAATGAAAAACGCAATCATTTTGGGTGCCAACGGCACTATCGCCAAACGTGTTATTGATATCTTAGTAAACGACGATGATATCAATTTGACGCTGTTTGTCCGAAATAAAAAGAATTTGAGAAATAGTGATATTTCCAAATGCCGTATCGTTGAAGGCAACGTTTTGAATCTTAAGCAACTTAAGGAAGCCATAACAGGGCAAGAAATTGTCTATGCAAATCTAGCAGGTGATTTGGGAAATATGGCAAAAATTATTGTCCAAGCTATGCTGGATAAAGGGGTAAAAAGAATAATCTTTATTTGTTCAATTGGTATATACAAAACTCCATTAAAATCAGTATTAATTCCTTATCGTGAAGCCGCCGATGTGATTGAAGCGTCAAAACTTGAATACACCATATTGAGACCAACTTGGTTTACCAATGAGGATGAAGTAGATTACGAAATAACAAGAAAAGGCGAACCGGAAAAAGGATCTGTCATTTCGCAAAAAAGTCTGGCAACATTCATTGCGACAATCATACAATCTCCTGAAAAGTTTGTCCGTGAAAATCTGGGCATAAACAAACCGAATTCTTAACACTAATTTTCAATTGAGCGAAAGCAATTTAGAATCATGTCAACATTGGCCGGATGGGAAAACTTTTATGTTATCGTCGGCTCCTCTGCTGGTGCATTGATCGGGCTGCAATTCGTCGTGATTACCCTCATTGCTGAAAAGCCGGGGTTACGTATGGCCGAGGCGAGTGCCGCATTTGCGACACCGAGTGTTGTTCACTTCGGTGTGGTGTTGTTACTTTCAGCTCTTGTAAGTGTTCCATGGAACGGAATCGGCATTGTCAAAGTTCTTTGGGGATTTATAGGCATCGGCGGACTGGTGTACACTGTTATAATAGCTCGACGGATGCGAGCGCAAACTGTCTATCAACCTGTGATCGAGGATTGGCTATTTCACATCCTGCTCCCCTTGGTGGCGTACACAGTGCTCACTTTATCCGCATTCATGGCTTCTGCATATACGAGCGAGATCCTCTTCGGGGTTGGAGCAGTGGCGCTACTATTGCTTTTTATCGGCATTCACAATGCCTGGGATGCGGTCACGTACCATGTGTCTGTCGGGGGGAAAAAAAACAACACAAAAATGAGCGATATTGATGAGAATCCCATTTGATGTGAAAGTATCAAAAATCAAAACTTGGAGAACACAATAACGTTTTGTAATTTCGTTACGGTATGAAACATTTTAAAACAATAAGCGAGTTAGCTCAGGCAGAAGGATTTCCGCCTCCGGAAAATCCATTGTTCAGTCTGAATCTGATTTCAGAGTCAAACAATGCGTTGAAAAACATGGAGATCACATGTGATTTCTATATTATATGTCTTAAGAAACTGAAATCCGGTGTAATCTTGTATGGCAAGACGAAGTATGACCATGATATGGGTTCAATGTTTTTCATGAAACCGAGACAAATCCTTACAGTTCAGGATATACAGTTGAAAGAAAAGGGATTCGCCATTCATGTTCACGAAGATTTTCTAATGGGACATCCGTTGTTCACGGAAATCAAGAAATACGGTTTCTTCGACTACGAAACGAGTGAGGCGCTTCACGTTTCACCGAGAGAAGAAAAAATCATGTGGTCTTTATTCCACAAAATGGAAACAGAGTATCACAATAATCCGGATGAGTTCAGTAAATCTATCATTCTTTCACATCTCGATTCTATTTTGAAATATGCCCAGCGTTTCTATAAACGGCAGTTCATCGACCGAAAACCTTTGTCAGGCATAACAGTAACAAAATTCAATGAGCGCCTGAATGCGTATTTTGAAAAAGGAGAGGCAGGAAAAAAGGGATTGCCTAATGTGAACTACCTGGCTTCTCAACTTCATCTGTCACCAAAATATTTAAGCGATTTATTGAAGCAGGAAACAGGAAAAACTGCGTTGGAGTTGATTCATCTCTATGTGATCTCCGAAGCCAAAAATATGCTCGTTGTCGGTGATCAAAGCATCTCTGAAATTGCATACCAGCTTGGTTTTGAAAATCCGCCGTACTTTTCCCGGCTGTTCAAAAAAGAAGTTGGTATAAGTCCAAAGGAATTTAAAAATCATCTTCAAAATTAATTCAATAATAAGTCGTGGGTTAGTAGCGGGTTGGTAAAATAAAAAGGCCGAATCTGAAAATATTCGGCCAAAAAAAGTAGCGGGGGGGGGATTCGAACCCTCGACCTGCGGATTATGATTCCGACGCTCTAACCGGCTGAGCTACCCCGCCATACAATTGCAGAATTCAGATTTAAGATTTAAGAATTTGAAAAACCTTGAAACCCTTAATTCTTGTGCAAATTTCAAAAGAACGATATTGAATCCCGCTTCCGCGGGATGACAATCTCAGGCCTCCGGCTGGCTGGATTATGATTCCGACGCTCCCCGCCCGACTGAACGACACAGTCGTTCGGGCGGGTAACCGGCTGCTTGTCCCGTGCTGTTTACGGGAAGCTACCCCGCCATAAGTTGAAACACGGCGGGCAGGCCCGCCATACAATTGCAGAATTCAGATTTCAGATTTAAGAATTTGAAAGAACAAAAACGAATGAGGCCTAAAACTCCCAATTTGGATCCCGCTACCGCGGGATTCATTTTCAGGCCTCCAGCCGGTTGACTGGCTGCTTGAAGATAAAGCAAGGCGAGTAAACTCGCCTTGCTTTTATTTTTAAAGATACAAAAAAACCGTCTTCGTTGCAAAATATGAATTCTTTTTTTCTATTTCGCCGGCGCTTGTATCCCGGAATTCTTGATATGTTCCAGCTCTTGAATCCGCTGTTTGACACCCGGGTCGTTCGGGTATTGAGTCTGAAGTTTCCGGAGAATTTCAATTGCCTTGTCATATTCTTTTGTCATATCGTAAAGTTCCAAAAGCGCACGATATGGATTGATGTATGAATTGGAATTTATATTTCCCGAATTGATAAGATTCAAGCAGTCCGGTTCGATGCTGCTTGCAAGATCCTTTACGCGATCGACGCGTCCGGCCATGTGATAAATGGTTGCAATATTCATAGCATATTCCCATCCCAGTGGATTTTTTGCATGCGGAATAAGCGTTTCCATCCGATCAGTACCTCTACAGCTTTCTTTGTGTCATGGCTGAAATTTACATAATAAGCCGCCAGCGCAGTAAAAGCAGATCGATAATTGAGCATGATCCGGCTTGTGTTTTCATCGAAGAACACATTCGGATTTGCAATCTCACGGAATTTGTATCCGTATTGCGGGGTCGTAGAATAACCGGAAGGTTCGTGAAAAATATTCGCTTCAATAACCGCCGGGTCGATACCCTCATAGAATTGCCCTACTTTGTGCGGCTCCAGTTTCCATGCGAGTCCTTTGAAGGATAAATATTCATCGAGGCCGATCTTTGCATCGGGAGAGCAGGTCGCAGCGAAATAAATCGGACGCTTCCACTCATTCGCAAGTATAATATCATAAACCGCGATGTCCTGTACGCGGAGCGCTTTTGTGGAACCATACTGGAGCGTGTTCTTCATAAAAAATACGATAGCGCCGTGATTTGTAATCGATGTATCGAGCGTCGTGTGAGTGGCCTCTTGATACCGATCGATAGTCTCTTTGTCGACCGGGATACGAAGGTTCCTCGGTTCCCATGGGATCGGCTGAATTTCTTCGATATACGAATCGGGCATATTCATTGGAACCGCCTTTGCATCAGTATATGCCGGGGTATGTTTCATTTGCAGAAGGTACCAGGAAGTATTGCCGAGGCTCAAATTGACGATTCTCACATCGCGCCGGACCCCTTCGACATCCTGAATGTACCAGAGAGGAAATGTATCGTTATCACCTTGAGTAAAAAGGATACCATCCTTTTCACATGTCTGGAGAAGATTATATGCAAAATCCCAGGGGACCCAATTTTTGGATCGATCATGCGTAGAGTAATTTGCCTGCAGCATCCGGCCTGGAATAGCAAGAGCAGACAGCACAAGAAGACTTATGCCAAGAGGTCTTGCATAGGATTGCTGTCCCAGCTTTTCGAAAATAAGATCGAGCAATCCGCGTATACCGAGAGCTATCCATATTGTAAAGATGAGATACGCACCGCAATAAAAATATTCACGGTCTCTTGGCTGAGGCTGCTGCTGATTTTGATAGTACGTAATCAAATATCCCATGAGAACAAAAGTAAAGATCAGCAGCGATCCGAGTCTCCAGTTTTTTCGTGTCGAGTAGTACAATCCCCATAAGCCCATAAAGAATGGAATACAGAGGAATTCTTTCCAATTGACTCCGGCATCCTGATCGTGCGAAATTCTGCCGATGAAATTCCATGCGACATAGCGGTGGAACATATGACCCATCTGCCAACGCCAAAAGAAATCAAAATCGCTCGTGTAATTTGCATAGATATCCGCTTTTTCCGGTTCGTTCGACCAGCGCCGTTTGAACAATGGAAATTCTCCGTACTGTTCGCGATTAAGGTAGGAAATCAACTGTGCAAAGGATTTCGGACGATTCTCATTCATCGGCAAGTTCGCATTTGCACGGATGACGATCATCGTATAGGTTGTCACTCCAAGCACTGCCAGAATCACGGCAGAAAGAGAAAGTGCAAGGATCTGTTTTTTCCGTGTCAGCGCCCAGTATACACCAAAGCCGGCTGCGGCAAGTATGCCGATAAGTATAAACATGCCGGTTTGAAGATTATCTCCGGCTACGGCAAGCAATGTGGTGGGCAGATAACGGATAATGCCGGGGAAAACGACAGCAAGCGCGATGCCGCCGACGAGAATGCCCAGATAATAGGAACTCTTGACAAAAATCTTTTTACGGAAAAATCCCAGAATAATGAGCGTGCCGATAACCATTGCGATCTTGAACTTGGTTTCAAAGGCCGATAATGCCGCTGCAGTAGGGGCGCTGGCGTCTGTTTGCCCGCTCCATAGAATTGCTGCTATAACAAAAAGAAAAAAAGCGTGACCGATAAAAACGTAAAGCGATTGCAAACATTCCTGATCATTTGCAGCATATTTTCGCAAAACGACCCAGATGCCGACAATAACGATGGTAAGGACGCTCATAAGGTGCAGGCCGCCTGACAAGCCGGAAATGTACGCGATAAGCAGAAGATACCGCTCGCTGCCGGGTTCGTCCGCATGCTCATTCCAGATGAGCATCAGCAGGAGCATCGAAGAATACAGAAAAGTACTCGAAGCAAAATAGTTTGCTTCGGCGGCATTGAACCAAAATGTATCGCTAAAAGAAAGTGTCAATGCTCCGATGGCTGCGATGAAGTAGGTCGCGAGAGTATCAAAGGAAACTTGATCCGACTTTCCTTTGTATGCTTCAATAACCTTCACAATGATCAGATAAAGAAAAAATACAGTGAATGCGCTGGCAAGAGCCGAGACGAGATTCATGCGGAATCCCAAACTCCCCGGAATCGGAAGCATATAGAAAATGCGTCCGACAAGGGAAAAGAGCGGCCCTCCCGGCGGATGCGGCACCTGCATGCGATAGGCCGCTGCCGACAATTCGCCCGGATCCCAAAAAGATACGGAAACCTGGGCGGTTATGATCATCTGAATTGAAGAGATGAGGAGAACGAAAGCTCCAATGATGCGGTATATGATATTTGTTTTCATCGTTTTAATATTTTATGGTTGAACATACAACATTAAGTATAAGAAGAAGTCTTGTAAGAAAGAAGCAGGAAATTCCATTTTTTGAGGAATATTGACAAAAATAATAATTTGCGGCATCCAACTGCAGCGTGAAAAGCCCGGTCGTCCATACTTTACAATGTGCCGCTGAGGGAATTTTGAATTATTTGTAATGCCACATAGAGCGGAAGAGATAAGGGTTAAGAATCGAAACATCCTCGCTGGCGGCAATGAGATTCTTCAATCCATTGAATATGAAAAATAACCCCGGAAAGTCATCATGCAGAGCATTCATCTGCTTAAGGATATTCTGCATTCGGCACCGCAGAAAGCGTCGGGATCGCTCCGCGGTTCGAAGAATGACGGGCGCAATCGATGCCGTCTTATGAAATCTGCAGCAGCTCGTCTGTCGTGATTTTACTAAGATCCTTGATGAGAACGACCGCATTGGGCAGGTATTTTTTTTCTCCGATTCCCAAAGACAACATTCCTGCTGCATTGGCGGCTTCGATGCCTGCAACGGCATCTTCCACGACAAGACAATTTTTTGGGTCGAGTCCCAGCCGCTGTGCTGCAAGCAGAAATGGTTCAGGGTGCGGTTTGTTGTGTTTAATATCGTAGCCGTCTACGATGGTATCGAAGTATTGACCGATATGCACTTTTTCGATAATGGGCTTTGCATTTTTGCTGTTGGAAGCGATGGCGATTTTAATGTTCCGCTTTTTCAATTCACTGAGAATCGATACTGATCCGGGCAGCAGAGCATCTTCGGCGACATTCTCGAGAGATTCCACGAAGTAGCGATTTTTGCGATCTGCTATTTCAAGTTTTTCAGCGTCGGTGCACCGTTTCCCGGCGGCATCCAGTAAAATATCGACGCACTTCATTCGTGCAACGCCGCGGAACTTATGATTAAATTCCCGGCTAAAAAAACTAAAGCCCTCTTCATCGCAAAGCCGCTGCCATGATTTGTAATGGTACTCATCCGTAGAGACAAGGACGCCGTCCAGGTCGAAAATAACTCCATATATCATAAACCGCTCATTTTTCGCTGTGCGCCGGCACGATCTTTATATGCGGCGATGGTTGTAAGGATATTCTAACGAAGCCGCCGAATCAATCAATTGTCATAGAGCGATGTGCGGCAGCTCCGCTCTAAATTCTGAAGAAGAAGCTACAAAAGCAAGCTGCAATGCATAAGGCGCCGGCGCATATAATTTACTGCTTTTTAAAAAAGGAAGGACGGGATCGAGCCGGTTGATTATACGGCGATCGGCATTATTTGTTTTTTAAATTCTTTCGGGGTTATGCCGGTGTGTTTTTTAAATGCACTATTGAAAGTCGACTTGGAGTTGAATCCCGCTTCGAGCGCTATTTCGGAGATATTCTGTGTATGTGCATATTTTGCGATCAGTTCTTTGCTCTTTTCAATGCGGTACTTGTTGACAAAGTCGTTAAAGTTTTGATGAAATGATTCGTTAATCACCTGGGATACATAGCATGGCGCAATGTCCAATTTTTCCGAAAGATTCGGCAGGGAAAGTGACGGATCGAGATAGACATGATCTTTCTGCATGAGAGCAAGAAGTTTTTTATGATAATGATGCTTCTCCGATTCCTGCAGGGCCGACGATTGGTATTTTAATGAATAAGAAAAAGTTTCGGGCCTTTTTAAGGCGAATACGACTATTCCGTTAAAGAAAAGAAATGCTATGACGGAATAGAGACTGCCGGCATAAGGGCACCAGACCGGATGTCGTAAAACATCCCATGAAATGAACAGCTGCAGCTGTACGAGCCAGAGAAGTATATAACCGACGATAAAAAAACGCACCCAGGCGAGCCGGGAGTTGTCGATATATGAGAGGAGCGTTCTCCATCGAAGGCCGAATGATCGCAAGTTCTTGCTTGATGCCGCCAGGTAGAGGATGGTCTGCAGCACAATAGCGCCGCTGATATAAATTCTTCCGGGATACATCCATATCGTAAAATGCTCCGTCGTGCGCTCGATGAGAATTGCTGCACATACGGAAAAAATAAACGGAACGAAATGGATCCAGTCCTTTTTCCTGAATTGAAAAATCGGAGAGAGGAGGGTCTTGATATAAAAAAACAAGAGAGGCCCGACCAAAAAAGCGGCCTGTCCGCAAACGAAAATGATTCTTTGCTCCTGCACGGATGTCGCATTAAAAAGACGGTTGCTCGTGAGAAGCGTGCAGGTCACCATCACGCCAAAAATAAGAAGCAGAGAGACAAGAAGAAAATTGTTGATGCGCGAATTTTTCTTATTCTGGGCAAAGAACACCGCCATCAGAAAAGATTGAAAAATCGCAATAATGCTGGCAATATAAAGGATGTCCATGGACATTGGATTGGTTTAAAAATAAGAAGAAACGAATGTTTCTGCAAATCGATTTTCCTTCATTTGCCTCGGCGGGATTTTTTCCCTAAGTTTGAATTGTATGATGGGAGTCCGATAAAGAAGATATGGAATTAAAACGGCGGGTTGTTCGCGAACGGGTCCTTCAAGCGCTCTATGCCTATGAGCTGTCAAAGGAGCCGATAGAAATGATCATCGATCATATACTGGATGATTTAAAAAAACATCAAGAGGCATTTGCGTTCGCGTGCAGTCTTATAAGAAAAGTCGTAGAAAAGACAAAGGATTTGGATGCTCTCATCCGGAAACGCGTCGAACACTGGGAATTCAGCCGCCTTGCCATTATCGACCGCATTATCCTTCGCATGAGCATATGTGAGATCCTGTATTTTGACGATATTCCCCCGAAGGTGTCCATCAATGAAGCGATTGAAATTGCGCGGGATTACAGCACCGAGAAGAGCGATAAATTCGTCAACGGAGTTCTCGATTCTATTTTGGCCGATTTAAAGAAAGATGGAAAACTATCGAAATCGGGCCGCGGTTTGTTAGATACAGCAGCAATAAAGAAATCCCCAAAATGATTCATCCCGAATCTTCCCGCCCGGCGCCGGAATCCTTTATCTCGCGAGCAAGAATATTTTCCTGGACACTTTTCGATTTTGCCAATACCGCTTTTTTTGTTATTGTTCTCACTGTAGGTTATCCGCTCTATTTTAAAGAAGTTGTCACGCAGGGAAGTCCGCAAGGCGATTTGCTTTGGGGAAGCGCTTTTAGCATATCGATGTGCATTGTTGCAGTTCTTTCTCCGGTACTCGGCGCTGCAGCCGATTACGGGGCAGGGAAGAAAAGATTTCTCTTCTTCTTTACATTTCTTTGCGTCTTTGCCACAGCTCTTCTTTATTTTGTCGATGAGGGCGGCATTTTCTCGGGAATTTTGCTGCTGGTTCTAGCGAATATCGGATACGAAGCAGGTCTGGTCTTTTATGATGCGTTTCTGCCGGAAATAGCGACAGAACGCACGTATGGACGCGTATCCGGCTACGGTTTTGCGATGGGCTACGTCGGTTCGCTGACAACGCTCGTGATAACGTACCCGCTCTATGCCGGCGGATTCGGCCAATCGAATTTACATAATGTGCAATTGAGTTTTTTGGTCTCGGCGGGGATGTTCGGATTTTTTGCTTTGCCGCTTTTTCTCTTTCTTCCAGACCGGCAGCGGACGGTCGATCTCCGTTTTAATTTTATCCGCATCGGCTTTCAGCGGCTGAAAGATACGTACCGGGAATTTCCGAAGTACCGCAACACGGGGAAATTCCTACTGGCATATTTCGTTTATATCGATGCGGTCAACACCATTATTATTTTTTCTTCGCTTTTTGCGCGCACGACGCTACATTTTACCATTGCGGAAATCGTCGTTTTTTTTGCAATGATACAAACATCGGCCATGCTCGGCGCCGCCTTTTTCGGTATTCTCTCCGATCATATCGGTCATAAGCGGACGCTGACTGTGACACTATTTATTTGGATGGCTGTGGTAGTTTTTTCATATTTTATTTATGCAAAATTCCTTTTCTACGGAGTCGGAATTATCGCAGGCCTTGCGCTCGGTTCTTCCCAATCCACGAGCCGGAGTCTTATGACGGAATTGACTCCTCCTGAGAAGAAGACGGAATTTTTCGGATTCTATTCGTTTTTCGGAAGAGCTTCAGCAATTGTCGGACCTTTTGTTTTCGGCTTGATTTCTTCTCTGGTCAACCAGAGAGTCGCGATTCTTTCCGTCGGTGCGTTTTTACTGGCAGGTATTCTTTTGCTGCAGCGAGTGCAAATTGTAAAAAAAGTTTGAGTTTTCTGCAGCCGCGGGCAGCTTGTTTACCCGCCTTGCTCGACCTTTTGGCGGGTCCCGTAAACATCGTCAGATATTTTCGGGATGACCGCAGAAGCGCGGCAGACATGAACATATCTATCTTTTAAAAAAGGATAATCTTTATGAAAAAGAAAATTCTCTTTTCGTGTCTTGCAATTCTCTCTCTTTTTTCCGGATGTCAAAAAGAGCCGGAAGAAACAAATACAAAAGGGACGATTCATCTTTTATTTCCGGAATCGCTTGCGCCGGCGATGAATGCGGAAGTCGACGCGTTTATGGGTAATTATAAAGAATCCGGTGCAAACATTACGGCTGAATGTGTTCCAGTTGTAGAAGCGCTGGATCGGTTTAAGAAAGATACTTTGCGATTGGCATTTTCAACACAGCGTCTGACTGATGCGGAAAAAGAATCGACAACGAAAGTATCTCCCGATTTTGAAGAAATCCTCATTGCCTATGACGGCATAGCGGCTGTAGTCAATAAAAATAATCCGGTCGTTGAGATGACAACACAGGAAATTGCCGGCATATTGACGGGCAAGATTGTGAAATGGAGTCAGCTTTCGCGCGCAAAAGGAATGAGCGGCGCCTTAACGCTTGTGTTTCAAGATTCAGCGGATGCAGCTCTTTACCTTAAGACCCGTCTGGGACTTCAACAATTCTCACCGGTTTTAAATCGGACGAATTCCGAATTGGAGACAATCGATGCAGTGGTAAAGAATCGCTCTGCAATCGGATTTGTTTCTACTGCATGGCTCGATTCTGTAAAAGCTTCGGTCAAAGCAATCGATTTGTCATCGGCAGGAATTGAAAGTGATACGTCCTATAGGGTTGCTCCCGAAGCTGCCGGGAAATTCTTCTCACCTCATCCGGCATATATTTACCAGAAGTATTATCCATTCTGGCGTACAATCTATGCGTATTGCCGGACGCCGTATTCGAATATCGCGGCAGGATTTGCCAGCTATGTTGCAGGAGCAGAGGGGCAGAAATTATTACTCAGTAAGGGAGTTGTTCCCGGAACGCAGCATATTCATTTAAGATCAGTGAATGGTGAATAGTAAATCGAGAATAGTAAATGAATGGAAAGGGGTGCTGCCGTTCAACGTGTTGCAGTGCTGCTGTTACAATTAATTCTGTAGCCGCGGGCGGCTTGTTTACCCACCTTGCTCGACCTTTTGGCGGGCCCCGCCTCAGGAGGGCGACCGCGGATGGCTGTGAAAAACAAGAGGACAAGTATTTTGGTCAATGCTCCAAGCAACCAATAAATGCAAAAAGGTATGTCATTTAGAATTAAATATTATCTAAAACTTATTTTTTTTACAGCTGCATTCATTTCTTTTGGACTTGTTGTGAGTCATCAATTATAAACATATTATTGTTCCGAGACTTCCTGACTGGCACAATGTACCCATAGTGTGGCAATTATTGGTGTTCGCTCCTATCATCATCGCAATATTGTTGTTAAGCCTACGCATTTCAACGCTTGGTCAGTATATAACTGTTGTTCTCGTCTCTGCTTCAGTGACAGAACTATTCATCTATGTTATGTCCGCACTTAGCGAGTACAGGATTTCGCAAGGAACCAATTGAGGAGAATTTATTTTTTACTATGCGATTCTTATTTATATTTTTAGGGTATACCTTCTGCACTTTACTCATTTGGCTTGGTGTAAATATTTTTCGAAAATTATTAAAACGTATTTCATCGGCTGCGCACTAACCGGGCACTCCCGCTGATCCCGTTTTTAATAGGATAAAATCCATGAGCACGGGTGCGATTAATCGCGCGAAAATATTTATGGACAAAATAAAAAGGTCGGCACGCACGCGGCGTGTTTTGGCGGGCGTCATCAGTCGGCGTCGCCGCAATGCGGGCAGGCCTCCGGGTCGAATAGAAGCATTTCGGGATAAACTTTAGCCGCGGTAGGCACAACTAAACTGGCAGTTAAGTTAGAAGAACGGTATATTTAGTTGTTAAAAAAAATAAGGAGAGAAATATGAGACAAGTCATTGTCTATCCTGGTGAAGATGAATATTGGATATCAGAATGCCCAAGTTTGCCTGGATGTATTAGTCAGGGTAAAAACAAAGAAGAAGCTATTGTAAACATTCGAGAGGCAATAGAGGGTTATATCGAAGTATTGCAGGAAGATCATCGTCCCATTCCTCCAGAACGTTTTGAAACAATAGTCGTTGCCATATGAGTGGGCTTCCAAGAATTTCAGGACGCGAGTGTGCAAAAATTCTTTTTAAAATTGGTTTCACTCTAAAACGTCAACATGGGAGTCACATGATTCTTCGCAGGGATGATCCGTTCTGCCAACTTGTTGTTCCAGATCATGATGAATTAGATCGTGGAACATTACGAGCCATTATTCGACATGCGAACATCGGCGTAGAAGAATTCGCTAAGCTTTTATAACATACTAATGCAGTTCAGAATAGTCCGAGCAAGTTTTGTTTTATTAATAACTAGAATCACTATCAGTGGAAAAGCGGGCTTTAAAACTATTTAGATTTGTTTCTTGAAGTTTCATTAAAACTGTACCCTAACAATTTTAAAAAGAGCCCGCCATAAGGTGAAGCAGATCGGGCAAGCCCGCCATCAAAGACGGCAGGTAAACCGGAAGCATAAAAATGCAGTTGTACAACGACGTGCAATACAAATTAGATGCAAATAATATTCTCCCGATGCGTTCTGCAATGGCGGGTAAAACGAAAGCTGATATTTATTGATAGGATATTCGTAACTGCTCAGTATATTTCGGAATAAATGGTTTTTTACTTCGCTTTAAATCCCCCTGCAAAAAGGTTTAATTAAGTATCATGCTTCCGCATGAAACATTTTTACGTTTCCGACTCCCCTTTGTAAAGGGGGATTACGGAGGATTTTGATCATTAAATTACACGCTGTGTAATTATAATAAAAATGCACGCTGAATCGCTTCTATCCGGGCGATGCAATGAAGGAATAAATAATATTCCGGATTCGACGGACTAATAATCCGCACCGAGGGATATATAATAGAACGGATCTGAAAACTTCGACCATTGGAATTTCCATGCTACGTCGAAGCGCAGCGGCAGTCCGAAAATGCCCATTTGGATGCCAAAACCTGTACCGATGAGCAAGTCCTTTGTTATCGCTGCGCCTGTACTGTCGCTTCCAAAACCCTTCCACGATCGAGAATCGCTCCATGCAGATCCCATATCGATAAATGTCGTTCCAAGAATATTAGAGAGTCCGAGTGGAAGTCCGCCGAAAACCAACGACCGAATAAGAGGGAATCGCAGTTCCATGTTCACCACAGCAAAATACGATCCATTTTCGGCATTATATTCGTACCCGCGAAGCGGAAGTACGGGGGTCAGGAATGCATAGTCTTCGACGTTGACGACGGGAATCGAATCGTTCTTGAATCGATTGTTGATCCATCCCTCTGTTCCGCCGAGGAAAAAGTTCTGCCGATTGCCGCCGACGCTCGCCCCGCCTGATAAACGGTATGCGAAGATCAAGTCTTTCATAAGCTTATTATAACTGCGGTAATCGACAGTGCCGGTTTGAATATCCAGTCCGTGGCTGCCCAGCTTCGGAGTCCCGTAGAATGAAGCATTGAACCGCGATCCATTGTTCGGTGCGAACCAGTCCCCCTGCCAGAGTGAATTGTCGTTGACATAGGTAAGCATCGGCAGGAAAAGTACGCGATACTGATCCGCGCTCGATCCAGTTAAATCCTCGCGGAGGAGATTCAGCCACATGATCGATCCGTCCAGACGGTTATAACGATCGAACGGATAGGATGCCGAAAAAGTCATTCCGTACGTGCTATAGCGGTAGAGAGTATCGTAGTCATAGAGAAAGCGCGCGCTGTGAAATGCCTGGACGCCGTAATCGATCCGGTCCGGCAGATAAAAATACGAAATTCCATAATCGCTGTTCTTAAGGTCGATCATAAGACTGGCCTCCAGTATGATTTGGTGATCTCCCATCATATCGCTGAATGCCAGAACGGTCGTGCCTCCGAGGCCGTAAAAGGTGCTGTAGTTCGCAGCGCCGTAAATCAAATCCGGTGAAAAATTGAGCTTATACTTATGCGCGATATAATTTCCCCGGCTGTCTTTATTCTCAGAGGTCGAGTCCTGCTGCCGAGCGTAAGCGGGAAGCGCCGTATCGCCGGCATTTCTTTGCCCAGAAATCTTATAAGAATCATTGCCGTGTACACTGCTTCGGCCGAAATCTTGACCGAGCGTATCTGTAACGTTCCTGACGGCGTCGCCTGCTGCGCCGGTATCAGATGACTGCGGTTCAGAAAAAATTGTTTTCGGTTTTTCTTCACGGGGAAGACCCAATTTAATTTTGATAAAGTCGGTCGGCTCAAGTTCGGAAACGTTCAAACGTCTCTCGAACGGATTGACTATAAGAAAGATGTCGAAACCCGATTCAATGAGTGAAGAGAAGGCGAGCCTGGTTCCATCCGAAGAGAGAGAGAGCTGATAAAGGCCGCTGATAGAATTCGTCAGCGGAGCTTCTTTCCCGGTCTGTAAATCCATGGAATAAATATTATTGATACCGTTTTTATCGGAAAGAAAGAGCATCGTTCTGCCGTCCGGCGAAAGGAGCGGGGAAGTTTGAGAGCTGGAGGATTGCTCGGTAATTCGCCGAACTTTATTTGTCGACAATTCGAACGAATAGATATCCGAATGGCCGTACGCAAATGTGTCGATTGCAAAATGATCCGGAATTTTGAATGATGAGGTAAAGTCGCGCCGATCGGAAACGAAATAGATGAATTTTCCATCAGGTGAAAAAATCGGCTCGCTGTCGGTAAAGATATCTTCGGTCAAATTTTCCAGAGCGCCGGTTGCCATCGTATACAGATATATATCGGACTGAGGGGTTTTCATTCCCGCGAACACAAGATGCTTTCCGTCCGGCGACCATTCCACGGAGGATATGCCGTCCAGGTCGAATTGCAGTTTCTGCTGCTTTCCGCTTTCGACATTGATGATCATAATCGCGTCCCGTTCACCCGCTTTTACTGCAAGCGCAATGTCATTTCCATCTGGAGACCATGCGAGTCCCGGCGTAAGGAGATGAAGTTCTTCAAAATTTTTTGTCCGCTGTCCGGAAACGAGTTTTTTAATGATAGTGCCGTCCGAAGCCGACATCAGGAAAATATCGAAATAATCGTCCCGGTCGGAAAGAAATGCGATCCGGTCGCCTTGAGGGGATATGGCAGGGCTTGAGTTGTAAAAATTGCCTTCCTTTTTATGCTCGGTCAACTGCAGAAAACTGAATTCGGACGGCTCTTCCCGCTTTGCAATATCCGGCCAGTAAGTGGTCTTTTCTTTTTTTTGCCATCGTTCGGAAAGTTCTTTAATCGACAACCCTATTGCCGAACGGAATCCCATATCGATGCTCCGCAGCGCTTTCATTTTACCGAAAATCTCGGCGATCTTTTGCTCACCGTAGGTATCGCTGATGTAGCGCCAAACGGATTGGCCGCCGCGATATGCAAAATATCCTTCCAGCGATTCGATGGGAGGAAGATGGTTGTGAATTGCTGCATCGCGCAAGAACATATCGGAATTCGTTTCCCAGCCCATCGATGCGTATTCGGCGAATCCCTCGTTCAGCCAGGCCGGCAATTGGACGGGAGCACGATTTGAAATGAGCGATTGGATCGTTCCGCCGTAAAACATATCGTTCAATACGGCATGAACAAGTTCATGGTGAATGACATGCCTGAAGAGGCCGTAGTTGCCTTCGAAAGGAACGACAACGCGATTCTTGAACAGTTCCGTTACACCGCCGATGCCTTCGTCGAGGTACTGGCTGATAACGTTCGTTTGCTGAAATTCATTATGGGAATTGTAAACGATGATCGATATTCGTTCATGGATCTCGTATTTCAATAATTTTGAAATGGAAGTGTACGCCGCTTCGGCAGAAAAAGCCGTAAACTGTGCGATATCATAGCCGTCCTGGGAAAAATAGATGTCGAAATGATCCGACTGAATGTATTCCCACTGAAAGTTTTTATATTGCAGCTTGTTTTTGCCGAAGACCGAATTTTGTGCGGACAGTGTGCCGGCAATAAAAAATAAACACATGAGGACAAGCCCGCAGCGCTTCATATACTTAAATCCCCTTTACTGCGGATTGGACTCCGAATACCAACGATGTACCGAAAAGATGCCGCATCTTAATTATTTTTTACTGCCTTCCTTCGCGCCGGGAGGGTTTTCGTATTATCTTCGACCAGGATAAAATCTATTTGCCGCGCTTCAGGATCGACTCTGCTGACTTTGACGAGGACAGGATCTCCCAGCCGGAACATTTTTTTTCTGCGCTTGCCGATAAGTGCATATTGCTTCTCGTCATACTGGTAAAAATCGTCGTTCATCTCCCGCACATGCACCATTCCTTCGACATGCAGGTCGTTGATCTGGATGAACAGGCCGTATTGCGCAACACCGGATATAACGGCTGGAAATTCATCGCCGAGATGTTTTTTCATAAATTCGACCTGAACCACTTTAACGGCAGCGCGTTCCGCTTCCATTGCCGTCCGTTCCCGCTCCGACGATTGTTTTGCAATGAGAGGAAGGCGTTTGCGCAGCTCTTCGCGTTCCGCATGTGAAAGTTCGCTCTCGTATCGTTTAAGCATTCGATGGACGATGAGGTCCGGGTACCGACGGATCGGCGACGTAAAATGTGCATAATAATCGAACGCAAGTCCGTAATGACCGATGTTGCGTTCGGAGTAAATGGCTTTTGCCATGGAGCGCAAAACTACTTCATTAATAACGTTTTCAACTTCCGAACCTTTGACCTCCTGTAAAAGTTTTTGAAGTGATTGGGAGGTTACGCCGCTGTCGACATTCAATGAGAATCCGAATTTTTTAACGAAGAGTGCAAGTTCCCTGATGCGGTCGGGATCGGGTGAGTCGTGGATGCGGTACAAAAAGGGTTTCTGATGTTCTTCTTTTTTTGCATATCCGATATGCTGCGCGACCACCTGATTTGCAAGGAGCATAAATTCCTCGACGAGCCGGTTGCTCTCCAGGCGTTCCTTTTTCATGATAGCAATCGGTTTGCCCTGAGCGTCGAATTGAAACTTTGTTTCCACGGAATCGAAATCGATGCTTCCTTCTTTCATGCGTTTCCTGGTCAACGCGGCGCTCAAATGATACATCGCTGCGACGGCGCTCTCAAGCGTTTTTTCTCTTCCGGCGCCGGCTGCCGGCTGTTCAGGTTGTCGATCAGCGCCTGAACCTCTTCGTATGTGTAACGGCGTTTGCTGCGGATAATGCTTTCTTTAATTTTATAATCTTTGAGAATCCCGCGCGGGGAAACGGTCATGAGTACGGAATATGTCAACCGGTCTTCGTCGGGCCTGAGACTGCAGAGATTGCTGGAGAGCCTTTCGGGCAGCATCGGAATGACGCCATTGGGAAAGTAGACACTGGTGCCTCGCTGCAATGCTTCTTTGTCCAGCAGGCTGTTTTCGCGTATATAGTACGACACATCGGCGATGTGCACACCAAGCAAAGAATTGCCGTCGGGAAGCGTTTCGATGGAAACGGCATCGTCGAAATCTTTTGCATCTTCAGGGTCGATGGTAAAGCACAGGATCGCACGTAGATCGAGCCGCCTTTGAATTTCTTCTTCCGGGATTTGAGATGGAAAAGAATCGGATTCCTGAAGAACATCCTGAGAAAAAGATAGAGGCAGGTTGAATTCCCGTGCGACGGAAAGAATTTCGACCGAGAGTTCTCCCGCTTTTCCCAGGATGGCGGAAATCCGCCCTTCTGCCGTCCGATAGCGGTCCGGGGGGCGCGTTTGTTCGACAACGACCTTATCGCCTTCCTGTGCGCCGTTCAGCGATTCTTTGCCGATAAGCAGCTCCCGGGATAATTTTTTATTATCGGGAACGACCAGGAACTGTTTTCGAATACGTTGCAGCGTTCCGACAATTTGCCGCTGCTCCTGCTCGATGACACGAATGATTTCGCCCTGCCGGCGGTCGCCGTGTTCTTTTTGTTTTGTTCCCTGAGCACGAAGCGCCGCTTCGACAAAATCGCCGTCAGCTGCGTCCTTCAGAAGTTCGGAAGGAATAAAAATAATATCTCCGTTTGCAGCCGTGAGCGAACCGGTTCCATGGCGCGTCATCTGCAGTCTTCCCCGCACATATTCAGGCGTATGGAGATGACCGTACTGTTTGCCGTGGAGGCGGATAATTTTACCGGCATCCTGGAGAGCGCGAAGCTCTTGTTTGAACCGCTGCTCTTTCGATTGATCTTTGATGCTCAGTCTTCGGAAAAGCTCTTTTGATTTAAAAAGTTCGTTGGGATATCGGGCCAGAAAATCCAGAATACGATTTTGAATATCTCCGTCTTCGGATGCTGCGGCACGTGATGAATGTTTCATAAATCCTGCAGTATGTTAAAAGGAAATTCTATATAATATTTTTGCGCTGTTATACGATGTGCGCTGTTCGTTTGTATTTTCCAACCCTTCAACTTTGCGTTCGAGCGAAATCAGGAGATTGCGCGTGATAAATTTAATCGGATATTCGACGCTGACATTGGCATTGCCGATAGGATCGTTGATGACATTCCCTCCGTATTTAATAACGGCTTCTCCGACCTGTCCTGTCACGCGGACATCGGCGGATTTATCGAATTGCCCGCCGTAATAAAGCACGTCGACCGATTGGACATAACCGTAGGTATTGCGCCGGAGCGATTCGCTGAGTGTTCCCGCGATCATATTGGTGGCCAATCCGAGTCCCATGTTCGTTCCGAGCATGCTTGCACGCTGCTGCCCCGTGATTTCGCTGCTGAACTGCCCGCTGATGATAAAGGAAAGGGCGTCCGATTCTTCATTGCCGGATTGGCGTTTTGTCCACGATTTGCTGGTATTATCGTAGGTGTCCAGTTCCGTCTTTATATTCGGCGCCTGGCGTGTTCCCGTGATGTTAAGAATCACGGCAATTTTCTCGTTTGCACTTGTCTGACTCGTATCGATCTTATGCAGCCCTTCGTATCGGGCAACGACATTCAATTCGGGATTCAGCAAATCGCCCGTGAATGAAATTTTTCCCGTTGCATCGAATTTCTTGAAGAAGTTATAATACGACCGGTCTCCGAGACTCACCTCGCCGATGAACCGGCTTGTATTACCGATTTTGTTGTAGGCTAAACGGCCGTTGAGGTCGGCAAAAAGTTCTTCGCTTGTTTGGGTGTTGAAAACGAAACGCAGCGTCGTAGGTCCTTGTGTCTCGAAAACGAGGTCGTAGTCGATATGATCGAGGAACGATTCATCGGCTATTCTGGAAGCAATGGATGCTGCCAATTTTTGAGATTTAAGAGATTTGTTTTTTTCCGTCTCAGGCGGGTTTTCGACGGCTCGAGATGTATCGTCTTTGAACGTTACTGCAATTGTGCTGACATGCGCAATTTCCGATTCCCGTTCGGGCGGCAGAGTAATGGCGGCATCCTGGAGGAATAATTGTCCGTTGAGATTCGAGTGTGCAGCATTGCCTTTCCATTGAACGCCGTTCTTATCGGTTGAGGCAAAAAGGGTCCCGTAAAACTTCTGGTTCGGAATGCGGTGCGATTCGTCCATCACCAGCAGTTGTCCGTTTGCCGTCAGGTCGAAACCGCTCAGCGACAGCCCGTGCAGAGTCAAATAGCCGCCGAGCTGCATCTGAGATCCCGCTCGTCCGCTCTCCGGCGCGTTTCGAATCGTAACACCTACGAGCCGCATTCGAACGCCGTCGGGTACGAGCTGGCCGGAAAGAGTATAACGAAGCTGAAGCGGTGTGAAAAGAAATGCAGCATTTTGAATTGCGATCGTTCCTTCGTATTCCGGCATATCGATTGAACCCTTCAGTTTCATATCGCAGACCAGCTTCCCGGAAAGATTTTCAATGACCGGAAGAAACGGCGTAAGAAATGTCATGTCCAATCCTTTGGAGCGGAGCGTAAGGTTCATTTGTCCTTCAAGGTTGTAGGGAACATTTTTCCTGGAGCGAAAGATCGTAAGGTATGGTTCCCGAGAGGAAAAGATCGGGTTCGGCATTTGGGGCCTCCGGTTTGCTTGTAAAAAAAGCAAGGAGATCAAGCATATGTTTCGAATACGACGCCTTTGTTTCCATATGACCGAGCAGAATATTTTTTGCCCGGACATTGTCAGCAGCGAGACCTGCAATGAAAATCGGTTCTTCGAACGTACCTTTGAGGGAACCGCTTGCCCGTACCGTTCCGTTGTAATTGAAACCGGCCGTGCGCAAGCGGCGGATAACGTGCGGGATGCTTGTTAAAGAAAAGCTTGAGATTGAAATATTTGCATCGGAAAGGCCGTTGGGATTAAAAAAACCGGCAAGCTGAATGTCTTCCGTGTCGTGCGCCATCGTCCATGAACGAATAAAAAAGCCGTCCTGGGCTAAGGCAAAGAGAACGGGCTGCGTATTTTGAACAGCATAGAGACTGTCAAATGTTAACTGCATAACGGGTACATTGAATTCCAAAACATGACTATGTTCCGCGAAGCTGCCCTGAAGATCGAGCTGTGCCGCTGAATCGATAAGGGTTCCTAGAGCAAATCGTCCTGAATCGGGAGAAACGGCCATTTCTATCGACGGCTTATCGAATTCAAACGCATCGTATTGAAAACTATTTGCATGTGCTTGAAGAACAACGCTGCATTGAGGAGAAAAGGAGCCGGCAATCAAATTTTCGATCTCGTATTGGGCGCTCAAGGAACTTGCATTGATCGTGTCGCCTGAAAAGAGGCCTCCGAACTCGCTTGCAGCAATATGCCCGCTGCAGTCATAACGATCGCCGGCTGCATCGATGGTTCCTTTAACGGACATGTCTCCTTCAAGAGGAGCGCCGAGTATCAATCCGAGCGGTGAAAGATTTTTCCATACGAGGTTGAAGTTTGCATTGACCGGAGCGGATAATGCTGCAACGGCCGGCATGAAGACGACGGAATTGCGGCTGCCCGTCTTTGCTCGAAGAGAATCGAGCGATCGAGCCCGATAAGAAAAATATTGACCAGCCAGTTTCCCTCCATTGGTGCATGCTTCGATTAAAGAGGATATTGAAAATTTGCCGTCGATTGAAAGATCGGCTATATCGGAGGATAGATTTAATCGTTGGTATGCGTTATCGACATTTCTGAAAAGGAGGCTGAGACTGCCCGACTCGAAATGTTTCTCTTGAAACGAGGAACGAAGGAAATCGACATGCAGCGAGTCATGCCGGATGTTCGGCGACGACGCGCCGTCTTCATTTATTTGAAATGACAGATCGCTGTTGTACGAAGGACTCTGGAGTATCTCACCGAGGTCGAGCGATATCACCTGTCCTTTCAAACCGTAATGAACGGCGCTGTTTTCCTGAAACTGAGCCGTAGCGGAAAGTTCATAGTTCCCGCTGCCGAGCGCCGCCGTTAATCGGGAGCGCATAAGACCGTCGGCGATGTTCGCTACACAAACTGTTTTTTCACAACGCAGGCCGTTGAACAGTGAAGAATCGACTTCCAGTTTTGCTACCCCCGTCATGGTCAGCGGATCCGTCCCTTCGCCGTTTATGGTTATCTTGGCATTGATATCGCTCGAAATATTTTTTGCGCCGATGATCGTTCCAAGCGCTATATGTGCGCCGCTAAAGACTCCGTCGTATGAAAAATATTCCCGGGTAAAATTAAGCTTAGCATCCCCGGTTACATCTCCGGCGGCAGTCGACGCATGAAAGACTGCATGAAAATCGGCAGGCCGCCCGTT
Source organism: Ignavibacteriota bacterium (assembly GCA_963778945.1). Classification (GTDB taxonomy): domain Bacteria; phylum Bacteroidota; class Ignavibacteria; order UBA10030; family UBA10030; genus Fen-1254. Next base: position 26,399 of record CAVZWL010000018.1, read on the forward strand.
AAATGCGAATGAAGATGAAACTTTTCCGAGATACGTCAGGTCGGGAAGGTGCAGGCCGGGAACGAGTTTCTCGATGTCTTCGGTGTGGAGAACAGCATCGTCTGCATTCAAATGAAGTTCCAGTTCTGCCGGTTTATGCAGGTTGTTGATTTCGCCTTTTATCCGGATATCGGTTTTGTCGGTATGGAGATGCACCTGGTCAACCGTCAGTGCGCTGAATTTTCCCGAGCAATCGATTTGAAGCATAAGGGCATTGTCCACGAAAGTCGATCCATGGAAAAATGAATTGTTTGAATTCATGAGTATCGATGGGATCGGCAATCAGATGGAAATCGACCGGAGTTTTTTCAAGTTCCTGAAGATTGCCCAGAGCGGCGAGGTCGATATTTTTTGCCGATACTCCGAGCCGAAGATGCGTGTGCTGCGTATTGATAAAGAGATTTCGTATGGAGGCTTCATTCTTTGTCAGGAGAAAATCTCCGCGCAGCGCTGTAAGAGTAAATTCCGGTACGCGGGAATGAAAGCTGAAAAGACGTATCCGTGCTTCCAGAGATCCGGGATTCAGCAGGAGGGAAGCATTGAGCTGGACGGAATCCAGTCTTACGCGCGCGTAATCGATGACACCGGCGGGCGGGAATTCCGTGATGCCGGATTCCCGCCAGGAGAGTCTAAGAGAATCTATGAACTCAATCCGGGCATCGGTCAGTTCGATGTTTTTAATATCGATAGTCCATGCTGAAGGCGCTGTATCCGGATTGGTTTTTACGAAGAGCTGATCGAGGTTAAAGAGTCCGCTTTTCTGTACGCCAGAGATGAACCCAGGGCCGGCAATTGCTGCACGGCTTATAGCGACGCGTTTGAGAAAAAATGATAGCGGGATCATAACGTACTTCGATACGCGAAGCGGTAAAAACTTGCTGCCCCGAATCGGAGATGGAGACATCGTGGAGAATAAGTCCGGTCGCAAGATTGCCGTCGATTTGTCCGATCTGCAGAGTACCGGTCATGACGCTGCTTGCGTGACTAAGGATGAACGTGCGGAGAAATGATTTAAATGAGCGCGTCTGAGTGAATCCGACAAAAGTCAGAATGAGGAAAAGAAAAATTCCTCCGAAGTAATATGTAATGCGAAAATACTTAGCCACGTTTTCTTTACTTGAGCCGTACTGTCAGGTTGCAAATTGACCAGGCGATTACCGCGCTGTGGTTTGAGCTATACGGTCGATGATGGATGTCGTGGACCGATTCGGAAGAAACTCGATGGTGCGCACCACACCGCCTGCATGCTCGACAATATCCTTCCCCACAACTTTTTCGATTGCCCAGTCGGCGCCTTTGACCAGGATGTCCGGAACCAAATCCCGGATGATTTCAAACGGAGTGTCTTCGTCGAACAAACATACATGATCGACAGCGCTCGAGCGCTGAAAGAACAACAGCACGGTCTTCTTCGCAGACGACAGGACGACCCGCTCCTTTGAGCCGCCTGACCGATGCGTCGGTATTTAATCCGACGATAAGAACATCGCCGAGACTCTTTGCCTTCTGCAGATATTCTACATGGCCGCGGTGGAGAATGTCGAAGCAGCCGTTCGTAAACACGACTTTTTTATCGTCGCGTTTGTATTGTGAGCGTATCTCGATGAGCCGGCTTTTTGAAACGACAGTACCCATCAGCGCTGCTCTCCGTTTAATATATCCCAGGCCGAGGTTTGCAGAAGAACCGGATCAATCGGCACAATACCGACTTCACCGCAGACAATGCCGCCGGCAAGGTTGGCGAGTGCTGCAGCTTCACGCACGCTGGTTCCGGAAACAAGCGCCATCGTCAGTGTGGCTATGACGGTGTCTCCTGCACCGGATACATCGGCAACTTTTCGCGCCGTCGTTGCCACGCGGCTCGATTCTCCCGATTGTTCGATCAAGAGCATTCCTAGTTCGCTCATCGTCATTAAAACGTTTTCCGCATGAAGACGCTGCTGAATCTCGCGCGCAGCTGTTTCGGCCTCTTCTATGGACTTCAAACGCCGCCCGAGCGCTTCTTCGCTTTCTTTTCTGTTCGGTTTGAAGACCGTGACATCCGTATAATCGAAGAAATTGTTGAATTTTGGATCGACCGTGATGACTTTCTTATTTTTTCTTGCAATGTCGATAATTTCGTGGACCAGGTTTCGGGTTAAAACCCCTTTATTATAATCTTCCAGAATAATTCCATCGATGGCGCCTATGTTCTGCTGAATGAAGAAGACAATTTTTTCCTGAATCGCCTTATTGATTTCAGTTTTATCTTCCTGGTCGATACGAACAACATGTTGATTGTGCGCTATAACGCGGCTCTTGATCGTCGTCGGACGCGCGGGATCGAGAACGATGCCTGTCGATGGGAATCCCCGTTCTCCGACCAGCTTTTTCAGCAGGAGAGCTCCCTGATCGTCGCCCGCAACGCCGATCATTAAGGGGATTCCGCCGAGAGATGCTATATTGTTTGCAACATTAGCAGCGCCCCCGAGTCGGTTCGATTCTTCTTTCACTTCCACAACCGGGACAGGCGCTTCAGGCGAGAGCCGGGCTACTGTTCCCATAAAATACCGGTCGATCATAAGATCGCCGATAACGGCAATATGCTTATTCCTTAATTTTGAGAATATTTCATCAATGCGTTTTTGAGAAAGGCTGACCATTGGAAATTTCCGGGATTCTTTTCAATTGAATTTTTTGTTTAATATAGGCAGAATTCGATGTACAAGCAATATAACCGTTTCATAGATTGGACGATGCAATTGCAGAAAAAGTTTTTTCCAGGAAATGATTTTGTATTTTCGTTTCTTGTTTTTCAAACGTTTTTTCGCTATCATTATAATCGTTCGTTAACCGGACTCTTAGCTCAGCTTGGTTAGAGCGCTACCTTGACATGGTAGAGGTCATAGGTTCGAGTCCTATAGGGTCCACGGAACATCCTGACGAATTCAGGCAGAAAGATCATAGATCGGAATCTCAAGAGTTCTGCCTGAGAGCCGGCGGGCCGGCTGCAAAAACAGCGAATCCTCAAGATTCTCTGGAGAAAGCGGATCTGCCGCCTTGAGAAGATGTTTACGATAATCGGACAGAGTTCCGATTTTTTTATCTCGAAGATGGAAAAAATTACAATTACATTCCCGGACGGGAAAACGAAAGAGTACGATTCCGGCATATCCGGATTCCAAATCGCCTCCGGCATAAGCAAAGGGCTTGCGAAGGAAGCTTTGGCTGTGGAGGTCGACGGCGAGGTGCAGGGATCTTTCCCGTCCGATCAATAAAAATTCTCTCTTGAGAATTTTAAAATGGAATGATACGGGAGGGCGAGATGCATACTGGCACAGCTCGGCCCACCTTATGGCAGAAGCTGTTGAAGCGCTTTATCCCGGCGTGAAATTCGGCATCGGTCCCGCTATCGAAACGGGGTTTTATTACGATCTCGATCTCGGAGAACACAAGCTGACACAAGAGGATCTGCAGAAGATCGAAGAAAAAATGTACGAACTTGCCGAACGTGATGCCGCCTATATCCGGGAGGAGACGCCGTGGGAGGAAGCAGAGTCCCTGTTTCAAAAAAAGGGGGATCCGTATAAGCTGGAATTGCTGGAAGGGCTCAAGGGGCAAACCATCAGTCTCTATCATCATGGAAACTTTACCGATCTATGTTACGGTCCGCATATCCCTTCGACGGGAAGAATTAAAGCCATAAAATTATTAAGCATTGCCGGCGCTTATTGGCGCGGAAATGAAAAGAATAAAATGCTCCAGCGCATTTACGGCGTTACGTTTCCTTCAAAAAAGGAATTGGATGAATACTTATTCCAGCTGGAGGAAGCAAAGCGGCGCGATCACCGCAAGCTGGGACAGGAGCTCGAGTTATTTTTGCTGACACCAAAAATCGGTCCGGGGCTTCCGGTGTGGCTGCCGAAGGGAACCATCATACGTGAAACACTTACTGATTTTTTACGTGAAGAACAGCGCAAACGGGGATATCAAGCGGTCGTTACTCCGCATATCGGGAATCTGGAGTTATATAAAACATCGGGACATTATCCATACTATAAAGATTCCCAGTTTCCTCCGATTCAATTAGAAGACGGAGAATCCTATCTTCTCAAGCCCATGAATTGTCCGCATCACCATCAAGTGTATATGGCAAAACCGCGTTCATACCGCGATCTGCCGCTGCGTCTGGCAGAGTTCGGAACGGTCTACCGTTACGAGCAGTCCGGGGAAATGAACGGCCTGACGCGAGTGCGCGGCTTTACACAGGACGATGCGCATATTTATTGCGCGCATGATCAGCTCAAAGAGGAAGTGAAATCAGTCGTCGAATTGACGCAGTTGGTCTTTCAGACCTTCGGTATGAGTGTCTCTACGCGCCTTTCGTACCGGGATGATAAAAATACGGAAAAATACGGCGGGCAGGCGGAATTCTGGGAACAGGCACAACGCGAGATCCGCGAAGTGGCGGATGAGATGAAACTTGACTATTTTATAGGAGTGGGCGAGGCATCCTTTTACGGTCCGAAGATCGATTTTATGGTCAAGGATGCGCTTGAACCGCACATGGCAGCTGGGTACCGTGCAGGTCGATTATGTGATGCCTGAACGTTTTGAGCTTGAATATATCGGAAGCGACGGCCAGAAGCACAGGCCGGTCATTATCCACCGGGCGCCGTTCGGTTCGCTCGAACGGTTTGTCGGAATTCTCATCGAACATTTCGCAGGAGAATTTCCACTCTGGCTTGCTCCCATACAAGTTGTCGTTCTTCCGATCGCGGACGCGTTTGCAGGGTACGGCAAAGAAATTTTACAAATGCTTCAAGCGGCCGGAATTCGGGCGGAAGCGGACGATCGCAACGAAAAGATCGGTCATAAGATTCGGGATTGGGAAACCAAAAAAGTCCCGTTCATGGCGGTCGTGGGCGAGAAAGAAAAAACAGGCCGGACGGTATCTGTCCGCCGGCACAAAAAAGGCGATCAAGGAGCGGCAACGATTGAAGAATTTACCGCTATGATTCTTGATAACATCAAGACAAAATCACTCACAACTTAGGAGATTGCGTTATTAAACAAGAGCGAGCGCGTGTCAACCACGAGATCAAATCGCCGTCGGTTCGCGTGGTTACGGATGACGGAGAACAGCTGGGAATATTATCAATCAGCGAGGCGTTGAAAATTGCCGAGCAGCGAACTTCGGATTTAATAGAAATCGTTCCGAATGCAACCCCGCCGGTTTGCAAGCTGATGGACTTCGGGAAATATCGGTACGAACAGGCGAAACGGGATAAAATACAGAAAAAACATCAGCACATAACGCATGTCAAAGAAATTCGTTTTCATCCCCATACCGATACGCATGATTTTGAATTTAAAGTACGGCATGCCCGTGAGTTCCTGGCGAACGGCGATAAGGTGAAAGCAACAGTCGTTTTCAAAGGCCGGGAAATTACGTATCAGGATCAGGGCAGAGAGCTGCTCGGACGGTTCAGCGAACAGATTGCCGATATCGCACGCATGGAACAGGAAGCGGCGATGGAAGGCCGGCAGATGATCACTATCTTCGTGCCGGAAAAAAAGAAAAAAACTTCAGAAGTCAATAAACAACCAAAAGAAGGATAGAGCATATGCCCAAGATGAAAACCCGCCGCAGCGCCGCAAAAAGCTTCAAGATAACGGCTACAGGCAAAGTAAAACGGCGGAAGGCATTTAAGAGTCACATTCTTACAAGCAAGTCGACCAAACGGAAACGCCATCTGCGCAAACCGGGACTGGTCGCTGAAACCGAAGCATACAAAATTCGTCGATTTTTATCAGCATAGTTTAGAAAGGTAGATCCATGCCACGTTCACAAAATAAAGTGGCGTCTCATCGCCGGCGGAAAAAATTATTAGCCCAGGCGAAAGGTTATTGGGGCGCTCGAAGCAAGGTACTTACAGTTGCAAAGCATCACGTCGATAAGGCCGGGCAGCATGCGTACCGGCACCGTAAGACGAAGAAACGGGAATTCCGCCAATTATGGATCGCCCGTATCAACGCAGGTGCGCGCATCCACGGTATGACGTATTCGAAACTGATTGCGGCGCTGGAAAAGAAACAGGTCGGCATTAACCGCAAGGTGCTTGCCGATCTCGCGGCAAGTCATCCGGATGCATTTGCCGAAGTCGTAAAGTTCGCACAAGCGTAAGAAGAATCTTCTCCTCCGATTGTTCCCGCAAACGATGCTTCGGTATCGTCTGCGGGATTGCCAATTCGGAAAGAAGATTTTTGTTTTTACAAGACGCTGCCAACGGTCAGGTTTTCCTTGGAACTCTATGAAAGAACAAGCAGAACACATAAAGCGGGAATTTCTCGAGGAACTTTCACAAGCCGGCGATCTCCAGCATCTCGATCAGGTGCGCATTAAATTTCTTTCCCGGAGCGGACGAATCGCCAAGTTGTTCGATGCGCTGAAAAATGTTACTGACGCAGAAAAACCGGCGCTCGGGAAAATGTTGAATGAACTCCGCCAGGATATACAGGCGCAGTTCGATGAGCGAAAAAGCACGCTTGAGGCGGATACCGCGCCCCAAAAAATTCCCTTCGATGCAACACTCCCCGGCGGCCGGTTCCGCGCGGAACAAAGCACCCCATTACACAGGTGATGGAAGAAATGAAGCGGATATTTGTCGGGATGGGGTTTTCCGTAGAGTCCGGACCGGAAATCGAAAGCGACTATTATAATTTTGAGGCGTTGAACTTCCCGCCCGATCATCCGGCGCGCGATATGCAGGACACGATTTTTATAGCGGATAAAATTTTGCTGCGCACACACACCTCGCCCGTTCAAATCCGCGTCATGGAACGGCAGAAGCCGCCCATCCGCGCCATTATGCCCGGCTGGGTATACCGCAACGAGGCGACGAGCGCCCGCAGTCTTGCGGCTTTTCATCAGATCGAAGGATTGTTTATCGATAAAGGCGTAACCTTCAGCGAGCTCAAAGGCACACTCGTGGCGTTTGCAAAACAGTTTTACGGCAGCTCTATAAAATACCGGTTCCGCCCGAGTTTTTTTCCGTTTACGGAACCGAGTGCGGAAATGGATATTACGTGCTTCATATGCGGGGGAAAAGGATGCCGCATCTGCAAGGGGTCCGGATGGCTGGAAGTGCTCGGCTCAGGCATGGTGCATCCGCATGTATTGAAATACGGCGGCATCGATCCGGAAGAATACACGGGCTATGCTTTCGGCATGGGAATCGAGCGTACGGCTCTGCTGCGCTATACCATCGACGATATTCGTATTCTGTATGAGAATGACTTGCGTTTTCTGAATCAGTTCTGAGGCTTGAAAATAACAAAGTGCACAATATCCAAGAAATAGGGAATACACTGAGGAACCAGACGCTGGATAGCGATCGAGCGTTTCATTCTTGGTATCAATTTGTTTTAGGATATCCGCCTCATCTTGTGCGTTACTATATTTATAAATTTGGAATATCTGATTACCATGCCGTGCTTGATCCGTTCTGCGGTACCGGAACGACGAATGTCGAGTGTAAAAAATTGAATATTGCGAGCGTTGGATTAGAAGCTAATCCAATGGCTTTTCTTGCATCGAAGGTTAAGACTGAATGGGAAGTGTCGATCGTCGATGCTCAGCAATCTTTTCGTGATGTTATTGCTACAGCTGTTAGTTCGTTTGAGAGGGAAGGATATAATGAAAATACATCTCTTTTCATTGTACCCAAGAAAAACAAGCCGTTAAATTCTGTGCCGGAATTATCGGACGACGAGTTAAAAATCCTTCCGAAAGACTTTATAAGCCCACAACCCTTAAAAAAAGTCTTAATCTTAAGGGAATCGATTCTAAGAGTGGAGGACGAGAGAGTTCGTAATCTGTTTTTACTTGCACTTGCGAACATGACTGTGAATCACGCAAGTAATATTGCATTCGGTCCGGAAATCTATACAGGGAAAAAGAAAAAAACCGTTGAAGTTCTGGATTATTTTTATCAACTCGTAGATAAAATGATTTGCGATCTTGAAGCTAAATCTATGGAATACGGCTCTACGAGAATCATTCGCGGAGATGCCAGACGTGTGCGGGAATGTCTGTCGAACGAAGATGGACAAATTGATTTTGTGATTACATCACCGCCATATCCAAACGAAAAAGACTATACGCGCACGACACGTCTTGAAAGTATTATCCTTGGCTTCCTGACAAATAAAAAAGAATTACGGGCGTTGAAAGAGCAATTATTGAGAAGTAATTCCCGCAATATTTTTGTCGCCGACAATGATGCTGAATATATTCGCGATTTCGCATCCATTAACCGGCTCGCCGACTCGATTGAAAGCAAACGTCTGGCTTTAAAAAAGACATCAGGTTTTGAAAAAATGTATCAAAAGATTGTGCGTCATTATTTTGGCGGAATGTATAAACATTTTGAAAGTTTGAAACCATTATTAAAACCAAATGCACGTCTTGCTTATGTGGTGGGAGACCAGATGTCTTTTTTTAGGACTCATATACTCACGGCAAAGTTATTAGCGGAGATTGTGGAGAGGATTGGATACCATGTCGAAGAAATCGAATTATGGAGAACACGATTAGCGACTGCAACAAAGACCCGGATAGATGAAAATGTTCTCATTATGAGAAGTCCGTCATGAGGAATCTGAAGATGGAATCATCCCAAAATCGATATACAAAAATCATCGAAAAGATTTTTTTTAATAATTACCGTGCAGGCAGCCATGAAGTAATTTTCAAAAGAGAAGATATTGAACGTGTTGCGAAAAAGCTCAAGATCGTTTTACCTAAAAATTTAGGGGATCTTGTCTATAGCTTTCGATACAGGGCGGATTTACCGGAGTCAATTTTAAAAAAAGCGCCAAAAGGCAGGCAATGGATTATTCGTCCTAAGGGAAAGGCAATCTATGCGTTTGTAGCAGCCGGATTAACAAACATTGTTCCTCAATCAATGGCGGAAATTAAAATCCCGGACTCCACGCCAGGTATAATAGCAAAATATGCTTTGTCGGACGAACAAGCTTTACTAGCAAAGGTAAGATATAATCGTTTGGTTGATATGTTTACAGGGATCACTTGTTATTCGCTGCAAAGTCATTTGCGGACGTCAATTACTGACATGGGACAGGTCGAAACTGACGAAATCTATGTTGGATTGGATAGGCATGGAGCACATTATGTAATACCTGTCCAGGCAAAAGGAAAGAAGGACAAACTTGGCATTGTACAGATTGAACAAGATTTTGCACTTTGCAAAGAAAAGTTTCCTTCGCTTATATGTCGGCCTATCGCATCGCAGTTTATTAATGATAATACGATCTCGATGTTTGAGCTTGAAGAAACTGATGATGGTATAAAAATTTCGGTCGAAAGACATTATCGCCTTGTTCCGCAAGAACAGATGACCGAAAAAGATCTCGAAGAATACAAAAAACATACTATTTGAAATTATGAAAGTTTCACAAAATTGGCTTAAAAAGTTTATTGAATTCGATCTTCCGCCCGAACGGCTTTCGGAAGAGCTTTCCATGCTGGGACTGGAAATTGAAAGCTATGAAGATCTATCGAAGAAGTACGAAAAATTTGTCGTCGGCGAAGTTGTAAGTAAGGAGAAACATCCGAAGGCAGACAGACTTTCATTATGCAAGGTCGATGCAGGTACTTCGGTTCTTGATATCGTCTGCGGCGCTCCGAATGTTGCGGCTGGTCAGAAAGTCGCCGTCGCGCTCATCGGCGCGGTTGTGCCGTTTAACCAGCACGATCCGGAGGGAAAGCCGTTCGTTATACAGCGCGCAAAGATCCGCGGACTTGAATCGTTCGGTATGATTTGTTCCCAGGTAGAACTGGGCCTGGGAACCGACGCCGGCGGCATACTCGTTCTCGATGCCGGCGCAAAACCTGGCACACCGCTCGCCGAATATCTCGGCAAAAACGACGTGATATACGAAATCGGCATTACACCGAACCGCGCAGACTGCCTCAGCCATATCGGCGTTGCACGCGAAATCGGAATACTCGTCGATAAAAGAATTCATCTTCCGGATGTGGCGCTCAACGAAAGCGATCACCCCGCACACGAAGCGGCATCGATTAAAATTGAAGATGCAAAACGATGCCCCAGGTATTCGGCGCGCGTCGTCCGGGGTGTAAAAATTGCACCCTCGCCGAAGCGGCTGCAGGATCTTCTGTCCTCAATCGGTATCCGTCCCATTAATAATGTTGTCGATGTTTCCAATATCGTTCTCATGGAAATGGGGCATCCCTTGCACACGTTCGACTACAATACGCTTGCAGGACATACGATCGTTGTCCGTACGGCAAGGGAGGGTGAACGTTTTACAACTCTCGACGGTAAAGAACGGATGCTGCCTTCGGAAACGCTGATGATCTGCGACGCGGAAAAATTAATCGCTGTTGCGGGCGTCATGGGTGGGGCAAATACGGAAATCAGCAATTCGACCGTCGATGTTCTTATCGAAGGAGCGTACTTCGATCCGTCGTCCATTCGCCGCACTTCAAAATATTTGGGACTTTCCACCGAGGCGTCGTACAGGTTTGAACGCGGTGCGGATATCGGCATGACCGCCGCCGCAGTCGACCGTGCTGCACAACTGATTCAAGAACTCGCAGGCGGTGAAATTTTGAGCGGCGTTATCGATGCGTATCCCGGCAGGCGTGAACCGCTTATCGTGCATGCGCGCGTTTCCCGGATTAATTCGGTCATCGGAATTGATGCGACGAAGGACCGGATTGGCGCTCTTCTGGAAAAGACCGGGCTGCAGGTTCGTTCCGTTTCGGATGACGAATTTGCAGTTACAGTTCCCAGCTATCGAAACGATATTACCGAAGAGGTCGATATTATCGAGGAAGCTGCAAGGGTCTACGGTTATAATAACATAGAGACCAAAACTCACGCCTCTATCGATTTTACGGCAAATGTTCGGACGGATTTTTTTGAAGACCGGCTTCGTGATTATCTCATTGGAACCGGTTTCCATGAAATACTTACAATCGGACTCTATGATGAACGCACGGCATTGCTTGCCGCTGCAGAGCCGATTAAGGTCATCAATGCCGTCAGCGCTGAAATGGAAGCTTTAAGAACGAGTTTGATTCCCGGAGCGCTGAAAGTTGCCGCTCACAACCGCAATCACGGCACAAAGGATTTGCAGATCTTCGAAATTGGGAGCGTTTTTTCAAAACTTCCGGAAGCGCCGCCGCAAGACCTTTCTGCTTATAAAGAGGAACAAAAACTGCTGATGCTTTTAAGCGGAGCTGCCGGGCCGTTGAGTTATGGCATTCCACAGCGGAAGTTCGATCTCCTCGACCTGAAAGGACAGATTGCGGCGCTGCTGGAGAAGTTTTGCCTTGACAACTATCGTTTTATTTATTATGATACCGGTAATGCTTTAACTGAACAGGGCATACGTGTTGAAATAAATGGCGCTTATGCCGGGTTCTTTGGTGAATTGAAAAAGCAAACAGCCGCAAAACTCGATATTGATGATGCGGTCTATGCTTGCGAATTGAACATCGAAAAGATTCGTAACAACTGGATTACCCAACGCCGATTTTCCAGCTTGCCGAAGTTTCCAGGTGTTATGAGAGACGTAGCTTTTATCGTGGACGAGGCTCTCCCGCAAAACGAAATCGAGGATGCTGTACGAGAGGCAGGAGGAGCTTTATTAAAAAAAGCTGCGTTGTTCGATGTCTATGTGAGTGAACAGCTGGGTAAAGGCAAGAAAAGTCTTGCGTACGCTTTGGAGTTTCAAACCTCCGATCGTACATTAAAAGACAATGAAATTGACGAGGCGCTGGCCGTTATCATTCAAACTGTTCAACGCCGATGTCATGGCACGCTGCGAAGTTAAGGCAAGGGAATCGCGTGCCCACCATAGCAAAAAGAGGAGCGGAATTTGCCTGAGCAGCACATAGAAGCTGAACCCGAACAGAAACAAGATCTGCGGCGCGTTGAGGAATCTCTCCAGAAATTGTGGGAGAAAGCGCGGCTCGTGTCGGATTCGCTTATTCGCTTGAAGTCCGAAAATAAGGAACTTCGAGATCGAATTGCGAGTTTAGCATCACAGGAGCATCAGGCAATGAATGAGCTCCGGAGCAAGCTGAGTGAGCTCGAACAAATACGTGTCCAGCTCAGCGAAGCACAATCAAACGGACACAATCTCTTATCAAAGGAGGAAACAGACGCACTCAAAATCCGGCTGAAGGAATTGATTGTAAAAATCAATTCACGCTTGTGATTAAGGCTGGCTGCGGTCGCTGTGTAATATAGAGTGAACGATTCGATAATTTCTATAGAATTGACCCAAGCAATGAACGGTAAAAGTATCCGCGTCAAAATTTTTGGAAACGAATATCCCCTGCGCGGGGAAAATGAAGATTTCACAAAACGTATTGCCTCATACGTTGACGGTATGCTGACGAAGATTCACGATAAAATTCCCGAACAACCGCCGCTGACCGTCGCTGTTCTTACAGCATTGAACATTACAGAGGATTTGATGAAAGAACAGGATAAGAATGCTCTCGATATCGAACATATCGAGATTGAAATCGAAAAACTTTCCAATTATCTGGATAACTGCTTGGCTGCAGAGCCGGTGAATTCCGCCTCTCTACAGTGACGACGCATCGTTCTTTTTCAAAAGTTGCGGAAATATTTACAGCCGCATCATCAGCCTTAATCAATTCATATTAAAGAACCTTACAATTCTATTAATATGGGAGCTTGACTCATAAGCGTGGAGCGCATGCCGCTTTTCCGGTCTCTTCGGAGCCCGGAAGAATCTGCGATGACTCCCGGTTTTCAGCCGGGAAGAGCAGATCGTGGAAGTGTGAAATGCTTAGGCAGGTACCCACCGTGTTTGAAGAGAGGTTCTTTCAAATACATTTGATTAGGGCGATGAGTGCGGCTTTTTTTTAAAGATTCTGGAAAGAGGATAAGTATGGATCCATATATTCTAATATTATTAGGGGCCGCCATCGGCGGCGGGTCGTTCTTCCTTGGCTGGCTGCTCAATGCTCGAAGCGGTCACAACAAGATACTGGGCGCAGAAGGTCATGCAAAAAAAATAATCGAAGAAGCGGAAAAAGAGGCCGCCACGGCGAAGCGCGAAAAAATGCTCGAGGTCAAGGACGAGTGGTACAAAAAGAAAAAGGAATTTGAAAACGAAGCTCAGGGACGGCGAAACAAACTTCAGGCATACGAAAAACAAATCGCTAACCGCGAGGAGAATGTCGAACGCAAGCTTGACCTGCTGACCAAAAAAGAAGCTGCACTGCAATCGGCAGGCAAAGATCTGGCGGAACGCCAAAAACGCGTCAGCGAACGCGAAAAAGAATTGGAACGGCTCGTTGAAGAAGAGAACTTGCGTCTTGAAAAAATCTCCGGCATTTCACGGGAAGAAGCAAAAAAATATCTCCACCAGAACCTTATCGAATCCGTAAAGTCGGAATCGGTGCAGATGTTGAAAGATATGCGCGATACTGCGCGGGTCGAGGCAAAAAAAGAAGCTCAAAAAACAATCGTACAGGCCATCCAGCGCTCTGCTGCGGACTTTACGCTGGAAACGACCGTCAGCGTCCTGAATGTCGGAAGCGATGAAATGAAAGGCCGCATCATCGGACGCGAAGGAAGAAATATCCGCGCATTCGAAGCGGCTACAGGTGTCGATGTCATTGTCGATGATACTCCGGAAGCCGTCATTCTTTCGGGATTCGATCCGTTCCGGAGAGAGGTCGCGCGTCAGGCCCTCGAACGGCTGATCGCCGACGGGCGCATCCATCCGGCACGCATCGAAGAGGTCGTCGAAAAAGTACGCAAAGAACTTGAAGAAGACATCGTCCATACCGGAGAAAACACGCTGCTGGAAATCGGACTTCATACCGCACATCCGGAAATCGTCAAACATATCGGCAAGATGAAATACCGTTCGAGTTACGGACAGAATTTGCTGCAGCACAGCATTGAAGTGGCGTACCTGACTGGAATTATGGCGTCGGAATTGCGTCTCGATCCGATGCTTGCAAAACGAGCGGGTCTGCTGCACGATATCGGCAAGACAATCGACAAGAGCGTAGAAGGACCTCATGCGCTGCTCGGATATGAATTGTGCAAAAAATACGACGAACATGCGATTGTCTGCAATGCCGTCGGTTCCCATCATGAGGATATTCCCATGGAGCATCCTATCTCCGCGCTTGTTCAGGCAGCCGACGCCATCAGCGGAGCGCGCCCCGGCGCACGCCGGGAATCCGTCGAGGAATATATTAAGCGGCTGGAAAAGCTGGAAAGCATAGCAAAATCGTTCAACGGTGTCATGAATACCTATGCTATCCAAGCGGGACGCGAAGTCCGGGTTATTGTCAGCCACGAGAAACTGGACGACGCAGCGGCCGATCAGCTTGCTCACGATATTGCCAACAGAATCGAACAGGAAATGGAATATCCGGGACAGATTAAAGTTGTCGTTGTAAGGGAATTCCGCTCGATTGCGGTTGCAAAATAATTTTCAGCGGTCGATTCGGAATTCCGCTGAATCGAATGCACGTTGATGAGCTGTAAAATACAGCGCTGAGAAACGGGGTAAAACCGTTGACGAAGAAAAGAATGTCTTTGTATACGATCGGCATCACCGGAGGAATCGGCAGCGGAAAATCCGTCGTTGCGGGAATGTTTTCCCGTCTCGGCATTCCCGTTCTTTCTGCCGATGATCTGTCGAAAGAAATAAGCTCGGCCGATGCAGCAGTCAAAAAAAAAATAACTGCTGTGCTGGGGCCCGAATCCTACAGCTGCGAAGGAAGGTTGAATCCGGCATTTGCGGCCTCGAAAATATTTTCCAGCACTGCAATGCGCAAGAAGGTCGAAGCGATTTTACACCCTGCCGTTCTTGGAGAAATAGTGCGCCGGACGGCTCGCCTGAAAAAAGAGGGTCACACGATGGCTGTTGTCGAGGCGGCGCTTGTTTATGAATCCGGGATGGACAAATGCCTCGATGCCGTTGTGGTCGTCGATGCTGTGGAGTCTGTTCGAATACGGCGCGTGCAGGAGCGGGATCAAGTCAGCCAGGAAAACGTTCAAGCCCGCATGCATGCTCAGATGGATCCGAAAAAAACAGCGGCAAAAGCGGACTATGTTCTCTTCAATAACGGGTCTCTCGGTGAACTTGAAGATAAGGTGAAACTTCTTTTTTCCATATTTCAACAATTAACGAGCGAGGAAGAACGTGTCTGAGACGTGGTTTCAAAAAGATGAGAAATATTTTTTTCATACGTATCACCGCCTGCCGCTTGAAATAGAAAGGGCAGAAGGTGTGTATGTCTATACGAAAGACGGTAAACGATGCACCGATTTCTTCGGCGGGCTCGCTGTGAATGCTCTGGGCCATTGCCATCCCCGCGTCGTTGCTGCCGTCGAAAAACAAATACACCGCTATATGCATGTGTCGAACTACTTTCTTCAGGAACCGCAGGTCGAACTGGCGGAACGGCTCGTGAAACTCACCGGTTATGAAAAGATATTTTTCTCAAACAGCGGTACGGAAGCGGTCGAAGGCGCTATTAAACTTTCCCGGAAATGGGGCAAAAAAAACGGCAAGACACGATTGCTTTCCATGAGCAATTCTTTTCACGGAAGGACGATGGGAGCTTTGTCTTTGACCGAAAGGCCGAAATACCGGGACGGCTATGAGCCGTTTTTGCCGGATACCGATTCTGTGGAATTTAACAATGTTCAGGATCTGATTAAAAAAACAAATTCAGCGACGCTTGCAGTTATTCTTGAGTTTATTCAGGGTGAAGGCGGCGTGAATGTCGCCGGCGCCGAATTCGTTCAGACGTTATCGGCTCTCCAAAAGAAATTCGGTTTTTTAATTATTGCTGACGAGATACAGGCGGGGGTCGGGAGAACCGGGAAGTTTTTTGCATTTCAGAATTTCGATGTGCAGCCCGATATAGTCGTTTTGGCTAAGGCGATCGGCGGCGGCCTGCCGCTGGGCGCAATCCTCGGGAACAGCCGCGTGGCCGATATCTTTACCGGCGGTTCGCACGGCACAACGTTCGGCGGAAATCCTGTCGCCTGTGCGGCGGGATGCGCTGTATTAGATGAGATCATCGAGAAGAAGCTCGTCAGCAGAGCAGCCGATGTCGGTGTGTCTCTCAAATCCAAAGCCCTGGAGCTCCAGCTGGATTTTCCGCAGAAAATAAAAGAAGTACGCGGAATGGGATGTATGATCGGCATCGAACTCTTTGAAGATGCTCAGCCTCTCGTCGATGAATTGCTCTCACGCGGATTTCTGACAAATTGTACGAATACGACCGTGCTGCGTCTGCTTCCTCCGTTTCTTATCGAAGAAGAACATTGCGATGCGCTCATGTTTGAAATACGTTCGATTTTTCAGTCAAAAAAATAACGGGACGAGGGCTGCTGCTCCTTGCTTTGCGATGAGGAAGATTTTGTCATCGGTGAAGAAAAGGAATATATCCGGACAGGGTTTACCGCTGGAAAGGCAACGAGCCGTACTTCTATATTGACGACAATTGTGAAAATGATGATTCCAAATCGAAGGGTTACTTCTCTCCTTTTCTGTCTTGTTCTCCTTTCGCACAGTTTGCCTGCACAGTATATTCTCAATCAATGGACGACGACAAACGGTCTGCCGCAGAACTCCGTCAACGCCATCGCCCAGGACCGGGAAGGATACTTGATCCTCGGAACATTCGGCGGGCTCGTGAAATTCGACGGAGTAAAATTTACGCATATCGATATCATCGATAACAATATGATTTCGAATCGCATTCTGTCGGTTCTCTTTGACGATCAGCAGACGTTATGGATCGGAACGGAAGGGGGAGGATTGACGCGATTTCGGAACGACTCCGTCAGGAATTTTACCGGAACTGACGGGCTTGAGGATGAAGTGGTTACTGCATTGTGTTTAGACCAATCGGGACGGCTGTGGATCGGAACACGAAACGGAATACAAAGCATCTTCCACGATACGGTCCGGCACGAAGGGCTGCCTGCGCCGCCGGAGCGCCGCTGGGTGTATTCGCTCTACAGGGATTCTCAAGGAATTCTCTGGGCCAACATCGGCGGAGATGTCTATAGAAAAGCGGAGAAGGGGGATTTTGAGAAGGTCGTTTTTCAAACACAAAATAAAAACGGCTCTCATGTTTTTCTCTGCGAAGATCGCGAAAAGCGATTATGGTTCCGCGACGACAGGCGCATCGGCGCTGCATTGGATCACTCTGTTTCTCAAAAGAAATGGCCGGTGTCCTTCAGCATCAAACGCGAATATGAACGGATGATTGAAGACAGCCTCCGCTGCTTTTGGCTTGGATCGCTGGAAGGCGGACTCTTCGACGGAGGCCGTGAATTCACAAAACCTCAATTCACATCGTATGCACTGCCTGACGGCAAAAAGAACTTTCACATCCGTTGTACATTTATCGACAACGAGGGAAACCGCTGGTTTGGAACCGATGGGGACGGCCTGATCCAGGTCAAGGGAAAAAAGATTTCGATTATCTCGACCGGTCAGGGCCTCTCGAATGAAATTATCGAACCCGTCATGGAAGACACGAAGGGAAATGTCTGGGTCGGAACGAATTGCGGAGGGCTTAATAAAATTTCATCATCAGGCACCATATCACCAGTACCTTTGCGTTTGCATTCCTCGCCGCTCTGTGTCTGGTCGCTTGCAGAGGACCGGCACGGAAGAATATGGGCCGGAACGTACGGCGACGGGCTCTATTGCCTGGAAAGGGAAAAAATTACAGTCTTTAACAACCGGAACGGATTGACCAGCACTATGGTCCTTGCCCTCAAAGCCGACCGGAAAGGCAATATGTGGATCGGGACGAACGGCGGCGGCCTTGATGTCTATCGCGGCGGAAAATTTACGTCGTACAGACAAAGGGACGGATTGGTCAACGATAATATCCGCTATATCTATGAAGATCGCGACAGTTCGATATGGATCGGAACACTGGGCGGACTTTCGCATTTGGTCGATGGCAAGTTCACGAATTATACCACTGCCGACGGTTTGACAAATAATTATATCCGGTCGATTTACCGGGATGCGGACAGTATCCTGTGGATCGGTACATACGGGGGCGGATTGTTGTCGTATGCAGACGGTGTTTTTAAAGCCATCACGACAAAAAGCGGCTTGTTCGATAATGTCGTTTCAGCAATCATCGATGACGGCAAAGGCTGTTTCTGGATCACCTGCAACCGGGGAATTTATTCCGTGAACCGCCAGCTTCTTCTCGATTTTATCAATGACCGGACTTCGGAAATTTACTGCGCCGCATACGGCGTGGAGGAGGGTTTGGTAAGCAATGAGACAAACGGCGGCTTCCAGCCGGCGGCATGGATGACCAGAGATGACCGTATTTTGTTTCCGACAGTCAAAGGGCTTGCAATTCTGCCGCTTGCGAATGTATTGCCGACAAACGCGCACATACCTTCGGTTCTCATCGAACGTATTATTGTCAATCAGCATGAATATTCGTCCGGACCGAAAATAACAATTCCGTACGGGAATCAGCATATAGAAATACAATATACTGCGCCGAGTTTTTCGGATTATCAGCATCTGGTGTTTAAATTCAGATTAGAAGGGCTGCAAAAAGACTGGGTCATGGCGGGGTCGCTCCGGTCGGCATTTTATTCCGGGCTGCAGCCGGGCAGTTATCATTTTCAGGTCATTGCCGCAAATAACGGAGTCTGGAATCAAGCCGGCGCCTCAGTCGATATGACTGTGCCGGCGCCCTGGTGGGGAACCTGGAAATTTCGCGGATTCATTTTTACAGCCGCTGCAACGGGTGTCTTTTTTATATTTTATCAAAGAAATCGAAGACGTCTGCAAAAGGAAGCGGAGCATTTGGAATTCTCGAGAAAATTAATGGACTCTGTCGAACGGGAACGGAAACTTATCGCAGCCGACCTCCACGACAGCATCGGGCAGGAACTTCTCATTATCAAAAACCGTGCTCTGCTGGCTCTTCAGGAAACGAAGAAAAAAAACATCATCGAACAGATAGAAGAGATATCGGCTTCCGCTTCCCATGCAATCGACCAGACACGGGAAATATCCTACAATCTCCGTCCGTACCAGATAGACCAGCTCGGTCTGAAAAAAGCTCTCGAGTCGATTACAGTTCGCATTGCAAGAATGACTTCGACAAGCTTCGATGTTCATATCGGAGATATCAATGCAGTTGTGCCTAAGGAATGGCAAATTCATCTGTACCGTATCGTTCAGGAATGCGTGAGTCATGTCGTCAAACATGCCGGTGCAAAAGAATGCCGTGTCTCGGTATTCTTCAAGCCTCCGAACATCGTTATTGAACTCTTCAACGATGGGACAGGATCGATGAAAACTGACGCTGGCCCAAAAGATCGACAGCACAAACACGCTGACTTGCAGAGCATGGCGGAACATATACGAATTCTCGGCGGGACGTTCCAGATCCATTCAAAGCCGGGCAAGGGCACGGAAATTCGAATTGAAATATTATTGCAAGGGAATCCTCATGTATAAAGAAAGAATTAAAATTATTATTGCGGATGATCATCCGATTTTTCGTAAAGGCCTTCGGCAGGCGATAGAAACGGATCATGAACTTGAAATAATCGGCGAGGCTCAAGACGGAATTGAAGCGCTCGAACTGATCGAAGAGCTCAAACCCGCAGCTATCGTACTCGACATTGAAATGCCCCGTAAGACGGGGCTGGAAGTAGCAAGGGATGTTCAAAAAAGAAATCTGCCCGTGGAGATAGTATTCTTAACGATGTATAAAGACGAAGACATGTTCAATGAAGCGATGAGTCTCGGCGTCAAAGGATACGTTCTCAAAGAATGTGCAGTGAGCGATATAACGATGAGCGTCAAGACAGTTGTCGGCGGGCATCATTTTATCAGTCCAGCAATTTCCGAACTTCTGGTAAATCGCAATGACCGTGCGCGTGTTCTTGTTCGAAGAAAACCGAGGATGGAAGATCTGACGGTAACAGAAAAAAAAGTACTGCGGTTCATTGGAGAAAATAAAACGAGCAAAGAAATCGCTCTCACGCTGCACGTCAGTTATCGTACGATCGAAAATCACCGTTCGAATATTTGCAATAAATTAGATATCCATGGAAGTCATTCGCTCTTGAAATTTGCAATTGAACATAAGTCCCTTCTTTAAGTACCTGAGGCTTTTCTCCTTTTATCGCAGCCTCATCCTTTCATTTATTTCTTTCCAGAAAAATCGAAAAAATAGGTAGACACACTTAGGTTCCTAAGTGTGTAAATCTGTTGTTCTATGCGTCCATTCCTATGTTGCATTTCATCGAATATAATGATTTTGAAGTGCGAAGTATGCGCAGGAAGAAAGGTCGTCTATGAAACGATTGCTCATTGTTGAAGACAGTTCACAATTTCGGAAGCTTCTCGTCGATTTGCTGCACGGATATTACGATAAGATATATGAATGTACGGGCGGCGTCGATGTTATGAAGGCATATAAAAAATTCAAACCTGATTGCGTTTTAATGGACACACAGATGAAAAAAAAGAACGCCTTCGCAGTAACAAAACAAATAAAGACCGTTCATCCGGATGCACGCGTCGTTCTCATGTCGCCCTATAATGATCCGGAAATAGACGTGGAGGCGAGAGCGTCGGGTGCCGAGCGAGCCGTGCTCCAAGAGAATCTTTTAGATCTGAAGAACATTGTATCACATAAATAAAAAGGATTTTATTTTCTCACTCATGAAAAAACTTCATCCGATATTGATTGCAACAAAAGCATCGATGAAGATCTTTGTACGCTTATGCAGGCCGATGATTTTTGCCGGCATATTCATGATTTTGTGCGCGGGATATCTGCAGGCGCAAACGCCGATCTCGCTCTATAACAGTTTTTCCGGATTAGTAAATTACACCGTAATCGGGGGCTCCCTCCGCACCAGTTCGAACGCAGTGAATCCATGTGCGCTAACGACATCCAGCAGTTATACGCTCAATGTGCCGTCAGGTTCCACAATTGTAGGTGCGTATTTGTATTGGGCTGGGTCCGGCACAACTTCCAATTACACCATAAATTTAGACGCGCAAGTTTATACTGCTCCTCTTACGCGCCAATTTACAGCGCCTAATCCCGCAAACGGCAACATGATGTTTTCCGGTTTTGCCGATGTGACGACATATGTTTCAGGGAAGGGAAACGGGACATATACATTCTCGAACATAGATGCTCAATCTGGTACTCCATGGTGCGGCAATCAAAATGTATGCGCGGGCTGGGGCATGGTTGTGGTCTACCAGAGCCCTAACGAACTCCGACATACGATTAATATTTATGACGGCTTCGAGGCATTCTATGGCAGCGAGATTATTTTTAACCCGAACAATTTCTATGTGCCCTACAGCCATGTCGACGGAAAGCTGACTCATATCACCTGGGAAGGCGACCTGGAAAATTCAGCCGCGTTAAACGGGTTTTCTGAAAACCTGGGATTCGATGGACAAATCCTTTCCGATACGGTCTACAACCCCATTAACAATCAATTCAATTCCGTAAGCAACGCGCTCACGCCCGATACGACGTGGGGCGTCGATATCGATACATATAATGTGACAAGTTATCTGCACTCCGGCGATACAACAGCGACCTCTGTGTATTCGAGCGGCGGCGATGCTGTCTGGCTGAGCTGCGAAGTGATATCTGTCTCCGATACTTCCAATTCGGATATGTCGATTACGAAATCGCACACCGTTCTAAGCGGGGCATACAACAGCGGAATTATTGCCGGCAATCAAATACAATACATCCTCACCCCCGCGAATAATGGACCGGATACAACCGGAGCTGTTATCGTGCGCGACAGCCTGCCCATCGGCGCGCAGTATATTTCTTACACTGGCTCCGGATGGACTGTCGACAGCACGGCAAAACCGGTTTATAAATTTACGCATGCCGGATCTCATGCGCCAAATACGGCCATACCTTCTATTTATCTGACTGCATACATTACGGCAAATTATATCAAATCCACGGCCGGCTTGACGATGTACAATACCGCAACCGTTTCCAGCCCGCAGTTTGACCGCCGTCCTTGGAATAATACGACAACAGACAGTGTAACCGTGTATACGCCTCTGTTTTTGACATCGACAAAAACATGCGTGAATGTAAACGCCGGCAAGACGTATCCCGCGGCAGGCGATACGATGAAATACACGCTTACAATAAAAAATGTAGGCAACTATACTGCAAAGAGCGTCAATGTCGTCGATACAGTTCCGACAGCATTTACTCTTCTTGCCGGAAGTATCACGCCCGCCTCACCGGGAGGAACGATCGGCAACGGAGGTCATACACTTACATTCAATACTATCGATTCGATTATAGTCAATGCAATCGATACACTGACCTATAAAGTGATTCTCGGCGCCACGTTTATCCCCAGCGATTCTCAATATACCAACATTGCGCATGTCCAGGCAGGAACGGTCAATCAAAAACTCAGCGCGACCGTCGTTCCGTCTCCTAATCTTTCCATTACAAAATTTTATGACGCCGGCAAAAGCAAGTACGGTGATACGGCAACGTATCATATAGTCGTTAAGAATCTTTCAGCTCTCACTTCGTCGGTCACCACAGTTGTCTATGATACGGCTTATGGATATCGATTTGTGTCTACTTCAGGAAGTGCAAATGCAGGTACGACGGCATATGCAGCCAAAGCGGGAACGGGCGGTATTTTCACATGGACTCTTCCGACACCGCTGGCAGCCGGTGTGAGCGATACGATGACGTTCAAAGTTATCGATACTTCAAATACATCGACAATGCGGGATACTGCCTGGGTTGTCAATGCCCAGAGATTCAGAACATCGTCCGTTACTTCCCAGTACATATCTGCAAATCACACTGGTAGGATCAGCGGTCCTTCCTCTATCCTGCCGGCGGATACTCTTTACTACACGTTAGCCGATGAAGATTTGAATACATCTTCAACGACTGTGCAAACTCTTAAATGTATTGTCATCGATTCAGTCACTGCAAAATCTGCGCACGAACGCGATTCGGTAACTTTCACGGAGACCGGCGTTAATACCGGTATCTTTACGGGAAAGATTATTTCAAAATACAGTACGACTGCCGGCACAAATTTCAACAACGTAACGATCAATGTCCAGCCCAATGATTCGATCATGATTTTATATAAGGATGCGCTCGACTCGCTGGGAAACGCAAATCAAGTTCGCGTTTGGAAAACGATAGTCAATGCAGGCAACACGGCAACTCTCACCGGCAATACGACAATCTATCCCGGGAACACAATTTCCTATACACTGACGGATGCAGACCTTAATAAAAATCCTTTGGTTGTGGAAAAATATGTTCTGGCCGATACCAATAAAGTTACCGGCGAAGCGGAGAGCATAACGTTTACGGAAACCGGAGTCAATACAGGCGTGTTCACCGGAAGCATCCCGACTGTCTATGGAACGACCGCAGGATTGAATAACAACGGCACGTTTAATGTGAAAAATGGCGACAGTCTTCGAATTACGTACTTCGATGCCGTTACCTCTTCCGGCCCCAGTGCAACAATCAGCTGGACGACAAAAGTGCTTGGCGGTTATACGGCAGCACTTGCAGCAACAGCGCAGATATATCCGCAGAATTCCATTCAGGTCGTCGTTACGGATAAGGATTTGAATAAGAATTCTTCGGCTCAAGAATATTATACGGTGCGCGACTCCGATAAAGTGACCAATCAATACCAGGACATTACCATAACGGAGAGAAGTGCAAATGACAGTGTCTTTATAGGATACGTAAGTACACGATATGGAGTTATTACAGGGGCAAACAATATCGGATATATCTACGTTCAGCAGGGAGACTCGCTCCGTGTGTCATACATGGATACCATGCAGACGAACGGCAGTGCGGGTTCTCTCCTGACTGCAATGACAAAAGTATTGGGAGGGCATCCGGGAACTTTAACGGTGAATAAAACTTCGATTTATCCCGGCGATTCCGTCTTTATTACTGTATCCGATACCGATCTTAATCGAAGTGCCTCAATAGAAAGCTATCAAGTTATCGATTCGAACATCGTAACTCACGAGTTGGAAACAATAACGGTTACGGAAACAGGCGCGAATACGGGAATATTCACGGGATACGCTCATACAAAATTCGGAACAACTGCGGGAGTAAATAATAACGGGATCTTTAATGTTCAGAAGGGCGATTCGTTAGTTGTTACATACATTGATACCATTACGACAAACGGCGCTCCTGGGTTGACATTGAAAGCAGGTACGGGAATAAAAGGAGGTGTCACAGCGATATTGTCTGGAACTCCGTCTATTGTACCCGGCTCTTCCATCCTCGATACGCTCAAAGATGCCGATCTTAATAAAAGCGCAACCATCGCAGAATCTTATCTGCTTCGCGATACAAGCAAGAACGGACAAATTGACACCGTAACATTTACGGAAACCGGCGTCAACACCGGCGTTTTTACAGCATCGATTCCGACTGTTTTTGGCACAACGAAAGGCACAAGCAAGAAGGGTGCAACATTCAATGTGCAGGCCGGCGATACTATCACGCTCGCTTATTATGACACGCTGCAAACGAACGGCGGCAGCGCCTGGGTGTACACCAAAACGGTTGTTACCGGTTATCATACGGCTGATATGTCGGTAACTCCGTCAATGCTGCCGGGCGCTTCATCTATCGATACAATTTTCGATGCAGACCTTAATAAAAATGTGACGGTCGCAGAATCGTACATGTTTCGTGATACGAGCAGGAACGGGCAAATCGATACTGTGACATTCACAGAGACGGGCTTGAATACAGGCATCTTCACGGCATCTGTTCCTACTGTCTTCGGAACTACAAAAGGCACGAACGGAAAGAACGTAACGATTAAGGCTCAAGCCGGCGATACACTTTATCTTCTCTATACAGATACGCTTGCAGCAAACGGCGGACCAGGTGCGGCAATGGTCGGAAAGACGGCAATCATCGGAGGATATACTGCAAAACTTACAGGAAGTGTATCTGTTCTGCCCGGCGTTTCGGCTCTCGACACGCTCGTTGACCTTGATTTAAATAAAAATTCCGGTGTAGTCGAAACGTATACTTTGCGTGATACGAGCAAGAACGGACAAATTGATACCGTAACATTCACGGAAACAGGAGTGAATACGGGCACTTTTACTGCATCGGTTCCTACTGTTTTTGGAACAACGAAAGGCTCAAACGGAAAGAATGTAACATTTAATGCCCAGGCCGGTGATACACTCTATCTTTTCTATACCGACACAGTTGCGGCAAATGGGGGACCCGGTGCAGCGAACATATTAAAGACCATCATCAATGGCGGATACGCAGCACAGCTTAAAGGAAGCACGTCTGTTGTGCCGGGTCTCGCAATTCTCGATACGATTATCGATCAGGATTTGAATAAAAATGTCAGCGTAGCCGAATCGTATGCATTCCGTGATACGAGTTCGAATGGACAAATTGATACCGTAACATTCACGGAAACCGGAGTGAACACGGGAATCTTTGCGGCAGCCATTCCCACTGCATACGGAAAAACAAAAGGGACGAGCGGAAAGAATGTTACGTTCAACGCAACGGGCGGAGACACAGTGTGCATTATCTATAAAGATACTATGACGACGAACGGAGGACCCGGTCTAACGCTGCAATTAAAATGCGGAATTATTAATCCGCAGATGACAGTTTCTAAATCAGTCGATAAAAGTCACGGAAAACCCGGAGATACACTTACGTATTCAATGACATATAAGAATACCGGAACGGCAAATGCAATGTTTGTTACTATGACAGATCCAAGTCCGAACAATACGACTTACGTAGCGAATTCCGTCGTACTTAATGGTGCGGCGCAGACCGATGCGGCAGATGGGGATGTAACGACATATTCCGGCGGCATAATTCAGATTAATATCGGGACAGTGACGCCCGGACAATCCGGCACGATCGTATTTAAAGTAGTCATTCAATAAAGGAGAATTTATATGACATCATGTATAAAGCTCACAGCGGTCTTGCTCATGGCCGCATCAATTGCGAGCGCTCAAGTGAGCATCCATTATGCGGGATATACGCTCTCGGGTACAGCGGGTTTGAGCGGCAACCCGGATGCGGGCATCATACCGTTTGCAGCCGGGAAATTGGATAAGCTTCCGGCAAAGGATCAGGACAGCAGGTTCGGGATACTCTACCGGGACAACGCACAATCGCTTTCAACGACGACGTTGATGGAAATCGTCGATGCAGCGACAAATGCAGTGGTCAAGAAAGTGACACTGGAAGAATATTACGGCAATGAGACGCTGACGTGGAACAACGGTGATATGAAATTAACGAGGCAAGTGAAGCTTGTCGAGAGCGTCAATCTACCTGAGGGAAAACAGTTGAGGATCGATTTCAAGTTGGAATCGGCAAAAGCGGTCAACGTGTATGTCAAGTTTTACGGTAAAGCGGAAGGATTGTTTAAATCTTCGGGACGGACGTTTTCGATATCCAATATAGACCCTCAGACAACGGAACGCCCTGCGATGGTCGGCTTTGTGGAGCAGGCCAGGCAGATTACTGCCGAGCCGTTGAAGAAGGGGAAACCGCAAAGCTTTACGATTACAACAACGGCTCATAAGGCCGGATCGGGTCAGGAAGCATCGCTCTTGACGCTGGAGATAGCGGGAACATCGGTTCCGTTCCAGGGCTCCGCAGCCCAGCAGACTGCGAACCTGCAGTCATATTTCACATCCCATAAGGCGGCGGCAAAGATAGCCGTAGAGACGGTTCCGGATAAGCAAAAGACATCGCCGGGCGATACGCTGACATATAAAATTTATTATCACAATATCGGAACCGATAATGCAGCCAATATGAGCGTCAGCGGGCCGATTCCGGAAGGAACGGCGTACATCGAAGGAAGCGCCTCAGGAGAAGGGACAAAGATAACATTTGAACGAAAAAAAGCGGCTGTGCCTCAAACGGGCGCCGTGATCAATATTATCTGGAACGACCAACGAATTTTAAGACCAGGAGAAGAGAGATGGGTGGAATACAAAGTTGTAACTCGCTGATGATTCCGCAGTGGGATTTCAGTACCGATCTTTTTCAACAAGATTCGGGCGCGGCAGCCTTCCAAGGCGCCGCCTGACGGCTGAAAGGAGAACGATGAAAATATAAAATGAAAAGACAAGACAAAATGAAAACAAAATTTAAAAAAACAAAAACAAAACAAAATTTTGAAAGGGTAAATAAAATGAAAGCCTCCTATGCTGTACTTCTTGGGCTTGCCATCTTGTGCGTGCTGTTACTTACCGTAACGGC
This sequence comes from Ignavibacteriota bacterium, assembly GCA_963778945.1. GTDB lineage: Bacteria > Bacteroidota > Ignavibacteria > UBA10030 > UBA10030 > Fen-1254. Next base: position 53,853 of record CAVZWL010000018.1, read on the forward strand.
ATCAGCGAGCGGCACCCACGCAGGGACAGTCATTTCAAATCAGGCGAAAGTAAAATATCAAAACGCCGGCGGAGCAAATATGGATTCTGTCATGTCCAATCTTGTTACCACGACGGTTGATAGAAAAGTCGGTTTGTCATTGACTCTCCCAAGCTATTCCCGCATTGTCGGCGACAGCGTGTATGTTACATTCCCTGCAGTTCTGACCAATACGGGCAACAATACGGAAAAATATAATCTCACCTACGTTACCCAGCACGGATGGGGAGCGCAGATTTATAAAGATATCAATCGAAATAGTGTCCTTGATCCGGCGGATACCGCTAATGGAATTATAGCCGTATCGGATACCATACCGGAAGATAGTTCATTCTATTTCATAGTTCGCGAATTCGTGCCTGGATCGACTCTAAGCGGCGTAAAGGATACATCTCTCGTGAGCGGTTCAACCGCAGGATTCCACGGTATTGTATGCATATCAACATGATACTGTAACGGTTTCCCGCGTTTCATTGGCCGGCGGCAAGACTGTTAACATTAACAATCCTCAGCCGGGCACACAGGTCACGTATCAAGTGAATTATTTAAACAGCGGAACGGCACATGTGCAGAACTTAGTCATTACCGACTCTTTGCCTTCAACTGTTACCTATAATTCTGCTGTTGCTGATTCCGGCGGCGGTACCGTGACATTTACCGGAGCGCACACTGTTAAGTATACGCTTTCTTCTTTATTAGGCGGAAAGGGTGTCGGCTTCCATATTCTTGCAACGGTTAATGCCGGTGTAGTGTCCGGAACATTAATAACGAACTCTGCCAGCATCGCGTATGTCGACAGCATCAACGGCTATCCGTTAACAGGTCCGACTGTCGGTCCTGCAAATGCAACAGTCATCGATAAACTTGCATGGTCATTGGTTGTCGACACGGTCAGCGGCGCATTTTCAGCGAATCATCAAGCGGATTCAATCCAATCCGGCAATGTGAATACCTTCGTGCTGAAACTTACGAACAATGGCAACCGTACGGATACGGCTAATGTCTCATACTTTATTACGTCGTTAGCCGCCAACTCTTTAGGCTGGACATTCTATTTCGATAAGAATGGCGATGCACAGTATGACAGGAACCGATTCTCTCATTTCATCGTGGACAACGACAGGCGGTGTAGCTCAGAATGCGACGATTAATTACATCGTTCGCGGAACGCCGGTCATTCACACGCCCGATCGATCGCGGGATAGTGCAAGTTATCGGTTCGCTTCGATAAGTAATGGCTGCCGACACTGCAAGGGGCTATACCATTACCTATGTAAAAGCTCCTTTATTGAACTTGATAAAGAACGTAACAAAAGTGCATGGCTCGTCCAAACCGGGCGATACACTTCAGTACGTGGTTCAATATCAAAACACAGGTTCCGGATATGCCAACACTGTCGTCATCACCGATCTGGTGCCGACAAATACGGCGTATGTGCCGGGAAGCACATACACATCACCGGATAGTTCCGCATGGACGTCGATAAGCGATGCCTCTGCCGGCAATCCTTCCGGCGGAACATTGACGTACAATTTTGGTACGGTCAATGGCGGTTACTTCGGACAGGTCAACGGATCCACACAAGGATGGATTAAATTTAGGGTAGTCATCAACTAATTCCAAAAATCATTGGACGGTCCGTCCCGCAGCAATGCGGGACGGACACCGATGAGAAGAAATGAAAATACAGATTACATATCGAAACCTTATTTTAGCGGCAGCGTTGATTGTTGCGTGCCGGATTGGCAAGTGTTTTTGCTCAAACTTCCAACGGCACGCAAATTAAAAATACTGCGGCTGCCTATGTTACGCATCCGAACGGACAAAAAGATACGGTGAAAAGTAATATCGTATCGACAACGGTGGCAATTCCAGGCAAGCTTACGTTCTGTCTAAAACAGCATCGCCAGGTCAATGCAATTATTGGAAATACTGTTTCATACAGACTCATTGCCGGTAATGCCGGTTATTCAACGCTTTCAACCGTGCGCGTGATCGATTCGCTTTCATCAAATCTTCAATTCGTCAGTGCGACTAACGGAACGTTATACAAACGGCGTGTTGACATGGCCGATAGATTCGCTGCCTGCAACGAGCTATGATACTGTTGTCGTAACGGCGCTTATCCGCCCGTCTGTTTCAAATAATACGGTGATTTGGAATAAAGCGACTGCAACCGAATTGTCCGGACAAAAAGTAACTGGATTCTGTCCGCATCGTTGCGCAGTCACTGTCGGTTACGAAAAGCGCTCCTGTTTCGGCTTTCACAAAAGATACCATTGCTCTATACAATTCAGATAGCCGACAGTTGTTCTTCATCGCTCTCAGGCGCGGTTCTTGTCGACACGTTGAATGCTGCCGTTACGTTTGTGAGTGCAACGAACGGCGGCAGGTATGATGCATCGGCCCGCCGCGTAGTATGGAATATCGGAAAACTCGATTCACTTTCGACGACACAATATAAGATCACAGTCGTTGTCAACGACACGACAATTTCTTCTTATACACTTATCAATCAGGCATGGCTGAGCGGTTCGGGCATCAATGCTGTCAATGCAAAGGCTCAAACGCAGGTTCAGCGCTCCAATCCGAAGCTTTTATTGACAAAGAAAGCATCTCAAGATACTATTGCTGCTCGGGAAGACATTTACCTATACAATCGTTGCAAGCAATGCCGGTAATATCCGCCTGAAAAGTGTAAGAGTGCTCGATACACTTCATACAAGTTATTTTATTCCGCAGAGCGCAATGGGTGCAACACTGGCGGATTCCATTGTTTCATGGTCGAAAGATACTATGTCGGTCGGCGAATCCGATACGATCAAAGTGGCTGTTCAATTGCGCACGACTGCGCCGGTTTTGCCTGCTCTTTCAAATACTGCATGTGCGACTTCTCAGCAGAACGGGCTCTTCTGTTCTCCGCGCGTCCGCAAATATTATTCCCGTTTATGGATTTATTCCTCTTCCAGCGATGTCAATAAAAAAGACCGTTTCGGCAGATACGGTCGTGACAGGAACCACGGTCGTCTATTCCATACGTCTGCAAAATACCGGAAATGTGACGCTGACGAAAGTCACTGCGTCCGACACGCTGGCTTCACTCCTGACGCCGGTCAGCGCTGTTTCATCTTCTTCCGCATCCGTATCGATGAATGGAAAGGTCGTTCTTTATTCGAGAGATTCTTTAGCCGTCAATCAGTCTGATACCATTAAAATTACGGCACAACTTTCTCGTGTCGCTTCGGATAAACTGCATATCATCAATGTTGCGTATGCCTCCGCGGCTCAAATCCAGGGACTTTCCGACACGGTATCGATACGTACGAAAGTTATCGTGCCCAGCAAATCCTGCAGGATTAATCTGAACATCAGCCCGTATTATGTTATCGGCAACGGCATCATGGCTTCAAAAATTCAAGCGCTTGCCCTCGATACTCTGGGCAACCCGAAACCTGACGGAACCCCTCTCTTCTTTAAAACGACAGCCGGATATTTTTCCAACGGCAAAGATTCTATCGTTGTTCCGACTTTAAACGGTTATGCAGTCGATTCGCTCCGCGATCTCATCACAAGCAGCAGTATTGTGTATGCAAAGGCGACGATATCGGCGAACGACTCCAATGTGTGCGCCGCAAGCGACAGCGCGGTTATCGTCTTCTATCCGGGAGCTATCATCGGATATGTCATCGATAACCGGACAGGGATACCGGTCGATTCTGCGCTGGTGCAGATATATTCATCATCGGGAACCCTGATCGGGTCCCGGTTGACTTCAACCGACGGTTCATATCTTATTCCTATTCCGGTCTCCGATACATACACGATAAAAATTACTGTCGTCGATAAATTCGGCAAGACAGTCATCACGACGACGAAGGTCACCGTTATCGTTCCCGGCGCAGGAGGGGTTCCGCCGGTGACCAATATTAATTCTATCACGGGAAAGGTGTATCTTCGATATTCCCAACAAACCGGTCGATGCATACAGGGTCAAAGTGCTCTTAGTAAGGCTGTCGACATCAAATTCTGTTTCTCAAAATTCTGTTTCACAAAAAACAGTCTCGCAAAAATCGAATGCAAGTACTTCGACAATAGCGGCATCAGTAGACTCGACTCAAACCGATTCGACGGGTACCTATGCATTCTATGGCGTTACACCCGGAACATATAAGGTCGTAACATTAGATTCGCTCCTGCAAGGTTTCGTCATTGCCACCGACACATTGACGGGTCAGTATGTCATCAATGCCAACATCCCGATTGTTCTCGATCGCAGCATTGCACTGCTCAAAACCGGACTCCCTACAATTTTAGCCGGCGATACGGGATCTTATTCGATTTCATTAAGTAATTCCGGCAAATCCTCCACAACGAATTCAGTTTTGGTCGATTCCCTGGATTCGTCAATGCGCTTCCTCGCAGCGGGTTCCGCATTCGATGCGGTGCCGTCGTATGACTCGACATCCCGGAAAATCAGATGGAACATAGGAATACTGGATTCGCTCGCCGGCTCCCGGCATGTTCGTCTCCACATGGGTCAAGGTCCAATTTGCAGACACGATTTCAACCGACCGTGTTTTATTGAATCATGTATTTCTTTACCTCCGACATGACGGATCGCATCGATACGTCCGCATCGACGAGCGTTTCTGTTCCGGTTCTTCAGGTGACAAAGACCGCTTCAAAAAGCACCGTCGAGGTAGGTGATGTGATAGCATACACGGTTACTGCTACGAATAGCAGCAAGTCTACTGTTTTAAGGAACCTTAGAATTATGGACAAAATACCGCTCGGATTTCAAATACCTTGCGGGATCGTCTTTTATGGGTACGACGAAAATAGCTGATCCGGTCAGCGGAAAGGAAATAGTATGGAGTTTTGCCGATACTTTAGGTCTCCAAAGTTCCGTCACTTTGACGTACCGGCTTGTAGCGGGTGCAGGGGCATTGGTAAGCAACGGCATCAATACCGCATCTGCGACCGCAGTGCTTCCAAACGCCGGCATTTTGCAGTCGAATACCGCTTCGGTTCAAGTGAGCATCAAACTGGGAATATTTACTGACCATGGTCTGATTATCGGAAAAGTGTTTTATGACAGGAATCGCAATGCATATCAGGACAAAGGAGAAGAGGGTGTCAAGGGCATTGAACTCGTTCTTGAAGACGGCACGCGTGTAACGACGGGCGACGACGGAAAATATTCGATGCCGGATGTCTATCCGGGCGACCATGTTATTCGTGCCCGAAAAAATACTATTCCCAAAGGAGCGACCCTCATTGCCGGCTATGACGAATTTGCCGGCGATCCGGTTTCTCGCTTTATCTATGTAACCCCGTCCGGTATCGCGCGTGCGGATTTTTATCTTGCGCAGGATATGCCGGATACGGTAAGGATACATCAATCGCTGGCCAAAGCCGGCCGGCTCGATATTCAGCGTATTGCAGAGCCGCGTAATGTCGTCTTTATCGAGGATGAAAAAATCGCACCGATGAAACTGTCCGGGCTTAATTTTGATGTTGCAAAAGCGACGCTGCGCGAGCAGGCTATGCCGACTTTAAAACAGGTTGCGGAAATATTGATCGAGTATCCCGATATCAGCCTTACGATTGTCGGACATACGGATTCAAGTCCGATGCATACCCGTGAATTTAAAGACAACACCGCACTTTCGATCGGCCGCGCTAATGCGGTAAAGAATTACCTTGTATCCCGGGAAAATATCGATTCATCGCGCGTGAAAGCTCTCGGATACGGCGAAAAGAAGCCGATAGCTTCTAATCAGACAAAAGAAGGCAAGCAGCTCAACCGCCGTGTAGAATTCTATTTTGACAGCAGAATTGAGCAGCCGGTGCGCCTCAGTACATCGATTCTTTTTAAGATCCCGATTCGTTACGAAGGTTCTGCAGGCATTTCAAAGCTGGAATGGACGGATGTTCTGGACAGCGCTATGACATTCGAAGAGGGCAGCGCGACTCTCGGCGATACATCCATTGCCCCGCGTGTAGACGGGAAATTACTGCATTGGACACTTACCGGCATAGGGAAGAATTTCCAGAAGGATCTGTTGTATCGTATCAAGGTTAAAAAACCGGGAGAAAAAATCCTCAAGTTGTCTTCTGTCAGCACCTCGTTCCGCTGCTCTGTTCAAGATACCGTCGTGGTGATTGCGGATACGCTCCTCACGCACAATGAGGTCGCCGTTGCAGTCCGGGGACGCGCCATAAATTATATTCTCTCCGGTGTGATGTTTGATGTTGCAAAAGCAACTCTGCGCCGCAGTGCGCTGTCGGCGCTGAATACATCGGCAGAAGCTTTGAAACAGGATTCGACGGCAACCGCGCTGGTTGAAGGGCATACCGATTCCACTCCGATACACACAGAAGAATTTTCTTCGAACTTGGAACTTTCCGAGGCAAGAGCAAAGACCGTCGTCGAGAAATTGATCACAAACTTCGGGATATCGCCGAGCCGTTTGCGTTCCATCGGTTTTGGAGAATACCGGCCGATAACAACCAATGCCACGGCCGAAGGCAGACAATTAAACCGCCGTGTTGAAGACCGCATTCTTTCAAAATCGTTCGTTGACAACGTCATTCCTGACGGCATGACCGACTCGTCAGCCGTTGTACGAATATCGGTAGAACCGATGCAAAGGGACTTCAGCTCGTCGATCGAGGGACATCCGGGTGATCAATTCATTCTGCGTTTGTCGGTCGAACGGAATGCAAATACTCAAACGGCGGAGACAATGATCATCGACACACTTCCGGCCGGGGTACGCATTGTTGATAATTCCCTCAAGGCGGAAGAAGGAATCGATACGGTCTCGAACGGCAGGGTTCTGACAGCCCGATGCTCCGCCGCAGCTTTGCGGTCATCGTTGAGTTTCCGGATTGAGATTGCCGGTCCGGTTGATACGAACGAAATTTTCCAGAACCGGTTCTCCGTCATCCGCCGTGAGAAGAACGGCGACATTATTATAGATCGTGCAGAACCTGTGATTATTCAAGGCACGGCGGTCAAGAATAAATAAATGCTGAAGACATTGCATACATATCGATCCATCGTGAAAGCTTCGGGACTTCGGACGCTGATTGCCTCCGTCCTGTCGGTGTGCTTTGTCTCCGCGGCAAGCGGACAAATGATTCAGATTACATCGCCATCGAACAATTCTGTGAGCAATTTGAACAGCCAGACCATTACAGCCAAGGGCTGGGCCGGATTCAATGCGGAATTATGGATGGACAACCAATTGGCTCAAAAGGGGACGGTACGGATCGACGGTATCATCGATTTTATTAACGTTCAAGCGCCATCGGGAACTCGAAAATTTGAAGCGCGGCTTGTGAATCCGGATGGATCGGTCATCGATGCGGATTCTATCTCGCTCCATATACTTGGCGGACCGGCAGCGTTGTCATTAGAGCTTGCCGATTCGTCGTTACGTGCGAACGGCGCCTCTACGACAATGGGAAAAGTACGTGTCTTTGATGCGTGGGGTTTCCCCTTGCAGGAAAATGTCATTGTCACGGTGACGGCAGAGAATGGAAAAATCCTGACGGAAGATTTGGATCCGCAGACACCCGGTACGCAAATACGATTGATCCGCGGAGTCGCTCAATTTGAGTATCAGGCAAGCCATACAACCGGTCAGGCAAAAGTAACGGCACAAACTGGAGAGATTAAAGCGGAATCCGGCATCTCGCTGGCGATGCCGCTGGAACCTCTGACAGTCGTCGGTTTGATCAACGGATCGGCAGCCGGTATGAGCGAAAGCGGCGACCGGAGTCAATTAGCAGATCCAAGCTCTTTTGCAAAAGGATTGACATTGGATGGACGCGCGGCTGTCTATGCCCGCGGCTCCTTCGGAGACGATTATCTTATTACCGGTTCGTACGATTCCGACAGACGCAACCGTTCATCGTTGTTCCGCAGCCTCGATCCGGATTACCTCTATTCGATCTACGGCGACAACAGCATGCTGACGTACGATGCCCAGACACAGAGTCCGCTGTATATCAAAATCGAAAAGAACCGCGATTATCTTCTCTACGGCGATTTCAATACGGACTTGTCGAGTCAGGAATTTACGCTCTATAACCGGTCTCTCACTGGCGTCAAGGCGGAGCATCAGGACGACAACTGGAAAGTCAAAGCATTCGGTTCGCTGACGGATCATAAAGTCGTTCATACGGAAATCCGAGGGGAAGGACTTTCCGGATATTATAATCTCGGCTCCACGCAGATCGTCGTCGGCTCGGAAAAAGTTTCGATCGAAGTGCGGGATAAAAATCATTCGGAAATCGTCATCAACTCGACGGATAATTTCCGCTACGCTGATTATGATATCGACTATGACCAGGGAACGTTGTTCTTCAAACAGCCGGTTCCTGCGCTCGATCCGAACAATAATCCTGTATGGATCGTTGTGACGTTTGAGGCGATTACAAGCTCAGCGTCCACCTATGTCGCGGGTGCGAATGTAGAACGCCGCATCGATAATCATCTTTCTGTTGGAATAACGGGCGTAACAGAAGAACAGTCGCCGACGAATTATACATTGCTGGGATTGAATTCGAAGTACCAGTTGAACGATGTCCTCCTTGTCAGCGGCGAAATAGCGCGTTCGAACGATTTTGCAGAAGAAACCGGCGGCAAAAGTGCCGGCGATGCTTACAAAGTCGAAGCTGCGATATCGCCTTTTGCGCAGCTGTCGATGCATACCTATTACCGCAGGATGGAAGAGGGATTCTATAATATTCGGGAATCCAGCGGCCGTATTGAACGCGGCACCATTAAATACGGTGTCGGCGGAAATTATAAAATCGGCACTACAACGGATCTTACGGCGGATTATTACGAAACATACCAGGATGCTGCATACGGCGTATCCGACCTGACTTCACTCTCGGGCGGCGTGATCCATCACTTCGGCAATCGTTTGACTGCACAAGCCCATGTGACAAATCTCCAGTCCTACACTCCCGATTCAGCAGCAGGGACAACACAGCGTTCGACATTATTGACTGCCGGTGCGAGCTACGTCGCAGGTGATGTAATGAAAATTACGGCACAGCATGAACAAAACCTCGGTTCGACGCAAAATACAGCCAGTCCGACTGCAGACGCGGTAATTGCGGAAACAAAGATTACAAAAGATATATCGGCCAACGTAGAAGAGCGTCTCTTTGAAGGCGGCGGAAACCTTGCAACTGTCGGATTGAGCACAAATGTGATGGAGGGAATGCAGGCATACAGCAAATATGAAATCGGCAATGCTGCTGGTGCGTATAGAAATATGATCAGCGTCGGGTTGAAGAATAAAATCAAATTACCGTATGACCTGACTGCAAACCTGTCGTATGAAAGGACCAAAGACCTGAATCAGCGAGTAGATGAGACCACGACCAACGATCATGATGCATATTCGGTAGGTCTCGAGTACCTGCCGAAAGATCCGATCAAGGCAAGTACCAAGATCGAATTCGGCAGCGATAATACTTCGAAAAAAATGAATTACACATTCAATGCGGACTACAGGTTCAAGAAAGATTTGAGTGCGATTCTAAAATATACGCTTTCAGAAGATAACGCCGTGTCAAACAGCGGTTACCGGACGATGTCCCACTGGATCGCCGGCCTGGCATACCGGCCGGTCGAATCGAATGATTTCAATATACTGGGAAAATTCGAGGTGAAACAAGACAACAACCATTATGTTGCGCCGTACGATGACTCTCAGGCATTGATCGGCTCCATTCATGCTTACTTGGAACCAATTCGCCGGTTTGAGCTCGGTCTGAAATTTGCATATAAAGTAGAGTATGACGGTTCCGTCGATTATTCAGTGACGACGCATTCAAGTTTCTATTTGGCACGCGGCACATATGATATCAACGAAAAAATGGATGTTGCAGCTGAATTCCGTACGCTGATGCAAGTGGAAGCAAACGATATGCTCTATGGATACAGCGCAGAAGTCGGATATGTCGTGATCAAGAATCTTCGATTAGCGGCAGGATACAACTTTAAAGGATACATCGAACGAGATCTCGTCGAGAATAATTTATGGTCGGCAGGACCGTTCCTGAAATTCAGCCTTAAGTTCGGGGAAGATTTATTCGGGAAGTAAATGGGGAGTTCTGCAGTTCGTAGTAGACAACTACGAACCAAGAACCAAGAACCACGAACTAAGTTAAGCCATATTATGGAAGACCGACTGCACGTCGTCGTCTTCTTCGAGTTTTTCGAGAAGATCCTGTACTTCTTTTGCCTGGCCTTCCGGCAATTCTTTTGATGTAGTTGGAATGAACTGAAGCTCCGCGCTGATGATTTCTATGCCTTTTTCTTCAAGAAACTTCTGCATTTTTCCGTAATCATGAAATGAAGTATAGATATGAAGTTCCTGGCCGTCCTGGGCTAAATCGTCCAGTCCATGATCGATGGCATCGAGTTCGAATTCTTCGACGTTGACGATTTTTGACAGGGAAATGCGGATAAGACCTTTTCGCTCGAACAGAAATGCTATAGACCCGGAATTACCGAGAGAGCCGTTGCATTTAGAAAAGTGATGACGGATGTTGGCAACGGTCCGTGTGGGATTATCCGTTGCGCATTCGACGATAACGGCAATGCCGTGCGGGGCATAGCCTTCGTAGATGATTTCCTGATATCCGGTCGTGTCTTTTTCGGTCGCGCGCTTTATGGCTGCATCGACGCGGTCCTTCGGCATGTTTACGCTTTTTGCGTTTTGGAGTGTAAAGCGAAGCCTGGAATTTATTTTCGGGTCAGGTCCGCCTGCTTTGACGGCGATATTGATATCGCGCCCGATGCGGTTAAATGCTTTGGACATCCGCGCAAAACGGGCAAACATCTTATATTTCCGTTTTTCGAAAATGCGACCCATAATGTCACCTGTAAAAAGAAGTGTTCAAAAAAAAAGCCTGACGCAAAAATCAGGCTTGCTTTGCTCCGCGGGTAGGGCTCCCCGCCCGCATGACTGCGTCAGCAGTCGGGCAGGGAACCTACATCCCGATGCAATCGGGATAACAGCCGGATTTTAAAGACGCAGTTCGTGACTAAAAAAGAAAAACCCGGATAGTCCGAATTTTTTGCTCCGCGGGTAGGGCTCCCCGCCTGCATGACTGCGTCAGCAGTCGGGCAGGGAACCTACTCCCGATGCAATCGGGATAACAGCTGGATTTTAAAGATGCAGTTCATGACTAAAAAAAAACCGTTTAGTCCGAATTTTTTGCTCCGCGGGTAGGGCTCGAACCTACAACCTTCCGGTTAACAGCCGGACGCTCCACCATTGAGCTACCGCGGAATGGTTTTGAGAATTGAAAAGCTCACCGTTACTGATGAGCTTATCTCCTAAAATATATCTGCATTTTCCTCGAAAGTCAAGAAGTGCATGTGAAAAAGGCTGCGTTGACTTTCCCTGCATTTCGGGCTATATTGACAATGATATTTTTTTTGGAAAACAAAGGAGTCAAATATGTTTAAAGGCGGCATGCCCAATATGCAGCAAATGATGAAGCAGGTTCAGAAAATGCAGGAACGCATGGAACAAGTTCAGGCGGAACTTGAGACAAAAACGGTCGTTGCAGAATCGGGCGGGGGAATGGTAAAAGTCACAGCAAACGGGAAACAGCAAATTGTGAAGATTGAAATTGAAAAGGAAGTTGTGAATCCTGAAGAAAAAGATATGCTCGAAGATCTTGTCGCTGCAGCGGTCAACCAGGCATTGGAAAAAGCATCCGCATTAGCTCAGGAGGAAATGCAAAAGGCGACCGGGGGGATGATGCCTAATATCCCGGGCATGAAGCTGCCAGGTATGTAATGTACGGAAACATGCAATGATGTATACAGCAGAATCGATTGAAGATCTGGCAGAACAGTTTTCGCGGCTGCCGGGAATCGGAAGAAAAACGGCTCATCGCCTGGCGCTCTACATATTAAAAATTCCCCGTGAAGAAGTAGTTATGCTGGCAAAAGCTCTCGTGAACGTCAAAGACAAAGTGCGCTCCTGCTCCCAGTGTTCTAATATTACGGAAGCCGACCCGTGTCCGGTCTGTTCGAACCCGAAGAGAGAAAAGGATCTCATCTGCGTCGTCGAGGAACCCAACGACCTCCTGGCCATTGAAAGGACGAACGATTATCACGGTTTGTATCATGTTCTCGGAGGGGCGCTTTCTCCGTTGGACGGCATCGGACCGGAAGAACTGAAGATTAAAGAATTGCTCCAGCGCGTTTCCCAAAATAACATAGCGGAGATAATACTGGCATTGAATCCGAATGTGGAAGGCGAGGCGACGACACTTTATCTGTCGAAATTATTGAAGCCGCTCGGCATTCGATTGACCAGGATTGCTCGAGGACTGCCGGTCGGTTCCGACCTGGAATTTGCCGATGAAGCAACCCTTTCACGGGCTCTTGAAGGGCGAATAGCCGTATGAATATGAAAAAAATCTCCGTTGCATATCAAGGCGAACCGGGCTCATTCAGCGAGCAGGCAGCGCGGTTGTATTTCGGTGCAACAGCGGAGCCCAGAGCGATGCGCACTTTCACCGATGCGTTTGCGTATGCGGCCAGGCACCGCGATGCTTTTGCCGTTCTGCCGATCGAGAATTCGGTCTATGGCAGTATTTATCAGGTCTATGATCTGCTGCTGAAACACCGCCTTTTTATCGTAGGAGAGGTAAAGCTTCGCATCGAATTAAATGTGCTGGCGCTGCCCGGGGTGCGTATGAAGCAGATTCGGAGCATCTATTCTCAAGCGCAGGCGCTGGGCCAATGTGAAACGTTTTTAAATGCGCTCCATGATATTCGCATAGAAACATTTCACGATACGGCGGCTGCAGCACGGCTCATCAGGGAAGAGGGAAGAACGGATGCCGCTGCCATTGCGAGCGCCAGTGCTGCACGTGTCCACGGCCTTTCTATTGTCAAATCCAACGTCGAAAGTAATAGACGGAATTATACGCGTTTTCTTGTGCTTTCGCAAAAGGCGCACATTCCTGTCCGGGACTCCAAAACTTCGTTTGCTTTTGCCGTCAAGGATATCCCGGGCGCCCTCTTTAAGGCGATCGCGGTGTTTACGCTGCGCGATATCAATTTATTGAAAATCGAATCCAGACCGTATCCGGGAAAACCATGGCAGTATCTTTTTTATGTGGACGTCGAAGGGGCTTCGAGCCGCTCGCCCCTGGCGGAAGCGATGGGCCATCTGAAAGAAGTGTGTACGTTCGTGAAAGTTTTAGGAAGTTATAAACCGTTCGGCAAGCGATAAAGAGGAGCGGAAGAGGAGCCAATGCAGATACGATATGTTCTTCGGGAGGGATTCTCTGGATTCAAGCGCGCCAAGCTCTCGATGTTTGCCGCTGTCTTTACGATATGTGTTTCGCTCTTACTCTTGAGCTATTTCGCGATATTATTCCTCAACGGGCAGCATGTGATAAATTCACTGCGCGAGAAGGTTGAGATGGAAGCTTTTCTCAACGATCAGCTATCGAATGATAATGTCCTGGAAGCGAAAGGGATGATAGAAATGCTCGACGGCATCCGAGAGGTTCGATTTGTATCTAAAGATGAAGCGGCAAAAATCTTCAAAGAAGAATTCGGCGAAGATATTATGAAGATCTTGAATTTTAATCCTCTCCCTGCTTCCTTTAAAATTTATTTAAAAGATGGATATAAGACGGCAGCGATGGCGGAACAGATTTATCGGCAGTTGAAGTCGATCAAAGGCATCGATGATGTTATTTACAGAAAACAGCTTCTGGAACTGCTGGATCAGCGGGCAATGGTATATCTCTGGATAACATTCGGGGCAGGTGTGATCATTACAATATTTTCGCTTATTCTGGTTGCAAATACGATACGTTTGGCGATTTATGCAAAGCGAAAAATCATTCAAACCATGAAACTTATAGGGGCAACGCGAAGTTTTATACGGACGCCGTTCTTGCTGGAAGGATTTCTGCAGGGACTGATCGGTGGAATTATTTCTGCCGGGATATTGTTTTTGACATTGACGTATATGGAACAATGGCTTACGCTGGAAATGTCGGAATTGGTACAGGCAAAGACATATTATTACGCAATTGTCGTTTGTGCCGGATCTCTTCTTGGGCTCTTCGGCAGCATGATATCCATACGGCGGTTTATTGGAGAAAACGTTGTCGGCTGATTCTGTTGTTTTTCCATACTGAGTGCATTAAAAACTGTCAATACTAAAAAAAGACTTGATTGAATCGAGTAAAAAACATATTATTGAATATTGATTCATATAGCAAGGATATTCATTATGAGAAAGCGTGAAGGGAATAAAGAAAAAGATATCTTAGATGCAGCGGTCAAGGTCTTTGCGGAAAACGGGTATCATCGATCGAAGGTCACATCGATTGCCGAAGCAGCCGGAGTGGCAACAGGAAGTGTTTATTTGTATTACCCGAACAAAGAAAGCATCCTCCTGAAGATATTTGAAACGCTCTGGACCGATTATACACAAACACTACAGGATACGGTGAAGCGTTCGGATTATGCTCCGGTCCAAAAGCTGGATCTTGTAATTGATCATCTTTTCGATATGTTCGTTGCGAACCCGGCGCTTGCAGTCGTTTTTGTCAATGAACAACAGTATCTGATTAATAATAAAAAAGGAAATATTGGAAAGTATTATGACAATTTCCTCGATCTTGCGGAAGAAATCATACACGAGGGAGTAAAGAAAAAAATCTTTAATCCTGATGTCGATGTTAAGCTCTATCGCCATTTCATTACCGGAGGCATACGAAGCGTTCTGTTTTACTGGGCACAATCAACACCTCAAATCTCGCTCGATCGCGTTCGTTTGAACGTTAAACTCTTCCTGAGAAACGGCCTCCTGCAATAAATTGAAAAGCAAGCATTTGACAATAACATGGATTTTCTTTTTCATGATTTTCTGAAGAATAAAAGGATTGAGTTTTAAATAAGTGCCCTGCAACTTGGTTTTCGAGGCACCACCTTGCGAAGGTTCCCACCTTCGTATAATTGCGTAAGGTCAATCCTATATCATTATGCTATAGATTTTCTGATTATAAATAATGTCGCAAAAAGTTTTATGCACAATCAGAGCATAAATCAGAAAATATAATTTTCCATCGTAAAATGGATTCTTATTAAGAATGCCCTTATATTAAAGGATTCCTTAACCAGAAAGGTTCCAAATTTTACTAGATAAAATTATTTTAAGAAAGAATCAGTTGACAGGATTAGCGACCATCGGGCAATATACCTTAAACCAGATTTATTGCTTGGATTGTGTAGAGGGGATGAAGAAAATTCCAGATGGATCTGTCGACCTTGTTGTCACTTCACCTCCTTATGACAATACAAGAGATTACCAAGGATTCTCGTATGACCTACATGCCACAGGAACACAAATTCTTCGAATTTTAAAAGATGGTGGGGTAGTAGCGATGGTCATTCAAGATCAAACCCATGATTTTGGAAAGACGCTGACTTCTTTTCGCACAATTGTTGACTGGTGTGACAATATTGGATTCAAACTCTTCGAATGTGTTATCTATCATAAAAATGGTACAGAGGGGGCATGGTGGACTCAGAGATTCAGAGTCGATCATGAGTATATGCCAATTTTCGTGAAAGGCAGAAAACCACAATATTTTAATAAGGATCCTTTAAAAATTCCTTCCAAACATGGTGGCAAGACGATGACTGGTAGTGGTAATCGTAGGACAAATGGAGAGACGACTAAAACTGTTCGACGGGAAATAAACTTAACGAAATGTCGGGGAACTGTTTGGGATTACTTGATGGCTGGAGATAAAAATCCTATTAAACGAAAACATCCGGCACCATTCCCTGATAAAATTCCCTATGATTTTATCCAATGTTTCTGTCCACCTGGTGGAATTGTTCTTGATCCCTTCATGGGGAGTGGCTCAACCGCAGTAAGTGCCAAAAAATTAGAGAGATACTATATAGGTTTTGATACCAGTAAGGAATATTGTGAAATTGCTGAAAGGCGATTAAAAGAGACTGAAATGGAGTCACCTCTTTTTTCTATAATTGATTCTCCAGCATCCGAATTGCCTGATTCGACTCCACATATTGAAGAGTATCAAATTTCTATTCAAGCAAACAGTCTATTGTCTTCCACATACGAAAACAAACTCTCTCTCAAGGAAGGGAGTCAGGTCCCTCTAAAGTGAATTCTATATTTTGACCACTTGTCATTGCCCATGATAATGGGTTTAAGGACATCAATTTTCTAAAATCTCTATCGGACACGGTCCAGTTCCTTCCTTCAAAAGATCCTTTACTAAATTTGTAGCATTTCAAATTTTCAAACGTCCACGCATCTTCTATAAAATCCCAACCTGTCGTTTCCGCAAGAAGATTTATAAATCCTTTAACCTTGCGTTGCTCTGCATCCAATACCTTGACCCTGCCGTGTTTCTGATCTTCTATGTTTTTAAATTCCCCATTCGATTCGGATATACCGAACTTATCTCCTCTTTCGCCCGGCTTATTCAGCTTATCCCGTTTTCTGAAGAACTCATCCATGATCTTCATCTGCTCATAGACAGTAAAGTGATCGTGCATGAAAATTTTTCGTAATGGACTACCATCTCTCTCAATCCCAAGATAATTTAACCAATTCAAGACATTCTCTGGATACGAATAGAGAACATTGAACGTGCCGTCTGTGAAAAAAAGAGGAGCAATTGCGCTGATGGGAATATCTATGATATACTGAATGCCAACTATTCCTAAAAGAAAATGTATAGTTGCGAGTGGATATTTCAATCTGAAATCATGTTTACCATCATAACTCCGAAGGTTGTTCGGTTGCAAGCAGTTTGAATAGTTTGTCCAGTCTTCTGGAATTCGTTTCTTGTTGAGCAATACCATATGATGACCCACACTTTTTACATGCTTCCTGTAAATTTCCATATCCAGGAAGACACAATCTTCATCGTGCGTTGAGACACCTTGTTTTAGCAGCATTACCTTCCCGTCATAGTAACCCACTATTTCCCATCCAAAATATTTAGACATAAACAATCCACATAAAAGTCCATCACTGTCCGGACTTAGAATGCATTTTTTGTTTTTCTGGACTATCCATGGATATCGAGATAACAACGCTGAATAATTCAACTCAGTTATACGACCGGCAAGTAGTTCTTGGATGTGCGGCATGTCTAGTTATTGACTTCTCTCGTTAAGGGAATAATTCACATAGTGGAATTTTTAATGCCTTTGCAATTCGTTCAATATTTAATAGAGTAATATTTTTTTCTCCTCTTTCGATCATTCCTATATACGTCCGATGAACATTTGCCAGTTCTGCAAGTTGTTCTTGTGATAGCATCCTCTTCATTCTTTCATTTCGGATATTTTTACCAAATTTTATGAGTATGGTTTCTTTCATTTTTTTATTCTAATTTAACTTTGTGCCTACTTTAAATCTACATACTATGATTAGCACGAATTTGTGCTCTTTGATGTAGCAAACGGCGATGCTTTCTTTATTAAAGAGCTATATGATGAGGATAAGGGAATAATTAGGATAGCGATTTCTAATTATAATATAAAGCGATAATTTATGACCTTGACGAAACACTCCTTATCGTCTGGAAGATATAGTCGATACAGCGCATATGTTTCCTGTCGGTATGTTATGGGAATTTTGCGGACGTGCAGAGCTGGTCAGAGGCGTTGCCAGAGTATTCTGCAACATCCGGAAGAAATATCGAAAATTCCGCTTGACCAGCTGCAGTATTAATCTGTTTGGTTATTGGATTATGAGGCGATTAATAGTTTACCGTTCACGGTTTACTATTTTCTGACATTCCTCCAATTTGAATTACGCGGGCGCGTAATAACATTATTAGGCCTCCGGCTGCCATTCACAGTTCAGTGGTCTTTTCGTCTTGACAATATTCAAGAATATTCGTATTAATATATTCAGTTAAAAATATTTCGGCGGGATTTTTAGTGGGACCCTTCCGAATTAAAGTTTTAATTTCCAAAACGAAAATATTTTTTTAGACCGGCCAGGAAAGAGCTTTGTCGTTTCGCTTTACAGCCCAAAAGCGGCATCACCCCGGTTTGCTCGACTGTTGTGACAAGTTGAAAATTCGTGACATCTACTAAATATGTAGACATCATCTATCATTTGAAAAAATGGGCAGAGCCGAAAAGCCAGACGAGCAGGAAATCAAATCCGATTAAACCACTCAAACCACAAAACCACCAAGGAGGTCATATGTCAAACGATTCAACAACCAGAGGCATCATTCCCGGAATAACCGGATATATCTCAGCGCCGTGCACATACACGGTCAATTACCTCAATGGAAGCCAAACGTATACGGAAAAATTTGCAGTTATTAACATTGGCTCCCAATATACAGGCGCCGCTTCAAAAGAAATTGATGTTATCATTGCAGAAGCATCTGCCGCACTTGCTTCTGCTGCCGGAAGCGTAACCGGCGGTTTAGGACTGGCGCTCGGCCCATTGGCTGATATTGCCCTGCATTGGATAAAAGACCAGATATTTAATCCCGATGGATCTGTTACCTTAACATTGGCATATCATAATATCGGAACAAAGAGTTTCGGAATTGATCCGACTTTCTGGCCGGGCGGTTTGGATCCTAATTATTGGTGCGGGATAGTGAATTCTGTTTCTTCTGCATTGAGTGTGTTAGGTACACGATATGTCGATATTGAAAATTCGGACTTTAATTCGGTTCAAACAACAAAAGGAAATTATCGCGCAGTCTCGAAAGAATAGGGTTCCTTCAACTGCCGGTGCAATGTGCAGTTCAGCCGGAACGTATCTTTAACTCTTACGCCGGTTAAGTATTTTTTAAGCTTCCGTTCCTCAGTGCATTCATTCATCGGAAAACTGCCGGGCTCAACACCCGGCAGTTTTATGAAAAAAATAATCCACAAGACACTATTACTATCCGATGGTTTTGATTAAAATGGACAACCCCATTGTTATATTGCCTTGTTCACGGTTCTTAGATGTCGATTGTTCGCTCCGTTTGCCTTTATTGTAATATCCGCTCTGATGAATAGACATTCTCAAAACTCCGGGATTCGACTTCATTCGTTTCTTTATTTTATGAATTCTTCCGTTCACACGTCACCATTAACCATTTACTATTCACTATTTACAAATTTCTGGTCTACCTCTCGTTTGAATTACGCTGTTGCGTAATACATTATCAGGCCTCCGGCTACTATTTACCATTTATTGCTTTTCCCCTAAAACTTCGCTACCATTTTGACAGTTTATAATTGTGGATAGGACATCAAACAGATCCTGAATCTAATGTTTTTCAATGAGCCGAAATCGGAATAATGCAGGGTCATTGCATTTTTTAAGAAACTTGAAATCTAAGTACAGCATGAGCGTGAACACTGCTTAACTTCTCACTTAAAAAGCCGGAATGTAAATCGGCAGTTATTCCCATTCAATATCAACCAACAATGTACGGCATCCTATGAACAGCATGTTCGAGTTTTACTATTCTTCTATCGGCAAGAAGATCGTCATGAGCCTGACGGGACTCTTTCTCATTGTTTTTCTCGTGGAACATCTTGTCGGCAATTTGCTGCTCTTTGCAAACGACGGCGGCGTTAAGTACCGAAGCATACGGAGCGTTTCTTGTCGGGAATCCTGTGATTCGATTTATTGAAATCTTCCTTTTTGCTTTCATTGTTTTCCATGCGATTCTGGGCAGCTGGCTCTGGTTTGTCAACCGGTATAAACGCGATGTCGGCTATAAGAAATATAGATTGCGGGACAATGTTCCGCTTGTTTCCCGAACATGGACAATTATCACCACAGGGAGTTTAATCGCCCTTTTTCTTTTTATTCATCTCAGATCGTTTTTTTGGCCCGTACGGATGGAAGGGGGGCATGTGTCGGAATACATGCTGGTGTGCCGTGCTTTTTCCGATCCCATCTATGACGGATTTTATCTGACCGCATTTTTTCTGCTCGGAATGCACTTAAAACATGGATTCCAATCTGCCTTTCAAACGCTCGGATTGAGAAATAAGAAGTATACGCCGATTATCGATGCCGCTGCCTTTATTGTGTGGTTCCTCATTCCGATCGGGTATGCATCCATTCCCGTGTATTTTTATTTCACGCAAATAGGAGGGCGGTGATATGATGCTCGATTCTAAAATTCCAGAAGGACCGATAGAAAAAAAATGGACAAATCATCGTTTCCGTATGAAGCTTGTCAATCCGTCGAACCGGCGGAAGTACAGCATTATTGTCGTCGGTACCGGTCTTGCAGGCGCCTCTGCGGCCGCTTCTCTCGCTGAGCTTGGATTTAAAGTATTAGCGTTTTCATATCATGAAAGCCCGCGACGCGCACACAGTATAGCGGCACAGGGAGGTATCAACGCTCCGAAAAATTATGCGAACGACGGCGACAGTATTTATCGATTATTCTACGATACGCTCAAAGGGGGAGATTACCGGGCACGCGAAGCGAATGTCTACCGGCTTGCAGAAGTCAGCGGCAGTATTATCGATCAATGTGTGGCCCAGGGTGTTCCGTTCGCGCGCGACTATGCAGGATACCTCGATACGCGCTCGTTCGGAGGAGCGCAGGTTTCACGGACATTTTACGCGCGCGGTCAGACAGGTCAGCAATTATTGCTGGGCGCCTACTCTGCGCTGAGCAGGCAAATCGGCGCCGGTCAGATAATATTTTACGACCGCCGGGAAATGCTCGATCTTGTTGTGGTGGATGAGCAAGCCCGCGGTATCGTATGCCGGAATCTTAAAAACGGCGAAATCGAATCCTACGCGGCGGATGCTGTTGTTCTTGCGACCGGCGGATACGGCAATACCTTCTTTCTATCCACAATGGCAAAAGCGAGCAATGCAACGGCGATTTGGCGGGCGTACAAAAAAGGAGCGGCGTTTGCCAATCCGTGTTATACTCAAATTCACCCGACCTGCATTCCTGTCGGAGGAGAGTACCAGTCCAAATTGACACTCATGAGCGAAAGTCTGCGCAATGACGGGCGCATTTGGGTTCCCAGGAAACCGGGAGATTCGCGGCGGCCGAATGAAGTTCCGGACGAAGAGAGGGATTATTATCTCGAACGCATGTATCCTTCGTTCGGAAACCTCGTTCCGCGCGATGTCGCCTCACGGCGTGCAAAGGAAATGTGCGACAATGGATTCGGCGTCGGGCCGACAAAAACTGCAGTGTATCTCGATTTTTCAGATGCCATCGAACGCAACGGGAAAAAATGGATTGAGGAAAAATACGGAAACCTGTTCGATATGTATCACGAAATTACGGCTGAGGATCCGTATCAGGTGCCGATGCGCATTTTTCCCGCCGTGCATTATACGATGGGCGGGCTCTGGGTCGATTATAATCTGATGAGCACGATCCCGGGCTTGTTCGTTATCGGCGAGGCGAATTTTTCCGACCATGGAGCGAATCGTCTCGGTGCGAGCGCCCTGATGCAGGGACTTGCTGACGGCTACTTTGTTCTGCCGTATACGCTGCCGAATTATTTGGCATCTCATTCCTTTAAGAAAACAACGACCGATCAGGCAGAATTCAAGAAGGTCAACGATGCTGTCAATGGCCGCAAGGAAAAGCTTCTTTCAATAGGCGGAAAAACGACGGTAACGGAAATACATAAAGAACTCGGGAAAGTGATGTGGGAATATGCCGGCATGGGACGCAATGCAAAGGGATTGAAGCACGCGCTTAAGCGTATTCCTGAAATACGGAAAAAATTCTGGGACGATGCCAATGTCTTCGGAGAATCGGGCAGCGTGAATCTTGAACTGGAAAAAGCGGGACGCGTGGCGGACTTTCTGGAGCTCGCGGAACTGCTTGCGGCAGATGCACTTCATAGAGAAGAATCGTGCGGCGGGCATTTCCGGGAAGAGCACCAAACCCCTGAAGGAGAGGCGAAGCGCAACGATAAAGAATTCGCATACGTAGCAGCATGGGAATATAAGGGAGAGGGCAAGAAACCGGCATTGCACAAAGAGCATCTGGCATTCGAATATGTTAAGCCCTCCGAACGGAGCTATAAATAGCGCAGCTATCAATGAGGAGCGAAGAATGAATTTTAATTTAAATATTTGGCGGCAGCGTTCCGCAGAATCGGAAGGACATTTTGAAATATACGAGGTCCGGAATATTCCGGGTGAAGCATCGTTTTTGGAGATGCTGGATATTCTGAACGATACGCTGGTCTCGGATGGAAAAGAACCGGTCGCTTTCGACCACGACTGCAGAGAAGGCATTTGCGGAAGCTGCGGAATGATGATTAATGGAAGAGCACACGGGCCGGGACGCAAACAGGCGACATGCGATGCACGGATGCGTATGTTCGAGAATGGCCAAATAATTACAATTGAACCGTGGCGGGCAAAACCGTTTCCGGTTATTAAAGATTTAATGGTTGACCGCAGAGCATTCGATAGGATTATACAGGCAGGAGGATTTATTTCCGCTCGGACGAATGCAATTCCAGAAGCGAATTCAATTCCGGTCGCCAAATCGGATGCTGAAGAAGCCATGGATGCGGCCGCATGCATCGGGTGCGGAGCATGCGTTGCGGCATGTCCAAATTCTTCGGCTATGCTCTTTGTTGCAGCAAAGGTTTCTCATCTCGCACTCTTGCCGCAGGGACAGATAGAACGGGGAGAGCGTGTTCAGCGAATGGTTGCACAAATGGATAAGGAGGGATTCGGCAATTGTTCGAATAATTATGCATGCGAAGCGGAATGTCCAAAGGAAATATCGGTGACACATATTGCACGAATGAACAGGGAATTTTTAAGAGCGAAAATCTCTAGATAGAATACAGGAGACAGAAGACAGAAGGCTGAATGAATGACAAAGAACTAAGAACTAAGAACTCCGCACATTCTAAGCAGGGACTCTTGAATTTCGGACTCCTATTCGGTAGATTGACCATGTATGAGAGCTGCTAAAGTTATTCTTGCATTCATTTTTTTTGTCCCAGCCGTGTTCGGTCAACAAGGAGTCTTCGATTTCCTCCGCACCGATATCGGCGCACGTGCTTCGGCTATGAACGGCAGTTTTGTTTCGGTGACAGACGATCCGAATGTCCTTTTCTATAATCCTGCATCGCTTGCAACCATCAGCAGCACGCGCCTTTCTTTCGGTTACTTCAAGCATCTTCTCGATATCAGTTCCGGAAGCGCCGCCTGCGCAGGAAACGTCGCTGGAATCGGTTCCGTAGGATTCGGCGTCTTGTATTTCGATTACGGATCGTTCACTGCGGCAGATGCAGTGGATAATGAAACGGGAAATTTCGGAGCCAGCGATCTGGCGCTTGTCGGGGGTTGGGGGAGCACCGTTGATGAACATACATCGATCGGATTAAGCCTTGAATATATCTATTCCCGAATTGCAGAATACCGTTCGACCGGCATCGCACTCGGCTGCGGCGTACTCTATCAAATTCCTTCCGTCCATATGACGCTCGGGGCGAGCATTCTTCATTTAGGAAAGCAATTGACCTCGTATGACGGCGTTACGGAGCCTCTTCCGCTCGATGTTACGATCGGCCTGTCAGAACGCCCTGAACATCTTCCCGTGCTGCTGAGTTTGAATTTTCACCGTCTGAATGATGACCAGGACAGCTTCCTCAAACGGCTTAACGCATATACCATCGGGGCGGAATTTACGGTCAGCCCTACACTCCTTCTCCGCGGCGGCTACAGCAATCAGCAAAAACAGGATTTGCAGACTTCTACGCAGACATCAGGATTCAACGGTTTTTCTTTCGGGGCAGGGCTGCTGATTAAAAGATATCAGATTGATTACTCTTATAATTCGTACGGGATCATCGGCGGGCTGCATCATTTTTCGGTCGGCATGACCTTATAGCTTTCAATGATTTATTCAAGTCCGCCGTACTGCGAAGATTCAACGCAGGAGCATATCGAGCAATTTTTCACTCAAGTAGAATAAAAGCATACCGCCGAAAACGAGCAGCGGGGGATAGCGGCTTTTTGATGTATTGACTTCCGGTATCAAATCGCTCGCACCGACATACACAACCGTTCCTGCAGAGAAAGCAAAAGCGATTCCCGCCATGCGCGCATCGACATGTTCCAGGAGAAAAACAGAACTTGCACCGAGCAGCGTTGCAATGCCTATGGCGCACGCCGAAGCGAGAACCATCTTTCGCGAATATCCGGCTGTCATCATAATCGACCCTACGGTCAGGCCTTCCGGAAATTTGTGAAGCAGAATGGCAAAGAAAATCAGAATTCCAAGAAAGAAATTATACTGAAGTCCTATAGAAATGGAAAGGCCGTCAAAAAACGAATGGATGAATAATCCGGAAAACGCAGAAAGGCCGGATGCACGGGATATCATGGCGTCGTGATGAGTTTCTTCTCCAAAATGAAGATGCCCGACAATGGTATGTTCGAAGAAATGAATGGTTGCAAAACCCAGGAGAACGTACAGCGATGCCGTTTCGCCGAGCGCCTGGATGCTTGCGGGAATGAGTTTAAGAAAAACCAGAGCGAGGATAAATCCCGCGCCGAGCGAAAGCAGGGTCTCCTGCGAACGCGTAGGCCATTTTTTTTTCGACGCTACGAGAGCGCCCCCAAGAACGACGGCGATCGAGGCGATGAGCCCCAGAAGGATGATGTATATTTTCATTTGGATTGAAGAAACGGCTTTTCCATATATTTTTTTGCTTCTGTATGCGATCCCTCGTAATCTTTCATGTCGAGAACCTTTTTATACTGCTCAATGGCGTAATCCCGCTGTTCTCTTTCGTCGTAAATCATACCGATGAGGAGATTGGAAAGGGACATAAAACCGGAAGGACCGTCTTTGTCGAGCTTCCGGCTCAGCGCATCGCATCGAGAAAGATCCTGCAGTGCGTTGTCGAAATGACCCGCAAGAAATTCGTATTTACCGAGATAATAGTACGCTTCACGCGCATCGAATGTATCGAACCCGAACTGTTTGTTTTCATAGCGCTTTAAAATATCGGCAAAAATATCGCGTGCTTCTCCGAGATGACCGATGCTTACAAGGCATCGGCCGTAATACCTGTAAAAAATCGAATTTCCCGGATATCGTTCATGAAGTTTGCGCGCCAGGTCCATGGCTTTGCTGTAATCTTTTTCGAACATGAAATAATTTTGCAGAAGAAAATAGGATGCTTCAATACGCGCGTATTTCGCATGTTCGGAGGCAAGCCGCAATTGTTCGAGCCCTTTTTTCCGGTCCCCGCTCGGGAAGAAAAGCATGATCGGTTTGACGATCGGGTAACGGTCGGGCACGATTTCTGCGTAATAATTGTAAATTCCTATACCAAGGAGGATGTCGTAATTGTTCGGATCGAGTTCGGTACGCTTTCCGGACGAGCGGAAGAGCTACCAGTCCGTCGTTCGCTGCTTTAAGCCAATGGCCGCGGTTGGCGTGCAGCCGTCCTTCAAATCCCACGGCGCCGCCTTTGAAAAACATGGCGGTGATGTCATTGGAATTTATTTTCAGCAGTTTGTCGCACATATCTTCAATAGTGTCCAGCTGAGCGTAAAAATTATCGTCCATTGATTCGTTGTCGAAGTTGCAGGAAATACGTTCCCATTGAATCATCGCTCTGAAGAAATAGCCGACCGGGTGATCAGGCCTGAGTTGAATGACCCGGGCAAAATGCGTTTCTGCTTTCTCGAATTCAAAATTATAGACCTCATCGATACCCTGCTGGACGAGCGCATCAATCTCCGGATCATTCGGCCACTGGCATCGTGCTGTCTGTGAAAAGAAGAAAAGAAGCGTAAGAAGAGCGAGCATTTTTCCGGCGCTTCGAACAAGAAATTTCATATGTTTATACCGTCTGCGGAAATTCGAATTGTCAAAGGATTAAATGAACTTAGCAGCAAAATAATCTTTTAATTTTGAAACAGGAATTCGTTCCTGAATCATGGTGTCGCGGTCACGTACAGTGACCGATTGATCCTGCAAGGTCTGGGAGTCAATTGTGACGCAAGACGGTGTGCCGACCTCATCCTGGCGCCGGTACCGCCGCCCGACAGCGCCGCTGTCGTCGTAGAAGACGCGGAAATGGGGACGCAGATCGTCCTCCACCTTACGTGCAAATTCCTGCATGCCGTCACGGTTGACAAGCGGAAATATTGCGATTTTTATCGGCGACAGCCGCGGGTCCAATTTCATGACGATGCGGGTCTCGGCCGTGCCTTCTGCAGTCGGAGCTTCTTCTTCGTGATACGAATCGACGAGGAACGCCATGAACGATCTGCTTGCCCCGGCCGATGTTTCGATCACAAACGGTGTGAATTTTTCTTTCGATTCTTCGTCAAAATATTTCATCGTCTTGCCGGAGAACTGTTCGTGGCGGGACAGGTCGAAGTTTGTCCGGTTATGCACTCCTTCGATTTCCCCCCATCCGAAAGGAAAAAGGTATTCTATGTCGTATGCATCTTTGGCGTAGTGTGCGAGCTTATCCTTCGGATGCTGATGCCATTGGAGTTTTTCTTTTTTCATTCCAAGGCCGATGAACCATTTCATGCGTTCCGAGCGCCAGTAATCGAAATGTGCGTCGTCGCTCCCGGGCTTGCAGAAAAACTGCATTTCCATCTGCTCGAATTCGCGGGTCCGGAAGAGAAAGTTTTTCGTGTTGATTTCATTACGGAACGCTTTGCCGATCTGTGCGATGCCGAACGGAAGCTTTTGGCGCGATGCGGTCTGGACATTCAGGAAGTTGACAAAAATTCCCTGAGCTGTTTCGGGGCGAAGATACACGACCGCAGACGAATCTTCAACCGGCCCGACAAATGTTTTAAACATAAGGTTGAATTTCCGCGCATCGGTGAATGTGCCTTTATTGCCGCAGGCGGGACAGGAAAGCAGGAGCACGATCTTTGCCGCGTCCTGATCCGTTGCCGTCAGCTTTGCAAATTCTTCGGCAATGAACTCATCTTTTTGCTGCCCGCCGAATTTTTGGACATCGATTTCCCGTAAAACCTCTTTCTTCTTTTTTAATGAGAGATCATCGAACAGAACATCGAGGCGGTACCGCGCTTTGCATTGTTTGCAATCGATCATCGGATCCGTAAAGTTCTCCACGTGTCCCGATGCTTCCCACACGCGCGGGTGCATGAGGATGGAAGCATCGAGACCCTCGACGTTCTCGCGGTAGGTCATGCTCTTCCACCATTCGCGTTTGACGTTGTTCAGCATTTCCACGCCGAGCGGGCCGTAATCCCAGCAGCCGTTCAACCCGCCGTATATTTCGCTCGATTGAAAAACAAATCCGCGCCGCTTTGCAAGCGACACGATTTTCTCCATAAGTTTTGTCTGATCAGTGCTCATAATGGTAAATGGTCAATGGTTAATGGAAAATGGTGAATGGCAAATAGTAAATAGTTAATGGTTAATCGTTAATGGTAAATTTTTTAAAATTGTCAATTGTCAATTGGCAATATTCTATATTCTACATTCTGAATTCTTAATTCTTTTAGACTACTTCAATCCTGCTCTGGTCGCCGATCATAAATCGGTGGACACGCGGCCTGGTCTGTCCCTGAAGGATTTCCACGTCGTTGCCGAGGATGCTGCCTTCGATGCGTATGCCTACGTTGAGAATCTTGCAATCCCGAAGGACGATGCTGTATTCCATTTCACTTCCGAGGATCTCCGTCCGGTCGCCGATGGATGTATACGGCCCGATATAGCTGTTATCGATGATGCAATTTTTCCCTATAATAACCGGACCGCGAATTTTGCTGTTCACTATCTTTGCACCGGTTTCGATTACGACGCGTCCGGCTATATCGGAATGTTCATCGACTTTGCCTTCAATGCGCTGTGTAAAGCTGTCGAGTATCAATCGGTTAGCTTCCAAGAGATCGGTAGGTTTGCCGGTGTCTTTCCACCAGCCGGTAATTTCCGTATAACCGATCTTGAATCCTTTTTCAATCAGGTAGGTGTGCGCGTCGGAAATTTCCAATTCGCCCCGTGCACTCGGTTTGATCGCTTTGACGGCTTCAAAAATATGATGGTCGTAGAGATAAATTCCGGCAACCGCGTAATTGGTCTTGGGATGTTTAGGTTTTTCTTCCACGCGAACAATTCTTCCGTTTTGGATTTCCGGAACGCCGAAACGTTCGGGATCCTTTACTTTGGAAAGTGTCAGGAAGCAATTGCAGCCGCTTTTTTCGAACTCCTCGATAAACCGTTTGATTCCCCCGACCAGCATGTTATCGCCAAGATAGAAAACGAATTTTTCCTTGCCGACAAAATCTTCCGCAAGCTGAACGACCTGCGCAAGCCCGCCGGGCGTGAGCTGGGGAATATAGGTGATCCGGACGTTCCATCGCGAACCGTCGCCTATGTAATCCTGGACTTCCGTATTGCCGGCATTATGAACAATGCCGATCTCTTTGATGCCGGCTTCCACGGCCGATTCAATGGCGTAAAAGAGTATCGGCTTGTTGGCGATGGGCAAAAGATGCTTGTTCCGCGTATGAGTCAGGGGACGCAAACGCGTTCCATGTCCGCCGCTGGCTATCAGAGCTTTCATCGTTTCCTCATATTCTTCTTATGCCTTTCGGAAGACATTTTCGACCGCCTTGCTGCGGCGCGAAAGTCTTCCGTTTTTGCGCGCCAATCGTACGGCAAGCAGGCCGCTCTGCCGGTATACCTCGACGAGATGCGGACTTATTTTTTTCAGGGCTCGGATATGACTGCGAATCGTATCAAGACTTCCCCGAACGGCAGGTCCTGTTAATGCCCTGCTGCTGCCTAAGCGAAAGGCGTTTTCAATACTGGCCTCGACAAGCGGCCGAACGTGTTGTGTCCGAATTTTCTTATGGAGAGTCAAAAAGAGTTCCTCGGCCGCACCGAGCATCACAAGGGGATAATTTGATGCAAACACGCATGCAATATGATACAAAATTTTCTTCTCTTTTGGAACAACGATAATTGATCCTTGCAGACTTCGCACGACCCGCCGTGCAAAAGGCAGCGCTCTCCGAGAGCCTTCGAATCCGTACGTAATACCCGGCATTTTTGAGGCCTGGACTTTAACAGAAAGATCATTGGGAAAAGTTTGTATCGGGTGGAGAGAAAACGGAATTGCTCCCCGTTTTGTTAAAGGTAAAAATACATCGCTCGTTTCGCTTCCGGAGACATGCGCACAAAAAAGGCCGCTATAATGTATAGACGAAAGCTTGTCGAGTTTCCGGACCAACTGCGCCAGCGTTTCCTCCGGGGATGTGAATAACAGAAAACGCGTTTCGGGGGAGAGTGCAGAAAGTGAATCGGAAAAAATTTTGCACCGCACTAAACGTGCAAGACGCTGTGCGGAAATTTTGTTTTTGCTGATGACAGAAACAATAGGATAACCTGACCGGCGGAGAAGGAGCGCGAGCGTGCTGCCGACCTTTCCTGCTCCGATGATGCTGACCGGGATGCTGTGATGGGTTCGCAGCACTTACTTCCCCTGTACGAAAGCTGCGGCGAGATAACCGACAACACCGGAAGTATCCCCGGAAGTATCGCCGGAATTACAATAATGGAGAATTTCAGCTTTTGTGGCGCCGAGCTGTTTGGATGCGCTCATCACGGCGGCAATGGGGCCGCCGCCGCACGCCTCAAGGTCTTCTGCTTCGAATTTTGATATCCAGAGCTCGGGATCGAACGTCTGGACACAGTCGAGAACATGCTGGTCTAATGCCACGGCCTCCTCATACGGGTGATAATGCGAAAGATCGCTGCTTGCCACGAAAAGAAGATTGCGTTCCTTGCCGATTTGTGCAAGGGCTTTTCCCAAAAGTGTGCATAAGGCAGCGGATTGGTTGCCGATGACGACTGGAACGATGGGAATATTTTTCAGAACAGTTTGCAGGAATGGAATCTGCACTTCAATGGAATGTTCCGTTCTATGTCCGATAGGAGAAGCAATGAATTCTGATGAACAACGCAGGAGTTCTTCCCGCAATTTTTGCTGAATAGGGAACGGTACCCAGCGGCGTGGAGAATGCATCTCCCGAGTAAATCGAAATCTTATCGAAAAACTCTCGATGACTCGGGCCGACGATGACAACTGCGTCGTACGTCGTGCCTTGAAGGAGGCAGTATGCATGCGCGGCTGTAGCGCCGGAATAAATATATCCGGCGTGAGGAACGATAATACCGCGAATTGTTCCGCCGGTTTTTCTTTCATGAAGAGAGGAAAAAATCGCTTCGAGCTCTTTTCGCAGCGCTTCTTCAGTGCCGGAATAGAACGTTCCCGCCACAGCGGGCTGGCGGATTTTTTCACTTGCCGTCATACAAGCTCGTCTTTCTCAGAAAATAATTCCACACGAAAACGTGATATGCGTGCTCCGGGCTGCTGCCATCCATATTCCGAAAGCCCCGCTTTGAGCGATGTCTGGTTCAAAAATTCTTTCGGTGTCCAGCCATATTCGGTCGCTACTTGAGGAAGCAATAAACCTTTTCTGCTTCCCAATTCTACAACAAGGCCGTGCTTCCCGATTTCAATTTCGCTGACGTCTGTCACCTTCTCGATCGGGAAGAGAACGGAAATTTCGATTTGTATATGATCCAGTTCTTCCGGCGCAACTGGCATAAATCTTGGATCTTCTGTAGCTGCTTTGATGGCTGTTTCCTGAACAGCTTGAGCCAGTGGATAAATCGGTTCGATATAACCGATACATCCGCGCAGTTCATCGTCGATTTTCAATGTTACGAAAGTTCCAGATGGCCGCTCAAGATCTTGTGTTAAAATAAAGAGAGGCGGGATAGATTCTCCTTCTATGGCAGCCTTAATGGAACTTCGGGCAATCGTCAACAAAGTTTGTTTGTCGATGCTGGACAATGCCATGATGGTTTCTCCTGACAGGATTTGTTCATACAAAATACTATTGTATACGATGATTTTCAAGTAGAGAAGACTCGAAATCGCCGGTGAAAGCGATTTGGCTTGCGGATTGAAGATTGCTTGATTGTAGACTTCAGAATACGTACTATTCAACCCATTGTTCGACCTTAATATGAGACTAAAATTATTATACTATTTCTAAGAGGGTCTATGAAAAATACGTTCCAAAGAACCTTTTCGACATTGATTTCAATTGCCGCTTTCACTGCATTCATGAATGGAATGTCCCCAACGAAGACATCGGTTGACTACCATCGGGAACTGACCCAGGCACTGAAAGATTCGCTCGCTCGCGAGATGAAGCAGGCGCTCGATGCAGAACTCAAAGCATGGTATCCTCGCTCGGTTGACTCACAGTATGGCGGATTTTTAAGCGATTTCGATGAAAATTGGAATCCGGCCGGTCATCAAGATAAAATGATTGTTACACAAGCCAGACATGTGTGGGCAGCATCGAACGCTTCTCTTTTTTTTAAGGGAGACACTGCTTTTGCTCGTATCGCTGCGCATGGTATGCAATTTTTGAAAAACTGTATGTGGGATAAACAATACGGCGGGTTCTTTACACTGGTGTCACAGCAAGGTAAGCCATATACCTTGAACGACAGTTCATCAAAGGATGCGTACGGAAATGCATTTGCTATTTATGGACTATCTGCGTATTTCCATGCGTCCGGGGACAGTGCGGCGTTGAAACTGGCACAAGAAGCTTTCCTCTGGATGGATAATCACAGCTACGATTCGCTGAAGGGAGGATATTTCCAATTCTTTTCCAGAACCGGCAAACCGTACATCGATGGATTCCGGCATATCCCGCCGAAAGATTATAATTCTTCGATTCATATACTTGAATGCTTTACAGAACTGTATAAGGTATGGCCCGATCCGCTCGTCAGGGAGCGGCTTGAATCGCTTTTTCATATTATCCGGGATACGATGGTCACGCCGAAAGGATACTTGCAGCTATATTTCGACCGCTCATGGAAACCGATTTTACATTCAGGTCCCGGTCCTTCCTTTATGGAATTCGTTATCAATCATGTTTCCTACGGTCATGATGTCGAGACCGGATATCTGCTGCTGGAAGCATCGAAAGCATTGGGATACAAGGATGATTCCGTTACGCTGTTCACAGCGAAAAGAATGGTAGACCATGCGCTTGAATACGGATGGGATCGTGAACATGGCGGAATCTTCGACGGCGGATTTAACGATCCATCGGGAAAGCGTGAATTTATTGTTCGCAGGACTAAAGAGTGGTGGTCTGAACTCGAAGCGTTGAACGCTTTTTTACTCATGGCCGATATGTTCCCGAACGATGAGCATCGCTATTTCGATAAAGTGTGCGAACAATGGACATATTGCAAAAAATATCTGCTCGATGAAAAACGAGGCGGATGGTATGCAGGCGGAACGGACATTGTTCCGGAAGAGATGAGCTCTGGAAAAGGTAATATCTGGAAGGGAAATTACCATACAACCCGCGCTCTGATCAACTGCATCAACAAGCTGACAGGAGCAGGTGAAAACGGCGTTATACCAATTCAAGGGAAATGAGAATAAGCGCAGAGAATTGCAAATAATTGAGCGGTAGAAAATGAGAATCTGTCGATCTGATGGCTTCTCATTTTTTTTACATCCGAAATCTTAATGACCTTTCCAAGGTGGTTAAAAAAGTATATGAATTTCTTAGAAAAAACGATGTGTTTCCAGGACACCTTTCCAAGGTGGGGGGGTAGGTGGATAAAGAAAATTTCCCGCGAATAAATCTATTCATTGGAATGATGGACCAGTTTAAACCGAGAAAAGGAACCAATCGAGCCCGATATGTCATAAAAATTGCTCATTTTACGATGCCAATCGTATTCTCATACCTTTCCATTTCTACTGCTGGATTTAAGGGGCTTCCTTGCGAATGCGCCAATTATTGGCTAAATTTCTACAAATGAAGCGAATATTGTTTCTTATCCTTCTTGCCTTTATTCTTTTCCGACCTTCTTCCGCTCAGGATTCCAAGGAGAACGCCGATTTTAAACTTGCTGTCAATCTCTATAATGATAAAATGTACGATCTTGCAATCGAGCAATTCCGCTCGTTCATCTCTCTCTATCCCGCTTCCCAGCAGGGAATCGATGCGCGATTTTATCTCGGCCTTACTCAGGAAAAGCTCGGCAAGTACGACGATGCACGCCTGACTTTCCAAAATTTTGCTCTCGCATATCCGGATAATGCAAAAGCGCCCGAAGCATGGATGAACGTCGCATCCGAATATGTAGTCTCCGGCAATACGCGTGAAGCAGCGCTGGCTTATGAACGTGTCAAGACATTCCATCCCCGCAGCAAATTCGCGCCTCAAGCGCTCCTTAAAGCCTCTGAGTTATATGGAAAAATAGGCGACCGTGAAAATGTCCGCCGCGTGCTTCGTACACTGACACAGGAATATTCATCTGCTGAAGTTTTACCCGCCCGGCTCACGCTCGCGGAGATGCTCATCGCGGACGGCCAGCCCGAACAAGCGCGGCAGGAAAGCAAACAGGTCGTCGATGTCGCTGCAGACGCGCCGCTCAAAGCGCAGGGGCTGCTGGTGATGAGTAAAGCGCTCAAAGCACTGGGAAGAAATCAAGAATCCGAAGATGCCCTCTCGACCGTTCTCGCAAAATTTAAAACCACACCGAGTTATTTTTCTGCATTGTATGAATTCGGAGTGTTGCGAAACATTCTTGGCGATACGGACGGAGCAATGGAGTCCTGGCGGTCTCTTGCCGACAATACGAATGCTTCGCCGCAATTGCGTCAGAATGCTTTTTTGGATATGGCGGAATTGAACATGCGGATTCGCGGATTTGCGCGGGCGCTGGAATTATTCGGGTATGCCGGAGGATTCCGCGGGGAGCGGAACGGCGAAGCGTACTATCGCGCGGGAGTTGCGGCAGAATGCCTTGGGAACATGGCAAAAGCATCGTCGCTCTATACGCGAGCGTTGACCGACAGCTTAGGCAAAGCGGATCGGCGGGCGGTTCTCATTGGCGCGTATAAAGCAGCCTCCTTAGAAAAAAATTATTCAGAAGCAGTCCGTCTGGTACGCCTGTACCGGCAGGAGTTTCCCGGAGATGGATTGCTCCCTCATTTATTAGTTATGGGAGCCGATCAGGCGACATCGAATTTAAACGAGCCGAAAACGGCATACGATTTCTGTTCCTTCGTGATCGACAACTTTCCCTCATGCAGTGATGCCGATGCCGCTCTCTTTCAGCTCGGCTTGGCGCATCGTGCGGCAGGGGAATATGAACCGGCTCTTTCGGCGTTCGACAATCTTCAGCGCCGTTATCCGAGCAGTGAATTTCTTCCGGAAGCGAACCGGATCGTCTGGCTGATGAACGAGTTCGACCGGCGGCAGAGCACTGAGAGCCTCCAAAAACTTGCCCTGCTTGTCGGAGATGTTATTGCGCAAAAGTCAAAAGGAAATCTTGCCTATCGTCTTGCGGAGATTTATTTTCATGAAATGAAAGATTACGATCTTGCCGCGGAACAATACCGCTATGCACTCTCGCAGGATCTTGATGAAGCGATGAGGCCCGCTGCATGGTATTATCAAGCGCAATCGTACGAACATACTGCGCTGCGAGCCGGAATACAGACGGATGCCGGAAAGGCAAATATAAAGAGAGCGATAAAATGTTACGATTCACTGCAGCTCAAATATCCCGCCGGAGAATTAAGCGATAAAGCTGCTGTTGCGGCGTTTTCTTACCGGCTCCAACTAACCGACAAAATCGAAGAACTCCGCACGCTCGGTTCGGATTTCTTTGCCAGGTCGTCGTCCGTTCGAGGCAAGGACATCGCCCTGCTCGCCCTGGGGAATTCATATCTGGCATCAAAAAAATATGACGATGCAGTGCTGACGTACAAACTCTTGCTGGAAAAATATTCAAGCACGGAATCGGCAGCATCAGCGCAGTTCCAGACGGGTTTGGCATACCGTTCCATGATGAAAAATGATTCTGCCGTATCGTTCTTTTCGCGCTTTCTCGCGTCGTATCCGAATCATCAGCAGAGTGCACAGGCAGCTTTTTTGCTTGCACAGGCCGCTGCCGACAGCGGCAAGGTCGCCGCTGCTGTTGATTATTGCAATCTCTTAGAGAAACGATATTTTTACACATCCTACAACAAGAACCTCGATCTTTTAAAAGGCACTGCCTTCTATAATGCTAAAGATTACAGCCGCGCATACTCCAGTTTTGTTCCTGCTCTGCATGCGATGCAAACGGATTTCTTCAACGCTGCCGGAAATCCGGAGATGGAACGAAATATTGTGTATAAACTCGGTTATTGTGCAGAGATGGCCGGGGACAAACAGGGAGAGCGGTTGTGGTACGGAGAATATATCACAAGGGACCAATCTACCGAACAGGCAGGCATGGCGTATCTTGCTCTGGCTTCGCTTGCAAAATCGGATAATAACGTAAAGCTTGCAACTTCCTATCTGACGGAAGCAGACCGCATTAACATTAAATTCGGCAAACAGTCCTCTTCCCTCGCGCTTGAAACTGCCAATATGCTGTTTACTTCGGAAAAGTATGACGATGCTGCCGCTAAATACAGTGAGGCATTGAAACAATGCAAAAGCGACAGCACGATGCGTTTTATACAGGCCCAAATTATTCTTTGCTATTTCAGGCTCGATAATCTTGAAGAAGCCAATCAACGCGCTGCAGATTTTATAAAAAAGTATCCGAAGGAAGAGGGGCGCAGTGCGGAATTCGAATTCGAGCGCGGCAAATATTTGATGCGCCAGGATAAAAATATCGAAGCAAAAGCGCGGTTCGATGCGGTTTTGAGCCGTTATCCTCATGCATCAATCGTTCCGGAAGCACTATTCTGGACCGCACGGGTCTACGAGCTGGATCAGAAAATGCAGCTCGCGGTCGGCATCTACGATTCATTGCTGCAGTATTATCCGAACAGCGATATTATTCCGCGCGTGCATCTCAGTCTTGGCAATGCTTATTATGCCATGGAGCAGTGGGATGCGGCATCCAAACAGTACAAAATATTCTGGATAATGAACAAAAGTCACCCGGTCTCGTTCCGTTCGCCATGAACAATTTGATTATGACATACAAGGAGATGGAATTATACGACGGGGCGCTCGACCTAACGCGAAAATATATCGAACGATTTCCGAACGATACCGATTTGATCGATAAAAAAATCGATATCGGCATTCTGTATCAGAAACTGGGATATTACGACCGGGCGATTCTCCAGCTCCAGAGCCTCATCGAAGGGGGTAACTCCGATCTTGAAGCGGAATTGCGCTACTATATCGGCGAATCGAATTTCTATAAAGGAGATTATCAGCAGGCGGTTTTGGAATTCCTCAAAGTCCCGTATCTTGTAACGCAGCGGGGAAAAGTGGACTGGATCTCAACATCGTATTATATGGCCGGTCAGTCGTATGAAAAAATGTCCAAATACGATCAGGCCATGACAATGTACAAACAGATTCTCGATCGAAAAGATACGGATGCGCAATTCAAGACTGCGGCGCAAAAGGAAATCGACCGGGTTAAGACGATTCTCGATACGAAATGAGTGCATCGTTCGGTCGAAACAGACTTTAAAACTGAGCGCATTAAAAAATATGGGTTATATTTTTGAACAGGAAATAGAATCGATCATCAATGCCGTTCGGGCAAAGACAATCGGAGAAGAGGACGATGTCCTGCTTAAGAACGTGCTTGCTGCCGATATTCATCCGGCGTTAAAGGCGTATTTTAAAGCGGAAGTTGAGAAGAAGCTCGAAGCTGCACGCGCGTCGGAAGCCCGGTCGGGCAATTTCCCATACGGAATGCCTGAAGTTGCCAGCCTTCAAAAGACAGATCGACCTTGTCCTTGTCTACAATTATCATTTTACGCGCCAGGAGTTCGAATCGCTGCTGGAAGAGTCCGTGCACTTTCAATTCAATTATCTCTGCCGCCCGCAATGGACGTTGTTGAACTTCATCATCGGCGATGTGCGGAGCGTTCAAGCGTCGGTGGTGGAAAAAAAGCTGCGCTATTGCATCGATTATGTGTATTTTCCGGAGCTCATTAAACGTTATATGGTGGCGCATGGATTGGCCGGCATGACTTACGAGGAGTTCAAAAAGCTGCTGGAAAAAATCGACAACGAAGTTACGGCGCGCCACTCCAGTTACGAACTTGCACAAATGACGCGTGCATTGTTCGCTTTTGTAGAATCCGGGAAAATGAATCCGCAGATCGACTTGACGCAGCAAACGCTGCCGATCAATGCCGCCATCGTATTCTTTGAGGATAAGCAGCTTGATGGGATTCGGGCACGGCTCGAATTCGAACGGGATAAACATGCTGTGAATGTACTGACGATTGCACAGCTTGCGGATTTTGTGGAGATCGTCCGAACCGGCGACGAAAATGCAAAGGCTGTGCCTTTGCATTCCCGGCGCCTTCTCAGGCGGAAGAAATGAAATCCGATCCGCTGTTTTCCGCAAAGCCATTGACGGCGCCGGCTGGTACTGCCGGGGGAGAAACCGGAGCCGAAACATCAAGACGTATCCGTGAAGGAATCCCCGAATTCTGCGAAGCCTGCTGTTATGGTGTTCGGCGAAAATGACGAACAATATATTAAAGCGACACCGGGAAGAAAACAGCATGAATTATTATCGGTCTTTACGGAAGAAGAACAGGAACGGCTCATCAAGAAAATATTCAAGAACGATAAACCTGCTTTTCTCGCACTTATTATGGAAATCGGCCTTGCAAAAGAATGGGCTCAGACTGCTCATAGTTTAGATGCATTGTTCATGAACAACGGAATAGACCCATTCAGCGAAGATGCCGTTTTCTTTACGGATAGGTTATACGGAAGCTTTTTAGGCGTCCGGTAAACGATGTATTAAAAGAAAAGATGCAACGATTCTATGCAATTTATCGATGAAGCAAAAATATTTGTAAAAGCCGGCGACGGCGGAAACGGATGCATCAGCTTCCGGCACGAAAAATTTATTCCAAAAGGGGGACCGGACGGCGGTAAAGGAGGAAACGGCGGAAGTATTCTTATACGTGCAGACCGGCAGTTAAGCACGCTGCTGGATTTCAAGTATAAGCGCGCCTATAAAGCGGAACGAGGCGAAAACGGCCGGGGGAAAGACCAGGAAGGAAAAAGAGGCAAGGATGAGATCATCAAAGTTCCGTGCGGTACGGTTCTGCGCACTGCGGCCAAAGGAAAACTCATCGGGGATCTGGTCAACGACGGCGATGAAATCGTTATAGCGAAAGGTGGAAAAGGGGGGAAGGGCAATGCTGAGTTTGCAACGGCGACCAATCAGGCTCCCCGTTTTGCACAGCCGGGAACGCCGGGTGAAGAGCAGGAATTGACTATGGAATTGAAACTGCTTGCCGACGTCGGGCTGGTCGGTTTTCCGAATGCCGGTAAATCGACCCTGATCTCCGTTATTTCAGCAGCAAAACCGAAAATCGCCGATTATCCGTTTACGACGCTTGTGCCGAATCTCGGACTTGTGCGATATGCATTGGGAAAAAGTTTTGTCGTCGCAGATATTCCGGGACTGATTGAAGGAGCGCATCAAGGTAAAGGTCTCGGCATACAATTTCTCAGGCATATCGAGCGGACGAAGACACTTGTCTTTTTGATCGATGCAATGGGAGCTGATTTGAAAAAAGATTACAAGATTCTCCTCCATGAGTTGAAATCGTACAATGCGGCGCTCGGAAAGAAAAAAAAGATTGTTGCGCTCACGAAGATGGATGCTGTAGCGGAGGAGGTAAAGAAGGGGATTAAAAAATTATCATTTGGCCGGGGAGTTCCGGTTCATCAAATTTCCGCAGTCAGCGGCGAAGGAATAGCTGAGTTATTAGATGAAATCTGGAATCACCTGCAATAAAAATATCAGTTGTTCCGGGCAGACGTATCTTGATTGGCAAGAAATTACGTCGTATATTGATATGACACCGCGGGGTGGAGCAATTGGTAGCTCGTCGGGCTCATAACCCGAAGGTTGCAGGTTCAAGTCCTGCCCCCGCTACAAAAAATGAAGCCTCTGAGATGTCAGAGGCTTTGTTATTTTGAGAGGTATCAATGCCATTCTACGTCTATGCGATTATGAGCGATGAGTCCCATCGTTATATTGGTCAAACTCCTGACCTTGTTCGACGATTAAGTGAGCATAATGCAGGACTTTGTCATTCAACTAAGCATGGTTATAACTGGCGGATTATACATACCGAAAAGTATCCAACACGAGCAGAAGCGATGAAAAGAGAAAAGTGGCTCAAGAGCGGTGTGGGACGTGAGTGGATGAAACAAAATATTGAGGGGTGGAGTCCGCCGAAGGCGGAGTAGCTCGTCGGGCTCATAACCCGAAGGTTGCAGGTTCAAGTCCTGCCCCCGCTACAAAAAATGAAGCCTCTGAGATGTCAGAGGCTTTGTTATTTTGAGAGGTATCAATGCCATTCTACGTCTATGCGATTATGAGCGATGAGTCCCATCGTTATATTGGTCAAACTCCTGACCTTGTTCGACGATTAAGTGAGCATAATGCAGGACTTTGTCATTCAACTAAGCATGGTTATAACTGGCGGATTATACATACCGAAAAGTATCCAACACGAGCAGAAGCGATGAAAAGAGAAAAGTGGCTCAAGAGCGGTGTGGGACGTGAGTGGATGAAACAAAATATTGAGGGGTGGAGTCCGCCGAAGGCGGAGTAGCTCGTCGGGCTCATAACCCGAAGGTTGCAGGTTCAAGTCCTGCCCCCGCTACAAAAAATGAAGCCTCTGAGATGTCAGAGGCTTTGTTATTTTGAGAGGTATCAATGCCATTCTACGTCTATGCGATTATGAGCGATGAGTCCCATCGTTATATTGGTCAAACTCCTGACCTTGTTCGACGATTAAGTGAGCATAATGCAGGACTTTGTCATTCAACTAAGCATGGTTATAACTGGCGGATTATACATACCGAAAAGTATCCAACACGAGCAGAAGCGATGAAAAGAGAAAAGTGGCTCAAGAGCGGTGTGGGACGTGAGTGGATGAAACAAAATATTGAGGGGTGGAGTCCGCCGAAGGCGGAGTAGCTCGTCGGGCTCATAACCCGAAGGTTGCAGGTTCAAGTCCTGCCCCCGCTACAAAAAATGAAGCCTCTGAGATGTCAGAGGCTTTGTTATTTTGAGAGGTATCAATGCCATTCTACGTCTATGCGATTATGAGCGATGAGTCCCATCGTTATATTGGTCAAACTCCTGACCTTGTTCGACGATTAAGTGAGCATAATGCAGGACTTTGTCATTCAACTAAGCATGGTTATAACTGGCGGATTATACATACCGAAAAGTATCCAACACGAGCAGAAGCGATGAAAAGAGAAAAGTGGCTCAAGAGCGGTGTGGGACGTGAGTGGATGAAACAAAATATTGAGGGGTGGAGTCCGCCGAAGGCGGAGTAGCTCGTCGGGCTCATAACCCGAAGGTTGCAGGTTCAAGTCCTGCCCCCGCTACAAAAAATGAAGCCTCTGAGATGTCAGAGGCTTTGTTATTTTGAGAGGTATCAATGCCATTCTACGTCTATGCGATTATGAGCGATGAGTCCCATCGTTATATTGGTCAAACTCCTGACCTTGTTCGACGATTAAGTGAGCATAATGCAGGACTTTGTCATTCAACTAAGCATGGTTATAACTGGCGGATTATACATACCGAAAAGTATCCAACACGAGCAGAAGCGATGAAAAGAGAAAAGTGGCTCAAGAGCGGTGTGGGACGTGAGTGGATGAAACAAAATATTGAGGGGTGGAGTCCGCCGAAGGCGGAGTAGCTCGTCGGGCTCATAACCCGAAGGTTGCAGGTTCAAGTCCTGCCCCCGCTACAAAAAATGAAGCCTCTGAGATGTCAGAGGCTTTGTTATTTTGAGAGGTATCAATGCCATTCTACGTCTATGCGATTATGAGCGATGAGTCCCATCGTTATATTGGTCAAACTCCTGACCTTGTTCGACGATTAAGTGAGCATAATGCAGGACTTTGTCATTCAACTAAGCATGGTTATAACTGGCGGATTATACATACCGAAAAGTATCCAACACGAGCAGAAGCGATGAAAAGAGAAAAGTGGCTCAAGAGCGGTGTGGGACGTGAGTGGATGAAACAAAATATTGAGGGGTGGAGTCCGCCGAAGGCGGAGTAGCTCGTCGGGCTCATAACCCGAAGGTTGCAGGTTCAAGTCCTGCCCCCGCTACAAAAAATGAAGCCTCTGAGATGTCAGAGGCTTTGTTATTTTGAGAGGTATCAATGCCATTCTACGTCTATGCGATTATGAGCGATGAGTCCCATCGTTATATTGGTCAAACTCCTGACCTTGTTCGACGATTAAGTGAACATAATGCAGGACTTTGTCATTCAACTAAGCATGGTTATAACTGGCGGATTATACATACCGAAAAGTATCCAACACGAGCAGAAGCGATGAAAAGAGAAAAGTGGCTCAAGAGCGGTGTGGGACGTGAGTGGATGAAACAAAATATTGAGGGGTGGAGTCCGCCGAAGGCGGAGTAGCTCGTCGGGCTCATAACCCGAAGGTTGCAGGTTCAAGTCCTGCCCCCGCTACAAAAAATGAAGCCTCTGAGATGTCAGAGGCTTTGTTATTTTGAGAGGTATCAATGCCATTCTACGTCTATGCGATTATGAGCGATGAG
This sequence comes from Ignavibacteriota bacterium, assembly GCA_963778945.1. Taxonomy (GTDB): domain Bacteria; phylum Bacteroidota; class Ignavibacteria; order UBA10030; family UBA10030; genus Fen-1254. The sequence goes on from CAVZWL010000018.1 coordinate 95,615, forward strand.
TCCCATCGTTATATTGGTCAAACTCCTGACCTTGTTCGACGATTAAGTGAACATAATGCAGGACTTTGTCATTCAACTAAGCATGGTTATAACTGGCGGATTATACATACCGAAAAGTATCCAACACGAGCAGAAGCGATGAAAAGAGAAAAGTGGCTCAAGAGCGGTGTGGGACGTGAGTGGATGAAACAAAATATTGAGGGGTGGAGTCCGCCGAAGGCGGAGTAGCTCGTCGGGCTCATAACCCGAAGGTTGCAGGTTCAAGCCCTGCCCCCGCTACAAAAAATAAGCCTCTGAGATGTCAGAGGCTTTGTTATTTTGAGAGGTATCAATGCCATTCTACGTCTATGCGATTATGAGCGATGAGTCCCATCGTTATATTGGTCAAACTCCTGACCTTGTTCGACGATTAAGTGAGCATAATGCAGGACTTTGTCATTCAACTAAGCATGGTTATAACTGGCGGATTATACATACCGAAAAGTATCCAACACGAGCAGAAGCGATGAAAAGAGAAAAGTGGCTCAAGAGCGGTGTGGGACGTGAGTGGATGAAACAAAATATTGTGGGGTGGAGTCCGCCGAAGGCGGAGTAGCTCGTCGGGCTCATAACCCGAAGGTTGCAGGTTCAAGTCCTGCCCCCGCTACAAAAAATGAAGCCTCTGAGATGTCAGAGGCTTTGTTATTTTGAGAGGTATCAATGCCATTCTACGTCTATGCGATTATGAGCGATGAGTCCCATCGTTATATTGGTCAAACTCCTGACCTTGTTCGACGATTAAGTGAGCATAATGCAGGACTTTGTCATTCAACTAAGCATGGTTATAACTGGCGGATTATACATACCGAAAAGTATCCAACACGAGCAGAAGCGATGAAAAGAGAAAAGTGGCTCAAGAGCGGTGTGGGACGTGAGGGGATGAAACAAAATATTGAGGGGTGGAGTCCGCCGAAGGCGGAGTAGCTCGTCGGGCTCATAACCCGAAGGTTGCAGGTTCAAGTCCTGCCCCCGCTACAAAAAATGAAGACCTCGAGATGTCAGAGGCTTTGTTATTTTGAGAGGTATCAATGCCATTCTACGTCTATGCGATTATGAGCGATGAGTCCCATCGTTATATTGGTCAAACTCCTGACCTTGTTCGACGATTAAGTGAACATAATGCAGGACTTTGTCATTCAACTAAGCATGGTTATAACTGGCGGATTATACATACCGAAAAGTATCCAACACGAGCAGAAGCGATGAAGAGAAAAAAGTGGCTCAAGAGCGGTGTGGGACGTGAGTGGATGAAACAAAATATTGAGGGGTGGAGTCCGCCGAAGGCGGAGTAGCTCGTCGGGCTCATAACCCGAAGGTTGCAGGTTCAAGACCTGGTCGCTACAAAAAATGAAGCCTCTGAGATGTCAGAGGCTTTGTTATTTTGAGAGGTATCAATGCCATTCTACGTCTATGCGATTATGAGCGATGAGTCCCATCGTTATATTGGTCAAACTCCTGACCTTGTTCGACGATTAAGTGAACATAATGCAGGACTTTGTCATTCAACTAAGCATGGTTATAACTGGCGGATTATACATACCGAAAAGTATCCAACACGAGCAGAAGCGATGAAAAGAGAAAAGTGGCTCAAGAGCGGTGTGGGACGTGAGTGGATGAAACAAAATATTGAGGGGTGGAGTCCGCCGAAGGCGGAGTAGCTCGTCGGGCTCATAACCCGAAGGTTGCAGGTTCAAGTCCTGCCCCCGCTACAAAAAATGAAAGCCTCTGAGATGTCAGAGGCTTTGTTATTTTGAGAGGTATCAATGCCATTCTACGTCTATGCGATTATGAGCGATGAGTCCCATCGTTATATTGGTCAAACTCCTGACCTTGTTCGACGATTAAGTGAGCATAATGCAGGACTTTGTCATTCAACTAAGCATGGTTATAACTGGCGGATTATACATACCGAAAAGTATCCAACACGAGCAGAAGCGATGAAAAGAGAAAAGTGGCTCAAGAGCGGTGTGGGACGTGAGTGGATGAAACAAAATATTGTGGGGTGGAGTCCGCCGAAGGCGGAGTAGCTCGTCGGGCTCATAACCCGGAAGGTTGCAGGTTCA
>CAVZWL010000019.1:0-198757 GCA_963778945.1 Ignavibacteriota bacterium
CGAATAGCTCGTGTTCAACCAGGGCAGTCGATCCTCATAACAGGCGCTTCAGGTGGAGTTGGCACTGCGCTTTTACAACTTGGACAATTGGCCGGATTGAAGAAAATGTACGGTCTAACATCGCTAAAGAAATTTAATTTCGTGAAACAGTTTGGTGGTACTCCGGTTGATTATGCAATAGGAGATTTCACTTATATCGTTCGCTCTCGAGAACCGCAGGGAATCGATGCAGTCTTCGACGCTATTGGTGGTAGAATTACATATCAGGGATATAAAACATTAAAACGAAATGGGATACTTGTATCATTTGGCGTAACAGGTGCGATCAGAAAAAGAAAAGCACACAAGTTCTCATCTCTCATGAGTTATCTTACTCCATCATTATTAAATATGTTACCCAATGGGAAAAATGCAACGTTTTATGGCATTACTCGATTATATCGAAAAAATCCGAAACCATTTCACGAGGATTTACTGAAATTGTTTAAAATGCTGACCGATAGGAAGATAAAACCAGCCATTGCCAGGACACTTCCGCTTTCAGAAGCTTCAAATGCTCATGCAATGTTGGAGCATGGCGATGTCCAAGGTAAGTTAGTTTTGAATTGTTGCAATGGGATATAAAATATATCCACAGGTTGTTTTTCTATTGATCATAATGAAGAATACTAAGAAAGGATTAACAGCAATGCAGGTTTCAGTCATACTCGCTCATCCCAATCCACAGAGCTTTAATCATGCAATTGCAGACATCGTTATCGCAGAATTGAATCAACGTGGACATCATGTGGCTTTTCATGATCTCTATACCGAGAAGTTTGACCCTATTCTCAGCACTGATGAGATTTCTGAAGAAGCATCGTTACCTTTGGCATTGCAATCGCATTGCAAAGAACTATCCACTGCAGATGGTATTATTATCATTCATCCAAATTGGTGGGGACAACCACCGGCAATATTAAAAGGTTGGGTGGATAGAGTGATGCGTCCTGGAATTGCATATAAATTTATGGAAGGAGACAATGGAGAGGGGATTCCAATAGGACTCCTAAAAGCGAAAGTGGCACTGGTCTTCAACACTTCCAATACACCATCAGAACGCGAGATACAAATATTCGGCGACCCGCTCGAAACTCTTTGGAAGAATTGCATTTTTGATCTTTGTGGCGTCAAAACTTTTCATCGCGAAATGTTTAATATTGTTATCACAAGTACAGATAAACAACGCCAACAATGGTTGTCGACAATTCGGAATAATATAAATCGTTTCTTTTAGATCAACATGCGTCAAATCAGCGGGACTCCCTCCCCCGCTTGCTAATATTTTTAGTCTGTTCCATTTTTTAGGAGGCGATACCGGTTTGCGGTATCGCCGTTTTTGTGAATGCTTTATTGAATGATAAGATGTGTTCCGTGAATGATGTTTATACCGTCGGGAATAACACCGGTAGCTTTCATCTGCTCAAGAATTTTTGTCTTGTCCACTTCTTTTTTAATTTTGATAAATTGAGCATCGACCTTTTCGATGTCAACGACCTCAACGGACGGTTGACTTTTTCCCACTGAAATCGTGAACAAGGAATATTTGATTTTCTCACTTTGCGTTGCCTCCATACATGATTTGGTATAGTTTTTGAGCCAATCAATGCGATTGTCAAAAGACCGCTTCCGATCGCTCAAACGTTTTGCCTCAGCTGCTACTGCATCGCGATATGATTCAAGATTCTTTATGAACTTGACAATATTCGTGACCTTATCGAGAAATTTCATATTGAGATTGTCGAGGGCTTGGCGGAAAAGTTCAAGTCTGTCTTCTCCACTTTGGTCTTGCGGCTCTTCATAGTTTTCAAGAAGAACAAGCTCCCGGGTAATTTCATAGAGTGTATCTTCCATGATGTGTTGCTCCTTTGAAAAAAATTGATTGATCTGATCCCGCATAAAAGCGTTGCGGGATGCTCATTCCGACAACGGACTTAGCGGTATTGCATTTGCTAAGTCCGGTCGGAATGGCAATTAGAACGGCAAGTCGTCATGCTTTCCGTTTCCGTTCGATGGAACTGTCTCGACGGGAACAAGTTCGCGCGACGGTTCTGGTTTTTGAACTTCCTTCACCTTGCGCGGCTTTTTTCCATTACCGTTTGAAAGAACTTGCTCAGTGGTAAGTTGACCGGTACGGGAAAGGAACAAAGAGACACCAATTTTCTCAATGTCTGTGTTTCGCCAGTCAATCCCGCCGATGGCTTTTGTGATGTCAACAGCATCGAGAATTGATTGGTGCATGACCTGCTTGTCTCCGGTGAAATTGACATCTTGAATCTGTACCTTTTGAGGTTGGACTGTCGCTGGTTGTTGTGGTGCTGGAGTTTGTACAGGTTCTGGGTTCTTTCCTTCCACAATGCGAATGACTGTGTATGCTTCACCTTTAGGCGGGTGAATGGTCTCTTTGAACAAGCTATACACCTGCTTGGTCTTGACATTCATTTTTCGCAACTCTTTTTCGAGTCGCTCTGTGACCTTGAGGAATTTTTCCTTTTCCTCGTGTTTGACCGTATACAAAAAATACGGTCCGAAATTACCATCCTTTTTCAATCCGGTAGGAAACAAGAAGGTAACATCTGCGATTCGACCTTCCTGTATTTGTAAAAACTCTTTTTGAAAACTCATGATAAAACTCCTTTATGTTGTGTTACTGTTCCGCTAATAATCGCGGGTGCGTTAATTACGAATTACTTATACCAAACGGAGAAAGTTGAAATTGAAAAGAGATGTACTTATTGTCACTTTCTTTGAGCGCAAAGAAAGTGACAGAAAGAAACGCTTGCGAAATCGAAATGTGTTTTCTCAAGGGTAGGCTAAAATAGAGGATGTGATAGATATTTCGTTTAGGATTAAGTTATTTCAAGGAATGAATATTCACCTTAGTTGGGCTCGGTTCACTTCTGTCGATTTCGCTGGCTTGGAAAAAAGAAAAGTCCCGAAAGATTGCTCTCTCAGGACTTTTGTAAGGTAGGATATTGAGAATGGTTATAAATGAAGTGTATATTGGCTTGATTTCTTCTCTATCATCTTTGATGCAATATTTTGAATTGTGCTTCTGACATTACTTGATTGTATGCACATGATGTGTGCAATCTCATAATCTTGATAACCATTCATTTTCATTTGCAGGATGGTTTGTTCATTGGTGTGTAATGATGCAAGTCGTTCTTGATATTCCAAGTGGAATGATATTTCTTCTTCAAGGTTTTTATCGTCTTTTATTGATTCAGCGAATGTTTCGCTTGATTCGATATTCAAAGGATTGTCGATGGAATACAATTCCAATTTCCCTTCGTAATAATTTCGCTTGTTGAATACATCTTTTTTAGGTGTACGTGAATCGCCTCTCATTTCAAGCTGTACTTCCGGCTTGCGTAACTTCATAAAATGAATGAGAAGCGGGAGATTCATAATTGTTCCTTGATCTGCTTTTCGTTTAAATTCTTCATACGCAAGTATTACAAGGTCTTGAACTTTATCCTCGTATTGGGGATTGCGTTTATCCAGCATTCTGGAAGCTGCTGCATACAGAGTGTTGGAATACGATTGGAATTGTGAATTGATTGAATTTTGTAACATAACGACCTCCATTGGTTCATGTGCTTTGTTGATCTATTCCCGCGTTCCAACGAAAAGCGTTGTCCGCGGGATGATTTTCTCGTGATGAATCACTCAAAAATCACATGACCGCTGATAGAGATCGTTTCTTTTGCTGTAAGCCCGAAGTCAAGGGTCGTGAAACCCCGCCCCGAAGGGGTGGCTTCGCCAAAGGGGTTCCGCCACAGGCGGAAAATATTTTGGGGGAACCGTTCGACTTCGCTCACGGCAGGCGCCGTGGCAGTAAAAAGTGTGACACCGGCTATTTCGGTGGCAGACTTTTTTAAGGCGAATGGTGCCCCAATTGAATGAAGTTTGTGCAACAATCTTCATTCACGGAGGGGGAACCAACGCCTGCGGCTTACGCCTCCGGCGTTGCAGGCATAATATTTTAGCGAGCAATGATAGAGCGTAACGGAATGATCCTTCGATCCCGCTTCCAGCGGGACTCAGGACAGGATTTACGAATGAGTGGAGCGAAATGATTGCGAGCGTTCACGATTTAGAGCGACGACCGATGGTTCGATAAACTCACCACGAGAGGAAGGAGCGACTTGCCCTTGACGAGGGCGAAGATCTATCAAGTGTATATTTCAACTTCAGCGGTCATGATTCAAGAATAGAAAGTTTTTCCTCGTGGAGGTTTTGCTTTTGAAGAGGCACTTGCACACGAAGCGATTCAATAAAAGCTAATAAATCCTCGCTGAGTGTGTATGTGCCGCGTGAAGAGCAACCGGCACTTACGACCGTGTCAACGGGAGTGTGCCACTTACCAAATAAGTGCTTGTGAGAGAGTCTCGCCAGAAGGTGAAGCATGGTGGGTAAAGTTGCGGTGTAAAATATTTCAGATCACCGAATGGCGGACGAACGAATCAGGCACGAATCTATAATATAGAATTTCTAGTGATACCTATGATACTTAGAGGAATACTTCTAGAATATCCATCCTTCACTACGCATCAAATCAAGGAATTCGATACAATTAATTTTCATTGCATTGCAAACATCGGGAATATATAAATTCCGTTCTGGTTTTTTTGTACTTTTCTTTTTTGATGCATAGGATGTTTCATGTGTCACAACCGTATAGTTTTCTATTTTTGCTAGAGCGATAACCCATCTGTCCGCTTCATCAAATGGAGTAGTGTTATCGATGAGATCAGGATATGCAATTTGAATTGTTTGTGCTTCTAACTGGAGGTTAGTATCATGTTGAATAAAAATTGATTTGTGCAGCTTTGCCCAGTTTTGTAACGCTTTTGACCCGACGTATCCAATTTCTTCCTGCACTCTTTCAGGAGCATACAATTTATTTTGAATGACAAGTTGTTCCATCGCTTTTTGAACACATGGAAAAACATCAGGAGGATAACGGCGTTCCCACCAATCGATAAACACATTCGTATCAACAGAATACATTAGCCCTCCCCGATCGATTTCCTATATGTTGGTAATGGCCGTCCAAAGGAAAAATGAAGACGTAGTTCTTCGATATGCGGATAATGTAAGTTTAAATACCGCGATGCTTCCACTGGTGTGATGCGCTCCATATTAAGGGCATCAATTACTAATGTGGAATATGTAGCCCCATTTCGATTTAAGGCTTTTTCTGCAGGAGTAGCTATTCCACCGCTTTTATGCGGATGGCTTGCTATAAATTCATTCCAATCATTGTGCCAATGCCGATATGCAGTTGGATTCATTTTTCCGATAGAAAGCAGCCTCGTGGCAATTGCTTTGGGAGTTACTTTATAACGACGTGCCAATCTTTGTATATCTGCAATACTCCATGAAGAAGAAACAGTGCGTGTTTTTATTTCTTCTTCTGCAAGAAGAGATTCCAAAGGCATTAGCACACCTCCGGCAACACGTTCAGCAAATCTTTCTAATTTTTTCCACTCGGATTCAGATCTTTTTTCATCCTGTGCGACTTTTTCTTCTTCGCCATTTGCGAATAGAATATGGATAAATTCATGCATTAAGGTAAATGGCCTTGAAGAAGGTATTTCTTTACTATTGACACCAATAACCGGAAGTTGGGAATGAAAAAGTGATACTCCGCGTACTTCTTCTTGATCAACATCCGAAAAAACAAATACTAACACACCCAATGCCTCAATTGCACTCCTCCAAGCTTTCCAGGCTACTGAATCATTCCCCCACTTTTGCTGTATTTCTACCGAGATTCCAAGGAGTTGACGAATACGTCTTGACAGCTCTTCGGGAATTTCAGAAAGCTTCGCTGTATGGGAAAATCTTTCCGGTACATTTCCAATCTCTTCCATAAGCTCCATTGCAACGCGTCTTCGGAACAACAAATCTCTCAGAGCAAACCGAAGTTCTGAAGATTCTTCACCAGGAACGACCTTCGGTAATCTACGATATTCGGTAGCAAGTGGAATTGTTCGGGGAGGTTCAGGTAATGTAAATATTGAGTATGAGGTTCGGTAAAGCTTTGCAAGTTTTTCGGCTTGTCGTAAAGTCGGAGGTGTCTCTTTATTGCTTTCCCAAGAGCGGATTTCATCAACCATTCGCTTGAGCTTATCCGCCACCTCCTCTACAGAGAATCCTGCTTCTTCACGTGCCCATTTAAGAAGGTGCGGCGTTACAATTGCTGGAATTGATTTGGACATGAAATGATATTGTTAATCTTGATTTCTATAACTAATGTAACAATTTTTTATCAGGAATAATCCTAAAGAATTGAAAAACGAAACCAATTTTGAACCAGAACGATATTCCGTTTCTTCATTAATCAGCTTCCTCAGCTTCTCAAGTGTTTTATGCTGAAGTATTACCTCATCCCCTCCACATAGGCAATTTCTTCAGCTTTCCAATCATATTTATGTTGCTTCTTTCATAATGGGGTTGTACCTTTCAAATGCACCACTGAAGTCATCCTTGTAGATGGCGGATGCGCGTGATAAGATTTTTTAGCCCTGCTTGTCCGAAGTCTGACGTTATGCGTCAGATACTTAGTAGAACAAGCGGGGTTTTTTATTCTCTTCGTTGTCCACCTTTCGTCAAATGTTCTTCATAATCAAACTCTTTTGGGGTAAAGCACCAATGCCTGTAAGTGTTATTCCAACGGTTTTTGAAATCACCGTGGACACTCGTTGTCACACCGATATTGAATCGAGGTATTATTTGTGATATTTCTCGATAGATGCTTTTGTACAATGCTTCTTTTGCTTTGGTTCTTTTTCCTCTTCGTCTCGTGCCGGGAATTAATTCCTTATGCTTATCATTCAAACGAAACGACATTGAGCCAAGAACTATATCCATACATTGGAGTAAAACACTGATCATGAGAATGAACCTCCGTTACATCTTCCTTCGCAATGGTAAGATTTGCATCTCGGAATCCCTTTGCTTGCTGTAGCCCTAATATGTATCCCTTAAATTGTTCGATTTTTTCTTTTGTATCTGGAATACGATCAAAATAAAGACGCAATCGGGTTCCTTCAGGATTGGGTTCAGAGTAAATTAATCCGAACGCATGCTTGATAAATTGATAGTATAAAAGAAAATACTGAACTTCTATTTGTGCCTGAGAAAGACCGCGAGGTGATCGAGCGTTCTGACGAAACATGATTCGCAGTTTTACTTTTCCAGTTTTGATTTCTTCAAAAAACGCATGGATAAGTGACTCGTATTTTTCTTCATACCGTTCAGTTACTTTTTCCCATTTAACTTCACCAAAGAAATGAAGCGCCTGCTTGAGAGTATTTAATCTTTCTGTAGTTCGCTCGTAGTGCGATGCGCTAACTAATACTCCTCCATAGAAGTTAGAATAATACTTTCCTTTTTTATCTGATTCATCACAGAATAGTATGTACTCTCGATCATTCATCCTTTTCCCTGTGGTGAGCCTGTCGAACTACCCTCCACTATCGCGATCTCTTCTTTCGTTAATCCATATAACTCATACACCAGAGTGTCTATCTCTCGCTCCAGTGCTGTAGTGTCGGTGGCGGAATTATTCTCTTTCGCATTCAGTATCTTCTCTACAAGTCCTTCAATTTCCCGTTGCTTACTCTCTGTTGGTTTGGCAATGGGAAACTGTTCAACATTATAAATATATACGCGTAGATAATTCTGTTGAACAGATATGGTCAAGCTTTTATGAAAAAACCACATCAAACTGCTATTTAAAGCACCTATTAGATACTTATCTCCAGAACCAATAAAGTTCGCTGGTGCATTTAGATAGATGCTTTGTTTGTCCAATACGAACGATTGCTCAATCATCAGTCCTTGCATAACAATTTTCGGCTTCTCAAACTCTTGCCAATACGAAGCAGCACAACGTTGGAGAGCGTACCATTCATATCGTATTCCGGTTTCTTCAGCATTTCTGCTTTCAAGTTGTTTCTTGAACTGTAATAAATGACTATAAACTGCCGGATATCGTTTCTTGAATTCCTTCTCTGCTTCTTTTGAGGATCCTACGATGTTTGGATTATCGTGCAATGGAAAATGCCAGGGGATAAACAAAAGCCACAACTCCGGATCGTTAATCACATACCGCTTAATATCTCTTCCGCGCAGGAATGGCTTTATCACTTCGTTGCTTTTCTTATCCTCTTTTATCAGTCGTTTCTTCGTTTCATTATCAATCACAAAGGCTTCGTTAAATCCCGTTGTTATGCCGCGATAAATTTTACCGTTAACATATTCTTCTAACGGCACGCCGGCGCGTTTTATTTTTTCCAACAGATCAAGCACCGTGCGGTTTTCAATTCGCCAACCTTCCACATTAAGATCGCTTTGCTGCATGGCAATGGAACTTGTTTGTACCACATGCTCAAAGTGTTCAAGCTCATCAATGGTCTCTATCGTTCTTGCGCTCACAATGTTTTCTTGTAGATTGATATACGGCGACCGCGATACAACCATCACACAAGGATATGTGGTTGCTTCAAACACAGGTCTATCGCCAAAATCTATCATACGGCGAATGATCGTATTCGCTGTTAGATAGGAACGTAGTTTCTGCCCATATCCTGCGCGAAAGAATTTATTTGAGGAGATGTATGCCAGTGTTCCATTTCGTACGAGAAGATTTATCCCTTTCTCATAGAAGAACACATACAGGTCGCATACTCCGGTGTAACAGGAATATTGTGCCTCCAGCATCGGTTTAAGCTCTTTGATTTCTTCCTGACGAACATACGGTGGATTGCCAATTACAATATCAAACCCACTATCCTGATTCGCGTCAGAAAGAAATATCTCACCGAAATTAAGTTTCCATAAAAAGAATGGGCGCGTGTTTGCTCGTATATACTCTTCTATCTTTACAATTGAAGATTTCTTTCCCTGTTCTTCCAATGTCGCTTTTATTAACTCCAGCTCAAGATTTGCTATTCGTTTGCGCAATTCGTCTTTCTGTGTCTTGTCAGACGAACTAAAAAATTCCTGATGATTCTTCTTGAGTTCCTCCCAGTTTTTCTTTGCAGCACTCAAGGCATCAAAGAGATCGGCATCTACAGAGTCGCTATCCTTGCCTTTTTGGAGTTGTTTCAATATTGACTGTTGCTGTTTCATCTGTTTATCGATTTCTGCCTTCTTTACTTTAGTCAATTTGCCTGCTGAATGCAGTTCGATGTAAAGCTTCTGTAAGTTGTTTATTTTATTCCTGATGTGTTTGATTTGCTCCATCAGCTCTATCGGTGCGGCTTTAATCAATCCTTCATCAAACAGTTTGATGCCTTCATATTCTTCAATCAGGCTATTGCCCTGCATTATTTTGTAATCAAGATTTGGCAGAGGTTTGATTTGATTTGTTTCTTCTTCGTCCACAACAAGCGAAAGCCAGAGGCGGAGTTTGGCAATTTCCACTGCACTTGGATCAATATCCACTCCGTACAAACAATTCTGGATTGCATGTCGCTTGAAATGATATGCTGTCCGCTCGTGAACATCATTAAAATATGGAGTGAGCGCTAATCGAGCGCGCACAATTTCCATCATCATTCCAACCGGAAACGCGCCTGAACCAACTGCAGGATCACACACAGTAATTTCTTCCAGCTTCTCATCAATCAGGCGGGCATGTTTTTCAATGCCTTTAGGCATTCTAATAGCATATTTCGCCTCCACTGATTCATAATGAGAAATTTGTTCACCAAGATGGATGAATGTTTCGATGTCCTCTCGTGGGACGATTATGGTATCCTTGTTCAGCGCCGTATCAAGGTAATTGATAAGACTTTCCTGGCACATATAGTGCACAATTTCACGCGGTGTATAATGTGCCCCAAGGGATTTCCGACGGTTTTCTTCGATTAAATTCTCGAACACCTTACCAAGCATTTCGGGATCGATTGCTACTTCTTTTTCCAGCGGTTCAGCTTCATTCACAGTGAAGTTGTAGCGATCGAATACATCGAGAACACCGGTACCTATTATCCCCTCTTCAACATATTCAGAATTAAGAAAGAGTTTGTTTGACAGTACGATGTCCGTTTTGCGCCAATCATAATCACATAATGGTTCAAAAAGTCCGCCATTCAGGAATGGTATTCGACATTTGAATCGATTACACCATGCTTCGTGCCCACGATCTGTGGCAAGCGTATCATAGAACAGAGGTTCAAGGATATCGTTAAAAAAGTTAGTGTATTTACCGTGTTCGCCGTTGGCAAGCTTCCGAAGAAAATCGTGCGGACCGGTTCCCCAATCTTTCCCCTTAGCAACACCAAGCCAACCTTTCTTTTGGATAAAATACAGGAAGACGATTTGACCCATTAGTTTTTTGGCAAAATCTACGGTTGTTAAATTCTTTTCCTTGAATTCTTCTCGGAGTGTTTTTTCCTTTGTAAGCAATCCCTCCAGCGCCTTGTTGATTTTCTCGAACAACTCCACATACTTAGTAAAGAATTCCTTCGTAACTGCTTCAACACTGAATGCCTCTTCGATATCTGAAAACTTCGGATCCGTTTCAGTGTTCTGCAATAGACCGATGAATCTGGTCTGTGCAGTATGGCAGCTTTCACCTTCACCAACAAGATAGGAGAAACGACGGGCAGGTGTTAGCCGAGTTTCGACCCCTATTTTTCCCGATTCTTTTTCGATTGAAGCATATTCCATCTTAACATAAGAAAACCTCCACTGCTGCTCAGTAGGTGAGACAAAAGCGACTAATGCTGCATCTTTTTCGTCACGAGTTTTCAGGTGGTCAGCAACAAAGTTACGAATAGCAGTCCGGGCATGTTCAAGTTTTGATTCTCTTGTCAGATGAACAATGAGAATATCTACTTTTTCTTTTTCTGGCGTTTCGTATGTTCCTAAACGCTCGTAATGTTGAACATGCTCCTTGAAAGCATCCTTTACCCGCTGATTACTCCAAATCGTTGCTTTTGATTCATCGATGTGGTTCAGTAGGTTTCGGATGAAGTTCGTGAAACGTGATTTATCAAATGAGTGCTTGAAAGTTTCTTCGATAATACGAATGGCTTGTTGTTTGTCCATAGATTATTCGGCAGACTGAAAATATTCTGAAAGTATAACCTCGCTTGTTAATGCTGAATGGACCGGCTTTTGGAGGTGACTCACATCCAATAACGATATTGGAATATTTTTCTTTAGGATACCCAGTATCTTTATCGGATTTACTTCTCGCTCGAAAAGCTCTTTTAATCTTTTACTTGTATTTCGCGGAATGACACCTACATCAAACGCTTTCAAGATAGATTTCACATACTCATCATCCTCGTCTGTAAAGCCCTGATAGTTTTTAAATTCTTTCGCTTTTATTCGTTTTATCACGTATGCTTCATTCGATGTTCCATGTCGTGAAGGCTTCTCATACATTTCTTCCGACGTTGCGAATTCGAATTGTTTTTTGTTTTCTTCCAGCAAGTGATAATATTCTTTCGGTATTGAAGTTTTTGTGGTCTTCTCATCGCAACGAAATAAGTCCACTGCTTCAAAAAATGTGAGTTCTTTGCTTTCACCTACATCCGCTACAAAGAACTTCTTGAGCTTCCCCTTTCGGAAAAATGTTATCAAAGAATCTTTCGATGGTCCTTGTTGGGTTCTTCCCGTTCGCGCCTTTCTTCGGAAGATGTTTGATCTTCTCGAATAGTTCTGGTTGTGTGTCACGAATATCGCGGAGGATCTTCAAGTATTCCAGCTCACTGCTTTCTTCTTCCTGCTCACCTTCGTATGTCTTCTTATCGCTTAACTTCCTATACAGGTAATCGCCAAAGAGTTCATGGCTGGAATATTGTTCTTCCTCCGTTAAATATCGCGCATCTTCGCCAAGTGTATCGTGAAATGCCTGAATCTTCGTTTTTATATTCGCTTCAAGTCCAAGTTGTTCATCAGATTGAGATGTAGGGAAGAAATTAAAGATATGAATCTTTGTATGTTTCGTGCCTACACGATTCACACGACCGACTCGCTGCAATACCCGTGTTGGATTCCAAGGAAGATCATAATTGATAACGACATTCGACCGATGCAGGTTAATACCTTCTGCAAGTACGTCTGTGGTAAGTAATATGCGAATGTCGTCCTTTGGGTGCTTGCTGGACGGATCGTAGTTTTGTTTAATTATTTCGCGGGGATAAAGAACTTCATCTTCCTTACGGTCATACTCAGCTCCGGCACTGGAATAAAACATCACCTGACCTTTGAACTGTTTGCTCAGATGGCCATAGAGATAATCGCCGGTTTCTTTCGATTCTGTAAAAACGACGATTTTTTTGTCTTTGAGAAATTCATTAGACTTCAATTCCTTAGTAAATTCTTTCAACTTTGGATCCTTTTCAATATCGATCCATAGAGATTCAATTTTATGCAACACTTTTAAATCGTGTTGTAGTGCATCGAGAAAATCATCTCGAAATTCATCGACCTTGTATAGCTGGACTTTTTCCTGTTCAACCAACTGAAGAAGAAGTTCTTCGTTATCCGTTATCGAGCAAATCATATACATTTACCTTTTTGCTGATATAGACAGAACCCTTTTTATACATCTTGATAAATTGTTCGTACGAAGTAACGAATCGTCCGAGTGTCATCTTGAAAGCATGGAAACTGCTTTCCAATCGTTTGACAAGAATCCCTTTCATAAATCCGCCCAAGTTACGCTGGGATTGTAACTCGAATTCTGTCAATTGTTTTTTCAAGAATATGAGAGGTGTATATCGTGAATATTTTACATCTTTTAAAAGCATCATCGTTTCGTTAAACACAGTATCAATCTGTTTATCGAAAGTATAGACGATGCGGCTTGGGTCTGCAACATCGGGGAAACTCAGTCCTTGCTGTTTCATATCGTCAGAGAAATATTTTTTGATTTCCGTTCTGGTTCGCCGAACCATTATGTATTTGAGCAGCTTATCACGAATTTCTTTTGATCCTTCCCGAACTGCATCTAAATATTCCGGCTGGTCTTTATCATATTCATCAATACGTGTTCTCAATGCAGAGAAGAATTTTTCAAGGTTTGAGATTCCGGGAATTGTGCTTTTTTTCGGAAGCTGGAATAACTTGAGTTGACTTAGAATGTCATCAAATCGGTTATTCAATGGAGTGGCTGAAACAAGTATCTACCTTTTTACCGAAACATATTTGATGCAACATTTCATAACCAAGAGTAATTTCATTCCTGAATCGATGTGCTTCATCGATGAAAACATACTCATACTTATCAATTCCTTCAGCAAGTAAATGTTCAAGCTTTCCTAATGATTCAACCCTGTATCCACGCACACCAAAATCAAAAAACGTTTCCTCCCAGTACGGTTTCAAAACTGGAGGGCAGATAATAAGAAGCTTTCCGCTTAGTTGCTGTGCAAGCATTGCTGCAATGTATGTTTTTCCTAAACCGACCACATCGGCAATAAAGACTCCATTGTATGCATCTAGGATTTTCTTTGCAGCAACCACAGCTTGTTTTTGATACTTCAGATCCATAAATCCTTCAGGTAAGAACACGTCAACCTCGTCGTCAAGATTGATGTCCTCCTTCAGATATTCATAGAGAAATTTCAGATAGAGTTGATATGGTGTGATTTGGTCAGTAAGCCACGTCTTGCGATTTACTGTCTCCACATATTCTTGGGTAACATCAACCGCTTCATTCCATAATGCTTCAAACTTTTCCAATGCATACTTTACATCTGAACTGTTCTTCAATTCAACATTGAATTCTCGCTTCTCAATCAACCCGGATTCAGAAAAATTACTTGAACCCGTGATGACTCGCCCATAATCACGATCATCTTCTTTGAATCTGCAAATATATACTTTTGCGTGAAGATCGCCGCTTGGATAGGCACGGAGCTCCAACTTCCCCGAATTCACATATTCAATGAATTTCTTAGCACCATACTCAACGTCATAGATGTCCGGTGAACGGTCCAACTCTTGAATAACACCTTCAGAATAGCTTTCCTTTGTTCGTTTGTGAGATTCAAAATCAAAAGCTTTGGAAGTCTTTGGTTGCTTCAAGAAGCGTATGAGTAGTAGCATCAATATTTATTCCTACAAGGATCCGAATCTTTTCTAACTTCTCTAACGATTCAGCTAAAGGATAAAAGCCACTCGTGCGAAAATATCCGACTAATACATCAAAGAACCGCGTATCTTTGAGTGTCATCTTGAATCGATCAAGAAGAGTGGCGCCGGGTTCATTTGTAAAGAAGGTAAGATCGGTAACATCACTCATAGTTTATCCCATTTATGTTGATCATAATGTCATTTGTGAAATCAACCACCAATAGTAAAAAGCTTCCAGTTGATTGAGTCATTTCTTGCTTACATATTTTCGATGACTTCTTAGGATGTTTAGATTTACGAGAATTAGAAACTCTTGTATTGGTTTTCTTACTTTTATTAATATTTTTCGCCCTTTGCGGACCGGAATTAATCGATGGCCCCTTTGGCACCTTTATGACCCCTTTAGAAATCCCACTACTTTTTACCGACACTCTTGATGATGACCCCTTTGGCACCTTTACGACCCCTTTATTCAAACTGTAATATGTTCCTTTCCCAGTATGTCCGGTTCTTTTTAGAATTCTGTGTTTCACTAAAGAGTCGAGATCCCGATGTGCTGTTCTTTTAGCGACATTAAATAGCGCTTGATATTCTGTATTTGAAATTCGTTTCTTTGTTCTGAGATAAGTAATAACGTTTTTTTGCCTCTCGTTTATATTGAGATCGCTTAATACTTCTTCCGTTAACCAATCGCGCCATAGTGTAACAACAAATTGGCCCCCATCCTGTCTAAAATCTGGTTCTGGTAATTCAGCCATTGTGCATAATGCAATCATATCCAATGTGCCAGAACCGGCCTTTTCAATATAATGCGTCAGATATAAAGGATCTGCAAGCATAGGATTTTTTGGAATAGAAGAATGTGAAGTACGCAGTGATTCCGGTAATAGTCCAGCTGGAAGTGCGCCCGGGTTCCATACTTCAACGCGGTCGGCTAAAACCAATACCTGCACCGCTGCGTTAGAAGTATAATCACGATGGGCAACAGCATTCACAATTGCCTCACGGATAGCCTTGTATGGAATTTCGTATTCCACAGCGCTTGATGGAGAATCGTTTTGTGGTGTTACAGAGCGATTGAGTTTCGAGAGAACGAAATCGACAGCTGCATCAACTTGATCAAATAATGTTCCTTTGAATATCTGGTATGAAGGAATTGGTTTTGCAACTGTTGTTCCGTGATAATGAAGACACTTCGTTTCCGCCTGAATAAAAAACCGTTGCGGCTGCTTAGCAAACAATAAGAGGGCGCTGTTCTTTAGGTGATCTTGATGCATAAGATTAAGATGGAGAAGTGCATCAACAGGGGGAGTATTTTCGGAAAGAGGATAGTTACGTTCTGCTCGAGCTTTTTTCAGAAACCATGCCAACTTTTCGGAGTCAATATCGTTAACCGATGCTTCCATATTTAGAGCTGCATCAAACGGATCAGAGGTAATGACATGTTGTTGTTCCAGATAATCTACGAGACTGGCATATAAAAGCGCAATAAGTTCAGATGGATCGGAAAACCGTTTGCGAATAAGTTCGTTTTGCGCTTTGTGAATTAATGCGGTCATTTGTTCGTCCCGCGTGGAATCGTTCGCCCCCTTTACAAGAATGATTCGATATTTTGCTTTATCCCGAGCGAGCTGATATTCTTGTTCTGTCGGGCTCAATCCGCTTGGGCCTGGTTTTCCATATTCATTTTCAAATATCCCTACATAGACATCGCATTTATCGACCATCTCCAAATAAACATCATTGGCTTTTCTATCTGATGCCGGCAATTCCTCAAACAAAAAGACATCGAACTGTTTACGTAATAATGCATCTCCGCGTATAAAATCCCGCAATGCAATGCGTTCCGGCTGAAGTTCTTTTTGAACACTTGAAATAAATATGAGACGCCTGGGCATGATACTTATTGAACTCCATTTACTTGATTCATTAATTTAGTCATGATTTCATTGTTCACATAATGATAGTTGATTTATATTCCAAGAGTAATTTTACAATAGATGCTTTGATATTTCGCCTTGCAGCATAGCGAAGTAATCTTCCCATATTGATTCGATTCGAAAATACGAGATTATCGAATATTCGTTTGTATTCTGCTCCATCCATTAGAAACAATCGATCCTTCTCCAGAAAGAGATCTATGATGATTTTTTCGATAGTCGCATAATGACCATCGAGCGGTTCCTCTGTTACTAATGGGCGAACAATAATTCTTCGATTTGCCGCTGTTACATATTTTTCTACTTCAGCCTGTTTCGGATTTGGATAAACAATGTATTGTTGCTGCTGTAAAGATCTTGTTACAGGATTAATAGCATCCGTATCCATATAGATAAAAATCGTAAATATGCTCATGAGATGATGAGCGAACCGCTGTAGCTGCTCAGTGCTCCACACAGAATACTCTAATTGAGGAAACTGCTTTTCAATTTGAGCAGTAATATCTCTTATAGAATCATATTGAGGTGTGAACGGTGTTGCAATAGTAGATATACCAACCCCGGCCTGCATCAAAGATCGATTTGGCCTCAACAAATCGGTATAGTGTTGAATACAGAGATGTCGAAGGGATATTCTTTTTTCGTAAATGAAGTTTTTTCCTTAATCCATCG
The DNA here is from genome assembly GCA_963778945.1 of Ignavibacteriota bacterium. Lineage (GTDB taxonomy): Bacteria > Bacteroidota > Ignavibacteria > UBA10030 > UBA10030 > Fen-1254. The sequence continues at coordinate 16,764 of CAVZWL010000019.1, forward strand.
ACGCTCGCATATTTTGCAGAATGGATTGCTTGTAGTAATATGTCTTTAAATGTCTTCGTGAAAGGATTCTCCTGTACAGCTAAGGCACATTAAACTATATGTGCCATAATTATACAATAATTATGGCGATAATACAATAATGGTCTCTTTGGTGAAATTCGTATGGCTGTTATGATTAAGGCCTCCCTTGTCAGAATTACAACATTGGCAGTTGTGGTCGGGAAAATGTATAAGAATCTAAATAGATTCCCTCCGAAATATTGTTATTCCTAACTATTGAATGCTTCTAATTTAAAGCGAGACGAGCCAAGAAACAATAGGCAAATGAGAACTTTTCATTAAAAAACCCTGACAGCCATGGAAATGTTTATCCACTGTAATTCCATCTTTTTGGACAGCCTCACTCCAAAAGTTTGAAATTTATGGAAATAATGAGAATCTCCTTTATGGTAAGACAGGATTCGTTCTGGGGTCTCTATAATTTTCATTCCCGTTCCTGCAAAGCAATCCTTGCTCTGTGATTCCCAATTGGTCGCGCAGGTCAGCCATTTGACTCACAATGTCCTCCGCCATAATTTCGGATATGCCACTTTTTTCTGCCGCGGCGTTCGCTGTAAGCGAAGTCGAACGGTTCCCCAAAAATATTATCGGTCTCCGGCTCCCCTTTCTATGCTGAATTCAAAGGAATATCCCAGAGTCTTTGCCTTCAAGGTCAACGTTTGGTATATTACAGGCGTTGAATATTATATCTTGCAAAAAAGGGAAAAACATTCTTGAGTAATCTCAAATGTGTCGTTTTCGATATGGACGGCACTCTTACGCAGACAAATCAATTGATTTATGATTCGTTCAATTATATTGCGAAAAAATATCGTAATCGCACTATATCTCCGTTCCGGAAATTACGGCAATGTTCGGGCCTCCGGAGGAAGAAGCGCTTCTGGCAATTGTCGATCGCGCGGAAATCGATCCGGTCATGAATGATTATCTCGATTTTTATCGGAAAAAGCATCGTTCGGCCGCCCAGCTTTATCCCGGGATGGTCGATGGTACTTCAAACAATCAAGCGCTTTGGCGTGAAATCTGCACTGTTTACCGGCAAGGGAAAGCAGACAACGCAGATTACTCTGGAAGAATGTCATATAGAACAGTATTTTGAATGCCTCGTTACCGGCTCCGATGTAAATGAACATAAGCCGTCTTCCGAAGGATTGCAGATTATCATGGATCGTCTCGGCCTGCATCCTTCCGAAATGCTGATGGTTGGGGATGCGGTCGTCGATGTCGCTGCCGCGCGGGCAGCCGGCGTGCAAATGGCTGCCGCAGTGTGGGATTCATACGGCAAAGAAGCCGTTCTTCAATTGAAGGCGGATTTTGTTTTCCATACCGTGCATGAATTCCATCTCTGGTTAACGGAACGGTTATCGAAATGCAATTAAACGATCAAAAATTTGTGACTCCTATTCAACGTGAGTTTTATATTTGAAAATTAAGATGTCGCAACGAACTTCTGTAGCCGACACCGGTGGTGTCGGAGCATCCCGCGACCAGCGGTCGCGGCTACAAAATGATATTGGACGGCGTCCGCAACGGACATCATTATAGGAATTACAAAATTTTTGACAAAAAAAGAGAATGGAAGCGGTCTCAATAATGATTTGTCACTCCCAAAGGCAGTAGTCGGGACGCGAATGACAGAGTCCTTAAGTAATACAGGTATTTTTGAGATAGCCTCTTATATTCGATCCGCTGGAAAAGGATAATCTATGAATAAAGTTAAGGTCGGCGTCATAGGAACAGGTCATCTTGGAAGTCTGCACACAAAGATGTACGCTCAAATCGATCAGGCCGAGCTTGTCGGTGTCTATGACATAAATACCGCTCAAGCAGAAAAAATCGCTGCGGAATTTCATACCAAAGCTTTTACTCGAATCGAAGATCTCCTGCAAAATGTCGAAGCCGTAAGCGTCGCTTCCGTGACGCAGTCCCATTTTGACGTGGGTATGAAAGTTCTCGGATATGGAGTTCATGTGCTGGTGGAAAAACCGATTACGGCTACTATCGAACAGGCACGCCTTTTAGTTGCAGAAGCGGAAAAGCGTTCATTGAAGCTTCAGGTCGGGCATATCGAGAGGTTCAATCCGGCTATTCTTGCCCTGGAACCGTACCAGACAAGACCATTGTTTATAGAATCGCATCGGCTCGCACAGTTCAATCCGCGAGGTTCTGATGTGGCGGTTGTGCTGGATTTGATGATTCACGATATCGATCTGATTCTCAGCTTAGTCCAATCTCCCGTTACGCGTATCGATGCAAACGGCCTTGCCGTTATTTCCGATACGGCCGATATCGCGAATGCACGCATCCAGTTCGAGAGCGGCTGCGTTGCCAACGTTACAGCAAGCCGTATCTCCCAGAATAAAATGCGGAAGATGCGCCTGTTTCAAGCCGATGCATACATCTCGATAGATTTTGCTCAGGGATTGTGCGAAGTATTTCGTTTGATCGATGAAAATACGCCCGATATTAAACCGACAATGCTTCTCGGAAAAATAGATCAGGGCACAAAGAAGCGGCTTATCATCTATGAACAGCCGGAAGTGAAAGAGGTCAATGCTCTCAAATATGAATTAACAAGTTTTCTGGATGCCGTCCGGAATAATAAGGTTCCGCATGTAACCGGCAGGGACGGACTTCAAGCGCTTGAAGTGGCGCAGGAAATTATGCAAAAAATCGAATCACAGAAAATAAAAATCGGCTCATGAACGATAAATGCATATACAGACGATTCCGTTTTGCGCGCCATCGGCAGTGCTGCCGACGGCCGGAACATCGATGTGTACGTTGTGGGCGGATATGTGCGCGATCTGCTTTTGGGAAAGAACGTCAAGGATACGGATATCGTGGTTGTGGGGAACGGCATCGAATTCTCGCAGCATGTGGCCGCGGCGCTGGGCATTGCTCCGCCTGTTCTCTTTGAGAACTTTGGAACTTCCATGCTGATGATCGAAGACCGCAAAGTAGAGTTTGTCGGCGCGCGCAAAGAAAGTTACAGTAAGACGTCCCGCAAGCCGATTGTTGCATCAGGTACGCTGGAAGAAGATCTCTCTCGCAGAGATTTTACAGTGAATGCAATGGCGGCAAGTCTCCGAAAAGAAACTTTTGGAAAACTTATCGATCCTTTCGGCGGGCAGAGAGATTTACAGGAAAAAATCCTGCGAACGCCTCTTGAGCCGGAGGCAACATTCGACGACGACCCGCTGCGCATTATGCGTTTGATGCGCTTTGCTGCTCAATTAAGTTTTCGGATTGAACCGAACGCAATGCTTGCCGCAAAGGCAATGGCGTCACGGCTCGGCATCGTTTCGCAGGAACGTATCTCCGATGAATTCATGAAAATCATGACGTGCCCTCAACCGTCTATCGGATTAGCGCTCCTGCAGGAGGCCGGCGTTCTGAAAAGAATATTTCCGGAACTTGCCCAGATGGAAGGTGTCGAACAGAGAGAAGAGTATCACCACAAGGACGTTTTTCGCCATACTCTGCAGGTCGTAGATAAAACAGCGGCAGCCTCGGATAATATTTGGCTCCGCATGGCGGCATTGCTGCATGATATTGGCAAACCGAAGACAAAAGCTTTTAAAGAGGGAATCGGCTGGACATTTCACGGCCATAACGAAGTCGGCGCGCGTATGGTTAAAAATATTTTTCGCCGCATGAAGCTCCCTCTGGAACATGTTCCATATATAGAAAAACTGGTCAAATTGCACCTTCGTCCGCAGGCATTAGTCGACGATGGCGTGACGGATTCCGCCGTTCGCCGATTGATGTTTGAGGCAGGCAATGAGATTGATGATCTTATGCTGCTGTGCCGTGCAGATATAACTTCGAAAAATACTAAATTTGTCGAAAAAATACTGAATAATTATGCGGTTGTTATTCAGAAAATGGAGGAAGTGGAAGCAAAGGACCGGATTCGCAATTGGCAGCCGCCCGCTGCGCGGAGAGGAAATTATGCAGGTCTGCGGATTGCAGGAAGGAATTATGATCGGGATACTTAAGGATAAAATTACCGATGCAGTTTTAGATGGTGTTATTCCTAACGATCACGATGCGGCGATGAAATATCTTCTTTCCATTAAAGATGAAGTGCTTGCACTGCCGCCGGTAAAGAAAAAGCGCTCTGCATGATTAAAGAAAACGATTCGTAAAGTGACTGAAAACGGAATTGTCCCAAACAAACGATAAAGAGGAATTTTATTTTCTTTGAAACTTTGACGAAAAAATGACGTTTATTTAATGAATAGTCGTCATATCTAATGTATCAATGTGGAGAACAACAATGTCTACAATTAAAAAATCCGCTGTCTTGTTTCTTTTTGCCTGTTTCTTCGCTTCAGCGCAGGATAAACCGGCCCAAAAGCTCTCGCTGAACGATGCAATGAGTGTTGCATTAAGGAACAATTTGAATGTTATCCAGAGTTCTAATAATGTAGATGCCGCACAGAGCGCACTCCTTGCCGGGTACGGATCGTATTTACCCACATTATCCGCGACAGCGGGAGTAGGCAGGTCGCAGGCTCAATTTGTGCCTGCCGGTTATGATTCAATAAGCACGGGATATTCTGCAGAGTTGTCTGCGAATTACAAAATTTTCAACGGTTTGGGCCGGGAAATGGCTCTTAAAAAAGCATCGTCTGCAAAGAGTGTAGCGGATCAGACGTTCTATCGGTACAAAGCAGCAGATAGTTTTTACAGTTCAATCCGAATATTTAGCAGTGCTGCGTGACGGGCAGTTGGTTCAGGTAAATGTCCAGAATCTCAAACGCGACCAGAATGAATTGAACCTCATCGTAGAATCGAATCGTGTCGGGTCTCTTGCGATCGGCGATGTCTATCGCCAGCAGTCCATTGTAGCAACAGATGAGTACAATCTTATTGCCGCCCAGAATACATACGATAAAGATATTGCAGATTTGATTGCATTGATCGGGCTCGATGTCATGAACGAGTATAAGATAGAGGATTCGACGATTTCTCCATACATCGATTCAACGGAATTTTCTCAATTGCCTTCCATGGGGAATTATGAGGAGCTTCGGCATCGTGCGATGGGTTCTCGTGCGGATTACCAGTCTGCAGCGGAAAACCTGAAGAGCGCTTCTTATGGTGTAACATCGGCATGGGGTCAGTATACGCCTTCTATAAGCGCCTATGCAAATTATGCGCTGTCTTCGCCGACATTCTCCACGCTGGGTTCGAATACAAAGGATTATTCCTGGGGATTGAATTTTAGCTGGACTCTCTTCGACGGCTTTGCTACGAATCAAAGTGTTCAGACGGCAAAAGTTCAGGAACGAAATGCGGAAATCAATTTAAAGCAAACTGAGCTTACCGTAGGAGTCGATGTTAAAAAAGCGCTTCTCGATCTCGTTGCATCGAAAAAACAGTATGAAGCGGCTGTTCGAAGTGAAACTTCTTCGGATCAGGATCGTAAAGTAGCACAAGAGAAGTACAATTTAGGATCCGGTACTTTAATCGATTTGCAGACAGCCAATGCAAGTCTTGTGAACTCGCAGGCCAGCAGAATCAATGCAACATACGCTTATATCACGGCGAAACGAAATCTTGAATATGCGCTTGGCGATCGATCGTATTAACCAAAAGAAAAATAATATTTATAGTGCAGGGAACTCTCTATGGCAAACGGTAAATCAAAAAAGAAAAAAATCATTATTATCTGCATCATTGCAGTTGCGGCGCTTCTGCTCATCGGTCTGATTGTTTGGGGAAGCCATCGAGAAACGGTCATGACCGTCCAAACAGAAAAGATCCAGCGCCGGCTCTTGACGCAGCTCGTTACGGCAACCGGAAAAATTCAGCCCGTTGTTCAGGTCGTCATCAATGCAGAAGTCAGCGGCGAAATCATCGAACTGCCTGTGCACGAAGGACAGCATGTCCAGCAGGGTCAGCTTCTTGTTCGTATAAAACCGAACGCGTATCAAGCGGATTATGAAAGTGCTCTAGCGAATCTGGGCGTTGCAGAAGCGAATTTGCGGAAAGCCGAAGCGGATTTTAAACGCGTCTCCGGTTTGTTTGAGAAAAAACTTGTCGCAGAATCCGATATGGATATTTCAAAAGCCGCTTATCAAGCAGCCAAGTCGACGGATGCTCAGGCGAGTGCACATGGCGCGATATTCGAAAGAAACGCTCAATAAAACGACCATCGTTTCCCCTATGACCGGGGTTGTCAGTAAATTGGATCTGGAACTCGGTGAACGTGTAAGCGGAAGTACGTTTACGCAGGGAACGGAAATTATGACGGTAGCCGATCTGTCGCGCATGGAAGCCCGTGTCGATGTCGGCGAGAACGATGTCGTGATGGTGAAGCTCGGCGATACAGCGCGAATCGATGTCGATTCATATCCGGGGCAAAAATTTACCGGTATAGTTACACAAATCGCCAATACGGCGAAATCGACGGGAACGACGACGCAGGATCAAGTGACGAATTTTGAAGTTCGCATTCTTCTCCATTCGCCTAAAGGAGTGGAATTCCGGCCGGGCATGTCGATGTCGGCGGATATTGAAACCGAAACGCATTCCAACGTTCTTACTGTTCCCATTCAATCCGTTACCGTAAGGATACCTCCTGCACAAAAAAGCGAAGGACCGGCGGAAGGAGAGGCGCAATTCGCCGCTGCCAATAAGAAGAAAGAAGATCAAAAACTGCAGGAAGTCGTATTTATAGTGAAGGATGGAATTGCAAAAACGGTTCCGGTGAAGCGGGGCATCAGCGACGATTCTTATGTCGAAGTGACGGGGGAAAAACTTGAAGGGACAGAAGTCGTCTCAGGTCCTTTCAAAGCGATCAACCGCGATCTGGAGACCGGCTCAAAGGTGAAGATCGACAATAAAGCAGCACAGAAGACCGGCGCAAGCGCGGATGTCGATAAAAAGTAAAGCAGAGAGAGCATTTTCAAATGCATAATTTCAAGGGCAAAAGAAATGGAAAGTACCGAATCGGCTTTTTCGTGCTGGTGATTACCGCTTTGTCCGGATCATTGTTAAACGCCCAAACGATTGACGAAGGCGTGAGTCTGCTGAAACAAAATAAATTCGATGAAGCCAAGGCGATTTTCGAACACATGATCAGTACGAACGATACGAACGCTGCAGCACAGTTTTATCTTGGACAAATATATTATCATCATGCATATACCGCCAGGGATATCGACGCAGCAGTGGATCATCTGGAATCTGCTGCAGAGTCCGATCCCCGGAATGCCGAGTACCAGTTTATGTACGGAGCGGCATTAGGAGAAAAAGTCCGCCAAGCCGGAGTTCTGAAACAGATTTTTCTCGCTCCAAAAATTAAAAAAGCATTTCTTCGTGCGCTCGCAATCGATTCTCAATTTGTCGCTGCACGCATCGGTCTTGCTCAATATTATCTCCTGGCGCCTTCGGTTGCCGGCGGCAATGAGGAGGAAGGATGGAAACAAATCGACGAGGCCATTCGCCTGGACGAACTGCAGGGGCGTTTGATGAAAGCGCGCATGCTGGATAGGGCAAAAAGAACGGAAGACGCAAAAAAAGAATATAATGCCCTCGTCTTATCGAAGCCCCTTGAATGGAGGGTGTGGAAAAATTACGGGTTCTTTTCCTTACGACACGACAGCGGATCCAAAGCTGAGGAATATTTTCAGCATTACATCGAATTGCGCCCCGATACAGCGGATTGCTATCAGAATCTCGCGCAGGCTTTTCTTAAAGAGGGAACGGTCGACCGTGCTGTGCCGCTTTTAGAGAAAGCCCTAAGCATCGATCGGAATTTTGTTCCTGCTATCCTCTCGCTGGGGGATGCTTACAAAACAAAGGGACAGAAGAATGAAGCAAAAGAAACATATGAACGGGCGCTGACCGCTGCACGCTTCGATTGGCAGAAGAAAGAAGCAGAACAAAAACTTAAAGAATTGTGATTGAGCAGAAGGGAAAAAAATGTCGACAATTATTCGATTGGCAGGCATAACGAAAGTATATCAGGTCGGAGATGAATCAGTCCATGCTTTGGACGGAGTCAATCTTTCTGTAGAGAAAAATGAATATGTGGCCATTATGGGCCCTTCCGGCTCGGGAAAATCGACAATGATGAACATTGTGGGATGCCTCGATACGCCGACTTCAGGTTTGTATGAACTGAACGGCACGAATGTCAGTGAAATGAACGATAATCAGCTGGCAAAAGTCCGCAACAAAGAAATTGGATTCGTGTTCCAAACGTTCAATCTGCTCGCACGTTCAGACATTCTCCATAATGTCGAACTGCCCCTTATCTACGGCGGCGTGAGTTCCGCCGAACGAAAACATATGGCAAGAGAAGCAATCGCACGCGTCGGCCTGAGCGATCGTATCCATCATAAGCCCAATGAACTTTCCGGCGGGCAGCGTCAGCGCGTGGCTATTGCCCGCGCGCTGGTCACCCGGCCGTCCATCTTGCTTGCCGATGAACCGACCGGAAATCTGGATTCAAAAACCGGAAACGATATTATGGCATTATTCGATACTCTTCATAAAGAGGGAAATACCATCGTTCTCGTTACGCACGAAGAAGATATTGCCGATCATGCGCACCGCGCTATCCGTTTGCGCGACGGAAAAGTCGAACGGGATGAGCCGGTTAAAAATCGAAGAATTGTTCAATCCTCGTCAAATGTAGAAGCGGCATGAAATACGCTTTTGATGAATTTAAAGAAGGTATGCTCATTGCGTTCCAGGCAATCCGTGCCAATAAAATGCGTTCCGTATTGACAACGCTTGGCATCGTGATCGGCATTGTATCCGTTACACTTATGGGAACCGCAATCGAGGGGTTGAATCGTGCTTTTAATAAAAGCATCGCATCCATCGGGGCGGACGTGCTGTATGTTCAGAAATGGCCGTGGGTCGTGAAGGATGATTGGTGGAAGTTTATGAATCGCCATGATATTCGCATGCAGCATGAAAAAGCGCTTGAACGAAGCTCTGAAACAGCTACTGCGGTTGCTCCTGTTATTTCTGCATCTCGAACTGTCAAATTTGGACAAAAGTACATTGAAAACGTTGTCGTCATTGGTACAGGTTATAATTTTTTGGAAATTCATGGGGCCAATATCGATTTCGGAAGATTTTTTACGCGGGCAGAGGGAGACGGCGGACGTCCTGTGTGTGTCATAGGATCAGAAGTTGCTGCGAATCTTTTCCCGAATGAAAATCCGGTAGGCAGAACGATAAAAGTCGGCGGATATGCTTACGAGACAATCGGCGTGATGGAAAAACAAGGAAGTTCCCTTGGATCGGAAACTCCGGACAATAGAGTCTATCTCCCGATAACTCGTTTCTTTCAGGAATTTACATCGCGCTGGGGAGGAATCAGCATCAATGTAAAAGCTCGTTCAGTGGATCAATTGGAAGATACCAAGGAAGAAATTCGGGGTATTCTGAGGAAAGCCCGCGGATTATCACCGCGGCAGGAAGACGATTTTGCAATCAACCAGCAGGAGCTGTTGGTGCAGACGTTTAACCAGATCGGAGGAGTCATCGCAGCCGTAGGATTGTTTATCACCGGATTGTCCCTTTTTGTCGGCGGCATCGGCATCATGAATATTATGTTCGTTTCCGTAACGGAGCGGACTAAAGAAATAGGAATCCGAAAAGCGATCGGAGCGCCGCGAAGAACCATCCTGATGCAGTTTCTTTTGGAGGCTTCTGCGCTTTGTCTGCTGGGCGGCATCATCGGTATTGTCATTGCTTTTCCGTTGAGTCTTATCATCGATCAGGTCATGCCGACAGCGATGCCTATCAGTACGGTTATTCATAGCTATTTTTATATCTCTTTTTGTCGGTCTCGTTTCAGGATTTTTACCGGCATATCGCGCCTCGCGCCTCGATCCGGTCGATGCATTGCGGTACGAATGAGCTGGAAGCCTGCCCGACTGCTGACGCAGTCACGCAGGCGGGCCTGAGAATGTCATCACGCGCAAGCGTGATTCAAATTGGGAAAAGGATGCTTCTGTTATCGGATGTGCAGTTTACAATCAGTAAAACCGCAGCACGGCAGCACCTTGAACGTTGAACGATAAACTGTAAACAATAAACCAATGAACAAAAAAATCAAGCAGCATTTTAACTGTTTACCATTCACCATTCACTATTCACCATTCACTATTTACTGCTTTAAAACATGCAATTCTCTGAAGTATTAATTATGGCGCTTGCCGCCATTCGTGCAAATAAATTACGCTCCGTGCTGACGCTGCTGGGCATTGTTGTAGGTCTGTTTTCCATTATTGCTGTGATGACCGCGCTTAGGGTGCTGCAAAACAGCATCGAGAGCGGATTGAGCCAGCTCGGAGCCAATACATTTCAAATCCAAAAAATGCCGATCTTGTCGGGACGGGAAAAATGGCTGAAAGCTCTGAAGCGGAAAGATATTACACAAGTTCAAGCGCAGCGCTTGAAAGAGCGAATGACGCTCGCCGGTCTCTTTTCAGTCGAGGCATGGGGAGGAGTGCAGACCGTTCAATCCGGGCCAATAAAAACAAATCCGAATGTCGGAGTTGTCGGTGAAGAACCGATAGGAGTGACGGCAAATAACTGGATCGTCAAAGAAGGAAGAAGTCTTTCTGAAAACGATGTTCAGAATAGTACGTATGCCGCTATTCTGGGAGATGATGTTGCAAAGAAAGTGTTTCCGCATGGCAGCGCGGTCGGCAGTAATGTGCGAGTTGGCAATAACAAGTATACGGTAATCGGAGTCTTCGAACCGAAAGGAGATGCTCTGGGGGGAAACAGCGATAATTTTGTCGTTCTTCCATTGAGTACATTCTTACAGGAATACGGAAAAAATCGAAGCTTGAATATTATGATCCAGGCAAAAAATACGGAGACCTATGAAGAATGTATGGAGGAGGCGAGGAATAATTTACGTACGATACGGAAAGTGCCTCCCGGCGAAGAAGACGATTTTACTCTTTTCTCGAATGATTCACTTATCTCAACATTCAATGATTTTACTATCTACGTAAAGCTCGGCGTTGGATTTATCAGTTTTATTTCTTTGCTCGCAGCAGGAGTAGGTATTATGAATATCATGCTGGTCTCCGTAACAGAGCGTACAAAGGAGATAGGCATTCGAAAAGCAATCGGAGCAAGGCGCGCAAATATTCTCGGCCAGTTTATTGTGGAAGCTGTGGTGCTGTGCCAGATCGGCGGAATATTCGGCATCATCATCGGCATACTGGGCGGAAATATCGCCGCCATAGCATTCCATATGCCTGCCGTTTTCCCTGTCGATTGGGCATTGATCGGTTTTGCGATTACAACGTTCGTCGGCGTCGTTTTCGGAGTTTATCCGGCGTGGAAAGCATCCAACCTCGATCCAATCGAAGCGCTGCGGTTTGAATGATTTGTCGGTTCGATTGTCCTTGGACATGAACCCGTCCCGGCAGATGCCGGGACGGGTTTTAAATTTCAAGAACCCCTCATGAAAAGTCGAACACCTGCCGCTCAGATTTTCTCGACGACGACAGCTGTGCCGTATGCTAAAACTTCGGTGACGCCGCCGGCAATTTCCGTTGCATCATAACGGAAGGCAAGAACCGCATTGGCTCCGAGTTCCTGAGCGTGTCTCATCATCAGTTCATAAGCGTCGCTCCGTGTTCGTTCGCAGAGCTGGCTATAGAGACTGATGTTCCCGCCGAAGAGAATTTGGAATCCTGCGCCGATGTTCCCGATGAGTGATCGGGAGCGGACGATAATACCCCGGACAACGCCGAGATTTTTTACGACTTTGTATCCTTCCAGTCCGATGTTCGTCGTAACGAGTGAATGATCCATTGTTATTTCTCCTTTATACGTAGAATAGTTTTGACCAGTGCATGATATTCATCAATTTGATGCCGGTATTCCGTGCCTGTCCCTTGTCCATGAAAACCGACATGGATAATTCGTACGACACCTTGTTTGTCGATGAAAATAGTTGTCGGATAGGCGGAAAAATTAACGAGCTGTGAATGAAGCCGGGCGGCGATGTTTGTTTCCTGTATGCTGCCGCAGAAGAGAACCGGATAGGTAATGCCGTAACGCCGGCGAAAGAGCGAAATGTTCTTCTTTGCAAGCGATGGATCGCTGCTGATTTCAAACGACAACGCGACGATTTCAAGTCCTTCCTTCCGGTATTCCGTATAAAGTTCCTGGAGAAGAGGGGCGGCATCCATGCAGTTATGACACCATGTGCCCATAATATCGACGATCAGCGCTTTTCCTTTGAATTGTTCTCCATCGGAACGAATTGTGTCGCCGGCATCGGTCATTCCAGTAAAAATAAAACGATCACTCGGATTCTTCATCGATGTCGTGATTTCTTCCCGAAATAAATCGCTTCTGAAATCGAAGCGGCGTCAATATGAATTCTTGAGGAGGGCCGGTTCGAGCCGTTAATGTTCCCTTCCAGAGGCCTTTTTCATTTTTTATTTTCATCAGGCCGGCCTGCCATCCGGTGAAGCGGGAGAGTGTGACCGTATCGTTCAGACGTATGCCGGCAAATAATCCCTCATCGCCGTCCGGCGCAATAAACGTACCAAACACACTGTCGCCGGCTGTCCAGAAATTCGCCGTCATTGTACTATCGCAGGTCTGTCCGCTCAGGAGGTACACTTTGAATTTGCCTTCAAATGCGGAATGTCCGGATTTTGCCGTTGACGGCTTCTCTTCAGGAAATGCGGAAAATTCGAAGGTCGTTGTGTCGTTACGGTATTTAGAGAATGAACCACGCCAGGCGTTTTCCGTCCATATTCCGATCATGGCTGCTTTGTATTCTGAGAAAATCAATTCAAGCGAATCGCTGTGAAAATAAATTTCCGGAATTTTCGTTTGCTCGCTGCCATTGAGAAAGTATCCCTGCGGCGGTTGTGTCCTCAGGTTGAGAAAGAGACGGAATGGAATTTGCTGCCCGCATGCTGCCGTAAGAGATCCGTGCCATAAGTCCTGTGCGGAAATCTGCCCGAGGAAGAGGAAAAGCAGGAGGACGACGGCGCGGGAGAGAGGCCGCAGGGTTTTCATTAAAATGCTCCGGGATGTTTTCCGGTTCCAAAGACGGAAAGGAAGAGGATAATGATAACAAGAAGCATTTGCACGGCGTAAAAAAAGGATATGTTTTTGTTGAATGTTTTTAAAGTAGAACCGATTTTTTCTGAAAAAATATTCTCTTCGATGGTTTTTAAAAATGCCGACCGTTTTCTGCTGAGAACGGGACCCAGAACAGCTCCGTTGACCAGAAGCACGGCAAAGAAAATAATTTTTGCCGTAAGCCATGCAGGCATGGCTTCGAAATGAAATGAGTGTCCGTACATGTTAAACATATTTCCGATTCCTGTAGCCAGCATAAGAAGGGAAACAAACGGAGAAAGGAGGCCGAATCTTTTTGCGAGAGAAATGACAAAGAGCTTCTGCTTGATTTCCCGTTCCTTCCGGAATTGAAACTCCAGCATGAGGCCGCCGATGAGTGTCGTTATTAATAATCCGAATCCGAACAAATGGAATATAAAATTAATAGATCCTTGCATGAAGACCCCGAAAATTATGAGAGAGCTATTCTTTAAAGATAGGAATTCGCTTTGAAAAAGAAAAGGGTTCGCAGATTGCGGTAGTGGTGCATTTTGAATTTAATAATCAGTTGAATCCGTGAGAGGGGGAACTAATTGAAGTGGATGTGTTTTATACTTATACGATTCTATGAGATGAAAATGCTTGCAATAGAGATGCCTTTGTTTTTCTAACGGAGAATATGTCTGAGATTAAAACCACTTCAAGTTGGCAGGATTTAGCATAATTTATTGCTGGTATAAAGTCGGCATCTGAAGTTGCCAAAAGAATTCGTCCGACAGATTGCTTTATAGACAATTTGGCGACATCAAGACCAATCTTCATATCTACTTGTTTTTGCCTCAAAACGGGCTTAAAGTCTGAATCTGTCAATGTTCTGGGGGTTTTTATAAGACTAACAATTGATGTTGGATGTAACGCCCAACCATCAAACGACAGATGCCCCTGCCTGTAAACGAAAAAAGGGTTTTGTTTAAGATCGGTCTGGAAAATTGTGGCCTGTTGATGAACATGGCTAATACCAAAATCTTTGATCGTCTGAGAAATAGGCAGAATTTTTTTTTCACCAAATGGGGGGCAATCATAATAATAGGTTTTACAGAGAATCTCTTGTGGGATTAAAACGCTTATGCAAAAACCTTTTATTTCAGCAACAGACGGGGAATGTTTAATTTTTCGCTCGACAAGTCGTCTGGTAAAGTCTCCGTCTAATAATATGGCCACATCCATGTAATTGTCCCCTAAAAATAGTGAACCCCTCATACAAAATGCACGGGGGGTTCTTTGCCGGCCTACCGGCGTTAGCGGATTAGTTACGCTGTAAAACTACAGATATTTAGCGTATGTGTCAAGGGAAAAGTTGCATAAAACTGTTTCATGCAAAATAAAACAGTTGCCAACAACATTTATACCGCTTTTTGCTCGCTTTTCTGCATACCTAAGAACTCCATCCAATTCCAGATATGATTTTTGGATTACAATCTCATTCTAAGCATATTCATGACAATAAAAGATTATATATAGATTACAATGATTTCCAAAGATATAGATAAAAAATAAAATGGCCTCCGAGAAAAATAAAACAAACTCCTACAAGCGAAAGAAAGATGGTTCGCCAATAAAAACAATCCCTCAAAATCAAGCCGAACAATCCTATTGCAATGAAACAACAGCCAACACACCAACCAAACAATCCCAACAAGGCATACTTAGCGGGAAAAAATGGAGCGAATGTAAAAAAACCGACAAGATTATGACTATTGCAACTATATTCATCGCGGCATTCACTCTCATTTTGCTGACTATTATTTATTTTCAGTATTCCGCGTTTGTAGATGCTGCTCATGTAGAAAATAGGGCTTACTTGGTTCTGGCCTGTGAGATAGATACGCCAATAATCGGAAAGCCACCTCATGCAAGATGGGAAGTCAAAAACATCGGCAAAACTCCTGCTTATAAAGTCAGGCATCCAAATGTTTTTGGTTTGGCAGGTCTCAATAAGGATTTTTGGATACCCGCCATTGATCGGCAAACCCCCGATATTGGTAATATCATTGGAGATGCTACCATTAAAAACGACGTTCGGTAGACTCGCCAATCAGCTTCAAGGATTATGTTTCTATTAAAACAGGGAAAGATAGCTTGTTTCTCTTTTTGAATATCATCTATGAAGATGTCTTTCATGTGTCCCACTACACGCGGGCGGGGGCTTATCTCGATCCTGTCACAAATAAAACATATATTTTGAAATATCATAATGACGCTAATTAGTGCGGCTAAGTATAATCCCACTAAGCAAGAATGGCCGACAATCTTCCCCCAATTCATAATGCACCACTACCCAGATTGCCCCCTTTCTAACGGCCCGCAGTCATTCCACGGCTATATTTTCAGCCGGGATTGATACATCGATTTCCATCGATCGGCAGTCATTCCATAAACGATCAGGTCAACGTAGTGGTCGTAGAGAAACTCTGCCTGGCGGAGCAGCCCTTCTTCAAAAAATCCAAGCCGCTGAATGACAGCCTGACTTCGATAGTTTTTGCTTGCACATCGAATCTGGACGCGATTCAAGCCGAAATTTAAAAAGGCATAATTCACAAGTGTCCTGCAGGATTTCGTCATGATGCCTTTCCCCTGATATTCGTCTCCGAGCCAATAACCTATTTCCGCGATGCGGTTTATCCAGTCGATTCTATGGAATCCGACGACCCCGGCCAGTGCGTTATGATGGTAGATGCCGCATTGGAAACTTAAATTTTCCTTTTGCTGGAGTTCTGCAGACTGTATAAAACTTATACTTTCGTTCATCGATGCGTTGGCATCGATCCACGGGAGCCATTGCCGGAGGAAGCTGCGGTTCGCATCGATGAGGGCAAAGAGTCCCGGTGCGTCGCTTTGTCCCAGCACTTTTAAGCGAAGAGTGTCGTCGATATCGAATGTGACGTCATGCATACAAAGATTATCTGTTTAAGGAGATGCTTTTTTCCTCCACGTCGATGGATGCAGGAAATCCTTTATCGTATGAGTTTCTCCATCGAAGAAGAAATGCGGAGCGATGAGCAGGAGGAGTACACAGTTTTCAATAATTTTCAGCCAGCCGATTTTTTCCGTGTTAGGGTCCTGCGAAAAGCATCCGCATGAGATGTCGAGCCCGCGGGCCATTGCGGAAAAAACGGCGGCGGTAAAACAAATCAGGAGCGCTGCGAGAACAAATGCCGACGATCGGGAAAAGATACCCAGAATAAGTCCGAGTCCGCAGACGATTTCCAGCCAGGGGAGAATCATTGCTATAAGCGTGACTTATGGCCGGGCCGCTCAATTGATAATGAAGGATGGCTTGTTCAAATGCCGCAATGCTGCCGATTTTCTCCAGTCCGGCAACGGTAAAAATGCCGCCGATAAGGAGCCGCAGAATTAAAAGAAAAAGTGCGTTTTTCAAAAGAGAAATCATTTGCTCACAGGCAGGCCTGCCGACGACCATTCCTGCCAGCCTCCGAAAAAAATATTCACATTCGTAAATCCTCTTTCAGCTAATTTGGCAGCAAGTTCTATGCTCGAATTGCACTGCTCGCCGTTGCAGTAAACGACAATTTTTTTATCTTTTGGAATGTTCTCGAGAATCGAATGGCGGGCATCGAAATCGCTCAGAGGCAGATTCACGGCGCCGCGAACAGCCCCTTGCTTATAATCATATTCATGACGCGAATCGATAAAGAGCGCTGTTCCGCTTTCAAAAAGGTCTTTAGCATCCGACAGCGTAATCATTTCAAGATTTTTTGCCGAAATGTTCTTGTGAGTAAGGGCGCCCGGTGCAAAGATGCCCTGCCTGCTTACGAGCGCATAAGCCGTGGAAAGAAGAAGGGCGCAGCTGAAAAGAATGGAAATTTCTTTCATTGTTCGTTTGATCATGCCGGTCACCTGCTTTTGCCAAAGTACGATATTCTGGACTCGATACGCGGCTGGTGCTTGCTGTCGGTTTCCAGCCAAAATGTTTCGGCGTTGAAACTTGGCCTTGGGTTTAAAGTCGATCTTAATGGATATTGTTTCATCCGGTTTTAAAGTCGCTTTTTCCCATTGAATATGAATGTCCGGACTTGAGCTGGTAACGGTTTTAACGGTCAGGGATGTGCCGGACTTGTTTCGAAAGACCAATGTGCTGCTGAATGTCGAATCCATGTAAATTTCTCCGAACCACATATTCGGATCTGTCTTGTTCCATGTCTACCCGCGCTTCGCCGTGAAGTTTGACGTCGACAGAAGGAGAAGACGGATCGTTGGTCGAAATAATCACACGTTTATGGACGGATCCGCTGGAGCCGGTGGAGTTATATTCCACTACAATCTCATCGGATTGATTCGGCAGGAGATATTCTTTCGGCTGCTTGACCGTCGTGCAGCCGCATGTCGGGTGCACGGAAAATATTTTCAAGGTATCTGTGCCGATATTGGATATGCGAATCGTTCCCTGCCGGACTTCGCCGCTGTAAAATATTCCGAGATCGATATCGTTTTTATCGAGAGCCAGTTTTGGTTGTGCGCTCAGCATGGATGTACATGCAGCCAAGCCGATATAAAGTATTTTGAGCTTCATTGGTATCCGATAATATTGTTTCTATGTTTGTTTGTTCCACCAATTTCCTGTTACCGCCATCTGTTTTAACAGCGGAGCCGGACGGTATCGTTCCTCGTGTGTATCGTTATAGATTGCGCTCAAGTACCGCATAGACTTGAGGCCAGCCGATTCTCTCTGCTCATGCGATCGGTCCGAGAGGCAGCCCGATGCCGATCTGAACCGCTTTATCTATATCCTGCGGCGCCGCATGGTCTTGCATGACTGCAAACATCGCTTCGTTTATCAGCCGGCAGAGGATGCGGGGAAGCACCATGCCGATCCGATCCTGCACGATCTCGGTTCCGATTCCGAGCGTTTGGAAAAAATAGGCTGCTGCTTCGAGCGTTTCCTTCGGCGAATAAATCGTCGGCGCGACTTCGATGAGTGGCTTTGCAAGAAGCGCAGGGAATGCGGCAATGCCGAGGAGACGGTGACGATGTTCTATCCAGAGGCTTTGTTCGGTTGCCGTAACCGTAATCGATGAACTGAGAATCGGCATGTCGGAAGATCCGGCTTTGCTCAGCCGTTCGAGGTTTTTTTTCTTCTGTTCAAGATCGAGATTCGTAAGTTCAACGGCGGCAGATGCATGAGCGGGAATTTCCCGGACAGGAGCGATACCCGGGGATGAAAAATTTGCGTCTCTTGAAGCATCGTTCAAGACCGCAGCAACCCGGTATCCGTGAGCAGAGCAAAGTTCTGCGAACACTTCGACCATCGGTGATTCGCCGAGAATGACGACGAGGGGCTTTTCCGGTTTCTGCACGTGCAAAACATCGGGCGCCGATGTCCGGCTGTGCGGTTCTATCTTCTCTGTTTTTTTTGTTCTTATTTTTTTCGATTTTGTTTTCAACGGATTGCTTCCATGGAATAATATTACTGGTTGTCGCCGTATCGATAAAATCCTTTACCGTTTTTCTGCCCGGTCAATCCTGCCTCGACCATTTGACGGATAATGCCTGACGGCCGAAAACGGGAGTCGCCGTTACTCTGCTCAAAGATCGATTCTCCGATTGCGAGGACGGTATCGATTCCGACAGCATCCATTTTTTGAAACGGACCGAGAGTCAGTCCCAGGTTCTGGCGGACAAGATTGTCTATTTGGCTTTCGACGGCGGTTTGATCTGTTGAAAGGAACAGGGCTTCATTGAAGATAACATGCGATATCCGCTCGACAATCGCGCCGGGGACATCTTTGACGATGATTGGCGCTTTCCCGATCATGCGTATCATCCCGGCAGCATCGTTGATGATGCCGGTCGGAGTATTGATATTGGGAATGATCTCGACAAGTTCTGAGGAAGCCGCATTCCCGAAGAAATGGAAACCGATGATTCTTTCCGTATTTCGAGCCGCTGAGCCGATCGATGAAACAAGCAGGGAAGGCGAAGTCGTTGCAAGTATCGTCGTGGGCTTGCTGTCTGCGTCGAGGTGCTTGAAAAGATCTTTTTTAACGCGGACATCTTCCACGACAGCTTCTATAATAATATCGCAATGGCCGAGATCGGGCAGGTTGGTGCGTGTTTTTAGCCGTTCAAGCGCGGTAAGAGATTGTTCCGAAGAAAGGACGTTTTGCTGAACGGCCTGCCGAAAATCGGCTTTGATCCGTTCTATCGACCGCCGAGAAGTGTTTCATTGATATCATAGATATGTATTTCAATGTTGTTGAGTATCGCCAGCTTTGCAAGTGCTGTTCCTAATTGACCTGCGCCGACAATTCCGAGATGTTGAACCATGCTCTGCAGCTGCTTTCTTTATTCCATATTATTGAGCGGGAAACTGGGAGATCTGTTTGTTGAAGCGAGTATCCCGTCCGAAATATTGAACAATGAAAAGATTCTCATCTATCTGTAATGGACTTGTTCAATCGGCAACAATCTTTTTTCTTCGTTAAAAATACTCAATCAATGGCGGAAAAACAATGTTTTCCTGATATTTATATCAATATAATCCGGCATGTTTGAGACCTGCCGTCAAGTTTGGTTTCCGATGATGCAAGAGAACAGATATTGGAGAGGGATGAAATGAAGGGGTGCAGATTCGCACTTCAATTTTATAATTTCAATGCCGATGAATTTTTGTCATTTTTTTCATATTATATAAATGAAGTTACGCAAAGAATAGGAAGGCGAAAGAAGTGATAAAAAAAATCATCTCCAGTCGATGCAGCATCGGTTGTTTTTCTTTTTGCTGTAACGGCTTTTGTCTATTTGAAAACAATGTGTCCGACGGTCGGCTTTACCGACTCCGGCGAACTTTCTTCAGTGCTTGCTACATTGGGCATCGGTCATCCGACCGGATATCCATTTTTTGCGGTGCTGGGACGGTTGATGGTCTCCATTCCAATTCCGGCCCGCGTTATTGTGCGGGTCAATATATATAATGCTTTGCTTGTTTCTCTTGCCGTGTCGATTTTTTATTTTACAACACGGCAATTATTTTCATTTGTCAGGGGCAAAAAAACAAGTCGACGCGAGGGTCGAGCAAGTGCAGCCCTTTGTGCGGCGCTTGTCTATGGGTTTGCTTCGACGGTATGGTCTCAGTCCACAGCCATCGAAGTCTATGCGCTGCATACGGTTTTTCTAAATCTCATATGTTATACTTTGATCCGGGGAATCCATACACAGGACAACTTGTCTGCCTCTCGATGGCTGATGCTTTGTGCGTTTCTCACGGGCTTGAGTTTTGGGAACCATATGACGACTTTTGCTCCTCCCCGGTGTCGCTTATTATTTCTTTGCCAATGTTGAAATGCGGCCGGACTTTTTGAAAAAATCGGGCTCTTGTCGTGTTCTTCTTTCTGCTGGGTCTGTCGATCTATTTCGTATCTTCCTCGTGCGCGCTTCTCATTTTCCCTTGATGGACTGGGGACATCCGGCAACGTTCGAGCGGTTGTTCTGGCATGTCAGCGGAAGGCAGTTTCGTGTCTGGATGTTTAAAGGATTGGAAGTCGCGGAGAAACAGTTTGCATGGTATGTAAACGACCTGCCGAATGAGTTCCATTGGATACTTATGCCTTTTATTTTTCTCGGTGCGGCAGCTCTGTTTCGAAGCCGCCGTAAGTTTTTTATTTTCTTGATTCTGCTGATACTCGGCAACTTTGCATATGCAGTCAATTACGATATCTTTGACATTGACTCCTATTTCTTACTTTCGTTTTTTGCGCTTGGCTTATTTTGTGCGATCGGTCTTTTGTTGCGGCCGGCTGGCTTATTCAGAAGCGCGGCTGGAAGCCGTCTGCTGCAGGATTACTTTTGATGGTCTTCCCGGCAGCGCAGGTGCAGCACAACTATTCTCGTGTCGATCAAAGCGGCAATTTTTTGCCGGATGATTTTACGCAATCGATCATGAGAAGTCTTCCTCCTCACGCGCTTGTGTTCTCGGGTCTTTGGGATTATTTTGTGTCCCCTTCGATTTATTATCGATATATCGAACAGCAACGGCCCGATGTAACGATTCTTGATTATCAATTGCTCAAGAATCGTTCATGGTATTATATACAGATGCAGCGAACATGTCCATGGCTGCTGGATCGATGTCGTCCCAGTATCGATGCGTTTCTTATCGAACTGGATAAATTCGAACATGATCGGCCGTTCGATCCGGCCGTCATTCAAGAGCGTTGGAAGGAAATGCTCAGTGATTTCGTTTTCAAATCGCTGCCGGATCATCCTCGTATTCATCGATGGCCGTATTGGAGCGGATTTTCCCGCTTCGGTTCAATCTATGCCGTATGGTATGCTTGATGCAGCTGAGTTTGCCTCGGGAGAGTGTGCAATATAGCCCATATGACGGCCCCGATTCGTCCATGGAACCCTGACGACATCATTGTTAAGGATTTTGAGGAATATAGGTCGTTGATGTATTACGGAACGGTTCGATGGCTTAAGCTCCACCCGCAGACGGAACCCTTTATACGTTGATTTCGTCTTAAAAATAGAGATGTTTTGTTAAAAGATCCTCATGAATTGTTGAAAAGATGGTTTTGGGTGTTCAAAAAAATCGTTTTTCATCCATTGACTATTTGCAAATTTTTTCTATATTTAAAGCTCTGCATTCCGCGGGCTTGGCGATTTTTCCACAAAGTCGAGGTCGGCAATAACAGCGGTTCCGTATGGATTACGAATCGCCGCAAGGAATGCTTTGGCGTGTTGTACCGTCATGCGGCTGCAAACTTGATGTACGGAGCAAATGATAAAGCGCAAAGGCGGTGCTAAGGAGTTCTGTTTTTCGAAAGAGGAGAGCAGGGACGCATTTGTTATTTGAAAATAATTATACAATGCTGGCGTAGCTCAGCTGGTAGAGCAGCTGATTTGTAATCAGCAGGTCATCGGTTCGAGTCCGATAGCCAGCTCAAGCGTAAGAATGCGGGTAGGTAGCGAAGCGGTTAAACGCATCAGACTGTAAATCTGACGGCTTATGCCTTCGGAGGTTCGAATCCTTCCCTACCCACGGAAGAATTCAGATTGCAGATTTAAGAATGCAGAATAAAAAAATGAAAAGCGATTTTAGATTAGCATTCTTCATTCTTAGATCTTCATTCTTAATTTAATTGCGGGAGTAACTCAGTTGGTAGAGTCACAGCCTTCCAAGCTGTTGGTCGCGGGTTCGAGTCCCGTCTCCCGCTCGAGCGAAGCAGGAACAAGCGGGTCTGAGAAAATTGTTCATCGAGGAAGGACGGGTCGATCGCTTGCGTAGCTCAGTTGGTAGAGCACTTCCTTGGTAAGGAAGAGGTCATCGGTTCAATCCCGATCGCAAGCTCTGAGATGCAGCAGGCGCCAGGTTTGATGTGAATTTAGAATTGTGCAATTGTACATAAGGAATAAAACGTGCGCGATATTATTACACTTGAATGCACGGCGTGCAAACGCCGGAATTATTCGACCACGAAGAATAAGAAAAAACAAACCGGACGAGTCGAATATAAAAAATTCTGTCCATGGTGCAACAAGCGAACCTCTCACAAGGAGACGAAGTAAGTCGTCGCTCATTGTTATATTGCGAGCGATTCATACGTGAGTAGCTCAATTGGCAGAGCAGCGGTCTCCAAAACCGCAGGTTGGGGGTTCGACTCCCTCCTCACGTGCGGCAGAGATTGGAACAAATGATGGAAATTCAAGAGGAGTAACAAAGACTTATGAAAGAAAAAATCGTCAATTTCTTTCGTTGATATTCGGAAAGAAATGGAGAAAGTGACTTGGCCATCAAAAGAAGAGCTGACGGAATCGACAAAGATTGTCATTATTATTACGCTTGTCATTGCCGCATTTGCATGGACCGTCGATTTCGCGGTCAGTGAAATGCTCAAAGCAATTCTTTAAGAAGCGAGAAGAACATTGAATAAACGCTGGTACGTTGTTCGAACATATTCAGGTCATGAAACAAAAGTAAAGACCTATCTTGATGCCGAAATCGCCCGTGTTGCATTGCAGGAAAAAATAAGCAGCGTGATGATTCCATCGGAAAAAGTTTTTGAAATCAAAGACGGGAAAAAGAAGTCCCGTGTGAAGAATTTCTTTCCCGGATATGTGCTCGTCGAAGCGGTGCTCGATAAAGAATCGACGCATTTGATACTCGAATGCCCTTCCGTAATGGGGTTTGTGCCGGACAAGAACAATCCCGCTCCGCTGCATCCCGAAGAAGTTCGCCGCCTGATCGGAAAGATGGAACAAAAAGAAGAAGCGCGGGAAATTTTCGATATCCCGTTCCATATCGGCGATGCAGTAAAAGTGACGGAAGGACCGTTTAATAATTTCAACGGCTTTATTCAGGAAGTCAATTCGGAAAAACTCAAAGTGAAAGTCATGGTCAGTATCTTTGGACGAAAAACACCTGTCGAGCTCGATTTCTCGCAGGTGGAATTGGAAAAATAAACTATTCGATTGATCAAGAGGTAGAGAATGGCAAAGAAAATAACTGGTTATATTAAATTGCAGATTCCTGCTGGTGCGGCGAATCCCGCGCCGCCGGTCGGTCCTGCTCTCGGCCAAAAAGGCGTCAATATTATGGAGTTCTGCAAGCAATTCAATGCGCGCACAAAGGAACAGCAAGGGCTGATTATTCCGGTCATTATTACGGTTTTCAGCGATAAGTCGTTTACATTTATTACAAAAACACCCCCGGCAGCCGTTCTGCTCCTGAAAGCGGCAAAACTTGAAAAAGGATCCGGTGAACCGAATCGCAATAAGATCGGCAAGGTTTCAAAGAAGCAGGTGCGAGAGATAGCTGAATTGAAAATGCCCGATCTCAATGCGGCAACGATAGACACGGCAATGAGCATGGTTGCGGGAACAGCGCGCAGCATGGGCATTACCGTTGAAGGATAAAAAGTGTGGAGTCGAAAGCATGAAAAAACAAAGCAAACGTTTTAGGGCTGTTGCAGCCAAAGTTCAACCGAAAGATTACACGATTGCCGATGCTGTCGAAATCGTGAAGCAGACGGCAAGCGCCAAATTCGCAGAAGCTGTGGATATTGCCGTGCGCCTCGGCGTCGATCCTAAAAAAGCGGATCAGGCGATACGCGGAACAGTCGCTCTGCCGCACGGTATCGGGAAAGAGGTGCGCGTTCTGGTTATTGCCAAACCGCCGAAGGATGAAGAAGCCAAAGCGGCAGGCGCGGATCATGTCGGCTTTAAAGATTATCTGGAAAAGATACAGCAGGGCTGGTCGGATGTCGATGTCATTATTGCATCCCCCGATGTCATGGGCGATCTTGGAAAGCTCGGAAAAATTCTCGGTCCCCGCGGATTGATGCCGAATCCAAAGAGCGGCACAGTAACGCCGGATGTCGCCAAAGCCGTCAAAGAAGTGAAGGCGGGTAAGATCGAATTTCGCGTCGATAAAGACGGCATTGTGCATGCGACAGTCGGCAAAGCGAGTTTTGAGAAAGAAAAGCTCGTCGATAATATCAATACATTCCTCGGAACAATTATACGTTTAAAGCCCGCAACGGCAAAGGGTCAGTATGTTAAGAGCATTGCTATTTCGACCACGATGGGTCCAGGCGTGCATATCGACCGTGCCGAACTTGTAGGACGATAAAAGAAATTACGCACTCATTGTCTCTTGACCTGTTGAATGCCTTCCCGGTAGACCGGGAGGGCTTCTCATTCAACAAGCAGACAAATTGGAAAAGGGAAACTATGAAACGAAGTGAAAAAGAAGCGATCATCGCAGAGGTTGCAGAAAAGACCTCGCGCGCGGTTGCAGTATACTTCGCAGATTTTTCGAAGTTGACGGTGGCAGAGGAGACGGATCTGCGCCGTGAATTCCGGAAAAGCGGTGTCGAATATACCGTTGTGAAGAATACGCTCGTGCGCAAAGCTCTGGAACAACTGACCGGTTATGATCGCGTATTCGAAAAACTCGCAGGCCCGACTGGCGTCGCCTATACGTACGACGATCCATCCGCGCCTGCAAAGATCATCAAGAAGTTTTCCGAGAAAGCAGGCAAGTTTCATCTGAAAGTCGCCGTCATAGAAAAACAAATCTATGACGGTTCGAAGCTCGGAGAGCTTGCCGGCATGCCGACGCGAAAAGAACTTATTGCGGCAATTCTCGGAAGTTTACAGGCTCCTATTTCCGGCGTCGTTGGAGCCGTCAACGCGGTCGGACGCGATCTCGTCTATGTGCTCGATGCTATCGAGAAGAAAAAAGCCGCATAACTCAAGAATAGTGAATTTAATTTATTAAGGAGAAATAACAATGTCAGTCGTTGCTGAAATAGTCGAAAAAATCGAGAAACTTACACTGCTCGAAGCCGTTGAATTAAAGAAGGCTCTCGAAGACAAGTTCGGTGTTACCGCTGCTGCCCCGATGATGGTCGGTGCCGCCGCTGTCGCCCCTGTCGCCCCGGTTGTAGAGGAAAAGACCGAGTTTACGGTCGAATTGAAAGCCGCAGGAGCGCAAAAGATCAATGTCATCAAAGTCGTTCGCGCTGCGACGGGTCTTGGCTTGAAAGAAGCAAAGGACCTTGTTGACGGCGCACCGAAAGCTGTGAAAGAAAGCGTATCGAAAGACGAAGCTGAAAAGCTGAAAAAAGAACTTGAAGAAGCCGGCGCGACAGTTGAATTGAAGTAACGCGTGCGGGTGCTCGGGGTTGTCCAAAAGAAAGAATCATCGCAGGATAAACATTCCTGTTTGTCATTTTTAGTCGATAGTGGACAGCCTCATGGGAAAGAGTGAAGAGGGCAAAGCCGATGGTTTTTATCCGTAAGGATTTTAAAACAATCGGCTTCAGCCGTCTCTATGCAGCTTCTCTGCGATGAGAGCGCTGCATCAAAATTCAGCATTTTAACGAATTTTCCCGGTTGTTGTAAACCGGGACGATTTATACAACACAACATAAAAGGAGTGGTGACGTTGAAGAGCCAATCCAACGGAAGAAGCGAACGCGTGTCGTTCGCACGAATCCCATCGGTGATAGAAACTCCCGACCTGCTAAACGTCCAAATCGATTCGTTCAGCAATTTTTTACAGGCGGATGTGCCGCCGCATCGGCGCAAGAAAGCTCGGTTTGCAGCAGGTGTTTGAAATGAATTTCCCGATTATGGACGCCCGGGAAAATTTCTTGCTTGAATTTTTAGAGTACTATGTTGAAAAACCGAAGTACTCTGTAGTCGAATGCCAGGAGCGCGGGCTGACATATGCCGTTCCGCTTAAGGCAAAGCTCCGGCTCTCTGCAAAAAAAGAAGGCGGAAAAGATTTTACGGATACGATCGAGCAGGAAGTATACCTCGGGAATCTTCCTGCCATGACGTATCGCGGCACGTTTATCATCAACGGCGCCGAACGCGTTGTTGTCAGCCAGCTGCATCGTTCGCCGGGCGTCTTTTTCGGCGAATCCGTTCACCCGAACGGAACGATGATGTACTCGGCTCGCATTATTCCGTTCCGCGGTTCGTGGGTGGAATTTGCCACCGACATCAATAACGTGATGTATGCGTACATCGACCGTAAAAAGAAATTCCCCGTAACAACGTTGCTGCGCGCGCTCGGATATTCTTCCGACGACGAAATTCTCGATCTGTTCAATCTTGTCGAAGAAGATCGATGTCGCGAAGGTCGATCTGAAAGAGTATGTCGACCGGAAAGTCTGCAGCGATGTGTTCGATAAAAAGACGGGTGAAATTTTTATCACCAAAGATGCGAAACTGACCGAAGAGCATATCAAGCAGATCAAGAAAGCTTCGATCAAGAAAATCCGCTTATTGAAATCGGAGGAAGCGACCTCCGGATCGGTTATTGCCAATACGATACTGAAAGATTCGGCACGTTCCTCCGAAGATGCGCTGGAAACGATTTATCAGCAGCTGCGTTCCGGCGAAGCGCCCGACCTGGATACGGCAAAGAATCTTATCGACCGGCTGTTCTTCAATCCGAAACGGTACGATCTCGGCGATGTCGGACGGCATCGCATGAACATTAAATTGAATCTGGAAATCGCGGAAAATGTGACGACGCTGACAAAGGAAGATATCGTTGCAATCGTTAAGTATCTCATCGATTTGCAGCAGGGAAAACGGAACGTCGATGATATCGATCACCTTAGGCAATCGCCGCGTGCGAACCGTCGGAGAACAGCTGGCTCAGCAATTCAATATCGGTCTGTCCCGTATGACGCGCACCATACGGGAACGCATGAATCTGCGCGATGCGGAAACGATTGCGCCGCAGGATTTGGTGAATGCGCGCACGATCACAAGCGTGATCAATGCGTTTTTCGGAACGAATCAATTATCACAATTTCTTGATCAGACAAATCCGCTCTCCGAAATGACGCACAAGCGGCGTGTTTCGGCTCTCGGACCCGGCGGTTTAACACGCGAGCGCGCCGGCTTTGAAGTCCGCGACGTTCATTATACGCACTACGGCCGTCTCTGTCCTATTGAAACGCCGGAAGGACCGAATATCGGTCTTATTTCATCGTTGTGTATTCACGCGCGCATTAACGATTTCGGATTTATCGAAACGCCGTACCGCAAAGTGAAGAACGGCAAAATTATCGAAGAAGTGGAATTCCTCACTGCAGAACGGGAAGATGAAGTGACGATTGCGCAGGCAAACACGCCGATCGACGAGAAGGGCAAGTTCCTTGAAGAACGCGTCAAAGCCCGTTTCCAGAGCGATTATCCGGTTGTGGAACCGATCAAGATTCAATATATGGACGTTGCGCCGAATCAGATTGTCAGCGCGGCAGCGGCATTGATTCCGTTCCTCGAGCATGATGATGCAAACCGTGCTTTGATGGGATCGAATATGCAGCGCCAGGCTGTTCCGCTGCTCTGCCCGGAATCGCCGATTGTTGGAACCGGTCTGGAGGAAAAAATTGCGCGCGATTCTCGTTCTATTATCGTTGCCGAACGCAACGGCGTCGTTGAAAGTGTGAATGGCGACGGCATTGTCGTTCTCTATGAAATCGATGAAAACAGCACGGAGGCTATCGTCAGTTTCGACGATAAGCGCCGTGTCGAATATAAACTGACAAAATTCCTCCGCACAAATCAGGATACTTGTATCAATCAAAAGCCGGTGGTTCATGAAGGCTACCGTTTTAAAAAAGGAGAAGTGCTTGCCGACGGCTGTGCAACAGAGATCGGCGAACTCGCTCTGGGCCGCAATGTCCTTGTGGCATTCATGCCGTGGCGCGGGTACAACTTTGAAGATGCTATTATCATCAGCGAACGGATCGTTGCGGAAGATGTATTTACTTCCGTTCATATCGAAGAATTCGAACTGCAGGTGAGGGATACGAAACGCGGCGAAGAAGAACTGACGCGCGAAATTCCGAATGTCAGCGAGGAAGCGACAAAAGATCTCGATGAAAACGGCATCATTCGAATCGGTGCGGAAGTGAACGAAGGCGATATTCTTATCGGAAAAATTACGCCGAAAGGCGAAACAGATCCGACGCCGGAAGAAAAATTATTGAAAGCTATCTTCGGCGAAAAAGCCGGCGATGTCAAAGATGCCTCCTTAAAGGCGCCTCCCGGTATGAAGGGAATCGTCATCTCGACAAAATTGTTCAGCCGCAAAAAGAAAGATACGGAGAGCAAGAAAGAGGATAAAAAGAAACTCGAAGCTCTCGATCGTGCGAATCGCAAAGATCTGAACGAGCTGCATGATAAACTCGGACGGAAACTGGATCAGGTTCTTGCCGGCGAGAAATCTATCGGTATCCGCGATACCGACGGAACAGTCGTCATTCGTTCAGGCGTGACGTTTAAAGAAGATACGTTCCAGCAGATGACCGACCTCAGTAAACTGGATTATTCGCAGGAATGGATCGACGAGAAACGCAGGCATAATATCGTCGTTCGTATTTTTGAAAATTACAAGCAGAAACAAACTGAAATCGAAGAGATGTACCGCCACGAAAAGAACAAGGTTCAGCTGGGCGATGAACTGGCTCCTGGTATCGTGCAGCTGGCAAAAGTTTATGTCGCCAAAAAACGAAAATTACAGGTCGGCGACAAAATGGCCGGACGGCATGGCAATAAAGGCGTTGTTTCCACGATCGTTCCGGTGGAAGATATGCCGTTCTTGCCCAGCGGACGCCCGGTCGATATCGTTCTCAATCCCCTCGGCGTTCCTTCGCGTATGAACCTCGGGCAATTGTTCGAAGTGGCGCTGGGATGGGCAGGCCATGAACTCGGCCTAAAATTCGCTTCCCCGATTTTCGACGGTGCAAAATGGGAAGAGGTTCAGGAATATCTGGAAAAAGCCGGATTGGATAATGCGTCCAAATCGACGCTGGTCGATGGCCGCACGGGCGAGCTGTTCGACCAGGAAGTTTCAGTCGGCTATATCTATATGATGAAGCTTTCGCATATGGTCGACGATAAAATTCATGCACGTTCAATCGGACCGTATTCGCTCATTACGCAGCAGCCTCTCGGAGGCAAGGCGCAATTCGGCGGCCAGCGTTTCGGAGAAATGGAAGTGTGGGCGCTCGAAGGATACGGCGCGTCGCATGTTCTTCAGGAAATCATCACTGTCAAATCGGACGATGTTCTCGGCCGTGCAAAGGTCTATGAAGCTATCGTGAAGGGCGAGAATTTGCCCGAGCCGAATATTCCGGAGTCCTTTAATGTCCTCGTGCGGGAACTTCAGGGCCTCGGATTGGAAGTGAAGATTGAATGATGAGCGGCCGAGGGTCTCTTATCACCGTATGAATAATTTTATGATGGAATAAATGGAGGCATTATGCCTTTTGTATCGCAAGAAACAGCAAAGAAGAATTTTTCAAAAATAACGATCAGTCTTGCATCGCCGGATATGATCCTGAGCAGATCGCACGGCGAAGTCACGAAGCCTGAAACGATTAATTACAGATCGTTCCGTCCGGAAAAAGACGGTTTGTTCTGCGAGAAAATTTTCGGCCCCGTTCGCGATTGGGAATGCCATTGCGGTAAGTATAAACGCATCCGCTATAAAGGAATTACGTGCGACCGCTGCGGCGTCGAGGTGACCCAGAAAAGCGTCCGGCGTGAACGCATGGGACATATCTCACTCGCGGTTCCGGTTGTCCATATCTGGTATTTCCGTTCTGTCCCGAGCAAGATCGGAACCATTCTCGGCATCGCCGGGAAAGAATTGGAAAAGATCATTTATTACGAAGCATATGTCGTCGTAAATCCGGGAACGACAGGACTGCAGAAGCTCGACTTGATTTCGGAAGATCAATTTCTTGAAATCCTGGAATCGCTTCCGCCGGAAAATCAGGAGCTTGAAGACGATAATCCGAAAAAGTTTATCGCCAGAATGGGCGGCGATGCGATTAAGGAATTGCTCAGACGGGTCAATGTAGACAATCTGGCAGACGAACTTCGCGCCCAGCTTGCCGTGGAAACATCGGTGCAGAAGAAACAGGATGCGTTGAAACGGCTGCGTGTTGTCGAATCGTTCCGCAATCCTGCGGAAGGAGTCCAAAACAAACCGGAATGGATGGTAATGGATGTTGTTCCGATTATTCCGCCGGAATTGCGTCCGCTGGTTCCGCTGGAAGGCGGGCGTTTTGCCACTTCGGATTTAAACGATTTGTATCGCCGTGTGATTATCCGCAACAACCGATTAAAACGGCTGATTGAAATTAAAGCGCCGGAAGTAATTCTGCGCAATGAAAAACGAATGCTGCAGGAAGCGGTCGATTCGCTGTTTGATAATTCGCGGCGCGTCAATGCAGTTCGTTCCGATAACAACCGCGCATTGAAATCCCTTTCCGATATGCTCAAAGGAAAGCAAGGCCGCTTCCGTCAGAATCTTCTCGGCAAGCGTGTCGATTACTCCGGCCGTTCGGTGATTGTTGTGGGTCCGGAATTACAGCTTCATCAATGCGGTTTGCCAAAGGACATGGCGGTGGAATTGTTCAAGCCGCATATTATCCGCAAACTGATTGAACGCGGTTTGGTGAAAACCGTCAAGAGTGCGAAAAAATTGGTCGATAAAAAAGGACCCGAAGTCTGGGATATTTTGGAGAATATCATCGATGGGCATCCGGTTCTTCTTAACCGTGCACCCACGCTGCACAGGCTGGGCATTCAGGCATTTCAGCCGGTTCTCGTCGAAGGCAAGGCTATCCGGATACATCCGATGGTCTGTACGGCTTTCAATGCCGACTTCGACGGCGACCAGATGGCTGTGCACGTGCCGCTGTCTTACGAAGCGCAGCTCGAAGCACGGATGCTTATGCTTTCGAGCCACAATATACTTTCTCCTGCAAGCGGCGCGCCGATTGTTACACCTACTCAGGATCAGGTGCTCGGTTGTTACTACCTGACCAAATCAAAGAGCGGCGATGCAGGTGAAGGGAAAATTTTCTCATCTCCCGATGAAGTAGTTATTGCTTTCGACCAGGCGAGACTCGGACTGCATGCACGCATAAAAGTCCGTATCGGAAAATCGCTTATCGAAACGACAACCGGCCGCGTTATTTTTAACCAGATCGTACCGGCTGAAATTCCGTTCGTCAACGAACTCCTGAATAAAAAACGGCTGGTGCAGATTATTGCAACTGTTTTCCGCCAATGCGGAAATCTTGTCACCGCGCAGTTCCTCGACAAAATGAAAAGTCTTGGCTTTACCTACGCCACCAAAGGAGGACTTTCCGTTTCGATCGGCGATGTCGTTATTCCGAAAGAGAAAAACGAGCTTGTTGTAAAAGCTCAGCATGATGTTGAAAATGTCGAATCCCAGTATTTTCGCGGATTTATAACCAACGGCGAACGGTACAATAAGGTGATCGATATCTGGACCCGCGTTACAAGCCGCATTGCAGACCGCTTGTTCGAAGCTTTGCAAAGAGACAAGGACGGCTTCAATTCGCTTTATATGATGGTCGATTCCGGCGCACGCGGTTCCAAGGAGCAGGTCCGCCAGCTTGCAGGCATGCGCGGATTGATGGCAAAGCCCCAGAAGAGTCTCTCCGGAGCGACCGGTGAATTGATCGAAAATCCAATCATTGCAAATTTCCGCGAAGGGTTGTCGATTCTCGAATACTTTATTTCGACGCACGGAGCGCGTAAAGGTCTGGCGGACACCGCTATGAAAACGGCCGATGCCGGATATTTGACCCGGCGTCTGATCGACGTTGCACAGGATGCAATTATTGCAGAGATAGACTGCGGCACGATTCAGGGAGTAGAGACGGGAGCTTTGAAGGAAGCAGAAGATATTAAGGAACCGCTGGTCGAGAGAATCGTCGGCCGTGTTGCATCGCAGGATGTTATCGATCCGCTGACGAATGAAGTGATCGTCGCATCGGGCGAACTGATCGACGAAGAGAGTGCAACGCGGATTTCAGAAACTTCAATCGAAACGGTTCTCATCCGTTCTGTTTTAACGTGCGATTCACGCCGCGGTGTCTGCGCAAAATGTTACGGCCGCGATTTAACTTCCGGAAATCTTGTCGGTCCCGGATTGGCTGTAGGCGTTATTGCCGCACAATCGATCGGCGAGCCGGGCACTCAGTTGACGCTGCGTACATTCCACACGGGCGGAACGGCAAGTCTTATCGCATCGCAGTCGCAAATTATATCGAAATTTGACGGCCACCTGAAATATGACGGCGTCAAATTTATCGACAGCGGTAAAAGCGGAGACAACCGATTGGTGGTTTCCGGCCGAAGCGGCGTGATCAATATACTGGATCAGGACAACCGTATTCTCACAAAGTACGATGTGCCTTACGGCGCGACGCTCTTGATGCGCGATGGAGCAAAAGTGGCCAAGAGCGAAATGATTTATGAGTGGGATCCGTATAACGCCGTTATCGTCTCTGAACATGGAGGGACGGTGCAGTATGTCGATATGAAGGAGAATCTCACCTATCGTGAAGAGTCGGACGAGCAAACGGGTCACATTCAGAAGGTTGTTATCGACAGCCGTGACAAAACGCTTGTTCCGAGTATAGCCGTGATTAATGCAAAGGGCCAAAAAGTTGCATCATACCCGGTCCCGACGCGCGCACATTTGAGCGTCGACGATGGAGAGACGATTCAGCCCGGCTCGATACTCGTAAAGATTCCGCGCGATATCGGAAAGACTCGAGATATTACGGGCGGCCTGCCGCGTGTGACGGAACTTTTCGAAGCACGTCATCCGAGCGATCCTGCTGTTGTCGGCGAAATCGACGGCATTGTTTCCATCGGCCAAACGAAACGCGGATCGCGGGAAATCTTTGTTCAAAGTCACGATGGGCAGGATAAGCGGACGTACCTGATTCCACTCGGCAAGCACCTCTTGATTCAGGAAGGAGATGTGATCCGTGCAGGCGAACGGCTGTGTGCCGGCGCCATCGATCCGCATGATATTCTGCGTATTAAAGGTACAACAGCGGTGCAGGAATATCTTGTGAACGAAATTCAGGAAGTCTACCGTATGCAGGGCGTGAAAATTAACGACAAGCATATCGAAGTGATCGTGCGCCAGATGATGCAAAAAGTCCGCATCGTCGATCAGGGCGACACGAAATATCTGGAAGGCGATCATATTGATAAGAGCAAACTCCACGACGAAAACGATTCGCTCTTTGAAAAGGTCGTCGTCACAAGCAAAGGAGACTCAAAATTCAAAAATGCTCAGGTCATATCCCGAAAAACGGAACGTGAAGTAAATATCGATCTGAAGAAAAAGAACAAGAAAGTCATTGAAGCCCGCGATTCCCTGCCGGCGACTTCGGAGCCGATTTTATTGGGCATCACGCAGGCGTCACTGACGACGGATAGCTGGATTTCTGCGGCTTCGTTCCAGGAAACTACAAAGGTCCTCACGGATGCGGCCATTGAAGCCAAGCTGGATCATCTTCTCGGCTTAAAAGAGAACGTCATTATGGGACATCTTATTCCTGCGGGTACCGGTCAAAAGAAGTACCGGGATATCCTCGTTCAATCGCCTGAAGAACTTCTCGAAGAGCCGCGGGAAACGGCTGAAGCTGACGATGAAGGTCAGACTGCTGAAAATGAAGAAGAGCATAAAAAGGCGAAGAAGAAAACAAAGGTTGCTTTATAGGAAGCAGAGTTAAAATCTTTTTAGAATAGGTAAAATCATATTGACTTACTAAAGAGATTTTCTTATCTTTCAAAGCTTCAATTCATTGAAGTTGATTATCATTATGGAGTGTAAGCGTTGCCGACAATTAATCAGTTAATTCGAACGAGCCGGGAAAAAATCAAATGGAAAAGCAAGTCTCCTGCGCTCAGCGGAAATCCCCAGAAACGGGGAGTATGCACGAGAGTTTATACGACAACTCCCAAGAAGCCGAATTCTGCGCTTCGAAAGGTAGCACGTGTCCGCCTGACGAACGGCATCGAAGTAACGGCATACATTCCAGGAGAAGGACACAATCTTCAGGAGCACTCCATTGTGTTGATTCGCGGCGGAAGAGTAAAAGACCTTCCGGGTGTTCGTTATCATATTATTCGCGGTACGCTTGATACGCAGGGCGTACAAGATCGTAAACAGGCACGCTCCAAGTACGGGGCAAAGAAACCTAAGCAATAAGCAAATCGATGAGAAAAAAACGAGCAACAAAACGACGTGTTATCACAGATCCGAAATTTAATGATGCCTTGGTTTCTCGGTTCATCAACAGCCTTTTGTTGAGCGGGAAAAAACATACGGCACGTGGAATCCTTTATACCGCGATGGAGCAAATCGGCGCGAAGACGGAAAAGAATCCTCTGGATGTTTTCCGTAAAGCAATGGATAATGCTTCGCCGTTAATCGAAGTTCGTGCTCGTCGTGTCGGCGGTGCTACATATCAAGTCCCTACAGAAGTTCGCCACGAGCGGCGAACCGCTCTTGCAATCCGTTGGCTTATTACGTACGCCAAAGCACGCTCGGAAAAATCGATGGCGCAAAAGCTTGCAGCGGAATTACTCGCTGCCGCTGCCGGTGAGGGTGGAGCAATTAAGAAAAAAGACGATGTCCACCGCATGGCAGAAGCAAATAAAGCTTTTGCACATTACAAGTGGTAAAAAAAGTTTGTCGCGCTTATCCTTTCTTTCGTAAAGGGTAGTGTACATCTATTGATTTAGTCGATAAAGGCAGGTAGAACGGCGATTTATGCCCAGAGAGTATTCTTTAGAAAAAACTAGAAATATCGGCATCATGGCTCACATCGATGCCGGAAAAACGACGACGACGGAGCGCATTCTGTTTTATACGGGAAAACTTCACCGAATCGGTGAAGTGCATGACGGTGCTGCAACCATGGACTGGATGGAGCAGGAAAAAGAACGCGGTATTACGATTACGAGCGCTGCGACAACGTGTTTCTGGCGTCAGAATCGTATTAATATTATTGATACTCCGGGTCATGTCGATTTTACAATTGAAGTCGAACGTTCACTGCGGGTTCTTGACGGTGCCGTCGCACTGTTCTGTTCTGTCGGCGGTGTGGAACCCCAATCGGAAACGGTTTGGCGTCAGGCGGATAAATACGGTGTTCCGCGCATTGCATTCGTAAATAAAATGGACCGTGCCGGCGCGGATTTCCTCGGCGTCGTGCAGATGATGAAATCGCGCCTTGCAGCAAATGCTGTTCCTGTGCAGCTGCCCGTTGGCGAGGGCGAGATGTTTGCTCGGCATCATCGATCTTATTACGATGAAAGCCAGAATGTACGACGATCATAACCAGGGTTTGACATGGGAAGAGATTGAGATTCCGGAAAAACTTCGTGCACGTGCCAATGAATACCGCATTAAGATGCTCGAAGCGGTTGCCGATGAAGACGATACGCTTCTTGAAAATTATCTCGAAGGAAAAGAAATTTCACCGGAAGAGGTTCGGACGGTCCTTCGGCGTGCAACGATCAAAGCAAGTATCGTTCCGGTGCTTTGCGGATCTTCCTTTAAAAATAAAGGCGTGCAGCAGCTGATGGATTCGGTCGTGGATTTCTTGCCGTCGCCGCTCGATATCAATAAAGGCGAAGTGCACGGGCATCACCCGCACCGCCACGACGATGTGATCCGAATGGTAAGCGATTCGGAGAAAGTTTACGGCGCTTGCTTTTAAAATTATGAGCGATCCATTTGTTGGGCGCTTAACGTATTTCCGTGTTTATGCCGGAACATTGTCCTCCGGTTCCTATGTCTATAATGTCAATACCGATAGAAAAGAACGCATCGCGCGTATTTTGCGAATGCATGCGAATCACCGGGAGGAAGTCGATCAGGCATTTGCAGGCGATATCGTTGCGGCGATCGGTTTGAAGCAAACGCGTACCGGCGATACGCTGACTGTCGAAGATGATCCAGTCGTGCTCGAACGGATGGTATTTCCGGATCCTGTTATCGATGTTGCGATCGAACCGAAAACAAAAGTCGATCAGGAAAAAATGGGCGAAGCATTGCAGCGCCTTGCCGAAGAAGATCCGACGTTTCGTGTGTCGACAAACCAGGAAACCGGTCAGACGATTATCAGCGGCATGGGTGAGCTGCATCTTGAAATTATTATCGACCGTATGCGCCGTGAATTCAAGGTAGAAGCCAATGTGGGCAAGCCGCAAGTTGCATACAAAGAGACCATCACAAAGAAAGTAACGGCAGAAGGTAAGTTTGTGCGTCAATCCGGCGGCCGCGGCCAATACGGCGATGTTTGGATCGATATCGAGCCGAATGAAAAAGGCAAAGGATTCGAATTTGAAAATGCTATTGTCGGCGGATCGGTTCCAAAGGAATACATCAAGCCGACTGAGCAGGGCATTATCGAAGCTATGCGCAACGGCGTGCTTGCAGGTTATCCCATTGAAGACGTTAAGGTTCGCTTGTTCGACGGCTCGTTCCATGCGGTGGATTCTTCGGAAATGGCATTTAAAATCGCCGGCTCGATAGCATTTCAGGATGCGGCAAAAAAAGCTTCGCCGGTTCTGCTCGAACCGATTATGGCCGTCGAAGTTGTTACTCCGGAGGAATATCTGGGCGATGTGATAGGCGATTTGAATTCCCGCCGCGGTAAAATCGAAGGGATGAATTCGAGAAAAGATGTGCAGGTTGTCAAAGCGTTTGTCCCGTTGTCGGAAATGTTCGGATATGCTACTGCAATGCGTTCGATGACGCAGGGGCGTGCATTGTATACGATGCAATTTTCACATTATGACCATACGCCGCGCAATATCGCTGAAGAGATTATTGAAAAAGTGCGCGGAAAAAGTTTAGCAACAGCATAAGTTTTTCATCGGGACTTATTTTTAACATTAAGGAGACCAACAATGGCAAAGGAAAAATTCGACCGCAGTAAGCCGCATGTAAACGTTGGCACCATTGGTCATGTCGACCATGGAAAGACGACATTGACTGCAGCTATTACGATGGTTTTAGCGAAAAAAGGATTATCGCAGGTGCGCACGTTCGATTCGATCGACAATGCTCCTGAAGAAAAAGCCCGCGGTATAACGATTAATACTGCGCACGTCGAATATTCGACGGAAAAGCGCCATTATGCGCACGTCGACTGTCCGGGCCACGCCGATTATATCAAAAATATGATTACCGGTGCGGCGCAGATGGACGGCGCAATCCTTGTCGTTGCAGCCACGGATGGACCCGATGCCGCAAACGCGCGAGCACATCCTTCTCGCTCACCAGGTGAACGTTCCGAAGATTGTCGTGTTCATGAATAAGTGCGACGCGGTTGACGATCCGGAGCTGCTGGATCTCGTCGAACTCGAAGTCCGCGATCTTCTGAAAAAGAACGATTTTCCCGGCGATGAAATACCCATCATTCGCGGTTCGGCGCTCAAAGCTATGGAAGCAGCGCTGCGGCCGGATGTCAAAGCAGGATGATCCTGCTTTCAAGGACATTATGGATTTGATGAATGCGGTCGATTCGTATATTCAAATGCCGAAGCGCGATTCTGATCGTCCTTTCTTGATGCCTGTCGAAGATGTCTTCTCGATTACGGGACGCGGTACGGTCGGTACGGGACGTGTTGAACGCGGCAAGGCAAAGGTCGGCGACGAAGTCGAAGTTATCGGACTCGGCGCCCACAAGAAAACGGTTATCACCGGTGCGGAAATGTTCCGCAAGGAACTCGATGAAGTCGTTGCAGGCGATAATGCCGGATTGCTCCTGCGCGGAGTTGAAAAAAACGAACTCGAACGCGGTATGGTCGTGGCAAAGCCCGGCTCTATTACGCCGCATACGAAATTCACGGCGCAGATTTACGTATTGAAGAAAGAGGAAGGCGGACGTCATACTCCGTTCCTGACCGGTTACCGGCCTCAGTTCTATTTCCGTACAACGGACGTAACGGGAGTTGCGACCCTGCCCAGCGGCGTGGAAATGGTTATGCCGGGCGATAACCTCGATGCGATCAATATCGAATTGATTTCTCCGATCGCAATGGAGGAAGGCCAGCGGTTTGCGGTTCGCGAAGGCGGACGCACGGTCGGCGCCGGTGTTGTTGTAAAGATTATTCAATAAGTGCATTCATGATTTCCGCTCCTGAATCTTCGGGAGCGGAATAAATTGCTTAAGGAGATATCCTTGGCTGGTCAAAAGATTAGAATAAAATTGAAATCGTTCGATCATAATCTGATCGACAAATCTGCAGAGAAGATTATCAAAACGGTGAAATCGACCGGTGCGATCGTGTCAGGACCAATTCCTTTGCCGACCCGGCGCACTGTCTATACCGTCAATCGTTCGCCGCACGTGGACAAAAAGTCCCGAGAACAATTTGAAACGCGTTCGCACAAACGGTTGATTGATATTCTGAACTCAACCAGCAAGACGGTCGATTCGTTGATGAAGCTGGAATTGCCCGCCGGGGTCGATGTTGAGATCAAGGTTTGACGGGAACGATTGAACGAAACGATTTTTTATTAAGGCTTTTTATTATTGAGAGCGGTCTGAGACTCCGTAACGTTCTCAAAAGGATGACAAGGAGTATATACAGTGAGTGGCATTTTAGGTAAAAAAATAGGCATGACAAGTCTGTTCGATGAGAACGGCGAGGCAATACCTTGCACGGTCATCGAAGCCGGCCCATGTTACGTCACGCAGGTCAAGACAAGAGACAGGGATGGATACAATGCCGTTCAGCTTGGTTTTGATGAAAAGAGAGAGCGTCTCGTTACAAAATCGCTGAAAGAGCATTTTGCAAAGGCAGGCGTTAAGGCGGTGCATCTCTTGCGTGAATTTACAGAGTTCGATGCTGATGCGTTGAAGCAGGGCGATCAGGTGAACGTTTCGATTTTTGCACAGGGCGATGTCGTCGACGTGATCGGAAAATCGAAAGGGCGAGGTTTTCAAGGTGTCGTCAAACGGCATCACTTTGGCGGTGTCGGAGGCACGACGCATGGTGCATCGGATCGCGTGAGAGCGCCGGGATCGATCGGCGGAAGTTCGTATCCGTCGCGTGTGTTCAAAGGTATGCGAATGGGCGGCAGAATGGGATTCGAACATGTGACGGTCAAGAATTTAAGAGTTGTTAAGGTCATACCCGAATCCAATATCATTATTGTCCGCGGTTCGGTGCCCGGTGCGATCAACGGTTATCTTGAAATCATAAAACGCTGACGGGATTGCTCATAAGGGAATAAAATAATGCAGGTAGAAGTTTATAAAATAAATGGAACTCCGACTGGAGAGATGCTTGAACTGGATGCGAGCGTTTTCGGCATCGTGCCGAACGATCATGCCATCTATATGGCAGTGCGCAGTATTCAGGCGAATCAGCATCAAGGGACGCACAAAGTCAAACCGCGGAATGAAGTTCGCGGGGGCGGAAAGAAACCGTTCAAGCAAAAGAAAACCGGACGTGCTCGCGCAGGAACGACGCGGTCGCCGTTATGGGTCGGCGGCGGATCGATCTTTGGTCCCCATCCGCACGATTACGTCGTGAGTATTCCGGCAAAAGTCCGCAAGCTGGCGCGAAAATCCGCTTTGAGCTATAAAGCCAAAGATGGAGCCGTCAAAGTTGTGGAAGATTTTTCCTTCGAGAGCGTAAAAACAAAACAGGTTTCGAAAGTGCTCAAAGCGTTTTCTCTCGACAACAAAAAGACTCTGCTTTTAACGAAGCAAACGGATCCGGTTATTTTCAAATCCGGACGCAATATCGCAAAACTGCGGATTTGCGAAGCAATCAAAGCTTCGACTTTCGATATTTTGAACAGCAAAGTGCTCCTTATTCAAAAGAGCGCTGTGGATGTTCTCCAAAATTCATTGAAGAACTAGGATGGTTGCAATGGTAGGCATTCTTCTTCGGCCCATTATTACGGAAAAAATGACCGCGCTCGGCGATGTCCGGCAGTATGCGTTCGAAGTTCCTCTGACTTCGAATAAGATAGAGATCGGAAAAGCAGTCGAGAAAAAGTTCAACGTTACGGTGAACAGTGTGCGCACGGTGCGCGTCAAAGGCAAACGCAAAACCCAATTAACCCGCCGCGGCCGTTTTGAAGGCTGGACGAAAACATGGAAGAAAGCGATCGTGACCCTGAAAGAAGGGGATAAGATCGATTACTTCGGTAATGCTTGAACCTGAAAGTGTGAAGAGAGTATGGCGATTCGAAAATTAAGACCGATGACTCCTGCGACGAGATTTTATTCAATCTCGGCGTTTACGGAATTGACCAAAGACAAGCCGGAAAAATCTTTGCTGAAGCCCTTGAAGAAATCGGGCGGCAGAAATAATTTGGGCCGCGTAACATCGCGTCATCGGGGCGGCGGGCACAAACGGATGTACCGCGTTGTCGATTTTCTCCGCAGCAAGCACGGTATGGAAGCGACGGTCGCTGCAATTGAATATGATCCGAACAGATCGGCTCGCATCGCTCTTCTCCATTATCCGGACGGCGCCAAAAGCTATATTCTTGCACCGGATGGATTGAAGGTCGGAACAAAAATTTCTTCCGGGCCGGAAGCGGAAGTACAGATGGGCAATGCTCTTCCGCTGCGCGGTATACCGGCAGGCACGTTTGTTCATAACGTGGAACTGTCTCCGGGCAAAGGCGGGCAGCTCGGACGGAGCGCCGGTAATTCGCTGCAGGTGATGGCAAAAGAAGGAGAATGGATAACGCTCAAGATGCCTTCCGGTGAAATTAGAAAGTTTCGCTCGGACTGTTATGCAACCATCGGAACGGTCAGCAACGCGGATCATGAAAATATCAGTCTTGGAAAAGCCGGCCGGTCGCGCTGGCTGGGAATACGTCCTCACTCACGCGGTATGGCGATGAATCCGGTCGATCACCCGATGGGCGGCGGCGAAGGACGGTCGAAATCCGGCGGCGGATGGCAGCATCCGGAATCGCCGTGGGGCAAATATGCAAAAGGTTTAAAAACACGCAAACGGAAAAATTCTTCAAATAAATATATTGTTAAACGTCGAAAGTAATCGGTGAGTACGTATGAGTCGATCGATTA
Organism: Ignavibacteriota bacterium; assembly: GCA_963778945.1. Taxonomy (GTDB): domain Bacteria; phylum Bacteroidota; class Ignavibacteria; order UBA10030; family UBA10030; genus Fen-1254. The sequence continues at coordinate 58,379 of CAVZWL010000019.1, forward strand.
AAAAAGGTCCCTATGTGGATCAAAAGCTTCAAGGAAAAATTGAAGCATTAAATAAAACAAATCAAAAACGCATCATCAAAACATGGTCGCGCTCGAGTACGATTATACCGGAGTTTGTCGGCCATACGTTTGCTGTGCACAACGGAAACAAGTTTATTCCGGTGTATATCCATGAAGCAATGGTCGGCCATAAGCTGGGCGAATTTGCTCCGACGCGCATTTTCCGCGCGCATCCGGGGATCAAAAGCGAAACAACAACGACAGCGGCTGCGTAATTTTGCTGGGAAAGAATTATGGAAGCGAAAGCAATTAATCGATATATCGGGACATCGCCGCGCAAAATGCGCCTGGTGATCGATCTTATCCGCGGCAGGGCTGTGGAAGAAGCATTAAGTATTCTGCATTTTACGCCGAAGCATGCCGCAAAAACTGCGGAAAAAGTTCTCCGGTCTGCTATCTCAAATTTGCAGAATAAGGAAGAGAGCGGACGCGTCGATGCTTCGACATTGTATGTGAAGGAAGCATTTGTCGACGGCGGTGCGATGGCAAAGCGGGTTCTTCCGGCGCCTATGGGACGCGCGTTCCGCATACGGAAACGCTCCAATCATATTACGATTATTGTCGCGCAGCGTGAAAGCAAGAAAGCTGCTGCTCCGAAAAAAGCAGAAGCAGCGGAAAAAGCCACGGAAACGAAAACAACAGAAACAGCAGCAAGTTAAACGGAGGTATATCACTTGGGTCAAAAAACCAATCCGAATGGATTTCGCCTCGGGCTCGTAAGGAGCTGGGATGCAAATTGGTACGATGACAAGAGTTTTGCCGGAAAATTGCAGGAAGACCTCATGGTGCGTAATTATGTCCGCAACCGTTTGAAGAAAGCGGGCATTGCGCGCATCCAGATCGATCGTACGCCAAAACGCGCTGTTGTCACAATCCATACGTCTCGTCCCGGAATTGTTATCGGGAAGAGCGGAAAAGAAATTGCGCAAATTGAAGAAGAACTGAAAAAAGTTACGTCGAAAGATGTGAAAATTTTGATTCATGAAATCAAACGTCCGGAACTCGATGCTTTTCTGGTAGCCGAAAATATTGCCAGTCAGCTTGAAGGACGTATCTCCTTCCGCCGTGCAATGAAGCAGGCCATTACGGCTTCGATGCGTATGGGTGCGGAAGGGATCAAGATTATGTGTGCCGGACGGCTGGGCGGTGCGGAAATTGCGCGTACGGAGCATTATAAAGAGGGGAGAATTCCTTTGCAGACGATGCGGGCAGATATCGATTACGCCAATACGACGGCGAATACGATTTACGGAACGATCGGCGTAAAAGTGTGGATTTGCAAAGGCGAAGTTATTGGAGCGCGAGCGTAAGGAGAGGAAAAGATTATGTTGATGCCGAAACGTGTAAAATTTAGAAAGACTCAGCGCGGGCGGATGTGCGGAAAGGCGACGCGGGGCAACACGGTTGCGTTCGGCGATTTCGGCCTGAAAGCGATGGAGCCGGGCTGGGTTACGCAGCGCCAGATCGAAGCGTCGCGTGTTGCATTGACCCGTATGATGAAGCGCGAAGGAAAAGTATGGATTCGTATTTTTCCCGATAAGCCGGTAACAAAAAAGCCTGCGGAAACACGTATGGGAAGCGGAAAAGGCGCGCCGGAATTTTGGGTGGCCGTTGTAAAACCGGGACGCGTGCTGTTCGAACTCGGCGGTGTGAATAAATCGGCAGCAGAAGAGGCCATGAAGCTTGCTGCGCATAAATTGGCAATTAAAACAAAGTTTGTGACTCGTATTGATTACGAGGGCGCGTAAGAAGGACGAACTATGAAACCGTTTGAATTACGGAAGCTTTCCGATTCGGAATTGCTTAAGAGAATTCAAGAAGAGCAAGAAAACTTGTCCAACCTGAAATTCCAAAAGGTCATAGGCCAGCTGGAAAATCCGCTGAAGCTGGGACAAATTAAAAAAGATATCGCGCGCATGGAAACGATTCTGCGCGAACGAGAAATCAATCCCCTGCCGGCAGCACCTGCGCCGGCGGAAAACGCACAGTAATCGGGTAGAACGATGGCAGAAGAAATAAAAGAAATTTCACAACGCGGACATCGGAAAGTCCGGATCGGTAAAGTGATCAGCAACAAAATGCAAAAAAGCATCGTCGTTGCGATCGAACGGCGTGTTGCACATCCGATTTATAAAAAATATTTTCGGCGCACTTCGACTTTGATGGTCCATGACGAAGCAGCAGGCGGCCGGCATCGGCGATGTTGTGAAGGTCGTCGAGACGCGTCCGTTGAGCAAGCGCAAGCGGTGGCGTCTTGCGGGAATTATAGAAAAAGCGAAATAGCTCATTGAAAGCAGGCTAAGACAATGATTCAGGAAGAAACTAATTTGGTCGTCGCCGATAACTCCGGCGCAAAAAAAGTCCGCTGTATAAGGATTCTTGGCGGCCATGACAGAAGGTATGCTTCCCTCGGCGATTTGATCGTCGTTTCGGTGAAGAGCGCGATCCCCGGTGCGCCGGTTAAAAAAGGCGAGGTTTCGCGCGCCGTGGTCGTGCGCACCACAAAGGAAGTCCGCCGGAAAGACGGATCGTATATTCGTTTCGATGAAAATGCAGCAGTTCTGCTGAATGCTCAAGGTGAGCCGCGCGGTACGCGTATTTTCGGACCCGTTGCGCGTGAATTACGTGAACGACAATTTATGAAAATTATTTCCTTAGCACCGGAAGTGCTCTAATACCTATGTCGCAAAATTTACATGTACATAAAAACGATACGGTTATTGTCATCGCTGGCAATTCCGTCTCCAAGCAGGGAAAAGTACTGAAAGTGTTCCCTGCAACCGCTTCGGTCATTATTGAAAACGTCAATATCATCAAGCGTCACGCTCGTCCGACGCAGAAAAATCCTCAAGGAGGCGTCGTGCAAAAAGAAGGTCCGATTCGTGCGTCCAATGTAATGGTCGTGTGCCCGAAATGCAGCAAACCAACACGCGTCGGCCACAAGCATATTACGGATGCTACGAGCGGCAAAAAGAAAACCGTTCGCATTTGCAAACAATGTAACGAGATGTTCTAGGAAGATTGTCCATGGCGAAAGAAAAAGAAGAAAAAGAAGAAAAGCGAAAGAGAAGCCCGTGAAAGCGAAGCCTCCGCAGGAAAAGACTGCAAAAGAAAAACCGGCGGCGAAAGGCAAGAAAGAAGGCGGGGCGCAGGAAAAGGGATCGCCCGCGCGTTTGCTGGATCAGTATAAGAAAAGCATTGTTCCTGCTCTTATGGGAAAGTTTCAGTATAAAAATCCGATGCAGGTTCCGAAACTGGAAAAAATTTCCATTAACATCGGCGTCGGCGATGCAACACAGGATCCGAAACTGCTCGACGTTTCCATACGGGAACTTGAAGCAATTACCGGGCAAAAATGTGCGGTCACGAAATCCAAGAAGGCAATTTCAAATTTTAAACTTCGGGAAAACCTTCCGATTGGATGCCGTGTAACGCTTCGGCGAATGAAAATGTACGAGTTCCTGGATCGTCTTGTCAGCGTTGCGCTTCCGCGTGTCCGTGATTTTCGCGGAGTTCCGGACAAATCGTTCGATGGTCATGGAAATTATACGATGGGCGTCAAGGAACAGATTATTTTCCCGGAAATTGATGTCGACAAAATTACGCGCGTCAACGGAATGGATATAACATTTGTCACTACAGCTAAAAACGATGTCGAGGCATACGAATTATTAAAGGCGCTCGGCATACCGTTTGTCAAACGCGAAGAAGTGATTCAAACGGCCTCCGGCCAGAAAAAGTAAGATCAAGGAGAAAGCGTGGCACGTTTAGCGATGAAAGTGAAGGCGTAAAGAACGCCAAAATATCATGTCCGTCAACATAACCGATGCAGTATATGCGGGCGGGCGCGCGCATTTTATCGCAAATTCGGACTTTGCCGTATTTGTTTCCGAAAGCTGGCGCTCGACGGGAAGATCCCCGGCGTCAGAAAAGCAAGTTGGTAATCAATTATTAAGGAAAGCGTGTTCGATGTCGAAAACAGATCCCATTGCTGATTATTTAACAAGGATTCGCAACGCTGCGAAAGCAAAGCAGCGCCGCGTTGATATCCCTGCATCCAAATTGAAGAAAGCGATTACTCAAATTCTTCTTGACAAAAAATATATCGCCAATTTCACGGTGCTCGAAGATCAACAACAAAATGTTATCCGCATCAATTTGAAATACAGCGAAGGACGTCCCATAATTCAAGGACTGCGGAGAATCAGCCGGCCCGGTATCCGCCGATATAAACCGGCCGGGGATTTACCTCGCGTTTTGGACGGATTGGGAATTGCTGTGATATCTACATCCAAAGGCGTTATGACGGATGGACAGGCACGGCGTGAGAAGGTCGGCGGCGAAGTTCTCGCATATATCTGGTAGAAGTGTAAGGAGAGAAGAACGTGTCACGAATTGGAAAAAAACCTATTCAAATTCCTAAAGGCGTCGCGGTCACGATGAGCAGCGGCGTTGTTAGCAGTCAAAGGACCGAAAGGGGAATTGAAAGAGACGGTACATCCGGAAATCGGCGTCGCAGTGCAGGGAGCCGAAGTGCTGGTCACGAGATCGTCGGATGAAAAAAAATATAGGGCATTGCACGGGCTGTGGCGTGCATTGATTCAGAATATGATCGTCGGTGTCACTGAAGGGTATTCGAAGAAACTCGAAATTGTCGGCGTCGGTTATCGTGCAGAGATAAAAGGTACGCGTTTGAATTTGCTCCTTGGCTACAGTCATCCGATTTTATTCGCTCCGCCGGAGGGAATAAAAATCGAAGCTCCGACGCAGACGAATATTATCATCAGCGGCACGCACAAACAATTGGTCGGTCTGGTTGCAGCAAAGATTCGTTCCATGCGCCCGCCCGAGCCGTACAAAGGCAAGGGTGTGAAGTACGAAGGCGAATATATCCGCCGTAAAGCCGGTAAAGCCGCAGCAGCAACAGGCGCAAAATAATCCCTGCTCGCCGCATCGGTTAAAGGAAAGAGAATATGAGACAGAGAAAGCATAACGATAATCGTTTAAAAAAGAAAATTCGCATCCGGAAAAAAATTCGAGGCACTCCTGAACGGCCGCGGCTGGTTGTTTTCCGCAGTGCAAGACACGCCTATGCTCAGATCGTGGACGATTTGAGTGCAAAAACCCTGGTGTCTGTTTCAACGCTTGCAAAGGATGTTCAGGAGGATCTGAAAAAAGCGAAAACACCTATTGAAAAATTCAAGCTCATCGGTGTTGCAGCTGCCAAAAAAGCTCTCGAGAAAAATATTAAGGAAGTCGTTTTTGATCGTAACGGATATTTGTATCACGGCCGCGTTAAGGCGCTTGCCGAAGGTGCCCGCGAAGGCGGACTGAAATTTTAATTGATTAAAAGAAGTGTAATCTCATGACAAAAATTAAAGCAGGCGAATTCGAGCTTAAAGAACGTTTGGTAAGCGTCAACCGCGTCGCAAAAGTCGTGAAGGGCGGACGCCGGTTCAGCTTCAACGCGATCGTCGTTGTCGGCGACGGCAACGGTCACGTTGGGATAGGCCTTGGAAAAGCAAATGAAGTTGCGGATGCCATTGCAAAAGGCGCCGATGATGCGCGGAAAAACGTCTATACGGTCCCCGTTTTTAAGGGAACTATTCCGCATACAGTGATCGGTAAATTTGGCGCGGGAAAAGTTCTTCTGAAACCCGCTTCACCCGGAACGGGATTGATTGCCGGCGGCGGCGTGCGTGCGGTGCTGGAATCTGCGGGAGTAAAAGACGTTCTGACAAAACAGCTTGGGTCGGCTAATGCGCATAATGTCGTGAAAGCGACGATGGCCGCACTGCTCAGCCTGTCCGATGCAAGGATGGTTGCGGCGCGCCGCGGCATCTCCATACAAGAATTGTTTCAATAAAGAGAGTGCAGAAGAGCTATGGCGGAAACAAAAAAAATAAAAATTACGCAGACGAAAAGCGTTATCGAACAGCTCGAAAGCGCCAAGCGCAATATCAAAGCTCTTGGACTCGGCAGACCGAATTATTCTGTCGTGAAAAATGATACGCCGCAGATTCGCGGCATGATCAATAAAGTACGGCATCTTGTAAAAGTGGAAGAGGTTCAGTAATGGTAAAAGATATTCTCAGCAGCCTGACTCCGGCAAAAGGTTCCCGTAAAAAGGTCAAGCGAATCGGACGCGGACAGGGATCCGGCCACGGTGGAACGGCGACAAAGGGGCACAAAGGAGCAAAATCACGCTCCGGTCATAAGTTTAAACTCTGGTTTGAAGGCGGTCAGATGCCGCTCACGCGGCGCGTGCCGAAGTTCGGATTTAAAAGCCGCAACCGGATTGAAGTTCAGATTGTGAATGTGGCAACTCTGGCTGAGACTCGTCGAAGGAAAGAAGATTGACGGCGGTATCGTGACACCGGAGGTTCTTTTTAAAAGCGGTGCGACTTGCCAAAAAAAATGAACAGGTCAAAATTCTCGGTCGAGGGAGAATTGAAAACGAAATTACAGGTTACGGCGCATGCCTTTAGTAAATCGGCGATTTCAAAAATTGAAGCAGCCGGCGGAAAAATAACTGTTCTTACGAAAACCGTTGCGAACTCATGAGTAAGCTGACAGAAACATTTACGAACATCTTTAAAATTCAGGAACTGCGTGAGCGTTTGCTCTTTACGGCAGTGCTTCTGATTATTGTCCGCATTGGATCGCATATTACGCTTCCGGGCGTCGATGCGATTCTGCTGGCCGACACCATCAAAAAATCTTCAGCGAACACGCTGTTCGGATTGTACGACCTGTTCGTCGGCGGTGCTTTCAGCAATGCTGCGGTTTTTGCGCTGGGCATTATGCCGTATATCAGCGCATCGATCGTTATTCAATTGCTCGGCGCCGTTTGGCCGTATTTTGCAAAAATGCAAAAAGAGGGCGAAGAGGGACGGAAAAAAATTACGCAGTATACCCGTTATGGCACCGTGCTCGTATCCATGCTGCAGGGATGGGGTGTCGCGGTGAAACTGGTTCATACGGCGCCCGGCGGAGTGCCCATTGTGCCGGTAGCCGTGCAGGGATTCGGGTTCTATTTGTCGACGATGATTATTCTTACCACCGGCACTGTCTTTATGATGTGGCTCGGCGAGCAGATTACGGAACGGGGAATCGGGAACGGTATTTCGTTGATTATCTTTATCGGTATTGTTGCGCGTTTTCCGCATGCGATTCTCGATGAATTTCAACTCGTTGCCGGTCAGACGCGGAATATTATCGTTGAAATCGTGATTTTTGTAGCCATGGCGTTTATCGTTGCAGGCGTCGTGCTCGTCACACAAGGGACGCGCCGCATACCGGTTCAATATGCAAAACGGGTGGTCGGGCGGAAGGTATACGGCGGTGTAACGCAGTATATTCCGCTGCGCGTCAATACGGCAGGTGTTATGCCGATCATTTTTGCACAGGCAATTATGTTTATTCCGCAGATCGTGTTCTCGTTCTTTCCGGACAGTGAATTTATGCAGACACTCAATACGGAATGGTTCGGCTATTCATCCTGGCCGTATTCGATTATCTACGCGCTGATGATTATCTTCTTTACGTATTTTTATACGGCTATTGCATTCAATCCGAAAGATGTCGCCGATAATATGAAAAAGCAGGGTGGATTTATTCCGGGTATTCGTCCCGGCAATCATACTGCGGAATATGTGGATAATATTTTGACGAAAATTACATTGCCGGGATCGATTTTTCTGGCGATTATTGCAATTCTTCCGACTGTGATGATGCGGTTCAGCGTAACACCGAGTTTCGCTTCGTTCTTCGGCGGTACGAGTTTATTAATTGTTGTCGGCGTTGCGCTCGATACTCTGCAGCAGGTCGAATCGCATCTCTTGATGCGTCATTATGACGGGTTTATGAAAAGCGGAAAACTTCGAGGGCGGCGTTGAGTCGACTGTGGCTGCGATGGTTCCTCTGAAAACACAAAAGGAGATCGAACTCATCCGCGAAAGCAGCCGCATTGTTGCCGACGTATTGAAATTGGTCGGCGCAACTGCTCGACCGGGTATTACGACACTGGAGCTGGACAGGCTGGCAGAAGAGTATATCCGTTCCAATGGAGCAGAGCCGGCATTTAAAGGATATGGCTGGGATAAAAGAAATTTGTTTCCGGCGACCTTGTGTACGTCGATCGATTCTGAAGTCGTTCACGGTATTCCGGGTTCGCGTGTTTTGAAAGAAGGCGAAATTCTTTCGATCGACGTCGGTGCAAAAAAGGACGGTTATTACGGCGACGGTGCATGGTCCTTTGCAATCGGAGCGGTAGATTCCGAACGGCAGCGGCTGCTGCGTGTTACGGAAGAATCTCTGATGAAGGGCATTGAACAGGCAGTTGCGGGAAATCGGCTGCATGATATCTCGGCGGCGGTTCAAAGCTTCGTAGAATCGAACGGGTTTTCAGTCGTACGTGATCTTGTCGGCCACGGCATCGGAAAGAAGCTGCATGAAGAACCGTCCGTTCCTAATTTCGGCGAGGCCGGAACCGGTCTTCTGTTGAAAGAAGGAATGACGCTCGCCATCGAACCGATGGTGAACAGCGGAACATGGCGGGTCAATGTGGCGGCAGACGGCTGGACGGTTTCAACGGCAGACGGCAGGCCATCGGCGCATTTTGAACATACGGTAGCAGTGAGAAACGGAAAAGCGGAAATTTTGACGCAGTCATAAAACAATGGCAAAACAAGGTCCTATAAAAGTTGATGGAGTGATTACCGATACGCTGCCGAATGCGTCGTTTCGCGTGAAGCTGGATAATGGAGTCGAAATTTTTGCCCATATATCCGGAAAAATGAGAATGCATTACATCAAGATTTTGGTGGGTGACCGTGTGACGGTTGAAATGTCGCCGTATGATTTGTCCAAAGGGCGCATTACGTACCGGTATAAATGATTCGTGAACAGCCTCAAGCAAGAGGAGAAATAAAATGAAAGTTCGTTCGTCAGTTAAAAAATTATGTGAACACTGCAAGATTATCCGGCGCAAAGGCGTCGTGCGGGTCATCTGCAAAAATCCGAAGCATAAGCAGCGGCAAGGATAAGGAGTAAGACGTGGCTCGTATTGCTGGAGTTGATTTACCAAAAAATAAAAGGACCGAAATCGGTCTGACATATATTTACGGTATTGGTGTCAATACCGCAAAGGAAATTGTCGCAAAAGCAAAAGTCGACGGCAATAAGCGTGTCGGCGAATTGAACGATGAGGAAGTAGCGGCACTTCGCTCCATCATTCAATCCGATTATAAAGTGGAAGGCGCGCTGCGCAGCGAAAGCCAATTGAGCATCAAGCGCTTGATGGATATCGGCTGCTATCGCGGCCTTGCGCCACCGGAAGGGCCTGCCGGTGCGGGGACAGCGGACGCGGACGAATTCCCGCACGCGCAAGGGAAAGAGAAAAACCGTTGCCGGCAAGAAAAAAACGGCAGAAAAGAAGTAAGAATCATTTAAAGTCATCGTAAAGGAAGACTTCATTGGCAAAGCAAACAGCAGCACCCGTAGCAAAAAAGAAAAAGAAAGTCCATGTCGATGCAAACGGAAAAGCATTCGTCAAGGCTACGTTTAACAATACGATCGTGACATTGACCGATACGTACGGCAATGTGATTGCATGGTCGACTTCGGGCAAAAATGGATTCAAGGGATCGCGCAAGAGCACACCGTTTGCCGCTCAAGTTGCAGCGGAAGCGGCGGCAAAGGAAGCTCACGATCTCGGATTGCGCCGGGTCGAGGTCTTTATTAAAGGACCGGGAGGCGGGCGTGAAGCGGCAGTTCGCTCCCTGACAACGGCCGGCCTTGAAGTGACTATCATCCGGGATATTACGCCGGTTCCGCATAACGGCTGCCGTCCGCCGAAACGGCGAAGAGTCTAAGAATTTCAGATTGCATCCCGTAAAAAACACGGGACGCGAAAAGCGCGGATTGTCGATTGAACAATCGCAAATCGAGAATATGCAAATTGAAAATATTTGAGGAGAATTATGGCAAGATACGTTGATGCCAATTGCAAATTGTGCCGCAGGGAAAAGCAAAAGCTTTTCTTAAAAGGAACGAAGTGTTTGACGGAAAAATGTCCGCTTGAAAAGCGGATGTACGCCCCGGGTCAGCATGGCCAATCAAGACGCATGCGTACGTCGGAATACGGCATTCAGCTGCGGGAAAAACAAAAAGTTCGCAGAACATACGGCGTACTGGAAGCACAATTCCGCAATTACTTCGAACGTGCGGCAAAGCAGAGCGGCCGTACGGGAGATGCGTTGATCAAACTCCTCGAACGGCGCCTCGATAATGTCGTCTATCGTTTGGGTTTTGCTCCATCCCGCAAATCGGCGCGCCAGCTCGTCCTCCATCGTCATTTGCTGGTCAATAACCAAATCGTCGATGTGCCTTCGTTTCTGTTGAATCCCGGCGATGTTATCCAGATACGGGACAACAGCAAAAAACTCGCGCTCATTCACGATTCCTTAAAGCGCGTAAAAGATTCGTCCATGCTTGCATGGTTGAGCGTCGATAAAGCGACTTTAAGCGGGACGTTTATCAATGTTCCCGAACGTGCGGATGTTCCGCTGAATGCGAATGAACAGTTGATCGTTGAATTGTATTCGAAGTAAGAAACGAGTAGATAATCACCTTATAATCCTCGTTCTATTTTCGAGGGAAAGAAAACTATGAGCACAGTACAAATGCCAGAACAGGTCGAACTTGAACAATCGACGGCGACCAATACTTATGGAAAATTCATTCTCCAGCCGCTGGAAAAGGGATTCGGCGTTACCATCGGTAATTCCATGCGGCGCGTCTTGCTTTCTTCCTTGCCCGGAACGGCCATTACGGCTATCCGTGTGGAAGGTATCCAGCATGAATTTTCGACGATCAAAGGCATGGTGGAAGATGTCGCTGATTTTATTCTGAATCTCAAGCAGGTTCGCATACGTCCGACGAATAAAAAAGCGGCAAAAGTAACTCTTCCGCTTAAAGGGACCTGCAGCATTGAAGGCGGGAGATATAGCAAAATTCACGCAGGAAATTGAAATTCTTAATCCGGATCTTCACCTTGCAACGCTGAATAAAGATGCGAATTTCGAACTTGAACTTCGCCTCGGACGCGGAAAAGGATATATTCCTGCGGAAGAAAATAAAGCTGCAGATCAGCCGATTGGAACGATCGCTATCGATTCGATCTTCACGCCGATAAAAAATGTGAAATTTATACGTCGAACCGACTCGCGTCGGCGGACAGACTGATTTTGAAAAATTGATTCTCGAAATTGAAACTGACGGTTCTATGACGCCGGAAGAAGCTGTGACCCATGCGGGGAAAATTATGCGTGATCATGTTCAGTTCTTTATCAATTTCGGTGTAGAACCCGAAGCGGAGAAAGCGGAGACGGAACAGGAAGCCGAAATGTCGCGCATTCGAAAAGTGCTCAGGATGTCCGTCGACGAACTTGAACTTTCCGTGCGTTCGCATAATTGCCTGCGTTCTGCCAATATCAAAAATATGGCCGATTTAGTGCGGCGGAGCGAGTCCGAACTTTTAAAATTCAGAAACTTCGGAAGAAAATCGCTTGCCGAACTGTCCGAGATTATCGAGCAGCATGGATTGAATTTTGGAATGGATGTCGATAAATATTTGAAAGAAGGAAACGAATAATCGTTTCGGAAGGATAAAGAGAACGTATGCGCCATTTAAAATCAGGACGAAAGCTTAAACGCACCGCAAGTCACCGCAAAGCAACGCTTGCTGCGCTGGGCACATCTTTGATTGTTCATAAAAGAATAAAGACTACGGTTGCGAAAGCAAAAGAAGCCCGCATGTATGTAGAAAAAATTATTACACGTGCAAAAAATGCGGTTGCTCGGGAAGCCGGAACAGAAAAGAAAAATATTGCAGCCCGCCGTGAAGTTTTTTCGATACTCCGGAGTAAAGCGGCAGTCGCGGAGTTGTTTAAGGAAATTGCTCCGAAAGTTGCAGCGCGGGCCGGCGGTTACACGAGGGTAGTTAAATTGGGCCGTCGTCTCGGCGACGGCGCCGAAGTGGCAATGCTGGAACTGGTGGATTTCAATATCGGCCAGGATAAAAGCGCGGCTAAAACGGCAAAGAAATCGGCGGCAAGAAAGAAACAGATACCCAAAAAGAAAACTGCGAAGAAATACAGCCGCAGGAGAAAACGTACAGCAGCCTGAATCGGTGCCGGGCGTTTCGACTCCGGATGCAGGAGCGGTCAATGCAGAAACGACAAAGGATAGCTAAGCGCTATCCTTTTGTGCTTCTATAACTTTGGGAGAAAGAACAGTATGTTAAAAATAAATTCGGCGGAATTTTTACAGGGTGTTGCAGATCTTCATCAATTGCCGAAAAATGAATTGCGCGAGATTGTGTTTATCGGCCGGTCGAACGTCGGTAAATCGTCGCTGCTTAATAAAATCTGCAATAAAAAAAATCTCGCGCGTTCGAGTTCAACACCCGGCAAAACGCGGGAAATCAACTATTACATTATCAACAACGAATTTTATTTTGTCGACCTTCCCGGATACGGCTATGCAAAAGTTCCGGAACAGATGAAAGCCGGATGGAAACGGCTCATTGAAGATTTTCTCAAGAGAGAAGAAAAAATCGGGCTGGCGCTGCAGTTGATAGATTCGCGGCAGGAACCGACGCCTCTGGATCTTATGATGATGGACTGGCTTGAGTATTATGAAGTGCCGTATCTTCTTGGTATTGACGAAATCGGATAAACTGCCTTTCAGCAAGCTTGGCAAACAAATCGACATCTATAAAGAGCGGTTCCATGCGCAGATTGCCGATGGAAGCTGCCGGGGAATAGTGCCGTTTTCTGTCGTCAGCGGCGTCGGCCGTCTGGAATTGCTGAAAGATATGGAAGATCATATAGAACCTCCTCGAAAAAGCAGAAAAGAAGCAGTTTAGAGAAAAAGACTCCGCAAAAACGGAGTCTTTTTTTATGCGCCTTCGATCCAAAGAAATGCCGGCAGGCTAATCATGAAGCGCTTCAAGAGTGAAATATTATCAAAAAACACTTGACAAACTCAATGACAAGTTATATATTTTTACAAATTTAGACCAAACATATAGAAGAAGGAGGTGTAGACCGGTTTTGCACAAGAACACTGTTGTGCAAAGATAAGCCTATTGTTCAAATAATTCTTACCTGTTTACTCTTTTTTGGAACGATCCGAGAGTAAATCCTTTTCGCACAAAACATTTCTCTAAGAAGGAGGTCTGCTTATGTCTGGGAAAAAGGATTCAACCTGAGTTTTTTCGGGAAGCTGCAAGCTCTAAGAAAAGAACGAAGCTCAAAAAGTTACTTTTCTTTTTTTTCCTTAATTGCACAAACATTGAAAAAACATTCCGTTGTGCATGACGATTTTGTTTTTGATCCACATTAATGAATCAATTTTTTAAGAGGAGCCTATTTATGAAAAAAATCTGTGGCTACGTCCTTTTTGCCGTTATGCTGCTTGCGTTGGTCGCAAATGCAGCATTAGCGCAGAATGGTACTATTAAGGGTGTCGTAACCGACGATCAAACCGGTGCTACTCTTCCGGGTGCGACGGTGCTCGTCGAGAAAACTGCCTATGGTGCAGCAACCGATCAGGATGGAAAATATGTTATTGCAAATCTTCCTCCGGGATCGTATTCATTATTAGTGCGCTTTGTCGGCTATATTCCGGTTCGGCAATTGATAACGATCGGTGCCGGCGAAGAACAGGTAGTCGATTTTAAATTGACGGCAAGCGCTGTTCAGGTCAATCCTGTTGTTATCACTGCAATTGGAACTGCGGCAGAAAGAGAAAAACTTGCCGTCACAGTTTCCAGTGTCGATGATAAAGAATTGGAAACAGCCGGTGCGCACGACGTTATTACCGATCTTGCGGCAAAAGCTCCCGGCGTCTATACGACGGAAACAACTGGCGATCCGGGTTCGGCAACCAGAATTATTTTGCGCGGTGCTCGTTCGTTAAATAGCGACAACCAGCCTCTCGTTGTTGTCGACGGTATTCCGATCCTCAGTTCGGTAAACGGTGCGGACGGCTACAATGTCGGCGGTGTTGCTGCAGAATCCCATTTGACTGATATCAATCCGAACGACATTCAATCCATTGAAATTTACAAAGGTCCTTCCGCTGCCTCTATCTGGGGATCGCGCGCTGCTAATGGCGTTATCGTCATCACAACGAAGAACGGCAAAGTCAGCGGACTCTCCGGCGGACGAAAATTAAATCTTATCCGTGCGTACTCAGGTTTATGTAGATAATATATCCAAATCGTGAACCTCTGCAAACAAGCTTTGGACAGGGTGTTGATGGGCGAGTATGTATATAATGGTTCAGATTGAGCTGGGGTGATCCTATCTGGTTGCGTTCCGGCGCAGCAGATGTTCACGCATCCGAGTTATGCTTATTCACCGATAACAGCAAAGAATTCCAAGCAGACGTTACGATCATGCTGACCGATATCTACCGGTCTGCAGTTTCGACTGATTTAGGCGTAACTTTGCAGGGCGGCGATGAATGGGGCGATTATTACCTTGATTTGGATCAGTTATTCCAGCAGGGTATTATTATGGCCAATTCAGACTTGAAACGTTCTTCTGTAAAAGCCAATGTTTCAAGAAAGTTTTCAGAAGAGTTTACTATTCGTGTCAATGCAAACTATATAAAATCCATCAAGCGATCGTATTCAGCAAGGATCGAATATTTCGGGATTGCTCCTCGGCAGCTATCGAACGCCTCCCGATTTCAACAACGATCCGTATCTTAGTGGATTATGTCAGTGCCGCAGGAGCAATTACGTACATGCCAGTTCAGCGTTCCTATCGTGATCCAACAGGAAATCCGACAGCAAAGATCGGATACGATAATCCGCTGGATGTAATCTACAGGATTCCGACGATATACAGCACGGACCGATTTCTGGGCAGTACGGAAATGTCATACGATCCTGCCAAATGGTTGAATATTACATATCCGAGTCGGCATGGATTATTATACGGAAAATCGAAGTACGAGTTATCCGTTCAGAGATGCTTCGTTCTCAACCGGATATTTAACAAGAGAAGTGATAGGCGAATATCAGTTGAACAGCGATCTTATGGCGAAAGCCACTCAAAAATTTTCCGATGATTTTAATGGATCATTGCTCGTAGGTTTCCATGTGGATAATCACAGCACGGATGATTTATACACTCGAAGGCACCGAATTATATAATTACAAACGGTTTGTTTGCGATGCAAAATTGCGAGAAGCGTGACGACCTCCGAAGGACTATGGTACGATGCGGACAGCGGCTTTTTACGGCGAGGTGAAATTCGAGCATTTACGACCAGTTGTTTTTAACGATGACCGGACGCAATGAAAGCGCTTCCACATACGGTTCAAATGTTGCAAAAACTTATTTTTATCCTTCGGCAAATTTGGCCTGGCAGTTTACACAATTGCCGGATCTCAAAGACGATGCAACGCTTAGTTACGGTAAACTTCGCGTTGCGTACGGAACTGCTGCAAACCAGCCGTCCGTATTCCAGACCGAATACATATTACCCAACGGCCTCAACGGCCGATGGATGGGGAGCGACAACGAACCTTCTCGATGCAACCAGTCCTCTTTACAATGGCGGCATCCAGCGTTCATCACGTTCTGGGAAATGCCGGATCTCAAAACCGGAAATGACGGCTGAAACAGAATTCGGCGGTGATTTCAGGTTCTTCAGTGATCGAACATCGTTGAATTTGACGCAGTATTACAGCAAAACAACGGATGCTATCCTTCCGCATGCCGATTGCACCGACGTGCGGTTTCACATATGAATATGCAAATGCAGCCACAATTGAGAATAGATGGAACTGAAGTTACAATTGACAATCGATTGGCTCCATATCGGCGGGTTCTCCTGGTCTTCGACGATCAATTGGTCGAAGAACAAAAACGAAGTAACGTCCATGCCTGCAGGCGTCACATCTATTTTCTTGTCGGGTTTTGAAGATCCGAGTTCACGTGCAATTCTTCAACCAGCCGGTCGGTGTCCTATGCGGCACACGGTGGGCAAGAAATGCGGATGGAAGTATCAAGCTTGATGCCAATGGATTCCCCGATGGAAGATGCGACATACGGAATTATCGGCGATCCGAATCCCTGATTGGAGAAGCAGTATTACCAATACATTCCGATACGAACGCTTTTCTTTAAATGTCGTCATCGACATTAAGAAAGGCGGCAAAGTGTGGAACGGAACAAAAGGCGCTCTTGACTTATTTCGGAACGCGACGGCTCGCAAAACTGGTGGAGGACGACCGTAATGCTGCAAGCCACGGATCACAACATGTAAAATTATGAAGGTTGACCGTCGCTGATCTGACGATTATCAGGCCAGCGCTGTTACCAATGAATACCGACGGTTCGTATTCTTTCCGCGGCTATATCAATAATTTCGGCGGCGGGAATGTTGTGATTGATGAATATGCTATTCCTTGATGGTCCGGATGCCGGATTTACGGGACCATCCGAACAATTCATCGAAGACGGCGGATTTGTTCGATTAAAGGAAGTAACGCTTTCCTATACATTCCCGCTGCAGTTTATCGGTTTGCAAAATGCAACGGTTAGTGTAACCGGCAGAAACCTGGAACTGTGGACAAATTACACCGGCATCGATCCCGAAACAAACTTGACTGGTCCGACCAATGGTCAGGGCATCGATTATTTCAATAATCCGACCACGAAAACATGGGTCTTTTCCTTAAAGTTTGATTATTAATTATGAGGAGCATAGACATGAGATTGAAATATATCATATATCCTCTTGCAATCATAGCATTGATGGTAATGCTCAATGGATGCGAGAAATTTACAGAAGGATTCAATACCAGCACTACGTGTCTGCGCTGGATGCTTCATGCGCAGCAGCTTTTTTCCGGAGCGCAGATTGGTTATATGCAAGTTATGAAGGAGGCTTGGCGACGGATTGCGGCTATTCTTACACAGCAAGCGACTCGGAGCTGAAAATCAATATGCAGCGTATCAAGGTTACACGCTGACATCGCAGGATTTCATCAATGAATGGGCAACGGCTTATGTCAGCTGCTTCGCCAATATCAAACTTGCTGAAGATAAAAGCAGCTGTACAGCCCGAATCTTCGCGGCGCGGCTGAAGTGTACCGAAGGATTGCACATGGGCACCATGACGGCGCTCTGGGGCGATGTTCCATACAGCCAGGCCGGCACAGGCGCCTGACTATTCTGCAGCCGGCGTACGATGCACAAGCCGTCAGTTTATCCTGCAGTGCAGGCGGTTTTGACTCAGGCCATTGCCGATCTTGCGACATCGGATGGAACTTTGAAGAGCAGCATAGATATCTTTTCATCTGCAGGAAATATCTGCACTATGGAAGAGCGCTGGCATACTCTGCGAAAGCGCGTTATTATATGCAGGTAGCACGAGGTACAAGTTATGCCGCGGCAGATCTGAATAACGTCATCACGAATGCGATACTTGGTGACATTGCCAGTTGATGGATCTCAAGATATCTCATTCGTGCACAGCACCTCTCAGGGCCAAAATGAAAATCTGTGGTATTCATTCCTGGTGAACGATAGGACGGGATATTTAAGTGCTGCAACAACATTTGCAGAACCGATGCTGTATTACCGCAACGTTGATGGAAAATCGAACGATACCATGCGATTGCAGTATTACTACGAAAAAACTGCAGGTTATACGGATTTGAATTATTATGACTGCCGGCGGAGCTTTGATATCGCTCAATCATTCCCGATATTCCGCGCCTCAGAAACATTGCTGCTTATGGCGGAAGCATATTATTGTCAGGGCAGATGCTGCAAATGCTCTGACGTATTTGAATTCTGCCCGGACATATGCCAATAATGTTTACGGATCGAACCTGTCTGCTTACGTTGCGGGCGATTTAAGCGCTGTGCGTGACGGCAATGCAAAACTCCTGCAGGCGATTTTAAACGAACAATATCTTGCAACTGGCATTCCAGATTGAAGTCGTTTAATTTTGCACGACGTGTGAATTATGCATTTCACATATACGGATTCATCGAATGTCGAGCATGTCAATGGCGCCTACGTTCGGAACGGTTTTCCCGCAGCGATTCCTGTATTCACAGGATGAGATTACGGCAAATCCGAATGCGCCGGTGACGACATTGTTCCAAAAGACGGATGTCAACAATAATAACAATATCTTGCAGTTAATACCTGCCGGATATTGTAGATCGGATATTTGTAACTAGAAGCCCCGTTATACAGAGATAACGGGGCTTCTTTTTTATGCGATGCTTCGTGCAGGGAGTTGATTCTCTTCTTATAAAATTGTAATGTACCATATGAAGATGAAAAAATAGGTCACAAAACTTATTTTATGAATTTAACGTTCTCCGAGGCAGGAAAGTCTATTCAATGTTTATTTCTATTCTCTTAACCGCTTTTGTCTCCGCAGCATATATGCCGCTGCAGAACATGCAGAGAATCTTGTACTTGATTGAAGAAGGAACGTTCGGCTCTTTTGAGGATGCAAAAAGAATATACATCGATTATCAGCAAAGGATTTTCGTTACCGATGTGCATACACATCAAGTGCTTCATGTTCACTCGGCCGCAGGCCGAACCTCAGATGATCGGCGGATACGGCTGGTCGCCTACGAGTTTTGATACTCCGACAGGCATCGCTGCAGACGGCGTAAATGTCTATATCAGCGATTACGGCAACCGGCGCATACAGCGCTACGACCGGTCTCTGAATTTTATTTCCACATGGTATTTGGCCGGCTATGATGATGACAAAAAGAATTGCGGATACCCGCTGGGTGTGGCATTATCGAATTCCGGAGAATTTTTCGTGCTCGACGGAGAGAATAACAAAATTGTTAAATATTCTTCCGACGGTGTCATTCGACCGCACATTCGGCGATATCGATGCGGCGGAAGGGAAATTGCAAAAGCCGCTTAAGCTTCTCATTTCGGAATCGCAGCAGATCTATGTGCTGGAACCGGAAAGGCTCTGTGTGTATGATGTATACGGCAACTTTGTGCAGGAAATCGGAAAAGACGTCCTTCATCAAGCATGTGGATTTTGCATTGCGCCGGAAAAAATCTGGGTCGTTTCGCCGGATACGCTTTATTGTTTTTCTCTGGATGGCCGGCAAAGTGCGGCGCTGCCGGCAAAAAAAATCATGTCGGAAGCGCCGCTTCAAAATATTCGCGATATAGGTGCCGAGCGAAAATTTTATTTATCTGCTCACAAACAACGCTGTGCACCGGATGCGGATAAGCCGATTAGTGACAGCGCATCACAGTTGATCCTGCGCTTGACATTCGTTTTGAATAGCGCTACTTTACATCGGAAACGGGGATGAAGTTCACGAATAAAGGAGCAAAAGGTTATGGCAGCACGGAGTATCAACAAAGTAATATTGATCGGAAATCTGGGTCAGGATCCGGAATTGCGTTATACGAGCGGCGGTGTGGCGGTAGCAACATTCAGCCTGGCGACGAACGAGACATGGAAAGATCAGGATGGAAATGCTCAGGAAAAAACGCAATGGCATAACCTTGTTGCCTGGAGAAAATTGGCGGAAATTTGCGGAGAATATCTTAAAAAAGGAAGCAAAGTCTATATCGAAGGGAGATTGCAATATCGCAATTATGACGATAAGAATGGCGTGAAACGATATGTGACGGAAATCGTCATCGACCAAATGCTGATGCTTGACAGTAAAGGAGGTTCGGGCGCATCTTCCGATTTCACACCTGCTGCGCGCTCGGAAGAGCCGGCTCCTCCCGAAAAAGCAGACGATTTGCCATTTTAGGCAGTCGTATAGTGAAATGATGAAGCCCTGGAATATTTCCTGGGCTTTTTTTTCATCATGAGCAAACAACGACGAATCAAGCACTACAGCCGGAGGCCTGTGAATGTCATCATGCGTCAGCATGATTCTGATCGGAGGATTTATGTAACTAAGAACTAAGAACTACGAACCAAGAACTACAACTTACAGTTCACAGTTTTCCGTTAACTGCTCCTGTATTGAGAGATTTGCTTTTTGACCTTCTTTTCGCTTAATTTAAGCATTCAGCACACTTGGGAGAGATGGCCGAGTGGCTGAAGGCACAGGTTTGCTAAACCTGCATAGCGGGAAACTGCTATCGAGGGTTCGAATCCCTCTCTCTCCGCGCTACATGTATGGCGATTTGATTACAGCTTGCGGCCATTGTACAACAGCTAAAGCGTTGAATTCTTACAGAACCCGACGCTGAATACGTTGGGATTTTTTTTATTGAAAAACAGCAGAATGATCAATTCCGGAATTGCCGGATAGTCAGTCGAATGAAAAAAACTTTTCTCGATATTCTGAAACAAAAAATTATCGTCTTTGACGGTGCCACCGGGACGCATTTTCAGGGACAGAATCTTACGCCGGACGATTTTGGCGGTGAACATCTGGCTGGATGCAATGAAATTCTTGTTTTCTCCAAGCCGTCTGCAGTCGAGAATGTACATCGGGATTATCTGGAAGCCGGATGCGATGTCATCGAGACTGATTCGTTCGGCGGGACGAGCGTTGTTCTTGCAGAATACGGATTGCAGGATCGGACATACGAATTGAACGCACAATCGGCCCGCATCGCCAAACGTATGGCGGAGGATTATTCTCATTCAGGGCACCAGCGCTTTGTTGCCGGCTCTATGGGCCCCGGAACGAAGCTGCCCTCGCTGGGGCACATTCCATTCGAAGCCCTGGCACAGGCATATGAAATTCAGGCGCGAGGGCTCATCGACGGAGGAGTCGATCTTCTGTGCGTCGAAACATGCCAGGATATTCTTCAAGCAAAAGCTGCGTTGTTCGGCATCACATCCTGTTTCCAGCAATTGCGAAAAAAAATTCCCGTTATCGCCTCGGTGACAATTGAATCGACGGGAACAATGCTGCTGGGCACTGAAATATCGGCGGCATTGACAAGTCTCGAACCGTACGATATCGATGTCTTCGGCCTGAACTGTGCCACGGGACCGAAAGAAATGTCGGATCATATCCGGACTGTTTCCGGTTTGAGCCCGCTGCCGATCTTTGTCATGCCGAATGCCGGCATGCCGGAAAATGTCGGCGGCCATGCGCATTATCTTCTTACGCCGGAAGAGTTTACGCAGTATCTCACTCATTTTGTCAAAGAACTCGGCGTCAATGTGGTCGGCGGCTGCTGCGGAACGACCCCCGAACATATCAGGCAGCTTGCACAGAGCGTAGGCCGATGTTCTCCGAAAGAACGGAAATACGAATTTATACCGAGCGTTTCAAGTCTCTATCAAGCAGTGCCTCTGCGGACAGATAATCCTCCGACAATCGTGGGAGAACGGGCAAATGCGAATGGAAGTAAATTGTTCCGCGATCTTCTCTTGAAGGAAGATTGGGAGGGCATCGTTGCCATGGGCCGCGAGCAGGTCAAAGGAGGTTCGCATCTGCTCGATGTCTGTGCTGCCTATGTAGGCCGGAATGAAACGGCCGATCTCAATGAAATCATATCGCGGTTCAATCGGCAGGTTACTGCACCTCTCATGATCGATTCTACGGAACCCGCTGCGGTCGAGTCTGCGCTCCGGCAGATCGGCGGGAAGGCCGTCGTCAATTCGGTTAATCTTGAAGACGGCGAAGGACGCTTTGGAAAGATCATCGGGTTGTGCAGACGATACGGCTCAGCCGTTGTGGCTCTGACGATCGATGAACAGGGAATGGCAAAGACTGCAGAGCGAAAACTTGCCGTGGCAAAAAGGATGTATGACCTTGCCGTACATTCCTATGGAATGCGGCCGCACGATATTATTTTCGATGCGTTGACTTTTACGCTCGGATCCGGTGATGAAGAATTCCGCCGCTCGGCTGTGGAAACACTGGAAGCAATCAAGCTCATTAAAAAAGAATTACCGGAATGTCAAACATCTCTCGGCGTCAGCAACATCTCTTTCGGGCTTGCGCCTTCGGTTCGAAATGTATTGAACAGCGTGTTTCTCCATTATGCCGTTCAGGCCGGATTGGATATGGCGATCGTTCATGCTTCGAAAATCCAGCCGCTCTTTACAATCGATGCAAAAGGAAGAGAACTTGCCCATAAGATTATATTTGATGAACGGCAATGGGAAGGTGAGGGTGAAAGGAGAAAGGCGATTTTCGATCCGCTTGTCGAATGCATGGCATTATTATGCGGGTCAAACAACGGTGAAAACAGAGAAACCGCATGAAGCCGATACGACGGTTGAAGAACGTTTGAAGAACCGCATTATCGACGGCAATAAGGCCGGCTTGCAGGCAGACATCGAGGAAGCGTCTGAAATCACATGCGGCGCTGGAAATTATTAATACGATCCTCCTCGATGGGATGAAAGTTGTCGGGGAATTGTTCGGTTCGGGACAAATGCAATTGCCGTTTGTGCTGCAGTCCGCAGAAGTCATGAAAACGGCCGTAGCGCTCCTCGAGCCGTTCATGGAAAAAACCGAGAGCAGCCGCAAGGGCACGATGGTCATCGCAACCGTCAAAGGAGATGTGCACGATATCGGGAAAAATCTGGTCGATATCATTCTGACCAATAACGGATATCGGGTTATCAATCTCGGCATTAAATGTCCTATCGAAAAAATGATCGAGGCAGCGGAACGCGAACATGCGGATGCCATAGGTATGAGCGGGCTTCTTGTGAAATCGACTTTGGTGATGAAAGAAAATTTGGAAGTTCTCAATGAGCGAAATATATCCCTGCCGGTTATTCTGGGCGGGGCGGCTCTGACGCGCCGTTATGTGGAGCAGGACCTGCGATCGGTCTACAAGGGCAGAGTGTTTTATGCAAACGATGCTTTTTCCGGCTCTGAAGCTTATGGAAGACATCAAACATGGAACCGCCGGTTACGATTCTGCGGCAAAAGAGATTGAGGATGAAGAATCGTTGACGGGTTCCGAAGCAAAAATTGCTCTCATGCTTGCGGGGAAGAAGATGTTCCGAAAAAATCTGCGCGTGCGTACGGATGTCCCGATTCCCGCACCTCCTTTTTGGGGGACAAAGGTGGTCGATTCGATCGGACTTGAAGAAATATTCCCATTTGTCAATGAAGCTGCACTTTTTCGCGGCCAATGGAGATTGGTGCAGGGGAACGATGGAGCAGAAGAATATCGGAAAAGCATCGAAGAAAAAGTAATTCCGGAATATGAACAATTAAAACAAATGGTTCAAGCGCGAGCGGCTGCTTGTTCCGAGGGTCGTGTACGGTTATTTTCCATGCCAATCGGATGGAAACGATTTGATTGTATACCGGATTGATCACTATCACTCCGGCTGCCGATCCTGAATCGATGAAGGAGCTTTTAAGATTTACTTTCCCGAGGCAGGAAAACGACCGATTTCTCTGTATCAGCGATTATTTCGCTTCGGTTGAATCCGCGAAGGTCGATACCGTAGCATTTTCTATGGTGACGATGGGAGAGCGTGCATCGGAATATTCGCGCATGCTCTTTGAATCCAATCGGTATAAAGAGTATCTGTATTTTCACGGACTGAGTGTCGAAGCAACGGAGGCGCTTGCGGAGCTCTGGCACAAAAAAATTCGTGTGGAACTCGGTATCGGAGGAAAAGATGCTGTTGAAATCAAACGACTCTTCAGCCAGGGATATCAAGGTTCGCGTTTCAGTTTCGGCTATCCGGCATGTCCGAATCTCGAAGATCATCAGAAATTGTTCGAGTTGCTCAAACCGGAACGGATCGGCGTGACATTAACCGATGAATGGATGCTGCAGCCGGAGCAAACGACCGATGCGATAATCGTTCATCATCCGGAAGCGCGATATTTTACAATTCAAAAAAAATAAAACATACAAACAACAAAGATCAAAAAAAGGAAACGATAATGCCGAATCTTATTTTAGTTCGTCACGGCGAGTCTCAATGGAATCTTGAGAATCGCTTCACCGGCTGGGTGGATATTCCTCTGTCTCCAAAAGGAGAGCAGGAAGCAAAAGATGCAGGAAATGTTTTAAAAGGGTACCGTTTTGAGAAAGGATATACTTCCGTTTTGCAGCGTGCAACAAAGACCCTTGAAATCATTCTTGCCATAAGCGGACAAACCGATCTTCCTATTGAACGGGATCAGGCTTTGAATGAGCGTCATTACGGCGCACTTCAGGGATTGAATAAAGCTGAAACTGCCAAGAAGTACGGAGAAGAGCAGGTTAAAATATGGCGCCGAAGCTATGATGTTCCCCCCCCGAAGGATAAGACACGAATTAAATCCGGACGGCATAAGCGAGAGTTTAAAAGATACGGCCGCGCGAACATTGCCGTACTTTGAGGCGAAAATTCTTCCCGACATTGCTGCCGGCAAAAACATTATCGTAGCGGCTCATGGCAACAGTCTCCGCTCGATTGTTATGAAACTCGATTCCTTGACAAAGGAACAGGTTATCGATCTGAATATTCCGACAGGGGCTCCATTGCTTTATGTCTATGACAGCAAAGGAAAAATTACAGAACGGCGATATTTAATCCAAAAATCATAAATATTGCCCGAATTTCCTCTTGCATTTCGGATGTCTCTTTAGCATATTCGTTATACTGTAACAAAGACTGTGACAGGCGAAAAACGGCAATTTTGAGTTAAATATTTCATCCTAAGGAGATTATTATGGCAACTAAAATAACGGAAGAGTGTATCAATTGCGGAGCGTGCGAAGCGGAATGTCCTAATACGGCTATTTATTCCGGCGGAACTGCTTATGAACTGAATGGAAAATCGTTTGATGCGCTTTCTGCAGATTTTTATTATATCGTTCCGGATAAATGCACGGAATGTGTAGGGCATTTTGACCAGGAACAATGCGCTGCTGTTTGTCCGGTGGATTGCTGCGTTCCCGATCCCGATCATTCGGAAACAGAAGCAGGTTTATACGAAAAAGCGAAAAAGCTCCATCCTGAAAAGACCATTGCAGAGCTTAGCGCTGCGAATTCCCGTTTCCGCAAGTAGGATGTTCAATCGATAGAGAGAGAGTCGGTTCTTCAACAGAGGAACCGACTTTTTTGTTTGCAGTGTTACAGAAAAGCAGGAGCCTTGAAGCGCTGCTCAAGGACGTATGAATGGATAAGAATTTCGAAAAGATTGCTTCAAAAGGAGATATAACCCGCTCCCGGCCTCTCTGTATTCGATTCCACGGCTTCGATGTCGTTATTTTTCAGGCGGGGGACAGATTCTACGCGGTTGAAAATCTTTGTCCCCATCAACTGATTTCCTCATTGCATAAAGGAACTGTCGAAGGGAAAATTTTAACGTGCCCGATGCATGGGTGGAGCTTCGATATGCAGACGGGATATGCCGCAGCCGGAAGCGGACGGCTCCGTACTTTTGATCTTGACGTCCGTGAAAAAGATGTATGGATGGAACGGCCGGAGGCACAGAACCAGTATACTCTTTTCTGATAGAACGATGAACCTCTCAGCTCTGGTAAAAAAATATGCAATGGAATTGGGATTTTCCAAAGTCGGAATAACAAGCGCCGAACCGCTGCAGGAGGAAGGCGTCCGCTTGAGCCGATGGCTGGGACGCGGTTTTCAGGCCTCGATGCACTGGATGGAACGGGATATTCAAAAACGAACCGATCCGTCGAACATCGTACCGCGGGCAAAATCAATCGTCTGTGTCGCGATGAATTATTACACTCCACAGCAGCATTCTTCGGATATGCGGCATGGCAAGATATCCCGTTATGCATGGGGGGACGATTATCATGAAATCGTCGGAGCGAAACTGGAACAACTTTTTCGATTACATCCGGTCACTTGTTCCTGAATGTCACCGGAAAATATTATGTCGATACGGGTCCGGTTATGGAAAAAGCGTGGGCGGTCGGGCCGGAATCGGATGGCTCGGCAAAAATGGCAATGTTTTAACGCGCGAAATGGGTTCCTGGATTTTTCTCGGCGAAATTATTCTCGATAGGGAAATGGAAGTAGGACGAACCAGCAGCCGATTTATGCGGAACCTGCACGGCCTGTATGGATGCGTGTCCGACCGGAGCGATCGTCGAGGATCGGGTAATCGATTCCAATCGATGTATTTCCTATCTTGACGATCGAACACAGAGGAGATTTGCCGGAAGATCTGGCCGGAACATTCGACCGGTGGATTTACGGCTGCGATATTTGTCAGGATGTGTGTCCGTGGAATTCTTTTGCGAAAGAAACAAAAGAAAATGGATTCTTCCCGCGCGTGGAAAACACCGCTCCGGTTTTGGAAGAACTCGCAGCCATGACCCGGGAAGAGTTCTCGCGGCGGTTTGCGAAAAGCGCAGTCAAGCGGACAAAACAGGAAGGACTCGTAAGAAATGCAAAATTCGTTTTACCGGTGAAAAAGCTGTGATATCAGGTCGTTGGCGCAATAACTCAATCTCTTAAAAAATTTGAGAAGCATCTTTTCTCATTATCACGCATCACATTATAGATTTACTGACGAAGAGCGGAAAGCTTTATGGAAAACAAAAATCATCGTAAACTCATAATTATCGGTTCCGGCCCTGCCGGGCTGACAGCTGGAATTTATGCGGGACGTGCCAACCTGAATCCAATCGTTTTTGAAGGACAGCAGCCGGGCGGACAGCTCACGATTACGACCGATGTGGAAAATTATCCCGGCTTTCCGGATGGCGTGCAGGGACCGGAATTGATGGAGATCCTTCGGCGGCAGGCGCAGCGGTTCGGAGCGGAAACGGTTTTCAAAACTGTCGAGGCGGTCGATCTCTCTCATCGGCCTTTTACGGTCACAGCAGACGATGAAAAATATACCGCCGAGGCACTCATTATTGCTACCGGTGCTTCGGCTAAATGGCTTAATATCCCTTCGGAGCATATATACAAAGGATTCGGTGTCTCTGCATGCGCAACATGCGACGGATTCTTTTTCCGCAATCAGCATGTGGCTGTTGTCGGCGGCGGAGATACGGCATTGGAAGAGGCATCGTACCTCACGAATCACGCTTCTCGTGTGACAATTATTCACCGCCGGAATGAACTCCGGGCATCAAAAGCTATGCAGGAACGGGTGAAAAAAAATCCGAAAATCGATTTCATTTGGGATTCAACTATTGAGGAAATACTCGGCACGAAAGAAGGCGCGCCAAAGAAAATGACCGGATTAAAACTTAAAAATTTAAAGACGGGAGCCGTGACCGAATTCAATTGCGACGGGCTTTTTCTCGGCATAGGCCATGAACCGAGCACGCAGCTCTTCAAAGGCGTTTTGGAAATGGACAGCATTGGATATATCAAGACCAAACCGTTCCGAACGGAAACGAATATTCCCGGAGTCTTTGCAGCAGGCGATGTTGCCGATTCGCGTTATCGGCAGGCCATTAGCGCCGCTGGAAGCGGATGCATGGCCTCGATCGATGCAGAGCGCTTTTTAGCGGAAAACGAAAGCGCTGTAAACCATTAACAATTTTCGTTATTCTTCACCGAACATTCGATTACTGCGATTCATTCTCATGCCGCAATCAACTTTTCATCTTGTGGCCAATCCCTCTGGGACGCTCGCGGAATTTCTGAGTAAGCGTAAAGCCGATATCATTGCTAAAACCTTGTCGGATGTTTTTGGCTTACAGAGGGAGGATTTAACCGATAAAAACCAATCATTTCAAAATACACTATGATAGAATCTTACATATTAGTTTCAACCTGCCACGATTTAAGCTCTAACAAATCCTCTTCCTCGACAAAAACGATTTTTTAAAATCACTATTTTAAATAATACTGATTCTCGATCAAGCCCTCATAGAAAAGTAGGAAAATAAGAGACAAAGGCAGCATTAAATCCATTGGGATATATCGGATATAACTCGCCGCCTGTTATCTTATAATCGCAACAACAGGCGGCGATATTTCTTTCAATAAATCACAGATCTATTTCAGCATCTGTATTTTCAGTGTTTTTACTAACTGCTTTGAATTCACTCCCTGCACCATCATGCGGACAAAGTATACACCGCTGGCATAGTGAGAACCGTCAAAGACGGCTGTATACTGACCTGCTGTTTTGTTGCCTTCAACAAGCGTGGCTATCTGCCTGCCGAGTATATCGTAGACCTTGATGCTTACATGACTGTTCTCGACTAACTGATAACTGATATTGGTCGTCGGGTTAAACGGGTTGGGATAATTGCCCAAAGATACTCCCGTTGGCAGCGGCGTCTGCATTGTCAGCGGACTGGCTTGACCCAATGCGTTCAGATTGACACCCGTATATTCTTCCATGAGTGTTAGCCGGAGACTGTCAACGTTCGTTCCGAAGGTTATCTTCAATCTTCCCGTCGTCCCCCCGAGCCCTGTTGCAGGGAAAGTATATGAAGACATCTTGTATGGCTGTAAATTAGCCGGACTGAACTTCTGTTGTCTTATTGTCCCAATGAC
This sequence comes from Ignavibacteriota bacterium, assembly GCA_963778945.1. Taxonomy (GTDB): domain Bacteria; phylum Bacteroidota; class Ignavibacteria; order UBA10030; family UBA10030; genus Fen-1254. Next base: position 86,919 of record CAVZWL010000019.1, read on the forward strand.
GCTGCCTGAAGTATTATCGATAAGTTGAACGATAAAGGAAATATATCCTTGACTGCCTAATACTTTGGCCGCTGCTGCAGAGTCTGCGGCTCCTGACTTTTCACTGAAACTGAAGACGGAATTGCTTTTAAGCGTAAAGGGCTGTGAAAGAAGCACATTATTTAAAACGTTCAAGCTGTCATAATGTGCTTTATTGTCCGCGCTAACGAAGTCGATCAAATTACCATCGAGTGTGATATTACCGATCGAATAGTAAAAACCTGTATTGCCTTTATCAACAGCTACTCCTCTGCCTCTGCCGGCCGGAACAGTGCTTGTTGTGGAAACGGCATTTGCTTGTGAGATGGCTTTTGCTTTGGAGACAGAGTTTGCCGCAATAATCGCATTCGATCCTAAAACGCTGCCCAAGCTTTGGGACATTTGGAAATAATAAGGCAATGTAAAAGGATAGTACGCGGATGCATACATATTTGTGCTTGCGGGGCCATTACATAACTGGATATTCTGGCCGGTTGTGGTCAATCCATGACCCTGTGAAAGGGTGCTGCCGGGGGAACACATGTTCATCCATTCGCCATTTATATCCTCGCAATAGGCTAAATAATAATTAGCGGCGTTGTTCGTTCTATTCATTGATACTGATGTTACGCCTGCGCCCAATTCATAAATCGTTGAGGTAGATGGATTGCGTTCGAGGCTATTTGTGGTCATCCATTCACCGTTGCCGTCATCTCCGATCCAGTAAACTCTAAAGCTCCCATCATTCAGGATGATAATTGAAGGATTGTGATTGTTCGGATATGAACTGTTTGAGACTTTATTTTGTGTAGTATCATATTGACTAAAACTATTAGAAAAATCCTGGAGATAGCAATATTTGATGGAACTACTTCCACTGCTCACATATTCTTGCCATGCAATCGCATAGTCTGTATTGCCGCCTAAACATAAATTAGAAATAGAAGCGTTGATAGAATTAGCGTCTGTTCCACCAATTTTAACAGGCGGAGCTGGAAGGCCATTACTGTTATTTAAAATTCCATTCGGATAGACTCCGCCCGTAATATAATAGATCCCCGGCACACTACCTTTTCGTTCAAATGTTACAACGAACGCATTATACGCGGCATCGAGGGAAATATTTGGGTTGGCATTCGTTGAATAAGAATCTGTAGTCTCTCCATATAACGGATAGATTGTTGTATCAGACATATAAGTAAAATAATGAGTCCCGTCTGCACTAAGCATAAATGATTGCAAAAATATTTTGTAGTTATTCCCGCTGTTCTGCTGATAAGCCACCATTACCGTATTACCGAGGTAATCAAGAGAAGGACATTTACCTCCACCACCAGTATCTACAGGACAGACATTGTTCCTATAATTATTAGGGTTGACATTGAGTTGCCATGTTTTGCCGCTATCGCGGCTGTGTTCAATCCACACATGCCCCATAGATTCATACACCATGTGCAGCCAGCCATTCGGCGTTTGTATAAATTTGCGCTGGCTACTGTTGGCAAATGCAGAAGAATTGTTGGAAAGCAGCGATCCTTTGACATTGGCTGTCACAGTAGCGTTGCTGCTAGTAAACACCACAGCCGTTGTATCTTTTGTTGAATCGGCAAATCCCGCTGTTGTTCCGGTCTTTGTCCAGTTCTGGAAATACACAGTATGGTTCGTTCCACCGAATAAAACAGTCTGTAAGGGGAAGGAAACGGAATAGTATGGCGGTTTCCAGGATGGATAGCCTAGCCCCAAGAACACACCACTATCTCGTGATGACAGGCCTATATTATTTTGTACATATGCAACAGATTTAAATATCGCGGACATACCACGATTCATCAAAGAACCACCGTGTAATGCATCAGAAGAATCAACCAACCACGGATCTTGAAACCAAACCGATCCTAATGTCGCTCCATCTCCTTGTGCCTGAATCGTGGCATTATATGTAGGAAGTAGATTTGAAACAAATGGGTCATTTTCCGTTAGAACAATAAATGTATGCTGATTCGTAACGTCAGGTAAACCGTTCCAGTTGTTATATTTTTGTCCTGAAATAACTTTTTGCGTTCCTCGCAAAACTTCGTTCTTTCCAAGATAAAATTGTAAATTTGTTGCCGGGGCTTTATACTTAACAAAACTTGGAGATACCCATCTTGCAATACTATCCGCAGGCATTTGACTCAGATATTTTTGATAGACAGTGACATTAAAACTCTTCAAATTAATAACGTCATTAATAAGTGCTTGCCCCGTGGGAGTTCCCCAACCCGTACAAAGGTCGTAGCCAGGATAAGCATTGAATGGTCCATTACTGCTCATATCATTGATATCATGAAAATCTGAATTGGTAGTCGATACTTTGCCGATCTCATAAAGGACCCAGTTAAGAAATCCCACCGTGGGTTTGCCGCTGGCTATAGCTTGCTGATTAATCAGTGCAGTAAATCCTGCCCATAGTGGCGCAGCAGCACTTGTGCCCACACAAATATCAACTGAATTATCCAGACGCACATAAATATTGTCTGCCGTGAGAGCAACATCGGGAATGTTCCTCATTGATGTTGAAACTTGTGGGTTGGAATTGGTGATGCTGTATTGCCAGGGAGGAATCGCATATTGGAAACTATTTCCGCCACCACTGCTATTGGGGCTATCATTCCAAGTAGTTTCTGAACTCCACGTAGTATCCGCATTGGTTGTTAATGATGTTCCGCCAACTATCGTGATGTAGGGATTATCGCATGGAAAAGTTGGTTGCTTAGTAAGAGTATAACCACCATCATCACCTGATGCCTGAAAGAATGACTGACCCTGAGCAATCATTTGTTGAAATATTTGATCGGCGATTGGATCATATTCATAATCGTTAGCACCCCATGAACAGCTTAGCTGCTTTGCTGTATTTTCATTAGCCATGGTATCAAGCATTGCATCCCATCCTGATGAAGTATTCTGTGAATCATTAGGCGCTTCATAAACAATTATTTTTGATAATCCAGGCGCCATTGCATTTGCCACCTCGATGTCCAGGCATACTTCTCTATCTAGACTATATGGATTAATTGGATAATCGTTTTGAGGAGGTACTGGTTTGTTTGGGAACACCAGGACATTTTGAAGTTGAAGACGCGGCAGGTTAGCTATGCTATCATAATATGCGATATCATTGGCATTATAACCATCAAACTCTACCAATCCCAGAACTTGCCCAGAGCCGTTGAGTGTAACATTGGGAGCATAAGCTTTCCTGAAATCTTTCCCAATATATCCAGTCATTCCTGGATTATAACTGGAATTTTTCAGGAGAGTCCGTCCCTTCGAATTGGAATTTGCTTTCATAAGTGATTTCGGCAGTGAATAGTTGTTTAGACCACTTATGTGCAAGATTCTCACAGATAAATCTAACGAAGGCTCACGATCCGGCGCAAAGAATGTGCGGGTTTCGGTTGGATGCCGATATACTTGCATTTTGAGATGGAACGCTTTCTCAATATTCTTCACTGTGCCGGTTGCAATAACCATCATACGGTTAGGCGGCACGTCCGTTATGGTAAATCCGTTCGCTTCCGCAAAATCAATGACTGCCTGAAAATCCTGCACTATTGGACCAAAACGTGCCGTAAACTGACTTGTAGTAAGATATTGACCAAAATTAGGACTGGCCGGATCATAAAGTTGTTGAATAAAACTATTAAGTTCTTCCTGATTTTGCAGCGGTAATCCGATGGCAAGCGTTAATTGTTTTGTACTGTCCATCCGTTTTATTGGCCGCAAGCCAAATTTTGCGATAGCTGCAGGTAGGTGACCTTCCAATACTTGTTGGGCATTGACACTTGTACAAATGGCGATAAGGAATAATAAGAATTTTGCATGTGAAAATAAGAATCTTCGCCTCACCTTTTTCATTCTTTTTTCCTTTCGAAGTTTTGAATTTTATGATTTAATTGTTTTATTGCAGTAGGCAAAAAAAGGCACATGTATCCCCAAGATGGATAACAGCGTAAGTCTTATTTTGCCGCTTAGTCTACGGGCGGCGCTGCTACGCCGCCCGTAGTTATATAAACGTAGTCCCTCCCATCATCATCGTTTTCCCATAAGAATAGCCGCCTGCGGTGCTTCTTCTCCTACAGCTATGACAGTATTTCCCTTAACAGATAAAGCCAAGTATGCTCCATTTATGCCGGTCTGAGAAATATAACTTTTCCACGAAACACCGTTGAAGTGAAGCATCTCGCCATAGGCACCGCACATAAACACATCATTCAGGGCGTTGCCTCGTACTGCCTCTGGTTCATTGGGTGTTAATGTCTGATAGCTCCACGACGATGCACTGAGTGTAGGATGCTTTTCCCATATACCATCTCCCACGATCCAATAATATTGTCCGGGGGAAAACCACATACCGTTTAATCCTGTATAGATTCCGGAAGTTGAGATAGCTTGTGCTGTAGTTCCGCTAATTTGCAGTACCGCGCAGTTATTACTAACTATTGGATTGCCCGCAGTTGCGTAGATTTCCAAGCTGCCGGTATTCGCATTTGTTGCACCCCATATATCACGGACATCTAACGTTGTTCCGCTGGATATCTGATTCCAACTTGTGCCGTTGTAGTGAGCAATAAATCCGCTATTTCCGACTGCATACATATCACTGGAATTACCCCACATCTTATTTATTCCAAAACCGATGAAGACAGGATCTATGGAAAATTCTTGAAAGCTTTGCCCATTCCAGCGGCACCAACTATCAAACCATACATCGGTGTCATTGATAGCAAAAACAGAATAAATCACAGCCGGATAACCCTCAAATAGAAGTTGTTGCAAGTTCCATTTCTGTCCGTTCCATTTTGCAAGATTGTAAAGAGTGCCACCTTGATAAATTTCACCAACTGCATAAGCAAGCGTATCATTTATAATTGCCACATCATACAATGTGCAACTGCCCGATCCATCACCAAGCGTATAACTTTGCCATGTAAAGGCATGACTTGTCGTATCCATCGTCTTTGCCTGTGCTGTGACACTTGTTGCACCTGCCATAGCGAGCGTGTATGTATATGAATGGGACGGAAGAAGCTTCGTATCGACTATCGTCGTATCGGCTGTCATCAGACGAATCGTATCGAGCACTGTAGTATCTCTCTTAAGCGTGACAATTTCATTATTCGCGCTTGGGACAGAGATCTTCAGCCACACTTCAGTGCAGTTTGCTTCTACTACCGATAATGCCATAGGCTGAATAATTGAAGAAACCGGATTTCCATTATGGCATCCAAATCCAATAATAAGTAAAGCTATACAACTACCGAGGAATATTCGTGTTATCATTATTTGCGTTTTCTTTCTACAAAAACGACATAGAAATTGGAAAAAATTATACTGAGCGTGGTGGATTTATTAAGGTAAAGTGATTGGCGAATGGTACGATTAATTTGAAATGAAGTCAATACAGTATTAGGGTTATTGTAATTGCTCAGGTTGCTTGGCTTGACTACTTAATCCATTATATTATTCTTCATCCTCAGATGAATCTTTTTATCGGCAGGTTATGGAAAAATCTCAAAATCAATCTCTTGCTATAGATTCCGCACAAATAATACGCTATTCACTAAAGTGTTATCGATCTGTATGCATTTAATGCAGCGGGAAAAAACGAAAAACTAAAGATATACTGAGTCATTACTATGTTTCTATGTTAAGATAGAATTTTCACTATTTCATTCTTTTGAATGTCCTTTTTCAGTGGTCATTTGACGCTAAAAAAGAGGTCGAATAATATCCTCATCTTTTATTGACTTTCCGGCCACTATTTCATAATTTATTGCCAAATAATAACTTAGAACATTCAGGTTGGTTCGTCCGTATGTCAAAAACAGGGAAATGGATACTTGGTATTTTTGGGGTCTTAATTCTGCTCTTTGGGCTTACTGCCCTGTCTGTTCTTTCCTGGCTTTTTTCCGATGAAGAAGATACATCGGTTTCGACCTCAGGATCGAAAATTGCCGTAATCGAATTGAGAGAGCAAATATCCGGTTCCGAGGATATTGTGCGGCAGTTCAAGAAATACAGGGAAAACAATTCCGTTAAAGCTATAGTTTTTCGTATAGAATCTCCGGGTGGCGGAGTCGCTGCGAGCCAGGAAATTTACGAAGAAGCAAAGAAAACGCGGGACGGCGGCAAGCCGATCGTTGTTTCCATGGGTTCCGTTGCTGCAAGCGGCGGATATTACGTCTCTTGCGGCGCGAGCAGGATTGTGGCCAATCCAGGAACGCTCACCGGCAGTATAGGCGTCATTATGGAATTTTTGCATTACCATGATTTGATGGCAAAAATCGGTGTCGATGAAACGACAATCAAAACGGGAAAATTAAAAGATGCAGGTTCGCCGTTCCGCAAAACCACCGCCGAGGAGAAAGAATATTTTAAAACCCTCATAGCGGACGTCTACGATCAATTTGTCGATGTCGTTGCGAAAGAACGGAAACTGAGCCGAAAGTATGTAGAAAAATATGCCGACGGCAGAGTCTTTACAGGCAGACAGGCTGTCGAGCTTGGCTTTGCAGATACGCTCGGTACGATGGAAGATGCGGTCAATATTGCGGCAGCATTGGGCGGCATTAAAGGACGTCCGGCTGTCGTAAAAGAACAAAAACACAAATCTTTGATGGATCGAATTTTAGGCGATGCTGCATCGGATCTTTCACAGTTGAAAAATGATTTTTTGCATCAGCCGGTTCTTCAATACAAATTTACATCTCCCAATTAACAATGGCAAGGATACATTGTGACAAAAGCCGATATCGTTGATGTTATTGCTTCCGCCACTGGCTTGACAAAGGTGGAAACCGAAGCCGTCGTAGATGGATTTATTTCGACCGTCATCAGTGCGATGAAGGAAGGGAAGAATATCGAAATTCGGGGATTCGGAAGTTTTAAAGTGAAAAAGCGTAAAGGACGGGTTGCACGAAATCCCCGCACGGGCGCTCAGGTGATGGTCGATGAGCATTATGTGCCGGTCTTTAAGGTCTCAAAAGATATGAAACAGGTTGTCAACGAGAAGCTGAAAAAAAACGCCTGATATGCCGGCAACAAAACCGAAAATAACATGCGGTAGCTGCGGAAAAGAAATCCTCTTTCTCGCACAGCAATGTCCCGCATGCGGTAAGGATATCCAATGGCCGGCAGAGCGTTCTTTAAAACCGCAGACGTCTGCGGTGCCGCGGGAAATGTCCAGGCAGATTCGGATCGTCGTTCTCCTTGCTGCCGCTGCAATCGGAATTATTCTCTACGAAGTATTGATGGAGAAGCCGGCTTTGCCGATGCAGCAGAGTGCAGGAGCGACGCCTCCGGGAGCAGCGATGCAAAACATGGAAGAAATCAAAGCGCTCGAGAGCACGGTCGCCGCAAATCCGAAGAACAGTGAAAGCCCTGCTGCGGCTCGCGAATGTGCTTCATGACAATCAAATGTTCGACAAAGCCATTGAATATTATCTGCGGTATCTGGAACAAAAACCGGAAAATGCCGATGCGCGCGTAGATCTGGGAATTTGTTACAAAGAAACGGGCGATATTGAAAAAGCACGGAAAGAAATATCGGCGGTATTGCATGACAATCCGAAGCATCAGCTTGCAAATTTCAATCTCGGAATTGTCGCTCTTGCAGAAGGTCATGTGCAGGAATCGAACGAATGGTTTGAAGAAAACGATAGCTCTTGGACCGGACACGGATGTAGGCCGAAGAGCCCGGCAGATTTTAAATCAACATAATCAACAATCACTTCAAAAGAACTAAAGAAAGGAAACGCCGTATGCCGTGTGGTCGGAAACGTAAGCGCCACAAAATGGCGACGCACAAGCGGAAAAAGCGCTTGCGGAAGATGCGTCATAAGAAGAAGATCCGTTAGGTACGGTCTTGAACATCGTTGGGCCTGTCGCTTCTCGAAGCGGCAGGACTCGACTGTGCACAGAACTGCACTGAAAAATTTATTGTGAAAGGTTTTTTCCAAGAATTGATTTATGTATTGAATTAAATTGGAGGTTGTTATGGCACAGGAAAATGACAGCATGGCGAAAGGCTTGATCGTCGGCTTCGTAGCCGGAAGTATTATCGGTGCGGCGATGGCATTGCTGTATGCACCGAAAGCCGGCAAAGAATTGCGGGCTGATCTGCGTGAAAAAGCCGGAGACATTGTCGAGGATGCACAGGAATATATTTCACGTGCAAAATCAAAAGCTGTTGATATTATCAACGAAGGCAAGGCAAAGGCCTCCACGCTGGTCGACGATGCCCGCAGGCGCGCAGACTCTCTCTTAGGAGATGCCGAACGCATTATGAACGACGCCCGCACCAAGGGCGAGCGAAATGCATAACCATAGTTTCCTCATCAATCACAACTCATTGAGAAGGGAATTTGAGTGGAAACATTAGTCGAGTTATCAAAAATAGCAGCTCTGCTGAGCGCTTCGGCGCTTTGCATCTATCTTATTATCGTCCTGATACGTCTGAAAGCGGTTCTTGAAACATTTCAGCATGAAATGGTGGAATTGAACAAATATCTGAAACCTGTACTGGAAAATCTTGCGATTGTTTCCGACAAGATGCGCGCTATTGCATCGAAAATCGACGATCAAGTCAATATGGTGAACGGAGTGTTTACTGCATTTCGCCGCATCACGGACAATATCGTGCACTTTGAGGAAAACATTCAGGAACTTCTGGAAAAACCGTTCTCTCAGTTCGGTTCGTTGTTGAGTACCTTTTTCAGCCGCTTTGGATCTTTTTTTGGCTCGCGAGGCTGACGAAGATCTTCAGCTGTACCGGAGACGCATTCACTTAACAGGTTTTTTTCAGAGGAGAGAGTCCATTGTCAAAAACTATAGCTAAAGAATATACAGTCGATAAGATTCGCAACATTGCGATTATCGGTCACGGAGGTTCGGGGAAAACGACGCTGACCGAATCGTTGTTGTTTGTTTCTGGAACTGCAGCCCGTATGGGACGCGTTGAAGACGGTTCAACGATCTCTGACTATCATGCGGATGAAATTGAACGAAAAATTTCCATCAATGCAGCATTGTTGCATGCCGATTGGCAGGGAACGAAAATTAACATTCTTGACACTCCGGGATATTCCGATTTCACGGGAGAAGTCGTGTCCTCGCTGCATGTTGCAGACCTTGCCGTCGTCCTGCTCAAGTCGGTCGAAGGAGTGGAAGTCGGCTCGGAAGCCGTATGGAATAATGCCAAAAGCCTGAATATTCCTGCAATGATCGCCGTCAATAAACTCGATAATGAAAACGCCGACTTTGACCGGGTTGTTGAAACGGCAAAAGAACGTTTCAGTCATGATGTCGTGGCTGCGCAATTTCCCGTCAACCAGGGAACGGCTTTCGACAGCGTGATCGATCTTATAAAGATGAAGCTGCTGAAGTTCGATAAAGACAGCGGCGGGAAGTTCAGCGAAAACGAAATACCCGGAGATTTGAAACAAAAAGCCGATCAGCTCCACGAGGAACTTATTGAAAAAATTGCCGAAACAGATGAAGCGCTGATGAATAAATTCTTTGAAGCGGGAACGCTGGATGAGAACGATCTCGGAAATGGATTGCGGTCTGCTCTTCTCCAGAGAAAAATATTTCCGATTATCTGCACCGCATCGACAGCCGGAATAGGCGCAGCCCCGCTGTTGAATTTTTTGGTCATGTATGCGCCGTCTCCGAAAGACCGCGGCCCCGTGCAGGCCATGAGCGTGCAGGAGAAAAAAGAAATTGTTCTGGAACCCAATCCTGCCAGAGAACCGTCGCTGTTCGTTTTTAAAACGGTTTCAGAAGAACATGTCGGCGAACTTTCATTTTTCCGCGTCTACTCCGGCGTAATTACGCCGGGACTTGACCTGCAGAATCAGACGAATGGAAAAGCGGAGCGCCTCGGGCAGATCTTTGTCATGAACGGCAAAGAGCGGCAGGAAGTTGCCAGACTCGCTGCAGGAGATATCGGCGCAGTTGTAAAATTGAAGGATACGCATACGAACAATACGCTCTCACCGGGCGTATCACTTGCAGTTGATTTCCCGCCGATAAAATTTCCGGAGCCGGTTATTCGCATGGCTATCAAATCGAAGGTCAAAGGAGAGGAAGATAGAATCGCCAACGGCCTGCACTCCCTCCATGAAGAAGACCCGACATTTCTCGTCATTGTCGATGGAAAACTCAGCCAGACGATTATTGCGGGTCAAGGCGAATTGCATCTGCTGATCGTCACAAAACGGTTGAAACAGAAATACGGCGTCGAAGTAGATCTTCTCGAACCGAAAATTCCATACAAAGAAGCTATTCGAGCCGTTGTTCCCGATGCTGAGTATAAACATAAGAAACAGACCGGAGGCCGCGGCCAATACGGCCATGTGCACTTGAAAATCGAACCGCTGCCGCGCGGCGGCGGATTTGAATTTGAAGATGCGGTCGTCGGCGGCGTCGTGCCCGGTCAGGTTTATTCCGGCGGTGGAAAAAGGCGTTATTGAAACCATGCAAAAAGGCGTCATTGCCGGTTATGAAGTCGTGGATGTCAAAGGTTACCATTTTCGACGGTACATACCATGCAGTGGATTCCGATGAACATTCCTTTAAAATGGCTGGAACGATGGCATTCAAAAAAGGTATTCTGGAAGCCAGGCCTATTCTTCTGGAGCCGATTAACGAAATAGAGGTAACCGTTCCGGAAGAATATATGGGCGATGTCATGGGCGACCTCTCCGGACGCCGTGGAAAAATCCAGGGAATGGAAGCCGAAGGTTATTTCCAAAAAATCAAGGCGCTCGTTCCAATGTCGGAAATACATAAATACTCGACCATCCTGCGCTCCATGACGCAGGGGCGCGGTGTCTTTAAAACGAAGTTCTCGCATTACGATGAAATGCCGAGAGAAACGGCGGAAAAAGTAATCGAAGCTCATGGAAAACTCAAGGAAGTAGAAGAATAAAATATTCTGTTCTTGATAAAAACCAACGCCCTGCACTTGCGGGGCGTTGTTCTTGTACGAACCGCAAATACCGCATCAAAGGGCGGTGAACACCGGACAGCAAATGTTTGATCGGTGCGGAATATCGCCTGCCTGAGAAAACGGATTCCGGCGGTCAGTATAAATTCTTGGGGCCGGAATGAACTGCCGAATCACTGTATCCGCGGAGATGATTCGCTGAAAATATTTTATTCCTCATCGTTTGGACAAATGTAAATTCTTCGATATATTTTCTCAATTTAATTATTTTATATCGAGAGATGGGTCATGGAAAAAACATACATACAGGATTTACATCGGCATGAGGGAGAAGAAGTCCAGCTGCACGGATGGGTGTATAACAAACGATCGAGCGGCAAGGTAAAGTTTATCATTCTCCGGGATGGTACCGGCCTCGTCCAGGGCGTCATGGTCAAAGGGCAGGTTCCCGATTCGCTCATCGAACAATTCGAAACTCTGACACAGGAATCGTCGCTTTCGATCAAAGGAAAAGTCCGTAAAGATGACCGCGCTCCCGGCGGCTACGAGCTGGAGCTTACGGATATTCCTCATATCTATAATATCGCGCACGAATACCCGATCACACCCAAAGAGCATGGAATCGAGTTCCTTGCCGATCGGCGGCATTTGTGGCTCCGGTCTTCGCGCCAGCACGCTATTATGCGCGTGCGTCACCGCATTATCAAAGCCATCCGGGATTTCTTCGATAACCGCGGATTCACGCTTATCGACTCCCCTCTTTTAACTCCGGCGGCATGCGAAGGAACTTCGACACTCTTCGAAACCGATTATTTCGATCTCGGCAAGGCGTATCTTTCGCAGTCGGGGCAGCTCTATGCTGAGGCATCTGCAATGGCATTCGGAAAAACGTATTGCTTCGGTCCGACATTCCGTGCGGAAAAATCAAAGACCCGCCGCCACCTGACGGAGTTCTGGATGGTGGAGCCGGAAGTAGCGTTCAACGATCTCAATGACGATATGGACCTTGCGGAAGAATTCCTGGAATACATCGTTCAGACGGTGCTTCAGGACTGCGGCCCGGAATTGAAAGTTCTGGAACGTGATACCGCGAAACTGCAGAATGTTAAAAAACCGTTCCCGCGCATTACGTACGATGAGGCAGTTGGAATTTTGCACGGGAAAGGTCTGCCGTTCGAATGGGGCAGCGATCTCGGCGGAACGGATGAGACAGTCGTGTCTGAACAATTCGACCGCCCGGTTATGGTACATCGTTACCCGTCCGAAATCAAAGCCTTTTATATGAAGCGCGATCCGCAAAATCCGAAATTAGCTCTTGCCGTCGATGTGCTCGCTCCGGAAGGATACGGAGAAATTATCGGCGGAAGCCAGAGAGAAGACGATCTGGATACGCTCCTGGCGCGGATTAAGGAACATCACCTGCCGGAGTCGGCATTCGAGTGGTACGTCGACCTCCGAAGATTCGGCTCCGTTCCGCATGCCGGATTCGGACTCGGCGTCGAGCGGACAGTATCATGGATCTGCGGCCTTGAACACGTTCGAGAGACGATACCGTTTCCGCGAATGATCTATCGTCTGACGCCGTAGAGAAAAACAATACATGTACAGGGATTGAAATTCATCATAAGGTAACGAATGCTCAAGGTCGAAAATCTTCGAAAAGAGTTCGATGCCGTCGTTGCAGTCGACGGCATTTCGCTGGAAGTGCAGCGGGGTGAATTGTTCGGATTGCTGGGACCGAACGGCGCAGGCAAGACGACGACTATCCGGACGATTCTCAACATTATAAAACCCGACGGGGGAACGATTCTTTTCGACGGAAAACCGTTCGTCAAAGAAATGTGGAACAACATCGGCTACCTGCCCGAGGAACGTGGGCTGTACCGGAAAAATAAAATCATCAATACGATACTGTATTTCTCCTCGCTCAAAGGGCTTCACCATGCGGAAGCAAAACGGCAGGCGTGAGTATTGGCTGGAGCGATTCGGCCTGAAGAACGAAGGACACCGAAAAATCGAGGAACTGTCAAAAGGGAATCAGCAGAAGATTCAGCTTATTATCGCCCTGCAGCATCAGCCCCGGCTTCTTATTCTGGACGAACCTTTTACGGGACTCGATCCGGTCAATCAGGTTTTGCTGAAGGACATTTTACTCGAACTTCGCCGCACGGACACTGCCATTATTTTTTCTACACATCAGATGGAACAGGTGGAAAAACTGTGCGATCACATCTGTCTTATCAATAAGGGAAAGCGGGTGCTGGATGGAGCCCTGACGGAGATTAAGCAGCGGTACGGCTCGAATTCCATCCGTCTTGAATATGACGGGAACGGTGAATTTCTCAAAACGCTGCCGCTGGTTAAAACGGCCGATGTGTATCAGAATTATGCCGAGCTTGAATTGACCGATATCGGCAGAAGTTCGGAATTTTTTGCCCATGTTAACAGCCGCCTCCAGGTCCGTAAATTTGAAATCGTCGAACCCTCTTTGAATTCCATTTTTATTAATGTTGTCGGCGGCCCGAAGAAACTAACAGAAGCGGCTGAAAAACCGATTCCGGCCGTTGCCGGTAAAGATTCTGAAATAAATTCCCGTGTTATAAGAGATACGCGCGTCCGGAAAAAAATGATTTCAATGGTTCTCACGGCTTCGATCCTTGCTCTTTATGCTGTTGCACAGATAGCCGGAATGACGAAATGGCAGGTGCCGGTTGATGCGGTTCTGCTCGTCGCATCGGCTGTTTCCGCCGTACAGTTCTTCCGCGTCAAGCAGCAGGTCGAACGTGCAATGAAATCCGGCAGCGCGGAGGAGAGGAAATGAAAACGAAAGCATTGACCATTGCAAAGTGGGAGTTTCTCGAAAAAGTTAAATCGAAAGCGTTTATTATTTCTCTTATCGTGATGCCCGTCGTTATTCTCGGTATTGCGTTCGTCCCGACTCTTTTTTCGATGAAGGAAGACGATGAACCTGTTGCCATCGGCCTCATCGACCGGACGCAGCGCCTCATCGATCCGCTCGATCTCCGGCTCCAAAAATTATACACGCTCAAAGACGGCCAGGCCAACTACATCCTCCGCAATCTTGACGGACAAAAGCCGATCGATGAAGCTCAAAAGGGATGCAAACGATCTGGTCGCAAAAGGAAAAATAGAAGGGTACTTTTATATTCCTGCGCCGGCTCTGGACAGCGGCAAAGTCGAATTCCGCTCGAAAAATGTCGCTAATATTAAAATTCAAGAACGATTCTCGCGCGCCATCGAGAAAGTCATCGTCGAAAGACGGCTTGGCGCGCACGGCCTGGATACGGCGCTTATTCATAAGCTGACAGCGAACATCGAGGTGAAATCGTTTAAGCTTTCCGAAGAAGGGACGGAAAAAAACGAAGGGTTCGGCGAAACATTCGCTCTGGCATATATCGGAATTCTCATGATCACGTTTATGGTGCTCACATCCGGACAGCTGCTGGTTCGAAGCATGCTGGAGGAAAAATCGAACCGCGTGATCGAAGTCCTGCTCTCTTCCTGCTCGGCACGGGATCTTATGACGGGCAAGATCATAGGCCTCAGCGGTCTGGGAATTCTGCAAATGCTTGTCTATGCGCTGATCGGTCTTGCGGCGGCTCTGAAAATGAACGTCAATGTCATCGAACCCGGATATTCTCATGCTTACTCTTCTCTATGCAATTCTGGGATATCTGTTCTACAGCGCTGTGCTCGTTGCCGCCGGATCGCCGGTCACAACCGAGCAGGAGGCTCAGCAGATTACAAGCTATGTCAGCCTGCTTTTGGTGGCTCCGATGGGTATGATGATTATCGTTATGCAGAATCCGCATTCGTTATGGATAAGAATCATGTCGTATATTCCTCCCTTTACGCCGTCTCTGATGGTGATGCGTATGGCAATACAAGCGCCGTCGACGGCGGAAATTATTTCGACCATTCTTTTGTTAATATTCTCAACCGTCGGCATGATGTGGATCGCGGGGAAAATTTTCAGAACCGCCATACTATCGTACGGAAAAAGGCCGTCCTATGGCGGAATTATTGCAATGGATCAAAGAACAGTAGATCTCGCATGATGACTCTGGAATCTGTATTGTTTTATGTGCTTTCGTCGATCGGTATCACTTCAGCCGTTTTGGTGGTGACGCGCAGAAATCCTATCATTTCAGCTTTATGGCTTATCGTCAATTTCTTTTGCCTTGCCGGATTATATCTGACGCTCCATGCACAATTTATCGCCGTCATTCAGATTCTGGTCTATGCCGGAGCCATCATGGTGTTGTTCGTTTTTGTGATCATGCTGCTGAATTTTCGCGACGAACATACGTTGTTCGAGCGTGTAACATGGAAAAAACTTGTTGCCGCGGGACTGGGACTCGCTGTTATGATGGAAATGATCTCTATCATCATGGCTTCGGTCTATCCATCGGCCCAGTATTTTTCCCGGTCGGGTTCCCTCGGCACCATCGAAAACTTAGGCGGGCAATTATTTACGAAATTCCTGTTTCCGTTTGAAGTAACCTCGCTGCTGTTAACAGCGGCAATCGTCGGTGCAGTTCTGCTGGCAAAAAAGAAAATGGATTGAACAAAGTATGATACCGCTTCAATATTATCTCATCGTCAGCGCGGCGATGTTCGTCGTCGGAGCTGTCGGAGTCATAACACGGCGGAATGCGCTTGTCGTTTTCATGGCAATCGAACTCATGCTGAATTCCGTCAACCTGACGCTGGTGGGATTCTCAGCTTTTCTCGGCGATGCAACAGGTCAAATTCTCGTCTTTTTTGTCATGACAGTTGCTGCGGCAGAAGCGGCGATCGGACTTGCTATTATAATTGCGTTGTTCCGTAAAAAAGTGACTATCAATCTGGATGAAATAAATATACTCAAATGGTGAATTTCCCGGGATCCACACTCAACGGATAGGACTCAGTGATTCCAGAACTTGTCATACCTCTCGTTCTTTTGCCTTTGCTCGGATTTCTTTTCCTCGGCATTTTCGGCGCTCGTCTGAAGAACAAAAAAATAATCGGAATTCTCGGCAGCGGTACGGTCGGGATGTCGTTTGTTTTTGCGTTGGCGCTCTTTGCGCAAATGCTGGGCGCCGGCCCGGAACATCGAAAGCAAATCGTTGAACTCTTTACATGGTTCTCTGTATCGACCGGCTCGCCAGGCGGGTTGAGTATCCCGGCAGCGTATCAGATCGACCAGTTATCTATACTTCTTACGCTTATTGTAACCGGTGTCGGCTTTCTCATCCATATCTATTCCGTCGGATATATGCACGGGGACCCGGGATTCTGGCGATTCTTTGCATATTTGAACCTTTTTATTTTTGCCATGCTTAATCTGGTACTTGCGGATAATTTTGTTCTGATGTTCCTGGGCTGGGAAGGAGTCGGGCTCTGTTCGTATCTTCTTATCGGTTTTTGGTATGAAAAGAAATCCGCAGGCGATGCAGCAAAGAAAGCTTTTATTGTCAACCGGATAGGAGATTTCGGATTTCTCCTCGCCATGTTTTTCATCTTCGCCGCCTTCGGAAGTTTAAATTTCGACACTGTTTTTGCGGGGGCTTCGTCCGTTTCGCGGAACAATAACACGATGGTTTGGATTTGTTTGCTCCTGTTTCTTGGCGCAACCGGAAAATCGGCCCAGATACCGCTCTTTGTATGGCTCCCGGATGCAATGGCAGGCCCGACTCCCGTCAGCGCGCTCATTCATGCGGCAACGATGGTAACGGCGGGCGTGTACATGATTGCGCGGTGTTCGATTCTCTACGCCGCTGCCCCGGCGGCATTGACAGTGGTCGCCGTAGTTGGCGCCGCAACTGCGGTCTTTGCCGCAACGATCGGATTGGTACAGAACGACATAAAGAAAATTCTGGCTTATTCGACCATCAGCCAGCTCGGGTACATGTTCCTTGCTCTCGGCGTTGCTGCTTTCAGCGCGGGAATATTTCATTTGATGACGCATGCCTTTTTTAAGGCGCTTTTATTTCTCGGATCAGGAGCCGTTATTCATGCTATGCACGAGGAGCAGGATATACAAAAAATGGGAGGCCTTAAAAAATATCTTCCGGTTACATACAGGACCTTTCTCATCGGTGCTTTGGCCATCTCTGGAATTCCTCCTCTTTCAGGCTTTTTCAGCAAGGATGAGATCCTCTGGAATGCTGCATCGAGCGAGCAGGGAGCGTGGCTCTTATGGCTGGTCGGTGTTCTTGGCGCGGTGTTAACTGCTTTTTACATGTTCCGCCTCGTTACATTGACCTTCGAAGGAGAGCCCCGCTTCGACGAACACCGCATTCATCCTCATGAAGCCCCGAAGAGTATGACTGTTCCGTTGATCATACTGGCAGGGCTTTCAGTTGTCGCCGGCCTGGCCGGAATTCCTCACGCAAATGCTCTGGAGCATTGGCTCGATCCGGTCTTTGCGCCGGCACAGATGAAGCTCCTGGCTTCGGAGCCGGGCAATGCGGGTTTGGAAATTATTCTCATGGCCGTCTCGGTTTCTGCTGCTGCTGCGGGAATTTTTGCTGCACGGCGGCTGTATCTCCAGTATCCCGAAAAAGCTGCTGGCTGCGGCAAAACGTTTTCCGGCACTCTACCGCATCGTGTCCCATAAATACTATATCGATGAAATATACGACGCGGTCGCGGTCAGACCG
Organism: Ignavibacteriota bacterium; assembly: GCA_963778945.1. Lineage (GTDB taxonomy): Bacteria > Bacteroidota > Ignavibacteria > UBA10030 > UBA10030 > Fen-1254. The sequence goes on from CAVZWL010000019.1 coordinate 104,598, forward strand.
ATCGCATCGATCTCTGAAAAAATATTATGGAAGGGCATCGATAAAGGAGTAATCGACGGCAGCGCCAACGGCGCTGCATCGTTTGTTTCTTTGTGTGCGCAGCTTCTGCGGAAGGTTCAGAACGGCGTTGCTCAATTCTATGCCGTTATGTTCGTCGGCGGAATCCTCTTTATACTCACGTGGCTTTTAATTCCGATAAGAAAGAAGATCGATGATTTCTCCCTGGCTTTTATCGATGACCATATTTTTACCGCTGGCTGCAGCGGCCATTCTTCTTTTTATCCCGAAAGAGAACGCCATCGCTTGTCAAAAGTGCGGGACTTGGCGGGACTTTCGCGGCCTTCCTTGGTTCGCTTTTTTTATATGCCGGCTATGATTCTGCTGCGGGCGGGTTTCAATTCCATCAGCAGATACCCTGGATTCCCAATCTCAACATCAGCTACCATATCGGTATCGACGGAATGTCGCTGCTGCTGATTCTGCTGACTGCATTTCTTACCCCTCTTGCACTGCTGGGGACATGGAATTCGATTCAGATGCGGATCAAAGAGTATACGATTATGGTGCTTTTACTGGAAGTCGGTATGCTCGGTGTTTTTGCTTCGCTTGATTTATTCCTGTTCTATATTTTTTGGGAAGCAATGCTCATTCCGATGTATTTTATCATCGGACTGTGGGGCGGCCCGAACCGGATTTACGCTGCGGTCAAATTTTTCCTCTTTACATTGTCCGGAAGCCTGCTGATGCTCGTTGCCATTCTTTCGCTCGGTTATTTTGCATCGACGCTTCCGCAGGGGCATTACACATCCAATCTTCTGGAGCTGTACCGCATCGCTCCGATGATTCCGCCTGATTGGCAGATGTGGATGTTCCTGGCTTTCGGCTTGAGCTTCGCTATCAAAGTTCCTCTCTGGCCTCTCCATACGTGGCTTCCCGATGCGCATGTGGAAGCGCCGACGGCGGGGAGCGTTCTTCTTGCCGGAGTGCTGCTGAAAATGGGAACCTACGGATTCATTCGCTTCAACATTCCGCTTTTTACAGATGCTGCGCTGCGCGCTATGCCGTATGTTTGCACGCTTGCCGTTATCGGTATTCTGTACGGGGCGCTTGTCGCAATGGTACAGACGGATATAAAAAAACTAGTCGCTTATTCATCGGTTTCTCATTTGGGCTTCGTCGTCCTCGGAATATTTTCCATGACGGAAGTAGGCATGCAGGGGGCGATCATTCAAATGATCAACCATGGACTCTCGACCGGGGCATTATTTTTACTCGTCGGAATGATCTATGACAGAACTCATACGCGTCTTATTTCGGATTACGGCGGTGCAGCGAAGTTGATGCCGGTTTTTGCAGCATGTTTTTTGATTGTTTCATTGTCTTCCATCGGATTGCCCGGATTAAACGGTTTTATCGGAGAGTTCATGATTCTCTTCGGTGCGTTTCAATCGCCGCTTCTCGGAACGCATGTCTTTACGATTTTTGCCGCAATCGGCGTCATACTTTCGGCTGTTTATATGCTCTGGATGTACCAGCGTGTCATGATGGGCCCCGTACGGCAGAATGGACTATACGGCGGGCATCATTTGACCGATATTTCGCGGCGCGAACTCTGCGTGCTGGTGCCCATACTGATTTTTATCGTCTGGATCGGCGTCTATCCGGGCACATTCCTCCGTCTCTCCGCACCTTTCGCCAGGCAGACAATCGAACGTGTCGAGAGCATCAAAGCGGGAGAACGAATTAATTTTACAGAATGGAGAAATGTGCGGTAACGTATGAATATGTTTATCTCCGATATTCTTCTGAATGCACCGTTCGCAATCGTTGTCCTGACGACGCTTGCCGTTCTTATCGTCGAATCGACAAAAGGAACAAGGCCGAATCTTTCATCATGGACCAGCATCGGAGGGTTAGCGCTTGCTGCATGTGCGGCATTATCGAACCTGGGCGCCAGTGCGGAGACTTTCGGAGGAATGCTTCAAAGCGGCGGAATTGCAAATTTCTATGACACGTTGTTCTGCATTGCTGCCGTGATGACCATCATCTTTTCGCGGAATTATTTCGAGCGGCAGAACTACCATCGCGGCGAAGCGTATATCCTTATTCTTTTTGCATCGCTCGGTATGATGGTCATAGCCGCTGCAAACGATCTTATTATGATTTTTCTCGGGATCGAGCTGATGTCGATCTGTCTCTATGTGCTTGCCGGATTATTCCGGCACCGGGACCGGTCCAATGAGGCGTCCCTGAAATATTTTCTTCTCGGTGCATTCGCAACCGGGTTTCTTCTTTATGGTATTGCCTTAATCTATGGCTCGGCAGGGTCCACAAACATTACATCAATCCGGGCCGTTTTTCCGCGTGTCTCGCATGATCTTCTTTTTTTAACGGGAAGCGGATTGCTTTTGGCGGGATTCGCATTCAAAATCGCGGCGGTTCCGTTCCATATGTGGGCGCCCGATGTTTACGAAGGTTCTCCGACTCCGGTTTCCGGATTTATGTCGACCGGCGTCAAAAGCAGCGGCGTTCGCGGCATTGATCACCGTTTTTTCGCGGGTCTTCGGCCCGTCGGAAAATGCTCTTCATCAGATCATTGCGCTCATAGCTGCTGCATCGATGATTGCCGGGAATATCGTCGCCCTTGCTCAATCGAATCTCAAACGGCTGCTCGCTTATTCCAGCATCGCTCATGCAGGATATATGCTTGTGGGATTGGCGGCCGGGACAGCCGACGGGCAAATCGGCGTGATGTATTATCTCTCAGTTTATGTACTGATGAATCTCGGAGCATTCGGACTGATCGGTGCGCTGGAAACGGAGAACGATCAGAACTTGCAGCTGGAAGATTATGCAGGGCTGAGCGAGCGGCAGCCGCTTCTTGCCGCTTGCATGTCTGTTTTTATGTTCGGGCTTGCCGGAGTTCCGCCTTTTGCAGGCTTTTTCGGAAAATACTATGTGTTTCTTGCTGCGGTGAAAGCTCACTTAGTCTGGCTGGCAGTAATCGGCGTACTGGCAAGTTTGATTTCAGCATATTATTATCTTCGCATTATTGTGATCATGTATTTTGAAAAGAGCAAAGCTGAACCGGCACCTGTCTCTGTGCCCGCGTCTGTGAGATGGGCTGTGATCTTTTGTGCGTTCCTCGTTCTGCTTCTCGGATTATTCCCGTCGGTGATAGTGCAGACTGCTCTGCGTGTGTTGATATTCTAAAAAGATGAGGTGGCAATGCAACCGGTATTGACTGCGGATGAAATGCGCCGCTGCGATGAAACGGCAATGCGGAAGTGCGGCATTCCGGGCCTTCTTCTTATGGAAAATGCGGGACGCGGCCTCGCGGAGGCGATCCTGCACGCCTATTCTCCTTTGAGTCAAAAACAGATTGTGATTTTTTGCGGAAAAGGGAACAACGGGGGCGATGGATTTGCCGCTGCGCGCCTGCTCTCCAATCATGCTTCTAAAGATTACCGTTCTGCTTCTCGCGTCATCCGTCGGAGTTGAAAGGGGATGCGCAAAAAAACTATAAAATTCTTGTGAAGCTTTCAAAAACAATTTCTGAGACGATTTCCATCCGGCGTTTTTCCCGAAAAGCTCTTCAGTCCGTTCAAACCCCCGATATTATTATCGATGCGGTGTTCGGAACCGGATTTTCCGGGATTGCACGAAAACCATATTCCGACTGTATCGAATGGATCAATAGCGTCGGGAGCGGAAGTCGTTGCAGCCGATATTCCTTCCGGAATCAACGGCACGACGGGAATTGCAGAAGGTCCGGCAGTTCATGCACACGGAACGGCGACGTTCGGTTCACTTAAAACCGGACTGCTCTGTAATCAGGGAAGAGAATATTCCGGCCGCGTCTCCGTAGTGGATATCGGCATTCCGAAGCAGGTCATCAGCGATCCGCGTCACACAATCCGGCTCGTAAAAATTGAAGATGTAAGGAATGTTCTGCCGAAACGTTCATTGCAGGCAAACAAGTATACGACAGGAAAAATATTTATTCTTGCAGGTTCAAGAGGATTGACCGGAGCGGCAGCGCTGACATCTTTAGCCGCACTGCGCACAGGGGCCGGAGCGGTTCTGCTCGGAACCCCCGATTCCGTCTATCCCATACTTGCACGTAAATTGACCGAAACAATGGTTCTGCCGCTCCCGTCTACTCCGGAGGGCGGCCTCGGCCTGAAATCTTTCGAAATCATACGGGAAAAAATAAATTGGGCCGGATGTTGTCGTCATCGGACCCGGACTCGGCCAGCAGAAGGAAACGCAGGAAGTTATTCTCAAAACTCTGATGGAGTCACGCGGTAAAATTTTGCTCGATGCGGATGGATTGAATGCAGCTGCAAAATGGGGAATTTTAAAACTTCGGTCGCTGCGTTCGGAAATGATACTTACACCGCATACGGGAGAATTTTCCCGCCTGACGAATCTGCCTGCAAAAGAAATCGAAGAACAAAGATTCTTTGCAGCCCGGCGAACTTGCCCGGAAGATACATGCAGCAGTCGTACTTAAAGGCGCTCCGACTGCTTCGGCATCTGCGGATGGCGCTGTTTATTGTAATTCCACAGGCAATCCCGGAATGGCAACTGCCGGATCCGGTGATGTGTTGTCGGGAATTATTGCGAGCTCTGTGGGCGCAGGGTAATTCTGCAATCGAGGCCGCATATGCCGGTGTTTACATCCATGGTCTTTCCGGGGATCGCGCGGCAGTTCGGCTCGGGGAAAAAAGTCTGGTAGCTCACGACTTAATTGATTATCTTGGAGAAGCAATAAAGTGTATCGAATCAGGCAGGAGTGAATGAAAAAAGTATTTCAGTATCAATTTCCGTTGTTTATTTGGGCATTATTGATTTTTTGGCTGTCCTCAATACATAGAATTCCCGTAATAAAGTTTCCCATTCAGCTCGACAAAGCAGCACATCTGTGCATTTTTTTTGTTTTTTGCTGGTTCAGCAGGAGAGCGCTATTTTTTCAGAATGCTTTTCCATTTTTTAAAAAATGGGCTTTGCCGGCAGCGTTCTTCTTGACGTGCATCTACGGCTATACGGATGAATATCACCAATTATTCGTCCACGGAAGGACCTACGATCTGAAAGACTGGCTTGCAGATGCTTCAGGGGCGGCTCTTTTTGTCCTTCTTTTTTTCATAACCTATAAATGGCGCGAACGGTTTTCAGCAAAGGGCACAAATCGGTAAATTGACATCCCGTTGTTTTCTCCCTATATTTTATACTCAGACATTTGATATGATCCGCCGCAGAATCAGTTCTTCTGCGGTTTTTTATTGACGGAACGATTCTTGAAGTATACACTTATTGGCAGGGACGGAAAAGCCCGCGCGGGACTCCTTGAGACCGATCATGGGGTAATTGAAACTCCTATTTTTATGCCGGTGGGAACGCGCGCTACGATAAAAGCGGTCGAACAACGAGAGCTTTTGGAGTTGAATGCCCAAATCATTCTCGGCAATACCTATCACCTGTTCCTCCGTCCGGGGATGGAAATTATCGAAGAGGCCGGAGGTTTGCACAAATTCATGAACTGGCACCGTCCGATTTTGACCGATAGCGGCGGTTTTCAGATATTCAGTCTTTCCGATCTCCGGAAAATTACCAGCGAAGGCGTAACGTTTCAATCGCATCTGGACGGTGCACGGCACACATTCACGCCGGAGCGTGTTTTGCATATCCAACGCCAGCTCGGTGCGGATATTATGATGGTGCTCGATGAATGTACGCCATATCCGTGCGAATTTTCGTATGCAAAAAAATCGAATGAAATGACTCTCCAATGGGCCGCTCGGTGCAGGGAGGCATATGAGAAAGATCCTGCCCTCTACGGACATTCACAGTCATTGTTCGGAATTGTCCAGGGCAGCATTTATCCGGAAATCCGCGAAATGAAGCGCAAAGGCGCTGGCTGCGATGGATTTTGACGGTTATGCTATCGGAGGGCTTGCAGTAGGGGAGCCGGTCGAAGAAATGTATCATATGGTCGAACAAACGGAGCCTTTTTTGCCTGCGTCTTAAACCCCGTTATTTGATGGGAGTCGGTCTGCCGGAAAATATTCTTGAAGCTATCGAACGTGGAATCGATATGTTCGATTGTGTTATACCGACCCGCAACGGGCGGAACGGTATGATTTTTACACGAACAACGGGACACTGAATATCCGCAATGCCCGATATAAAGCGGATTTTACGCCTCTCGACAGCGAATGTCCGTGCTATACCTGCCGGACATTTACACGCGCATATTTACGCCATCTTTTCAGCAACAAAGAAATTCTTGCATTGCAGCTTGCAAGCATTCATAATCTCGCATTCTTTCTGTATCTTACACAGAATGCGCGTCAAGCAATTCTTGATAAACGCTACAGCAAATGGAAATCGGACATGCTGCGCCGTTTCCGTCTGCATAATGCCGCAGATGAATGCGCAGCAGATGAAAATCAATGATCAACTCAACAATAGAATTATAAGGAGAAAAAGCCTTGAACCATCTCTTCACACTCTTAATGGCACAGTCTTACGACGGAAGCGGCCCGGGTCTTATGGCGAACCTCGTTCTTTTCGGATCCATCATACTCATTTTTTATTTTATGATCATCCGGCCTCAGCAAAAAAGACAGAAAGAACGGCAGAAGATGATCGAAAACATGAAAAAGGGGGATAAGGTTGTCACGTCAGGCGGAATTCACGGAACGATTTCCGGTATGGACGAGAAAACTGTTCTCGTGCAGATTGCCGATAATGTCAAAGTGAAATTAGATAAAGGTTCCGTAACCATCATCAGCAGCGATCCGGAACCGATCAAGTAAACATGACGAACGCTCCGATACAATTCAACACGATTGAGGAAGCCGTAGAAGATTTTCGAAGCGGGAAGATACTTATCGTTGTGGATGATGAAGATCGGGAGAATGAGGGAGATTTCATTCTCGCTGCGGAAAAAGTCACTCCCGAGGCGATTAATTTTTTTATCAGCGAAGGGCGGGGCGTCGTTTGTGCTCCTATTACTGCCCGGCGTTCCGTCGAACTCAATCTGGATCTGATGGTCGATAAAAACACATCGATCCATGAAACTCCATTTACGGTAGCCGTCGATTATTTGCACGGAACGACCACAGGAGTTTCCGCTGTCGATCGTGCTGCGACAGTAAGGGCGCTGGCCGATCCGAACATCAAAGCGGAAGATTTCGGAAGGCCTGGTCATATTTTTCCTCTCCGCGCCGTCGACGGAGGAGTTCTCCGGCGTGCGGGTCATACGGAGGCAGCTATCGATCTCTGCCGGCTTGCCGGAGTACAGCCGGCTGCCGTCTTGTGCGAAATTCTCAATGCCGACGGGCGCATGGCTCGCGTTCCCGAACTTTTTATTGTTGCAAAAAAATTCGGATTAAAACTTATTACCGTCCGTGCTCTTATCGAATACCGGATGCAGCGGGAAAAACTTGGTGCAATCCGTCGTGTCGACACACCTGCCTTCGAGATACGGCGGATTTTCGTATTCATCTTTATAAAAGTCAGACGGATCAAAAAGAACATATCGCTTTGGTCAAAGGCGAAATTCAGCCGGACGAACCGGTACTTGTGCGCGTCCACTCGGAATGTTTGACGGGAGATGTTTTCGGCTCGCTTCGATGCGACTGTAATGCGCAGCTTGTTGCTGCGATGATCCGGGTAGAGAAAGAGGGATGCGGTATTGTTCTTTATATGCGGCAGGAAGGACGCGGAATCGGCTTGCTGAACAAGCTAAAAGCATACAAACTTCAAGACGAGGGTCTCGATACTGTGGAAGCGAATGAGAAACTCGGTTTCCAGCGCCGATCTTCGGGATTACGGAATCGGCGCGCAAATTCTTCACGATCTCGGTGTGCGAAAAATGCGATTGATGACGAATAATCCGAAAAAAATTATCGGTCTTACCGGATACGGTTTGGAAATTGTGGAGCGGGTTCCTCTGGAAATTCATCCGAATGATTACAACGAACAGTATCTGATGACCAAACGGGATAAAATGGGCCACCTGATTCTTATCGATCCTGAAAAAGACGGTTTCCTGACGTGTTCCGTGCAATGAAAAGATTTTTCTTGCGTCTGACCGGTTTTTCATCTACTTTCAAAGTGTCGTTATAAGTTGAATAGCCATTGTCCACGGGATGATGGCTATTGTTTTTGGAACTTCCCTTCAGGAATGAAAAAACGCTGAAGGGATTTTTTTGCGGAATGAGGTTTGTATGGGAGAAGTGAAGAACGGGAAAGTCTATTTGACCCGCGAGCGTTTGATAGAGATCGAACGAGAGCTCAAGGAATTGAAATCCAACGGGCGTGCGGATATGGCGCAAAAAATAGCGGAAGCACGCGGCTATGGGGACTTGAGCGAAAATGCGGAGTACGATGCTGCAAAAGAAGCACAGCAGCATCTTGAACTGCGCATTGCGAAATTGGAGGAGACACTTTCCCGCGCTCAGATTATCGATACGGCCGGACTTCTGACGGATAAAGTCTACATTTTATCGCTTGTCCGTTTGCAGGATATGCGGACAAAACAAACAATCGAATACCGTCTTGTCGATCCGGAGGAAGCCGATTTTGAAAAAAATAAAATCTCCGTTACATCGCCTATCGGCAAAGGATTGATGGGAAAGAAACAGGGAGAAGTTGTAAAAATAAAAGTTCCTGCCGGAATGCTCGAATATAAGATTGTGGAAATCGGCAGGTAACATGCCGCAAAATCTGGAAATGAAAGCCGTTTTTCCGGATTTGCAGCCGTGCAGCAGAAATTGCCAAAAATCTCGGCGCACGTGATAAGGGCATACTTCAGCAAAAAGATATTTACTTTGACATTCCCCGTGGGAAGCTGAAGCTTCAGAATTCTAAACAAAAAATAGCTGTGAATTGATTGCCTACTCGCGGCCGCAATCGCCGAGGCGGAAGGTATTCAACATATCACATACTCCCCAGCGGTGATGCGGCTGCTGCTCAGCGGTTTTATTCCAGTGTTTTCGATACACGCGTCATCGTAAAAAAAAGGCGCCGCTTGTTCCTTTATAAAAATGCGCGTATCCATTTAGATACGGTCGAACAGACTCGGCAATTTTATAGAGTTCGAAGTTGTCGTTACTCAAGGGAAAAAGCAGGCGCGGAAAATTTTTCAAGACGCTTGTCGATGCATTCGGCATAAAAGATTCGCAAACGATCGAGGGTTCGTACAGCGATTTGATCAAATAAAATGCGTTGAGTTTACTCTTTGCAGTTCACAGTTCACAGTTTACCGTTTGCTGTTTTCAGTTCACAGTTTGCCGTTCACTTGCAAAAAGCACTTGCAGTGAGTATTCATTTTTATTATATTGAAATAGGATGTAATTTTTTGTAGCCGACGGCGGTGACGTCGGGAGGTTTCTTCGGTCAGAGAAAGAATCTTTGAGAAGAGACCGAATAATTATAGAAAAATCTGCGGGAATAGCTCAGTTGGTAGAGCGCAACCTTGCCAAGGTTGAGGTCGCGGGTCCGAGCCCCGTTTCCCGCTCTGGGTTTTAGATTTAAAATAGCAGATTTTCTCTCCTGATGAATATCCAAACAGCTATCAATTCCAAATTATACCGATCGTATAACCTTAGAAAAAATGATTAAAACGCCATATCCCAGGCGGAATAGTCATTGCATCGTTTTTTCAAGTATATTGAAGCTTGCGATGCTAAATTCTCTTCTTACAAATTAAGGTCTCTTTTGAACTGTAAGATACTTTTTACTAAGTTTGTTATGGATTCCTTTTTGCGTAATGGACGGTTTGCGCTCACGAGAGCACAAAATATAAGAATTGACATTGCGGCTGCATTATATATATAAGGGAAAAAAGATGAAAAGGACATTTATTCATCCGGAATTTATGCTTGACACAAAGACAGCATCGAAGCTGTATCATACTTATGCCGAATCGCTGCCGATTATCGATTACCATTGCCATATTTCACCCAGGGAAGTTGCAGAGGACCGCCAGTTCGAGAACCTGACACGCATCTGGCTCGCAGGCGATCATTACAAATGGCGGGCCATGCGAACCTCAGGCGTCGATGAATACTATATAACGGGTCAGGCATCCGATTGGGAAAAATTTGAGATGTGGGCGATGACGGTTCCCAAAACCATCCGCAATCCGCTATATCATTGGACCCATCTTGAACTCAACCGTCCATTCGGCATGAACAAGGTGTTGCTTAATGAGAAAACGGCGAAAACAATATGGGAAAAATGCAATGCAAAGTTATCGGCAAAGGACTTTTCCGCACAGGGCATTTTGAAAAAGATGAATGTCGAAATCGTTTGTACTACGGACGATCCGATCGACTCTCTTGAGTTTCACCAATCGTATGAAAAACTCAAGAATAAAAAGACTTCGACAAAGCTCATCCCCGCATGGCGGCCCGATAAGGCGATGGCAGTAGAAGATACAGATTCATTCAATGCCTATATCGCTCAGCTCGAGGCGGCCGCCAATTATGAGATTAAGGATTTTGCCTCGCTCATCGAGGCGCTCCGGATCCGCCATGCCTATTTCCATGGTCATGGCTGCCGTCTTTCCGATCATGGCCTCGAAACGGCATACGCCGATGATTATACGGAAAGCCAAATCGTAAAAATATTCAAGAAAATACGCAAAGGAAAAATACTCGATGCCGCGGAAATCGGTAAATTCAAATCGGCAATGATGTACGAATTCGGTATTATGGATTATGAAAAAGGATGGGTCCAGCAATTGCATCTCGGTGCGCTGCGCAATAATAACAGCCGTATGAAAAGCGTTCTCGGCCCGGATACCGGATACGATTCGATAGGTGATTTCGAAATTGCACGCCCGCTCTCAAAATACCTGGATCGTCTCAATGCCGGCGATAAACTTGCAAAAACGATTTTGTACAATTTGAATCCGCGCGACAACGAATTGATGTCATCCATGACCGGCAATTTTCAGGATGGAAAAACTCCCGGCAAAATCCAATTCGGTTCTGCTTGGTGGTTCCTCGATCAGCGGGACGGCATGGCAAAGCAAATCGAAGCCCTGTCCAATCTGGGCATCTTGAGCCAGTTCATCGGCATGCTGACCGATTCTCGCAGCTTCCTATCGTATCCGCGGCACGAATATTTCCGCAGAATTTTATGCCGGATTTTGGGAAGTGAAATGGAGCAGGGATTGATACCGAACGATCTCGGTCATGTCGGTGCAATCGTTGCGAATATATGTTATCATAATGCCAAACGGTACTTTCCGTTTGCATCGGAGGATTAAAAAAAAGCAGTCTCAAGTGCATGAATTGAGAATTTTAAAAACTAAACTTTGAGAATAGACAAGGCATGAATATCAACGCTCAACTGTTAAAAGATGCAAGCAACACGATTCGGTTTCTTTCCGCCGACGGTGTACAAAAAGGCAAATTCCGGCCATCCCGGCATGCCTATGGGTATGGCCGATTGTATGGCCGTTCTCTGGCTCAAGTATCTCAAATTCAATCCCTGCGATCCGCAGTGGCCGAATCGGGACCGCTTTGTACTTTCCGCCGGGCACGGTTCGATGCTGTTGTATTCGCTTCTGTATCTTGCCGGCTACGGGCTGACAATGGAAGACCTTCAATCGTTTCGCCAATGGGGAAGCAAGACCGCGGGGCATCCCGAATACGGCGCGGCGCCCGGTATTGAAACAACGACAGGCCCGCTCGGTCAGGGTTTTGGCAATGCAGTCGGCATGGCCATCGCAGCAAAAATGAAAGCAGAGCGATTCAACCGTGCGCCCTATTACATCTTTGGAACTCATTATGTTTACGGCGTTTGCGGCGATGGAGATTTAATGGAAGGCGTGACGGCGGAAGCGGCTTCTTTAGCCGGCCATCTGAAACTTGGCAATCTAATCTTTTTCTACGACAATAACAGTATTACGATCGAAGGAAAAACCGATCTTGCGTTTTCTGAAGATGTTCCCAAACGATTTCAGGCATACGGCTGGCAGACCATCGAAATCGACGGTCATAATCACGAACAGATAGCACAGGCCATTGAAGCCGGGCAGCGGGATAAAGAACACCCCACATTGATTTTGGCAAAAACACATATCGGTTTCGGCGCTCCCTCAAAGCAGGACACGGCTGAAGCGCACGGTTCGGCGCTGGGAGTCGATGAACTCAATGCAGCTAAACGTAATCTCCACTGGCCGGAAAAGGATTTTTACGTTCCGGAATCGGTTGCGGAAATATTCCGACTGCGCGTGGAAGAATTGAAAAAAGAGTACGATGTTTGGACCTCACGCTTCCAGGGCTGGGAAAAAACGAATTTGGACCTTGCAAACGAATGGAATCGGCAGCAGGTGAAGGAATTACCGGAGAACCTGGAAGAACAATTGCTCGCAAGCGTAGCCGGTGCGTCCGGAGCTACACGCTCGCTGTCCGGAATGGTGATGCAGAAAATTTCAGAATTGATTCCGGAATTTATAGGAGGTTCGGCGGATCTTTCCCCGTCAACGAGTACATGGATTAAAGGAAAAGCGGCGGTCGAGAGTGGATCGTTTGCAGGAACGAATTTCCATTTCGGCATTCGGGAACACGGGATGGGATCTATTTTAAACGGCCTCGCACTCTACGGCGGGCTCCTTCCGTTCGGAGCGACGTTCTTTGTCTTCTCCGATTACATGCGTCCTCCAATCCGTCTGGCGGCATTGATGGGATTACAGGTTGTGTATGTCTTTACTCACGATAGTATCTTCGTCGGCGAAGACGGCCCCACGCATCAACCGGTGGAGCAGCTTGCCGCTCTCCGGTCGATTATGAACCTTATCAATCTTCGTCCGTGCGATTCGCAGGAAACAGCTCTGGCCTGGGCGTATGCATTGCGCAGGAAAGACGGTCCTACGGCATTGCTCCTGACGCGCCAAAAAGTCGATGAAGTCAAACGCGAGAAACCGCTCACAAAAGATGAATTCAACCGCGGGGCATATATAGTAAAAAAAGAAAAATTAGGCGCCCCTGAAGTCGTGCTTGCTGCCAGCGGTTCGGAGGTCGGTGTTGCCGTTGAAGCATCCGGAATTCTCGAAACATCGCTTTCAGTACGTGTTGTTTCCATACCGAGTAAAGAATTATTTACGCAGCAGGATGCATCCGTTCAGGAAGCAAATTATTCCTTCATCTGCACGCGTCGTCGTTATTGAGGCCGCACGCGGTATTGGCTGGGGCGATATGTTCCGCCAGCAGCTTCTTGTCCTCGGAATCGAGCGTTTCGGCGCTTCCGCACCGAACAGCATTCTCGCGGAGAAGTTCGGATTTACAGGCAAGATCGTAGCTGCGCGTGTCAGCAAATGGCTGCAGAAGTAAAATTGCAAGAGAACAATTTCTGAGAAATAGTGTTGTAGTCGCGAGAGGCAAACCGACGTCGGCCTGCCCGCTTTGCGGAAGCGTAAGAGTATGATATTGTCCGCTGGTGACTTCTAGGGATTCCGCGATCATCCCGAAAACATAAGAAGGCAGTTTTCGGGACAAGCTGATCGCGGCTATAGGGTGACATCGGATGTTTTCGAGACTGCATTGAGAACCTTCTCTATCGAGAAGATTCTGAATAATTACGAATTAAATTAAAAAAGGATTGTATGAATTTACAGGAAATTACGCAAGCTTATGATTTTGCAGGGAAAACCGCCGCCATTACAGGCGGCGGCGGAGTACTGTGCAGCGAAATGGCCAGCTGTCTTGCCGGATGCAATGCCAATATCGTGATTCTCGACCGCGATATGCTGCTGGGAGAGAAAACAATTGAAAACTTGGCCGGCACAAAGGGTAAACACAACGCAATATTTATCGATGTACTCGATAAAGGAAAAGTGCAGGAAGCTGCGGAGAAAGTATTTGCAGAATATGGACGAGTCGATATTTTAATAAACGGTGCGGGCGGAAATAATCCGAAAGCAACAACCAATGCGGAGCAGAGCTTCTTCGATATACCGCCGGAGGCGATTCAGTTCGTTTCCAATTTGAATTTAATCGGAACAATCATACCGAGTCAAGTTTTCGGCAGGCATATGGCTGCGAACAAAGAAGGAGTGATTCTTAACGTTTCCTCAATGAACGCGTTCCGCCCTTTGACCCGCATCCCGGCATATTCCGCAGCAAAAGCCGCTATCAGCAATTTTACGCAATGGCTGGCAGTGCATATGGCACAGGAATATACGCCGAATATTCGCGTCAATGCAATTGCTCCGGGTTTTTTCCTGACCGAGCAGAACAGATTTTTGTTGACCGAAAAAGAAACCGGCGCACTGACCGCGCGCGGCAGGAAAATCCTCGATCATACGCCCATGAACCGGTTCGGCGAACCGGCAGATTTGCTCGGCGCCATGCTGTGGCTTCTTTCACCTGCATCTAAATTCGTGACCGGCATCGTACTGCCGATCGACGGCGGATTCTCGGCATATTCAGGAGTCTGATCGATGTCTCAACCGAAAATCGTCGTCAATAAGCATACGCCGTCGGTTGTTGAGGCATTTTCCCGTCTCGGGGAAGTGGTCGCACTGGAAACGCTTGCAGTGACAAAAGAAGCAGTCCGCGATGCGGATATTCTTGTCGTCCGTTCAGAGACAAAAGTTAACGAGCAGCTGCTTGAAGGAAGCTCGGTCAGGTTCGTGGGAACGGTTACGATCGGGACCGACCATGTCGATGAACGATATCTTGCATCGAAAGGCATAACATTTGTCAGCGCACCGGGCAGCAATTCCAACTCCGTTAAAGAATATATAACAGCGGCGTTATGCGTATGGGCCCGCCGGACAGGCGCTTCTCTTGCCGGAAAGACGATCGGCGTTGTGGGGGTCGGAAATGTCGGGAGCAAAGTAGCGAATGCAGCGCGGATACTTGGATTGAATGTTGTGCTGAATGATCCTCCACTGGAACGAACAACCGGCGATTCAAAATACCGCCCGCTGGATGATTTGATGGATGCTGATTTTATAACCATCCATGTCCCGTTGACAAAATCCGGCGATGATGCGACTTTTCATCTTTTTGACGATGTGCGCATCGGAAAAATGAAACGAGGCGCTGTGCTGATAAATACCTCCCGCGGTCCTGTCGTGGAAACAAATGCATTGATCGAGGCCTTATCGTCGCGCCGTCTCTCCGCAGCGATCCTGGATGTTTGGGAGGGAGAGCCGGCTCTCAATACGGGACTTCTTTCCCGCGTGCTGCTTGGGACACCGCATATTGCCGGTTATTCACTCGACGGGAAATTGAACGCCTGCAGGATGGTATATGAATCTGCATGCGGTTTTCTCGGTGTGGAGCCGTCGTGGAACATCGATGCTTCTATGCCGCCCGATTCGGCGAGGATTGCCGTCCCGCCGGGAATGAGTGAGACGAATGAAATTGTGCGTTCAGCCGTCGGCCAGGCATACGATATTGAAATGGACGATACGCTTTTGAAAAAAACATCGTCTCTCGATATAAGCGAGCATGGACGATATTTTATGAAGTTGCGTGCGGAATACAGGATCCGCCGTGAATTTCCCAACCGTTGCGTGGAACTCTCATCCGCACAATCCGACGCTGTGAATATTCTGCAGGGATTAGGGTTGCGGATAGCGTTGAAATAAAAATGGTTCTTAGTGCGTGGTTTTTTTTAGTTCGTTGTTCGTGGTTCTGAGTTCTTAGTTATTTTGACTTCAACACAACGAACTACGCACCACAGCCGGAGGCCTAATAATGTTATCACGCATTAGCATGATTCAAATTCTTGAACTACGCACAAAGAACTACGCGCCACGAACTTATTCCGACAGGAAGTGTATCACATCATAGAACCAAAAGCCGAAAGCACATGCGTACACCGAAATTAAAACGCGTTATACTCCTGATCGAAACTTCACGGGCTTTTGGGCGTGATTTGTTATGCGGAATTGCGCGGTATTCCCGCCTGCACGGCCCCTGGTCGTTTTACCGCGAACCGCGCGACTTGAAATCTGCTATTCCTCATTTCAGCAGATGGAAAGCTGACGGCCTCATCGTGCGCGATACGCGTATCAACGCAAAGCTCCTGCACCTCAAGAGACCGATGATACTTGTTCTCCATAATAAAGAGCGATTAAAAATGCTGCCTGCCGTCGTGACCGATGCGGAATCGATTACCAAGCTCGCCCTGGATCATCTTGAAAGTCTGGGATTACGCCAATTTGCATTTTGCGGGTTCGATGCGATGATGTGGTCGAACGAACGAAAAATTCAATTCGAGCGCCTCGTTAAAGCCGCCGGTTTCGAGGTTTTTTTATATAAACAGCCGCGGTCGAAAACAAGACCCGATTGGAATGACGAGCTGCACTTTATGGAGCGATGGCTTCGGGTTCTTCCTAAACCGATTGGAATCCTTGCCTGCAACGATGATCGCGGGCAGCATGTGCTGGAGGCATGCAAAGCCGCGGGAGTAGCCGTGCCCGATGAAGTAGCAGTGATTGGAGTCGACAATGATGCAATCTTGTGCGAACTTTGCGAGCCACCCCTGAGCAGTATTGCATTGAACACGGAGGAAGCGGGCTATATGTCGGCCAAACTTCTCCACAGCTTGATGAACGGTACGCGGATGCGCGGCCAGGAAATTGTCGTGTCGGCATCGCATATCGTCAAACGCCTGTCGACGGATGCTCTGTCTGTGGATAATGAGGATGTTGCAAATGCAATTCGCTTCATAAGACAAAACGCCAAAATGAAGATACGCATCAACGATGTCGTTGCGCAAACACACTTGAGCCGCCGCAGCCTCGAAATACAGTTTCGCAAGCTGATGCATCGTACGATGCACAAGGAAGTCTGCCGTGCGCGCATCGAACTGATGATGCAGATGCTTGCCGAAACTAATCTTTCCATCTCGGAAATCACGGCTTCGCTAAGTTTTACGGATCTTGCTCATGCTTCAAGATTTTTTAAACGTGAGAGCGGAATGAGCATGAAGCAGTTTCGGGAATCGAAACAAAGCATTCTCCGGACTCATGGGCTGTCCAAATAGTGACTTGCATCTTGGTGTCGGTTTGCGTAAAATGGTGATTAATTATACAAATATGGGTTTTTTTCTTTTTGGTTTTCATTGTACAATCAAATCGTATGTGTGTCAGGATTCATGAATTATTCTTTAATGAGGAAGTCGATGAAAACTCTTTCAAGATATCTCGCGGCAGCCTTTCTATTTTTGGTTGTATGCTTGTCTTATACGTTTGCTAAGGAGCCTTCAATGGTAACAAAAACGCTTTTTGGAAAACTTCCGGATGGAAGAGAGGTCTATCAATTTGTCTTAACAAATGCGTCGCAAGCGCATGTGACCGTCATTAACTACGGCGCAGTGGTTACCTCGATTATTGTTCCCGACCGCAGCGGGAAGATGGAAGATGTCGTTCTGGGATACGATTCTCTCGCAGGATATATCGGCGATAAAGCGTTCCTGGGCGCCAGCGTGGGCCGGTACGGCAACCGTATCGCGAAAGGCAGGTTTACGCTCGAAGGAAAACAATATCAACTAACGGTCAACGACGGAGAGAACCATCTTCACGGCGGTGGATCCGCCTTTAATAAGGCGCTTTGGGATGCTCGTGTTGTCAGTGAAGGACCGGAACCGTCCATCGAATTTACTCATAGAAGTCCCGACGGGGAAGAAGGATATCCGGGAAATCTTACGGTCTCGATAACGTATACGTGGACGGAAAAGAACGAATTGCGTATCGAATATATGGGAACGGCGGATAAGATTACAATTTTCAATCCTACGAATCATTCCTATTTCAACCTCTCGGGAAATTTTACATCTTCCATTCTCGATCAGGTTTTAACCATCGAGGCGGATTCAATCACGCCGGTGGATAAAGGACTCATTCCGACGGGCGTTTTGTCTGCTGTTGCAAACACACCGATGGATTTTCGTGACGCCGGCAGTCATCGGCAGCCGAATCGACGATTCGTATGAGCAGCTTCTTTTCGGAAGGGGCTACGATCACAATTGGGTGTTGAGAAATTATCAGGGAAAAGTCCGGAAAGCGGCACAGGTTTACGATCCGAAAAGCGGACGCGTGTTGACGGTATTTACGGATCAGCCGGGACTGCAGTTCTATTCGTCCAACTTTCTTGATGGAAGCATCAAAGGAAAACATGGCGTCGCTTATCAGCATCGTTCGGCTCTTTGTCTGGAAGCAGAATGTTTTCCCGACTCACCCAACAAACCTGAATTCCCTTCCTCGGTTTTAAAACCGGGCGGTATCTACAGGCAAACGACAATCTATCAATTCACAACTCAATAACGGCAGGATTCTTTTCTATGATTCTATCAAAAACAAGCCGGATTGAGATCTCATTCTGTTTTGGAACTCTCCACAGAACAGCATGGCAGGTTATGATATGAGTAAATATGTTATAGGACTTGATTTCGGCACGAATTCATGCCGGTCGTTAATCGTCGATACAAAAAACGGAAAGGAACTGGCAACTCATGTGTTTGCTTATCCGTCCGGCAATGAAGGCGTTATCGTGGACCCGCACGACCCTAACGTCGCCAGGCAGAATCCCGCCGACTATATTATGGGAATAGAAGCGATCATCAAAGGAGCGCTGAAGAAGGCGCGATCCGTCAGAAAAAGTTTTTCTCCATCCGATGTGATAGGCATCGGCGTCGATACTACGGGCAGCAGTCCCATGCCGCTCGATGTGCACGGCAATGCTTTATGTTTTTCTCGGCAGTTTAAGAACAATCCTGCGGCAATGGTGTGGCTTTGGAAAGATCATTCCGGTTATGCAGAAGCTGCCCGGATTACAACGCTGGCCTCGAAAATCCGTCCGGAGTATCTTTCAAAAATCGGCGGCACATATTCCTCCGAATGGTGGTGGAGTAAAATTCTGCACTGTCTTAATACAGCGCCAAAAGTATTCGATGCGGCTTACAGCTGGATGGAAATTTGTGATTGGATTCCGGCCATGCTGGTGGGACAGACATCCGTGAGCGCAATGAAACGAAGCATCTGTGCAGCCGGCCACAAGGCAATGTTCAGCCGGAGCTGGAATGGGCTTCCGGATCAAGAATTTCTCGGAGAACTCGCGCCGGATCTGGCAGCGCTTCGTCCCAGATTATATGATGAAGCCTACACGGCGGAAGAATGCGCAGGATTCCTTTCTCCGGATTGGGCAGGCAAACTCGGCCTTTCCGAGCATGTTGCGGTTGCAGTCGGTGCGTTCGATGCACATATGGGCGCCGTCGGTGCCGGCATTGCCGCAGGCACTCTGGTGAAAATTATCGGTACAAGCACGTGCGATATTATGATTCATCCGCGGCAGGAAAAGCTTCAGGATATTCCCGGTGTGTGCGGCATTGTCGACGGTTCTGTGATGCAGGGATATTACGGCATCGAGGCAGGACAGTCGGGTGTCGGCGATATTTTCTTATGGCTGGTCAATACTCTGGTCCCCGATTCCTATGGAAAAACACAAGAAGAAAAATTTAAGAATCTCGAAGCGGCTGCCGCAAAACTTGAACCCGGCGAGAGCGGTTTGCTTGCGCTCGATTGGAACAACGGCAACAGAACCATCCTGGTCGATGTGCGTTTGACCGGACTGCTGCTCGGACAAACCCTGTATACGACACCTTTTGAAATTTATCGTGCGTTGATCGAAGCCACCGGTTTCGGCGCGCTTGCGATCATAGATCGGATTGAAGAGTACGGCGTGCAGGTCAAGGATGTTATCAACTGCGGCGGCCTTGCGGTCAAGAACAAACTGATGATGCAGATTTACGCGGACATTATCGGTCGTCCCATGAAAGTCTCCCGGAGCGACCAGACACCGGCGCTTGGTGCAGGCATCTTTGCCGCGGTTGCAGCCGGCAAACAAGCGGGTGGATATGACTCGGTGGAGGATGCAGAATCCGCTATGGCGGCACAAACATATGAGTACGTGCCGATGAAAGAGCATCATGAAACATATCAAAAGATTTACACTTTATACCGGCAGATACACGATGGATGCGGAACCCGTCAATGGTCGGGCAGTATGTTCAATGTCATGAAGGATCTGCTGGCGATACGGGACAATGTCCGGAAAACTGCCGTTCGGAGAACTGCCGTTCGGAAAACTGACGTTCGGAGAACTGACGTTCGGAGAATAAAATAATGCTGGAACAATTAAAAAAGGAAGTGGTTCGGGCGAACAAAGACCTTGTGCGGTACGGTTTGGTGACGCTTACATGGGGAAATGCAAGCGGCATCAGCCGCCCGGAAGGACTTATCGTCATTAAGCCGAGCGGCGTTGCTTATGAATCCTTGAAAGCCATCGGATATGGTCGTTGTCGATCTCGACGGCAAAATCGTCGAAGGAAAACTCCGGCCTTCTTCAGATACGCCAACACATATCCGGCTCTACAAATCCTTTCCGCATATCGGCGGTGTTGCACATACGCATAGTACCTATGCCACGATGTTTGCACAGGCGTCCATGGAAATTCCGTGCTTCGGCACGACGCATGCAGATCATTTTCACGGACCCATTCCAGTTACACGATTTCTCACAAAAGATGAGGTCACGGAAGATTATGAAGGAAACACGGGAGCGATGATTGCAGAACGGTTTGCGCGTCTGGATGCACAGAGCATACCGGGCGTGCTTGCAGCAGGCCACGCTCCGTTTACCTGGGGATGCGATGTAAACGATGCCGTGCAGAACATCCTCATTATGGAACGTGTTGCAGAAATGGCGCTGGGTTCCTTGCTCCTTCATCCCAGGCTTTCATCTCTTAAGGAATATATTCAGGATAAACATTTTCAGCGAAAACACGGATCAGATGCTTATTACGGTCAAAAAAAATAAAGGAAAAAGATTTATGCAAAACGTGCCTGTCATTAAACTCGGACTTGTTGCAGTCAGCCGGGACTGTTTTCCGATCGAACTCTCCCGCACACGGCGCAAGAAT
This sequence comes from Ignavibacteriota bacterium, assembly GCA_963778945.1. Classification (GTDB taxonomy): domain Bacteria; phylum Bacteroidota; class Ignavibacteria; order UBA10030; family UBA10030; genus Fen-1254. The sequence continues at coordinate 125,559 of CAVZWL010000019.1, forward strand.
GTCGCTGCCGCATGCAGGGCTTCGGATGTTCCGATCATCGAAATCGAAACGATTGTTGAAAACGAACGCGATGTTTTGAAAGCTCTTGATGAGCTGAAACAGAAAAATGTCAATGCTTTGGCGTTGTATCTCGGTAATTTCGGACCGGAAGGTCCTACGACGCTGCTGGCTGAGAAGTTCGACGGCCCGGTGATGATGGTTGCGGCCGCCGAGGATACGGGCAAGGATCTCGTAAACGGACGGGGAGACGCATATTGCGGGCTTTTAAGCGCTTCGTACAATATGGGCCTGCGCCGGCTGAACCCATATATCCCGGAATATCCTATCGGTGATCCTAAGGATATCGCTTCGATGCTTGCGGAATTCATTCCGGTTGCCCGCATTGTAATCGGCGTGAGAAATCTTAAGATAATTTCGTTTGGTCCTCGGCCATTCGATTTTCTGACATGTCATGCGCCGATTCAGCCGTTGTTCGACCTCGGAGTCGAGATTATGGAGAACAGCGAGCTGGACTTGCTGGATATCGTCCAAGCGGAAAAAGACAACAAGGAGATTAAAGATATTGCAGCTGAAATGGCAAAGGAATTAGGAAAGGGAAACACATATCCGGGCATGATGGAAAAACTTGCACAATATGAATATGCACTGGAAAAATTCATGAATGCCAATCTCGGCGCTTCGCAGTACGCTGCGTTTGCCAATAAGTGCTGGCCTGCGTTCGAAAAGTATTTCGGTCATGTGCCGTGTTATTTAAATTCCCGGCTGGCTGCGCGGGGAATTCCTGTAGCGTGCGAGGCGGATATCTACGGCGCTTTGAGCGAATATATGGCCGTGTGTGCGACGGAAGTGCCTCCCGCGATTTTGGACATCAATAATTCCGTCCCGAAGGATATGTACGAAGAAAATAAGGCGGCGATTGGAAAATATACTCTGAGTGATTTGTGGATGGGCTTCCATTGCGGCAATACTTCCGCAGGATGCTTGGTGCAGCCGGTGATGCAGTATCAGCTGATTATGCACCGGCTTATGGAGCCAGGAATGGAGCCCGCAATTACACGCGGAACATTAGAAGGTCAGATTAAAGCCGGCCCGATTTCAATTTTCCGAATCCAGGCATCTTCCGACGCTCGCATCGGCGCTTATGTCGCCGACGGAGAAGTGCTGAATGTGAATCCGAAGTCGTTTGGATCGATCGGTGTTTTTGCCATTGAAGAGATGGGACGTTTCTACCGTCACGTTCTTTTAGAAAAACATTTTCCCCATCATACGGCGATTGCATTCAAACACGCCGGCAAGTCGCTGTTTGCAGCGTGCAAGATGCTGGGAGTAAGCGATGTGTTCTTTAACCAACCAAGAGGCGCGTATTATCCGTCAGAAAATCCGTTCCGGTAAGTGAATGTACATTTATTCCAGAAAATGTTCAAAGGAGTAAAGCATGAAGAGTTGATTTACTCTGAGAGTTGTCGTATATTAAATATATTGAATTTTTGCCCTGTCGATCGGATTGTGATTACAGGGCATTTCATTCTAAGGTTAAACGCGGCTCCTGAGTAATTCATCTCGTTATTGCAGCCATGAGTTAATCTTTTCGAGAAAAATTCACAGAAGGCGCATTGAACGCGCTGCTCGGCATGCTCTTGATTGAAGAGATTCTTTCTGTAGCCGCGGTCGGTGACCGCGGGGGCTTTCCGATGTCAACGGCATCGACTACAATAGCATGGTTCATTAAAAATACGCTAAAAAGCGGAAAAGGACGAGAGGAACTAAAAGAAATATTGGTAAATTTTAAATTGCAGTAGAACTTGACGATTAAAAAAATGGCGCCGTACCCAAGTGGTAAGGGAGAGGTCTGCAAAACCTTTATGCAGCGGTTCGAATCCGCTCGGCGCCTCAAGAGAATTAAGAATGAAGATTTAAGAATACAGAATGTGTTGTTTCCTGAGAATGAAGAAAATAAAATGTAATGTTTTTTCATTTGACAGACTGAAATATTCTTTGATTAATTCTTCAATCTAAAATCTGCAATCTTCAATTGTAGGCCGGGGTGGCGGAATTGGTAGACGCACAGGACTTAAAATCCTGTGTTCCGCAAGGGACGTGCGGGTTCGATTCCCGCCCTCGGCACATGAGACCCTGTAAGTGATTGACTTACAGGGTTTGTTGTTTTTTCTCTTCGGATTTTTCCCCCAAAGAAGTCAAGTGATCGCATATTAATCATATGCCGTCTCATTCTGGCATTCTAATGGAATATAATATTTCTATTGTTGCAGATGCGCCGGCAGTCCACGACGTATTTCAATAAAAACATTAAGCAAAATCGAGACGAAAATAATCTTTACTAGATTTTTAAAAAATCGTTCCTCTTGATCGAGTGGATCCTGAATGCTGCCGCTTAAAACGGCAGACCTGAATAGAACGAGCTCATTGCTGCAGCAGAGAGAGCCATAGACCTAAGAAATATGTTGCCAATTGAAATAAGTGCGCGGAAATATATGGGGCAAATTCAATCAAGAAAATACTCTCATTTTTTGATCGGTTTTTTCCATAATGCCTATTTTTAAAGCTTATAATGGGCTGCTTTTAAATGTATATCAATTCTTCTTTTATGCTGCAATCATGTAGCATCTATATCAGATTAGTAAAAATTACAAACGAGAGAAAGTGCCCGAAAAAATGCTCCTTCTGGATACCCTAATCGGGTGATTGACAAAGACTTGAAAAGGATGTAATTGTTCTTGTCACTTTTACTGTTTTACATCGAAAAGGATCGCTTTCTGTCATTGCATGGCTCATTCCCGAGGAAGAGGAATGATCGCAAAAAAATAGCAGAAGGTGAAATCTTTGATAAGTGGATGGCGTCTGGACTGGTTAAGTTTTGAGGTGCAATATGAAGCAAACCAAGGTTCTTGTAGTCGATGACCACCAGGATTTTCGGCGCTTTATACTCGATTATTTAAAACGACTGCCGCAGGTCAATGTCGTTGGCGAGGCTGTCAATGGCGATGATGCGATAAAAAAGGCTGAAACATTGTCGCCCGATATGATCCTTATGGATATTGCGATGCCTGGAACAAACGGGATTCAGGCAACACGGATCATCAAGCAGCGTTGGCCGCTTATTAAAGTTTTAATCCAAACAGCGAACGACGATCCGGAGTATAGAACTCAAGCATCGGAAGCGAATGCTGACGGGTTTATTTTGAAGTCCTCCATGAAACTGGGATTGGATGCTGCATTCGGTATGGTTAAATCCCGCCGTCTTTAATTGTATTTCTAACCGGCGTTATTTTTATGCTCACAGAGCTCAAGAAGGTATCACAAATACCCGGCGAACCAAAGAGAAGATGGTTTTGCGACGATTATTTTGATTTGATCGTATGGTATTCAAAAGACGATGACATCATTGGGTTCCAGCTTTGCTACGATAAAGATCAAAATGAACGTGCATTGACCTGGAAGAATTCGTCGGACTATACGCACTATCGCGTTGATGATGGTGAAAGCAGACTCTGTCCTAAAGGAATACCTATATTAGTTTCTGATGGAATGTTTGATCATGATGAATTAGTTGATCGATTCTTAAAGGAAAGTTCTGCTATAGAAAAAGGCTTGTCAAAATTTGTCTATAACAAATTGATCAACTTCAGCTAAGCTGTGCAGCCGACAAAACAACCGATCGGGAGACGATACTATGGCGGGCGTCTATGAACTTCAATATCAAGGTAAAACAATTTTCTGCATGGATATTTCAGGTCTGCAGTCAAAAGATAAACAAGAATTTCAGAATCGTGTCGAACAAGCAAAAGAAATAATCCGGAAGCATCCTCCCAAATCGCTTTTGGTCATTACGGAAGTTACAAATACGGGATTTGATGCGGCAGTAGCAGGCCTTATTAAGGATTATGCGCAGCACAATACGCCATATGTGAAAGCCAGTGCCGTAGTTGGAATAGTGGGATGGTCGAAAATTATACTGACCGCCGTAAAGACTGCGACCGGAAGGGACTTTTATTTGGCAAATACAATTGAAGAAGCGAAGGAGTGGCTGGTAAAACAATAAATTTTGGCCGTGATTGCGGATTGAGATGTGTGTGCCAAACTGCGAACCTGGAATTCCTGCCTTGTGAAAAGGCATAAACGCAGTAAAACAGAGCTATATGTATCTTTTATGAAAACGGTCTATTTCGCTGTATCATCCAAAACTACAATAAATTAGATTTTGGTCCTCGAACCTGTTACGCCAAGTCCATTTACAAATACATCATTCATTCAGCATTGATATTTTACGATCCATTCGTATCTGTCTTTACGATTTATTATCGAGAACTAAGTTACAGCCCCGGATTCTCTGCTGCTAATTCCTGGAGATAGGTTCTCGTTTCCGCGGGGATAGATTTCTCCGAATAAGGATTTCCAACAGGGCTTTTTTTAAATATCGTTTGATAGAGTACACAAGCTGCCAGGTAAGTTCCCTCCAAAGTAGGATGTCCATCCTGACGATACAAAACAAGCTCGGGCTTGCCACGAAGAGAACGGGCGAAGGTTAGTCCCGCTGGGGCCACCCTGACGCCCAGTTCCTTTCCAACTGCCGTATAAGCTGCTGCCAAGTTATCCGTTGTGACTCCCAGGTTTACACTATTGGGCCGTTCCCACGTCATAAGGAGGATGGTCTTTGCACCGCTTCGACGGATTTCTTCGTCGAACTTTCCAGCAAACTCGTAAAACATTTTCTGATTAATGACAGGGATTTGGCTTTGTTCTTGTAAAATAACATAGTCCCATTTTCCCTCACGGATGGTTCGAACGGCATTGCCATCAGTCCAATGCTTCTCAAGAGTATATCCGCCTATGGCAATACACTCTACTTCGGCTGAAGGAGCCAGACCTTTCAATTGTTGATCGAGACCGCCGTTGAAGAATGTAAAGCTGTTGCCAATAAACAGGATGCGTGTGGATGCCTGACTGTCGCAGATTTCAAAAGTACAAGAGGATCAGGCAAACGATAAAAATATATCTTTTGAATTCGGTTACTTTCATATTTTCACATCAAAATTGGAAAGAGGTTTTAAAAAATATTTGAAATATTTATAATTCTATTCTCTGCTCGCTGTTATTTTATTTTGGCCAGATCAAGCATTCCCAGGAACCATTTAATTGCCAATGATAAGCTAGTATTATTTCATTGTCAAGCTTGGCATCTGTTCAATTGATAGAATGGTGTCATAGTCCGATCTTTACATACGTTAAACTTCTAAACAAATCGGATCTTCTTTAAATTACAAATCCATATGTAGTTTCATTTGGCTGAAAAAAGACAATGGATTCCACTAGTGAGCGGACACGAAGACATTGAGTGATCAAATGACCCGGAACAATTTACTCTGGATTGTCTAGTGCCGCTTCAATTAAGCAAGATTGTGTTTTGCCATGCAGAATTCGATTATTTCCGCGGCACTATGCCTCATAGGATACATTATCATTTTTCAGGACTGGCACGAGAATGCTCGGAATGAGTCTCAATGGCTTGGAAGACAGGCGAGCGGTTCCGCGGTAGAAGGTCGTTAGACCTTTGAAAGCCGATGATCCGTTTTCACGACAAAGAATTGCCTCAGTCCATTTTTGGCAAAAAAGATTGGCAATGGCGGTTTTGAGACGTGGAATGGCGATAACCGCGTTTCTATCGATAAACCTGCCGGAAAGAAATGGGTTGCACATGTAACTTTAGTTATTTACTTTATTGTATGAATAAATATTTATTGAAATGATAAAGCGAGTATTCGGCCAGGGAAAAGGATTCGTTATTTTTAGCAGAAAATATAAATTTGACGACCGGTTTTTTCTGGCATTCCATATGCCGTGTATCCGAAGGGTTGTTGTGTCAATGATGATATAAGAACAGGACGTATTCCGTAGAAGGCGCGGATTGCATAGGGTCCTGAGTTGGTGTGAATCATAAAGGTAATGGTTTGTCATCAGAAACATCTTGGAAGCGTTTTCACATTCTTTTGTGCTGTCTTTGGTCGCTGTAAGTTTATAATTTCTCATCTATGTTTCTGATCGTATTCGGACGCGATAAACATCATTGCAGTGCTTTTACGCCAAATAAAAATTTCGAAACAATGGATGAGCACGAGCGGTTTTTTTGAAGAGCATCCTGCTGCTTTGCTCATTTAATCTAATCTCAAAACTGGTAAACGTATATCGAAGGAGAATCAACATGACAATGAGTAGAGCCTGCTTACGTGCCAAATATGTTGCGATTATTTTTGCAATGTCGGCATTCATTGGTCAATCGCTTTTTGCGGCGGGATCCGGCACTATAAAGGGGAAAATTTTAGATAAACTGACGGGCGAGCCCCTCATTGGAGCGAATGTCATTATTGCTGGCAGCAGTCTGGGCGGTTCTTCCGATCTCGAGGGCTTAGTGACCATCCATAATGTACCCGCTGGCGAAAGGACGATAAAAATATCATACGTCGGATATCTGCCGATATCCGAGCAGATCGTTGTTCCGGAAAACGGCGTCATTGAAAAAGAGTTTCGGCTGACACCTCAGCCTATCCAGGGACAGGAAGTTACGGTAACAGCTCAGGCCCGCGGCCAGAACGAAGCAATTAACCAGCAGCTTGCATCTACGACCATAACCAACGTAGTTTCTTCAGAGAAGATGAAGGAATTACCGGATGCAAACATAGCTGAATCGATAGGAAGACTGCCGGGTATAACGCTGCAAAGGAATGCAGGTGAAGCAAATGCCGTGGTCGTCCGTGGATTGTCTCCGAAGTATAATGAGGTAACGATCGAAGGGGTTCCGATGATTTCGACAAATTATCAGGATCGCGGTATCGATTTGAGTTTGATCGGGGACGATTTGGTGAAAGGAGTCGAAGTATCGAAAACATTGCAGCCGAACATGGATGCCGATGCTTTAGGCGGAACGGTCAATCTGACTTTAAAGACCGCACAGGAAGGTTTCCATTTTGATGTTCGTGGCAATGGCGGCTATACGAAGTTAAACAATTCGTATAATAATTATAAAATCGCCGCAACTGTAAGCGATAGATTCTTGAGTGATAAAATCGGACTTCAGGTGCAAGGGAGCGTCGAAGGCAAGCAGCTGCCTTCGGATCAATTTAATGCATCGTATGCGCTGCCGCAGAGCTACGTTATAAGTCCCGGCGATACAATATGGAATTTGTCTACACAAAATGCGACGACAACACAAACTCAAACGACCAGGCATCGCTATAGCATAAGCGCGATCTTGGATTATTCATCGGATCTTGTAGATATTAAATTTTATAATGTCTACGATCAGAAGAGGGACAGTACGCTGACCAGAAGCAATCAGGACAGGTTTATGTCGAACGATTTTATGAGTCAGATATTTGAAACCGTAACAAAAACCGAACAAAGGACGCATTCGATTCAGTTTTTGTTTAAACTCGGGACGACGGAATTGCCGATATCGTTATCCTACACAAAGGGAAATGTGAATACACCAGGCCAGCAATTTGATATTTATGGCCAGGAAAATCCCGGCTATGCCACGCTGAAAGTAAGCCAAACTTATTTTACGCAGCCTTCCTCTTTAATGAATTATATGGGATTTCAGCAGCCGCAATATTCTTCGCTTCAGACGCCGTATGAGTCTATCGCTATTCTCACAGACGAGGACTATGATGCAAAACTTGATTGGAAAGTTCCGTTTAAGCTGTCGGATGACATATCCGGAACTTTATCTGCTGGCGGAAAATATCATAGTGTAAAGCGCACGAACAGCTATGATCAAAGTGCTCTTGCCATCCAATGGGGGGGCACTAATGCTGCTCGAACGCTATTCGGCAATTTCGCTGCAAGTATGTTTCCGGGTTTTTCCACAAACTTAACTAATCCACAAGGATTAGATGCGCATAATTTCACAGATCCAAATTATACCTCAGGCAATGTTTTAGGATATGCGATCGGACCTCAATATGATATATATAAATTGCTTGCTCTGCAGAATGCCTTTTATCCCGGGCATAGCAGTATGTATTGGGAAAGTGCCTACACTAACTATGGCCAGGACTATACTGATAAAGAAAACACAAGGGCAGCTTATATTATGGGTGAATTTAATATCGGAAGTAGTCTTACGATAGTTCCCGGTGTCCGTTATCAGGAGGAGAGAACGGACATTCAAGCTTATCATATTTATTATAACCCTAATGCTGTCACAGGTTTGGCGAGCCCTGCTCGTGCGGTGGAATTCACAAGAGATGATCCCAACTGGTTCCCTTCGGTCAATATTAAATATAAAGCAACCGATAATATCCAAATCTTTGGCGCAGCATATCGAAGTGAATCGCGGCCAAGTTTCATCGACATCTCTCCTTTGGTTGAATTTAACTCTTACAACACTCCGCAAATTGCAGCAGGCAACCCATATTTAAAACCGGCTACGGCGACAAATTTAGATCTGGGTGCATCGGTTTTCAACAATGATATAGGGTTATTTACTGTGAACGTGTTTTACAAAGAAATATCGAATCTCATCTATACAATGGATAACTATCAACCGTTCAACAAGAATATTTTGCCCGGTGCTCCGGCGGATATATTAAGCAGATTGCCGTTAGCAAGTTCGAACTACTTTGATACCGCATTCGCACAGCAGTTTACCGGCCTCTTAAGCGCAAATATACCGATGAATGATCCTGAAAAAGCTTATCTGAGAGGTATAGAATTATCCTGGCAGACGCATTTATGGTATCTGCCGTGGGTCTTGAGCGGAGTCGTTCTCGATCTAAACGTTTCATTCATGAGTTCCCAACAAACGTATCCTTATTTTCTCATCGTAAAAGTAGGCAGCGGGATAACGGCGAAAAATGCTCTGCAATATGCAACGACGTCAGGGCCGTTGCAGGACCAGCCGAAGGCAACATATAACGCAATATTGGGCTGGGATTATAAAGGATTTAGTGCCAGAGTCTCGTTCAGATATCAGGAGTTGACGCTCACAAACTTAGATACACAGTATCCGATAAGAAATGCTTATTATGATAATGTGTTCCTGACAGATATCTCGGTGAAGCAGCAAATCTTCGAAAACCTGGCAATCTTTGCTGATGTCACAAATTTAAACACACATATTGATAACTATTATCTTAATTATTCCAATGGAAATAACGGTACATCAGGAGCATTGCCGACAAGCCAGCAGACTTACGGAATGGCTGCTCAATTAGGACTTAGCTTTAATTATTAAGAAATTCAAAATAATCTTTTAAGGTAAGCTCCCCGCTGTATGGCGGGGAGTCTCAATATCCGTTTCAATGAATTGCATTAAGCTTTCCGAGCTTTTTGCCGTTCATTCGAGGTTCAATTTTTTTAATTGAACCGTGAGTAGTCGAATCTATCCGTTCAGATAGATTAATTCTGCATAATCATGAGAGGATTGCTTCCCGAATGAATCTTCAAAATCCACCACGATAAATTTCAAAATAATAAATTGCCCGGTCCTTCCGCAGGAGAAATCCCGCGAGACCATAGAACGCGATAAGAGAGGCTCAGAAGGGCGCTCTCATGAATAATTTATGACTTTTGAAAGTCCTTTCAAGAGCAATGCTCGCTCGAAAGATCGCCGTCTCCTTCTAAAATATTGCTTTATAACAAAGGGACTCCAATGATACGACGACATTTTTTCTTTGTCTTTCTTGGCTGTTTGATCATGACGCATGTATCCTTTCACCGGTCATATGCTCAGGAAGCTCCTCTCAAATGGGGTGAAATCCCAAAGGCCGATCTGGAAATGACATCGTATCCAGCGGATACAAATGCATCTGCCCTGATTTTATGCGATTATGGAGAGTCGACTATCGATAAAGATTACAACCTTATCTTCTCCAGACATATGCGTGTTAAGATACTTACGATGAAAGGATACGATTGGGGTAATCATGCAATCGTGTTGTATACAAAGAAAGATAACGAGAGGATTTATGATATAGAGGGAGCCACATATTCGCTCGATCAACATCATGAGACTGTCAAGAATGAGCTCGAGAGCAAGGATATTTTCGAAGAGAAAGTGGATGAAGATTACACCCGTTACAGATTTGCGCTTCCCTCGCTTAAAATCGGGTCTGTTATTGAATTCAGGTACAAAATTTTAACGCAGAACTTTTGGTTTATTCATGACTGGTGGTTCCAATATTCTGAACCGGCCCGATGGAGCGAGTATCGGATACACTCCCCTCAAATAATCGGCTTTATGACGGTTATTAAAAAAAACCAGCCCTTCGAAGTCAAAGAAAATGTAGATGAAAAATGTCAATATTCTACGCATTCAAGTTTATCCATCGGAAACGACGAGCTTCAATGTTACAGGATACGCCTTGCCATGAAAGATGTCCCGGCTTTGAGGGATGAGCCGTTTACAACGACAATGAACGACTACCGCAGTAAGGTCGACGTGCAATTTTCGGGATGGGCATCTATCCGCACGGGAGTGCATGAGGTCATGAACGACTGGAAAAAATTAGCGGGAGATTTGCTCAAGAACGATTACTTTGGAGATCGAATCGATGATACTCGCAAGGTGCGAAATCAGACTGGCGCCGTTATCTCAGGACTAACAACACCCGCACAAAAAATGGCTGCAATTTATCATTGGGTCTCCTCTTCTGTCGTCTGGTCGGGGAAAAAAAGCTTGACGGCGGAGCACGAGGTGAACGACGTTCTGGAATCGAAGACCGGCTCCAGCGCTGAAATCAATTTTCTTCTGCTCTCTATGCTCAAGAGTGCGGGAATCAACGGCGACCCTGTTATCCTCAGCACGCGCGACAATGGAAAAATTCAGGATTCTTATCCCATCGTTTCGCAATTCAACTACGTCCTGGCAAGAATAACAATAGACTCTCAGGAATACTTCCTCGATGCGACGGATCCATTGCGGCCGATGGAATTGCTTCCCGCGAATGTCCTGAATGTTAAAGGGTTAGTCGTCAACAACGATTCAATGAAATGGGTCACGCTGGCGACTCCAAAACGGAGTATCGTCGCATCGGCTGCATCGATGATAATTCATGGAGATGGTTCGCTCTCGGGAAACATTGATGATGCGTACTCGGAATATGAGGGTCTTTTTGTCCGGCAGAGTTTACAAAAGAAGAAAGACATCGAAGTTGCCAAAGAAAAATTCGAAACAGAAGCATCCGGAATATCAATCGATTCGCTGGCGATCGATGGAAAGGACAGCATCAGCCAAGAACTCCGGATTCACTCTTCAATATCGTCTCCGAATTATGCATTGAAGAACGGCGATTTAATCTATTTCAACCCTCAGGTCTTGCATCGAGTGAGTGAGAACCCTTTAAAGACAAAAGAGAGAAAGTTTCCCCTTGACTATAGTTATGTCCGTAATATTACTTCCATAATCAATATTACTCTTCCTGATAGTTTTAATGTACTCGAGCGAGTGACCAATAAATCGATATCACTTGCCGGCGATGCGGCGGTTTATACCCGGAGAGTTGAAGTCGATGAACGGAAGATTCAAATCGTTTCCAAATTTGAAATCCGAAAATCTGAAATACGGGCTGAAAACTACGACGATCTCCGTGAATTTTATACACGAGTTGTTGCTGCAGAGTCGGAACAATTTGTTCTTTCACACATCAAAAAGGCTTCTCTTCCGGCAAAAAGCAACATTCCTGGTCAAAAAAGTCTGAAAAAAGGACAGAAAAAAACCGGGGCAGGCGGATAGGCAATGACCAGCGGTTTGTGGAATATTGCACCATTCTACTCTTTGTAATTTGGGAATCGCGAGGCGTGCGCACAGAGGGGAACAAAAAATGATGAAAACTGAAAATGAGTTTATAAATGTAATTTCTCATCGTTTTATGAAAGCATTTGAACGAATAAAACACGCAGTGAATCAACTAGACGATCAGCAGGTATGGTATCGTCCGTCAAGAAATTCGAATAGCATCGGAATAATCATTCAGCATATTTTAGGGAACCTTCATCAATGGGTTTGTGCGGCAATCGGGGATGACGCATTCCAGCGCAATAGACCGCAAGAATTCATAGAATCGGATATAATTTTGCAAAAGGATATTCTCCTAAAAATAAATGCATTAGACAAGAATATCCAAAACGTTATTCTGCGGGTCAAACCGGAGTCTTTGCTTTCTGCCCGGCGTATTCAAGGATATGATGAAACCGTAATGTCTGCATTACTTGCATCGCTGACGCATTTAGAATTGCACGGGGGACAAATCACATTCCTTGCAAAACTTATGCTGGATAATAAATATCTATCATATTGGCATCCTCTGAATAAAGAACAAGGGAAGGATTGACATCTAAAAAAAGCATCAGGCAGACGCAATGGTAACAGGAAGCCGATATCGATGGTTTCGGTCTGTTTTCACACACCTGGATAATATCATGAGCTCAGTAGAAATCTCTTGCATCTCACTCACAGATGGCATAAATTTTAACTATGAGGGCTGCCGTGCATAAACTCTTTGAGCAGTATCGTGCAATGCCGGTATCCGGAAATAATTCAGAAGTATTGCCGATTTATAAATACCTATATACGCCGGTGCCGGCATGCTCCAGGGGAGCAGATGAAGCGCTCAGAATGCCCTGCCATTTTATTTCCCCAAAGAATTCGCAGGGAGTGTAACATCATTTAAAGGATCAAAACATGAGAACAGTTCTCAATCAGGTTTTTCAACGTACAGAGGCAGTCAGAAACTTACCGGCAGTTAATAGACGCCGTTACAGGAGTCGCTTACTCTTTGTCATTGTCCTGTTGGCCGGATGCGCAGTGAACCCGCATTTTCTACATTCAGGTGAAAGAATAGTTTTCTTCGGAGATTCTATCACGCTGCTTGGCGTGAAGCCGAATGGCTATATCACGCTGGTTCAGGATAGTCTCCATAAAAGCCATGAAAGCATGCGCATTGAAGTTATGGGCGCTGGTATTAGCGGCAACAAAGTTCCCGACCTGCAAAGAAGGCTTCAGAGGGATGTGCTGGATAAACACCCTACCATTGTGGTCATATATATAGGCATCAATGATGTATGGCATTGGGTGACGCCTAATCTCAGGGGAACCACAAAGGATACGTTTGAAATCGGGTTGAAAAGCATGATCGCCTCTCTTCAAAATGCAGGTGCGCGAGTCATTCTCTGCACACCGAGCGTTATCGGGGAAAAGAATGACGGAACAAATCCTCAGGATGCAATGCTCGATGAGTATTCCGATATCAGCCGGGGTGTTGCTCAAGAAACCGGCAGCGTTCTCTGCGACCTTCATAAGGCATTCAATCAATACTTGAAATCCAATAATCCGAACAATGAAGAAAAAGGAATTCTGACATTCGACAGAGTTCATTTAAACGATAATGGCAATCGTTTTGTAGCGGAGCAGATGCTGAAAATTCTTGACAGGTAGCCCGGGCTTGAGAGAGACCTACGCATGACAAGTTGTTTGAGCAATTGATTCGGGTCGCATCGCTCGCGTGAGGAACTTGATTTGTTATTTGAAGCCGGATTTACGATATTTTAAAAGAAAATCAAGGATCGTATGAAACATATAGCTGTGGAATTTTTTGCAGCTCTTTTTATCGGCTGCTCCGTTCAAGCTCAGACCGCCGACAGTATTCGCATCGATCAAATCAACAATACCATAGGCGCTGGCAGAGGCGTCACTGTAATTCATCATCAGGAAGAGTTCGACCCGAAGCGCGACGCCGCGCAAGATATCCGATCTGCCATGGTCCAAGCTCAAAAAGAACATAAACATATCCTGCTCGATGTCGGCGGGCAGTGGTGCATCTGGTGCTGTATGCTTGATACGCTGTATATGAAAAATCCGGATCTTTCCGATTATCTCTACCGCCATTATATAGTTGTCAAAGTGAATGTTAGTAAAGAAAATAAAAACACTGAAGTGCTTTCTCGACTATCCCGAAGTGGCCGGTTATCCTCATCTCTTCGTTCTGGACAAGAACGGGAAACTTTTGCATTCGCAGGATACATCGGAGCTGGAACTTCCGGGAGGATCGGCTGTGAGAGGACATGATAAAGCAAAGGTCTTTGCCTTTCTTCAGAAAATGGGCGAGGAAATGACGGCTGCCGCATGACGCATGAAGAACAAAAACGAAAAGTCGAGGAACTGAAACGGTTTCTGATGAAGATGACCGCGTCAGAGAGGAAAGAGTTTGAGATGATGGTAAAAAGAAAAAAGGATGATGAGGATCTCGATGCATTGACATCGAATAAACTCCAGTCTTTGCATGAAAAATATCTGCCGAAGAAATCGAAAGAAGAGCTTGCATTAATATGGAAAATAATGGGGGGCGATCATTCGTAGTCAAAACCAAAGCCCCCTGCCGCTTGCCGCTGCTTTTCTCGTCCTCAGTCTCTCTTGCTGCCGTCAGCCATCGCAGGATATTCAAAAACCGGAACGGAACCTTACGCAGCCGGATGCCGTTCGGGGAACTATTACGTCTGCCGGACACGAGACCGTTTTCAAGACTGATTCTTACCGCTTCCTCCGGATTGAGTGTGGAGATATCTGCCGATTCATTGCTGTCTCGTTCATTATGGGAACTGCAAAATACAAATGTCATTCTCATCGGTGTTTTGCGAAAACGCATGGATCGGAATCATTCTCGAAGTTCGGGGATTTGAATCACCGATCCATAAAAAAAGGAAACGAAGATTGATGAAAACTGCTGCCGTTTTATTTCTCATTCTTAGCTCGTGCTGTTATGCTTTTGCGCAAGCGGGGAACGGGCGATTCGGGTTCTTATCCGATTCCCGGTTCGCAAATCCTGGCAGCCGAGATTGAAGTCCTTCAGAGCGCGGCTGGGTATCAGCGCTGCTGTTCAATCGTTCGAACGTACCGCTCGATCGGCGGCATGGAATTTTTCCGTTGGCTATCAGCGTGACTTTTTGGGCAACCGATATAACGCTCAATACGGAATATTCTGTACCGGCGACGTGCAGTGCGGTCGGAACGAATTGTTATATTTTCGTTGAAGATTCTAATTGGAACACGCGCGTAACGCAGGCTGCGGTTAATTCTGTCAGAGCGACCTTTGATTCCGCAACTCCCGGCAATGCTTCGAAGGGTATTTTTGAGATTGATACTTCCAGCTTCGGGCCCCCGCCGGATGTCGACAACGACCCGAGAATCATTATTTTGATCCTCAATATTCGCGACGGCTATTCCGGCAGCGGCGGCTATGTTGCCGGTTATTTTTATCGATATCAACGAGTATCCGGATGCGCTTATTCAGCAGGAGTTTGGTTCCAGCAGGCACTCCAATGATATGGAGATCTATTACGTCGACTGTAACCCGCTTAATCTGAACGTTTCGAGCGGGATTGCAACCGCTTCTTCCGTAACCGCACATGAATTCCAGCATATGATTCACTGGAACTATGATCAAAACGATATAACTGCGACTTTCATCAATGAGGGTCTCTCGGAATGTGCAAGCGCTCTCTGCGGATACAGTTTGCCCAGCCCTTCGCTCTATGTCGATCAAACGAATGTAAGTTTTTTTACATGGCACGAGTTCTCCGGCGATCCGCTGCCCGACTATTCCCGCGCTGCGCTTTTTAACTGGTATTTAATAGAGCAGTTCGGCCGGTCGGTCGCAAAGTTCATCGAACCTCCGGATGCGGACCCTGTAAAGAACTATAATCAGGCGTTTCAATCGACCGGGTTGAATGTGACTTTTCTCGATGTTTTGAAAAATTTTGCTGCTGCCGTCGAATTGAACAGCACTTCCTATGATTCGAGATACGGATTTTCGCTTCCTCTTTCGACTCGTCCCGTATCGTCACAAACCTACACAGGAGATACAGTGAACGCCACACTCGACACGGTTCAGGCCTATGCCACGCGATATATCGGTTTTTCATCGGTGCAAGTCGCTTTCCTCTTTGTTTTCGTCCGCTGCACCGATTGCAGTAAAGGTCGTTGTAACCGATAAATCCGCCGGCGTGATGGTCGATTCGGCGGCGATTGGAAAAATATATGCTCTTCCATCGAAGTACACATCTGCGGTTTTTGCCGTGACGAATCTTTCTTCAGCGCCGAGCACATTCACATTCCAAACGAGCAGTGCATCGCTGGATGTAAATGCCGCAAACGACGGCCAGAATCCGATTTCATTCGGGCTTGAGCAGAACTATCCGAATCCGTTCAATCCAACAACAACGATTTCTTTTGAGGTGACGGATCTCAGCATCGTGACGCTGAAGGTATTTGATATACTGGGGAGGGAGGTGGCCTCGCTTGCTGATGGTGTCAAATCATCCGGGAAATATACCGTCACATTCGATGGGAGCAGACTTTCGAGCGGTTTGTATTTCTACCGGCTTCAGGCCACGTCTGTGAAGGGACAAAAGCTCTTGAGCGCGTCGAAAAAACTCGTTCTCTTGAAATAAGAGTAAAAAAAAGCTCTTTCATCAGATGATGAAAGAGCTTTTCAATTCATAACATACAGGAGGATTACATTTCTTCCAATGCCGTTCGTTGACTGCGCCGTATAGCTTTTGAGAGCTTCATGCGTTTTTTAACGGACGGTTTTGTATAAAATGCACGTTTCTTGACTTCTTTCAAAATGCCAGAGCGTTCATATTTCTTTTTAAACCGTCGAATGGCTCGATCAATTGGCTCGTTGTCGCCAATTATGATGCCGACCATGAACTTCACCTCCTTCGTTTGTTTTAAACTTGCTCAACGGAACTTTCTTCCGCCTCTTCAAGAGCAAGATTTTCTATCAATTTTTTCTCGCCTGATTTTTCGAACGCGACAACGATGGTATGGACGCCGTTGGTCGTTTTGTCCTTGCGTACAATTCTGCCGACATCGTCCCATTCTTCGTGATAAATTTCCTGGCCTATTGCAAAGATTTTTTCTTTGCTGTAAGGCGTGCAATTTTCGCGTATAATAGCCGTCATTGCGGATTTTTTCCGCGATTCGATTTCTGCAACTGCAATGAGAACGCTGTGTTTGCAGCGTGCACATCGATACCAAGCCTTTTGCGCGTTGGCCTCATTCGCTTTTTCAGCTGCCAGACCGACATACTCCAGCTTTGCCAGACGATGACAGTAAGGGCATTCAAATGAAATGTATTTGGTTTTCGCCATATGCTAACCGCTTCTGCACGATTAAAGAAAATATTCCCTCTTTGGAATGCACGCGCTTGCTGATTCCTAAGTATAAAAAAGTACGAAAAATATAGCCGTAAGTCAAGGAAGATAATGCCTTTGACTTTGCAGCGTTTTTTAGGTATAATCACTCGGTGTATTTTTTTAAAAAACATTGGGATTAAGCGATTGTCAACTGAGCGATTACATCATGCTTCAAAAAGACGCCGATATACGCTGGTTCTGGTGCCTGATGAAGACGCCTCAAGGGCGAAAAGTACGAGCTTTGCTGTGTGGCATTTTATTGTCCTCGCCTCTGCTTCTCTTCTTTGCATTGCCGCCTTCTTGGGCGTGTTGTTTGCCTACACTCCTCTGGGACAATTGATTCCAATGACAAGTTCCGTGTGGCGTAATCAATATTCCCGCGAATTAGTTGATATGAACAAGCGCATGACTTCCATGATGGAAGAATTGGTGGAATTGCGAGTATACAATATTAAGCTGCGCAAAGTGCTGGGGGAAAAGGTGATGTCTGTAGATTCGCAGGCCGCTGTTTCTTCGGAGAACGCGGGAGAGCATCTTTCAGCCGCCGGCAGCAGTGATCAAAAAAACGCAGTCTTATCAATGGAAAATCAATTCGAGGAAGACATGCCGGCAGCACCGGTTCGGACGGATTTAAAGCTGACTGAGATTCCTCTCCAATTCCCGGCAATTTTTCCGACACAGGGATATATTACGCGCGGTTACGATCCGCGCATCAGTCATTACGGACTTGATATTGCGGGGAAAACGGGTTCGTTGGTTTTTGCGGCAGCAGAAGGAGTAGTTCTTTTTGCCGGCTGGACTTCTGAAGACGGCAATTCGATTATCATTGCCCACAGCGGCGGATTTATAACGTGTTACAAACACAACAAGGCGATTCTTAAAGCTGCGGGAACGAGAGTGAAACGGGGGGAAGTTATTGCAACACTGGGAGATTCCGGTGAAACAAGCAGGGGGCCGCATTTGCATTTTGAAATATGGAAGGATGGAAGGTCTATCGATCCGTCAATGTTTCTTGTCCATTACAATATCTGAGGTATATCGTGACATCAAAACCTGATCCAATTAAAGAGATGAATATTGTCGGTGTCGGCACCGTGGTCGAGGGAAAAATTCGCAGCCAGGGAAATGTCCGGATCGATGGAAAAATGATCGGAGATATTTCCGCAAGCGAATCGCTGGCCGTCGGCGTCAACGGTGAAGTGGAAGGAAATATAACGGCAAAAAACGTGATGGTCGGAGGAAAAGTCCGCGGGACTATCAATGCTTCTGAAAAAATCGTCCTCGAGGGAAAATCGGTTGTCCGCGGAGATATTCGCGCGACCCGGCTGGTTATCGATGAGGGCTCGGTTTTTGACGGCCGGGTTTCAATGACTGAAAAAGCGCCGGCGTTCGAAGTCAAACATTAATCCCATGGAAAACGAGGGCGGCAGATGAGTTCCGACTCTCCTCGGGATAAGGGAAAAAAAGAGACAGCGGTGCAGATCTATCGCGACTTTGCTCCGTATCTCACGATGGGATTCCAATTAGCGGCAGCTGTTCTTGCCTTTTTTTTTATCGGCATGTGGCTCGATGGAAAATGCGGAACAGATCCGTGGGGAAAGATAGCAGGGATTATTTTGGGAACGAGCGGAGGATTCATAAAATTTTTTGCAACGGTAAACCAATTGTCGAAAAAGGAAGAACAACAGAAGCATGATCCGCACGATGCACATTAATTGGCGTTTTATGAGATGGGTCGTTTTCAGCTATGCCGGATCTGCCGTACTGATCTATTATCCGATTTCCGAATTTGCAACTCCCGCAATTCTGCGCGGCATACTGGCCGGCGGCATTATGAGCCTGATTAACCTCTTGATAGGTTATACGATCATTGAGATGTCGTTTGACTCTTCGCATACAAAATTTTTAAAGTATGTGCTCGGCGGAATGATGGGGCGCTTGTTTTTAATGTGGGGAGTGCTTGTGATCCTGCTGAAAAAATTTCAAATTCATTCCGCTTCTTTGATGCTATCCTTGTTATTTTTTTATATCTTAACATTGTCACTGGAAATATTTTATCTTCAAAAAAGGACTTCGACAAAGCAATAAGGTAGAAAAACTTGATATTCGAAGAAACAACAGCATCCGATACTCTGCAGCATGCCGTTCAAGCCGTCCGGGCATTGAGCGATACGGCACAAGGCGCAGCCGGGAACGGCGAAGGTTTTAATTTTGCCCATCTGCTGGATCATATCAAAGACGGACGGGAAGTCGACTTTCCGGGCGGCCGCTTTGAACTGCCGCAGTTCGAGCCGGTTCGCATCGGCTCGATGGTCATCGATCTTTCACCGACAAAGCATGTCTTTTTTCTTCTGCTCGCAGCTGCGCTGCTTCTCTGGGCCGCCGTCTCTGCTGCGAGGAAATACAAGAAAAGCCTTGTACCGTCGGGTTTTACCAACCTTATGGAACTGATAGTCGTATTTATACGCGATGAAATTGCAATTTCCAACATGGGTCCGGCAGGCATCAAGTACGTTCCGTACCTTTTAACGACGTTTTTTTTCATTCTTCTCATGAATCTGGCAGGACTCGTTCCATTCGGAGCAACACCCACCGGCAATATTGCGGTGACAGGCGGACTTGCCATGATTGCGTTTATTATGATTCAATTTTCTGCAATTCGCGCGCATGGGTTCGGTCAATATTTGAAACATCTCACCGGGGGCGTTCACTGGGCGCTCTGGCCTATCATGATTCCAATAGAAATTCTCGGGCTCTTTACAAAACCGTTCGCACTCTGTATCCGTTTATTTGCAAATATGACCGGAGGCCATATCGTTATTCTTTCCCTTATTGGATTGATTTTCCTTTTTAAATCGATCTTCGTCGCCCCGGTATCGGTTGTCTTTGTCCTTGGTATCGATATGCTCGAGCTTTTCGTCGCATTTTTGCAGGCGTATGTCTTTACAATGTTGACTTCGCTCTTTATGGGTTTTGGCATGCAATCGGAAGAACATAAAGAAGCGCATGCGGAACATCAATGATTTTTTTAAACAGGTAAAATTCAAACGACAACAATATCTTAAATTCTGGAGGAAGAGAACATGGAACAAGCAATGGTACATGCATGGAGTTATGTAGCGGCAGGATTCGGCGCAGGCATCGTTATTCTCGGTGCGGCATTCGGTATCGGCAAGCTCGCAGCGGCAGCAATGGAAGCAAGCGGACGTCAGCCGGAAGTCGCAGCTGAAGTGCGTACGTCTATGATTATCGCAGCAGCTCTTATCGAAGGCGCTACATTCTTCGCGCTTGCAATTTGCATTATTCTTGCAACCAAGTAAAAAGGCGGCAAAGCTATGTTTGAAATAAATCCGGGTCTCATCGTCTGGACAACCATTACGTTTATCCTTCTGGCATCAGTCCTTGGGAAGTTCGCATGGAAACCGATGCTCAAAATGCTTGGCGAACGGGAAGACCAGATACGCAATGCACTGGCGCAGGCAGAAAAAGCGCGCACGGAGGCAGCGGAGATGATGAAGCAAAACGAAAAGAATCTTTCCCGTGCGGAAGCGGAATATCAAAAGATGATTCGCGAAGGAAAAGCGCTTGCGGAAAAATTAAAAGAGGATATCGTTGCGAAGGCGCGGCAGCAGGCCGAGATGGAACTGACGCGCGCCGCTGAAGAAATACAGCGCAACCTGGAATCCGCAAAGCTGCAGCTCCGGAGCGAGGTGGCGGATCTTGCTATTCAGGCGGCAGAAAAAATTCTGGACGAAACGCTGGACGAACAGAAACAAAAAATCCTCGTCGATAAGTTCATCAATCAACTTCCGAAGAATTGAATATGAGCCAGTCCCGTATTGCATGCCGTTATGCAGAAGCCCTCATTACCGCGGCCGATGAGGAGAAGATTCTCGATATGGTCATGAAGGACGTTTTGGCTGTACAATCCTTGATTGCCGCATCGCAGGAATTCCGCCTTTTACTGCACAGCCCCGTGATTAAGCGGGAAAAAAAGGCGGTCATTTTTAAAGAACTCTTTTCAGAAAAAGTCACTCCTCTTATGCTGAGCTTTCTTCTTTTGCTTGCAGAGAAGGGAAGGGAAAATACCCTTTCAGAGATTGTTGAGGAATACTTTAAATTGAGCGATGAGAGATTAGGAGTGGTGAAAGTACATCTCGCCTCTGCCGTCGAATTTGCAAAAAATCAGAACGATGTTCTTATTGAATATTTTGAAAACTCCACGAAAAAGAAAATCCGAATTTATGCCGAGATCGATAAAAATCTCATCGGGGGATTCATAGCGCGCATTGGAGATACGGTGTTCGACGGCAGTGTCCGCCGGCAGCTGGAAGTCCTCCGGCAGCGCTTGGTGGAACAGGGTGCGGTTGTGTGAATGATTTCTTGAAATGAATGATGATCAATGAATATAAACTGTCTCTTCATAGTCAGCCGGAAGAGTACAAGGAATAGTTGAGGATAACAATGGCAGAAGTAAGACCCGATGAAGTATCGGCAATATTAAGAAAACAACTTTCAGGTTTTGAAAAAGAAGTCGATGTGTACGATGTCGGCACCGTGCTCCAAATCGGAGACGGTATCGCCCGCATTTACGGTTTGTCGAAAGTCATGGCAAGCGAGATCATCGAATTTCCGGGCAATGTTTACGGAATGGTGATGAACCTTGAAGAGGATAATATCGGCGCCGTTATTTTCGGCGAAAGCATGCATATCAAAGAAGGCGATACCGTAAAACGGACAGGGCGAGTTGCGTCTATGCCGGTGGGCGAACAGATGCTCGGCCGGGTCATAACCCCGCTCGGTGAACCGTTGGACGGCAAAGGTCATATTAAAACGGAAAAATATTCTCCCCTTGAACGCAAAGCTCTCGGTGTTATGGCGCGACAACCGGTCAAGGAGCCTCTGCAAACAGGTCTCAAATCCGTCGATGGTATGATTCCAATCGGCCGCGGTCAGCGTGAATTGATAATAGGCGACCGCCAAACCGGGAAAACGGCTATTGCTCTTGATACCATCATCAATCAAAAATATACACATACGGAAAAAGCGAAAAAAGATGGCGTCAAACCCGTTTATTGCATTTATGTTGCCATCGGCCAAAAAGGTTCGACGGTAGCGCAGGTTGTTGCGAACCTCGAAGAGGCAGGGGCTATGGATTATACCGTTGTGATCCATGCGGCTGCGAACGATTCAGCACCGATGCAGTTTATTGCTCCATATGCCGGTGCAACTATGGGCGAATTTTTCCGGGATTCCGGGCGGCATGCGCTGGTCATCTACGACGATCTCTCGAAACATGCGCAGGCATACCGTCAGATGTCGCTTCTTCTCAGACGTCCGCCGGGACGTGAAGCGTATCCGGGCGATGTGTTTTATCTGCATTCGAGACTTCTCGAACGCGCTTCGAAGTTAAACGATGAACTTGGCGGCGGAAGTCTCACCGCTCTCCCGATTATCGAAACTCAAGCCGGCGACGTTTCGGCATATATTCCTACGAATGTTATATCGATTACAGATGGACAGATCTACCTCGAACCGAACCTTTTCAACGCAGGTATCCGTCCGGCCATCAACGTAGGTATATCGGTATCTCGTGTCGGAGGCAATGCGCAAATCAAAGCCATGAAGAAGGTTGCCGGCCGTTTGCGCATGGAGCTTGCCAATTATCGTGAACTCGAAGCATTTGCAAAATTCGGCTCCGATCTTGACAAAGCTACGCAGCAAGCGCTGCGGCGCGGTTCGCGGCTCGTCGAACTTCTCAAGCAGGGTCAATATGTTCCGATGCCGGTAGAGAAGCAGGTGATAAGCCTGTTCCTTGGAACGAACGGTTATCTGGATGAAGTGGGCTTGGAAAAGATCCAGAAATTTGAGAGTGAATTTAGCGAATTGATGGATGCACGAGTACCCGGAATTGCTTCAGGCGATAGCAGAAAGCAAAGATATTGCAAAGGATGTGGAAGAAAAACTTCACAATGTAGCAAAGGATTTTCTCCAAAAATTCAACTCGTCGACGGATTAAACAGTGGCAACGTTAAGAGAAATACGGCAGCGGATTTCCGGCATTAAAAGCACACAGAAGATCACGAAAGCGATGAAAATGGTCGCGGCAGCAAAGCTGCGCCGTGCCCAGGAATCGATCATAGCTGCGCGGCCCTATGCAAAAGAAATGGATATGCTCCTCCGTCACCTGGCTGCAAAACTCGACCCGTCGCTGCATCCCCTTTTACATGTCCGTGAAATCCGTCGTACAGCAGTAGTCGTTGTTGCCGGGGAACGCGGGCTTTGCGGAGCCTTCAACAGCAATATCATGAAAGCGGCAAATGAGTATATCAAAAAAGAATCTGCCGTTCAGTTGAAAGAACCGGGAGCCCTGCAGATTATGACCGTCGGGCGAAAGGCGCAGGATTCTTTCGGAAAACGGTATGATCTGTTTGCAAAGTTTCCGGGCATTTTTAACACGCTGCATTTCGGCTATGCACGGGAAATCGTGCAGGAGATAACCGGCGGATATTTGCAGGGAAAATTCGATAAAGTTATCGTTATCTATAATGAATTCAAATCCGTCATACAGCAGCAAGTGAAAGTAGAACAATTTCTGCCGATTCTTCCGGAAGATTTGCAGGGGAGAAAAGACCTCCGTACATTATCTCAGGTCGATTATATTTACGAACCTACCTGCGAGGAAATTGTGAATAATCTTATTCCGAAGCATTTAAATTTTCAGATGTGGAGAGTTTTGCTGGAATCGGCGGCAGCCGAGCAGGGTGCGCGTATGACAGCAATGAGCAATGCGACAGAAAATGCAACTGAACTGCTTGACGAGTTGACGCTATCGTACAACAAAGCCCGCCAAGCCGGTATTACGACAGAATTGACAGAAATAGTCAGCGGAGCGGAGACATTGAAAAAAGCGGGCTGACGGTTGTCAGCTTCTATTTCAATTTCTCCTGCTTCTCGGACAGGAAAAGATAATACAATATGGAACGATCACATTTGTCATGGAGTTGACCTATGCCAGTTCCTCCTAACCAACCGCCGCAGCGGCCTTTGACAGTCGTCTCTGCCCAAAACATTCAGCGCATTCCATTGGAACAATTCGATGTGAAGTCGCTCTCCCGCGATAAAATCCGGGAGCTTTTCCGCGTTGGCAAATTGCCGACTGCAGACCAGATTGTCGAAGAAGTAATACTGCGGGCAATTACAAGCGGGGCGAACGATATTCACATCGAGCCGATCGAAGGAGAATTACAGATTCGTTTCGGCCTCGAAGGAGCGCTGCGGAGAATCGTATCTCTTACACCCGATATGAATGATCCGATTATCAGCGTGATTAAAACAAAAGCGACGCTCAACCAGTTCGAAAAGAAGAAACCTCAGGAAGGGCGCTTTTCTTCGATCTATGGAGCGGAGCCGATCGATTTTCGCGTCAACGTTATACCTGTTTTGGCGGGAGAACGGTGTCTGATACGTATTCTTCGAAAATCGAATTACATCTCGCGCCTGGAAGAATTAGGATTCAGCAATGAAAATCTTGAGCGCTTAAAAGTATTACTGCGCAATCCGCGCGGATTGTTCCTTGTGACCGGACCTTCGGGAAGCGGCAAATCGACCACCGTCTATGCTGCGACCAATCATGTCCAGACACCGGAAAAGTGCATCATTACGGTAGAAGATCCTGTCGAATACAGGCTGCCGTATGCGAGCCAGGTACATTTGCCTTCCGATAAGTCTTTCAACTTCGTCGATGCTTTGCGGGCAATTCTGCGCCAAAATCCTAATGTTATTTTGATCGGAGAAATTAGAGATGCGGAAACCGGAATCGTCGCTTCAGAAGCAGCGCTCACAGGCAATCTTGTTCTAAGCACAATGCTCGCGGACGACGCCATCGGCGCCATTCACCGTCTCTTCAATCTTGGCGTGCCGGCCTACTGGCTGGCTTCGACCGTTGTCGGTATTGTGTATCAGCTTCTCCTTCGGAAAATTTGTCCGAATTGCAAAGAAGAATACCAGCTTTCCGCTGAAGAATTATCGATGCTTGGTGTTCCTATGGAGTCCTCCGATTTGCGGCTTTTCCGCGGGAAAGGTTGTCCGATGTGCGGCGGAACCGGGTATAAAGGGCGGACGGCGGTCTGCGAAATAGTAACCATCAGCCCGACTCTGCGGGATATGATTTTTCAAAAATCTTCTATCCTAAAAATGAGGGAAGAAGCTGCAAATTATGGATTTCAAGCCATTAGGCAGGATGCTGTCCGAAAAGCCCTGACAGGTGTAACGACTATCCAGGAAGTTATTAGAGTTATCGGTTAGTGCCGGAGTTAAAGCGCCATGGGCACCTGAAACCCATCTCGTAAAAATGGCCATTCTTTTTTCCACGCAAGAATTAAGCAAGAGCGCTTGATTAGCGTGTCTTTTTTGTCTATTTTAGAATAATTATAAGGACTTCCTTTGTCCGGCTCAAATATGACGAGGGAAGTTTTTGTGTCCTATAGGTTGTTGACGAATGTTTGAAAATCTGACCCAGAAGTTAGACGCAGCGTTTAAAAAACTTCGCGGGCAAGGAAAATTGACTCCTCAAAATATAGAGGAATCGCTGCGTGAAGTGCGCCGCGCCCTGCTCGATGCGGATGTCAACTATAAAGTTGCCAAACAATTCATCGAAGACGTTCAGAAAAGAGCGGTTGGGCGGGAAGTTCTTTCGAGTATTGCACCGGGACAGCTTATCGTCAAAATCATATTCGATGAGATGGTGAAGCTGCTGGGTGAATCGCGTGCGGATATAGCGCAGGCGCAGAATCCGCCTACTGTCATATTGATTGCCGGATTGCAGGGATCGGGAAAAACGACGTTTTCTGCTAAACTGGCAAATTTTTTAAAGGCAAAGGGACGATTGCCATTGCTGGCTGCGGCGGATATTTATCGTCCTGCAGCTATTGATCAGCTGGAAATACTCGGCAAAGAACTGGAAATACCTGTCTATGCCGATCGAAGTGCAAGCGCTGTGAAAATAGCATCAGATGCGGTCGCTGCTGCTCGCAAAATGATCCGCGATACGGTCATTATCGATACTGCCGGGCGGATGCATGTCGATGAAGAAATGATGCGCGAGGTAGAGTCGATTTGCGCAGCCGTCAAACCGCATGAGATCCTGTTCGTTGTCGACTCGATGACGGGACAGGATGCCGTGAATACTGCAAAGGCGTTTCACGAGCGGTTGAATTTCGACGGTGTTGTTCTTACAAAATTAGACGGGGACAGCCGGGGCGGCGCAGCTCTTTCGATTCGTTCGGTCGGTACAAAAGCCGATCAAGTTTATCGGGATTGGCGAGAAACTCGATGCGCTGGAACCGTTTTATCCCGAGCGCATCGCCTCGCGAATTCTCGGTATGGGCGATATCGTTACGTTTGTCGAAAAAGCGCAGCAGCAGTTCAGTGAAGAAAAAGCGGTCGAGCTGGAAGAGAAAATCCGCAAGTCTCAATTCACATTTGAGGATTTTCTCGATCAATTGCGGGAAATAAAAAAAATGGGACCGCTCAGTCAGGTGATGGGCATGATACCGGGAATGAACCGCCTGCCGGCAAATGCAGCGGTCGATGAAAAAGGATTGGTCAGAATTGAAGCAATCATTCAATCGATGACAAAGGAAGAGCGCTTGCGGCCTTCGATCTTAAACGGAAACCGGCGCAGAAGAATAGCCTCCGGCAGCGGAACGGCCGTACAGGATGTCAATCGATTGCTCAAGCAGTTCGAAGAAATGCAGCGTATGATGAAGCGTTTTGGAAAAGGCAATGTGCGGCGCTCGATACGCGGCATGCAGTTCCCGGCATGAGAACGAAATTAAAAGTGAATGACAATAACAAATCAGGAGTATAACATTGGTTAGAATTCGTTTACGGAGAGAGGGAAAGAAAAAAAATCCTATCTACAAAATTGTAGCGGCGGATAAACGCTCTCCCCGAAATGGCGGCTATCTTGAGGCCCTGGGTCAATATGACCCGAATCAGAATCCCATTTCTTTGACATTGAAAGACGACCAAAATCGAATCTTGGCTGAAGAAAGGCGCACAGCCGTCCGATACTGTTCGTTCGCTTCTGCGGCGGACGGGATTCTGGCTGCACTGGACTCTTGTCCGTCAGGGAAAAGATGAGGCGACGATTAAGAATGTGATGGAACGATGGCAGATGCTGCAAGTGGACAAAGTTAAACACGAAGCAGATAAGAAAATACGCCGTGCAGAGCGAAAGAAAAAAGCGTCCGCACCTGCAGCCGCGGCCGCTCCTGCAGCAGCCCCTGAACCGGCCGTTTCTTAAAACATCGTTGTTTTAAAACTCGTAAAAAATTGCTTCATACATAAATCACGGTTAAGGCAGCCGTAAGACCTTAACAGGTTTCCACGTCTGAAAGACGGGATTTCGAGTCCGGGAAAGATGGACTCGAGCATTCTGCCGCAGACAAAATCGAGAGCGGGGTGGAACTATGAAAGATTTTTTGGAGTATATTGCGAGAAATCTTGTTGATGCACCGGAGCAAATCAGCATAGAATCCGAGGAAAAAGACGGCAAATTGTTTTTCAAGATCAAAGTTGCCGATGGGGATATCGGCAAGATTATCGGGCGGAGCGGAAAAACAGCTTCGGCAATTCGAGTCTTGTTGAGAGCGGTCGCGGCAAAAGAAAAAAAACGGGTTGTGCTGGATATTATTGGTTAAACTGCAAACGCCGCAACGAGGATTTGCTGTGATTCAGTTGAATGTATGGAACTCATAGCAATCGGAAAAATTGCAAAGCCTGTCGGCATTCGGGGTGAACTGAAAATCATTCCATTGACGGACGATCTGAATCGGTTTTCGGATCTTCGGACGGTGATGACCGGCGAGTGTGCCGGAGCAGGCGGTCGAACGGCTCGTCGTTCACGTCAGGATCTCAGCCCGGCATGTCGTTGCGGCGCTGGATGGCATTTCTTCAGTGGAAGAAGCGGAATTGTTGAAGAATGATTTTGTATTTATCCCGGAAGACCAGAAGAAACTTCCGCGCAAAGGGCAGTATTTTATAGACCGGATTATCGGTTGTGCTGTTGAAACCGAGGATGGTGCGAGTAGTCGGAATCCTCGCGGACGTTCTGAAATTGCCGGCCAACGATGTCTGGGTCGTCCGATCGGGTGAAAAAGAAATTTTAATCCCGGCGGTCAAAGAGTTTATTGAAAGCGTCGATGAAGCGCGCAAACGCATCGTGATTCATGTGATAGAAGGATTGCTCGAATGATGCGCATAGATGTGGTGAGCGGCTTGCCGCGGCTTCTCGACAGCCCTTTTCAGGAGAGCATTCTCAAGAGGGCGCAGGAGAGACATATCGTTGAAATTGTCGTGCATGATTTGCGGGAATATGCGCATGATAAGCATCGGACGATCGACGATGCACCCTACGGCGGCGGGGCTGGAATGGTCCTGAGGCCGGAACCGTTCTTTGAATGTGTGGAAACATTGAAGTCTCAACGTACGTACGACGAGATTGTTTTTTTAAGCGCTGACGGGGAAACGCTGACGCAAAACATGGCGACGGAATTATCGCTCAAGAGCAACTTGATGCTTCTCTGCGGACATTATAAAGGCGTCGATCACCGTGTGCGTCAGGCGCTGGCAACACGGGAAATTTCGATCGGCGATTATGTGCTGACCGGAGGCGAACTGCCCGCTGCCGTACTGACGGATGCAATCGTGCGGTTGATTCCGGGCGTTATGAATGACGGCGAATCGGCGCTCACCGATTCGTTTCAGGATGGACTGCTCGGCAGCCCGCAGTATACGAGGCCTGCAGAGTTCAGGTCGCTGAAAGTACCGGATGTCCTCCTCTCGGGAGATCATGGCGAAATTGATCGATGGCGTATGGAACAGCGTACGACAGCACACAGCGGAAATGAAAAAGAAAAAAGAAAGTAAAAACAAAAACGATTTCATTGGAGTATAAGAAACATGGATAAGATTAAATTGGTTGAAGCATCGCAATTGAAAAATGACGTGCCGGATTTCAAATCGGGCGACACGGTCAGCGTGCATGTGAAGGTAAAAGAAGGCGATAAAGAGCGTATTCAGGAATATCAAGGCATGGTGATCAGCCGTCACGGTGCAGGCTTAAACGCTACGTTTACGGTCCGCAAAATATCGGATGGCGTCGGCGTCGAGCGAATTTTTCCTCTGCATTCGCCGCGTATTGCAAAAATTGAAAAAGTGAAAGAGGGAAAAGTTCGCCGGGCAAAATTGTATTATGTCCGGGATCTTACGGCGAAAGGCCGTTGCACAAAAAACAAACGCTTAATGAAATCCAGATTTGCCGTTCCGGATTTGCTCTCCGTGAGTCCGCTCCTTTTCGGCTTGGAAACTGCGGATTCGCCGATTCGAGCTTGCCTACGATTCACCGGCAGAAAATTCCGTAAAATTCAACAGGCGCTCCGAAGAAATTCGGGGCGCTTTTTTATCTCCCATCGACTACGCCCGGCATGGGGCGGAATACTGTATCGTCCCCGGTATCGGCGTTTCCTCGGCGTATCCCTCCGGAGCTCTGCAGTTAGTCTTAAAAAAGAATCTGCGCAACATCGAACGTATAGCAATCGATATTCGCTTTACATCGGAAGTTTTTCTGGCTAAAATCATTCTTGAGGAAAAATACCGGAATCTTCCATCCGATCGTTCCAAGCTGCAATTTATTCCTTTTCTCACCGACCCGTATTCAATATTCGGCAAAGTGGACGCGGTTTTAACAGTGGCAGCGTCTTTGCCGGCATTTGTGGAACGCGATGATGCTTTCAGCATCGATTTGGCGGAAGAATGGAGGGATTTGACTGATTTGCCGTATGTCCACGGCTTTTGGGTCGGCAGAGAAGGCGAATTGAACGAAATGGCGTCGCAGGCGCTCATGAGGGCGCAAGAACAGGGAACTGCACTCAAAGGAAAAATAGCAGAGGATCACGCGCGAAAAAACGGACTCTCGATACATGCTGCCAAGGATTACATCGATGCATTTTCCTATTCTTTCGGAACGGAAGAAGAGGCTTCACTCCAGGAATTTATTCGCTATGCATATTATTACGGTGCGATCGGCGATATACCCGATATTCGCTTTTTCGACATTCCCCCGGCAGGTTAATCGTCTGCTCACGCATACAGTTTACTGTTTGCAGTTTACCGTTTACCATTCACCGCTCATCATCCATTGAAATTCCATCTTTTTTGCGTAAATTGCGCATACGAGTATGCTCAAAACGCTCTCCATTAAAAATTTTGCTCTGATCGAATTCGTAGAGATTGAATTCGAGAACGGATTGAATATCCTCACCGGTGAAACCGGTGCAGGCAAATCCATCATCATCGATGCCCTCAGCCTTATTCTCGGAGACCGAACGAAAACCGATGTGGTTCGGAAAGGGAGCGAGAAAGCTGTGATTGAAGGAATTTTTGGAATGGCCGGCAGCCTGCATGTAGAAAAATTGCTTGCGCAGAACGAGATCGAATGCCGCGATGATTTAATTCTGCGCCGTGAAGTATCGGCGAGAGGACAGTCCCGCTGTTTCGTTAACGATACGCCGGTACCGCTCGCCGTTCTCAGGGAAATCGGCGATCACCTTGTCGATTTACACGGGCAGCATGAACATCAATCGCTGCTGCGTACGGAAACGCATAGTTCTCTGCTGGACGAGTTTGGAGGGCTTGAAGGCCTGGTCCAAGAATATCAAAGTTCTTATGAAAGCTTGACTGAATTATTCTCGGTTATGCGGGCGCTCCTGAAGAAGGAACACGAGCTGAAAGAAAAGCGGGACATCTATGATTTTCAGATCAAAGAAATAGACGATGTCGATCCCCGCGCGGGAGAGGAGGCGGAACTGGAGAACGAATTGCGTATTTTGGAAAATTCCGAAAAACTTTTTGAAGCAACTACAGCTTTGTATCAAATGCTGTATGAGGGGGAACAGGCCGTTTATGACTCGCTCGTTAAAGCCCGGAACCAGCTGGAAGATCTGGCGGAAATCGATCAATCGTTCAATGATGTTAAGAATGAATGTGCATCTGCAGCGGCGATCATAGGGGAGTTGACAAAGTTTATACAAAGTTATAACTGCGAAAATAGAGTTTAATCCGGAACGACTGGAGCAAATCCGGGAGCGGCTCGGCAGAATAACTCTCTTGAAAAAAAAATACAGCGGTTCATTGGATCAGGTATCATTCAGCATCGTGCAAAAATCGGTGCAGAATTTGCTATGGCGGAAAATTTTGAATCGGAAATTCTCAAGCTGTCTGCTCGCATCGAAGAGGAACGCAAACTCTGTTCCTCTGCAGCCCAGCGGCTCTCGGCAAAAAGAAGGGAACTGGTCCCGAAAATCGGAAAAGCCGTATGTGCAGAGCTGAGTAAATTGGGAATTGCCAACGCACAATTCGATGTGAGGATCGAGAATTCCGTTTTGCCGAAAACGGACGGTGCGCAAAGCTTTGCATATGTCAGGTTCGGACGCGAATCGTATGACAGCTTTTGCCAACGGCATAGATCGTGTAGAATTTTACCTGTCCGCCAATATCGGCGAAGACCTCAAACCGCTGGCACGTGTGGCATCGGGAGGAGAAATTTCGCGCATTATGCTTGCATTGAAAACAATTCTTTCAAAGGCGGACCGGCTTCCGCTGCTTGTGTTCGATGAAATCGATGTCGGCATCAGCGGAAGAATTGCGCAGGCGGTCGGAAAAAGCCTGAAGAGCCTTTCTCAGTTTCATCAGGTCATTTCGATTACGCATTTGCCTCAGATTGCCGGCCTTGCCGATTGTCATTACACAGTCGAGAAGAGGGAATCGAAACAGCGGACGACATCGAACATACGAAAATTGAATGACGACGAACGCGTGCGGGAAGTAGCCCGTTTGTTGAGCGGAGAAGAAGTAACCGAGGCAGGTATGCACGGCGCAAGGGAATTGATAGGAAAATAAGCAGGAGAATAATTCGGTCTGCAGAAGGCAGAAGATTGGAGAATATGACATTACAAATTTATAATACTCTGACCCGGCAAAAAGAAGAGTTCGTTCCTCTGCACCAAGGGCTTGTGGGAATGTACGTTTGCGGACCGACGGTGTACAGCAATTCGCATATCGGACATGCCAAGAGTTATGTGTCCTTCGATGTGATGGTCAGGTATCTGCGGTACTGCGGTTATAAAGTGCTGTATATCCAAAACATTACGGATGTCGGCCATTTGACCGACGATGCAGATGAAGGCGAAGACAAATTAGTCAAACAGGCGCGTATCGACCGCATGCATCCGATGCAAATTGCCGAACTCATTACACACAGCTATTTTGAAGATATGGATGCTTTGAACGTGCTGCGTCCGGATATTTCTCCTCGTGCATCGGGACATATCATCGAGCAGATTGAGATCATCCGAAAACTCATCGAAAACGGATTTGCCTACGAAACGGGCGGCTCGGTATATTTCGATGTTGCAAAATTTCCGTCCTATGGAAAACTATCCGGCAGGACGCTTGATGAATCGCTGGAAGGCACACGTGTTGAAACGCGCTCGGAAAAACGGCATTCGGCGGATTTTGCTCTTTGGAAAAAAGCGGAAGGCGGGCATATCATGCGATGGCCGAGCCCGTGGGGAGAAGGATTTCCCGGATGGCATATCGAATGCTCGGCGATGTCGATGAAATATTTGGGACAAAGTTTCGATATTCACGGCGGCGGAATGGACAATCAGTTTCCCCATCACGAGTGCGAAATCGCGCAGAGCGAGGCGGCGACAGGCAGGCCGTTCGTCAAATACTGGATTCACAATAATCTGGTAACGGTCAACGGCAAAAAAATGTCGAAGTCGCTCGGCAACTTTATAACGCTGAAAGATGCGTTCAGAAAATTCGATCCTGCCGTCGTACGATTCTTAATCCTGCAAAGCCACTATCGGAGTACGCTGGATCTGAGCGACGAATCCCTGCTTGGAGCGAAAACAGGATTGGAAAAATTATTCAATACCATTCGCAATGTGCGTGAGGCGGTAAAGAAAACAAATAAGAACCAGCATACGGGGCAGGCTGCTCGCGATTTCTCCGCATTTAAAAACCGATTTCTTGAAGCAATGAACGACGATTTTAACACCCCGCAGGCAGTTGCCGTTCTTTTCGATCTTGCGCGGGAAGCAAATCAGCTCCTCCATGCGGAGGCTAAGCCGGGAACGGAAACACTTATCGCACTCGATGTTTTATTCTCGGAACTGGGCGGGATGATTCTCGGCATTGTGACAAACGATATCAGCGCTGCGGCGGGGAATGAAAACGACGGAGCAAAATTCATAGAGATACTCTTAAATGCCCGGCAAAAGGCAAAACTAGAAAAAGCATGGTGGGCGGCGGATTTTATTCGGAAGGAACTGGAAGCAGCAGGTATTCGGCTGGAAGATACAAAAGACGGAACGATCTGGCGGAAAATCGATTTTTAAGTAAGGAGTAAAGCGGTTTGGTCAAGATTATAGAAAACGGTTTTGTCGTTTCGGGAAGCGCAAAAAATCAGATTGGCTGTATGACCATCATTGTTCAGGGGGACCGTATACTCGAAATCGGCAAACGCGCCGATGCGGTGAAGGCACAGTTCGCGAATACAGAGGTTATCGATGCATCAGGAAAAATTATTTTTCCCGGGTTTATTAATGCGCATTACCGCGGGGAATCGTTTATTCTCAGGTTTCTGACGGCAGCACTGCCTGCAGCACGGTGGGGAAAAACGCCGTCCATACGTGCGGCGATCGATTATCTCCAGTCCAAGGCGGCGTATGAGGAACTGCTTTCCATGTACCGCATCGCCTATTTTTCCGCCCTAAAATCCGGTATAACGACGATGTGCGAATTCGGCATGGATTATCTGGATGTCTCTCTGCGTGCTTCGTTTGAAGCGCTGCGGCAGACGGAAATACGCGGAACGGTCGGCGTGCATAACGGAGACCAGATTGAAGCGGCACATTCGTTGAAAAGCGCTTCTATTCAATTTGCTGCAGTAGCGCCGGACGAGGATGAACTGACGCTCTATAATCTGCAGTCGATGGTTCGTATGGCGAACGAAAATCGATGGCCGCTGATTCTTCGCTTGGGAGAAACACAGCGGGCTGCGGATCTTTTGAAAAAAAACTTCAATAAAAGCGCGGTAAAATTGTGCAACGATTTTCATCTTTTTGAATATTCGCTTCAACTTGTGAATATGAACTGCTTTGAAGCGGGAGATATTGAAATTCTGGCAAAAAATAATACGCCGCTTATTTCAGGTCCGCTCTCGCTGCTCAAGAAAGGATTTGCGCTGCCCCCGTATGCCGACTTGAAAAAGATCGGCGTTCCGCTGGCGCTTGCTTCCGATTGGGGAGCGGTAGATCCGTTCGCGACTATGCGTTCGTATGCTCAAATCCAGGGACTGCTCGGTGTGGAAATCGATACATCGTTCGATCTTCTTGCCCTGCATACGTCTCATGCCGCGCGTGCACTAAAAAAAGAGTCCGAGATCGGCGCCATCGAACCGGGCAAGAAGGCCGATATGGTTTTTTGCTCGGCTGCAGGATTGAAATTTCAGCCGTTCCTCAATCAGGAATTCGAAGAACGGACACTCAATGTTTTACTCGATGAATTGTCGGGACAGGACGTGTTCGATGTGATGATCGGGGGCGAGTTTTTTATCCGTGAAAAAAATATTTTGACGTACTCTGAAGAAGATTTGATCTATGAAGAAAAAAAGCTTCTTCAGAAGCTGCTGTCGCTTACAGCGAAGCAGCCTGATCGGCCGAAAGCTGCAGAAGTTATCCCTTTTACGCCATCCACCCCGCGGGCTTCCGCGGATGACCTGCCTTTTGATGAAGGATACCGCGTCGTAAAGAAGGATGATCAAAATAAAAATATATCTGCACCGAAGCGGGAACAGTCCGAAAAAACTCAGAACGAATTGGGCAAAGATGTCCGGCGCGTGTTCGGGGATGATGAATAAAAAAAAGAGGAGAGCAACGTGAAAAAAATTCTGGCTGTTTTTCTTGCATCGGCGCTTTTTCAAATATTGCCGGCGTCGCTGCTGGCGCAAAGTTATTCCGGCGAAGGCGCAACCAGCGAACCGACTATGCTCATCGATAAGCCGACCGCAGGATTACTGAAGCGGGGAACCTATTCGGTTTCGTCTGAATTTTACGAACAGGGGGGGGTGCTGATGAGTCTTGCCGTAGGAATTTTCGAGCCGTTCTCGTTCGGAATTTCGTACGGGGGGACAGATGTCATAGGACATAACAAAATCGCCATGGACCCTATGCCCGGAGTCCAGGCAAAGCTGCGCATTTTCAACGAGAGCGCCGCAATGCCCGCTATAGCGCTCGGATTCGATTCCCAGGGAAAAGGACCATTTCTCAAAGCCGACTCGCTGCAGCGATATACTATCAAATCTTCAGGCGTGTACGCAGTCGCAAGCAAGAATTATGCTATTCTCGGAAACTTTAGCATTCACGGAGGTGTCAATCGTTCGCTGGAACAGGCGGACGGCGATTCCAATCTTGATATGTTCGTCGGAGTAGAAAAATCTGTAGGGAACGATATTTCATTTATGCTTGAATACGATTTTGCAACCAACGACAATAAAGACCAGGCACTTGGGAAAGGGAACGGTTATCTAAATTTTGGCTTACGATGGGCATGGGGAAAAGGCGTTACGGTCGGATTTAACCTAAAGGACGTAACAAGGAATCAGGATAACGTCAATATTGGCAATAGAACGCTCCAAATCGATTATATTGGCAGCTTTTAATGTTCAGTATATGATACAGAAGCGATTAGTTTTGCAGACACAGACGCAAGAGATGCTGTTATATATGTCTAAAAAACATTAAAAACGACTCAATTTCCAATGTTTTTTATTTATATCTCTGGCAAAGAATTTGCTTTATATGAAGTTAGAGCAAGAGACAAGATAAAGGATACAGATATGAAAAAATTTTTAATTTTAACCGCGATATCGGCTGGTATAGTGTCGATATCATTATTTTTTTCCGGTTGTTATACGCAACTGACTGCCGATCGATTCGAACAGTCTGTTTATGCGGAACATTCTGTTCCGGATGTGGAACCGGTTGATACCAGCGCTGCAGCGGATACGTCGGGCTATGACGATGAGTATCAGCCGGATTATTCCAGCTGGTATTATTATTATCCGCGCTGGAATTCATCCTGGTACGACGGATATGCATATGCTCCGCCCGGATCTGTAATTTATGGAGATGGATGGTGCTATTCAGGATTCTATTCTCCCTGGTGGTGGGGACCGGCATGGTACTCTCCGTTCTATTTTGGATATGGCTGGTACGGTCATTCTTATGGTTATTATCACGGGTATCATGATCATGGATATTTTGCTGGAAGGGGTCCGGGGCGGAATTTCGGGCCTGGACGCACCAATGGTTTTACGGCACGCAGTTTTGGAACAAGATATCAGCAATCTTCAATGCGAGGTAATGTAACGACTTCTGCATCAGGTAATGTATCGGCAGGAAGGACTGCGAACGCTGCTTCAAGGAATAGCGCATCGCAGAATGTTACGACATCTTCCAGGCAGTACAGTCCGTCTGTTCGCCAGCCGCAGTATCGGAATCAAGTGAATACCGGTACCCGCAGTTACCGAACCGGATCCAACCGTCAAACGAGCGGCCGGCGATACGGATCTCCGAACAGCACAAACCGCTATCGCAGTTCACAATCAGTCCGTTCCGGGGCGCAAAGAGTTTCTCCGCAAAGTTCGTCCTCGGGTTATTCCCGCTCCTCAGGCGGCGGACGAAGCGGCAGTGCACGCAACAACGGTGGACGAGGACGCTGATTGAGTTCGCTTTGAATGGATAATTGTTCAATTGTTATGGAGTAGATTATGAATTGCAGATTGTTTTTTCGCGGAATACTCGGGTTAACGATTATTTCGTCCATAGGCCTTTATGCGCAGCTTGCAGAAGATGCTTTGCGTTATTCGCAGACGGGTCTCGGTGTAGGCGCGCAAACCCAAAGTCTTGCAGGAACGTCGGTTGGAATTGCCAATGACTTTTCCGCACTTTTCTCGAATCCGGCGGGACTCGGCCAGCAGCGTGAATTTGAATTTTCCGCCGGTCTTTCGAATTTTTCCGCCACAAATGACGTATCTTTTGATAATAGTAAAGTTTCTTCTACGGCCAATTCAATGAACATCGATAATCTCGGTTTGGTTTACCCGATTGCAACGAGGCGGGGAAGCCTGACTCTTGCCTTTGGATACGGGCATGTTGCCAATTATGACGGATCCGCGCAATTCGGAGGTTTCAATATCGGGAATTCTTTAAGTCAGTCTATTGATGGCGGCATTCTGAGTGACCTTTATTTAAGCGACACACTTGGACATTCTTTCTTGAACAGAGGGAACCTTCAACAGAATGCCGTGGTCTCGGAAAAAGGCGGAATGAATCATTGGTCGTTCGGCGGCGCCATGGAAGTATCGCCGAATCTTTTTGCCGGTATCTCGCTGAACTTCGCTTCCGGAACGTATACATACGACTGCCTCTACACGGAAACCGATACGAAAAATAATTACACGGTTTTTCCGGCAGATGTCAATCAATTCAGTTATGAACAGATGTACCGCGACGATTTAAGCGGGATCAATGCGCTGTTTGGTCTATTGTTCAGAAAAGAAAATAAATTCACCGTCGGTATCAGTCTCCGCACGCCGACCGTCTATAATATATCCGAGGATTATTCGCAGACGTATGGAAGTTCATTCGATCCGACATTGTCCAATCCGGCGGGAGATCAATATGCAGACGTGTCAGCGTCAAATATTTCATACCGTGTCACGACACCTATGGTGCTCAGCGGCGGTTTCTCCGTAAATCCGATAGGATGGCTGATGCTGGCAGGCGATGCCGAATATACCGATTGGACGCAGGTCTCGATGGAATCGGATGATCCTGCGGTAGATGCAGGATTGCAGCAGGAAAATCAAATTGCAAAAACTCTTTTTCGTGCTACCACCAATCTTCGGGGCGGTGCGGAAGTAACTCTTTTTGATATCGGCTTGAAACTCCGGGCCGGCATATCATGGAAACCCTCTCCTTATGCAGCCGATGCAAACACTCATGATTATGACCAATACTATTATACCGCAGGCGCCGGGATACAGGTCGATAGAAATACATGGATCAATCTCGCATGCGCTTTGGGCTATCAAAAGAGCTATCGCCAGACTGAGGATCTTTTCAGCGTTCCGGGTCTCATAACGAGCGAGAACATCAATACAACTCTCATTAATGTTTCGTTGAGCTACAAATTCTAAAAATTCTTGCAAGCGCTTATAAGTTTGCGTAAATTAAATCCGTCCCGATAAAAATCGGGGCGGATTTTTTTTGGGGTGCAGCATGCGAAATTATACTCGGATTATTATAGGCCTCTCAGCGGTTGCCGCAGTTGTATTGATAGCAGTCGTTTTACTGAGTTATTATCTGGTGACGAAATCGTTTCCCGCGGCCGATGGGAAAGAAAAAATCCGCGGTCTGAAAGCAGAAGTGACTGTCTATCGGGACGAATACGGCGTTCCGCATATCTTTGCCGAGTCGGATCATGACGTCTATGCTGCAGTCGGTTATGTCCATGCTCAGGAACGTCTCTGGCAGATGGAACTGGAGCGTCGCGTCGGAATGGGACGTCTTTCGGAAATTCTAGGCCCGCCTGCGGTTTCAGTCGATAAGATGTTCCGCACACTCGGGCTTTATCAGCACGTGCAAAAAATTGCCGCGAATCTGGATCAGCCGACACGTGATGCCCTCCAGGCGTACACAGACGGGATCAATCAATTCATCGCAACTCACACCGGGAAGTATCCGCTGGAATTCGATATGCTCTCGTTCGAACCGGAACCATGGACGATCGAACATTCGCTTCTCATCAGCCGGCTTATGGCATGGGAAATGAATTTTTCCCGCTGGAACGATTTGCTTCTGGCTGCACTGGTAGGGCGGCTGGGAGAAGAGAAAGCGAAGGAGGTTTTTCCATGGTGGCCTTCGGATGCGCCGCTCATCATTCCGGAAACAATGAAAGGGAAAGATATTGCCTCGGACCTTAAGCCGTTTTTCGATGCGGACCGTGAGGCACAAACGATTCTTGGCTTGGGCGGCATGCAGTCCGGAAGCAATGCATGGGTTGTTTCCGGTGCAAAGTCGGAAACAGGCAAACCGATTGTCGCGAACGATCCGCATTTAGTTCTTATGGCTCCTGCCCGGTGGTATGAACTCCATATCGTATCTCCGGAACAGGATGTTGCCGGTATGTCGATTCCCGGCGTGCCGTTTATCGTTGCGGGAAGAAATAGACATATCGCATGGGGAATAACGAACGCGATGATGGATGATGAAGATTTTTATATCGAACAAGTCGATTCCATTCAGCGTCCTTCCAAATACATGTTCAACGGCGCCTGGCGGCCTATGGCCGAAGTAATCGATACGATCTTCGTTAAGGACAGTCCTGCCATATTTTTTTCGGTCTTCAAAACACATCGCGGCCCGATTGTCAACAAAATGGAACCGGGTGCGGCGTTTGCGGGTTCGCTTATTTCCATGTCCTGGACCGGCTACGAAGTGTCAAACGAAGCGGGCACGTTTTACCGCATCAACCGGGCGAAGAATTGGACGGAATTTACCGAAGCGTTAAAATCGTATGCTGTCCCGGCGCAAAATTTTGTCTATGGCGATGATGCAGATACCATCGGATATTACACAGGAGGAAAATTGCCGATACGAAGCATGCGGAATGCAACGCTGCCGGCAGACGGGACAAACGGGGAGAACGACTGGAAAGGTTTCGTCCCGTTCCAGCAGATGCCGCATTGCGTCAACCCGCCGCAGGGCTTTATTGCAACGGCAAATAATAAAATCGTCGATGATTCATATCCATACTTTATTTCGAATAACTGGGAGCCCCCCTGGCGCTCTATGCGGCTGAACGAAGCGCTCCGGGAACAGCCGCGCTTTTCAGTCAAAGATTTTGAAAAATTGCAATGCGACGTCTTATCGCTGCAGGCGCGGGAAATCGTCCCGATTATTCTTCATGCGTTCGACAGTACCAGCGGTCGATAATGCGAATGTCAAAACGGCTCTGGCATATCTCCGTAACTGGAACGACGAAACAAGAAAAGAAGATGTTGCGACAACAATATTTCAGGCGGCGATGGATCGTATTATTCGCAATACGTTTGCCGATGAGATGGGCGAGCAGCTTTTTGCTCTTTATGACACACTTGCCAGCACACCTTTGACGGTTATTACACGACTTTTAAAAGAACCGAATTCCCCCTGGTTTGATGATTGCCGTACTCCGGAAGTCGAAACGAAAGATATGATTATTCGTAAAAGTCTGGCCGAAGCGGTAGCGGATTTACAGAGCCGGCTGGGAGGAGAACCCAAAGAATGGCAGTGGGGAAGACTTCATACGATCACGTTCTCTCATGTCTTTGGAGTTCAGCCGCTGCTGGGAAGATTATTTAATGTCGGGCCGTACCCAGTCGGCGGTACGCATGCAACAGTCAGCGTCGGCCAGTATTTTCTCTCGCAGCCGTTCAAAAGCCGTGTCGGCCCCTCCATGCGTCAGATTATGAATCTTGCAGACATCAATGATACGCGCGTCGTTCTTCCGCCGGGCCAATCCGGAAATCTTTTTTATAAGCATTATAAAGATCAGGTTATGCTCTGGCTCAACGGAGCTTATCGCGATAGGCCTATGGAGAAAGAAAAAATAGAAGCGGCTTGCTCCGATGTTTTACGACTAAGGCCTGCAGAATGACCATATCGAAAAAACTCGAATCTCTCTTGAAAACTGTCGATTCGATTTGCGTTCTGACAGGCGCAGGCATTTCGGCAGAAAGCGGTGTTGCAACATTCCGCGGAACGGACGGGTTATGGTCGAAGCTGAAACCGGAAGAACTGGCTAACTTCGATGCGTTTCTGCGCAATCCGGATATTGTGTGGGAATGGTATAATCATCGGAAGCAGATTATTCATGACGTGAAGCCGAATGCGGCGCATTATGCTCTTGCAGCGATGGAGCCGCTGGTTAAAGATTTTACGCTCACCACACAGAACATCGACAACCTTCATGCCCGTGCCGGCAGCAAGCGGGTTTTAGAACTGCATGGGAACATAGAACGCAGCTACTGCGTCACGTGCGGTAAATACGTGCCGGATGTTGTTGTAACAAAGGAGAAGAGAATTCCGCATTGTGACGTCTGCGGCGGCGTTATTCGCCCGGATGTCGTATGGTTCGGAGAAATGCTGCCGCAGGATGTTCTGGAAGAATCGACAAGCGCAGCGGCTCGATGCGGACTCTTCCTGACGATCGGTACTTCGGCTGTGGTCTATCCCGCAGCAGGATTGCCGTTGAAGGCGCGGGAGAGCGGCGCGTACGTCGTGGAGATTAATTTGGAAAAAACCGAAATATCTCATATGGTCGACGAATCGCTCATCGGCAAAGCGGGAGAAATATTGCCTCAGCTTGCGGATATTATGAAAACTTCTCGGAGGAGTACATGAAAAATACGACAGCCAACGGGAGAACAAAAATTGTCTGTACTATCGGGCCCGCAACGCAGTCGGTTGAGCAGCTCGTTCGATTGATCGATGCGGGAATGGACGTTGCCCGGTTGAATTTTTCCCACGGCTCGCACGACGACCACCTGGCTGCCATGCAGAATATTCGTGAGGCCTGCAAACAAACAGGCGAGCACATTGCCGTTTTGCAGGATTTGTGCGGACCGAAAATTCGCACCGGTACGCTGAAGAATAAAAAAGCGGAATTAAAAGAAGGATCGACGATCGTCTTTACGACGGAAGAAATCGAAGGCGATGAGCATCGTGTGAGCACGGCATA
Organism: Ignavibacteriota bacterium; assembly: GCA_963778945.1. Lineage (GTDB taxonomy): Bacteria > Bacteroidota > Ignavibacteria > UBA10030 > UBA10030 > Fen-1254. Next base: position 167,688 of record CAVZWL010000019.1, read on the forward strand.
TAAAGAGCTGCCGCAAGATGTCAAGCCGGGCGACAGTATTCTGCTGGATGACGGCAAGCTGTGTGTCAGAGTCGTTTCAACGGCGAAGACCGAGGTCGTATGCACGGTGGAAACAGGCGGAATTCTCGGCGAGCATAAAGGTATGAACCTGCCCGGCGTAAAACTGAGTACTCCGTCGTTAACGGAAAAGGATATTGATGATCTGGAATTTGGGCTCAAGAACGATGTCGATTATATCGCCCTTTCCTTTGTCCGTTCTGCAGACGATATCCGCTCGCTGCGCGAGCATTGCCGGATGCTCGTGAAACACTTTGTGCCTATCATCGCAAAAATTGAAATGGCGGACGCTATTCGAGCAATCGACGAGATTATCAGCGAATCGGATGCCGTCATGGTTGCCCGCGGGGATCTGGGAGTGGAAATGCCGCCGGAGGAAGTGCCGGTCCTGCAGAAAATGATCGTACGCAAATGCAATGAAGCCGGCAAACCGGTCATCATTGCAACGCAGATGCTGGAATCCATGATTGAAAACCCGCGTCCGACACGGGCAGAAGCGAGCGACGTGGCAAATGCAGTTCTGGATGGCGCGGATGCGGTCATGCTGAGCGCCGAGACCTCGGTGGGAAAATATCCCATCGAAACGGTCAGGACAATGAATAACATCATCCTGCGCACAGAGCAGCAAATTCCGGAAAAGGGGATTATTGAAAAAAGACCGTTCGTAAAGGACGATACTGTTCTCGATGCCGTGGCGCAATCAGCTTGTGTTCTTGCAGAGAAAATAAACGCCTCTGCTCTTATACCGATAACGCATTCCGGAGCCACGGCCTGGCGTCTCAGCCGGTTCCGTCCTTCTGCGCGTATCATCGCCGTCACGGGAGAAGAACACGTACTGCGGCGGCTCAATCTGGTATGGGGTGTTCGGGGAATTGTCCTGACCGACTACATCGGCAGCGCCGATACCATTTTGCATCGTATAAAGGAAAAGCTCAAGCAGGAAGGATATCTGAAGAGCGGAGATTATGTCATCTTTACGATTGGAATTCCCCTTATGGCACGCGGGTTGACCGATACTATCAACGTAGAACGTGTGGATTAAATAATTCGGAGGTAAAAATAATATGAAGCGTCTGATAAGAGTATTCGAGCGGTCGTTAGCCATCGCAATCATTGTAGAATTCTGTCTCTGGTTGATAAGGATATTGTTCCCATCCAAGCCGTTCATACGGGAAATTTATTTTTATGCCCATGTGCCGAGTCGCTTTATTGTTCAGCTTCTGAGGCTCGGGTCATATGAACTCATGTATATAGTTGTAAATATGGTCATCATCATGATTATCATATCTCCATTGGTCTTTAAATATCATCGAAAATAGAATACTCCCGATTATAAAAACCTTATCAAGGATTCAACCTTGATAAGGTTTGCAATCTGCGAAATCCATCATCTGCGTACAAATCTGCAGCCGGAGGCCTGCCCGCATTGCGGCGAAGCCGACTGTTGGCGCAGTCACGCAGGCGGGCCTGAGAATTCACATTTCTAAAATCGCAATCCGTATAAAATCAATGTAACCTGTGCAATCTGTCATCTGCGTTCAATCCGTGCAATCTGTCATCTGCGTTAACTCAATGTAACCTGTGCCATCACTGTCTGCGTTCAATCTGTGCAATCTGTCATCTGCGTTAAATCAGTGTAATCTGTGTAATCATCTGTGCAATCTGCATAATCAAAGTGTAACTTCTTTCCTCTCCTTACGTAAGATATGGCATGAACAATAAAGAAAGGACGGACGATATGAAAAAGGCAATCACTCTCTCCGGACTTGTTTTTCTTTTTTTCTTATTGACGGCATTCACGACAAACAACATATCGCCGCTTGAAGGAAAATGGGTGGGAGAATTTAAAGGGACGGCAGGAACGGTTCAGGTCCAAACACGTTTCTGGACGGAAAACGATGAACTCGTTGGAACGATGGATTTTCCAGGGGAAAATCTCTATGATCTTAAGATGTCATTCATCATCATAGAAGCTTCTTCTGTGCATTTTGAGGTCGTAAAGAATAACGAAGCTCTTGCTTTTGAAGGCAAATTGATCTCCAATCAGATTGTCGGGGAATTTTCCACTAAAACGGGAAAAGGCGTTTTCGGTTTTTCGAGAGTGAAGAATTTGTAGTCATAAAAGCGTAGTTCTTGGTTCGTAGTGCTTAGTTCGTAGTTCATTGTTATGAGAGGAACAAATTATATCATAACCTTGAACCTTGCACGAATAACCTTATACCTTCATCCTTCATCCTTCATAATTTATAATTCATCATTCGCCATCTGTGTCATCTGCGAAATCCGTCATCTGCGTTAAATCTGTGCAATCTGAGCAATCATCTGCAGCCGGAGGCCTGAGAATGTTATTTCGTGTTAACGAAATTCAATATTTCTTTAAACATAATCTGTGCAATCATATTGCAAACAATAAGAGCTTTGGCTACATTTTGATAGTACGGGTTGAGGATATTGAGCAGCACAGGTATCACCATCCTGACGATACATCTAAAAATAGTTTTAGCCATCAAACAGAAAAAGGATTTTCTGATGGAGAATAAGTTCATAAAATCACCTTTCCTTTTTATAACCATGGCGGCGCTGATTCATTTTTCATCCTCACCTGTTATGGGCCAAGCCGCGTCTCCGGTGGAAGCGTCCAATGAAGATCAATATAAGCTGTATTTCAAAGAGGCGGATGAACATCTCGGTAAGTTCGAATTTGAGGCATCGATTAAGAGTTGTGAATCCGCGCTGCGCTATAAACCGGACGATTTTCTGATTCGGGCGATGATGTGCCTTGATTGCTATGAAATAGCAGAACGTTTGGACGTCCATAAGTCCGCCGACAAAGACAAAAAGATAGAACTTTACACGAAAATGATAACGATTGCAGAGGAAGGCATTAAGTGCGCTCCCGATAAGGGCGAATGCTATTTTATGCGCGGATTGGCCAATGCAAGAATGTCTACAACGAAAGGTGTGTTGTCGCAGCTCTTTACGGCAAAGCAGATCGAGAAAGACTGGCTTGTTGCAGTAGATCGGAAATCCGACTACGTGACACCGAACGGTGAAAATCTTCAGGCATCCAGTTGTTTAGCGCTGGGAGTGTATTACCGCTTATGCCCCACATTTTTCCTGCTCAAATGGATTTTTGGAATCAGCGGTAATCTCGACAAAGCAGTCGATTACTGTCGAAAAGCATTAGTGCTTGATTCCACCCGGATAGAAATCGTCAAAGAGTTCGGCGTAGCGCTTATAACACGCGGTCTTGATAAGGACAATTCCAAAGATGTTGAAGAGGGAAAAGAGTATCTCAAAAAGGTTTTTACATTGCCCTGGCGGCTCCAGACGGACAGCATTGATGTCGCTCATAGTACCATGCTGCTCAATAACATAAAACTCTGTCCCGGTTATTCGCGAGACGATGAACAGGATGTTTCCGAGGAATCGTTTAAGAAGTCACAAAAATAAGAAATTTTGACTGAATAGGAAGTAACTATTGGCATGTTATTTAATGATCATTTTTCCTGTAGCCGCGGTCGGTGACCGCGGAAATTGAGTTTTCAATGGAATTCCGGTGATGGCCGCCTTGAAAAACATACGCCCGCAACTTTATAAAACCCCACCTTCCGAAGGTGGCCTTCCGAAGGTGGCCTTCCGAAGGTGACCTTCGGAAGGTGGTATGGAACGAAGTCAATTGATGGTTATAGATATTCTTCTCGTTTTTACATTCACTATTCACCATTTACCGCTCTCAGCCATTCTGAAATTTCAATAAATCGCCGATCGTATAAACATCATGCCGCTGCTGGACATAGGAAAGATATTTGATGAGCACTAAAGCCGTTGCGTAGGCATCGCCGGAGGCGCGGTGCCGGTCCGGAATTTTAATACCTAATGCCTGTGTGACAGGTCCAAGCGATTTGCTGCGGAGATGCGGAAGTATTCGCTTGCTTAGTTTAACCGTGCAGAGCTGATCGTTCTTCAATGCTAATTGTCTCTCCCGTAAAGCTGTCTCTGAAACAAATCCCCAATCGAATTGCGCATTGTGCGCTACAAAGATCGAATCCTGCAAGAACTCTGCGATATGCGGCACTACTTCGCGTGCGGGCGGGGCATCATGCACCATAAGATTGTCTATACCTGTGAGTGTCGTTATTTCGGCTGGAATAGGTACCAAGGGATTGATAAGCGTGGAAAATTCGTCGATCAAAATATTGTCCCGCACTTTCATCATAGCAATTTCAGTTATGCGGTCCGACATGTCGGACTAAGCCCCGTGGTTTCGACGTCGACTACGACGAATGTCGTTTCCGCTATGAGCAGTTCGGATTTCACGACGATGGTGTTCTCTTTTTCGGCTGCATTTCCTGATCTTTATATTGAAGCTCGTATAGCTTTCTGATAAATGCCATTCAATGTCAGAAGCTGCTGGTGCGTGCCCATTTCCCGAATTTCTCCCTTATGCATAACGATAATTTTATCAGCTTTCTGTATCGTCGAAAGCCGGTGCGCGATAACGATGGATGTGCGTCCTTTCAGCAGATTCCGTATTGCTTTTTGAACCAGCAGTTCGGTTTCCGTATCTACGCTCGATGTCGCTTCATCCAGAACGAGTATGCGCGGGTTGTACGCCAATGCGCGGGCGAATGAAAGAAGCTGTTTCTGCCCTCCGGAAAGCGTCGCCCCGCGTTCTCTGACGATGCCGTCATAGCCGCCGGTTAGTTCTTCAATGAATTTATTTGCTCCGACCATGCGCGCCGCAGCCTTATGCGGTCGAAAGGAATTTGTTCGTTACCGAGACTGATATTGTTTCTGATATCGCCGGAAAAAAGAAAAACATCCTGCAGCACGACTCCGATATGTTTGCGAAGATCGGCGGGAGCCGTATGCTGAATGTTAATCCCATCGATTAAAATTTCCCCCTGCTGTATGTCGTAGAATCTGCTCAAAAGGCTGATGATGGTGGTTTTGCCGGCTCCCGTGTGACCTACAATGGCCACCGTTTCTCCCTGCTTAATGGAAAATGAAACGTTCTTTAGAATCCACTCGGGAGATTTGACGACCGTCGGCAGGCGGGTTATAAGCAAACCAGACATTCTTGAATTCGATATCGCCGCGAACATGTCCGAGCGGAACCGGATTCGGGTGAACCGGAAGCAGCGTCGTATCGTCCAGAAGCTGGAAAATACGTTCGGAAGAAGCCATGGCGGTCTGGAGAATGTTGTATTTTTCGGACAGATCGCGGATAGGACGCCAGAACATTTCATTGAACTGGACGAAAGCTATCACCGTGCCGACCGTTACGGCTCCGTGCAGGGCGTTGGCTCCGGCGTACCAAATGATAAGACCGACTGCAACAGCGCCGATAATGTCGACTCCCGGATAGAAAACCGCATAATAGAAAATGGAACGGATATTTGCATCGCGATGCGCAGCATTGATTTCGGAAAATTTATCGAAGGATTTCTGTTCCCGGTTGAAAAGCTGATCCACGAGCATGCCGGTAATATGTTCCTGCATAAACGTATTAATGCGGGCAATTTGACGGCGAACGTCGCGGTACGCTTCCCGCGCTTTTTTACGGAACAGGAAACGTACCGTAGAATAAAAATGGAAGGACGCTCAAGGTGACGAGTGACAGCATCCAGTTCATGGTGAACATGAAATAAAAAATACCGATAATCGTAAAAACATCGCTGAAAACCATGACGATGCCCGACGAGAACATTTCGTTCAAAACCTCGACGTCGTTCGTAACGCGTGTAATCAACCGTCCGATGGGATTGCGGTCGTAGAACTTCAAGGATAGAGCTTGCAGATGCCGGTAAATCTCCATGCGCAGGTCGAAGATAGTCTTTTGTCCGATCCATTGCGTCAAATACGCGTTGAAATATTGAATGATTCCGCGGACAAGTATCACGGTAAGGAAAAGCAGCGCCGTGTTTAAGAGCCCGTGCTTGTCCCCGTATGCTATGTTCTTATCCACCGCCATTTTGGTAAAATATGGACGGACTGCTTCCAGGGCGCTGACCAAAAGACTCAAGAGAATGCCTAGAGCCACCTGCCAGCGGTACGGTTTAAGATATTTGATGAGCCGCTTCATCAGCCGCGCATCGTATGCTTTTCCTAAAATTTCTTCTTCCATGAAGAGCCGTAAATTGTAAACTGTGAACTGAAAACTGTAAACTGTAAACTGAAAACTGTTAACAGCAACTACGAACTACGAACCAAGAACTAATGAACTATTCTATGGTTTCGAGTTCATGTTCCAGCAATTGCTTTTTATTTATATCTGCATAGACTCCGTCGAGCTTCACAAGTTCGTCATGTGTTCCGCGCTCGACAATTTCTCCGTCTTCAAGAACGACGATAAGATCGGCTTCCTTGACGGTCGATATTCTGTGACTGATGATGATGCTTGTGCGGCCTTTCATAAAATCCCGCAGGCGGCTGAGTATCTGCTCTTCCGTATAAGTATCGACCGCAGAGAGAGCGTCGTCCAGAATCAATATTTTCGGCTGCCGCATAATAGCCCGCGCGATGCTTGTGCGCTGCTTTTGTCCTCCGGAGAGCGTAATGCCGCGCTCGCCGATGGTTGTTTCGTAGCCGAGCGGAAATTCCGGAAGATCTTTGGCTATTTGCGATATCTCGGCAGCGGAGACTGTCAATTCCTGATTACCGTGATCGACGCCGTAACGAATGTTCTCCGCTATGGTGTCGGAAAAAAGGAATGTTTCTTGAGGCACAAATCCGATTGCAGAGCGGAGTACATTGAGCGGAATAAGTTTGCTCTTTATGCCGTCGATCAAGACTTCGCCTTCGGTTATGTCGTACAGCCGTGGGAGAAGATTGACAAGTGTCGTCTTTCCGGCGCCGGTATGGCCGACAAGTGCAACCGTTTGACCGGCTTCGATCTTCAGGTTAATGTTCTTCAGCGTCGGACGATTTGCATTCTTATGAGTAAAAGTAACACCGTGGAATTCGACCGATCCTTTGATGTCCGTAATTGAATGATTCGTTGTTTCTGTGTCCTGAATGTCCGGCACAGTATCGAAAATGGCGGCGATGCGTGCCATGGATGCGGCACCCTGCTGGAGAATATTCGTAACCCACCCGAAAGCAATCATCGGCCAGATGAGCATGGAAAGATACGTAATAAACGCGGTCAGCGTACCGACAGTGATATGCCCGTCGATGACGCGCATACCGCCGAAGTAAATGGTGGTGACCATGGAAACACCCACCAAAATAAACATAAGCGGCCACATAATAGACTGCGCTCGTGCAAGAACAAGATTCTTTTTCAGGTAATCCCAGCTTAAGGCGTAAAATCTTTTTTCTTCATACGCTTCCCGTACGTACGATTTGATGACCCGAATTCCGGAAAGAGTTTCCTGCGCATGCGTCGTAAGGAGTGAAAACTGTTCCTGCCGTTCCGTAAATTTTTTATTGATCAGCTGTCCCAATTTATAGACGGCAAAAGAAACGAACGGCATGGGAATGAGCGCAATGAGTGTCAATCGCCAGTCGCTGACGAACATCATCGACAAAACCATCAGGAGCGTCATAAACGTATCGGTCGGGTACATAATGCCGGGACCGACCGCATTGCGGACTGAATTAATGTCGTTGGTAGCATGCGCCATCAAATCGCCTGTGGGCGTGTTCTGGAAATAGGAATACGAAAGTTTTTGCAGGTGTGCCAGCAGGTCATTGCGGAGATCGAATTCCATGTGCCGCGATGCAACGATGATGGTCTGCCGCGTGAGGAATGTAAAAAAACCAGCCACGAGAGCGGAAAGGACAATCAATCCGGCCCAGAAAAGAAGGTCGCTCCATACGGCGCTCCCGGTTTCCATTCCGCGTTTCAGTCCATCAACTGCATAACCGAGGAATTTCGGCTGGACCACAGTAAAGAAATTGCTGATGATGACAGTAAGAAGTCCCATAAAAAGGATTTTCTTTGAACGGAGTATATATGGTTTGAGGCGTAAAAGAGCATGCATAAATAAATTAAGAATTCAGATTTAAGAATACAGAATGAATAAAAAAAGGTAATAAAGAAGCCATATTCAGAATATAGAACGAAGAGAAGGTGCTTAAAGTTTCAGAATTTAGGATCAAGAATATCGTATTCAGAATATTGAACATAGTAAACGGCAATGTAAATTGAAGTAAGTTTTTCAAAAACCGATAAAAATAAAAACGATAGTAATATCATCGCTCGGGCTTCATAAAATCTCTCTCTGTTCAGCATTGGCAAATGGGGAGAGGCTCTTTTATGAAGGGATTTTGTAAATAGAGCATTTTAAAAATCATCCGATGACCTCTAACTTTGTGTAAGGATGCAAAACTTTCGGAATTATAATTTTCCCTTCCGGTGTTTGATACTGCTCGATGATGGCTGCGACGATACGAGGAAGTGCGAGGCCGGAACCGTTGAGCGTATGGAGAATTTCGGGCTTGCCCCCTTGCTGTTTGGCGGGACGAAACCGGATATTCATTCTCCGTGCCTGGAACGATTCAAAATTGCTGCACGACGAAACCTCGAGCCATTTCTGCTGACCAGGCGCCCACACTTCAAGATCGTATTTTTTCGCTTGCGTAAATCCCATATCCCCGGTGCACATCAGGAGCCTGTGATATGGGATTTTAAGCAGCTTTAACAGATGCTCCGCATCTTCACGCAGCAATTCAAGCTCCTCATACGAGGTAGAAGGATGAACGAATTTCACCAGCTCCACTTTGTCAAATTGATGCAGCCGATTGAGTCCTCGGACATCTTTTCCGTACGAACCCGCCTCCCGGCGGAAGCAGGGAGTATAGGCAGCATAGCGGACCGGCAATTGTTCTTCCGGAATAATTTCATCCCGGTGGAAATTGGTAACCGGCACCTCGGCTGTCGGAATCATGTAAAACTTGTCCCGTTCCACGATATACATCAGATCTTCTTTGTCGGGAATCTGACCCGTACCGCGTGCGCTGTCTTCGTTGACGACGATAGGAGCGGCAAGTTCTGTGTAACCCCGTTCAGCCGCTTGATCGAGGAAAAAATTAATCAACGCCCGTTCAAGAGCCGCGCCTTTGCCGACGTAAAATGGAAATCCCGCTCCGGAGACTTTTGAACCTCTATTGAAATCGATTATTCCTAGTTTGTCCGTCAGTTCCCAATGCGGTTTCAAAGGGAAGTCCATTTTTGGGATTTCTCCCCATCGAAAAACTTCCTTGTTGTCTGCAGGCGATTTGCCGATTGGAACCGACGAATGCGGGATATTCGGTACGGTTAAGAGAAGGGCGGTCAGTGCAGTCTCGACTTCGCGGGTTTCCGGATCGATTTCCTGAAGGCGTTTTTTTACAGAGTCCATCTCCGCAATGACGGCAGAAGCATCTCCGCCTTCGCGCTTGATCTTGCCGACCTGTGCGGATATTTGGTTGCGCTTTGCTTTGAGCGTATCTCCTTCCAGAATAAGCGACCGCCGCCGGTCATCGAACTCGATGATTTTTTGCAGATCGACCGTCATTCCTTTGGATTCGGCGCCTGCGCGAACTTCTTCTCCATGATCTCGAATGAATCGCAAATCCAGCATTGTCGTTCCTTCTCATCCTTCAATTTTTATGTTCTTCAAGCTCTTGCTTGAGCATTAAAAGTCCTTCAGTGGCATTATGGAATCGAATGCCTAATTCTTTTTCCGCTTTGTCCAGAATAAATCCGCTCTGCATCGGACGCGGCGCCGCTCTGGTTGAGATCGCTCGTTTTATACGCTCGATGAGCGACGCATCCAGATTGAAGACCTGAGCGGTCCGGAGAGCGAATTCATACCGGCTGATGTTTTCGGAGCCGGCAGCGTGATAGATTCCCTGACGGCCGAGTTCGAAAATCTTTATCATTGCAGCAGCAAGATCGCCGACATAAGTCGGATTTCCGATTTGATCTTCGACAACACGGATCCGTTTACCTTCGCGAAGACTTTGAATAAGCCAGAGAGCAAAGTTCGATTTAACGCCGATGCCGCTGCCGTAGAGAACGAGTGTGCGTACGATGGCATAAGAAATGTCAGCCGTACGAACGGCATTCTCGCTTGCCAGTTTTGTCTTGCCGTAATAACCGATCGGATTCGGGGGAGCTGCTTCGTTATACGGACCGTTTTTGCCGTCGAAAATGTAATCAGTGGAAACGTGTATCAATTGAGCATGGACTTTGCGCGCAGCTTCGGCAAGATTTTCGACAGCCGTCACGTTGATTTTCCATGCAGCTTCATGATTGGATTCGCACCAATCGACATTTGTCGCAGCCGCCGCGTTGAATATCACATCCGGCTGAAAACTCGAAACGAGACTCTTGACATCGCTTCGGGCCGTGATATCGAGCTGTGTGTAGTCGAACAACCGGTTGTCGAAAACAAAAGACCGCTCGACGGAAGTGTTCAGCACTTCATATTGGGTTTGACCGCTCAAGATGGACGAAAGACGCTGGCCAAGAAGGCCGTTGCTGCCGCAGATAAGAATACGCTTCACCGAAGGCTCTCTTCCAGTACCGTCGCTGCATCCGTACCGGCATCCCTGTATTTGATAATGATCGGTGTGTAAACGGAGAGGCCGTTGATTTGTGCAAAGTTATTTTCAATGCGCCTGCTGCCAGGAACAACTACAGCTCCCTCCGGTATAATGAGGGGCAGATCTTTGGTGCTGCGATAGACGGCATCGTTCACGATATCGTAGACAGGCGTCGATGCGGTCAGAATCACGCCGGAGGCGAGGACTGCCCGGTTTTTAATTGTCGTTCCTTCGAAAATTCCGCAATTGGCGCCGATGAAAACATCGTCTTCCACGATCACCGGCAAAGCGCCGACGGGCTCGAGAACGCCGCCGATCTGAGTCCCCGCACTCAGGTGTATATGTTTGCCGATCTGTGCGCACGACCCGATGAGCACGTGGGAATCGATCATCGTTCCTTCGTCCACATAGGATCCTGTGTTGATATATGAGGGCGGCATGATAACGACGCCTTTGGCGACATAACTGCCGTCGCGAATGGATGTGCCTCCGGGCACGATTCGAACCTGATGCTCCAGGGAGAATTTTTTAAGCGGATATGTGCTCTTGTCGTAGAAATGAAACCTCTCATCGAGAGAGACGTCGGTCAATTCACCAAGCCGAAAACCCAGCAAAATTCCTTTTTTTACCCATTCGTTGACAACCCAGCCCTTCTCCGAAGGAACGGCGGAGCGGATTTCTCCGTTGTTCAGAAAAAATTTTAATTCATTGAAGACCTGGAGCGCTTCAAGCCGATTGATGGAAGCCAGGTCGCGTGAATATAATAATTCTATTTGTTCCCGAAGCATGAGGCTCTCCTTATGCGATCAATTTCAGATCGGCCAGTACGGCTTTAATTTTTTCCCGATTTTTTTCGGACGCCGGGCACATCGGAAGCCGGAACGATTCTTCGATCATTCCCATCATCGCAAGAGCGGTCTTGACCGGAATCGGATTGGATTCGATGAAATTGATATTCATTAAGGGAAGAAGCGTGTTGTGGAGTTCGAGCGCTTTCTTCCAATTGCCTTTGAGGCAAGAATGAATGAGCTGAGAAAACTGCTTCGGAACTTCATTTGCAACGACGGAAATGCATCCGTCCCCCCCGACTGCGATGAGCGGAAAGGCATACGCGTCGTCTCCGGAGAGCAGCGAAAACTCTTTCGGTTTGCTGCGGGCGATTTCCATGATTTGCGTCATGCTTCCGCATGCTTCCTTGTCCATAACGACATTCGGAATTTCTTCCGCCATCCTGAGCATTGTTGCCGCTTCGATGTTGCCGCCGGTTCTGCCGGGAACATTATAGACGATAATGGGAATGTCGACGGCTTCGGCAACAGCGGCAAAATGCCGGAAATAACCTTCCTGAGTCGGTTTATTGTAATAAGGGCCGACAACGAGAGCTGCGTCTGCTCCGGCGTTTTTTGCGAGCGCGCTTTTTCAATCGCCTCTCTTGTGCTGTTGCTTCCGGCGCCTGCAAAGATTTTTACGCGTCCTCGCGCCTGACCGATGACGATATCGAGAATTCTTCTGATGCTCGTCTCGCGTAATCGTCGGATTTTCGCCGGTTGTTCCGAGCGGTACGAGCGCGTCGATGCCTCCTTTGATCTGAAACTCGACGATGGCTTCGCAGCGCTTGTTCGTCGACCGATTCGTCTTTCTTAAACGGCGTTACGATTGCTGTCGCAGCGCCTTGAAATTTTTTCCATCTGGACATTGAAGACTCCGGATAATTATTGAAAAATATCTTCCATCATATTGTCGATTGTAAAAAGACCGTGCTTTCCTTTGATCCATTCTGCGGCGAGCAGAGATCCGAGCGCCAAACCCGTGCGGTTCTTTGCCGTGTGTTTCAACTCGATGCTGTCTGCTGCGGAATCGAATGTGACCGTATGCGTGCCGACAACAGCTCCGGCTCTCGATGAACCGACATGAAGCTGTTCCGGCCTGATCTTCGCATGCGAGGTTTCTGTGAGTATTTCTTTTTTTCTCCCGATCGTCTCGTAAAAGCATATCCGCTATGCTGAGTGCTGTACCGCTGGGGCTGTCCGCTTTGTCTTTGTGATGGATTTCGTGCACAAAGACATCGTAATCGGCGGACCTTGTCGAATAATGCGCCGGCAGTGCGGAGGATGCGGTAAAACAGGTGCACGCCGAGAGAAAAATTTGACGCATAGATCAAACCGATGCCGTTCTCTTGGACAAGCGCTTCGATGTTCGGCATCTGTGCGCTCCAGCCGGTTGTTCCGACGACGATATTCTTTTTGGCCTCGGCCCACGGGCGAAGATCTTCTGTAATGGTTCCTGCTCCTGCAAAATGTATGACGACGTCGACTATGCGCCGGGCTTCAGGAAGCGGAGGGGGCAGCATAATATCGGCCTTAACGTCCACGCTCCATCCTTTTTCAAGCGCGACGCGTTCGACTTCTTTTCCCATTTTTCCATAGCCGACAAGACCTATATGCATGATTCGTTTTCCTTATGCAGATGTATGCTCAAAAAATTCTCCATGCAGCCGCCGGACCGCTTCGTCGATATCTGCTTCCTCGATGACAAGACTCATATTGATTTCCGAAGCGCCCTGCGAAATCATCAGGACATTAATATCGCCGAGCGCACGGAAGATCCTGTTAGCGATGCCGCCGGTTGAACGAAGACTCTCTCCAATAGCGCAGATGATCGCTTTATCGGTTAACACGGAAACGTCCGCAGCAGTTTCCAGTTCAATCACGATTTGCTCCAGGTGTGTCGGATTATCGATAGTCAAAGAAACCGCAACTTCCGAGGTGCTGACCAGATCGACCGGCGTCTTGTATTTATTAAAAATGGAAAAGATCATCTCCAGAAAGCCGTACGCCATGAGCATGCGGGAGGATTGAATATTGATGACGGTAATTCCTTTTTTCGAGGCGATGGACTTGACCGAAAGTGCGCTTTGAGGCGGATTTGCAATAATTCTCGTCCCGCTGCGGTCCGGCTTTTTGGAATTCAATACGATAACCGGAATTGTCTTTTCCACAGCAGGGAGAATCGTGCTTGGATGCAGAACTTTCGCGCCGAAGTAGGCAAGTTCGGATGCTTCCCGGAATGAAATGATGTCCAGTGTCTGGGCTTGAGGAACGATGCGCGGATCGGCGGTCAAGACGCCGTCGACATCGGTCCAGATTTGAATTTCCTGCGCTCCGAGCGTGGATCCGATGATGGATGCGGTATAATCCGATCCGCCCCGTCCCAGCGTGCTGGTGACTCCTTTTAAGGTTGAACCGATAAATCCCTGCGTCACCGGAATTTTGCCGGACTGAACGATCGGCGGCAGGATTTCTTTGATTTTGACTTCGATATGTTCGATTAAGGGCGTTGCAGCGGTAAATTGATCGCTGGTGATGATAAAACTTCGTGCGTCGACGAGTTCTACGGGAATGCCGCGTTGTTCCAGTGCTTCGGCAAGGATGAAAGAGGAAAGCCGTTCGCCGACCGATGCAATGGCATCGAGAGAGCGTGTCGTATGCTCGCCCAGCAGTGCAATGCCCTGGCAGAGATTTTTTAATTCTTCAAACCGGCGCTTAAAGCTCATAATAAGCTGCTGAATGGTAGCCCGGTCGTCGATAAGATTTTCGGCGATGGTCACATGCCGCTCCAGCAGCTGGTTCAAGAGCGCGTGCGCTTCATCGAGCTGTCCTTCCAGCGACATCGAAGCTGCTTTCAGCAGCGTATTGGTAGCGCCTGCTATTGCGGAGATGCACCACGATCGGCTGCCGCGCCTGTTCTCGTTTAATGATGTCGATCACATTGCTCATGGCGCGAGCATCTTCGACCGATGTGCCGCCGAATTTCATAACGATCATATTACTTCGCCCTTCTTGTCTCCGTTGAGATTTTTAAATTGTTCTGCGAGAGTTTCGAGCTCATCCGCAGTTTGTATTGTCGTGTTCAGTGCGGCAGCTTTGTTGGCGAATTCAGCCGCGGCAAACGAATTTTTTTTCTTCAGATAGGAAAATAAAAACGCTGCGCCGAAAACATCTCCGCAGCCGGTAGGATTTTTAAAATGCTCCATCGGAACGGCGTCCAGATCGCGGCGCGTCAATGTTTTATGAATGTCCTGCACGATGGCAGTCGCGCCTTTTGGACCGCGCGTAATAAGCAGCGTATCGACCATCAGCGACATCAGATGGTTGATAAGCGTCGGTTCATCGAATCGTTCTGCGGACAATCCGAGCGCTTCCTCCTCGCTCATCTGAATCGAGTGAAGCATAAAGCACCATCGCCGCCAATCGGTAAGAGGCCGGCGGAAGCGTTTGAATTCCTGATCGATGCCGAGCGTCAGGGAATGAAAATCGAAATGGATCGGTACGTGCTGCTCGCGCGTTTCGATCCGGATCATATCCAATGTCTCCAGCGTAATATCGGATCCGGAGATCATGTTGATGAGAATTCCGTCCGCATCGAGAGAGGATTTAATCCGGCTGAACGGGATGGATACCGAGATATCTTTGGAACATTCGATTCGGGATTGGTTGTCCGTATGATAAAAGAGATGAACGTTGTTGGTCGGACCTTTAAATTTAAAAATGCTCTTTGTGTCGACGTTTTTATATCGGGAAAGCTGCTCGATCAGCGCATCGTAATCCGACTGCCCGACACCGAAGACGGGCTGAATGACATCTTTCTCTCCCATGAGGCAGGACAGCGCCGCAACCGAATAAAATATTCCTCCAAAACTTTCGACATGGGATGAATGATCTCCGTGCGGAAGATGGATAATATCTTTGCACAAATGTCCGATGACCGTAATAACCATAGAGCCGTCTATATCCTTCGTGTAGGACCGAGATCCGTGAGTTCTTTTTCGTTCAGCCGCCAGAGTGTCTGGCAGGGAAAACAATTTTCATACAGCGGCCGGCTCATAATAATAGAGTCGACGCCGAATTTTTCGAGTTCTTGCATGCGCGTCAGGTCTTTATAATTCCATACGCCGCCGCGCGCCGTTATGCGGATGCCGGTTTTTTTTGCGAGATCGGTCAGCGTATCGAAAGATATCGTCGTTCCAATGATATCGTTTTTCCGCTCGCCGTAGACGATGCGCGAAACGCCGATTTCTACCATGCGTTCAGCTAATTCTATCGGCGCAACCTGTGTGCGGTTGCTGCCGCCGTGCGTAACGACTTTTCCGTTCTCCGCAATGATGCTGATGGCAATTTTTCTCGTTCCGAATTCTTTGACGAACGCCTCGACAATTTCCGGGCTTTCAATCGCTGCCGTGCTGATGATAATGCGGTAGACGCCGAGATTCAGAACCCGCTGGATTTCTTCATAGGTTCGCAATCCGCCGGAGACCTGAACGGGAATATCGACCGATTCGACTATTTGTTTGATAATATCTTCGTTGACGATTCTTCCTTCGGCAGCTCCGTCTTTATCTATAATATGAATCGTCTTTGCGTTTTCTCCGCGCCAGAGTATTGCCATCCGAACAGGATCGACGGAATATGTGTGTTCGGTTCCCGGTGCGCCATGAACAATTTCTACGCAGCGGCTTTTACTGATTTCTATTAAAGGAAAAATTAAAATCATTCCGCTCGTTGCTCGTTGAAGATGCAAAAAGCTCACACCACAACAGGGGAATGAGCTGTTCATGAGTACATACAAAAATGCGCAAAAAATAAGAGATATTCAAGGAAACGCCGTTCATTTTGTTGCGGATGGATGAAATTCAGCGTAATTTCATATTCAATGATGAAGCCGTCTAAAATCCTGATCTTGCGTTTGAGTTCCATCGGAGACATCGTGTTGACGACTCCTTTTATTCGGGTGCTGCGTGCGAGATTTCCGGATGCCCAAATCGATTTCCTCTTGCGCCGGGAATATTCCGAACTCCTGCACTATCATCCTGCGCTGTCTCATGTTCTAAAATACGATACACAGAGCGGCTTCCAGGGTTTGAGAATGCTGAAAAACGATCTTCAGCGGGAGTGCTACGACATCGTCTTCGATCTTCATAGAAGTTTACGTAGCCGGTACTTATGTTTATCGATCAGTGCAAAGGAGATTCGAAGCATAAAGAAAAGAATGGTCTCCAGGACGCTGCTGGTGCGATGCGGAATCAATATTTACGGAAGAATTGTATCAGCGGCGGATCGATATATTGAAACCGGCAGATCCTATGGAATCACAAACGATGGACAAGGACCGGAGCTTTTCATTCCTGAAGCTGTACGCCGAACGATTTTTACAAAAATGGAGCTTAATCCAGAAACCGTATACATTGGATTTTGTCCTTCCGCAAAGCATTACACAAAACGATGGCTTCCGGAACGATTTATAGAACTCGGCATCCGGCTTTCACAGGAAAGAAACGGAACGATACTTCTCTTCGGCGGACCCGGCGATATTGAACTGTGTAGAGGAATCGGCGAGGCCATAAACCGGGGAACAGGGAAATCCGCCGCAAAGAGTTTTGCCGGTTTGTTAGGTCTTGCGGAGACTGCCGGAGCATTCGAACGATGCAGATGTGTTGTTACGAACGACTCCGGTTTGATGCATATAGCTTCAGCGATGAAAAGCAAGCTTGTGGCAGTTTTCGGTTCGACAGTAGAAGAGCTGGGCTTTTTTCCGCAGGGGAAAAACAGCATTGTCGTTGAAAATAAAAAATTACATTGCCGGCCGTGTTCGCACATCGGCCGGGAATCTTGCCCGAAAAAACATTTCCGCTGCATGAAGGAAATTACGACCGACATGGTCGCGCATGCATGCAATGAACACCTGAACTCTCATAAGGGTTGATGACTCAAAGGGTAGAGTAGTAGACCGCTCAATTTCAACCCGGCATCAGCGCAGAGTAATGAATGTTCAGTCTCATAAATATTTTACCGAGGCTTCGTCTGAAGGAATGAACAGTTCTTGAAGCTGCGGCCGGTTTCAGACTTCATTTCAGTATATTGCTTAATAGTATGCCTTATTCCAGTATTCGCCGCCGGCCTGTCCCTCTCAAGCGACCGGGGAAAAGAAATCGCCGTTTTTTAAGTGATTTCCTGTTTTCTGCCATTTTAAAGTCTCGTGCATATTCCGACTTGACAAAGACTTTTTGAAATTGTAAATTTGTACGCCATCTCCCCGATGGCATAGTTAGCCTCCCTACACCCTGGCGTTCCACCAATGCGCCGGGGTTTTTTATGCCTTTGGAAATTACGCCGGATGGAATTCTACCGATGAGTTTGACTAACTTCTTACTGTTTCAATGGTTTGAAGGTTGAATAATTCCGGCTGAGTCCGCGTTATCATTTATTTGGAGAGAAAACGGAAAAAGCGAAAAAGGGATTTCGAACATGAAGACCTGTGCAAAGAGGATCGGAAGGGTATCGCTGCAGATTCGTCAAGAAGTCATGTTGTTCAATGTATCGGCGAGGAGGAGGGGAAAATTTTCACCTGTGATATTCGATTTCGTCAGGACGGCAACTTTTTCCTCTTTTCTGGATTTTTCCGTCAGGTCATCGGACGGATATGCAGTAACAATGACAGCCGGCGTTAAAATATTCTGTTCACGCACCCACTTGATAATCTCCAGGGCATTATGGCCGGGAAGAAGATAATCGATGACGAGAATGTCGAACTGTTCCGAGGCGAGTTTTATTTTCGCGTATTCGGCGTTAATGGAAATCGTACACAACGCGCCGCTTTTTTTGAGAATTGACTGCAGAAAAATTCTATAGGAATAATCATCCTCTATGATAAGAACTTTTTTACTTTGCAGTATCGATTCAGGCGGCATAATTCACTCCTTCATGTAGCAAATTAAATTATACTACGCAAAACCTTTCATAAATACAAACGTAAAATTATGGCTGATAAATCGATTAAAACAGATCTCATTTCGGGGAACTGGGCGCTCGGAAGTGGGAGAGCCACAGCCTCGGGGTAGGGATTATCGCAGCCCTCATCGGCTTTTAAGCTTGGAATGATGCCGGCCATGAGCCTAAAAAAGAAAAGACCCAATTTTGCTTTTATAGAAAAAAGGCGTACTATCGTCCTTATGAGAAATGCGATCTACCAACTGTTTGTTGTATGCAGTACAACCCTCATTCTTTTGAGCTCACCATCCTATTCTCAAGAAGGTAAAATTATATTTGAAAGGATATCTACAGAATCTGGGCTCTCCCAAAGTTCTGTCGTATGCATGTGCCAGGACAGCAAAGGATTTCTCTGGTTTGGGACATATGAAGGGCTCAATCGTTATGATGGATATACTTTTAAGGTATTTAAAAACGATCCTGAAAATCCATCGAGCTTAAGCAATAATGCTATCATGAGTATTATTGAAGATCATCTGGGTGTGCTTTGGATCGGAACGGAAGACGGCCTTGATCGATTTGACCGGGGAAAAGAACGGTTTATTCATTATAAAAATGATCCAGACAATCCGAATAGTCTAAGCCATAATTATATCCAAAATATCTATGAAGACCGGTCGGGCACAATTTGGCTGGGGACCAATGGCGGAGGACTCAATCGGTTTGACAGAACAACAGAAAAATTCACCCATTACATAAACGATGTGAATAATACAAAAAGCCTGAGTCATAATAATGTATTATCTATTCTTGAGGATGGGAATGGACGTCTTTGGATCGGCACCGATGACGGATTGAATTATTTTGACAGGAAGAAAGGGGAATTTATCAACTATCGGAATGATCCTCGTGATTCGCACAGCTTAAGTCATAATGGCGTATGGCGAATCTATGAAGACCGGTCGGGGAATCTGTGGATAGGAACATGGGGAGGCGGATTGAATTGGTTTGACTCTCAGAAGAATCGGTTTGTCCGCTATCAAAACAATCCGGATGATTCATATAGTTTAAGCAGCAATATTATCAGAGCACTGTATGAGGATAAGGGTGGGAATTTTTGGATAGGCACAGATGGCGGCGGACTGAACAAACTTGCAGATGGTTCTAAAATCGGAGACAAGATCAAATTTATTCATTATCAAAACAATCCTCAGGATCCTACGAATCTGAGCGGTAATTCGGTGATTTCTATATTTGAAGATAAATTGGGCATACTCTGGGTAGGAACGAATTATAACGGTGTTAATAAATATAATCCAAGCACAAAACAATTTGTGCTCTTTAGAAACCATCTTAATGATGCAAACAGCTTATCAAAGAATACTATCCTTTCCATGTATGAGGACAGCCGGGGAATGATCTGGATAGGGACGAATGGCGGAGGACTAGATTGCTTCGACCGGGGAAAAAATCAGTTTACGCACTATGTTCATAATCCGCTTGACTCGAACAGTCTGAGCAGTAATACGATAAGGAGTATCTGTGAGGACCGATACAACAGCTTGTGGATTGGCACTGAGGATGCGTTGAATTGTTTTGAAGAGAAGAAAGGCAAATTTATCCACTATCGAAATGATCCCAATAATCCTCACAGCATAAGTCAGAATGGATCATGGAGTCTCTACAAAGACCGGTCAGGGAATCTGTGGGCAGGAACCTTCGGCAGAGGATTAAATAGATTTCGATAATACAAAAGGAGAATTTACGCATTATGTTTATGATCAAAACGATCCGAGGAGTATAAGCGATAATTTCATCTGGACAATTTACGAGGATTCGTCCGGCATATTCTGGATCGGAACGAATTCAGGAGGGTTGAACCGTCTTGAGCCTCGATAAAGGAAGGTTCATTCATTATCGCTCTGATAGTAGGGATTCCACAAGCTTAAGCGATAACAAAATTATGCGTATTTATGAAGATCATGCAGGAACTTTATGGCTAGGGACGACGAACGGCCTCAATAAATTTGATCGAAAAAGCGGAACATTCCATCGGTACAGCGAAAAGGATGGTCTGCCGAACAGTATTATACAGGGAATACTCGAAGATCAATCATGGCAATCTCTGGATAAGCACCAATAATGGCTTATCTAAATTTAATTCCAGTCACCGGCAGATTTAATAACTATTTTGAAAACGATGGACTGCAAGGGAATGAATTTAGCGTCAATGCCTGTCTGAAAATCCGGAGCGGTGAGATGATCTTTGGCGGCATGAACGGTTTCAATATTTTCCATCCGGACAGCATCCGTACCGATTCTTCCCGCCCAATCGTTGTTATTACCGATTTTCAAATATTTAATAAGCCTGTCGCTCTCGACAAGAATATAGAAGGAGACACAATTCTCCGGCGGTCCATCTCAGAGAGCAGCGAGATTCATCTTTCCTATAAAGACAATGTTTTTTCTTTTGAATTTGCCGCGCTTCACTTCGTTTCACCGAAGGATAATCAGTATGCATATATGATGGAAGGATTTGAGAAAGAATGGAATTACACGGACGCAAAAAGACGTTTTGTAACCTATACAAATTTGCCGGGTGGGACATACATATTCCGTGTCAAGGCCTCCAATAATCAAGGAATATGGAATGAAGAAGGGACTTCCATTCGAATCATTATCACGCCTCCTTTTTGGAAAACCTGGTGGTTTTATAGTTTCATGGCGGCTTTCATTGCAGCAATCGTGTTCGGTTTATACAGCTGGCGCGTGTGGCAGCTCTTAAAAAGAGAGAAGGATTTGGAGCAGCGTGTTCATGATCGCACGAATCAGCTCGAATATGCCAATAAGGAATTGGAAGCATTTAGTTATTCAGTATCTCATGACCTGCGCGCGCCTCTCCGAAGCATAGATGGATTCAGCATCGCGTTGCTGGAAGATTATATGGATAAATTGGATGAACAGGGCAAAAACTACCTGCATCGTGTGCGCACTGCCAGCCAGCATATGGAACATTTGATTGACGATATTCTCAATCTGTCGCGCGTTATGCGAACCGAAATGCAGCGCCTGCCTGTTGACCTCGGCAGCCTTGCCCAATCTATCGCAGATGAACTTAGCCGTAATGAACCGGACCGAAAAGTTACATTTACCATTACGCCGGGTATGATGATAGAGGCAGACCGCAATCTTATGGGGATTGTTCTCGAAAATCTAATCGATAATGCCTGGAAATTTACAAGTAAACATCCGACAGCAAAGATTGAAATCGGCAGCATGTTGCGCGATGGACGGCAAGTATATTTTGTGCGCGATGACGGCGACGGATTTGACATGGCTTATGCAGGTAAACTGTTCGGAGCTTTCCAAAGAATGCATACTCCCGACGAATTTAAGGGAAGCTGGAATTGGATTGGCTACAGTCCGGCGGATTATTCATAGACATGGCGGTCAGGTATGGGCCGAAGCTGAGAAAGATAAAGGAGCGACATTTTATTTCACAATACCATAATCTTGAGGTGGTGCAATGAAAAATAAAACTATTTTATTAGTCGAAGACAACCCCGACGATGTAACGCTGACTCTGCGTGCGTTCAAGAAAAACAACATTGCTAATGAGGTTGTCGTAGCAAACGATGGACTTGAAGCGCTTGATTATTTATTCGGAACAGGAAAATACGCGAAGAAGGAAATAAACAGTATGCCTGCTGTCATTTTATTGGATTTAAAGCTTCCAAAGCTAGACGGATTGGAAGTCCTGGAACGTATTCGTGCTGATGAACGGACGAAATTTCTCCCGGTCGTTATTCTAACGTCCTCGAAGGAGGAACAGGATGTCGCAGGAAGTTACAGTCTTGGCGCCAATAGTTACATTCGAAAACCTGTGGATTTCCATAAATTTGTTGATGCCGTACGGCAATTAGAGCTTTACTGGATGGTCCTGAATGAACAGCCGCCTTTTAAATCAGAGAAGTATTCTCATGAATAAAGCACTCAATATTCTGCTCGTTGAAGACTCGGAAGATGATGCACTTTTATTGACACGTTATATTCAACGGAATGGATTCGAGGTCATCGTTAATCGTGTCGTCGACAGCACAACTATGATCGAATCACTGGAACGCCGATCATGGGATATCGTGATTGCCGATTATGCCCTGCCGACTTTCAGCGGATTAGCTGCGCTGGAGATTCTGAAGGGGAAAAAAATTGATATTCCATTTATCATTGTGTCGGGAACGATCGGTGAAGATGTTGCCGTACAGGCGATGAAGGCCGGTGCTCATGACTATGTTATGAAAGGAAATCTCGCCCGACTGATACCTGCAATTCAACGTGAAATGGATGAAGCAGATATAAGGCGGGAACGCCGGCAAGCGGAAGATGCCCTTCATGAATCTGAAAATCGATATCGAGGGTTATTCGAAGGATCCAAGGATGCAATTTATTTCAGCACAATCGACGATAAATTTATAGATATCAATCCCGCCGGTATTGAACTGTTTGGTTATAGATCCAAAGAAGAACTGCTGGCGGCAGATATCAGTCAGGGTATTCTTTTAGAATCCGACAGATCTCATCGGAAGAAAAAGATGATCCATGCAGAAGGTCTTATTAAAGATTTTGAGTATACATTGGAGCGAAAAGACGGTACATCCGCTGTTGTCTTAGAAACAACCATGCCGGTTCGGGATCTGCATGGGAATATTATTATGTACCGCAGTATTCTCAGAGATGTCACGAACCAAAAGCAGCTTGAACAACAGTTCATACAAGCGCAAAAGATGGACAGCATCGGAATACTCGCTGGAGGTATTGCTCACGATTTCAATAATATCCTCGGAATTATTTTGGGTTATAGCAGTCTGCTGGAAGGGGCGAGGAATAAGCCTCAGGAATATTCCGAAAGGATCAGCGTTATTATTCAGGCAATAGAACGGGGTGCTTCTTTGGTACAGCAGATCCTAACCTTTGCGCGAAAGGCCGATGTTTCATTTAGACAAACAAACCTCGCCAAAGCTGCATTCGACATGCTTGCTATGCTCAAGGAAACTTTTCCCAAGATCATTGTCATGAAGGGAGTCTTTGCGCAGGATATTCCGGATATATACGCAGATAATAATCAGATTCATCAGGTGCTCCTGAATCTCTGTCTTAATGCCCGTGATGCCATGCCAAATGGCGGACTGCTTACTCTGAAAACGGAAATCCGGACCAATGAACAAGTGCGCGAACGTTTTCCTTCTGCTGATCAAGAAGATGTACGTCTGTTTGAGCGTGACCGATACGGGTGTAGGAATGGACGAAGATACGCGTCTGAGGATCTTCGATCCATTTTTTACCACCAAGAAAGATGGGAAAGGAACAGGCCTCGGTCTGTCGGTTGTCTACGGCGTTATGCAGGCACATCTTGGTTTTATTGATGTAGAAAGTAAATTAAACCAAGGGACAACTTTTCGACTTTATTTCCCGGTGCCGGCTGCAAGTATCGAGCAAATCGACACGCAGGAGCAAAAAGATTCCTTCCATCTTGAAGGCACGGAGAAAATCCTGCTCGTTGAAGACGAAGATTTTCTGAGAAATATGCTGCGGCTTACACTCGAGTCAAAAGGATACAAAGTCTATACTGCCTCGGACGGTATTGCAGCGATTGAAATTTATAAAAGCCATAAACTAGAAATTGATCTTGTTATTACTGATTTCGGCTTGCCGGGAATGACAGGAATGGACGAGTTCAAAAAACTCACAGCACTTAATCCTGAAATTAAAGTAGTCATTACAAGCGGTTTCTTGGACAGGGATGTCAAGAATAAGCTTCTTATGGATGGAGCGAAAGCTATTCTTCTAAAACCATATCAACCGGAGAATATACTGCGGACAATACGAGAAGTCTTAGATAAAAAATCCTCATAAAAGAGACAGATAAGGAAGATGGATCTCATCGATACCGAAATAATTGAAAGTGAACTCTTGAAATGAGAAAAGAGTCTTTTCATCCAGATTGGATGTATGGCATTTAACAACTCCTCGGCCATCCCAACATGAGAACGGCCCGGACCTGCTCTCATTTACTTTCCAGCGGACTTCACAAAACAATCGGCCAATGAGAACGTATAATTCCGCTTCATGAAACCGAACATTAAGGCTGATTGAACCTTCCGCCAATGCGATATTGCATCCCTTTTGACCCTTTCGTATATTGCATAAGTATTGATAATTGGACCATCAGTAAAACGAAGAAATGGAATAAAAAGCATGGTCCCGTAGCTCAGGTGGATAGAGCAACAGCCTTCTAAGCTGTGGGTCGCGCGTTCGAGTCGCGCCGGGATCACTAAAAAACCGCATCAAACGCCAATCGACATTGAGCAATATTGATATACCGAACAACCGGTAAGCATAAAAGTTAAATCATAGAACCAACACAATGAATATCTATTATTATGAAACTTTGAACGTCGGCATGTCGCATGCCAAACTATTCTTTCAATGGGGATTTTCTTCATAAGAAACCTGTGCTATTGAAAAGAGAATCATTCCAGCTCCAATTTTAATATTTTCTTTGTTCCAGAGCAGAAAAATGAAGAAGAGGAACGCTCGTTCTTGATGCCTTCTCGCGGCGGTTATTCCGTCTGCCAGAAGAGCCGAAATTGCTCAATGATTTAAAAAACCGAAAGAAAAAGGATGTATTGTGTTATGAGATTGAAAATTATTATTTTTTGCAGTGCCGCGCTTATCGTTTCATCCGCTTTTCTCCGATCGCAGCCTGTCTCTGTGTATGGTTCGCTCATTGATAAGATATCAGGATTGCCTGTCAGCAATGCCAGAATTATGCTGCGTGAAATTAAAAAAGAAGCTCTGTCAAATGAAAACGGACAATTTACGTTTCTGTCCATTCCATCCGGCTCTTATACTTTAGCCGTATACCATCTTGCTTATAAGCGGGTCGAACGCATAGTCCGGGTTCATGCCGGCGATACGCTGCATCTGCTTCTCGATCCGGTCCTCTTTCATTCTGCTGAAGTTATCGTGCAGAGCACAAGGGAAAATGCATATTCACAGGCACAGCCGATTCCTGTTGCGGTTGTCGACGGTTCGGCATTTATCGAAACAAGTGCGCCTACAGTTTCCGATGCCTTAAGCCGGGAACCGGGCATTGCATTGGTTCGCGACGGAATGTGGGAAAGTCTCGTTTCCATACGCGGAATGACGAGATATAATATTGTTATGATGATTGACAATATACGAATCGAAACGGCAAACGATCATGCGGCGGCTCTCTCTCTGCTCGATCCGTTCGATATCGATCGTGTAGAAGTCATTAAAGGCGCAAGTTCGGCGCTTGCGGGCACGGGTGCATTCGGCGGTGTCGTAAATATTATTACAAAAAGTCCATCGTTCAGCGATCAACCCTATGTGAGCGGAGAATCGATGGTGCGCTACGAATCGGTCAATAACTCTCATGCAGAGCATCTCGCACTGGAAAGCGGATCGGATGTATATCGGTTCCGAACCAGCGGAATGTTCCGCAGGGCGGACAATTATGCTTCGCCGGAAGGTGTTATCCCGAATTGGTACTTTAACGATTGGGATGTTTCTGCAGATGCCGGTGTAAAAATATTCGGCACGCATTCTTTCGATTTCACATATCAGCGTTCACAATCGGACGATGCCGGAATTCCGGGCGGTTCATCGCTGTTCCCGCCGACAGCAATGGTAAAGTATACACTGGCCCGGAGGGAATTGTTCAAAGCTGAATATACGATTCCGTCTATCAGCGAGTATTTTTCTTCATTAGTCATTCGGGCATCACAGCAAAACATAGAGCGGGATGTCAACCTAATCGCAAATCCAAAAATTACAAAAACACCGCATGCAGAACAGAGCACAGGAAACGTGCAGGTGAAGCGACGATCACACCGCTCGATGGACATTATGTGACCGCTGGCGCTGAAATTTGGCAGACTTCAATAACAAGCGGCAGGGAAACATATAAGCGCGGAAATGATACTATACTCGAAGAATGTACCGCTGCCCAATTCTTCTTTTACAAGTGCCGGAATATACATTCAGGATGAATGGAAGATCGTGCCCGATCTCACGACCATGGTTATCGGCGGCAGGTACGATGCTATACGCGTTCACAATGATATTACCTACGACACTCTTTGGCTAGAATACAGAGGCCATACCGTTACGCCTGCGAATCGTTCCGTGCTCTGGCCGGAAAACACTTCAAATACACGAAGCTGGAGTGTCAATTCGGGAATTCAACAAAATATTGTAAAATGTATGGATGCATCGTTCTTAATCTCAACGGCATTTCGAACTCCTTCGCTCGAAGAATTATATGCTTATTTAACCAATTCGGCGGTTCCCGTTGTAGGTAATCCGAATTTGCAGCCGGAGAAAAGCATCTCGTTTGATTGCAATATTCATATCCATGTTCAAAATGTTTCGCTGACTGCCGATGCATATTATACTACGTATCATGATCTTGTCGCTGAAGTGCCGGGAACATTTGACGGAGATTCAGCAGAAGTCAAAACAAATATCGACAACGCGCGAATTTATGGCTATGAAATATCGTTGGATATTGAACCGTTCAATGAATTGAAAATTCGTTCTTTGTTCAATTACACGCGCGGAGAGGATACGGAGAATAATGCAAATCTCGGACAGATTATGCCGATGCAGGGCAGTCTCGGAGCGGATTATCAGATTCAAAAAATAGGGACCCTGCATGCCGATTGTGAAATTGTCACAGACAAAACCAATCTCGCAGCAGGGGAGACGTCGACAGGCGGCTATACGCTTTTGAATGCCGGTTTTACGACCGCAGCGCATTTGAAGGATTCGGCATGCATATTAAATTGTCCGCAGGAATACAAAACATCTTTAACCGCGCGTATGTGAATTTTCTATCGACGCTGCGCGGCAATATGAATGATGAACCGGGAAGAAATGTCTATCTTTCTGTTTCAACAAACTGGTAAAGTGAAAGAATAACTTATGTGGCTGCTGCTTGCATTTGCTTCGGCGTTTTTTTCCGCTGCCGCTGCCGTTACGCAAAAGAAAATACTCTTTCGTATCGATGCATTGGCCTTTTCGTTCATGCTGTCGATTGTTCTTATGGGATTTTCAATCGGCACGATGTTGTTCACGGATGTATTTCACCTTTCATCCGCCACTCTCATCATTATTATCGTTAAAAGTATTATCAATGCGGCGGCATTTTTATTCGTAATGATGGCGCTCCAGCGGGGTGGCATCAGTTCTACGCTTCCGCTTCTTGCACTGACCCCGGGAGTTACGGCATTGCTGGCGTACGGCGCTCTGGGGGAAAATATTTCCGGATATGAAATTCTCGGTTTGCTTTTCATGATTGCAGGCGTCTTCATGCTGGAGCGAAATGAATCTGCAGCATCAAACGATAAACAATGGTTCGATTCTTCCCATTGGTACATCGTTTCGGCTCTGTTGCTCTTTGCTATATCTTCCGTTTTCGATAAATATCTTGTCAGCGGCATTAAGACGCCCCCTCTTGTTGTTCTGTTCTACCAGCATGCAGTTTTTCTTTTACTCTACGGCGGCTTGTATTTTAAAAAAAACCGGGCGTTCAAGTTTTATACCGTACGCAGCATGAGATCGACGCTGTTTCTCATACTTGGCGTAGCGGTATGTACAATGGGATATCGTTATACGCAGCTGGCGGCAGTCAAACTCGGTTCTGTTGCTTTGGTGCTTGCCGTAAAACGTACATTCGGTATTTTGGGCGGCATTGGTTGGCGGAAAAATGTTCAATGAAAAGCGGCTAGCGCCGAAGCTGATTGCCGCTGCATGTATTATTGCTGCGGGATTTATGATTCTTAGGAACGTGGGATGAACAATGCGAATCGACAATTGACAATTGGTTATCGGCATTGAGAAATCATTGATTGGCAGTCAGAAATTGGGAATCGACAATTGACAATTGGCAATCTCAAAGATATTCGATCGGACGTGCTGGCTCTCCGTTCGCGGCAGCAGGTGGACAGGATTGTCCGCTGGGTCGGAAAAGACAAGCGGCGCTTCGAAGCATTAATGAAATTGTATTTCTCCCGTGAAGGCGGGCAAACCCGCCAAGGGGATCCTGCCGAGGATGAAAAGATTTCCCGGCATGCCGCATGGGTGGTGGCGCATTGTATCGAAAAGCATCCGGAGCTTGCTGTACCCTGGTTGAAATCGATCATAAAAAAAATACAGGAACCCGGCATCCATGAAGCGCTTCGCCGAACAGGCATGTCCGTTCTTCAATGTTCGGAAATTCCCGCATCATTACAAGGCGCCGTTGCAAATATTTGCTTCTCCTATATAGCAGACCTGAAAATCTCTATAGCCCCGCGTGCCGCCGCAATGACGGTTCTGGCTCGCATTGCCGAACATAAGAAGGAACTGGCTGCTTGAGCTGCAGACGGTCATCGAGCAGATGCTGCCGTATTCAACTCCCGCATTTCGGTCGCGTGCACGGCATATCTTGAAATCGGTTCCGAAGGAGGAACTCTTGAACAGCAGGGAGGAGGAGGACAAATTCTTGAACGATTGGCTGTTGAAGAAAAGGTGAGCATCAATAAAAAGCCATCTGTTCATTTTCCGATACGTTCGAAATTTCGTATTATAGAATATGCAGCAAAAGTCCGCACAAAAGCATGATCCATACGCCGCTTTTCGATTTCCGGAATTTCGGTTTTTGGTGAGCGCGAATTTCCTGTTGACTATGGCCGGCATGATTCAAGAGGTAGCCATCGGTTATGAAGTGTACCGCATGACGCACGATCCGTTTGCGCTCGGCATGATCGGGCTGGTCGAGGCGGTCCCGTTTATGTCGTTTACTTTATTCGGCGGACATATTGCCGATATGCACAGCAAGCGAAGAGTTCTCATCTGGAGCGTCGGCGGAATTGCCCTCAGTTCAATAGCACTGCAAGTGGTCATGCGGATGCAGTATCTTTTAAGCATGTCGTCGCTCCTTATTGCGATTTATGCGTCGTTGTTCGTGATCGGTCTTTGCCGCGCATTTCAATCCCCAACCACAACTTCGCTGCGTGCAATTCTCGTAACGCCGGAAGTGATCGAAAATGCATCGACATGGGGAAGCACATCCTGGCAGCTTGGCGCCATTCTGGCCCGCAGCAGCCGGGTTTCTCTATGCCGGAATCGGTTTTACGAATACCCTTTTGCTCGTCACAATTTTCGTGGTTTTTTCTTTCGTCCTATTTTCCAGAATTAAAGACCGCCAAATAGTCGTAACCGGAAAAGCCAGCAATGTTCTGACGAGCATCAAAGAAGGAATTCACTTCGTCTTCGGTACGAAAATCATTCTCTATTCCATCTCGCTCGACTTATTTTCGGTTCTTTTCGGGGGCGTTGTTGCGATTCTGCCAATCTATGCACAGGATATTCTCAACGTAGGACCGCAGGGACTGGGCATTCTTCGTGCCGCGCCCTCTATCGGTGCGATTCTAATGCTCTTTCTCCTTGCCCGTTTTTCAGCGATGAATCATGCGTGGCGTAATCTGCTTCTTGCGGTTACCGGTTTCGGTATTTGTATTCTCGTCTTTGCAATTTCCAAATCGATGCTGCTCTCCGTTACAGCGCTTTTTTTAAGCGGGGCTTCGGACAGCATCAGCGTTGTGATCCGTGCCACGATTTTGCAGACAATGACTCCCGATAAGATGCGTGCCCGTGTTCAAGCGGTGAACGGCATTTTTCTTGCTTCCTCGAATGAGGTTGGTGCATTCGAATCGGGCCTTGCTGCAAAAATAATGGGAACGGTTCCATCGGTGATTTTCGGAGGTATTATGACGCTCCTCATAGTAGGAACTGTGTTTCGGCGTACAGGAGATTTGATGAAAATGAGCGTTCGTTCCAAACGATAAATATGAAGAAATCTTATTCTTGCTTCTTGATGTCTATTTCCTCTTTTCGTATAATATAAAAAGAAGTAAGAATAAAGAATTAGAAGACAGAATATAGCCGGAGATCTGAAAATGTTACCATGCGCAGCGTGATACAAAGCAGCTTCCGGTCAATGAGAAGAGTAGAGAATATGGAAATGACAATGATGATTTTAAAAGAATACTGCACAGCGTGAAATCCGAAATCATTCTGAAAACGAGAAATCTTGGCAAGCGTTACCGGCATCGGTGGGCGGTCAGGAATCTAAACCTTGAAGTGTACCGCGGCGATATATTCGGTTTTCTCGGGCCGAATGGTGCCGGAAAAAGCACAACGATCCGGATGATCTTTCTCTCATTCGGCCGACTGAAGGGGATGTCGAACTCTTCGGCTATCCTTTAAGTTCCGAACGAAGAAAAGCACTTGCTCACACGAGCGGATTAGTCGAAAAAGCCGATTTTTATCTTTACCTCAGCGCTTTGAGAAATCTCGAAATTCTTGGCACATTATCGGGAGGCGTCGATCACAGCCGCATTCAAGAAACAATCGGATTAGTCGGTTTGAGCGGGCGAGAGCATGATCGTGTGAAAACATATTCTCACGGTATGAAGCAGCGCCTCGGCATCGCACAGGCGCTTTTGGCGGATCCGGAAGCCGATTATTCTGGATGAACCGATGAACGGCTCGATCCGCAAGGCATCAAGGAGATCCGGGATCTTATCGTCCATCTGGCGCATGACCGGGAAAAACGATCTTTCTTTCTTCACACATGTTATC
>CAVZWL010000020.1:0-141113 GCA_963778945.1 Ignavibacteriota bacterium
GTCGCCCCAGGCATCGGCGGCGGCAAGCAAAGTGCTCGCTCTCTTTTCCCGCGATGAGCTGACGCGCGAGCCGGTCATTGCCGTCGTCAACCGTACGGCGCCTCCGCTTTTTTCGACATGTGCAGGATGTTTTATGTGTGAAACGGCGTGTCCCTATCATGCCATCGAACGGGAAGAAATTAAAACGCGTGACGGCAAATTCATCCGATCGATTGCAAGGATTAATCCCGGATTGTGCCAGGGATGCGGTACTGTTTAGCATTTTGCAAGTCTCAATCGATCGATTTGCAGGGATATAGCAACGAACAAGTCTATGCGGAAGTATTGGAGCTCCTGAGCTGAAATGGAAAATGCATTCGAACCGAAAATCGTAGCGTATGTTTGCAATTGGTGCACCTATGCAGGGGCAGATCTGACAGGCACGAGCAGGATTAAGTATGCCGCAAACGTGCGCATCGTGCGTTTTCCGTGCACGGGCCGTATCGATTACAATTTACTGTTGAAAGCCCTCGCCCTCGGTGCGGACGGCATTATCGTCTCCGGCTGCCATCCTAACGACTGTCATTACACGTCCGGTAATTTTCATGCACGCCGCCGCTGGATTGTTTTTAAACAAATGATGGAATACATGGGCTACGACATGCGCCGTGTAAAATTTTCCTGGGTCTCGGCAGCGGAAGGCGCAAAATGGGCCGATATCGTCAATACGACCGTGCGGGAAATTCGAGAACTCGGACCTGCGCACAGAATTCAGAATCAAGAATTCAGAATGTTGAATGTTGAAAGCGGTCAACTGTGAACTGTAAACTGTAAATGGTGAATAGTGAATGGTAGCCGGAGGCCTGAAAATGTATCGCGCGAGAGCGCGATCCAATATGAAACATCGGTCAATAGACAAAAGAATTGAAAAAACGTTGAACAGCAGAACTGCAACACCGCAGCACCGCGCATTGCGGCACGTTGAACGATGAAAGAATGAAAAAAATGCAAGCGCTGCATCAAAAAGTAAAAGAACTGCTGGAATCTGACAGGATTCAGGTTGCCATCGGATACGGCGATGGCAGCGGAGGAAAAGCACGTCCGGTTTTCATCCGCAATGCCTCCGATGCAGGGAAACTTGTCTGGGATGACCGCTGTCACCAGAATTTGGCGGTGTACATCAACAAACCGGAAATTAAAAAATTTGGGAAATCGGCGATTGTTGCACACCCGGCAGCGGTTCGGACGATCGTACAAATGATTGCCGAGCATCAGTTATCGAGCGACGCCGTTATCGTTCTCGCTGTGGAAAACGATACGCTGGAAGAGCTGACTGACAACGCGTCGCTTGAAGTTTATGCGCAGGGACATCCGGTAGTGTTCCCGCCGTTCGTTGTAAAAGAAATTGAAGACCTTGCAGCGCTGTCCGGGCCGGAGCGTTTTGAGTTTTGGCAGAACGAGCTGGAGAAATGCTTTAAATGTTATGCATGCCGCGCTGCATGTCCGCTGTGTTACTGCGAACGATGCATAGTGGAATGCAACCAGCCGCAATGGGTCAGCGTTCCTTCCCATGCGCAGGGAAACTTCGAATGGCATATGAATAGGGCTATGCACCTTGCAGGACGCTGCGTCTCCTGCGGGTCGTGCACGATTGCATGTCCGGTCGGAATACCCATCGGATTATTGACTATCGAAGCTTCGAGGATTGCACGATCGGAATTCGGATTTGAACCGGGCTTAAGCTGCGATGCTTCCTCGGCAATGTCGTCGTTCAGGAATGAGGATAAGGAGATGTTTATCCAATAAAAAAGTTCGTAGTGCGTGGTTCATAGTTCTTGGTTGTTAAACGATTGTGATAGTTCAATGTTGATTGCTGGCTGATATGAAATCCATAACACATGATAATTTATTAAAACTTCTTGCCGGACTTGCCGGCGAAGGAAAATTGGTTTATGCTCCTGTTCGCAAAGGGCAAAAAGTGTTTTTTGCACCTGTTCAGGATATGCAGTCTGTGGTTTTTGATTATATTCAAACGACGGAATCTCCGAAGTCGGTTCTCTTGCCGCGATATGAACAATTGATCTCGTTCGAGTATCGCGGCAAAGAAATTACAGTTGAAGATCATGCGGCTGCAGCTCAGGCCGAGCGGGTCCTCTTCGGTACGCGTCCGTGCGATGCAAATGCACTGCAGCGCCTTGCTGATTTTTTCAGCCGGGATATTCCAGATGCCTTTGTTGCCGCCCGGCAAAAAGCATTAACAGTCATCAGTGTGAGCTGTGTAAAGCACGATGCCGATTGCTTCTGCACGTCTACCGGAAGCAGTCCCGGCGATACGGCCGGCAGCGACATACTCCTGACACCAATCGAAAACAATCGCTATGCAGCGGAAATTGTTACGGGAAAAGGCGTTTCCATAGGGGAACGGTGGAGCGTCCTTTTCGAAGAGATTCCGGAGATCAAGAAAGACATGTATCTCGCAAAAGTTGAACAGGCCTTCTCGCAGGACGAAATTGCGAAAAAACTTTCCGGCGCATTCGATAACGATATCTGGAATGAAGCATCGCTACGCTGTATCGGATGCGGCGCCTGCGCATTTGTTTGTCCCATGTGCTCCTGCTTCGATATACAGGAAGAAGGAACAGCCAAAAAGGGGTCGAGGGTGCGATGCTGGGATTCGTGCGGGTTCTCGCTCTTTACGCTTCATACGTCGGGACATAATCCCCGGCATATTCAGAGCGAACGATGGCGGCAGCGGGTTATGCATAAGTTTTCCTATCAGCCGGAACGAACGGAATCGACGGGCTGCGTCGGCTGCGGAAGATGCTCCCGCTCATGCCCGTCGGATATGAATTTGAAAGAACAGTTACAGGATATTGCCGCCAGGATAGAGGCGGCGTAATAATTTATTTTGCTCCGGCTGGAAATAGCGATGAATGATCATAAAAGAATTTTTCGATGAAGAAAGAGATTTATGCCTCCTCGCAATACATATAGCCCGTATTTAATGCGCATAGAAAAAATTACCGATGAAGCGCCGGGTGTGAAAACGTTCCGTTTAAAATTTGACAACGATGCCGAACGCGAACAGTTCCACTTCAAAGCGGGACAATTCGGCGAATACTCGATCTTCGGTGAAGGTGAATCGACATTCTGCATCGCTTCTTCGCCGACGCGGAAAGAATATGTGGAATGCACATTCCGTCAGGCGGGTCGCGTCACATCCGCGCTGGCCCGTAAAGAAGAAGGGGATGTAATCGGATTTCGAGGACCGTACGGCAATGTTTTTCCGCTCGATGAATGGAAGGGCAAAAATCTTCTCTTCATCGCCGGCGGCATCGCTTTGCCGCCGATGCGGTGCGTCATCTGGAATGCCCTCGATTTGCGGGATTGGTTCAAGAATATTACGGTTGTGTACGGCGCGCGGTCGGTTGCCGATCTTGTCTATAAGTCCGAACTCGACGAGTGGGGAAAGCGGTCCGATATGAAATTGGTGACGACCGTCGATCCGGGAGGCGAGAATCCGCAATGGAAAGGAAAAGTGGGTTTCGTGCCGAAAGTGCTGGAAGAACTCGCTCCTGCAAGTTCAAATACGACAGCCATTGTCTGCGGTCCGCCGGTGATGATTAAGTTCACGTTTCCAGTTCTTGAGAAACTCGGATTTACGCCGGAGACCATGTACACGACACTGGAGAATCGGATGAAGTGCGGTGTGGGAAAATGCGGCCGCTGCAACGTTGGTCCCGTGTATGTCTGCAAAGACGGACCAGTGTTTTCCTATCAGGAATTAAAACAGCTTCCGGCGGAATATTAATTTAAAAAGTTCACTTATACTTAGAATGCAATGTAAGCGGGCGATCCGGCGATCGCCCTTTTTTTAACCTCAAAACAAACGGCAACCAATGAAAACAATCGAAGTACCGAACCATATACGAGGACTCATCTTTGACTGCGATGGAACGCTGGTGGATTCCATGCCTTTGCATATGAAGGCATGGGAGTATGCAATAAAGGAAGCGGGATGGCCATGGGATTATGACTTTTTTTTCTCAAAGAAAGGTATGGAAGGCAGGAATATTCTGGACGAGTACGGCCGACACCTTGGCGCATCGCTGGAAAAAGAAAAAATATGCGATGTCAAACAGAAATACTTTATGCGGCACTTTACGGAAGTTCAGCCGCTCGAACCTGTCGTCAATCTCGCACTCCGTTTTGCGGGCATACTTCCCATGGCCGTTGCATCGGGAGGAAAACTGAGCAATGTCCGGCTTGAATTGGATTCGGCAAAGATCGGGAATATATTCGCCGCTCTTGTTACTGCCGACGATGATGTAGCGCCTAAGCCCTCGCCGGATATTTTTCTGGAAGCCGCACGGCGCCTGAATGTCCCCCCGCACCTGTGTCAGGTATTCGAAGACGGCGATCTGGGACTGGAAGCTGCGCGTAAAGCCGGCATGCTCGGAACGGATATTCGTCCGTTTCTCGAGGAGTCAACACCGGCATCGGCGTAATGCAGACCCCTCCGCTCGGGGAGCAATGCCTGATGCCGATGCAGTCACACAGGCGGAATGTTTCTTTTCAGAAAGAATCTCCCTATGTTAGGACATTGAAAAAAAACAGTTCTTTAAATCCCATGACGGAGGCAGTATGCGGACGACTTTTGTTTTTGGATGTTTCTTGTTGTCGATATTCACCTGCGGCGTTGTCAAAGGACAAGCGCCTGTAAAGGAAAAAACCATGTTTCAAGCGCTGACATTCGAACAAGCGGATAGAAAAGCCGATGCTGTAATCGGATTGATGACTCTCGAAGAAAAACTCGCTCTCATCGGCGGAGATCGGGCATTCTTTATACGCGCAATGCCGCGTTTCCATCTCCCGGCGATATCGATGAGCGATGCAACGCAAGGCGTACATATCCGGGAGAATTTTAAGGGAGACGATTTATCGAAGTACCAGTTGGAAAAATCGACGGCATTCCCGTGCCCTCTCTTGCTTGCTGCTACCTGGAATCCCGAACTATCTTTCGCGTATGCGAGAGCTGTCGGTGAAGAGTGCCATGCCGGAAATGTGGGATTTCTGCTTGGCCCCGGTATGAATCACTACCGGCAGTCTCAATGCGGAAGGAATTTCGAATACTTCGGTGAAGACCCGTTTCTTCGAGCGCGAATGATCGAACAGTATGTCACCGGAGTCCAAAGCACCGGAACGGCTGCAACGATGAAGCATTTTGCCGCGAACAATACGGACTACTTCAGGCGGCGGAGTAATTCCATCGTCGATGAGCGTACCCTCCATGAGATTTATCTTCCGGGATTTAAAGCCGGGATCGATGCCGGGGCTAAAGCCGTTATGACTTCCTATAACCAGCTCAATGGTGAATGGTGCGGACAAAGCGCCGCAGTGATCGATACCGTATTACGGAAGCAGCTCGGTTTTCAATGGCTTGTCATGACGGATTGGTGGTCGGTTTATGACGGAGAGAAATTGGCGAAGTCCGGTCAGGACCTGGAAATGCCGCTTTCGGTTGCTCTCAAAGACGCTCAGGAGCTTTTACGGGAGGGCAAAGTGCAGGAGAAAGATATTACAAGAATGGCGAAGAGCATCCTGCGGACTTATTTTGCCATGAAATTCGACGAACGGGATACGCTGCGGCATGAGCAAATCCTGTACGATGAGCACGAAACTGTCGCGCTGCAAACGGCAAGAGAAGGCATCGTCCTGCTCAGAAATGAAGGCAGCATACTTCCCATCAAGGATAATGTAAAGACAATACTTCTGACGGGAGACTTTGTAAAAAAACTTGCAATGGGCGGCGGCTCTGCAATGGTAAAAGGATTTAACATCCGTTTGATGTTTGATGAATTACAGGCGGCATTGGGAGACAAGCTGCGCTACAGCAAAGAACCGAGTGTGCAGGAAATACAGGCAGCCGATGTCGTCCTCTGCAATGTCGGCACGGAAGACAGCGAGGGTTCGGACAGGCCGTTTGCATTGCCTGAGGCGCAGGAGACGCTTGTGCAAAAATGCGTCAACAATAACTCGAACACCGTCGTTATCGTTACATCCGGAAGCGGCGTGAGAATGACGGGATGGAACGAAAAAGCAAAAGCCATTCTCTATGCATGGTACGTCGGTCAGATAGGCAATAAAGCGCTGGCTGAAATTATAACCGGCAAAGTGAATCCATCGGGAAAACTGCCTATTACGATAGAGCGGGAATTTCAGGATTCTCCGGGGTACGGATATATTCCAGAAGGCGAAACAGTAAATACGGGCTGGAACGATAAGAATGAGGCGAAACACCCCGTTTATAATATTCCATACACGGAAGGAATTTTTACCGGTTACCGCTGGTACGATAAAAAGAACATCGCTCCGCTCTACCCTTTCGGCTTCGGTCTGGCTTTTACGACATTCGAATATCAAAAACTTGCGGTTTCTCAGGAACGATTCCGCGAACAAGACACGGTACATGTGAACATAACGGTTAAGAACACCGGCAGCGTGCTTGGAACCGAAACAGTTCAACTGTACGTACAGGATGTCGAATGTTCCGTTCCGCGTCCTGTCAGAGAATTGAAAGGTTTCAAAAAGATTTCTCTCAAACCGGGAGAGAGCGGGACTGTTGATCTGCTTCTGCAAAAGAAAGATTTCTCTTTCTGGGATACGAATACAAAGAATTGGAAAGCGGAAAAAGGGACATTTGTTATCTGGGCGGCATCATCATCGAGAGATGTGAAATTGAAAAAAGAAATTACTCTTGAGTGAATATAATTCTGCAGGCGGTTTTTGTTTTCAGAGTTGATTTTAAACGGGCGATCACGGGATCGCCTGTTTTGTTAAGATCATTACATGAAGATGTGGGAAGAGATGAACAAATACTTCGTGTCTCTTCGTGACATGCTTTTTATTACACGAAGTTCCACGAAGAGGAAAAAAGAGTTCTTTAAAAAAGTAAATTAATCCGGCGTTCTGCGGCTGTTTGTTCTCCACAGCCGTGTCAGTTCGAATACAGAAATTCCGTACGCAACGGCAACATTGAGCGATTGTTTCATGCCGTGCATAGGAATTTCTATTGCGCAATCGCTTTCGTCCATTATTTCTTTTGAAATTCCTGTAATCTCGTTTCCGATAACGAGGCAGAGGGGAAACGCATTCGCGGTGATTTCGTAATAAGGAATTCCCGTATCGGTCAGTTCAAGGCAGCAGATCGTGTAGCCGGTGTTCTTGAGTTTCCGCAAAGCAGGAAGAGGATCTTTGCAATATTCCCATGGGATGGTTTCGGTTGCCCCGAGCGCCGTTTTTTCAATTTCTTTCCGCGGGGGATACGGAGTAAATCCAGTCAGAATCAGCTTCTCAATCATAGCGCCGTCTGAAGTGCGGAAGATGGATCCGACATTGTAGAGACTGCGGACATTATCGACGATGACTGTTAAAGGAACGCGTCTGGCATCTGCTATTTTATTCAGCGGAACACGATGTGCGGCAATTTCCGCATGTGTAAGCTTTTTCATAGGAGCATCAGAGGGACAGATATTCTTCCCAGCGGAGGAATAATTCTGCAGTGGCTTTGAGATCGCCGAGATTATATCTGGCGATATCGAGAAAACGTTTTTCTCCGAACAGGGTCTGCATATCCATACCGGTAATGCCTCCCGATTTAGGGCTCCGGATACCGAATGTCTTGCAGCAAAAATCGAGATTGAATTTCCGCATCGCACCGTAGAAGGTCAGTTGTTCGAGGAGATCGCAATGAATTGACGAATCGTACCTGTACGGCATCAGGTTTCGGGACGGTTTGATCGACAGAACGGCCGACCGGAGCAGAAGGAACGGACAATCGAAACTACGGCCGTTGAATGTGATAAACCTGTCGTAATGAACGATGTCCTTCCAGAAATGCTCGAGAATATCTTTTTCGCTGCCGGATTGAAATTGAACCGCTCCGCCGTCTTCCGTTTGCAAGATTGCCGTGTCGGCTTGAAAAAGAACTTTGCCTTTCCTGGTATCGGGATTAAACAAGCCGATCGCTATGACCTGCGCCGTAAAAGGGGAGAGACTGAATTTTAAAATTGTCTCTTCTCTTTCAGCATCTGTTTTGGAAAATTTCAGGAGATATTCCTGCTGACCGGAGTCGAATGTTTCCAGCGGGTAACCGAGAGTTTCAATATCGACGACGACACGGGACATGAGGTGCAGCGCTCGTTCTATGTCGTAATCGAATAATGCTTGAGGCCCCAATATGTCTCCGTCGCCGTTACGCGGAGAATGGTAGCTATCGGAATGGAAATAACCATTCCTGCAACTCCCATAAGCTGATGCCCGATGAGGAGAACGAAAACTACGGCAACAGGATGCATATCGAGTGTTTTTCCGAAACAGAGCGGCTGCAGAAGAAGGTCGTCGATAAGACGTACTGCCAGAGAAAGGAGCAAAATATAGGGAAGAAGCTGAAAACTTCCTAATTGCACAAGTGAAAAGAAAATAGCGAGACCTGCACCGACAACCGGACCAAGATACGGAACGATATTGGCAATGCCGGCGAGCGCTCCGATTAATAATCCGTACGGCACTCCTATGATCATCAATCCAATCATAGTCAGAATGCCGACAATGCACGATTCCAGCATCAAGCCGCGGAGATAGGAAACCAATTCTTTTTGCAGCGTATAGATGACATTGAGCGACATTTCAAAATATTTATTCGGAATTTTCTCGACAAATTTTTTGATCGCTTTATCGCCGTCGGCAAGAATAAAGTAGGTGATAAAGGGAATGATTGCGATGTTGACAAGAAATCCGGTTGCCGAAGCCAGAACTTCTCCTATG
This sequence comes from Ignavibacteriota bacterium, assembly GCA_963778945.1. Taxonomy (GTDB): domain Bacteria; phylum Bacteroidota; class Ignavibacteria; order UBA10030; family UBA10030; genus Fen-1254. The sequence continues at coordinate 8,806 of CAVZWL010000020.1, forward strand.
CTTTCCAATCCGGCCTGGATCATACCTTCCACTTTTTGAGTGATGGTCGCCTGATTGACAAACGGGACTCTCGCCGCGATATCTTTCGTGACTTCGGAGAGTTTTTGTTCGAATGGGAATGTTCTGCACGTCGCATACATCTCTTTGATCTTCTCCATGGCAACCGGCACAAGTTCGACGGCCAGAAGAGCTATACTCCCTCCGATAAAGAGGAAGACGAGCGCGATGGCGATATTTCGTTTCAGAGCCACCCGGAATTCCAGGAAACGGACTATCGGCTTGAGGATGAACGCCAGCATCACCGATATGATAATCGTCAGAACGAGTTCGGGAAAATACGATGCGATCCAGAACGAAACGATAATGAGAACGATAAGAAACAGGACTTTAAGAAACGGTTTGTTCGAAGAGAACCCTTGCATGATTATTTCTTCATGAGTTGTTGAACAGTTTGTTGTGCGATCTCGAAAGAAAATCCCTTTCGGATCAAAAAATCGTACATTCGCTTTTTCCTTTTTTCTGGATCGAGAACTCCGAGAGATCTTTTTGCCAGAACGAGCCGCCGTGCGGCAAGTGTGCGCGCCGCTTCCCGCTCTTCATCCGGCCGTATGAGATCACTCAGAACGCTGTCCGTCATCTGCCGGTCTATGCCTTTGAGATGCAGTTTTTGCCGGATGAGATTGCGTCCGGCTTTTCGTCTTATCTGATCGCGCGTAAACATGCGGGCAAACGTGCGGTCGTCAATCATGCCGATCGTTTGAAGCTGCTTCACGACCCGGCGTGCGAGGGACTCTTCAAATCCTTTGCGGACAAGACGCACCAGCGTTTCTTCAGAACTCCGCGGGCGGTACGAAATAAAATTAACGGCGCAATTTTTTGCCGCAAGCTCGGATTCCGAAACCAGAATTTCTGAAATCTTGTCCGCTGTTATTTCGTCCCCGGTGCACAAGCCGCACCTGCCGAGGGTCCAATCGCTTATCTCGAACTGATCGGAAGAATCGAGGGACACACGGTAACGCGGCCGACTGCCCCGCAGCAGCTGAATTTTTGTTATAACGGCCAATTATTTTTCTTTGCTTTTTTTCGGCGGCGCCGGAGTCTCGGTTTTCACCGGTTGATCATCTGCAAGAAGGCCGAGCTTCTTCCGAAGGGCAATATCGATCTCCGCTGCGATAGCGGGCGAGCTCTGCAGGTAGAGCTTTACCGCATCGCGTCCCTGGCCTATACGGTCCTCTTTATAAGAGAACCACGAACCGCTTTTGGCGATGATGTTTTGATCGACCGCCGTGTCGATAAGGTCGCCGAGTTTTGAAATGCCTTCGTTGTATAAAATATCGAATAACGCTTCTTTAAAGGGAGGCGCTACTTTATTTTTAACAACTTTTGCACGGGTCCGGTTGCCGATAACATTGGTTCCGTCTTTAATGGCTTCAATACGCCGGATATCGAGACGCATGGAAGCATAAAACTTCAATGCGTTTCCGCCGGTCGTTGTTTCCGGGTTGCCGAACATAACGCCGATTTTTTGACGCAGCTGATTTGTAAAAATAACGCACGTTTTCGATTTGCTGATTGCGCTGGTCAATTTGCGGAGCGCCTGCGACATGAGACGCGCCTGCACTCCCATCGTCGGATCGCCCATTTCACCTTCGATTTCTGCGCGCGGTGTGAGAGCTGCAACGGAATCTACTACGATAACATCGATCGCATTGCTCCGGACAAGCGTCTCGACGATTTCAAGCGCCTGCTCCCCGTATTCCGGCTGAGAGAGGAGAAGGTTGTTGACGTCGACTCCAAGTCTTTTAGCGTAGCCGATATCGACGGCATGTTCCGTATCGATAAATGCTGCAACGCCTCCCAGTTTTTGCGCTTCAGCTATAACATGGAGACAGATCGTCGTTTTTCCGGATGATTCGGGACCGTAAATTTCAATGACGCGTCCGCGGGGAACTCCGCCGATGCCCAGTGCAGCATCGAGTGAAATCGATCCGGTCGAGATTGCGTCGATTTTGGCAATCGGACCTCCATCGAGTTTCATAATGGACCCTTTGCCGTGTTGTTTTTCGATTTGTTCAATTGCTATTTTGAGCGCTTGCATCTTTGCTTCTTTATTGATGTCGGCCATGAAAATCTCCGGTTACGATTGAAAGGAAAATGATTTTAATTTGGTGTAGATAGATCCGGTGCGCTGCAATTCGCTTTTCATCAAAACGATTTCTGTGCACCGGGAATGTATTGGTTCAAAAGTAAAGGTTTTTATCGCTTCAGTCAAGCGCCTGTCAAGGTTTCCGTCATTGACGCGCCCAAGTGTAATATGAGGGTGAAACGAATGTTCCTCCGGGGGGAATCCCGCTTCCAAACAGGCCTGTTCGACGGCTTTTTGCAAGGTTATAAGCACAGGATTATATTCTGCGCCGATCCATATCACACGTGGCTGCCGATTCGAGGGAAATGCTCCGGCGCGGGAATAGACAAGCGTGAATTCGGGAGACGTGCGGGCGAGCGCTTCCAGTGCCGGGGCGATATGTTTAAGGAGGTCGATATCTGCCATCCCGAGGAATTTTAACGTAATGTGAAATTTATCGGGTGATTCCCAGCGTACGCTGCCGCCGGAGGATCGCAGAAACGAAACCGCAGCCGAAATCGAGGCTCTGACTTCTCCGGATACCGGAATTGCAATGAATGCACGATGAGAGGGCATAGATTGTTATTCGAGTTTTAAAAGATTTCTTCGAAGTAATTCGAGCGCGGCTTGTGCAGAGCGCTCTTTGATGATTCTCCGCTGCCCGTTGAATATGAATTTCAATGCAAGCGTTTTTTCGCTGTCGGAATAGCCTATCCAGACCAGACCGACCGGTTTTTCCGCCGATCCGCCCGCTGGTCCAGCTATGCCTGTCGTCGAAAGTCCGATATCGCTCTTTGCCTTTGAGCGTACGCCGGAAGCCATGGCTTCCGCCACTTCCTTGCTCACCGCTCCGTGCTGCTCGAAAAAAGCAGAAGGAACATCAAGCTCCTGAATTTTTGAGGCATTGCTGTACGTGATGATACCTCGTTCGAAATAGAGGGAGCTTCCAGAGACATTTGTGATTCGGTCTGCAATCAATCCGCCGGTACACGATTCGGCGATGGAGAGCGTCAGATTGTTTGATGCGAGCAGTGTGCCGACAGTCTCTTCGAGTTCTGTTTCGTCCACACCGTAGATATAGCGCTCAGTTTTATCGCGGATTTTCTTTTCCACATCCCGGATGAGATTTTCCGCCTGGGAGATATTCGGCGCTTTGGCTGTGATGCGAAGCCGAACCCCGCCGGAACTCGGCAGGAAAGCCAGCGATACGCCGGAGCCGGGGGCGAACAGGGATTCTACGCCGCCGATGCGTTCGGCAAGAAACGATTCTGCAATACCGGTGGTTTTAAGCGTACGATGCCGGATGACGAGTCCCGTATCTTTTTTCTCGAATAAAGGAATAATGAAATCCTCCATCATGCCTTTCATCTCGTAGGGCACTCCCGGCATAGCGAAAAAAAACTTGCCGCTGCGTTCGAACAAATAACCGGGGGCTGTCCCCAGGCGGTTTTGAATGACCGTGCATCCGCGGGGAACCAGAGCTTGTTCCTCGTTGATCTTTTTCGGTTCCTGATTGCGCCGTGCAAAAATCTGCCGGACATTTTCCAGCGCCTGTGCGTCGAGCACAAGATCGGTCTCGAAAAATTTGCAGATACAGGCGCGGGTGATATCGTCGTGTGTCGGCCCGAGACCGCCGGTGACTGCGACAACATCGCTTCGCTTCCACGCTTCCGCAAATGCCGGGAGAATTTTGATCTCATCGTCTCCTACGGTGGTCATACGATCCGCAAAAATGCCGGCAGCATTGAGCCGTTCCGCAATATATGCCTGATTGGAATTGATGACCTGCCCGATGAGCAGCTCGTCGCCTATCGTGATAATTTCCGCATTCATATCGGCAACAGCCAATGCAGGAGACTGAAAAGAATGATCAGCAATTGAACAAGGAAGTTCGCGTACACTCCCGCAATAACATCGTCCATCATAATGCCGATGCCTCCGTGCATTTCGTCGAACAGGCGTGCGGGATACGGCTTGATGATGTCGAAGATGCGAAAGGCAAGGAATGCAGTCAATGCGATCATGATGCTCTTCGGAAGAAAAAGGAGCGAAATCCACATTCCCGCTACCTCATCAATCGTCACAACGGAGGGATCATGGCCGTATTTTTTTTCCATAGGATCCGACGCAAAAACCCCGAGAATAAGAGTCAGTATGATAATTGTGCATATTATAAACGGATGTTCGAAACCGGGAATCGCATAAAGCGCAAGTGCGGCCGCACTTCCGACTGTGCCGGGAGCGAACGGCGAAAAACCGGAAAAAAAACCCGAGGCAAAAAAACATACGATCGGAGAAACTTTATAATGAGGATCGATCGGTGTCCGATTCGGATGCTTTATTTTGAATTTCATAGAATCCCAGTATGATATTCCAGTTGTTCAAGCAATAGGTCGTTCCTGTCGAGACAGTCAGCAAGGTAGTCAGGAACATTATTCCGTAGACAAGAGAACGATTGAGTAAAAATTCAATGATACCGCCGTATTGAGCGGCGAGAAAGGGCGTGCTCCGGGCAACATAAAGTATAAGTATATAATAAATAACCGTAAACTGGAAAAAAGTTTTGGCCTTTGCGAGTTTTGAAGTTCGGACAGGTTTTCCCTTATATTCGGTATACGAGCGTAAAAGCGTTATCAGAAAATCCCGGAAGACGATAATCCAGACCATCCATCCCGGCACGAGTCCGAGAAAATCGTATGCAAGCAGCGCTGCGGAGGTAACGACTTTATCGGCAAGCGGATCGAAGAATGCTCCCCATCGGGACACATATCCCCAGCGACGCGCCAGCCAGCCGTCGTACCAATCCGTTAAAGCCATGAAAATAAAAACTGCAAGCGACCACTGGCGAAGGAAAATATTCGATGAGAAAAGAAAGGCAATAAAGAGCGGCGTGAGTAAAATTCTCAGCAATGTCATCTGATTTGGAGGAGAGAAGAATTTCATCGCTCAACACCCGCTTCACAGTCCCTTGTTTATGAGCCCATTGTTCTAAGGAAAAAAAATCCCGCGGCTTGGCGGGATCGGTACATCAATTCGTTCTGCAGCTTTCTATGCGGATTTTCTAATTTTTCCCGATTTAATACAGTTGGTGCATACCTGTGCTTTTTTCGTCTGGCCGTTTTCGCCGATAATATGTACGGACTGAATGTTGGGCAGAAAACGACGCGGAACACGATTATGTGCATGGCTGACATGGTTGCCTGCCATCGGTTTTTTACCGCATATTTCACAAATTCTTGCCATTGCTTGCTCCATTCGCTTTATTAAACTTGAATATTAATATAGCCAGAAAATGACAGAGAGGCAAGAGAAGAAGTGTCGAAAAATCCGGGAAAGTTTGGACGAAGGACTTTTTATTAAGACCTGCGTCGTCCCTTGAGACGCGAATGAACAGCGGGTCTCGCAGGGAATTCTCATCTCATTCTAAGAGGGATTTACGACTTCTTATTCTACCTGCAACCCTTTCCAATCTGCCCGATGCAAAGAGATGCCGTACGGAGGCGGGAACCTAAATGCAATTGATCTGAGAGAAGGATCTGTTCAGGAGATTTTTTTTAATTTGTCGTTCCATTGTCGATGTGCTTCGATTTTGAATTATGTGCGGCACTGTCCGTTGCATTGTCCCTCAATTTTGATTATCATTGAAAGAATTTATGATTATTCTCGGTATTGAAACTTCATGTGATGAAACTTCTGCGGCGGTCGTACAGGACGGCAAACTGCTTTCCAATGTGACCGTTGTGCAATACATCCACGCGAAATACGGCGGTGTGGTGCCGGAACTCGCCTCGAGGGCGCATCAAAAATTGCTTGTTCCTATCGTCGATGAGGCGCTTAAAAAAGCGCATATTGAACGGAATGAAATCGGCGCCGTAGCGGCCGTCTACGGGCCGGGTCTGGCCGGTGCCTTGCTGGTCGGGTTGAGTTTCGGCAAGGCGCTTGCAATGGCGCTCGGCGCAGCATTCGTCGGCATTAATCACATGGAGGCACATATTCTTTCGAACTTTATCGAAGACAGAAAACCTGAATTTCCGTATGTCAACCTGACCGTTTCAGGCGGGCATACACAGCTGGTTCTTGTCAAGGGTTTTTATTCTTTTGAGCTGCTGGGAGAAACCACCGACGATGCGGCAGGCGAAGCATTTGATAAAGTTGCCAAAATGCTCGGTATCGGCTATCCGGGAGGGCCCCTTATAGACAAGTATGCACGTGGAGGCAATCCGCATGCCGTGGAGTTTCCGAGATCGTATCTCGAAGAAGGTTCGATGAATTTCAGCTTTAGCGGACTCAAGACATCAGTGTTGTATTATCTGAGAAAATCCGGTTTCGATAAAGCAAAAGCGGAAGAAAAATGGATTTCCGATGTGTGTGCAAGTTTCCAGGCCGCTGTTGTCGATGTTCTGGCAGATAAATTAATTTCAGCGGCACAGACACACGGTGTAAGCGATATAGCGGTGGTCGGAGGGGTTTCAGCCAACGGGGCGCTGCGGCGCCGGCTTGAATTCGAGGCAAATCAACATCATCTGAATCTCTTCCTGCCGAAGCTCGAGTACTGTACCGATAACGGTGCAATGGTAGCAATGGCCGGATATGAAAAAATAAAACGGGGAATCCGGTCGAGTTTGGAATTAACGGCTGAACCGAATCTTCAAATGGCGTCTTGAGAGTAAAAGGTGAGCAAAGAATTGGACGATATACGGAAGTGGCGGGAACGCATCGATGAAATCGACGCGGTTCTGGTTAAAATGCTCAACGAGCGGGCTGTTTGCGCGGAAGAAATCGGAAAAGTAAAAATTCTTTTAGGCCTGGAAGTCTATTCCCCGGATCGGGAAAAAGAAGTAATGAGGAATGTGACGAAAGAAAATCCGGGCCCGTTGAAGGATGAAGCTGTCGTCCGGCTGTTCGAAAGAATCATCGACGAGTCTCGAAGCATCGAGCGGGTTACTGTTGAAAAAACGAAAAAGAAAAAGAAATAGTATGTTCGCGAAAAAAAAAATTCTCAGCGTATCTGCCGGTCTTTTCCTCTTTTTCGGCGGCGCTGTCTATGTCGTTTTCTGGATGCATAATACGTCCCACCAGCCCCGCGGAGCCGTTGTTACGATACCCCGCGGGATGTCGTTTAACGGTGCAGTTGAGGCTCTGTGTGTTTCGGGCGTCATACGGAGCGTATGGACATTTAAACTCGCTGGAAGAATTTTAGGTTATACAAAATCGGTCCGAGCCGGGAAATATCTCTTTGTTAAAGGGCAGTCCAACCTTTCGCTTTTAAAGGATATCGCCGAAGGGAAATCGCGCATGGTTATTCCGGTCACCATTCCCGAAGGGTGGAGGATCGAACAAATTGCCAGGCGCTATCACCGCGATCTTGGAATCGATGCGTCTCTTTTTCTTTCCCTCTGCCGCGATACCGCTTTTATTCACCAGCACCAGATCAATGCATCTTCGCTGGAAGGATATTTACTGCCGGACACGTATTCGTTTTACTGGCAGAACGAGGAGTCGGATATCATTGCCCGCATGCTCGATGGATTTCAAAAATTTTACAACGACAGTCTTTTAGACCGCCAGCGTCAGATGAATGTCACCCAGCGGGAAGTCCTGACGATGGCTTCAATCGTGGAGGCGGAGTCCGGCGTTATGGAAGAACGCCCGGTGATTTCCGGGGTGTACTGGAACCGGCTGAAAAAGAAAATGCGGCTCGATGCGGATCCGACCGTCCAATATGCGCTCGGAAGGGAACAGAAACTCACTCATCAGGATTTGCTGATTTCGTCTCCCTACAATACGTACCTGCATCAAGGACTTCCGCCGGGACCCATCAATAATCCGGGAAGATCGGCGGTTCTTGCCGCACTTTATCCGTCGAAACACGACTATCTCTATTTTGTTGCCACCGGAATCGGCGGGCATCATTTTGCAAAGTCCTACAGCGAACATGAGAAAAATATTAATTCTTATCAGCGCGTCATTCGGGCGCAGCGGTATGCACAAAAAAAATAGGACACAAATAATTCTAGCAGCCGCCGCAGCAGCATTACTCGCCGCCGGCTGTGCGGATCAAAGGCCTCCTACAGGGGGGCCGGTAGACCTCACGCCTCCTGAAATTGTCGAGACATTTCCGCAGAATAAAACGATCTTGTTTCATGACCGCTCTATCATTCTGAAATTCAGTAAAAATGTAGATCAACGTTCGGTGCAAGAGTCGATGTTTATTTCTCCCTATGCAGGCCAGCCGGACTACGACTGGAGCGGAAAAGAGGTGGAGGTGCGTTTTCCCGAACCGCTTCATGACAGCACAACATACGTCGTCAATGTAGGAACCGATGTCGTCGATCTGCACAACAAGAACCGCATGGCGCATGCGTTCACACTTGCCTTTTCGACGGGAAATACCATCGACAGTGCGGCGATTGAAGGAACTGTGCTGCCGTCCTACGAAAAAGAGTCTCCTTCGGGCATTATGGTTTTCGCCTATCGTTTGCACGGCATCGATGCAGCCATGCTCAATCCGCGTAAACAGCGTCCCGATTTTATTACGCAGACGGGAATACGCGGGGACTTTTCCCTGCATCATATTCCGGTCGGACTTTATCGCGTCATGGCGGTAAAAGATGAGAACAGGAATCTTCTGTACGATCCGGAATCCGAGGAATATGGACTCTCAACATCCGATATCAGGCTGACGCCGGAAGATACATTATGTTCCGGTCTTGTCATGCAGCTGGCAAAAGAAGATACGACCAGTCCGCGTCTGATGAAGGTGACGGCGCTCGATGAGCGTCACCTGATAGCGGAGTTTTCGAAAGCTGTAGTACCGGAATCGTACAAGAACGAATCCTTTACCATTTTTGATACGCTGACGCACGCACCATTGAAGATTTATGCTGCATATGCGAACTTCGAAAAATTATCCGCTATCAATCTTATTACGGATATTCAGGATTCCACAAAAGCATATCGGCTGTTCGTTCGTTCGGCGTCCGATTCTGCAGGCAATCGGATAAATATTCTGGCAAATTCAATGCCCTTCAGCGGTTCTCCAAAGCCGGATTCTGCCGTTTTTAAAGTTACATCCTTTCCTATGAAAGACAGCACAATCGCTGTTCAGCTCGAGGGTCCGTTTCTCTTTCATTTTTCCGATGCTGTCGATACTCTATCTGCAGAACAGAATCTTCAACTCCTGAACGCCGCAAAAGAAAATATTCCTGTGGAATGGAAATGGCTTTCTGCAGATGCTGCAGCGTTGAGCCCGGAGCAAAAGCTCCAGAGCATGGCATGGTATGAACTGCGCGGAGAATTCCGTGCCTTTAAAAACTGGGAAGGCACGACGTGCAAAGATTCTACAAAAGAAATCCGTTTTCAGACGCTCGATGAATATGACTTAAGCAGCATCGAAGGGATGGTCGCAGGCGGCGCCGATGCAGATACGGCGGGGGAATATGTTGTGACCGCATTCCGCATCGGGGGCGGAGCGGCAAAAGTTACTACAGCAGTTGCCGATGCACGAGGATATTTTTCAATCCAGGGACTCGAGCAGGGACGTTACGTTTTGCAGGCATATCGGGATAAAAACCGGAATCATAAATTCGATCCAGGACGGCCGTTCCCGTTTATCCCTGCGGAACCGATCAGTGCATTTTCAGATACGCTTCGCGTCCGCGCCCGCTGGCCTCTGGAAGGAGTGAAACTCAAATTCCATCGGTAATGTTGTACATTGACCGGCGGCGGAGTGTTGTTAATGAGGGGTCCGGTTTTTTTTTAGTATCTTTTGGAAATACTTATGCTTGAAAGTTATATACCTATCTTTTTAATGATTGGAACAGCGCTGGCCTTCGGCATCGTTATGAGCAAGGTCAATGAAATTCTGGGTCCCAAACGTCAGAATAGCGATAAATATTCTACTTATGAAAGCGGCATGGAGCCGCTGCGTTCGACCCGGGAACGATTCTCCATCAAATATTATATGGTTGCCATGCTTTTTATCGTGTTCGATATAGAAATCGTTTTTATGTACCCCTGGGCCGTGACCTATAAACATCTCGGATTTTCCGGATTCGTTGTTATGGCTTCTTTTATCTTCGTTCTCCTTCTCGGGTATTATTTTGTATGGAAGAAAGGCGCCTTGGAATGGGATTAGAAAATTCGATCGGAGATGGTTTTGTCGCGACAAAACTCGAAGCTATCATCAATTGGTGCCGGAAAAATTCCCTGTATCCTATGCCAATGGGGATTTCTTGCTGTGCTATCGAAATGATGGCGGCGGCCGGACCCCGTTTCGATATCGCACGATTCGGATCGGAAGTGATGCGTTTTACCCCCCGGCAGTGCGATGTGATGATTGTTGCAGGAACCACAACCTATAAAATGGCAAAGGTCGTGCGGAAAATTTACGATCAGATGCCGGAGCCGAAATGGGTCATCGCCATGGGCGTCTGCACTTCTTCCGGCGGTATGTACCGTACCTATTCCGTTGTACAGGGCATAGATCTTTTTCTTCCGGTCGACGTCTATGTTGCAGGGTGTCCGCCGCGTCCTGATAACTTGCTCCATGCATTAATGATGCTGCAGGAGAAAGTCCAGCGCGGGGAATCGCGCGGGATGGCTCCTTCACGCGTTGGCGATTTCGGAAACCGCACACTTCATCAAACAAACCTCCGATAAATCTATGGAAGCCCTGAACGAAGCTTTTCTTGCAAAGTTGAAAACAAAATTCGGCGCCGCCGTTGCCGGATATTCGGAATTCCGCGGGGAGCTCACTGTCATTTTTTCCAAAGAACGGATTGTTGATGTCTGCACGTTCCTGAAAAATGGAATCGAACCGCGATACGACCTTTTAGCCGATCTCTTCGGCCTGGATATGAATACGGACGAAAAGCGTTTCGGTGTCGTCTATAATTGTTATTCAACCTCTTCCGGACACCGCGTGCGTATTAAAATCTTTACGGAAGAGAGCGATATGAAGGTGCTGACAGTGACGGGAATTTGGCAGACGGCCAACTGGCATGAACGTGAAACGTACGATATGTTCGGCATCGTCTTTGAGGGGCATCCCGATCTCCGGCGGCTTTATATGCCGGAAGAATTTGAATATCACCCCCTGCGGAAAGATTTTCCGCTCATGGGTATTCCCGGTTCGCTGAACCTGCCCAGTAAATATGAAAAATATGGAACAGACAACAGAACAGAGCAGCCGTAAATCGAAAATTCTTCAGGCGCTGGAGAACGAGCATACGACCGTGTCGTTCGACGATCCGCTCGAGAGCGAGATGATTCTCAATATGGGACCGCAGCACCCGGCCACGCATGGTGTGCTGCGCCTGCTCATTAAGCTCGACGGTGAAACGGTTCTTGCTGCAGTTCCCGAACTCGGGTATTTGCACCGCGGCTACGAAAAACTAGCAGAACACTGCAGCTATCACGAATTTATTCCGCATACAGACCGGCTGGATTATATCTCTCCCATGTCCAATAATACGGCATACGTGCTGGCGGTCGAAAAACTGATCGGCATTGAAGCGCCTCCGCGGGCGCAGTACATTCGCACATTGGTCTCGGAACTCGCCAGGATTTCATCTCATCTGATGTTTGCGGGATCGCTTGCTATGGACGTCGGCGCTCTGACGGTATGGATGTGGACGTTTCGCGAACGGGAAAAATTATACGATATTTTCGAAGCCATTGCCGGAGCCAGATTTACGACGAGCTACACGCGCATCGGAGGAGTTGCGCAGGATCTTTCGCCCGAGGCGATGAAAATGATACGGAAGTTTATAGAAGAATTTCCGGCAAATCTCAGAGAGTCCGAACAGCTTCTCAATACGAACAGCATTTTTATCGGGAGGACCGACGGAATCGGAGCGATTTCGCTTGAGAAGGCGATCGATCTCGGGGTTACGGGTCCCTCGCTCCGTGCTTGCGGTTTCCGGCACGACCTTCGCCGGGCGAATCCGTATCTTGTCTACAACGATCTCGATTTTGAAGTTCCTGTCTATGAAGGAGGAGATGTGCTCGCGAGGTATTATGTGCGTATGGCAGAAATGAAAGAAAGCACGAAGATCGTCCGGCAGATTCTGGATAAAATACCGGCCGGAGAGATTTATCCCGATCGTCCAAAAAAAGTTTTACCCCGCAAGCAAAGAGTTTATTCAAAAATGGAAGAACTGATACATGATTTTATGCTTGTCAATTTCGGCGTGGAACCGCCGACCGGTGAAGTGTACCAGGCAGTCGAATCCCCAAAAGGCGAGCTCGGATTTTATATCAACAGCAAAGGGGAAGGCTGCCCCTGGCGCTTGAAAATCCGGTCCCCTTCCATGGTCAATCTGCAGGCTCTCGGTGTTATGGCAAAAGGTGCGATGATCTCCGACGTCGTTGCAATCATAGGCAGCATCGATCCGATTATGGGAGAAGCGGACAAATGAGAATTAAGAATACAGAATTAAGAATGCAGAATTATGAAGACAGAATGAAAGAACAGTTGTTTGGTTTATCGGTTGGTTGCTTTATCAGCTAATCGGTTAGAAGAGAACCAGAAGCTAAATAACTATATAGCGGTGAAACCGGACAACCGTTCAACTGCAGCACCGCAGCACAGCAGCACAATGAACGATAACGACGAACCAAGAACTAAGAACCAAGAACTTTACCTAATATGCTCAACGACACCAACATAAAGAAAATCGATGAATTGAGGAAACGCTATCCGACGGCGCAGGCATTGGTGCTGCCGGTGCTGTGGATAGTCCAGGAGCAGGAAGGATACATTTCCGAAGATTCTATAAAATATGTCGCAGGGCTTTTGGATTTGCCTTTCGGCCATATTCTCGGTGTCGTTACATTCTATACCATGCTGCATTCAAAACCGTTCGGAAAACACCATATCGAAGTTTGTACGAATGTTTCCTGCATGCTGCGCGGCTCGGGAAAAATTCTCGAACATCTGGAGAAAAAACTCGGCATTAAAGCGGGAGAGATTTCTCGGGATCAGCGATGGAGTCTTGCGGAAGCGGAATGCATGGGTTCATGCGGCACCGCGCCGATGTTTACCGTCGGAGATGAGTATTATGAAAATTTGACGATAGCAAAAGTCGATGCACTTCTTGAAAAATTGAAATGATCATTCAGCCCTCCGATATCGAAAAAGCGACGGCATGGAAGAATGTTATTCTTCCTCCCATCGAGGACCTGCAAAAGATCGATGTCTACTGCGCACACGGCGGATATGATGCTTTGAAAAAAGCTCTTGCCATGAAGCCGGATGACGTGATTGATGAAGTAAAAAAGTCCGGATTGCGGGGACGCGGAGGCGCATGTTTTCCAACCGGCCTCAAATGGTCGTTTATGCCAAAGCAGTCGGCGAAGCCGAAATATCTCTGCATCAACGGAGACGAATCGGAACCGGGAACGTTTAAGGACAGGCAAATTTTTGAATTCAACCCTCATCTCTTAATTGAAGGCACGCTCATAGCTTGCTATGCTATGGGAATGACCTCAGCTTATATTTATATCCGCGGTGAATATCAAAAGTGGATTCGGATGCTCCAGCAGGCTCTTGATGATGCTTCTGCTGCGGGATACATCGGTACGAACATTGCAGGAAGCGCGTTCTCAACAAATATTTATATTCACCGCGGCGCGGGGGCGTATATCTGCGGAGAGGAATCCGCATTGATGAATTCTATCGAAGGGCAGAGGGGTTATCCCCGCATCAAGCCGCCGTTTCCAGCACAATCCGGCTTATGGGACTGCCCCACGACAATCAACAATGTGGAGACTATTGCGAATGTTCCCGTTATACTTAAAAACGGCTGGGAATGGTACAGCGGAATCGGTACGCCCGGGCATCCAGGGCCCATGCTTGTCGGTGTGAGCGGCAATGTTAATAATCCCGGAGTTTTCGAAATGCCGACCGGTGAGCCGCTGCTCGAAATTATTTATAAGTGGGCGGGAGGCATTCCGGCCAACAAAGCAATTAAAGCGGTCATACCGGGCGGGTCATCTACTATGATCCTCCGCGGCGACCGCCTGGAGGGTATCCGGATGGATGCGGACTCTCTCAAAGCGGCAGGTTCATCAGTCGGTACTGCCGGCATGATCGTTATGGATGAGGACACGGACTTGATCGGCGTCCTGACACGCATCGCAAAATTCTATTATCACGAATCCTGCGGACAATGCACTCCGTGCCGGGAAGGTACAGGCTGGATGTTTAAGATCCTCAAACGGTTCGAGCAGAACCGGGCAGGCGCGGAAGATGTCGACCTGCTGATGGATATCGCCAACAACATCGAAGGCAACACTATATGCGCTCTCGGAGATGCTGCTGCCTGGCCGGTACAGTCGATGATACGGCAATTCAGAGATGAGTTCGAAAAACGTGTCCGCCGATCCGTCTCTCTCTCAGCCGGTTAGGAAGAGCCGTATCGCTGTATTATTTCCGCCGCTTTCGGGAAGTCATGAAAGGATCGATATGAATACCTTCTGCAGAATCTCAATCTGCATCGGAATGTTTTCTGCTTCAGTTTTCGCACAGCAGTCGCCGCACGATGTCGCCCGGCGAATCTCATCTTTTCTTCATTCGGAAACGAATGATCTGATAGGACAGAAACAAACAAAAAAAATCATAACAAAACTCGATCCATCGTCGGTCGATACAAACGTGCAATTTGCCAGTGCGTTCAACGATTGGAATTATCCGAACGGCGTCATGCTGGACGGCATGATTGCCTGCGGGGATGCCGGATATGCAATCAAGAATTTTGATTTGCTTTTTCGCAGCAGGGACTATTATAAAACGATGTGGAACCGTTTCCATCGGGAATGCGATGGAACGGAATATAAGGTGTTTCGAATGGAATCTCTCGACGATTGCGGAGCAATGGGTGCCGCGCTTATCGAAGCCTGCCGCTTGAAGGGAAGCGAACAATGGCGTGAAGCGATCGATAGCATTGCCCTCTATATCCGTACAAAGCAAAGCCGTCTGGCTGACGGTACGTTGTGCAGAACCGGACCGCGGAAGATGACGGTATGGGGAGACGATCTTTATATGAGTGTTCCGTTTCTTGCGCGTATGGGAACATTGACGCATGACACTGCGTATTATAACGATGCCGTACGTCAGGTGATCGAATTCTACCGCCTCTTGGCCGACCGGCAAAAAAAAATCATGCACCACGGTTATTATGCTGATTCAGCACAACAGGCGCTCGCATGCTGGGGACGTGCAAACGGCTGGATGATCGTGGCGGCAGCGGAACTGCTCACGCAGCTGCCCGTGGTGTATCCGGGACGTGAACGTGTCATTCAGGCTCTACAATCTCACGTTCAGGGGCTTGCTGCATGTCAGGATTCTGCTACGGGACTCTGGCATCAGGTACTGGACCGGCCGGAGTCGTATCTTGAAACCTCTTGTTCAGCGATGTTCGTTTATAGTATTGCAACCGGAGTTCTCAACGGCTGGCTCGATACCGCATACGCAGCCAATGCCAGAAGAGGCTGGCTGGGAGTAGCATCGCGCGTGACAATGCAGGGATATATTCTCGGAACATGTATGGGCACCGGTATCGGGAACGATTTTCAATTTTATTATTCCCGTCCTGCACCGGAGAATGACCCGCATGGCTTCGGAGCCGTTCTTTTGGCTGCATCTGCAATGATGAAATTGCATGACTAAAACGCAGCCATTATTTTTAATGCGATTCAGTATCCGCGATCGGCAGACCCTGCGGTAGTGCGCGTCGAAAAAAGAAGCGGAACTGCCGTATGCCGGAAAAACTCATTTTTCCCTCATCCGGCCAATCCCGTAACACCGGTCTTAGAGAATACCGATAAAACCTTTCCCGCCGGCAAGAGCTGAAAATTCTCGAAAATACTGCATCCAGATCATGGATTCCGCGGAACTCCGGCGCTCGTGCAAACGTCAAACCTTCGATTATTGAATAATTGCAAAAGCCATGTAAGAGAGGAAGAGAGGAGGAAACACGGCTGTTCAACTTTCCGGGAACGAATGGAAAGCAAGCGCACAAACCGGTGCCATTGGTGTTCGGGCAGGAAGTTTTGTACCTTCAGATCTAAACTCCCATGCAGGAACTTTGATGACACAAGAGCAGAAATCCGCTCCGATATCCGGAATGAGCGATGAAGAACTCATCCTTCTATTTCAGAAGGGGGAGGAACATGTCTATAGGATTCTGGTCGAACGGTATCAGGAAAGGATACGAAATCTCTTGTATTCAATTTTCCATGAACAAAATATTATCGAAGATCTTTCACAAGAAGTTTTTATTAAGGCCTATCAAGCTCTGCCGCGTTTTCGATCGGAATCCTCATTCTATACCTGGCTGTACCGCATTGCTGTCAACAAAGGCAGGGATGAGATACGCCGGCGTAAGCTGCGGCGTTTCTTTTCGCTTCAGACGCTTGACGAAGGAATCGATAATGAAATACAAATGAAAATGTCAGTTGCTCCGGAAAATCGGGATGACCATGAACTCATCGCACTGGGTCTGAAAACTTTGCCAGAAAAATTTAGGACTGCCGTCATTCTTAAAGATATAGACGGTCTGCCGTACGATGAAATTGCACAAATCATGGAATGTGAAGTCGGGACCGTCAAATCGCGCATTTCTCGAGGACGAACGATGCTGCGCAAAGCTTTAGAACCGCTCTTAAAGGAAGCACGCCTATGAATCTAATGACACCATCTGAACTTTCCGATAAGCTGTCGAATTATATCGACGGATCTCTTTCCGCAGCGCAGAAGCGGGAATTGGAACTATATCTCCAGGACCACCCGTCAGCAAGGGAAGAACTTGCACAGCTTGAATTTTTAAAGCACCTGCTGACGAAGAAAAAACCAATCGAGCCGAATATTGCATTTTGGACGCGGCTCTCTTTGAAAATAGAGGATCAGAAAAAAGAAGCATCGAACCTTTTGCCGTTTCCGCGGAAATATGCTGCCGCATTCTTTACGCTTGCATCTGCCGCGCTTGTTGTTGTTGGTATTGTAGCCGTTCAACAACGCACCGTGATCGGGGATTTTATTACGAGCAAATCGCATACGGTGAAGATTGCGTATGAAAAAAATATTCTGAAGAACGGGCTGCTTCCGTTTTTTACATCTGTGAATAAGGACCAGGCGCTGCAATTTTCGCTCTTCGGCACGCTGGCGCTTGACGAGAAGAACGAGACGGCTCTCCGTGTAGACGGCAACACACAAAAAGGATATCGTTTCGAAGTCCGAAAAACTGCATCCCAAAAACAAGGAAATATAACATACCGTCAATTTGTCGATGCAGTAAAACCCACTCAAGAACAAACACGCGTTCTTGACAGTCTGCTGGAACTTGCCGGCAGGCGCATCGGATCCTCGATTCTTGTCGGCGAGAACAGTGCATTTGCGGTCGATCCGTCGCTTCCGAAGCTGAACCGTCTTATGGTTACCAGCATCGCGGCGAATCTTGAACCGGTGCAGCGGGTTCAAATGGAACGCCTCATGGCAACAAACGAGGCTCCGTACGTTATTTCCGGCAGCAGTACATCGGCGCGGATCAAACCGGAACATATTTTCAGGCATCTTGCAAACGCTGCATCCGGCAAAAAATTTATTGTCATTACATCGGATACCGCGGTGTATTCGGAAGTCGCCGTCAATATCGACAGTCTGCAGCATATTTTACCGCCAGATATTATGGCAATGCAGATGCTGCGGAGGAGGATGATAGAGAATTTCTTTAGAGGACAGGCCCGTCCGCAGCAATGCTACAGCGCAGCAGGAGAAATGACCCAGATCAATGAAGATTCCGGCGGCATCAGTGTAGAATTCAAGGGACAGAACGAGCGTCCGGGTGTACCGGAAGCGTTTCCTGTCTTTGCTCTGCCGAGGCCTCGAAAACCGCTTCTGCAGCCGAAAACAAAAAGTCTGGAAATTCATACGGGAGACGAGATCGACGCCAAATGAGCTTGGTTTAACGGAGTGCGATAGAACTCATCGAAGCCCGAGGATGTGTTTCCAATTAAACCGCGTCCCGGGCTTTCTTCTTGCTTCTACAGGGAGCATTTGCTACATTTGTAAACCTAACCATTATTGTAAAAAATAGAAAAAAGAAGGAAATCGGTATGAAACAGAATCTCATTCTAGCCGCAATCTGCACGTGTGTCATTGCGATTGTTTTTATGGGCTTTGAGTGCAGTGCCAACGATTACAGTCTGGCCAAGCAATATGTAAATAAAAAGGAAAACGATAAAGCATTACCATTACTTGAAAAAGAAACGAAGGTTAATCCTACGAACGCTGAAGCATGGTATTATCTCGGCCGTATCCGCGGTGATAAAAGCGATTTTACGGGAATGAATGTGGCATTCGACAGTACGCTCAAGTACCTCAAAAGAACATGCAAACGATATCGCGACCGTCCGTTATGCATTCTGGGGCATACACTTGAATGCCGGAGCTTCCTATTATCATCGTGCGAGCAGTGATTCGGTTCAATATTACCGGCTTGCTCTTGATGAATTTTTCCTTGCCCTGGCGGCCAAACCGGATACATCGTTTACATATGAATTTTTATCATCTGTCTATTACGCCAAAGGCGACATCGACAGCGCGCTCATCATGTTTACCATACCATGGACGAAGTTCCAGGATGCGGTGATGTACAAGCAAGCGGGGAAAATTTATTTGAACCGCGGAGTCGAGAAGAAAAATAAATTTGAAACGGAGAACGCAGAACTTTTAAAAATTCAGAAGATTCTCGGTAAAGCAAAAAAAGGGACATCCAAGGATGAAATTGTGCAGGCATTAGGTCTTGCCGATGCAGTGAAGAAAGATAAAAGGACCAAAAAAGAAGAATGGACGTATGCAAAATACGATTTGACGGTCATCATCGACAAGGATAACGCAGCGGTAACGAAGCCCTATCATCTGCCGATCGATTCGACGATCTATCGCGATGCGGCAGTTGATTTCAATAAGGCGGTCCAGGTTTTCGAAGATGTAAAAGCAAAGGATCCTAAGGATAACGAAAATCTGAACCTTCTGCTTCAGGCCTATGTCTACGCCGATCGTATTGCCGAAGCTGCGAAAGCTTTTAAGCTGGCGGTCGAAAACGATCCGGGAAACAAAACGAACCATTATATACTCGGCATTCTCGACAAAACTGTCAATGATTACGCTACGGCTGTGGCGGAATTTGAAACGGCATTGAAAATTGATCCGGATTACACGGATGCGATATACGAACTCGGCGCGACGTATTACAATTGGGGAGTCGATCTGCACAGAAAATCCCAGGATGCCAAAGAGGGAGAGACATTCGATTATAAAGCGAAATTCCAGAGTGCTTTGCCGTATATTGAAAAAATTTCGGAATTAAAACCGAAGGATACTGCAATTTGGCAGACACTGGGAACAATCTATTTGCAGCTCGGTCAGGCGGATAAAGCACAAAAAGCTCTTGACCAGGCCGATAAGATCCGGAGCGGAAAGTAAGAAATATGAGCGAACAGGTACAACAGCAGCAAATTAACATCGAACTCGGCGAGAAGGAGGCGGAGGGAATTTATTCCAACCTTGCTATCATTACACATTCTCCCGCTGAATTTGTCATCGATTTTACACGCATTCTTCCGGGCATTCCGAAAGCAAAAGTGCATGCGCGCATCATCATGACGCCTCAGCACGCTAAAATGCTGCTTCATGCGCTGGGCGATAATATCGATAAATACGAAAAAAAATTCGGCGAAATTAAAATCGCAGGCGATATACCAAACGGTTCGTTTTTCGGCATTCAAGCGGCTTCGAAGGAAGAAAAAATCCACTGAGCCATAAAGCGGCAAAATTGAATCTAAAACCGGCATAGACAGCATGTTTATGCCGGTTTTTTTCTTCGTGAGCGGGAACACAGAGCATGGAAATGAGTGTTCCATATTATTGACAATCGTACGGGGGCTCGGTATATTAGAGCAGTTACTTTTCTCATGTTACGTGAAGGAATTCTATGAAACACACCACCTTGTTTCGCATGCAAACGACTTTCGCGGGAATTCTTCTTTGTTCCCTTGTTTTTCTTTCTTTGAACTGCATCGAAAAGCCGCTTTCACCGGTTTTGGCGTCATCGGAAATCTCCCTGGGTTCCATACCGCTTGTAGATGTTACAACTTACTTCAGCGCCTATGAACAGAAATCGGCTTCAAATTTTCTTGTAGTGGACAGCACCATTGGGATGTACAATTATGTGAACAAGCAATCTACGGCAAAACAAAATATTACGCTGCCGACGATGACAGCGACCGATACAAGTATGCAGGTTGCAGTGGGGACTTTTTCCGTCGGGTCTATTTCACCAAGCCCAACTTCTATTTCGGTAAGCGATATCGGTTTGACCTCGGGCTATCCTGTTCCTGCGACCCCTTTTACTCTAGCTTCACAATCGATAGGAGACACTTCCACACTGAGGTATGTTCAGCTGTCAGATATGGCAAGCAATGTATTGTCGCTGACTATCACCAATAATTTACCGGTTTCTATGGCGTTTAAACCGATACTGTTGAGGAACAATTGGACATCTCCGCTGGATACGAGCTGGGTAGCGAATTTTATTATTCCGGACACACTGTCGACCGGTGAATCAAAAACATATACGACGTCCGTAGCGACAAAAAAAATGTGGGGGTTGTTAAAAACAGATTCGATAAAAATTTATACTCCGGGTTCGGGTCTCACGACAGTAACTTTTGCTCCCGGTGCCGGTATCGCCATCAGTCTGTCATCGGGACCTTTAACTGCAGACAGCGCCGCTGCGTTCATACCGAGTCTGACAGTTTATAATAAAAATAATGCAGACTGGGTCATCGACGATTCTACTATCTTGAGCAGCGCTGCATTCGATGCAGGCGAATTTCATTTAAAATTTGTCAACAACCTCGGTGTCAATGTCGGAGTTAATCTTACAGTGAATGAATTGATTAATACTTCGACCGGCAAAAGTTATTCGATCGATACGACATTAACAAGTCAAACAACGACGATACTTCCGCGTATTGAAATGAGCCAGTACTATGTAAGCGGGGGAGCTGCTGCAAGCGGCACCTTCGGCACAAAGCTGACGTATTCCGGAATAGTGAAGACGCTTACATCGGCAGACAATTCAAAGAGACTCGTCAGAAATTCTGATTATATCACTGCTGAGATTGTGCCAGATGCTCCTTTTGTGCTTAAATCCCTGACCGGAAGAATCCGTACTACCGTAGTCAAGATTGATCAGCGGTTTGCATCCAATATCGATGTTAATGAGTTGAAAGGATTTTCGGGATCGATTGCATTAGACAGTATATACCTTTTAGCCAGCTTACCGCTGGGAGGCAATGATGGATGCACGGCCGATTATGTGATTACGATTACGGAAAAAAATACCAAGCATAATCGTATCGACACATTGGTCATATCATCGTATGCAGGATATAAGCGCATCATTCCCGGCGTTGCCACGCAAATACCCGTACTAAGCGTCGACCATCCTGCTTTCTTTAATTCATTGATGCGATTTTTCCCCGATGTGCCTGATTCTTTCTTTGTGCAGGGATATATGGTCATCGACCCGAACTTTGCTTTATCTACTGCAGCTAATTCTTCTATGCATGACACGAGCGCCGTCTATCCGTCTTTCGATATCGATCTTCCAGTAAGGTTCCAGATAGGCAGCAGTTCATATACTCAAACGATGGCATTCGACAGTTCACAGATTCCTGTCGATTTCACGAAAAATATCGGTCAGGGATCGGTAGTCTTTACCGTAGTCAATAATATGCCGCTCCAGATGAGCATGAAAACGGCATTCCTGCATTTTAATCCGGCGACGAATAAATGCGATACGCTTTTCTGGCTGCCGAAGACGGATACCGTCACGAATAGGGTCGATTCGATGTATATTCTTCCGGCGCCGATTTCGTCCGCCGGATGGGCTAACGGTACTACTAAATCGACATCGACGATATCTCTCAATACTTCGGATATGGCGAACTTTAATAAAACCGATTCGATTTATATACGGCTTTATAATCTTCAATCAACGAACGGCCAAACAGTGCGGGTTCTTGGAACGAATTATATCCGCATTGTCGGCGTCGGCAATATCACATATACGATAAAATCGAATTAGGAGAACAGCCATGAAAACGATGAGAATATCTTCGCTTGTTGCACTGGCAGTGGCGTTCTCTGCATTCGCTTTTGCCCAGGATAGAACAAGTATAACAACACTCGGTATGGGGCGCACCGCAGTATCGGTCGCGCGTGGAACGGATGCTATCGGTATCAATCCAGCCAACCTGGCTGTGCCAGGTATTGCTCCTTTCGTCATCAGTCTTATTCAGACTGATGCACGTATCAGCACGGAACTGATGTCGTACGACATCTATCAAACCTATTTTACAGGAGTTCCGGATAGCACAGGAAAACGTGTTGCCTATCCGTTGACCGATGCGGATAAAAACAACATACGCGGGCAGATGCCAGATAACCCCAGGACGAGAATCAACGTCGATGAGATGTGGGGCGGAGTTTCGCTGCAAGCGGGAGTGCTGGGGAGCTTCGGTTTTGCCATGATGGACCATGGCGGAGCGTCGATTTCTCTGACTCGCGGATATGTCGACCTTTATCTGCTCGGATTTCCCTCTAATACCACTTTGGATTTGGGCGGCACATCATTTAATTCGTGGCTGTATCGCGAATATAATTTTTCCTATGCAAGGAAAATTCCGAATTTCATTCCGTTTACGAAGTCGCTGTATATAGGCGCGGGAGTCAAATTGATTCGTGGGTACGGAATATTCCAGACGGTAAAAAATAATTCTTCTTTGACAAACTCTACGACAGACGATCTCGGAATCAGCACGATGACCGCAAATACAGACTTTGCTGTGCAGCGGGCTGGTCTGAGCAACTTCAATAATGACGATAGTACGAAACCTAGTCTTACACCGTTTCCGGATCCTGTCGGTCATGGAACAGGATTAGATTTCGGTCTGACGGCAGAACTGAAGAACGGCATGCTCATTTCCTGGAGTCTGACCGATGTGGGAAGCATTTTGTGGGATAAAAATGTAATCAACACTTATGGTACTGGCAGTTATACGTTTACCGGCTATTCCCCATCCATCCAGGACAGCGTAAAGAATGTCTTTAAAGGCAAAAACGAAGAGGGAGGATCGTTTACGACGTCCCTACCAACTGTGATGCGCTTAGGTGCAAGCATGGAAGCGCAAAAGATACCGGGATTATCGTTTCTGCCGGGGCATATGATTCTTGCATTCGAATATGCACAGGGTTTCAATGAATCGCTCGGCAATACGACAAAAGCAAGATACTCTTTCGGCACAGAATACCGTATCATACCGCTTCTGCCGCTGAGGACGGGTCTTGTTTTCGGAGGAGACGATATAACGCGCTGGGCATTCGGCTTTGGACTCGATTTCTGGGTGCTCGATCTGGATTTTGCCACAGATACTTTCGGATCTGCATTTTACCCGAAGAGTTTCAACGCGATGAATGTGGCATTCGGAATGAAAATACGTCTCTAAGTTATAGAGAATAAAAAGCGATTTTTTTAAAAAAGGGGCAGAATTACTTGCCCCTTTTTTTGTCCCTTTGCAGCGGATGGGGGACATTGCGAAGGTCTACACCTTCGCAAGGTCTTTGATGCACGGATGACGCTGATATCGGAAAATTCCGCGACCAACCTCTGTAGCCGACGGCGCCCTCCTGCGGCGGGCAAGCTGACGTCGGAATATTCCGCGACCATCGGTCGCGGCTACAAAATGGCTCTGGATATTGCAGGACAATTTTCTGTAGCCGACACCGATGGTGTCGGACTCTCCCCGCGACCACCCGCCAGAAGATGAAGCAGGTCGGACAAGCCGGTCGCGGCTACAAAATGGCTCTGGATATTGCAGGACAATTTTCTGCAGCCGACACCGATGGTGTCGGACTCTCCCCGCGACCATCGGTCGCGGCTGCACTGGCGATGGTGAAATAAAAAAAACTTTTATAAAATGTACCGACTCAGGTCGCGGTTCTTGACGATAGAATTCAGTTTTTGCTGAACTATTTCCTTCGTTATGTTGAGGGAATTAGATTTGACTGCATCGGGTGCGTCGTACAGATGCTCTTCCAGCAGCGTCGTCATGATTGTATGAAGCCGTCGTGCGCCGATATTCTCGACCTGTTCATTGACCTCAAAGGCAATTTTTGCAATCTCACGAATAGCATCCGCTTCGAATTCTATGGTAATTCCCTCTGTCTTCATCAATGCTATATATTGCTTCAGAAGAGCGTTTTGGGGGAGCGTTAGAATTTTGACAAAATCGTCTTCGCTCAAACTTTTCAGCTCCACGCGGATAGGGAATCGCCCCTGAAGTTCCGGTATAAGATCTGATGGCTTGGCGATATGGAACGCTCCGGAGGCGATAAAAAGAATGTGGTCGGTTTTAACCATGCCGTGTTTTGTCAAAACGCTTGAACCTTCGACGATAGGCAAGAGGTCGCGCTGAACACCCTCCCGCGATACATCGGGTCCGCCTTGCTGCCCGCGTGCGCTGGCAATTTTATCGATCTCGTCGATAAAAACGATGCCGGAATTCTCGATGCGTTCCAGGGCTTCTTTGACCGCCTTTTCCATGTCGATGAGTTTCTGCGATTCTTCCTGTAAAAAAATCTGACGCGCTTCGGCAATGGTCACTTTCCGGTTCTTCTTTTTTTGCGGCGCTATGCTGCCGAGCATTTCCTGCAGATTGATTCCCATCTCTTCGACGGAGAAGGGTCCCATAACCTGCATAAGCGGAGCAGGTATGGAAGGCAATTCGATCTCTACCATACGTTCATCAAAAGAACCGTTCAGTAATTTTTCCCGGAATTTGGCGCGGGTTTTTTCCTGATCGTCATGATTTTCGTGCGGCTGTTCATCGGGAGATGCATTCTGCGTCCGCTTGACCGGAGGAAGAAGAATATCGAGCAGGCGTTCATCGGTGTGTGCCCGCGCTTTGTCCTGTACCTGAGCTGATTTTTCCGCTTTGACCATGTTCACGCCGATTTCGGTAAGATCCCTGACGATCGATTCCACATCGCGTCCGACATAACCGACTTCCGTGAATTTGGAAGCTTCCACTTTGATAAACGGCGCTGCGGAAAGCTTTGCGAGCCGCCTTGCTATTTCTGTCTTACCGACGCCGGTCGGCCCGATGAGAATAATGTTGTTCGGCATAATCTCTTCGCGCAGTCCTTCGGCCACCTGGAGCCGCCGCCAGCGGTTCCGCAGGGCGATGGCAACGGATTTTTTTGCCGCATCCTGACCGATAATGTATTTATCCAGTTCGCGGACGATTTGCCGCGGTGTCAATTCATTGCCGTTTGATTGGATCGATTGTTTTTTTGCCACGTTATAATTCTTCAATAGTAAAGTGTTTGTTTGTGTAAATACAAATATCCGAAGCTGCCGTAAGAGATTCTTCAACTATTTCTTTGGACTCAAGCTTCGTATGCCGGATCAGCATGCGTGCAGCCGCCAGTGCATAGCTGCCGCCTGAGCCGATGGCGACAATACCGTCGTCCGGCTCGATAACATCTCCCGTGCCGGAAATAATGAGCGCGTGCTCGCTGTCGAGGACTGCGAGAAGAGCTTCGAGCTGGCGCAGGTATTTATCCGTTCGCCAGAGTTTAGCCAATTCAACGGCCGCACGCACAACCTGTCCTTGATATTGCTCGAGCTTTTCTTCAAAGCGTTCCATCAAGCTGAAAGAGTCGGCGGCTGAGCCAGCAAACCCCACGAGAATTTTGTTGTTGTGAAGTTTTCGGATTTTGTTTGAATTCTGTTTCATCACCGTCGAGCCGAGGGTTACCTGGCCGTCTCCGCCGAGGGCGACTTTACCCTTATGGCGCAGGCCGATGATTGTGGTGCCATGGATGGTCTCTTTTTGTATAGACATTTAAACTTTTCTCCTGAGACGTGCGATGGGAACACCGAGCTGGTCCCGATATTTTGCTATTGTGCGGCGGGCGATATGAATGCCGTCCTTTTTGAGCAGATTGGCAATTTTATCGTCATTCAGGGGCGTCGATGGATCTTCACTGCCGACGATATCTTTAACTTTTTGCTTAACGGCCTGGTTCGAGATATCTTCTCCGTTTTCAGATTCCAGCCCGGATGTAAAAAAATACCGCAGCGCGTGGACGCCGAATTCCGTTTGTACATACTTGCTGTTGACAACACGGCTGATGGTTGAAATATCGACGCTCACGACTTCCGAAATATCGCGATAGATCATCGGCTTTAGCGTTTCGCCTTCTTCGAACCACTGCCGCTGCCGTTCGATGATGGCACGCATCACTTTCAGAAGCGTTTCCCGCCGCTGGTGGATCGAAGCGATGAACCATTTTGCCGATTCGAATTTTTTCTTCACAAAATCTTTCGTTTCCACAGATACTTTTTTCCCTTTAGGCGCGAGCAGTTCCTTGTACGCCGTGTTGAGGCGCAGCGGGGGGATGTTCCGGTCGTTCAACGTAATGATAAAATCTCCATTGTCTTTCTCCACGACGAAATCGGGCGTCACATAATTGTCATGTGCGCTGAATTCGCCTTCGCCGGGTTTTGGATTCATATGCTGAATCAACTCGATTGCTTTTTTCAGCGTGTCGCGGCAAATTCCGAGGTCATGCTCGAGCTTGTCGTATCGCTTGAGTTTGAAATTCTCAAAATAATCGTGAAGAATCCGGATGCACAATTCTTTCAATGAATGGGAGAACTTTGCAGCTTTCAATTGCGCAATCAGGCACTCCTGAAGGGACCGTGCCGCAATGCCCGGCGGTTCCAAAAGAAGAATCTTCTGAAGAGTTTCTTCCGCTTTGTCCATAGCGATGGCAAGGCCGTAGGTGAGGTTCAGGTCCTGAACGATTAAGGAAAGCTCGCGCCGCAAATAGCCGTCCTCATCGACATTGCCGATGATCTCTTCCGCCAGAAGAACGGACTCGTCGTCGACATTCAGCATACGGAACTGAGAAAGCAGGCGTTCCGAAAGGGGAGCAATGGAAGCAATAGGCGGCTCGTACGAATCGTCTTCATCATTGGAACGGGCGGCTTCGGGACTTTTATAGCCGGCCTGATCGTCGTTCATGTAATCTTCCAGCGAATAGGAATCGTCCTGAACGTTCGTCGGCGCCTCCTCTGCTTCTGCAGCCGGTTCATCCTGCTCAATCGAAGATTCGAGCTCTTCGTTCAATTCAAGCATCGGATTCAACTCAAGTTCCATCTTAATGCGCTGTTCGAGCGCCAGCGTGGGCAATTGCAAAAGCTTAAGGTACTGCACTTGCTGTGGTGTCAGCTTTAATCCGAGACGAAGTTGCTGCTGCAGTCCGATCATGTCGCTTGTATCCTTCTACAGTCCGAACGATTATCGATGTGTGTTCGTTCCGTTTTGCAAAGAGAAAGAAAACGCTCGTACCATATATCGCCAAAGAGCCGCTTGAGAGGTTCGGAAAGAAAATCGGAGAGATTGATCTGTTCGTTTTTACCTCGTTCGAGCGCCGGCTCGCATTCAGAAATCTGTTCATAACGCAGATGGTCTGTAAAAAAATGATCCAGCCGGAGGGGAAAAAGATGACAGGAAATCGGTTTAGGCCAGCGAAGAATGCCGCCCCGATAGGCGCGCTCGAAGGCACAGAATGCGATGCCGTTTTCATACAAGACGAACACGCACGCCCGTTTGCCGATGCACATTGTCGTATATGCCCCCGGCGACCCTTCATAGAGGCCGTCGCGTTCGATGGTCTTCAAGTGCTCGGCAGGAAGACTTTGCTTGATGACAGGGAACGATTGTTCGAGTATGGGAATCTCTTCGTCAAGCAACGGGGCTCCCAGGCCGCCGTGCAGCGTACAGCATGCCCCTTTGCACGACTTCACATCGCAGGCAAATTTCAAATGGACGACCGAATCGTCGAATTCAGTATTATCGATAACATGCATATTCTTCGCAACTCTGCACATTGAGTATAGGGAAAAAAAACTAGAGAGGAAAGCAGCAAAAAGGAGAAAATAATCAATTCCGGGTTCTTAAAAAAAATGGAAAGACAGTCTTTCTATGCCCGTATAAAATATTTTCCGGGAAGTTGACGCACGAGATTCTTGCATTCCAGGGAAAGCAAAATGACCAGAGTATCGGATGTTGCCTTCCGCATCTGGTCTGCCAGCGCATCGATGTGCTGCGGTTCTGAAGAAAGCATGTCGAATAAACCTTGTTCTTGAGGGGAAAGAGAAGGATGCTGTGTCTCCGTGTTGTCACGGAATGAAAATTGAAGCTGCACTTGCAGCTCGGAAAATATATCGTTCACGGAGGAAATCAATTTTGCTCTTCCGTCGCGAATAAGTTTGTTCGTGCCGCTGCTGCGCCGTTCGGTAATGTTGCCGGGGACGGCGAAAACTTCGCGGTTCTGGTCGAGAGCCAGAGATGCAGTGATTAAAGCTCCGCCGGTTTCTGCGGACTCTATCACAACGGTGCCGAGTGACAGACCGCTGATCACCCGGTTTCTGCGGGGAAAATTTGCCGGATCGGGTATCGTTCCCATGGGGAATTCAGAAATGACCGCACCCGATTCTGCAATGCGATCCATCAGAAGCCGGTTCTCGGGAGGATAGGGAACATCAAGACCTGACCCGATGACGGCAATCGTTCGTCCGCCCGATTTCAATGCGGAAATGTGAGCGGCGGTATCGATGCCGCGCGCCAATCCGCTGACAACACAGATTCCGTGTTGAACCAGGTCGCGCGAGAAGCGTTCTGCCGTGCTCCGGCCGTACGCCGATGGATGACGTGTACCGACGACGGCTATAGATTTCTGATCGGAATCCTGCAAGTTCCCTTTGATGAAGAGAAGAACAGGCGGGTCGTAGATTTTGTTCAGCAGTTCCGGATAGTCATTATCCCAAAGAGAAACAATACGAATACCCTGTTTGACGGTCAAACGCAATTGTTCGTCGGCGAACTGTTCATCGCCGCTTCGATGAAGAATATTGTATGCCTGTTCCTCGTAAATTCCTGGAACGCGAAGGAACTGCTGCGGTGCGGCCCGGAAAATATTGGATGGGCTTCCAAAATAAGAAATGAGCGACCGTATTTTTTGAGGGCCTATCCGCGGAATAGAAAGAAGCCGAAGAAGACCGGAAATATCTGTGGAACTCCCTGAAGACGTGCGTACCATTGTAGATTCCCCCTGTAGAACGGTAAATGGTAAATAGTGAATAGTAAATGGTAAATAGTAAATGGTGAACTGCGAACTGCAAACTGTAAACTGCGAATGGTAAATGGTCTATAAATTGCCAATTGTCAATCGCCAATTGAACCAACTACGAACTCCGAACTAAGAACTACGCACCAAGAACTACGAACGTAGAATTGCGGTACGTTGATCTACGAACTAAGAATTTCTCCCGTAAACATTCTGACAAGTTTTTCCGCTTCGCTGCGCGCGGGTGCTTCTGCGATGATTCGGATAATCGGCTCCGTGTTGGATTTTCTTAAATGTACCCACGAATGCGTAAAATCTATTTTCAGTCCGTCGTCTTTCGTCATTGTACCGGCATGAGCGTGTGCCTGTTCGATGCGGTCGAGCGCTGCATCGGGATTCAAAGTGCCAAGGTCGACTCTCCCTTTGACAATAAAATACTGCGGGAGACTTGCGCGCAGAGCGGAAAGCGGTCCATCAAATTCTGCAAGGCACTGAAGTATAATGCCGATGCCGGCAATAGCGTCTCGTCCATAGTGAACATCAGGCAGTATCACTCCGCCGCTTCCTTCCCCCCCGATAAGAGATTTTTCCTCTTTCATGCGTTTGGCAACGTTGATTTCCCCTACAGGAGTCCGGAAAACGGCAGCATGATATTTCTGAGCAATATCTTCGATTGCACGCGTCGTCGATAAATTAACGACAACAGATGGCTTTGAAACGGTATCCGCTTTCTTCGAGAGTATAAAGTCCGCACACGTAGCGATGGTATATTCCTCGCCGTACGGATCTCCTTTTTCGTCGATCAGAACAAGCCGGTCGACGTCCGGATCGACGGCAATGCCGAGGTCGGCGTGTTCCCGTTTGACTGCTTCGCATAAAGACGAAAGGTTCTCCGGAATTGGTTCCGGCGTATGGGCAAAGATTCCGGAGACTTCGCAATTCTGAAGGACGCATATACAGCCAAGTTCCAGTAAAAGCCGGGGAACGATAATGCCGCCTGCGGAATTGACGGCATCGACGACGATCCGGAACTTTCTCTTCCGAATAAGATCCTTCGAGAGAAAAGGCAGAGAGAGAACCGCGCCGACATGTTCGTCGATAAAATCCTCCTGAAGAATATACGAACCCTGCCGGTCCCAGGGGACGTAATGCGGCGCTGCATTCTTCGCCAGATCCCAAAATATTTTATTTTCTTCTGCGTCGAGAAAAAGACCGGTCGGCGCAAAAAATTTAAGGCCGTTCCATTGCATCGGATTGTGGCTTGCGGTAACAGCGATGCCGCCGGCTGCCTTTTGCCTCTCGACAGCAAGCGCAACGGAAGGTGTAGGGCATATACCGAGGTCTATCACATCGCATCCCGCCTGCAGCAGAACGGAAGAGATGAGAGTGGAAATATTTTTTCCGGTAATGCGGCCGTCGCAGCCGATAATAATTTTTCCGTAGCGGCAAAATTCCGCATACGCAGATACATATTGGACGATCGTCTCCGGAACGAGTGTTGTTCCGACAACACCGCGTATTCCGGAAATACTCACCATAAGCGGCATAAATTAATTTCTCCGTATGACTCCAATTTACAAAACATGGAGAGGCGAAGCAAGCGATATAGGCGATAAGCCGGCAATAAGTAAAATCTTCGTTGATTGTCAAAGCAACATTGTGATTTTTATTTTCGCACATGAATTCGCGTTCGAGTTTCAAGTATAATAGGCCTGGTAATAGAATAAAGACGAAGATTCTCTTGACAATTGTTATCGCTTCCATTAACTTTGAAAAGCGCTACAGGTATAGGTAGGGTCGTTCAGAGCGCTTATTCGCACGTATGTAATTTTAGAATAATGTACCAATGTACGCCCATGGGGTGTTCTGTTGTCGGAATTCAAGTGTATAACAGTTAGGGAAACACTATGAAGTTACGACAAAGCAACGGTAATTTACGCATTATTTTAACGATCGTTTTTTCTCTTCTTTCCATTAACGAGCTTTTCCCGCAGATAAACATTAAAGAACGGGTCGAGATAGTGCCAATTGCAAAAATTAATAAAACAAAACCTGCGTCATGGATTTTAAATTCTGCAGCGAAGGACTTCCCTTGTTTTCAATGTGATTTTGATCCAACAAGCCCGTATCTGACTGTCTGGCTCAGCCGGCCTTGCAGTCAAGTGATTTATACAACAACGCTTCAAAGCGTGAACCCAAATCCCATGGCGGCCCTTATTGGCGGTTCTGATGTTACCAACAGCACGGGTTCTATAAATGTTAGTTCAGGTACTGAGA
Source organism: Ignavibacteriota bacterium (assembly GCA_963778945.1). GTDB lineage: Bacteria > Bacteroidota > Ignavibacteria > UBA10030 > UBA10030 > Fen-1254. The sequence goes on from CAVZWL010000020.1 coordinate 40,476, forward strand.
TACCTTGTTGCGGATCTTGGTGCACTTTTGGATGTGAAGCGTATGGATATGGTTACGCTAATCCCGTTTATGACGTTCATTCAAACGTCTCCATGACTACCACAACTTTAGATTTTCAGGTGAATGGGCAATGGTGGCAGGCAAATCCTTTTACAGTGACAATACATCTTCAGGCAGTGCCCTTAAATACGGGACTGGCTGATACTTGTATACTTAATTTGGGATGGCCTGGAATGATTAACGCATATTATTCCAATACATTAAATACATGGCCATACATTTACGATTTGAATCTGAATTATATTCCATTTTGCGGAATCGAGGCTTCATCATACAAACTTGACCGGCTTAATAACAATCCTCTCGGCAAGGTATATCTTTTCAATTATGACGGCGTTACTGTAGGTGCTCCTGTAGCAGGATCATCTATCAGCGTCGTAGAACCTGCTGATTCTCATGCGAATCTCTATTGGGATGGCAGTGATCTTGTGGGTGATGTCGATTCTGTGGCAATTACTGCAAATTTATTTGGTTTTCAAAGCAATAGAGCAGTTGTGCTTTTATACAAGCCAAAGCCAGATCATTTTTTAGTAACATCGGATCGTACAATGATGCTGGGAGGCGATTCTACAAATATCACCGTTATTGCACAGGATGTCAATAATAATGAAGTGGCATTGGACGGCAACGCAAGCATAACATTGTATGATGGAGCGGAATTAGGTTACTTTTCTAATCCTCAAGTGCCCTATAGCGTTGCACGAAGCGGAACGGTAAAATTCTTTGTCGAATTTAACCCCTCGAATACTGCAAGCGAGGTCATTGATCCCATTGTGGCGCTCCGAACCGACTATCCGGACCGTTGTGGATCTTGTTCAATCGATGTTTCACTCGGTTGTTTTCATGTAGCGCTCCAGGATTCGACTATTGTACCGGGGGATTCGACACAAATATTGCTTAATCAGTTACGCTATGACGGTACTTCAATCGTTCCATATTCGGATGATCAACAGTTCAATGTCTGGCTAGGCAATGGAATGTCGAGTTATGGCTTTATCCGATCGGAATTCACCGGAGCAACTGGATCCTCTCTACAGAATGATTGGGGACCATTTTACTTTATTGCGAAAAAGTCTATTACTGCAGATTCCGTTGCAGTACAAATCTCAGCATCTTTAGGAGACGTTGTACAGAAATATCCTTGTTACTCGGTCATCAGCAATTCAATGAACCCGATAATAAATGGCGCTAAGAGAGAAAATAAAAATATTACGAATAATTCTCCTGTGCCAAGTAAAAAAACAATCGGGGCATTACAACAAGAGAGAATAGAGAAAAGAAAGCAAATGGTCGATGAATTATTCTCGAAATCCAGATATGCCGCTTTTCTGTCAAGATCGAATGTGAAGAATAAGGACAGTCTTTTAACATCACAAAAAGCAACTGTACTGAAGTTGAGCGAAGAGACAGAAGCGCAAAATGGTCAGTCATGTGGCTTGCCTAATGCCACTTGTATGGTAGTTCATTCCGTTCCTACCAATATCTTGTTGAAAGCAAACCCTTTAGAAGTAATCCATGGTCAAACGACTACTCTAACAGTATCGTTAAAAGATCAGAACGGGAAAACAATCTCTCCGAACACAAAAGTGATTACGATAAACTTCTATTCACGAGAGACCGAGCAATTTGGGGAATTGACAGGTAATGGACAAAACGGATTGAATTTGACTGATGTTCCTTATAAACAAGCTTATAATGGATTGGTTTCTTTTGCATTAAATGGTGTCGACTCTGAGGGAAGATTTCCGATAGGAATTAGCTTTTATGCAACAAGCGGTACATCATTGGTGTCTCCCACAAGAAGTATTATGCTCAAAGGAGCCAATACTCTTGGAGAATATTATTGTCAATGGCAAGATTATTGGGCAGGTCAAAATTACGATAAAGATGAGGATACCGCTAAAACAAGAATAAACGGCAAAACGACATATTATCATATTAGCGCGAAGGGTTGTGCTATGTCTGACGTAGCAATGGCTCTGAAAGGGTTTGGATGTAATGTTGACCCTTCAATGTTGAATACTTGGATGGATAATCCAGTTAACAGTGGTTACGATGCCTTTGGAAATGTTCAATGGGAAAAAGTTCCATTAAATTATCCAAACAGTCCTGTTGGTGTATCTGAGCCGATCGGGGATGGTCTTCATTATGATAGAAGTGGCCATAGATATCCACCTTTAACTATTCCTGATCTTGGAGCTTTAGATTATAATCTTAGTCAGGGATATCCATCTATTGTGCAAATTATAAGTCCAGACGACGGTCATGAGCATTGGGTGCTTATAACGAGCAAGATCGGCAATGGTCAATATACAATTTTGGACCCTGGTAATCCTGACCGCGTATTCCTCGATTCTTCTTCGATAACAATATGGAAATATAGAGAAATTATTCCAAAATAAGTTCGAATAATAAAGGGAATGAAGTAATGAAAATAATAGTTACGATTATTCTATTGAATTTAAGTTTAATGCAAGCTATAAATTCTCAAACAAAAATTTATATGGATGTTTCATCAGATATCAATTTCATTGTCACAGATCCATCTGGTAAAAAGACAGGTATCGATTCTCGATATTCAAAACCATATAACCAATGGACTTGGTATAAAGAAATACCAAATGCAACAATTGGTTTTGATGGAATAGGCGATGGTTCTCCTTCAATAGTTCTTTTTGAATCTTTCTTGACTACTCCTGACGAAGATGGCACATATACCATTCAATTCATTGGTGATACTTTGTGGGTTTTTCATTTTCTTGCAGAAATATTTCCTTGGGATAAAGATAGTCATGTACAAAAAGTTCGATATGAACATATAAAAATTCCTATCGACCAGGACAGCGTTATAACATATCTTCTTACTTATCATGGTGCTCTAGGAGCCAAATCAAGTCTTGTTAAGATAGTCTCGCCTCGAACTCTCATCCAGGATGTATCCGCGATGCAGAAACTTGGCTGGATACAAAGCCAGACAACAAGTCAAAATTACATCCAATTATATAGCACCATTAGCTCGCAGATGTCAAATAATGATACTCCAGATGCTCGTAGCACGCTTAATACAGTTCTAAATCAATTGCGTGCTGACAGTGGATCCGCAATATCCGGTGATGCGTATAAGCTTCTTAATGCAGATACGAAGCAGCTTCTCAAAAGCTTACCGAATATTTCTCAATGCACAGTTAAACTTCTCTCCAGCACCGGTTCGTTACTTACAAGCGGTTCACTTCAATATCGCGATAGCACGTGGAAAGATGCTGCGAACAACAATGACGGCACATTTACAATCAATACAACAAAGAAAAAACTCTCACTGCGCATGACCTATAATTATGGCACGCAAACAAAATCAAATGTTACAATCAAGAATGATTCAATAATTATCTTCCAAACGAAGAACGTTGCTGTAAATTTACAAAACAGCCAGGGTACTCCAATAGATACGGGAATTGTGCAGTATAATAGCAATTCCGGCCCCGTGGGGGCAAGCTGGCAAAATTTCGGAACGACGTCAAACGGTGTTGTGACGAACGAACTTCTTCCAGTAAAATATACATTCCGTATGACGTATAACGGTGCTACTGTCAGCAAATCACAAAGCATCGATTCCAATTTAACAGTGATATTCCATACAATTCCTGCAATCGTACAGCTGCAGACATCAACTGGAATCCCCCTGGATACAGGGATTGTGCAATATAATGCCGGAGGCCCCGTGGGGGCAGGTTGGAAGTCTTTTGGAATAACAACAAATGGAATGGCAACAAAAGAACTGCTTCCGACAAAGTACAATTTTCGTATAACGTATGATGGCGCGACTATAAGTGAATCGCAAAGCATCGATTCCAATGCAACCGTTATATTCCAGACGGTGAGAACATTGGTGCAATTCAACAATAGCCAAGGGACTCCAATAGATACGGGAATCGTTCAGTTCAACTCTGGAGGATGGCAAAACTATGGAAGCACGTCAAACGGTATTGCGTCGAAAGAAGTGCTTCCTATAAAATATACATTCCGCTTAACATACTGCGGTTCCACTGTTAGTATAGCTCAAAATGTGGATTCTAACGCAGCTGTTGTTTTTTCAACGGTCTTATGCACTGTCAGCGTGACTAACTCATCCGGCAGCTTATTGAATAATGCCATACTAAGCTATAATGCAGGCGGATGGAAAGTAATAGGCGCAACTGTGAACGGTATCGTAACAAAGGAATTCTTGCCTGTAAAGATACAGTTCCGTGCCGCGTATGGGTCAAAGCAGCAATCGGTGACACAGGACGTATCAACGAATCCGTTCATAGCAATTACATTACCGGTTCAATAATCCAGGAGGATATATGATGGGACTCCATCCCTATGGAAAAAAACTATGCATGATACTATTGCTGTTTGTAAGCACGGCAATTGCTCAAACGGATACTGTCTATACAGTGCCATTTGCATCCAAGGGGAACACTATTGACCTTGCGATTGCAAATACGGCGTCAATAGCGGCTACGAATGTTACTATTGCATTGACAAGCTCTCCAACTTGGATCAAATTCGATTCAACAAAATGCACAATTGCAAAAATAGCCGGGACAACAGAGCAATCGGCGACATTTTCTTTTTCCATCGATAAGAAAGCTCCAACGGGACAGCAGCAGAACCTGACCTTCCTGATTACTTCCGGAGGTCAGCAATGGACAAAGACCATAGCCGTTAAGGCCGGTGTGCCAAATCAATTTGAGCTTTATCACAACTTTCCCAATCCCTTCAATCCCAGCACGACAATCAGTTACCAATTGCCAACGGACAGCAAAGTGTCGCTCAAGATATATGATCTTTTGGGCAGGGAAGTAGCAACGTTGTTGGACAATCAGACAAAACCGGCTGGTTATTATGAGCAGCAATGGAATGCTTCGCATTATGCCAGCGGTATGTATATCTACAGATTGATCTGGAAGGATCAGTCAGGCAAAACTTCCGTGGCGACGAAGTCTATGGTGATGGTGAAGTAAAGGGGGAAAAAGAAAAATTGCCAATTGCCAATTGACGATTGCGAATTTTTATCAGGGAAGAATTCTAAGTACGTGGTTCTTGATTTTAATTTACTTATCACCATTTACTTACCATTAAACATTAATCATTCACAATTCATCCTTCATCATTCATCCTTCATTCTGTCTTCTAAATTCTGCCTTCAGCGCGGCTCAGCCAACCCGGCCATGTTTTCATAAAACATTTTTTTGATGTCGGCGATGGGAATCCGCATTTCCTGAAGAAGTTTCAATTGATTGTCGACGATATCGTACCGGTATCCTCTTGGGAGCAGGCCGGAGTCCGAACCGAACAGAATCCGTCCGGAACCGAACACGTCGAGAAATTTCTGAAAAACCGTCCTGATGTCGGGTTTGGATGGGTGCTCCTGTGTCCATAAATTCGAACCGGCTGTATCGACGTAGACATTCGGACATTCTTTTCCGAGGGCAAGGGTTTCCTCGAATTTTCCTGCGCCAAAATTGGGAATAATAAATCGAACCCCGGAAAATTTCTTTGCTACGGGTATAAGGTCTTTGGGGTCGGAATATGACGGTTCTGTCACGGTAGCCATGCCGGCGTATTCGCGGGGGCGAATGATCAATTTTCCGAATTGGACAAACATAATGCTCCGGCACTCCTGCAGAAGATTATAGAGCGGAAGGAGCCATTCATCGGAAACATTGAGCTGCGAAAACGACGGATACATGACGACACCTCTCAGCTTATCCTCCTTGAGACGCTTGACGGCAGTTTCCATCATGAGATTTGAATTCGGATCGATAGTGAACATGCCGCTGAATCGATCGGGAAATGCCTGGACGGCTTTTACGACGGATTCTTCATCACCCGGGATACTGCTGAAAAGCATGAGACGTTCGATTTTCCATTTGTCGATTATTTCAATCCACCGCTTGGCAAGCTGAATCGGGTCGTCCCCCGGTACTTCAATATGCCCTTTTGCAGCGAGCGAGCGCAGTTCCGAAGCAATATCCAGCCGATTCGGCTTTTGCCGGATAAGGTACTTAAAATATGCGCCCGAATAAAGATGAACATGGGCATCGAATATTTTAAAAAGTCCGATCACTTAAAAAAGCTCTATTGAAGGAACAGGCGGAATAAGTTTTTTCTCCGCTCCGAGCCGAAAAAGAGTTTCCAGCGCTGTTTTTCCGCGCTGCCCCATATCGACAGTCAATTCGTTGACGTACATTTTAACAAAGCGCGACCCGAGCTGTCTGTCGATGCCTCTGCCGTATTGCAGCGAATACGGAATTGCTTCCTCCTGATGCGTGTAGCCGTAATGAATACTTTTTTTAAGACCGTCCGAAAGCAGCCGGGCAAGCTGTTCGCCGAGATCTTTCCGCACAACATCCAAACCGAGCGGAAGCGGAAGCGCGCCGTACTGTTCTTTCCACAGTTCACCGAAGTCGAGAATTTTATAAAAGCCGTCGGCTGTATATGTAATCTGGCCTTCGTGAATAAGGAGTCCGGCATCGAATTCTCCGGATGCAACGCGCGGCATAATCTGATCGAAGGGAATATCGGCATGAGCGATTCCGTCCGTAAAAATTTTAAAGAGCAGTGTCGCCGTCGTCAGCTTGCCCGGTGTTGCCACAGTTTTTCCCTTCAGTTCTTCAAGCGTTTTATATTTTTTAGAAACGATGACCGGCCCGTATCCTTCTCCCATGCTTGCACCGGTTGCCATAATCCAATAATAATCTGCAACGGAGGGATAGGCATGCGCGGAAATTGCCGTTACTTCCAATTCCCGGTTCATTGCGCGCTGGTTCAAGGTTTGAATATCTTCCAGCCGATGCTCGATGGTAATGCCGTCGAGTTTTACTTTGCCCGATGATAAACCGTAGAACATAAATGCGTCATCCGGATCGGGACTATGTCCTACATGTATGATTCTATCAGTCATTCTGTGAACCTCTATTTTATTGCAAGATAAATGGAAGCAATGCCGAAGGTTTGCGGAAAACAGCGCACCGTACTGAAACCGGCAGATAAAAGAAGCGCTGAAAATGCCGCAGAATCCGGAAATTCCGACACTGTAGTAGGCAGATATTCGTATGCACTCCGGTTGCGCGTAAGCCATCCTCCGATACGCGGAAGGATTTGGCCGACATAGATTCTGTAGAACCAGGCCGCGGGAACATGTTCCGGTTTGGAAAATTCCAAAATAACCGCGGCCCCTTTATGCCGGAGAATGCGGTAGATTTCCGATAATCCTTTTTCGAGATTTGTAAAATTCCGCACGCCGAAAGCTGCCGTCACAGCATCGAATGACTCCGAAGGAAAACGTAAATTTTCCGCTTCGCCGATTTCCAGCGTAATCAATGTATCGAGACGCCTGGCTGCAATTTTTTCTTTTCCCAGTTCCAGCATTTTTGATGAAATGTCGATGCCGGTAATATATTCGGGATGGATGCGCGCAGCAGCGATTGCAAAATCTGCCGTCCCGGTTGCAACATCAAGTATGAATCTCGGCTTCATGGGTTTCAGGAGATTCACGGCCCGCCTCCGCCAGAGTATATCGATGCCGGAACTCAGTATATGATTCAGCGCATCGTACCGGTGCGCGATGGAATCGAAAAGACCCCGTACATATGCATGGTCATATGTGCGGCGCTGTTGACTGGAATTTTCAATTGCGTTCATCTGCGGCGATCGATCATGATAATTGATATTGTTTGAATATACGCACAAGAGCCAAAATTTCCAACGACTTGAGGTGCACGAAAATGGTAATACTTGAATTCGCATGAAGTTTGCCGTATTATCTAAAAAGAAAAAAAGGATTTCACATCATGCTCCAGTATATCGATTCCCATGCCCATCTTTTTTTCGAAGAATACGGGACAGACCTTCCCAATGTCCTCGATCGAGCAAAGGCATCCGGAATTTGCGCTATCATCGTTCCAGGAACGAATTTAAAAACAAGCAGGGAAGCGGCGGCGCTGGCAGAAAAATATCCGGAAATCTCGGCCTGTGTCGGTATTCATCCGCATGATGCATCGGGCGGTTCGGATGAAGTTCTCAGGGAGTTGGCAGAGTTAAGCCGCCATCCGAAAGTCGTTGCGATAGGGGAAATCGGACTCGATTACCACTACGATTATTCGCCGCGGGAAAAGCAGGCAGAAATGCTCGCTGCCCAGCTCGATCTTGCAGCGCGGCGGAATCTTCCGTGTGTATTCCATACACGGGAATCGATGGCAGATGTATGCGAGATTGCCGCCCAAACCGTAAGGAAATATCCTGCATGGCGGACGGGCAGCATGCCCCGAAGGGGAGTCTTTCATTGTTTTTCGGGCACCGTGGAAGATGCCCTGCGGGTTCGGGAGATGGGTTTTTGGGTCTCGTTCACGGGAAATGTAACATTTAAAAAATCGAATTCTATCGATGTCGTCAAAGGATTGGGGATGGAACGGTTTTTTTTGGAAACAGATTCTCCGTATATGAGTCCAGTGCCATTACGCGGAAGCCGCAACGAACCGGCGAATATCGCACTCGCTGCAAAGGTCATTGCCGATGCTTTGCAGGTAGATGCTGCAGACCTGGCCCGCACAACGACATCCAACGCAGCATCATTGTTTGGTTTAAATATTCCGGCTCTGGAATGATATTCTGAGAACTATTCTGACTTCTGACTTCTGACTTCTATCTCCTGTCTCCTGAATCCTGTTTTCTTAGAATTCTTCCTTGACATATCAAAAAAGTTGGAGTATAATACACGAACACAGAAGGGGATGTCGAGCGGTTTCACCGCGGAATAATAATTTGACGGCAGGGTCATTCTATCATCATTCACAACAAATAAAGAAAGATGTGCATTTCCTTCGAAAATGTGCGTAGAATTTTATGAACGTTTTTAAAAAAATTATTGTTCTGAGCTTTCTTGTATCTCTCTCCAGCTCCGTCCGGGCACAGGAACTATCTTCACAAGAAAAAGATATTCTTCAGCTTGAAGACCAGCGATCCGCAGGCGGCGGCAGACTTGCCGGATATTTATCGTCGGCAGACCCGAACATCAGATATCGCGCATTGATTGCGTTTGCCAATCTCCAGGAAGATACAACTGCCCGCATTGTTGTTCCGCTTCTCGCCGATTCTGTTCCGCGTGTGCGTTCGGCAGCGGCGCTGGCGCTGGGTCTGATCGGGGATTCCCTTTCAGCTCAATATTTGTTTGCTGCATTGCTGAAAGAAAAAGAAGCGGGGACGCAAAAAGCGATGATGGAAGCGCTTGGCCGGTGCGGCGACTATAAAATTCTCGATTCTTTAACCGTCAATGATATGCAGGAATATTCGCGGGAAGGGCTTGCCTTAAGTTTTGTCCGTTTCTCTTTGCGCGGAATAAAATCGGAACGCCTTGTGTGGTCGTGTTTTGATATGCTTTCCGACACTTCTTCAGTTGTGCGTTGGACTGCTCTGTATGCACTTTGGCATTCGGCACCGTACGGCCTGATCGATCTTGAAATTCTGAAACAAAACGATCTTCTTCTGCAGGCTGCAGGAGATCTGGATCCGGTTGTCCGAATGAATCTTGCGACTTTGCTCTCTCGAACGAGAGCTGAAAATGCACTCGCCATTCTTGATTCTTTGGAATCCACGGAAACCAGATTGAAAGACTGGAGAGTATTTGTTCAGATAACAAAGACGAGGACGCTTCTTCAGTTTTCGGGCGGCCAGGCAATGGAAAAGATCGTTCCTTATCTCAGGCAAGCAAACGACCACTGCACCATTGCAATGTTTCAGAATCTTGAAGCCCTCGCCGTGGAACCGCTGCAGGGATCGAGTTCCTATGAGGCCGTTGGAAAAGAATTGCAGCGCATCATCGGATCGAAAGAAACAGAAAGCGACGCTGTGAGGGGAGAAGCATTGGTTGTGCTGGGAAAACATTATCCGGACTTTATCGACGATTACGCTTTTATTCTACAGGATCCGAATACCACGCTCTTTCTCAAGAAAAAATATATTGAAGCTGCGGCGATGCGTTTTACAAAAAAACATCTGGATCTTATCATCGAACATTTGAACGACAGTGCAATTCCCGTTTCAATGGCTGCATGGGACTATGCCCGCCAATTTCTGACCTTGAAGGCATTTGTCGCCATGGGAGTAGATTCATCAGGTATTCAAAACCTTATTCCCGTCGTTCTCGAAAAAGCGGATCAGGCGCTCCGCCGGACCGATATGGGTGTTGCGACAGTCGTGGCTAATCTTTTCAGCCAGCCCTCTGCCGGATGGATCGTGCCGAAGGAAGAGCAGAAAGAAAAAATGATAAAAAATTTCGCTGCTTCATCGAAAGCTTTTGATTCACCTGACGATCGAGAAACGCAGATTGCAATCATCGCTGCAATAAGCCAGATCGGCGGAAAGCAGAGCGTTCCCTGTTTGCAGGAGATGACGGGTCGCACATCGTTCCCTGCTGCCAGGGAAGTGCGGCAGGTTTTGGAAAAGATTACACGAACGGCTCCTTCAGAACCGCTCGTTCAGCAAGAAATAGAAAAGCGAACGAATCGGGACTGGTCGGATCTCGAGTCGATCAAGTCAAATCAACGAGTCGAACTTGTAACATCGAAGGGTACAATTATCCTTCAGATGCAGAAAAACGATGCGCCTTTCACCGTATTGAATTTTATACGACTTGTTAAAAAAGGATTCTATAACGGATTGGTCTTCCATCGAGTGGTTCCTAATTTCGTAGCTCAAAGCGGAGATCCGCGCGGCGATGGGTGGGGCGGTCCGGGATATACAGTGAGAACAGAAATTTCCTTTGCACGTTTTGAAGAAGGATCCTGCGGCATGGCGAATGCCGGTAAAGATACGGAAGGCAGCCAATTCTTTATGACACATTGGCCGGCAATGCACCTGGACGGAAGTTATACGATTTTTGCAAAAGTGGTTCAAGGCCTGGATGTCGCCGGCCGCATTCAGATAGGCGATACGATTCTTTCCGCGCGTTTATTGGAATAAAAGGGTTAAGGTTTGTTCTGCCATTCCTGATAAGTCGAGCGGTGTTCAGGGTCGAAACGGGAAATCTGATCATAAACTACCCGATTCGGAAAAGTGGAAAAGACTTCTGCGATTTCTTTGAACTTTGCGTCGAAAAATTGACGCAGAAGAACGCTCATGGGGTTTTCACGGCGCAGCGTGGAGAGAGTCTGCAATGATTCAAGAAGCGAGTTAAAAGCGGCCGCCGGCTTGACTGAAACGGAATCGATGCCGTCGAAGTAATAACTGTTCAACGCGGTGTGAAACGAATCGTATGTCGGGCTGTTGAGTTCGTCTGCAAGACCGAAGCGATTGTAGTTGCTCGAAGAGGACTGCCAGTTTTTGCCGTTCGGTGCACTGCCTTCACGATGGCAGATGTTAAGCGCTTTTTGAAAATATTTATTTCCGGACATAGGAACAAACGATTCAGCATCGAAGCCGATGATGATGTACGCATAGTAATTGAGAAAATCCGTAAAGGGGTCGACAAGAAAATCGTCCAGAATGATTCGCTGATTCGGAGTATATGTAAAATCCCAGTTTTCATCGAGAATACGGATTATCTGCGAGAATCTGTCCGTTTTGTTATGTCCCTCAAAAATTGGGCGCATACTTGTGATATAAACCTGTGCCGTATATTGATTATTGCCGGAATATGATTTAAAAAAGACGTCGAAGGAACAGGTTATTTTATTCTCTACTTCATCCGATGTAAAACGGGTGCTGTTGAGATAACGTTCGATGTCGGATTTGAAGTTCTTCAAATAATCTCGCTGCGACGAAGCGACGTTGTCGGCATTAACGGTAACCGTACACGTCAGCTCCTGAGAGAGGGCAGCCGAGACTATCGTCAGGGATACGAAAAGAACGAGGGTGCTTCGCATAGGGGATATTTCTCCATGATTCTACAAGGGGAATGTACATATTTTCAGCCGGCTCATCAAGTAAAAAAACATTTTTCTCTTCTTCTCTTCTGCCTCTTATGCCTTTTTGTCTTTCTGCACAAGGCCAGCGGCGCCGGTGAACAAAACGGAAGAGGAATAAAAGCGATCGGAATGGCCAATGCATTCGGGGCGGTTGCCGACCAACCCTGGGCATTATACTATAATGCAGCCGGGCTTGCACAAATTCATACATGCGAGGTTGCGAGTTTTCTCGCGCCGTCGCAATTCGGACTGCCGGAACTGCGAACGAGTGCTCTCGCATGCGCTGTGCCTTTTCCCGGTTTTACCGCTGCTCTTGCCGCTGAACAATTCGGCTTCGATCTCTATCGCGAGACCGCTCTCTATCTCGGGACTGGAGCTTTTCTTGTACCGCACCTCTGCGTGGGAGCGTCTTTGCACGGGCATCGGATCGACGTCGCCCGTTATGGGACTGCCGAAGCAGCCGGGCTCGATATCGGAGTTCTGGGATTGTTCGGAGAATGTCTCCGCGTCGGATGTGCGGCAGCCAATGTCCTTCCGTTGAGTTCCTTCGCGAATCATGAAAAATTGCCCCAGACATTTTCCGCAGGTATTGCATATTTACCCCTTCCGTCCTTTGTGTGCAGTATTGAAATGGAAAACGACATCGGCTTTTCAACGATCATAAAAGCCGGAATCGAACAGACTATACTCCATACCCTGGCCGTACGCGCCGGTATTGCTATGAATCCGGAAAAATTCAGTGTAGGAGTTTCTTACTTTATCGGCAGATTCGAGTTCGGTTACGCCGGGTACAGTCATACGGAATTGGGATGGACAGACCAAATTGAGATCGGATTCGCCTTATGAAAAACATTCATATCGTTTTTTGTTGTCTATGCCTTGTCATCGATGCATCGCCGCTGTTCGCGCAAACAGAAGATGAACAAGCCGCTGAAATTCCATCTGCAGGTACTTGAGCGTTCTCTTCGAACAGACCCCGATCGAAGCGCCACTTCATACGAAAATTTCGTGAGGGACTGGGATGAAGCGCCGATCGATTTGAATACGGCATCTCAGGAAGAATTACTCCGTATTCCGGGAATGACGCCGCTGCTTGCTCAAAAACATTATCGAGCGCCGTGCTGCACGGCCTTTTCTTGAATTTTCCGATCTGGCACAGGTGGACTGTATGACGCGGGAAATGCTTCCGCTTCTCATACGGTGTGCAGTCTTCAGAAAGGCCGAAGTTGCTCGGATAACACGAGGGAGTTTCCGGCAAACGGTTTTTCGCAATCTGCAGGAAAGCGCTGGATTTCTCGACGGCAAATTCTTGGGAGATCCTTACGCTTTTCGCAGCAAGCTGACCGTCCGCATCAAACCGCCGGCTTCATGGTCGAACGTCTGTTCGGAATTGCGAATCGGAATGACATCGGAAAAAGACGCGGGGGAGCGGATGGAGAACGGATTTTTCGGAGGATATTGTTTTGCTTCATTTCCCGGTATCTCTTCTTCGGTCCTTCTGGGCGATTATACGGCAGGCGCTGGACAGGGATTAGTGCTGTGGCATTACCAGGGATTTGCGAAAGCGGGAGAGGAGACATCCTCGATACGAAAAAATTCCAGCGAAATCCATTCGAGTCTCTCCACGAATGAAAATTATCACTTGAGGGGATGTGCAGCGGATGTCTCGCTTAACGATATACACGTGCAGCTCTTCGCTTCTTGCAAGCCTCTCAATGCGCATTGCGACAGTAATTCGGTCATTCAAAGTATCGAAGAGAGCGGAACGTTCCGAACGGAGAGCGACGTTCATAATTGGCACTCATCTATGGAGCGTCTCTACGGATTTTGTGCCGAGACCAATGCGTCGGAAAAGCTGCACCTGGGATTTTGCGGATATCGTGTCATGTACGATAATCCCCGCATTTCAGCCGATACGGCCGATGGTTCCGAAACATCATCCGGCGCAGCAGGAGTTAATGCTGCCTATTCGACCTCGATATACGACTTTTTCGGAGAAGGAGCATGTGATGCTCATCAACGGACAGCAATTCTCGGCGGAGTCCAGATAAGGCCGAGCCCGGTTCTCCTCATAACGCTTCTCGCACGCCGCTATGCAGAAAATTATGAGAGTCCTTACGGCAATGCGTTCAGCGAACGAAGCGGCGGAAAAGAAGAAAGCGGCATCTATGCTGGATTCTTATGGACCGCAATCAAACAAATCCGAATTCTTTCTTTCTTTGATCAATTCGTCTGCGGCGGAGAGAAAAAAGGATTGTTCTATAATAATGCCGGATATGACTGTATGGCCGGCGCAGAGTGTGATGTCAGACGAAATTGCGAAATCGATATCCGGTTTGAAAGCAAGAGGACAAGAGTTATCGATCAAGCTGAAGATTTGTCCAGCCGTGAAATCGATCTTGTCATTCCGCGAATCCAAAACAATTTTCAGATCGATATGCTCTGGCGTTTTGCGCACGGGATCGAGACGATGAGCAGGATCGGCTGTGTCTCGGTGGATTACGGCGGAGCGGTCAAGAGCGAATCGGGAATTCTTCTGCTGCAGGATATCGGCGGAAAGCCATTCCACGGATTGAGCGTCAATATGCGATTCGCCTTTTTCCATACGTCTTCCTACGATTCCCGGCTTTACATGTACGAGGCAGACCTGCCCGGCGCATCAGCCAGCACTGCGCTGTACGGAGAGGGTTTCCGATGGTATCTGATCGCGGGTGCGGAGCTTTTTCCGAAAGGCGTGCTGAGTGTGAAATATCTGCAGCTCAAAAAAAACTTTGTCGATTCGATCGGTTCGGGAGAGGATAGGATCGACGGCTCGATTTTTCGGCGAGTCGGAATTCAATTCGATTATTCAATTTAATAAAGGTTCAGCGTTCAACGTGCTGCTGTTCTTGAGTTCTTTAGTTATCCCGTTTCTATATGCTGATCTATCCCGCGTTTATCGGATTTTATTCAGAACCGGGTAAGCTTGAGAACTTCTTTATAAAATATTCTATTTCAATGGAAACAATTGTTTTTTTCCCGATATGGTGATTTTCTTCCTCAGAAATTCTTTTGTATCTTTCTTCTATGGAACAAAAAGATCGTCCATCGGTTGTCGTCGGGATGAGCGGCGGCGTGGATTCTTCGGTGGCTGCGGCTTTGCTGCTCGAAGAGGGATTCCGTGTCATTGGAATAACGATGAAGACGTATGAGTACGACGAAGTCGGAGGGAATATCGAAAATGAAGCGAGCTGCTGCGGACTCGGTGCAGTCAACGACGCGCGGATGGCTGCAGCAAAATTGGATATTCCGCATTATGTGGTCGATTTCCGCGCAGAGTTCGGCAAAACGGTCATCCAAAATTTCGTCGACGAATATTTAAAAGGCCGTACACCGAATCCATGCGTTATCTGCAACCGGGAGATCAAATGGGGGGCGCTGCTAAAAAAAGCTGATGCACTCGGCGCACAATTCATAGCCACAGGTCATTATGCTCGTGTACGCTTCGACGAAACAAAAAATCGCTCCATCCTGTCACGCGGATCTGTACGAGGAAAAGGATCAATCGTATGCGCTGTGGGGAATTTCCCAAAAAGCACTGAAACGGACATTATTCCCTCTGGGCGGTAAAAAGAAGCCGGAAGTCCGGGCTCTTGCGGAGCGCCTCGGGCTGCGGAATGCTCAAAAACAGGAAAGTTTTGAAATTTGTTTTGTTCCGGATAATCGCTACGATCGTTTTCTGACGGAACGGGTGAAGAATCTTTCGGAAAGGGTTGCGGGCGGGGATATCGTTCTTGAGGGAAAGGTCGTCGGGAAACACCAGGGATATCCGTTCTATACGATAGGTCAGCGGCACAATATAGGGGCATTTGGCAGAAAGATGTACGTAACAGAAATCGACAGCAGGACAAACACGCTGAGAATCGGACCGGATAAAGAGTTATTCCATCGCTCACTTCTTGCCGGACAGATCAATTGGGTAGGGCTCAGCGGCATTGAAGGGCCTTTGCACGTACAGGCAAAGGTGCGTTATAAAGATGAAGCTGCCGATGCGACGATTTATCCTGCAAAAGAAGATAAAATAAGGATCATATTCGAGGAGCCGAAAAGAGCCGTTACGCCGGGCCAATCAGTCGTGTTTTACGATCACGACGACGTCGTCGGCGGAGGAGTCATAGAAGAAGCCGGAGATTAAGGGTCTATAAATGATATCCGGATGTCGGAAATGAAAGAATTTTCAGATAAATTTGTGCGGTTCTTCCCGAAAGGAAAAGATGAGCACGGTTTTATATACTGATGACGAGAAACATTTAAGGAAATGATTCGTTTATACGATGAAAGTTGAACGACAGGCAGCAGAAGATTACGAGCTGGTTCGGGCCGTACAAGCCGGCGACGAAAAAGCTTTTGAAAAACTTGTCAAAAAGTACCCAGCGGCAAATTACTAATATTGTCTATTTAACGCTGGGCAGCCGCGATGATGCGGAAGATGTGGCGCAGGAAGTTTTTATCCGGGCGTACCGCTCCCTGCCTCGTTTTACATTCGATGCTCCGTTCTTTTCATGGCTGTATCGCATTACGATGAACCTTTGCATCGATGAAACCCGGAAAAGAAAAGTTAAACGCATACTTTCGCTGGATTTTTTAACGGAAGAAGGGATCGAAGAACACCGGAAGGAAAAACAGAACATCCTGCCTTCGGATGAAATGATTATGGAGGAAGACCGGCAGGTTGTCCGGCTTGCGCTTCAGAAAATTTCAGAGGAGCACAGGCAGATATTGATTTTGCGTGAATATGAAAATTACGGTTATACTGAAATTGCAGAAGCCCTTAACATTTCATTGGAAGCGGTAAAATCCCGTCTTTTTCGGGCTCGGTCGGAAATGCGAAAACTATTGCAAGGATATTTCAAGGAGCAGGTATGAAACACTCCGATTTACGGCTTTTAATCTCCGCGTTTGCGGATGGGGAAATCAGCCATATGGAACGTGCGATGGCCGAAGAGCATCTGAACGATTGCAAAGAATGCCGGGATTTTCTGACAGAGATCCAGCTTGTCCATCAGCATATACGCCACGAAGCCCATGTGCAGGTTTCTCCCGGTTTTGCAATGCATGTGCTGGACAGACTGCGTGAAAAGGAAGAAACTCAAGTCCGGTGGTCGGATGTCGAAACAGCTGCTCGCTGGACAGTCGTGCTTCTCAGCGGTGTCGCTGCAGTCTGGATTGCTGTTGCGAGCGTCAAAGGTTTTGATCAGATGAACGCCATTACGGAACCGGCTTTTACTGTAACCGGCGATTCGGCTGCATCGGTTATTCTGCTGGCGGGAGACGAATCGTTGAAAAGTAATACGCCTCTGACTGTGATGAGCAAATAGCAAAGGAAATCGTTATGCAGCCTAAAACTAAAACCATTCTCTTTATCATCTTCAGCTTTCTGCTGGGAGTGCTCTGTGGAGTTCTTCTCTCGTCCACTTTGTTCGCACCTAAAAGACCCCTGACGCGCGTTGAGTTCATGAAGATGTTTCAGGAACGGGTCAAGCTTACCGATGCACAACTGGCTAAAGCGGATTCGCTCTTTTTGAGATCAAGGCCGGTTATCGAGGCGCATAGACAGGATATAGCGCACATCAAAGACTCGACCCGCGCAGAGATAAAAAAATTGCTGGATCCCGAACAAAAAATTCTTTTCGATCAGTTTTATCGAGACCTCAACAAGCTGAACAGCAATAAAAACGAAGGGACGGCTAAGGACAGCGCTTCAGTAAATAAAAGCGGCAGAAAAGAATAATGACTTGGCGTACTTTGAAATAATTATTATTTTTCCCGAATTTCAATTCTCCCCCTCAAAATAATATTATATGCATATGATTTATTTGTTTTGTTTAGGAAATGACGTGAATTTGAGGGTTTTTGCGCCTTTGGCCGGGCGTGAGGGATTTACCGCAGGCGGGATTTGAAAAATCGGCATCTGGTAGGGCGCTGCACAAACGGGTATTTGACAGGAAAGTATTTTACAGAAAGAAAGATTCATGAACAAAACGTTGGGGAGTAAAAAAAAAATATTTTGGGGAATTGGCGCCGTCCTTTTTCTTCTCCTTGTTTTTGCGGTTCGATTTATTGTCTCATCTTCTGATGCAAATTCCCGGCGGCAGGCAATAGCGCTTGTAAAAATCCAGAAGCCATTCCGTGAAAATGTTAAGTCGGTTTTATCCTATACGGGAGATGCCCTTTCGATACAGCAGGCGGCTCTCTATGCAAAGGTCGCCGGCAATCTGGACCGGAACTACGTGGAAATGGGATCCTTTGTAAAAGCCGGGACTTTGCTCGCTCTAATCGATACGACGGAATTGTACCAGGTCTACCAGCAGACCAGAGCAACATACGACAACACGCTTTTATTGTTCGAAAGAACCAAACAACTCTCCGATAAGAGCCTTGCATCCCGGCAGGATGTCGACAATGCTGAAGCGGCGATGAAAGTCGCGAAAGCGAATTTTGATGCCGCTGCGACGCATCTGAGCTATGCTCATATTACGGCGCCGTTCGACGGATTCGTCACAAAGAGATTTCTGGATGCAGGCGCACTGGTTACAGCAAGCACAACTACGCTCTTTACCATGATGAACCTCGACAGCGTAAAAATCATTGTATCGATACCGGAAAAGGATTTGCAGCAGATGTACCGAGTGCGGACAGCCTCGATCACGTTCGATGCTTTGCCGGGACAGGCATTCACGGGCCATGTCAGCCGCTTTAGCGAAGCTGTGGATCTTTCGACCCGTACGATGGCAATCGAAGTGGATATTCCAAACCGATCGCGGGTTATCAAACCGGGAATGTTTGCAACCATATCATTCACCGTCGACGAAAAGGCAGAAGCCATTACCATGCCGAGCGATGCGCTGTTAAAAGACGATTCGGGATATTATGTCTTTGCAGTGGAAGAGACCAAAGCGCGTAAGATTCCCGTAAAAATTGGGATCGAGCAGAATACCCGCACCGAGATTCTTGCTGGCTTGACCGGCGAAGAAAATATAATTACGACAGGACAGCAATTCGTTAAAGACGGATCCGCAGTCTCTATACAGAAATAACCGAGGTTCGTTATGTGGCTGACGCGGCTCGCTTTACGGTACCCTATTTCTACATTCCTCTTTGCTATGACGATCGTCCTGCTCGGGTTTGTATCCCTCTCGCAGCTTCCCATCGATATGCTGCCCAATATTACGATACCGGTCGTCACGACGGTAACGTATTATACCGGAGCAAGTCCGCTCGACATGGAACAAAGCGTAACGCGCCTGATAGAACGGAGTGTCAGCTCGATTAACGATGTCGACTATGTGCAATCAACGACGCGCGAAGGGATTTCTCTTGTTCGAGTTAATTTTAATTGGAATGCAAATACCGACGTTGGCCTGGTCGATTGCGTGCAGCGGGTGAACCGCGTGTTGAACCAGCTTCCCACAGGTATCTCACAGCCTTCGGTCCTTCGTTTCGATATTACAAATTTGCCTGTCTGTCTCGTAGCTGTCGAAGGAGATATGGATCAGCGGGATTTGTACGATCTTGCCTATAATGTGATTGAACCTCAGATAGAGCATATTACGGGTGTCGCTTCAGCGGGCGTATCCGGAGGAAGAATACGGGAAATTCATATCACATTGGACCGCAACCGGATCCAGGCGCTCGGATTGTCGCCGGTCACGATTTTCAATGTCATCGCAAACTCCAATCTTATTATGCCTTCCGGCGATCTCAAAACCGGTCCGTTCGATTATACCCTAAAGACAGAGAGTCTCTTTAATATCGTTCGGCCGATGGAAGATATCGTGGTAGAAACAGTCAATAATGTTCCGGTCCGCATCAAGGATATCGGTTCTGTCGAAGACAGCTATCAGGAGCAGACGGAAATCGTTCGTGTCAACGGAAAACCGGGTGTTATGATGCGCGTACTGAAAATGTCGAGCGCGAATACCGTTGAGGTTGTCGATAATGTCATCCGGAATGTTCCGAAACTTACGGGAATTCCCGCAACCGTTAAATTGACAGTTTCCTTCGATCAATCGGTGTATATACGCGAGACGATATCAGGATTGCAGCGTGAAGCTATGCTGGGCGGTATTTTAGCGATGATCATCATTATTCTGTTTCTCCGCAATATGCGCGGAACGCTGATTATCGTTGTCGCCATTCCATTGTCGATCCTCATCACATTTATTTTATTCCGTTTCGGCGGCATTACGTTGAATATTATGACGTTTGGCGGACTGGCGCTGGCAGTAGGGAGGCTGGTCGACGATTCGATCGTCGAATTAGAAGCGATTTCCCGCCATTATAACATGCGCAATAAAGAACAAACCAAACTTCAGGCGACGCTGGATGCCGCCAAAGAAGTTGCATCTCCAATCTTTGTTTCGACGCTTACAACGGTCATCGTGTTTTTGCCGGTAGTATTTCTGAGCGGCATTGCAAAACTGTTGTTCATACCTCTGACCATAACGATTGCTGTGGCTTTGTTTGGATCGTTTTTCGTGTCTCGAACAGTGACGCCGCTGATGTGCCTCAATTACCTGCCGCCGGAAAAAGAATTGAACCGGACATCGGCAAATTTTACCGATCGGACGAGGGTTTTTTTCTACGATATACTGGAACAGATCGAGAATTCTTACGAACGAATGCTTCGATGGACGATGCGCAACCGAAAGTTTATTGTCACCGGTATTCTGCTCTTTGCATTCCTATCGTTCGGCTTGGTTTTCTTTATCGGGACGGAATTTTTTCCCGATCAGGACGAAAGCAGATTTACAATCAACTATAAATTGCCCGTAGGCTCGCGGTACGAGGGGACGGATACCGTTGCGCGCGGCCTGGAAAAAATTATTCTTTCTTCTGTTCCGGAAACGCAAGTGATGGTGACCGATGTAGGTATAACGACAAATACGAAAACGGCAGGCGGCATCGGAGGAGGCAATTCAGGAAGTCACGCAGGCAATATTCAAGTGGGACTGGTTTCTCCCGAAGCGCGCAATCGATCCGTTTTTGAAATAGCTGCAGAATTACGGCAAAAACTTGCCCGCATCCCCGGTATCCAAACCTTCGTTAACCCCGGCGGAATACTACGATACCTTCTCAATTTCGGATCGTCCGCGCCTATCGATGTCGAAATTAGGGGATTCGATCTCGAGACGGGCAGCGCGCTGGCGAAAGAAATAGCATTGATCATGCATTCGGTACCGGGGGCAGCCGATGTCCAGATCAGCCGCGACGATAATTTACCCGAACTTCATGTCAATATCGATCGTAATAAAGCGGGAGCATTGGGGATCGATGTCGCGACGATATCCAATACAATCAATATCTGCATGAACGGATCAGCTGCGTCGGTTTTTACGGATCCGGTTTCGGGAAATCAATATAATATTCTTGTCCGGCTGAATCAGGATTATCGTAATCAAATCGAAGATCTTAAAAAATTGACCATTACGACATCGGCCGGGCAGCAGGTCTTGCTCGGTAATATCGCAAGCATCGAACGGAAGGCCGGCCCTGTTCAGATCGATAGAAAATATCAGCAGCGATTGGTCGAAGTAACTGCCAATGTAGTCGGACGCGATCTCGGAAGCGTTTCAGACGACATTCAAAAAAAGCTCAATGGATTGAATGTCCCGCCCGGTTTTGAAATTAAACAAACGGGAAATGTCGAGCAGCAGAAAAAAACATTCAGGGATTTGGGACTTGCGTTTGCACTCGCTATCATGCTGGTGTACGTCGTCATGGCGTCGCAGTTCCAATCGTTCATCGATCCATTTATTATTATGTTCACAGTTCCTCTCGGTATTGCGGGAGTTTTTTGGACATTATTTTTGACCCGTACAACGCTCTCCGTAACTTCATTCCAGGGGGTTATTGTGATGGTCGGCATTGTGGTGAGCAATGGCATTCTCCTGGTCGATTATACGAACCATTTACGCGCAGGCGGCGCAGAATTGCATGAAGCGGTCGTGAAGGGCGGAAAGACGCGTTTAAAGCCGATTCTCATGACGTCCCTTGCGACTGTGCTGGGGCTTATTCCGATGGCGATCGGGCTGGGAGGTGAATCTACGCAGGCGCCGCTTGCAATTGCCGTCATCGGCGGATTGACCTTTTCGACGATTCTGACGCTCTTTTTTGTGCCTATTCTCTATACGATTTTTGAGGAACGACTGAAGCGCACTATTCATATTGAGGAAAATTAAAAAAAATCGGAAAGGGACAACGATTTTTTTTTGGAATTTTTCATCTTTTTTCGTATCTTAAATGTCAGAAAATTTGAAAGGTAGCGCATGAAAGAAGGAATTCATCCTGTTTATAAGAAATCGATTGTCACGTGTGTTTGCGGGAATACGTTCGAAACCCGTTCCACTGTCGGGAATCTGCACATAGAAATTTGTTCGAGCTGTCACCCGTTCTTTACAGGGAAACAAAAACTTCTCGATTCTGCAGGAAGAATCGACCGCTTTCGCAGGAAATATGCGAAAAAAGAGGCAGCACCGGTTTCTACAGGAGCATAACCAAAATTTGTCAATACAAAGGGCGGAATGTATCGGAAGAATGCATTCCGCTTTTTTATTCCACTGAGTTTCTTGAGGCACAAGAGTGTACAAAGGCACTCTCCCGCAGAGAAGGAGGGAACCATGGCAGGCCACATCTGTATTTTTGAGGATTCCCATTATGCACAATTTTTGCCGCTCGTGCATTTCCGTCCGGTCTACGATCTGCGATGCGGAATATTCCGGCTGAAAGAAAAAATTCTTCTGCGTGCGCCGAAGGCAGGCATTTCGCTTCAATGCCGCTCCTCTTTGGCCGGGAGTGTTCAGCGTGATAATCCGGGAATGTTTGTCAATGAAATTCCTTCCGGGGAATGTCTCTTTATCAACGGAAGGGTTCTCGCTGCTCCAAAACTTCTCAAGAGAATCTTTTCAGCGGCTCCGCAGGATATCGTCTATATGCACGACACCCATCTGGTTGCCGCATCCGTGCACGGCGAAAACCTGAAAAAATTGCGCGCAAGGATTACGGCGCCGCTTTCGCCGTCTGATTTCTCCGGCATAGCATCGGAAGAAATAGATGCCGACCTCGTATCTTTTCCCTGGGACCTCATACAGAAGAATTCTGCTCAATTATCGGATGATTTTGCACTCATCGAAAAAGGACTTGGTTCGAAGAAAAGAATCCGGGGAAAACTGGCAGCGGGCACATTTCTCAGCGGGAAAAAGAAAATCATTATTGAACCGGGAGCTGTGCTTCAGCCGGGATGCGTTCTGAATGCGGAACAAGGTCCCATCTATATCGGAAAAGATGTTCAAATATATCCACAGGCGACCGTCTTCGGTCCTGCCGCAATTCTTCAGAATTCAACGGTGAAGACAGGAGCGCAAATTTATGAAAATACGACCGTAGGTCCGGTGTGTAAAGTAGGGGGAGAAATCGAGGGATCGATTCTCCATGGATATGTCAATAAGCAGCATGAAGGATTTCTCGGACATTCGTACATCGGTTCCTGGGTCAATCTCGGCGCGGGAACGAATACGAGCGATCTC
The DNA here is from genome assembly GCA_963778945.1 of Ignavibacteriota bacterium. GTDB lineage: Bacteria > Bacteroidota > Ignavibacteria > UBA10030 > UBA10030 > Fen-1254. The sequence goes on from CAVZWL010000020.1 coordinate 64,048, forward strand.
AAAAATAATTACAGCACAGTCAAAGTGACGGTCGGTGACCGGCAGGTGGATACCGGGCTGCAATTCCTCGGATTGACAATGGGCGACCATTCCAAGACAGCGATCGGTTCGAAATTTAATACGGGCACCGTTGTCGGCGTATGCTGCAATATTTTCGGACCGGCATTTCCTCAAAAAAATGTGCCATCATTCTCGTGGGGCGCTGCGGGAGAGGGAACCGCCGTTTATACGATTGAAAAGGCGATTGCGGCTGCAAAGATAGCAATGGAACGGCGGGGTATTGTACTGTCTTCTCTGGACGAAAAAATTTTTCGAGCCGTCTATGAAACGACCATGCAGGAACGGAGCAGTGCAGGTATCGAGGAGAAGCAAAGGACATCATGAGCACGCAAAACGGCACAATTTCGAAAGAGAATATTCAGCCCGCCGGTGCATACGCAGGGGCGCGCGGTGCAGCGATAAAAATATTGAATCGTTTTGAGCGTTCCGATGCCTATCTCGACAGGCTTATAGAAGCCGAGTTATCTTCGGATGAATTGAACGAGCTCGATAAAGGATTGATGAATGAAATTGTCACCGGAGTCGTCCGCTGGAGAATGAAACTGGATTGGGTGCTGACGGGCTTTTTCCACGGCAACTTTACCAAGGCAGAGACAAATATTAAAAATGCGCTCCGGATCGCTCTCTATCAGATTATGTTCCTCGATCGGGTTCCACAGTCGGCGGCTGTCAATGAAGCGGTCGAATTTATGAAGAAAGTACGGGGACAGAAAGTGGCCGATCTTGTCAATGCCATCCTCCGAAACATCATTCGCAACTTGGACGGAATTCGATATCCGGATCCGGCAGAGGATAAAGTGCGTCATCTCGCGGTCGTTGAATCTCATCCGATCTGGATGACGAAACGATGGATCCAGCGGTACGGATACGAGCAGGCCCGGCAGTTAATGGCTGCGAACAATACGATCCCCGCTCTTTCTTTGCGTCTCAATCCGCTGAAAAAAGACTGTGCGTCGTTCCTCGATGCATTGAATAAAAATCAGATTCAATATGAACCGTCGAAATATCTGCCGAACTTTGTGCGGCTGCATCATATGGCCGGTATCGGCAAATCGGAATTTTTCCGTCAGGGTTTTTTTTCTGTCCAGGACGAAAGCGCCGGTATTCCTGTTGTGCTTCTCGATCCGAAGCCCGGGGAACGCATCATCGACCTCTGTTCAGCGCCGGGAGGGAAAACGACGTTTATCGGAGAGCTGATGAAGAACGAAGGTGAAATTATTGCCGTCGATAAGTATGAGACGCGCGTCAATTTGGTGGCAAAAGCATGTCAGCGTTTAGGTATAACCAACGTGTCTTTGATTGCCGAAGATGCAGCAGCCATACAGCTTGCGCCCGCAGATAAAGTTCTGGTCGATGCCCCTTGCTCGGGATTGGGTGTCATAGCAAAAAAACCGGATGCCAAGTGGCTCCGGGAGCCGGAGGATATCGCGCGGCTGTCGGATATTCAATCAAGAATATTGGAAAATGCGGCGAACCTCGTCAAACCCGGCGGCCTCTTGGTCTACAGTACCTGCACTATCGAACCTGAAGAAAATTTTGAGCTTATCAAAGGATTTTTATCGCGTCATCCGGAATATGCAATCGATCCGGCACAATCCTACGTAAGGCCGGAATTGGCGGCGGCAAACGGAACAGTTGAAACCTTCCAGCACGAACACGGCATGGACGGGTCGTTCTGTGTACGGCTGAAGAAAATCAAGGATGCTGGAAAATGAACTTTACAGAAGCGGTTCTGGCAGAGTTAAAGCAGCTCGAAGCGGACAATTTAACCAAACACGAAACCGCCCTGCAGTCTCCGCAGGGAGGGACGGTGACGGTGCACGGGAAGAAAGCCGTTATGCTTGCTTCCAACAATTATCTCGGCCTGTCGAACCATCCGGTCGTGCGTAAAGCGGCTATCGATGGAATACATACCTACGGGTACGGGCTGGCATCCGTGCGGTTTTTGACGGGAACACAGACGATCCATCTGGAATTGGAAAAAACCATTTCAAGATTTTTGCATGTAGAAGATACGATCCTTTTTTCTTCTTCCTTTGCAGCTAATATTGCATTCTTTCAAGCGGTGACGAACGAAAAACTCGGTTGCGAATCGTATAAGGATGTTCTTTACAGCGATCGGCTGAATCATGCAAGCATCATCGATGGCCAGCGGCTCTGTAAACCGGAAACGACCGACCGCAAAATTTATACCCACGGCAATATGCAGGATCTCGAACGGCTGCTGGATGAAGATCGAATGAAGGGATACCGGTTCCGCTTCATTGTGACCGACGGCGTGTTCAGTATGGAAGGGGATCTTGCGCCTCTCGCAGAAATATCGGCATTGGCAAAAAAATACGATGCGCTTGTTTTCGTCGACGATGCGCACGGCATCGGTGTCTGCGGAAAAACCGGCAGGGGAACTGCTGAAGAGTTCGGACTGACCGGGGGTGTCGATGTCACCGTCGGTACTCTCGGAAAAGCGATTGGAGGAGCTTCCGGAGGGTTCATCAGCGGTTCAAAAGCATTCATCGAATATATGCGGCAGAAAGGGCGGCCGTATATTTTTTCTAATACTCTTCCTCCGGCGATTGTCTGCGGGTCTCTTGCCGCGTTTCATCTCCTGACAAAAGACAGGTCGATTATCCGGCGGCTGCACGAAAACACTGCATATTTCCGTAAAGAGATTGCCGCACTCGGTTTTCGCATAATTCCAGGAACTCATCCGATCGTCCCGGTTATACTCGGAGAAGCTTCGATTGCTCAAAACATGAGTGCGGAATTATTAAAAGCAGGAGTGTATATCAAAGGCCTATGGTATCCCGTCGTCCCCAAAGGCGAAGCCCGGCTGCGCGCGCAAATTTCTGCAGCTTTGGGCAAAAAGGACATTGATCGCGCCCTGGAAGCTTTTCATCATGTCGGTAAAAAGATGAAGCTTTTATAAGCGCTCATCGAGCCGGAATATAAACGATATCGCACGAAAGCTCATGGCAGAAAAATCCCGTCTTGTTTTTATCGATTTGCTGCGCGGCTGGGCAGTTATGGTCATGGTGGAGGTCCATGTCTTCAATGCTTTTATGATTCCTGCCTATCGTGAAACGCAGTGGTTTGAAATCCTGAATTTTATCAACGGGCTTGTCGCTCCCAGTTTCATCTTTATTTCCGGATTTGTGTTTCTCGTTGCCAGTCAGAGAAAATTGGAATCGTATCGCACGTTCGGCTCCGATTTCCGGCATCAACTATGGAGGATCGGCCTGGTGATGGTGATCGGTTATTATCTGCATCTTCCTTTCTTTTCGTTCCGTAGAATGATAACGGAAACGACGGAATCGGGATGGCTGCAGTTTTATCAGGCTGATGTGCTTCAATGCATCGCTGTCGGATTGTTCATTCTGTTTATGGCGCGTATTCTTATCCGGAGCGATCGGCGGTATAAACATGTATTGCTTGTCTCCGGACTTCTCGTCGCCGGAATTTCCCCGCTTCTTTCCTCAATCGATTTTGTCCGGTACGTACATCCGTCGATTGCAGCATATATCAATGGCAGGCATTTTTCTTTGTTTCCGCTTTTTCCGTGGATGGGTTTTATGCTGCTCGCCGGTTATTGCGCCGCGTTTTATATCGAAGCACGCAGGGATAATCGTGAACGAGCATGTATCATTCGAATGGCGGCTGCCGGAGCCCTTATGCTTTCAGCCGGACTTATCCCGCCGGCGTGGCAGTATGAACTTCTCGGAAGATTTTCGGACATCCGGTCGAATCCATTTTTCTTTTTCGAACGGCTCGGCATTGTTATTCTGTTCCTGGCTCTCTGCTGGTGGTACGCAGACCGGAGAAAAACGACGAAGTCATTTATTCTGTCGCTGAGCAGACAATCTTTGCTGGCATATGCGGGACATCTGATTGCCATCTACGGGCAGATGTGGCGCGAACGGAGCCTCTGGTATTACTACGGCCATTTATCCACGCCTCTGATGTGCTGTCTCTGGACAGTCCTTCTTCTCGGGGCCGTTATTTTTGTGTCGTCGATGTGGGATTGGCTCAAGCGGGATCATCTTCCGCTCGCACAAACTATTTTCGGCGTTGTCGCTCTTGTGACGACAGCTTTATTCTTTTTTCGGTAGAGGCAAGTATGGAAATCGTTTCTCTCAGTATCTCGGTTATGGTAGGTCTTTTAGTGCTGGTTCTTTTTTTTCGCCTGATGCATTCGGGTACGGGAAAAAACGAGGCCTCATCATTGCTGGTACAGCAGCAGATCGACGCAATGCGCGGCGAGGTGAATCAAAATTTAAAAAATACTACAGATACGCTTGCCACGAGCATGAGGAATACGACCGATGTCGTTTTTAAGAGCCTTCAAAACACAGCGGAGACCATGAACCAGCAGCTCTCCGTCGTAACCGTGCAGCTCGGGAATGTTGCACAGCAGCTGCAGAACAATACCGGGCAGATGGGTCAGCGGCTCGATACAGCGGCGAAGGTCATTCAGGAAGTTCAAGGAAAGCTCGGAGAATTGGGCAAAGCAACACAGGAGATTAAAGAATTGGGGCAAAGCGTTTCTAAGCTCGAAGAGATGCTCAAGGCGCCGAAATTGCGCGGCGGACTTGGAGAGCTGCTGCTTGAGGATTTGCTGAAGCAGGTTCTTCCCGTGAATGCGTACAGCATACAATATACATTCAAGAGCGGGCAGACTGTCGATGCGATTATCCATACTGCAGGCGGCAAGGTTCCTGTCGATTCAAAATTTCCGCTGGAGAATTTTCGCAAGATGCTGGATGCAAAGTCCGATCAGGAAAAGAAAACTGCAGCACGATTATTCAAGACGGACGTTAAAAAACACATCGATGCCATCTCTGAAAAATATATAGTTCCGGACGAAGGCACGTTCGATTTTGCATTGATGTATATTCCGGCCGAAAATATTTACTATGAAACTATTATCCGGGAAGAATCGTTTGCAGATGAGGATGGGCTGTATGCATATGCAACACGCGCACGCGTTGTGCCGGTTTCGCCCAACAGCTTTTATGCGCATTTGCGGGTCATTGCGCTTGGGCTCAAAGGACTCCAGATTGAACGCGGAGCGAAAGAAATATTCCAAAATCTTGCCCGCTTGAATACGGAACTTCAAAAGTTTTCAGGAATTTTCGATACACTGGGCAAACATTTGAATAATGCAAAAACAAACTATGATCTGGCAGACAAACAATTCGGCGTACTTTCGGAAAAAATTGCCGCCTCGCAAACCCTGCCGGAATCGGAGAACTTGAGGCAAATTGATGCTTTTACTAAGCCATAACGGCAAAATCTTTACAATTTCTTTATTGATTTTGCCGGGGGTTTTTTCAATATTGATTCAAAGAAAAATCATCGCCACACCTAAACTTCTATAAAGGAGGATCTCCTATGTCAAATCATGTACACAACGAAGCTCAACTGCATTGGAAATGGGTCATCCTTTCCGTTGTTGCAGGATTAATTGTCGTCGGCGCTTCATATTTTATCGTCGCACCGACATTCCACAGCACCGAAGTGCAGGCGCTGGTCATGCTTGTTGGATTCGTTATTCAAGGGGCGATTATCGGATATTTTTCCCCCGGAATAACCATTAAGGAAGCTACTCTTGGCGGCGCTTTTGTCATGATTTTAATGCTCCTTCTTCTTCTGGGCATCCATGCAGCAGATTTTCAGGAGTCTTTTCTGAGTGTGTTTCTCATGCTGCTGCTCGGTATAAGTTTTTCGTGGGTCGGCGGATGGGTCGGCGAAAAACTGCAGGGAGATGAATCTTCTCAGGCGGAAAAGCAGCTTACGCATTTTCAGTGGAAATGGGTTCTCGTCGGTATTGTGATCGGATTTGCTTTAAATATTTTTTTCGTATTTCTTCTTTCTACGATTTTTCTTAACTGGCTTCTCAAGGCCGCTTTTGTCGGTTTCGTCATAAGTTTTGTTGTCACCGGTTTTGTCGTCGGAATGAAATCACCGGGGAAAACGATACGGGAGCCTGCAGTTGCCGGGATTATTGCTGTCGTTCTCGATTGGGTATTCCTGGGAATTATCATCCGTCTTATGGTTCCACTGACATATTTGATCGTAGGATTGGTACTCGGCTTTTTGCTCTCCTTGCTCGGAGCATGGCTGGGCGAAAAATACCAGGAAAGCACGGAAAAAAAAGCGCCGGTTTAATACGGAATTTTTGAAAAGCCTCTTTGGCGTTTTGCCGGAGAGGCCTTTTTGTCGGGAATCTGGATTTGATGGGGATATTTTCGTACCTTTTGAACGATGACATACATATTCATGATGTTTGAAGAGGACGAATGAACAATAAATTAAAACGAATTGGAATCTTGACAGGCGGCGGCGACTGTCCCGGATTAAATGCGGTTATTCGGAGCATAGCGAAACCTGCTATGACCCAATACGGCGCTTCTGTCATAGGTATTTTAGACGGATTTGAAGGTTTTGTCGAAGGCAGGATGAGGGAACTTACCCCGAAAGACATAGCCGGAATTATAAATGTCGGAGGAACCATTCTCGGCACCTCGAATAAGGGCAATCCTTTCATGTTTCCCGTCGAAACACCCAAAGGAATCGATATTCTCGATTATTCTCAGCATGCAATTCAGAACTATCAAGACTGGAATTTGGATGCATTGATCGCCATCGGCGGCGACGGGACCATGCACATCGTCGATAAATTTACCGAACTCGGCTTGAAGCTGGTCGGTGTCCCGAAAACAATCGATAATGATCTGGCTTCGACTGATGTAACATTCGGATATTACTCTGCCGTTTCCGTTGCGACCGATGCCATCGACAGACTGCAAACGACTGCTTCCTCGCATCACCGTGTAATGGTCGTTGAAGTAATGGGGCGCTATGCGGGCTGGATAGCGCTTGGCGCAGGTATTGCCGGAAGTGCGGACATTATTTTGATTCCCGAGATTCCCTTTCAATGGGAAAAGGTTTACGAACACGTCCTCCTGCGAAGCAAGAGAGGAAACAGGTTCAGTATTGTCTGCGTCGCCGAAGGCGCAAAAGCAGCTTCAGGCGATCAGGTTGTAAAAGAAATGGATAAAAAACGGACTGATCCCATACGACTGGGCGGCATCGGCGAGTTAGTCGGGAAAAAAATTGAAGAAGAAACCGGTCTGGAAACCCGTACCGTGGTTCTTGGTCATATCCTGCGCGGCGGCAGTCCGACGCCCTACGACAGAATTCTTGCAACGAAATACGGTTGGAAGGCCTTGGAACTTGCTGCAGAAGGAAAATTCGGTTATATGGTCAGTTTGCGCGGTGACGTGGTAACTTCTGTTCCTGTGAAAGAAGCAATTCTCAATTTACGTACAGTGCCTCTGGATTCACAAATGATTCAATCCGCACGGGCAGTCGGCGCCTCTTTCGGAGATTGACAATTCGTTTCGGCCGGAAGCGGCCGCTGCTGAATAAAACGCGTGCAAGCTGCAGACGTTCATATCATTGATCCGAAAGATTTGGTTGGCGCATACTGCTCCGGCTATTTTCCCATGGCAGACAGCCGTGATGGAGCGATTGGATGGCATTCACCTGACCCTCGCGGCATCCTCGATTTGAATGAATTTATTATATCCCGCAGCCTTCGCAGGACCGTCCGCAAAAATAAATTCGATATCCGCATCGATACGGGCTTTGAAGCCGTTCTCCGTTCCTGCGGTGACCGGACAGATACTTGGATATCGGAGACGATCGTGCAGAGTTATCTTAAGCTTTTCCAGATTGGAGTTGCGCATAGTATTGAAGCATGGCACGAAGGCGTAATGGCCGGAGGCCTGTACGGCGTCGCTCTTGGCGGCGCTTTTTTCGGCGAGTCGATGTTCAGCAGAATGCGCGATGCATCCAAAGCATCTCTTGTTTTTCTTGTGGCTTATTTGAAAGACAGGGATTACATTTTGCTCGATACACAATACATTACTCCGCACCTGAAAAGCCTCGGTGCTAAAGAAATTTCGCGCGCTGAATATATGCAGCGATTGGAACGAGCTTTGCAAATTCAATGTTCTTTTATCGAAAGGTGAATTTACGATGTCGACTAATTTTTTAACTCCGGTTGTGACGCAGACAAATTTTTCCGGTCTTCGCCTTAAGAATCGCGGCAAGGTTCGCGATATCTATGATTTCGGAGAATCGCTCCTCATTGTCGCCACAGACCGCATTTCAGCATTCGATGTCGTCATGAATGAAGGCATTCCGTACAAAGGAAAAGTACCTGACGCAGATTTCGGATTTTTGGTTTGAAAAAACACAGCACATTATTCCGAATCATCTTCGCTCGTCTATCGTGTACGATTTTCCTTCCGCCTGCAAGCCGGTACTGGGATGTACTGAGCGACCGGTCGATGTGGGTCAAAAAAACAAAGCCGCTGCCGGTCGAATGTATTGTGCGCGGATATCTTTCCGGGTCGGGTTGGAACGAGTATGTGAAACAAAAAAATGTGTGCGGCATATCGCTGCCCGGCGGCTTGATTGAATCCTCCAGACTTGCCGAGCCGATTTTTACGCCGACAACCAAAGCAGATGTCGGCCACGATGAGAATATTTCTTTCGAAGAGATGAGTTCGCTCATTGGAAAAGAACTTGCAGAAAAAGTTCGCAGCGTATCCATAGAGATTTATAAGTTTGGCGCTGATTTTGCCGAGACGAAAGGCATTATTATAGCAGATACGAAATTTGAATTCGGTACTGATGAGAACGGAACACTCTTTTTGATCGATGAAGTCCTGACGCCGGATTCATCACGGTTTTGGCCGAAAGACCGGTATGTTCCCGGGCGGGGGCAGGAAAGTTTCGATAAGCAGTTTGTCCGAGATTATCTCCTCTCGATCGAATTCAATAAAAAACCCCCGGCGCCGAAACTGCCGGACACAGTTATTTTTAAAACTTCCGCTTTGTATTTGGAAGCGCTGAAACGATTGAGCGGGCGAGAGCTGGTTTCATGACCCGGACGGCGGGAACCCGCTTGGTGTACCGAACGTTCTACAGGAAAAAAAGAAAGACGATATGCAAAAATTGACAGAAGAAAATATACGAGAGGCGCTGCGCACTGTCGTGGATCCCGATTTACACCGTGATATCGTCTCCCTGGGTTTTGTAAAAAATCTTTCCATCAAAGGAACCGGAATTTCTTTCGAACTTCAATTGACGACGCCGGCATGTCCTGTTCGCGATCAGTTTATTGAGGATTGTCAGAAAGCGATCCGCAGCAGAATCGAAGATGCGGGTGAAATCAATATTACGATGACCTCCAATGTCCGATCCCATACGCATGCGCAAAAAGATATGCTTCTGCCCGGCGTCAAAAATACGATCGCTGTGGCAAGCGGCAAGGGAGGCGTAGGAAAATCGACGGTTGCCGTAAATCTTGCTGCGGCCCTGGCAATGGACGGCGCAAAAGTGGGAATGCTGGATGCCGACATCTACGGACCGAGCGCGCCGCTGATGTTTGGAATTCATGAAAAACCGAAAGTCGATAAAAATAAACTGCAGCCGCTAGAGCGTTACGGAGTTAAAGTTATGTCCATCGGTTTTCTTGTCAATCCGATGGAAGCGGTTATTTGGCGCGGTCCTATGGCGAGCGGCGCGCTTAAACAGTTTATGTCTGATGTCGATTGGGGCGAACTCGATTACCTGATTTTTGATTTACCTCCGGGCACCGGCGATATTCAATTGACGCTTGTTCAGACTATTCCTCTGACCGGCGCAGTTATTGTAACCACACCGCAGGACGTTGCCCTTGCCGACGTGCGTAAAGGGCTCATGATGTTCAATAAGGTCAATGTTCCTGTCCTCGGTATCGTTGAGAATATGAGTTATTATATTTGCGGCCATTGCGGAGCACGGGAAAACATATTCGATACCGGCGGAGGAGCGCGGACTGCCGGTGAGCTCAATGTTCCGTTCCTCGGGGAAATTCCTATCAATACCGGTATCCGCATCAGCGGCGATGAAGGAAATCCGATCGTGCATTCGCATCCGGAATCGGAACAGGCAAAAATAATGCATGCGATATCCCGTCAGTTGGCGGCACAGGTGAGCATTCAGCATTTGGGAATACCGCAAATGCCAAAAATTGAAATTCTTCTGTAGAAAATGACGGGATTGGAATGCTCAAGCGGGAAGTTGTAGAGGAAAGTCTGGGAAAAATTCGGCTCTATTTGAAAATAGACGGGGGCGATGTCCAGCTCGTGCGTATTACGGAAGATAATATCGTGGAAGTGAAACTGCTCGGCTCATGTTCAGGATGTCCGATGTCGCTTATGACCCTGCGTGCGGGCATCGAGAGGGCGCTTATGATCGAACACGGGGAAATTCGCCGGATCGAACAAGTGCGTTGATTATTTTTCTGCCGGGCACGAAATCCGGCAATCAAAAAAACCAAAACTTCACGCCTTCGGGAACATCGTGATATCAAAGAGCCTGCCGTCTTTCATCTGAACCACCCGTGCGGGATATTTTTTTACCAGATCGTAATTATGCGTAGCCATGAGAATGGCCGTACCGCGCAAGTTGATCTTCATCAGCAAGTCCATGATTTCGGACGATGATGCCGGGTCGAGATTACCAGTCGGTTCGTCGGCCAGTAAAATGGAGGGCTCGTTTACGAGCGCCCGCGCAATGACTACGCGCTGCTGCTCGCCTCCCGATAATTCATACGGCATCTGATTCCTCTTGTGACTCAATCCGACATCGGCAAGTGCATACAAGACGCGTTTCTTAATCTCACTCCGTCTCGTGTTCGTGACGAATAAGGCAAAAGCCACGTTCTCGTAAATCGAGCGGTCTTCAAGAAGCCTGAAATCCTGAAAAACAATTCCGAGTTTCCGGCGAAGGTGCGGAATTTTCCGCGGTGTGATGGAGATGGAATCGTACTTGTCGACGATGACTTTACCGCCGGACGGGTGTAAATCGAAATACAACAGGCGCATGAGTGAGCTTTTTCCTGCTCCTGTTTGCCCGACGAGATACACGAATTCGCCCGTTTTCATGCTGAAGTTCACTCCGCTCAGCAGCTGCTGACTGTCGAACGCGACGGTTACATTTTTTAATTCAATCATGATTTTTTCCTGTTCTTCACGATAACTGCTGCGGTTCGTATTGCCTCGAGCATGCTGGATAGATTTGCTTTGTTCTTTCCTGAAATGTCGTACGCCGTACCGTGGTCCGGAGATGTGCGGACAATTTTAAGACCGGCTGAAAAATTGACCCCCTGGTCGAAGGCGAGCATTTTAAGGGGAATAAGCCCCTGGTCATGATACATCGCAAGCACTGCATCGAAATTCTTGTATGCAGACGAGCCGAAAAAACCGTCTGCCGGAAAAGGCCCGTCGGTTAAGAACCCTTTTTCTTTCGCTTCCGCAATAAAAGGCATCAGAATCGAATCTTCTTCCGATCCCATCAGACCGTGTTCGCCGGCATGAGGATTGAGGGCAAGAACTGCAATGTGCGGTTTTTTAACTAAAAAATCTTTTTTAAGCGAAGTGTTAACAATCTCCAGCTTCTCAAAAAGTTTTTCCCGCGTAATTTGCTGTGCAACATCCCGGATTGCAGTATGAATGGTCACGAGTCCGATTTTGAGCTGCTGAGATATAAGCATCATTGCAACGTTTTTAGAACGACTGAGCAGAGCTATCATTTCTGTCTGTCCTGGAAAATTATACCCGGCAGTATTCAAGGCTTCTTTGGAAGACGGAGCCGTTACCATTGCATCGACAGTTCCATTCATGCACAGCTCTACGGCTTTTTCAAGGGCTGCACCTGCGGATTTTCCCGAAACTTTGGTCGGAACGCCGTAGGTAATATCCGCTTCAATCCCGTCTCCGACATCGATCACCGGCACGATGCCTTTGAGATTGGCATGGAGAGACGTTCGCTGGAAATTGAGCTTCAATTTGAATTGCCGTGCTGCAGACTCGAAGATTGCCTTCGGACCGACAAGAACCGGCTGGCATATACGCTGCGTCGACGGATGGATAAGCGATTTCAGTACTATCTCAGGGCCGATGCCGTTAAAATCTCCGCATGTAAAAGCGAGAATAGGTTTCAAAACTCCTCCACAGTGGTTAATGTATAGATGCCGCTTTGCTGCAGGTCGCGGAAAATAAATCGCTTATGCAGTTTGGCGTATGTCCAGATCTCGATCGGATCGCTCTTCGGATTCAATTTTCTTTCCGTCGATGTCGGGCTGCCGAAAAGAATGAAAATCCTGCCCCGGTCGTTTTTATATCCATCCGCAGCGTTATCGGCCGAAAAACGCCGTATCGATTCATCGACGCGCCTGTAATATTCTGCCATCACCGGATTGAAGGCATGGGTCGAGTCCGGATTCTGCTTTTTCCAAAATGCAAGAAATTTTCTCCAGCCGCTCGATCCAGGCACAGCCGACATTTGATCGATTTCATCGTCTGATGCAATAGGGTGAAGAGCTTCAAGAACAAGATTCCGGGCGGAGAGCGAAAATGGTTTATTAATCCACACGATTTTGAATGGCATTTCATGATCGAGTTCTTTTCCGCACTCACGAAACATCAACTTTAAAAAATATGAAGAAGGTTCGAGTTTGTCCAGTGGAAGCGGAATAAATATGCCGGACATGCATGAATTACTCCCCAGAGAGCAGAGAGATACGGCATGGTGTCCTTGACGAAGGCCGTACGCCGAAGGAAGAACGGTAAAAGCAGTCCCAGAACAAGGCGTAAGGTATTCGTCGGCTCCGGGTGCGGGGGAAAGTGTCCACGCAAGAGAAATAGAATCCCTGGCAAATTTGGATTTCATCTGCACGACAAGGCCTCCGGAGGCGCCAAAAGGGACAATTGTTCCTCTATTGATGAGAATAAAAGTTAAAGAATCTTTCGCAGAACGGTCGATATTCTCCGAAGCAAATACTGCGTCGGAGATTCCAAGAGTATCGACCGGGAGAGGCTCCCATAAAAAGCGTTCCGATGCTGAAAAAAAACGATTTGAGCAGAGGTCTTTTAATTCAACAGCGGCTTTATATTCACCGGGTGCCGGCGTAAATGTGAAATAACCTTGAATGTCGTTTCCTGCGTCCAGTGATAGATCTGGAACTTCTACGAATTCCCGGATGGTTCTATGCCGGCGCGAAACAACAGAAGTTTTTTTGTCTGTCAATTCGACAAGGAGCTCCCCGCGCACTTCAAAAGGGCCGGATGCGGCGGATTCGATACGCTGTACGGTAAAGAATGATCTGTCGATTCTGTAAAGAAAAAGAACTGAAGTTTGAGCAGAATCGGACATCGGGAAAAAAATAGTTTGGAAAGTCACAGGGGAAACCGGCTGCCGCTGATCGGATAAGACTCCTTGCGCGTAACACATGCAGCTCATATACATGCATACAATGACAAAAAATAAATAACTGTTCCTCATACACTCAAAGACCTTTCGCGTGAGAATATAATACTGAGAAACGGAGGGAAACACAAGGATATGCGAAGCAGCGGAACATGGCGACGCAGCGGGAATTTCGATTTATTTTGGAACCCGATATGCAAAATCCTGTTCTGAGAAAAATAATGCGAAAGTATGTCCCAATTTTTTAATTTCTGCGATTTCTCATGTCCATATTGCATACGCGGTCTGCTTGCCTTAAAAAATATATAGGAAACTTTTCGGGTTGACCGCGGAAAAAGCAATATCAAAAAAAACCGAGTAAGCTGCGCATATATCCCAATTCGAATCAATTCTAAAAACTATCAGTACAACCGCGCTCTCGCGGCCAATGAATCATCGAGGAGCAGCATAAACCATAGAAAGTCTCTCTTTGCAAAAGAAAGCCGTATGCCGGCAAAGCTGCCTCAGCTCTTCGACTTTTGCAGAACGAAAAATGGATCTCAGCCGAATCAGCAAATCATTTGATTTTCATTGAAAAATGGTTGAAAATGATCAATATCCTGCATGAAAGCGCCCGTTTCTTGTTGCTTTTCCATCCTTGAGTGGCTATATTTACACAACTTTAGTCTAATAAATGTTGGAAATGAACATGTGAGCGTATGTCCTTATTTAATTCTCTTGTTGTTGCCGTCCTTCCTCTCATTCCGAAAACCATTGTTGGAAAAGTTGCCAAGCGATATATAGCCGGAACTCAGCTTTCCGACGCTGTGCGTACAGTCCAGGTGCTGAATCAAAACTCTATAACCGCTACAATGGATCTTCTTGGCGAAGATGTGACAAGCAGGGAGGAAGTTGAAGCCGTAAAAAATGGCATCTTGGGGATTCTAAGAGCTATTCAGGAAAACAAACTCAGGTCCGGGGTTTCGGTTAAACCGACTCAACTGGGTTTAAAGTTGGATAAAGAGCTTGCATATCAAAACATAAAAACCATTATTAAAGAAGCTTCACAATCAGGTCTTTTTGTGCGCATTGATATGGAGGATTCTTCAACCACTGACGCGACACTTTCTTTATACCGGCGCTTGAGGGCTGAAGGTTTGCACAATACCGGGGCGGTTATTCAGGCCTGTTTGAAGCGAAGCGAGTCGGATATACGCGCTTTAGTGGGAGAGAAAGCCGATTTCCGGCTGTGCAAAGGCATTTACGATGAATCGCCGTCCATTGCGTTCAAAGGCCGGCAGGAGATTCGCGACAATTATCTTAAATTGCTGCGCATCATTCTGGAGAGCGGTTCGCAGGTCGGCATAGCGACTCATGACGATTTTCTGATCGATGGAGCGCTGAAACTTCTTCATGAGATGCATGTCCATCATGAGAAATACGAATTCCAAATGCTTCTGGGCGTGCGAGAGAAGAAGCGGACAGAAATTGTCCGCGCGGGGCACCGTCTCCGCGTTTATATACCATTCGGCGAACAGTGGTATGCGTATTCGACCCGGCGGCTGAAAGAAAATCCGCACATGGCATGGTACATTACAAAAGCGATTTTTATCCGTTCTTGAAAAACGAAGGAGAAGTGTATGGCTGAAGCGAACAATGCCGGAGAAAAAAAGAAGTTTCTCTCATACGTGCCGGCAAACACGAATATGAAAGAATTTACGATCCGTGCATTGCTGATCGGTCTTGTGATGTGTGTTGTTCTCGGCGCTGCGAATGCATATCTCGGGCTGAAGGCTGGAATGACCATCGCTGCGACGTATCCCGCCGCTGTAATCGGAATGGCGCTTCTTAAAATTATGCGCGGTTCGATTCTGGAAGAAAATTTTGCACGAACGGTCGGCTCTATAGGCGAATCGGTAGCGGCCGGGGCTATCTTCACTATTCCTGCTTTTGTGATTTTACATATCTGGAATTTTACGTCGGAAAACATGCTTACGGAATATTGTACTGCAGCTGCTCTGATGGTCCTCGGAGGAATTCTCGGTATTATGTTCGTAACAATATTACGCCGTGTCATGGTGGAGGACGAATCGCTGCCGTTCCCTGAATCCGTTGCCGCAGCGGAAATTCATAAAGCGGGACAGCGCGGGGCGGAAGCCGCTATTCAATTGTTCAAAGCAATGGCTGTCGGCGCGTTTGTTAAACTCCTGGACGGTTTGGGCATATTCCATTCTTCAAACGATTTTCCGGTTATGGTCGGACGAATCAAAGAATCGTTCGTTAAGCTGGGTTTGAAACCCGATTCGGAAAAAATACTTGGGGGCGGTATTACGACGATATCTGCGCCGGCCGCCACTCCTGCCTATATCGGCGTCGGTTATATCATCGGGCCTGAACTGGGAGCATTGAATTTCGCGGGCGGTGTGCTGGCCTGGGGGCTCTTTGTTCCCCTGCTTGTTTTTTTTCTTGGTCCGCAGCTTATCGATAAATATACGGCAGCTTCCGGCGGAGATACGATTGCGGCCTGGGGAGCATTGACCGGCCACCTCTACCGTTATATAGTTCGTCCTATTGCAGTCGGAGGTATGCTCGTTGGAGCATGTTACACCCTGTGGAAAATGCGAAAGAATTTGATCCTCGGCATCAAGCGGGGCATTGCGGATGTTCGAAAATCTGCCGCTGCAAAAAGCGCCACAGAACGGACGCAAAAGGATTTGCCATTTACTTCCGTACTGCTCGGTATCACAGTCGTCTTTGCCTTGATGATCGGATTGTATTTCTATTTCACGAACATGATTCTCGGCGCCGTTCTGGCGGCCGTCGTCATGCTCATCGCCGGATTTTTCTTCGCCGCGGTTTCCGGGAATCTTGTGGGAATGATAGGTTCATCGAATAATCCGATTTCCGGATTGACGCTTGCCACCACCGTTGTTGCAGCATTGACAATGGTTCTTATCGGAGTTAAGGGGCTCCAGGGTGTCGCGGCGGTTCTCGGTGTTGCTGCGGTGGTTTGTGTTTCATCTGCAGTCGCAGGCGAGATGCTTCAGGACTTGAAAGTCGGACATATCCTCGGCGGCACGCCGTCAAAAATGCAGATCGGAGATATTATCGGCGTCATTCTGGCAGGTCTCGTTATGTTTTTCCCGCTGTACGTTCTGCACAATTCCGATCTTGCCAGTCATCCTGCAACAGGCGGCTTCGGCGGGCCGAGACTTCCTGCTCCGCAGGCAGGTTTGATGGCGGCTCTCTCGCAGGGAATCGTCGGCGGCGAGATGGCTTGGCCTCTTGTCATCGTCGGTATTGCACTCGGAATCTCGCTTATTATGATTAAAGTCAAGAGCCCGATGTTGTTTTCCGTCGGAATGTATCTTCCGCTGGAAACGACGTTCGCTATTTTTATAGGCGGATTGATTCGCGGCATCGTCGATAAGAGAGCGGTCAAACGCGGATACAACGATGCTCAGAAAGCGCGGGTTGAAAATGCGGGGATCCTGACAGCATCCGGTCTTATTGCGGGTGAAGCGCTTATGGGACTCTTTATTGCTACGGTAGTCTTTGTACGCGACCGCGTCAGCGGGATTCCGGAATTCTGGAGCGTCGAACTTTTTGAATCGATAGCATCCTGGCTTGCGATTCCGGTCTTTATTGTGCTGGCGGCCTATCTTATTTATAACCCGCTGTCAAAGGCGGGAAAACCGGATGAACCGGCTCCGCCGACGGCTATTATGTAAATGTCTAACTTTGTCAAGGTTTGGAACCTTGACAAAGTTGAATGTTAAAAATAATTGGACTCATCAAACACGAGGTGAAGTATGGTAGATTTGACCGGATTAAAACCGGAATTAGTGTGGAAGTATTTTGCAGAGATCAGCAAAATTCCGCGCTGTTCAAAAAATGAGAAAAAAATATCGGACTATGTTCTCGAGACGGCAAAAAAAACCGGACTCGAAGCAAAGCGCGATAAGGTTCTCAATGTGGTCGTAAAAAAACCTGCGACAAAGGGGTATGAGCAGATGCCTTCGGTTTGCCTGCAGGGACATCTCGATATGGTAGGCGAAAAAAACACGGATACTGTCCACGATTTCAATAAGGATCCGATCGAGCTGGTACGGAAGGATAATATTATAACGGCAAAAGGAACGACGCTCGGGGCCGATAACGGGATAGCCGTTGCAACGAATCTGGCCGTCATGGAAGACCGGTCGCTTGAACACGGACCTCTGGAATTACTTTTCACCATCGATGAAGAAACAGGACTCACCGGCGCCAATAATTTACAGCCCGGCTTTGTAGAGAGTAAAATTTTACTCAATCTCGATTCGGAAGAAGAAGGGCATATCTATGTCGGCTGCTCCGGCGGGCGAACGACATCCGCTTCCTGGAAAGCAGCATACGATATCCTTCCCCCAAATTATGCGCCGGTGCGCGTAAAAATAAGAGGGCTCAAAGGCGGGCATTCGGGATTGGAAATAGATAAAGGAAGAGGAAACGCCTTAAAAATATTGAGCCGCATTCTTCTTGCACTCGATCCGCTCGGTGTGCGTATTGCGTCAATCGACGGCGGCAATAAGAGCAACGCGATACCGCGCGAAGCATCGGCTCAAATTTGCGTGCCGATAAAAAGAATGAATGAAGCCGATGCAGCTGCGTCGCAACACTTATCGATTATTCGCGAAGAAATCAGCAATGTCGATCCCGATCTGAACGTCGTCCTTGAAGAAGTAAGAGCAAAAGTAAAAGGCAAAGTATTTAAGAAATCGCTGCAGAAGAAAGTCCTGCAAACCCTTTCCGCGCTGCCGCACGGTGTTATTAAAATGAGCGCCGATATACCCGGACTCGTTGAAACGTCGACGAATCTTGCGATTATCAAAACATCTGCGGCAAAGATAGAAATTATTACCAGTCAGCGAAGTTCTGTCGCTTCGGAAATCGATGAAATTGTCCGAACGAATGCGTCAATTTTCGAACTGGCTGATGCGGAAGTCGAACTTGCCGAGGGATATCCAGGATGGAAACCTAATCTCGATTCACCCGTTCTGAAAGTCGCACGGGAAACATATCATTCGCTCTACGGAAAAGCTCCGGAGGTTAAGGCAATCCATGCGGGACTTGAATGCGGCATCATCGGGGAAAAATATCCGGGAATCGATATGATCTCGTTCGGGCCGACGCTGGAGGGAGTGCATTCTCCCGATGAGAAAATTTATATCGATACGGTGGAAAAGTTTTGGAATTTCCTCCTTGCAATTTTGAAAAATGTAAAATAAACGGAAGAAGGTGCTTTTGCGCCGCTCCTTTTTTCCGGAGAACGAAACGGAGCAATATGACGATTGACACGGAAACTTCCCAGGGCTCGTTTCATCCCGAAGGATTATTCAATCCTTCGGGATGGATCTATCGCTACAGTATTTTGTTTGTAGTCAGCTTGCTGACATTCGGAAGTTATTTCGCTTATGACAGCATCGGTGCGATAGCTCCGATTCTTACGCAAGCGCTCGGCATCGACAGGGAAACAATCGGTCAAACCTATACGCTGTACAGCGTGGCAGCAATCCTTTCTGTTTTTATCGGAGGCCTGCTCATCGACAAAATCGGCACACGCCGTGCAAGCATGCTTTTTTCACTGCTCGTCACAATCGGTGCCGCCATCGTTGCGCTGGCCCCGAGCGTATGGATTCTCTTTCTGGGGAGGTTTATTTTCGGATGGGGATCGGAATCTCTTGTTGTTGCACAAAGCGCTATTTTTACACGATGGTTTAAAGGAAAGGAACTGGCGTTTGCTTTCGGTGTCGGCTTGACGATCAGCCGTCTCGGAACGCTCTTCAGCTTTAACACGGAAGCATTGATCTCGGAATATTTCGGTACATACCAGTCGGCGCTGTGGGCGGCTGTCCTCTTCTGCGTCCTATCGCTCTTTGCGAATATGCTGTATGTCATGATGGATAAACGAGGCCAGCGTATCTTGAATCTGCATGAAGAGGGAGGCGGGGATAAAATTGTATTTGCGGATATTAAAAAATTCAGAGCATCCTACTGGTACGTTACACTTCTCTGTCTCACATTTTATTCAGCCATCTTCCCTTTTACAGCTCTTTCGACGGACTTTTTCCATTCCAAATGGGGACTGCCTCTCACAGCAGGGTCTGAAGGCGGTTTTTTAACTCAGGTTTTTTATAATGTCATTCATATGTTCAGCACTGCAGGCGGCACGACGACGATTATTATTTTTGCATCGATGGTTTTGGCTCCGTTCTTCGGTCAATGGGTCGACAAATTCGGCAGACGCGCATCGGTGATGGTCCTCGGATCGCTTTTTATGGTTCCGGCATTTCTTACAATGGCTTTTACGATGATTGCTCCTGCAATTCCGATGATTATTCTTGGCGCAGCATTCGTTATGGTGCCGGCGGCAATGTGGCCTTCGATTCCGCTGATTGTTGAGAAAAATCGAGTCGGCACGGCATTCGGATTGACTACAACGATTCAAAATTTCGGTCTTGCGCTGTTTCCATGGCTCAACGGTATGCTGCGGGATACTACTCAAGCATACACGGCGAGCATGGTGATGTTTTCGGGCTTGGGTGTTCTTGGGTTAGTTTTCTCGTTTTTGCTGCTGCGTGCCGACGGCCGTGAAGGGAAAAAATTGGAATCGATCGATCATACGCCTGTATCCGGTTCATAGAGATAATTATTGAGAAACGAAAAAGGAGAATATATATGGCAGCTACAAAAGACAATTTGAAAGAAGCATTTGCAGGCGAAAGCCAGGCCAATCAAAAATACCGCGCCTTCGGCGAGGCAGCTCTCAAAGAAGGTTTGCCGAATATTGCGCACTTGTTCCGTACAACAGCGGAGGCAGAACGGATACATGCAGCGGGGCATCTGGGCGCCCTCGAGGGAATAAAATCGACGGTGGAGAATCTTCAGGCCGCAATCGACGGCGAAACCTACGAGTTTACGACTATGTATCCGCCGATGCTGCAGCAGGCAGAATCGGAAGATCATAAGGCGAAACGCATGTTCAAATACGCAGTTCAGGCGGAAGCAATTCATGCAAAGCTCTACCGGCTTGCTCTGGACGCTGCAAAGCGGGGAGAAGATCTTGCCGTTACGAAAATTTTCCTCTGTCCGGTTTGCGGGCATATCGAGTTTAACGATGCTCCGGAAAAATGTCCTATCTGCGGAGCGAAGAAAGAGAAGTTCGTAACAATTGCATAGGTAAAGAGCATACAAAACAGAAAAGCCGCGGTGAAACGTCGATCCGCGGCTTTTCTGTTCTATCGGTTTTCTCATCTTGATTTTCTTTTTTTCTTCATCGGAAAATCGTATCTTTCCATTGAATCAGCCTTCGAAACTTGGAGAAAATATGAAAAAATTAATGTGGACAGCCCTGTTCGTCATCATACCGGTAGCGTTGAACGCGCAGGTAAGCTGGAGCGGATTGTCGAATGCGGATAATTTTGGAAAATCGGTTTATGGACTCGGTCTTTCTGCCGGCTGGGCATCCGGTGTCGGCATAAGTTTCCGCGATCATCTGCCGACCAAAGCATCGCTGGAAGCCATCTTCGGTATTATCAAAACCGATAAACTTCTTATGAGCATCGGAGGGGAGTTCCAATACGACCTTGTGCGCGGGCCAAAATCCAGATTCTTCGGCGTTTCTGCGTTATCTTATCAATATTCGGGATCCGGCAGCAATGAGATAAACGGTCCGTTTCGATTTGGAGTCGGTGCAGGTGGAGAATTCCAGATTCAGAATTCTTTCTCCGTTACTGCTGAAGGGTTATTCACTTTCTTCTCCGACGGCAGGGTTATTCCCTTACCGCAGCTTGCCATGCATTATTATTTTAATTAATTGTATGTACTCAGCATGTTCTTCACGTTCAAGATTTTCCCTGTAGCCGCGGGCGGTGACCGCGGACGGTTCCCGACGTCAACGCCGTCGGCTACAAAAAAACGGTACATTTAAATACGCATTAATGAATGGATCATTCATCGATATTACGCCGCTGCTGCGAATCCCCGTTTCAGAAATAAAATTTCGTTTATCACGCAGCAGCGGACCGGGAGGACAGAACGTCAATAAGTTGGAAACTCGTGTAGAATTGCGTTTCGATGTCCTTCATGCAAAATCGCTGGACGACCGGAATCGATCCAAAATATTTCAAAAACTTGGTTTTATGATTTCAGCCGAAGGAATTCTGCAAATCGCTGTGCAGGAGTCCAGAAGCCAGTGGATGAATAAACAAAGGGCGCTTGAGAAGCTGACTCTCCTGCTGCGATCGGCTTTGAAAAAGGAAAAAAAACGAATTCGCACAAATCCAACCGTCTCATCGCATAAAACACGTCTCCGGGGTAAACATAAAAAGGGAGAGATAAAGCGTCTGCGTAATCGATTCAACATCGAATCTGAGGAATAAAAACCTGGAGTTCGTAATTCATAGTTGTTCGGTTGTTTAGTTATTCAGTTATTCAGTTGTCAGTTGTTTAGTTTTTCAGTTCTTTGGCTCTAAAATTCTAACTTCTAACTTCTGTCATTCTGTATTCTGTATTCTTTCCTAACCAGAAACCTTCTCGACTCCAATGGTGTTATATATTGAAAGGTTCTATCAACATTAAAAAGGTGCATAATGCATATATCATTATTTCTTACGTTAGCTCTTGTCTTGGGACTTATTCCTGCGGTAGTTTCAGAAAAGAAGGAATCTCCTTCAAAATTCTACGATTTTACAATGAAGACCATAGACGGCAAAGATAAACCTTTGTCAGAGTATAAGGGTAAAGTTTTACTGGTTGTCAATGTTGCTTCGAAATGCGGGCATACACCGCAATACAAGGGATTAGAAGTGCTCTATGAAAAATACGAAAAAAAAGGATTTATGATTTTAGGTTTTCCTGCAAATAATTTTTTCCGGCAAGAACCCGGGACAGATTCGGAGATAAAGCAATTTTGTTCGACCAAATACAACGTGACGTTTGACATGTTCTCAAAGATCAGCGTAAAGGGGGACGATCAACATCCGCTCTATCGATATTTAACCGAGGAGAGTCCTTTTCCAGGTGATGTAAAATGGAACTTCCAGAAATATCTTGTGGATAGGAACGGATCGGTTGTCGCGAAATTTGATCCAAAGGTCGAACCGGAGGACACAAGTATCGTTCAGACTATCGAAAAATATTTGGGTCAGTAATACACAGTTTTTAGTGCTTGGTTCGTAGTTCTTAGTGCGAAGTGCATTGATATATAATGTTTCCGTATGAGTTGAACCGCGATTCACCATTTGAGGTTCACTTTTATTGAAACTTCAGCACTAAAAACGTCAGCACATTAAACTTCCATTTATCATTTACCATTCACCATCTTCTAACTTCTGTCTTCTTACTTCTGAATTCTAACTTCTGAATTCTCCTCATTGTTCCTTGTGCAAAAAAATGTTACTTTCATTTTAGTGTATGCTTCGATTCTTGAGCAAATCAAAAATTCGGGAAAAATGGAGTTTTACTTCCGATTCGCTTATTTGGCGTATTTTGTATGAAGAACCCCATTGTATTATAGGCGAGTGCAGGGATGCAGAGCGGAAGATTGCATCATTTTTCAGTCTTGATGCTGCTTCAGGATCCGCCTATTGGCATGCAAAGCAATTCGCGGAACCATGGTGGATTGGCATCGAAGGTGTTGAAAATGGTCTTGTGTTCTTTCACGGTTATGCAAAACCGGATATGCCGGAACATAAAGGAATAGAGGCATGCAGCATCGTAAGCGGGCGCACCCTCTGGTCGAATCCGAACTTCGTTTTTTGGTTTTCGTGCGGCGACAAAATTTGTGCTTATAGAGACTTTTTTGAAAAACGCGTCTCGTATCTTCTCAATGCGCAGAGCGGTGAAATCCTGGAAGAAGATATCGATGCACGAGCGCTTCGACATCTCAAAGAAGAAAGCGATGTTCAGCCGGGAGCGCAATTTCCGGAACCGCTTGAGGGATCCGTTGATATAAAGCAGGTATCGGATTTGCTCGGAAAGAAATGGAACAATATACTCCCTGAGACTATCGAATTTTTAGAGAATACAGAGTATTGGATCATAGGTTTTTATATTCGGGAGGAAGGGCGCAATTGGGTTTCTCCGCACTTAGGAATCGTAGAAAAAAAAACAGGAGATATTGCCTATTCGATAAAACTGGGAGAGCATTATCCTGTACCGGTTCCCGGCCTCTTCTTTAAGGTGCGGGAGAATATTTATTACATTGAAAGTCAACATTCCTTGCACGCTGTTGAATTATGGAAATCTTAACGGAACACATTCGTATTGATACAAGCGGTAATTCCGAAGTTATCGATATTACGGGTAACGTCGAAAATATTACTTCGAAACCATAAAATTAAAAATGGCCTCGTGACCATCTTTGTCTCGGGATCAACAGCATCAGTCACGACTACGGAATATGAACCTGGTTTAAAAAAGGATATTCCGGAAATGCTCGAACGTTTGGCGCCGGCAGGGAAGAGCTATTATCATAACGCTACCTGGGGGGATGGAAATGGTCATGCTCATGTTCGCGCTGCATTTCTCGGTCCATCATTGACCGTTCCTTTGAAGGAAGGGGCATTGACACTCGGTACATGGCAGCAAATTGTACTGATCGACTTTGACAACAAAGAGCGCAAGAGAAATCTCGTAGTCCAGATTATGGGAGAATGAACATGAAATCGATTCGTATCAAGCATGTCGATGCATTTACAAAAAAACCGTTCACTGGAAATTATGCGGCGGTTGTTATCGATGCAAATGGATTAAGCGATGAAGAAATGCGCCTCATTGCCCGCGAAATGAATGTTTCGGAAACGGCATTCATTCTTCAGCCCTCGATTGCCGATGCGGATATTCAAATTCGCTGGTTTACGCCTTCTTCAGAAGTTCCTCTTTGCGGACATGCGACAATTGCCGGTTTCCATGCACTCGCGGAAGAAAACATGGCAGGCATGACGACGAACGGCCAGCATTATTTCAAACTGCAGACAAAGAGCGGCATTCTTCCCGTTCGTGTTGAAAAAAATTTCCATGGAATTGCAGTAGAATTCGAGCTGCCGAAACCGAAATTTTCTCTTAAGAAAAAAATTTCGCCTGCGCTTCTCTCTGCTCTTCGGTTATCAAAGAAAGATATCGAATTGAATTTGCCTCCGGCTGTCGATGTCAACCTGTATTTGCCGGTCAAGCGATTGAAGACGCTGCAGTCAATCAAGCCGGATTATGAAGCGCTGGAAATTATTTTAAAGCGATTGAAGCTTCAGGGTGTTTGTGTCTTTTCACTCGAAACAATCGAGAAAACATCCGCAGTGCATTCACGTTTTTTTGCCCCGGGCCTGGGAATTCAAGAGGATCCGGTCACAGGATCTGCAAACGGCCCCCTTGGAGTATATCTCTCAATCTATGCGATGAAAGCCGGCTACCCTGTTGTCTGCAGAGAACTTGCAGATGGCAGAAAGGAATTTATTGGCGAGCAGGGCGATACCATAGGGCGTCCCGGCCGTGTCAAAATACGTCTTCGCTATAATAAGAAATCAGTCGAACAAGTGTCAATAGAAGGCGAAGCGATAACGGTGTTGAATGGAACGATGGAGATTCATTAAGAATTCAGAAGTCAGAAGTGAGAATATAGAATATAAAATTTAGAATGCAAAATTCAAAAACATAGGTTAGATTTCTGAATATAAAACTTAAAATGAACCGGCAGTGAAGTCGGTAGCGTAATTGTAAAAGCTGCAATCAAGAGATGGAAATACGAGACCTTGCGAAGGTCACCACCTTCGCAAGGTGGCAAGACTGGTGGGAGAGGGCAGGAGAATTGTATGGAATATATTGTGTTTTTCATCATAATTTAAACCTGAAAGGTGTTATTGTAAATGAAACAAGCAGTCTTTTCGTTTGTCCTTGTGATAGCTTTCGTAATGTTTACTTTCAGCATACGGCGTTTATTTCAGCACCTCGGTCTTGGAAAAACAGAAAACCGAACCGACCATATTGGCGTTCGGATTAAAAAAATGCTGATTATTGCTATCGGGCAGAAGAAGTTGTTTCGAGAGCCGCTTGCCGGGTTTATGCATGCATTTATTTTTTGGGGCTTTCTTGTTCTTCTGGCTGCCGTCGTGGAGGCGGTCGGCGAGGGCTTGATTCCCGGATTTTCTCTTCGATTCCTCGGAATCTTCTACCGGCCTCTCGTTTTCATGGAAGAATTATTTTCCGTACTCGTTCTTCTTGGCGTCGTAACAGCGCTGATCCGGCGTCATATTGTTAAGCCGGCGCGTTTGGATTACAGTCTCCATGCTCAAATTGACGCAACGGCGATTCTCTGCACGATTTTTATGATCATGATCAGTATGCTCGGACAGAACGCTGCACGCGGCGCGCTTACTGCGCCGGAAAACGGTCGGTTCCTTTCCAGCTCGCTGATCCCGTGGTTCGCTTCTTTTGGCTCAGAAACAAACACTATACTTTTTGACACATTCTGGTGGACTCATATCGTCCTCATCCTCGGGTTTTTAAATTATTTGCCTTATTCAAAACATTGCCATGTCCTGACATCGGTTCCCAATGTATTTCTGAGCTCACTCGATCCTCCTGGGCAATTGAAGCCGATCAATTTTGAAGCGGAAGGAGTGGAAAAATTCGGCGCTTCCGATGTGGACGATTTGACCTGGAAACAATTATTGGACGGCTACACATGCACAGAATGCGGGACGATGCTCCGATTCCTGTCCGGCAAGCAGCACGGGTAAATCTCTTTCACCGAGAAAAATTATGACCGATATCAGAAAGCGGGTGGAAGAGAAAGGGAAGACTGCTCCATGGAGGACGGAAAAAATATTCGCGTTCCCGATGGACAAAAACATCCGGCTGAAAAAACATTGATCCACGATTATATTACGGCAGAGGAACTCTTTGCATGTACAACCTGCATGGCATGCATGGAAGAATGTCCGGTTATGAACGAGCATGTTCCGGCTATTGTCGAAATGCGGCGAAGCCTGGTTCTCATGGAATCGAATTTTCCGCCGGAGGTGCAGAGCGTATTCAAGAATCTGGAAACGAACTTCAGCCCGTGGGCATTTCCGCCTTCTGCCCGCACAGACTGGGCCGATGGGCTGGATATACCGCTTATGGCGCAGGCTCCGGATGCGGAAATTCTTTTCTGGGTCGGCTGTGCAGGTGCATTTGATGAACGGTATAAAAAAGTGACAAAAGCATTTGCCGGTTTGATGAAAAAAGCCGGTATTCACTTTGCAATTCTCGGCAGTGAAGAAAAATGCACGGGAGATTCTGCCCGCCGGCTGGGAAATGAATACCTTGCACAGATGCTGATGAAAGAAAATATTGCAACCCTAAATGCGTACCATGTAAAAAAAATCGTTACGAGTTGTCCGCATTGTTTCAATACGCTTAAAAACGAATACCCCAATTTCGGAGGAACGTACGAAGTCCTTCATCATACCGAATTTCTGGCACGGATCTCATTCGAAAGGGAAAATTGAAGGCGGAAAAGGAAGACGCCATACGTATCACGTTTCACGACTCCTGTTATCTTGGAAGATATAATTCGATGTACGCGCAGCCGAGGGAGATTCTGCAGTCGATAACCGGAATCGGACTCGTGGAAATGGAGCGTTCACACTCGAAAGGTTTCTGCTGCGGAGCAGGCGGGGGCCGAATGTGGATGGAAGAGATCGGAGGGGACACGGAGTGAATGAGAAACGCACGGAGCAGGCGCTTGCATGCAGACCCGATACGATAGCGACAGCATGTCCGTTTTGTATGACGATGCTGGAAGACGGTTTGAAAGCAAAAGAAGCCGCGTGAAACCGTCAAGGTAAAAGACGTGGCCGAGCTGTTATCGGAATCAATAAGATAATGAGAGACAGAAAATCTCAAGAGTTTTTAACATATCTGTAAAGAAAGGCGGGCGGCCATGGCGGGAATGTTCGAAATGGATTATAAGGAGAAAAAAATTCTTTGTCTCGATTTGTCGGGCCTTGAGTTGAAAGACAAAGAGGAATTTAAGTCACATGTCAACAATGCAAAAAAAACCATCGAGCAGCGTCCTCCGAACTCTATTTTGCTTATCACTAACATTGCGAATACCGGTTTCGATACGGAAATTGCAGCCGTCATGGCAGAATATGCTACTCACAACACTTCCTATGTGAAAGCCAGCGCTGTTGTCGGCATATCAGGCGTTCAAAAAATAATACTTACAGCTATTAAATCGTTCACTGGAAGAGACTTCTTTGTATCCAATACGATGCAGGAGGCACAGGATTGGCTGGTTAGTCAGGATTAAGAATGGTGAACTGTGAACTGAAAACTGTAAACTGCATAAAAAAAACCAACAAATTAACAAAGTAACTGAATAACTGAGCGACTGAACTACCGAATAACCGAGCAACAATGAATAGTGAATACGAACGATTCATTTATATTTTTTTTAACCAAGGACCAAGAGCCGAAGAACGCTGATATATCATCTTAGCGTTGACAATTTGCAATTGAAAATTGGCAATTGAAAATCCTCCTCCTTTTCCTCTTCCTTGACTTTATATACAAGAAATCGTATATTTTGACTCAAATTTTATAAAAAAGTGATCCTTTTTAATCAAAATTGATAGGATTCTGATAAATTTTATGGCGACGACTGGCGACTTTCGAATTGGTATGGTTATTCGCTTCAACGGCGAACTTCACAGAATTGAAGAATATATACACCGCACACCGGGCAATTTAAGAGCGTTTGTGCAAGCAAAATTGCGCAGTCTTAAAAGCGGCCGCATCACAGAGACCCGGTTCAGATCCGGGGAAGAAGTCGAAGAGGTTCGTGTGGAGCAAAAGGAGTTCCAATACCTTTTTCATGACGGTTCAAGTTTTCAATTCATGGACAAAAAATCATATGAACAGATGCCGGTCGATGAAAAAGCGCTTGGCGAGGGGGCAAAATTCATTAAAGAAGGGGAAACGGTGCAGCTTCAAATGGTCGGTATGGACATCGTCGGAGCGGAACTTCCCTATAACGTGGAATTAAAAGTTATCGAAACGGTACCCGGTGTAAAAGGCGATACTGCAACAGGAGCGCAAAAACCGGCTACGCTTGAAACGGGGGCTGTGATTAACGTGCCCCTGTTCATTAACGAAGGGGATACGATTCGGGTCGATGTCCGTACGGGCAAGTATCTTGAGCGGGTCAATTAATCGTTACTCAGCAGGAGCGAAACTTCGGAGCAGCTATGGAAATTTCATATATCAAAAAAATAATTAAACTTGTTGAAAACAGCGATATCGATGAAATTGAAATCGATGAAGAGGGGAAGAAACTGCGTGTTGCCAGAACCCGCCATAATGTTTCCGCTCAGCAGATTATGCTGCCGCCCGCGGCAGGGCAGTCCGGATATTTTTCCGAGAACCAGCATCCCGCACCTCAAGAATCAAAACCGCATGTCGAAGCTCCCGCTGCTGAAAATCGATACCATGAAGTGCGTTCCCCCATTGTCGGCACATTCTACAGAGCGCCGACCCCGGAAGCAGAGCCATATGTGGAAATTGGTCATCAAGTAAAATCCGGTTCGGTTCTTTGCATCGTCGAGGCGATGAAACTGATGAATGAAATCGAATCAGATGCCGACGGAACTATCGTCAAAATTATGGTTGAAAACGGCAAGCCGGTTGAATACAATCAAGTCCTTTTCCTTGTCGAAAAAGCATAGACATTCGTCTCATTCACACACTCATAATGGGCGAGTCCTCATTTGTTTAAAAAAATACTTATAGCAAATCGCGGCGAAATAGCGCTGCGGGTCATTCGTGCTGCTCATGAATTAGGAATTAAAACCGTAGCGGTGTACTCAGAAGCTGATCGAGAATCCCTGCACGTACGTTTTGCAGACGAGGCAGTATGCATCGGTCCTGCAGCGAGCAAGGAAAGTTATCTGAATATACCGCGCTTGATTGCTGCTGCAGAGGTAACGAATGCAGACAGCATACATCCGGGATACGGATTCTTATCCGAAAATGCAAACTTCGCTGAAATCTGCGCTTCTTCCGGAATTATTTTTATCGGACCCAGCCCGGAGGCAATCACAGCGATGGGAGATAAAGCGTTCGCGAAAGAGACTATGAAGCGGGCAGGCGTGCCTGTTGTGCCCGGCAGCGAAGGCGTCATCTCCGATATCAATGAAGCAAAAAAGATCGCGCTTGAAATCGGTTTTCCCGTTATCATCAAGGCAACGGCCGGCGGAGGCGGACGCGGTATGCGCATCGTTCGCAGCGAAGATGAGCTGGAAAACGCTTTCCTTACAGCAAGCCACGAAGCGGAAACATCGTTCGGCAATTCCGCGGTTTATATTGAGAAATATATCGAAGAGCCTCGTCACATTGAAATTCAGATTATGGGAGACAGCGCTGGAACGGTAGTCCATTTCGGTGAAAGGGACTGCAGCATTCAGAGGCGGCATCAAAAACTTTTGGAAGAATCTCCTTCTCCAGCCCTCTCTTCGGAATTACGGGAAGCTATGGGTTCGGCTGCTGTCAAGGGAGCCAAAAGCGCAAAATATCTTGGAGCGGGAACGATAGAATTTCTACTCGACAAGAATAAGAATTTTTATTTTATGGAAATGAACACGCGTATTCAGGTCGAGCATCCTGTCACGGAAGAGGTGTACGGAGTCGATCTGGTCAAAATGCAGCTGCAGGTGGTGGCCGGTGAACGGCTCAAGCGTCAAAGACTTAAGCCGCTCTGGCATGCCATCGAATGCCGCATTAATGCGGAAGATCCGTCTGCTGGATTCCGTCCTTCCCCCGGCCACATAACAAGCCTTCACTTTCCCGGCGGCTTCGGAATCCGCGTTGATTCTCACGCGTATGCCGGATATTATATTCCGCCGTATTATGATTCGCTCATAGCCAAGTTGATTGCAAAGGGAAAAAATCGGGAAGAAGCGATTTCACGAATGCACCGGGCGCTCGATGAGTTTGTTATCGAAGGTGTTAAAACGACGATTCCATTTCATAAGAAACTCATGAAGAATGAAAAGTTTCGGAGCGGAAGTTTCGATACGAATTTCATAGAGACATTTGCGTTTGATGAATAAATTCTGAAAAATTGCAAATAGTGAATGGTAAATGGTGAATAGTAAATGGTATGAGCAAATAAAAATCGTTAGCAGGCTTCGTTTGAAAGAAAAAAATCTACAAACTGAAATTTGAAATTTATAAATTTTAGGAGTGCTCCATGAATTTTCCGGAACAGTTGAAATACACCAAAGATCATGAATGGCTTTTTATCGAAGGCTCTACAGGAACGGTCGGCATAACGGACTTCGCTCAAAGCGAGCTTGGAGATATTGTATTTGTCGAATTGCCCGAAGTCGGGGCTGTCCTTGAGCAGGGAAAATCGTTCGGAACGATTGAAGCCGTCAAGGCAGTCTCCGATCTTTTTGCACCGGTCAGCGGGCAGGTGCTGGAAGTGAACGCTCTCTGCAATAATCACCCGGAGCAGATCAATAAAGATCCATTCGGTGAGGGATGGCTGATTAAAATTCATATCACTAGATCTCTGGTCAGGCCGGTCTCTTACTCGATGCCGGCGCATATAAGCAATTGACTGGAAAATAAAATTAGATTATCCAATACAGGGCATGATCGTTTCTGCCGAGAGGAGAAGCGGCCAATGTGTCTCTTTTGAGGAAGAGCGAAACAACGGCAACGCGTCGAAGCGAAGTGAAAACCATGGAGCGGTTGAAAAAACAACTGCGTCCATCAGGTGAAGGATCGAGATCGTGAATGAATCGACGGGACAAAGAGATCATCTGGAAAAGGCAAAGCGAACCTGAAGCGCCTTTTTTTTGCTGCGAAGAGCGTCGTTTTTTTTCTTCTCATTTTAAGCCTGCCGCTGTTCTTTTCTTACCGGCGTTCTTTCCGTCATTTCCGCGATTCGGATTTTATTCATCAGCAGCAGCGCATTGCACTTCTCACGAATGCTCACCATGCATTGCTCGATGAAGAAGGAGATACATGCTGACACGAAGCGTTCGTCAGCTTCATTCAAGCGCATGTCTCTTCTTGTTCTCGATGACTGGAACAGCTATCGTGAATTGGCTGCGATTGAGTCAAACTGAAATGCCTGACGAGCCGGAAAGAATCCGAACGGCAGAATATAGGGCGCATCGATTCATTGATTCAGATTGCGTTCCGCCATGATCATGAGGAACGGAATGCAATGCAGGGTTTTCCCTTTGTCTTACTATCCCGCATAAAAGACAAAAACGATGAGCTCCTTTTTTTAGAAATGGAACGGCTCCAGCAGATGCATGACGAAGAGTCTTCGGCGCTGGAACGCTGGACATTTTTATGGATCGTGCTTGCAGGCCTTGCCTGCGGTTCTGCACTGCTTCTTGCTGTTCTGTACAAAAAGCAGAAGGAAAAAGTGGACGAAGGACCGAACAGTTATTTTAATGCTTTGGAATCTATACTGAACCCTGTTCAAATAGTTCGCTTCGATGGAACTACTCGTTATGCAAATCCCGCTTTTTATAAGTGGAGCGGATTCTCTCCGGATAACGCGGAGAATGGTTCTTTCCTGCAAACGATTCATGCCGGCGGCAGTGAACAGAATGCGTCGATATGGAAAACTGCGATTTCGGTTCTTCATCAGTCAAAATCATGGTCGGGAGAAATCTTGCACACACGGCCGGACGGACAAACGGCTGCTGCGGATATTCTCATTGTTCCATTTATCCGCCGCGATGAAAATATTCTTGATTACATTGTCTTCTATACGGATGCAACGAAGAAAAAAGAATTTGCTCAAAAGTTACAGGAAACACAGAAGCTTTATAAGGATATCTTAGAAGGATCTCTCGATGGATTGATAGTGGTTCAAAATAATATGGTGGTCTATGCAAATCCAAAGGCGGTAAATATTTTCGGTTATGAATCGGCCAAATGATATGCAGCTCGTTCCTTTTTCAGATCCTGTTCCAATTGAATGAAGGTGAGACATCATCAGTCCAGCAAATCGTATCGGAAAGCGTTTTGCTTGAAAAGGCGGAGTTCCGATGCCGGACGAAAAATGCAGGGATTATCGATGTCGAATCCCATACTCTTTCAATCGGCTGGGAAGGGGAAGCCCGCGGTGCTCGTCTCGTTCCGCGATGTTACAGAGAGAAAAATGATAGAACACGAGAGAGCATTGTGCGCATGGGAACAAGAAAAGTTAAGTGAAATAGACAAACAGCTTATCGGGATTGCGAACCTGGGAAAAATATTCGATGCAATCGTTCATCAAACGATAAAATTGACCGGATCGGGATTTGCAGGAATTATCGTATACGACATCGGAATCGGAAGATTATTGCTGGAAAGCATCAAACATCGGAATATGCATGAAGATTCCCGGCGATTGGAAAAAAGCCGCTCCGACGTTCAAAATCCTTAAAAAGCGGAACGAAATGGTTGATTCTCGAACGGGAAGAGAAATGAGGAAGAACCGCTCTTCAACGGTATTCCGGAATTGTACGGCTGAAACCATTGCTTCGGCTGTATTTCTTCCGCTGCTTGTGGGAAAAAATTTGCAGGGGTTTTTGATTCGTCGGCTATGCATCGCAGCATGATTTTTCCGACAAAGAAATCCGGCTGCTAAATTCACTTGCGGAAAAATGCTCGATTGCAATGGTCAATGCGAAATTATACGACGATCATTATAGAACATGAAAAAGAATTGGAACTGCTCTCGGCGGCTCGTGTGCAGGTGCAGGAGGAAGAAAGAAGGAGAACGGCACGGGAAATTCATGACGGCCTCGGGCAGCTCCTGACCGCTATAAAATTCAATCTGGAAATTTTGGAAGATTCACTTTCTACGACTCCGGATGAACAAAATCGGATAAATGATATGAAGAAATTGCTGGACGACGTCATGAAAGAGGCGCGGGATCTATCGTATAACCTTATGCCGAGCGTCCTTGAAGATTTCGGACTTATTCCCGCCGTGCAGCTCCTGTGCGAACAATTTTCTCAGCAGACTGGTATTCATGTTCAATTTTTCCGCTCGGTGATGAAGACCGATTCAGCGCGGAATTGGAATTAGGAGTGTATCGCATTGTACAGGAAGCGCTGACGAATATACAAAAACATGCCGCGGCTGCCGATGTTGAACTGCAAATAATTGCATCCGAGAATTCGGTCCGGATGACGGTGGAAGACAGCGGAAAAGGATTTGCTGGAACAAAAAACATATCCGGCGACAAAAGGGCAGGAAAGGAATCGGATTGATGAGGATGCGAGAACGGGCGTCGCTCCTGGGCGGCACATTTGTCAATGAATCGGCATTGCAGCGCGGCACTCTCGTTTGCGTCGAAATACCGATCAAGAAGGAAGAAAGCAAACAATGAAAGTGCGGTTGCTGCTAGCGGATGACCATCCTCTGGTGAGGAGCGGTCTTATTCGATTACTGGAGTCCTACAAAGAGTTCATTGTTATCGGCGAAGCCAGAGACGGTGAAGAAGCCGTTGCTCTCGCAAAAAAACTTAAGCCGGACATCGTCATTATTGACCTCTCGATGCCGAAATTTCCGGAATCGAAGCTACAAAAATTATATGCAAGGAAATTCCGGAGACAAAAGTTCTTGTCCTGACCATGCATGAAAACGAGGAATATATTTATCAAATTCTAAAGTCCGGTGCAGGCGGCTACATTCTCAAAAATGCCACGAAAGATGAACTTGCATCCGCAATTCAGGGCAGTGGCGGATGGGAAAAAAATTCTTCAGTCCGAAAGTTTCAGAAATCATCAGTGAATAGCTACCTTAACAAAGCCAAACAGAGAGATACGGCATGCGCAAGGAGATGAGGAAGAACTTCCTTTGACCCGGCGCGAAAAAGAAATATTATACCATATTGCACTTGGCAAAAATAACACACAGATAGCCGAAATCATGTTTATCAGCCCGCGAACGGTGGAAACGCACAGAACGAATATCATGCAGAAATTAGACATCCACGATGCATCCAATCTTGTCCGGTTCGCTTTGATGAACAAAGACAAGCTGGGTGTCGCAGAATGATGCGGCGTTCAAAGTGCTGCCATGCTGCCGCGCTGCTGTTATTCGGCTGTTTTGTTTCTTAGTTCTTTCGGTTCGTTGTTTACTCCTCGAAATGCTCCATGCTTTGCTGTAAGATTTTGATGTTTGCATCCCCTAAATTTTCGTAATTAAACCGTATATTCTGCATGCCGAACATATTCCTATGGCCTACGGTATTTACCGTAATTCTAAAAATACGGTGAAAAAACGATGAAAAACATGGTGCTTCTCGCTATACTACTTTAAAAAAAGGCATTAACATTCCACTTTTGTATGGTGTCATGAAGATAAAAATACTTGTAATCGACGACTATCCACATTTTCAGTACGCAGTAATGGATTTTTTGGATGGATTGCAGTGGAAATTTCTTTTTAAAGAATAAAAGTATGAAGGAATTAAAATTCAATGAAAAAAAACTCTAAACTATTACGGCCGAGATAACAAATGAATTTATTAATTCTCGCACATTTTCAGAAGATGGAGATATAATATGAAAACGTTGCTCATTTCACCGGCAAGAAATGCCTGCGCTCAATCAGGGATCGTTGGAGTGCGGACCTCTATCATTTCCGGCAAATCAATTATTCTTTCAATAATTCTATTTTTGAGTTTGTTCGTTCAAATAATGTTCGCCCAAGGAGTCGTCATTGGCGAATCAGCGGGTTTAACTGCTGATGGCAATGCGATCTTGGATCTTCGATCTGCATCGGCAACAAGAGGATTCTTAGTCCCCCAATTGGCAGCTTGGTCGGGTGGCACGCCTGATGCAGGAGCTAAGGGATTGATGTACTTTAATACGGGCACAAACTCGTTTAATTTTTGGAATAGCACAACTTGGGTTGTGTTGGCAACTACAGGTAATTTAAGCCAGTTTGCTGCAACAACTTCTGCCCAGCTTGCCGGTATAATTTCGGATGAAACTGGTTCGGGTTCTTTGGTATTTGCCACAAGTCCTACTTTAGTTACTCCGATTTTAGGAACTCCTACATCTGGAAATTTAACAAACTGTACGTTCCCTACGCTCAATCAAAATACTACAGGAACAGCGAATATTGCAGGGGGAACTCTTGGCGCTATTCCTTATCAATCGGCAGCTAATACGACAACAATCTTAGCTGCGACCACGACTGCCGGTCAGGTTCTTCGTTCCGGTGCAAGCGCTGCCCCTTCATGGATTACAACTACCTATCCTAACGCAGCTACCACAGGCGATGTAATTATAGCAACAGGAACAAATATAATTGGAAATCTTGCGGATGTTACAGCCGGCTCCTATTTACGCAGTGGAGGCGCCGCCACTGTGCCCGTATGGAGTACTTTGACTTTGCCAAATGCTGCTACGCAAGGTGATTTATTATATGCTTCCGGAACTAACGCTATTGGCAATCTTACCGATGTTGCAGTTGGAAGAGTTTTAATAAGTGGAGGTGTCGGAGCTAACCCGGCATATTCTGCCACACCTACTTTGGGAGTTGCAGGTACTACATTAGGGACATTGTCTTTATCTGGCAATACAAGCGGAACCATTTTAATACAACCCCAGGCGGCGGCAGGATCTTACAATTTTAATCTTCCGATAACCGCAGGGGCAAGCGGTCAGGCTCTTGTGAGCGGCGGCGGCGGCGCCACAGCAATGTCTTTTAGTTCCATACCGGGTGTTGCTTCTATTACTGCTAATGCTGCAGCGACTAATGCAGCAACTGTCTTAACTGGTGCAACATGGACTATGCCTGCAAATTCCGCAAATGTAGGTCCTGTCATAAGAATACGTTGCAATTTTAATTTTGTTCATACTGGTGCTGTTACACCCACATTGACATGCAATCTCACTGTTGCAGGTGCTTCGGTAGCCGCTTTTATTATTACTCCTATCGCTACTGCCGCGACGTACAGGGGGATTTATTGAAGCATATGTTACTATTATAACAACTGGTGCAGCAGGAACCCTTATGAGTTCAATGAATGGGTCAAATAATGTTGGGACAAACCTTGCTTCATACAATCCACAGATAGTAAATACTGCCGCTTCTGCAATTAATACTACAACGACAAATATTATTTCACTTACAATGAATATGACGACGGCAGTTGCAGCAAATACATTGACAATATCTCAAGGATGGGTTGAGCTGGTAAAACCATAATGAACAGCAATCGACCTTTAAATGAAGCGTTTTAGATGATATTAATTTTAAAAAATAAAATTAAGCTCAATATGAATCGGCAAATAAACACCCGATACATATTGCAAAAGCTTTTACAATATTTGTATTTTTTATTATTCGGAAATACAAAAAATAATTCTCTGATCACAATGATAGAGAAGATACTGTTGCCAATTTAAAACCCGATGAATGGTCCAAATAAAGATAGAGAACAACGCAGCATTCTAAGACGTAGCATCTGGGATGTACGATTGATCGTTTTGTCTGCTTCGTTGTTTACTCTTTTTCCAGCAATGTTGTTTGCACAATTTATTACTAATAACAATGCCGGGATATCTATAGCAAGCGGAACTTATGTAACCGGTGGATACATTGCAAATACTTCAGGAACAATTTCGAACGCCGGCACGATCACACTTACAAACGACTATACAAATGGCGCGACAACGAACGGTAATGGAACTTATACCATTGCAGGCAATTGGACGAATACCGGAACGTTTACTGCCGGCACAAGCACCGTAACCTTGAATGGAACCGGCACGCAAACCATCGGCGGATCGACGGCTACGACATTTAATACTTTGACTATTAACAAAACCGGTGGGTCTGTAGTTCTCGGCATTGCGGCAACGGCAACGAACTTTACGAACACAGCCGGGACATTCGATGCAAGCACATATTTGCTAACGGCTACGACGCCTACTCTCACAGCAGGCACACTAAGAGCCGGTGCGGCGACATGGGCAGCCAATTATTCATTTACTCCCGTTCCTGCAGCTGGATTTACTATCGAGTATTACAATACCAATCCGACTATCAACGGAGCTATAACGTATCAAAATCTTCTCTTCAGCGGAACCGGAACAGCCGGTGCAAGTGCTGCATTGACGATTCAGGGCAATCTTACAAATACAGGCGGCGGAGTACTGAACTTTGGTGCAAATAATGTCATACTCAGCGGAACTGTTGCGGCAAACAGCATTGCGGGATTCACGAATACAGGCACTGTCTCAATGACAAAAACTGCAGGCACAGCGACATTGCAGGGGGCGATGTCGTCCGGGGCGTTGACATTAAACGGGAACGGTGGAACGCTTAATTTAGGCGCCGGTCTAACACATTCTGTAACAAGCATAACATTCACAAACGGGACATTAAATCTCGGCTCGAGCGCCGTGAATGTTGCGGGTGCGGTGACGCTGACAACCGGGACATTGAATCTCGGTTCCGGCAGTATGAGTCTTACGGGGAATTTCTCCGGCGCCGGAACATTTACCTGCGGCACCGGAACAATGAACTTTAACGGCAGTGCAGCGCAAACTGCAGCCGGAAAAATTTATTATAATTTGACATTGAACAATTCAAATGGCCTTTCATTAAATGGACCATCGTCGCTAGGCGGAACGATCACACTCACATCGGGCCTTCTTACCACAACAGCAACTAATTTATTAACAATAACAAATACCGTCAACAGGGAGCATTACGGGCGCATCGGCATCTTCTTACATCAATGGCCCGCTTGGCAATGAATCTGCTTGCAAACATTGCAGCCGACGGAACATCCTATGCATTTCCTGTGGGTGAAAATGGGAATTATAGGCCGCTTGGGTTGATCAATATTCGAACAGGAGCTACGACACCGGTCGTCAGTGCGGCAGTATACGAAACCGGCGCATCGACGAGTGATGGTACAACCATTACGAATATTGCACCGCGCAATTGGAATGTTCAGGTCATCAGCGGGAATTTTAGCAGCGCGACCATACAGCTTACCGAAAGCGGATTGATACCGACTAATGTCATCGGACAATCTGCTGCACAGGCAGGAACCTATAGTTCTCTCGGCGGCATTAACATCGGCTCTTCTGTTACTTCCTTCAAAGCGGATTCTACATGGCCGGCATATTTTGCGATTGGCATTTCAGCCATCAGACCTTTGTATTCATATCAATCGGGCAATTGGGACAGCACAACGACCTGGACGACCGATCCTTCAGGTTCGCTTTGGACCAATCCCGTTGTTCCAGGCAGTATGAATAACGTTATCATTCTCAACGGTCGAACGATTTCTGTCAGTTCAAATAATAAACAGGTAACGACACTGACCGTCAATTCGGGCGGCATAGTGGACCTCGCTTCTACCACGGGGCATAATTTCGGCACGGTATCGGGACAGGGAAAAATAATGCTCAGTTCCAATACTTTTCCAGGCGGCACATTTACGAGTTTTATAGCAAACACCGGGGGAACAATAGAATATTACAATCTTAATGGCGTGGGCTTGAGCACAACCCAATTGACTTATAATAATCTTATTATATCAAATTATACGGCCAGCGCATATAGCGCTTTCTTAAATAATATTACAAATCCCACTACGTATACGATCAACGGAAATTTCAACCTGAAAAATTATTCATCAGGCACCAATACATTCTCTTTCGGCAATTCCACAGCATCGGATAATTTGATTAATATGACCGTCTATGGCAATTTTTCCGTCGATGCAAACTGTTCTATACGGGTCAACAATTTTGCGACTTCACATGCTATTCCGAATCCTACAAACAATACGACGGCATATCCTGTTCATTCATTATCGCTGTACGGCAACTTGACAAATAATGGATCCATTCGATTTACCGGATTGCCCTCTTCTATACCGGTAGCCAATGCCTATTATACACTCGGTGTTACGGCTTTCGGAGGTGTTAATTACGGCGATATTCAGGTGTATTTTCTCGGTGCCGCAAATAACACGGTAACATGCAACGGCACGACTGATTTCTTCAGATTGATCGAAGCCAAGGGAGTCGACAACACATTTGTATTAGAAGTCACATCTTCCAGTACAAATAATTTTGCTCTTTACGCTCCCAACAATCAGGGCAATAATACATTTGACGGCGCACCGGAAGGTTATGGATATGGCGCATATTACAAGGCGCTTTTTATACATTACGGCACGTTAAAATTAGATGCGAATATTAATATTCCTTCTCTTACGGAAAGCGGACAGGATTTTAATATTATACCTACTGCAGGATTATGGATCAATGGAGCTACCGTTTCTACTATGATTATCGGTCTCAACGGAACCGGTTATCAAGCAGCAACGCTCTATGGCGCGTTGCGCGTTAGTGCAGGACAGTTCTCTACTGGAAATGCAGCAGGTATCGTTTTAGGAGCATTAGGAGCTCCATCTATTACGATTGAAGGGACAGGCACATTAGATGTCAGCCAGGCATGGACCAACACCGGCGCTGCTAACCAAATGAGTTATACTCAAACCGGCGGTACAGCGAATTTCCGATTACAGGGAGAAAATCATGCCGGACCGATGCTGGCATTGGGCAATTCAAATTCAGTGTTCACCATGAGCGGGGGAGTCATTAATTTTTCCAACAATACTTTTTATGACGGTAGTTATGATTATGCAATTATGACTCTCGGATCTCAAGTCGGAAATTACAAAGTAACAGGCGGTACCATTAATCTCAATCTTCCAAGTTCTGCAACGGTCTATACGGCGAGTTCGACCGTGCCTTTTTATAATATGAATATATCGAATCAGACCGGAAGCGGAACCGTAACTATTCAATTGGCTGCGCCTTCGCCATTGACCGTATTGTACGATTTGACAATCGGCGGCAATTCCGTACTCGACCTGAATGCAAACGCGATAGATCTTGCTGTCGGCCATAATTTTAATATTTCAACCGGCGCCGCCTATACTCATGGTGCGGCAAATACTACTGCATTTAACGGAACAGGCGCTCAGGCATTCAATAATACAGGCACGATTACCGGCGGATCGTTGAATAATCTGACAATTACAAATACATCCGTTACATCGATCACGGCGAACAATCTGACAGTTACTGGAACATTGTTGATAGATAATAATGCTACTTTGAACGACAGTGGAAAGTATGTTTATGCAGCAGGGAATGTTGTCATCAACGGAACACACACAGGACAACAGACGGTTGGCGGCATCAGGTTGAATGGTGCGGCCGCACAAACGATAAGCGGCGGAGGAAACGGAGTTTTCAATAATCTTCTTATAGATAAATCCAATACAACCGGCGTTTCGCTTACTGCAAATGCATCCGTAACCGGCAACCTGCGATTGCTCAATAATGCCAACTTCAATATCGGATCTAATAATCTATCTTTCGGAACTCGCGCAAATGTCTACACGGACACATTGACGGCACAGAAATTCGACAGTGTGCACATGATTTCTACTAAAGGACTGGCAAGCGACCTCGGCATATCGAAGACTTTCAACAGTTCATATAAAACATTCCGATTTCCAATCGGAACGGGTAATTCGTATCGTCCGGATAGCATACAGTTTACAGCCGATCCTGCTCAATACGGCTCTATCACTGTCAAAACCATCCTGTCAGCCGATCCATTAGTCCAGGCAGCCGGGAAAGCGATCAATTTATATTGGAAAGTGACAAGTTCCGGGTTCTCAGGAATTCAGAATAACAGTATCAATCAGGTGTGCTATTATTATCCGGCGGATGCCCCGACTCCGGCGGATGAAATCAATTATATTCCGGCTGTATATATTGCTCCGGCATGGAATGCTATCAATGATACTTCAGCAGTCGCAGATTATAAAACCCCGCGTGAAATTCATTTTAATAATACGAAT
This sequence comes from Ignavibacteriota bacterium, assembly GCA_963778945.1. Taxonomy (GTDB): domain Bacteria; phylum Bacteroidota; class Ignavibacteria; order UBA10030; family UBA10030; genus Fen-1254. Next base: position 105,366 of record CAVZWL010000020.1, read on the forward strand.
TATATCGACGGAGAATATACGTGCGGCACTCCGGCTGCGTTTACGGGTTTAACCATCTATTACAGCAACAGCAATAATGCAAACGTTACGTCGTCCACCGGCGCTGACTGGAGCGCTGCCGCTACATGGTGCACAGACAGTAGTACAGGAACGCCGGCCGGTGCTTTGGCGGATAATATGAGTAATGCCGTCTTTATTATCGGAGACGGATCTGCGACAACACATAGGATCAATATCTCGGGAACTCATCAAATTCAAACTGGAAACATATCTATTTATTCCGACGGGATTTTAGATATTGGATTAACGAATGGACATAATTTCGGCGGAATACCTAATTCAAAAGTCTCCGGCAGCGGGACATTAAGAATTGCAAGCACTGCATACTTTCCGAGAGGCGATTGGGGGAATTTTTTAGGAGCTTCGGGCGGAACTGTGGAATATTATCAGACTTCCGCATCACCGGCTACGATAAATTTGCCGACAACGTATACGCTGCCAAGCGGAAGCACGGCTAATATAACCGGGTACTTCAATCTTATCATTTCACCATATACTGCATCGAACATTATTCTGCCGAATACGAATTTATCCGTTTACAATAATTTAACAATAGGATATTCTGCCGGCGGAGGCACCGCCAGCTGCATGACACAGCTTAATGCAGGTGCGGCCTCAGCGACACTTGAAGTGCACGGAACTTTAAATATCAACCAATATGGCATACTGCAATATATGAACGTTGCCGCGCAGAACCTTATTGCAGATAACGATATCAATATTGCTGCCGGCGGAGCACTGCAGGTGTTGAACGGCGGAACCTCAGTGGCGAATACATTGACTGTCTACGGCAACGTAGTGAATAACGGGACATTAAATTTAGATGCGAATTATCCGACGAACGATACGTACTATTGCAGCCTGACGTTCACAGGGACATTCAGTAAATCTCTTACGAGCACTTCCACACCCACATCGACGTGTTTGTATAATATCGGAGTTAACAAAGGCGCTGCCTGGGATTCAGTTTTAAATGTTAATGTTGCGTCTACAGGATTTCAAATGGGCGGAGGGGGCATTAATTTGCAAAACGGAACATTCAGATTAACGACCAACGTTACCATGAATATATCAAGCGGGGCGTTTACCATACCAAGTACAGCGTGTCTATCCGCAAATGGGGGAACTTTAAATTTGGGGACTGCGGGAGCGGCTGCGGATTCATTGATTCTCAATGGGAAGCTGGAAATTCTTGCAGGAGCAGTCAATATCGGACCGGCTATATCAACAACTTCTGCCTACGCCTTCAATATCGTTTATGCAACTGCCGGAACGCCGGAGATCAGCATTTCAGGAGGCGCTCTCAATGTATATTCGCAAATCAGGCGCCAGCCGGTTGTTACTTCCGGTGCATTGAATTATATGCAGACAGGCGGCACCGTTACGATTGGTGCAAAAAATCCTATTACAGCTCGGGCTGCATTTGAAGTCGTCAATACCGGAAGCGATTTTGTGATGAGCGGCGGCAAGATTATTATAGCCAATCATATCAGCGCTGCACCGCCTTATGATCTGGATTTAGAATCCGACGGCTCGAGTGTCAATGGCGGTACGATACAGTTCGGATTGGCAGGCGTTACTCCGAATCCAACATTGTTTTATTTCCAATCTGCCGATTCCCTGGGAAATCTTATTCTTGAATCGACAACGAACTCTTCAGCGATAGCGGAAATATATGCTTTGACATTGTTGGGGAATCTCACAATCGGCGGCACAGCGGGTTACTTCAATGCCAACGGACACGACCTTGAGATCGGCGGGAATTTAACAAATAACAATACAAATACATCGACCGGTATTGCTGTCGGGGGTTTTCAGACTCAAAGTACTGCACAAACCACATCTTTTCTCGGCAATGCCGATCAAACCATAACCGGCACAGCATCCAATCGGTACTAATTTTGCCAATTTGGAAGTGGCGACGGCTTCGGCTCATAAATTATTTTTGAGCAGCTCCGGTTGCAATATTATTGTGAATAGCGATTTGACATTAACATCCGGCACATTGATAGACAGCAGCAATTCGATATATCTGCTCAATAATGTCAATAATAATGCCGTCCATGTCAGCACGAATGCTGCGACCGGCGGAATGGTTTTCATAGGAACATCGAATCAGGGGATGACAGGCAGCGGAAGCGGCGTATTCGGCAATATTGAAATCAATAACAGCGGTCACGGCGTGAATATGACCGATAATTCGACAATCAACGGCCAAATTAAATTTACAAGCGGTGCTCTCTATATTGATGATTATGCGCTGACATTAGGTCAAACCGTCACCATTGCGGGAACCGTCAATATATCGAATCTGATTCTCTTGAATGGTGTTTTGAGCGATAAAGGTGTGACAAAAATATTCCCGGCTGGAGCATCATCGTTTACTTTCCCAATCGGTGATAATGGAAAATATACTCCATGCACATTCAATTTTTCATCAAATAGTAATTCATCGGGCGCTGCGATTAAAGTTATCCCCGTTGCTTCCTTGCATCCGTCCATCAATCCGGCTGGATATACCGACTATCTCAATTATTACTGGAATGTATCGACAACAGGATTTTCATCTGCTTATACTGTAACCCATACATATACATATGTTCCTGCCGACGTAAAAGGGATTCCTGCATATATACAGCAATACAATAACTCTACCGCACTATGGTCGACAGTCGCAGGAACAATCAGTTTCCCGACATTTTATTTTACAAGCAGCTCTCTCCTGGACGGTTCGTATACGATAGGCGATCAATTTGCTTCCTTGCCTACTCTGACGAGCAATGGATCCGGCAACTGGAACACTGCGGCAAGCTGGCTTCCTGCAAATGTACCTAATGGAAATCCGGTCGTTATACGTTCGACTGATTCCATTGCTCTGAGTGCCAATGGAGCGAATGCAGCTTCTGTGACCATCAATGGAGTGCTTGATGCTGTAAATACGACTTTCCATAATATCGGACAGGTTTCGGGGGGCGGGAAAATACGGCTCTTGAACACAAGCAGCGGCATGTTTGTATTCCCGGCTGGAACATATGATGCGTTCCTTGCTAATCCGGCAGGTACAATTGAATTTTACGGCAGCACAAACGGCACTCTGCCGCTGGATCCCGGCAATGCTACAAAACCATATCAGAACGTTCTCTTTTCCGGTACCGGGATTAAGTATATAAGCAGCGTCGACATGGTGGTCAACGGCAATCTTACCCTTTCGAATGGCAGTAAACTGGACAACACATTGTACAATAGAAATGTGATCATTCTTGGAAATTGGACGGATAACAATGCGAGCACAACCGGTTTTAATGGCGGAACAGGTACGGTCACCTTCAGCGGCTCGGCAGCACAGAAAATCGTTATGGCGAACAATTCCATGACGGAAATATTTTATAATCTCGGAATAAACAATGCTGCCGGACTTACATTGCAAACAGGAAAAGCCGGTGTCGCTAATCAATTGATTCTTACTTTAGGAAACATCAACACGAGCAGCACGGACAGTCTGACGATTACGAATACCAGCTCAGGTGCCGTTGCCGGCGGAAGTGTTAATTCGTTCGTCAACGGACCGTTGAGTAAACTCATAACTAACGGTTCGAATTTCCAATTTCCTGTTGGAGACGCGGTTTCGTCTGCACGCAACCGTATCGGATATGTCTCGGTCAATAGTACTGCAACGACAGGCACACAGATCTGGACTTCACAATATTTTGATAAAAATCCGTCGGCGGGCAGCTATGATGTCACAAAAGTAACTTCACCGTTAAGTTCGGTGAGCCAAAACGAATACTGGAATATCGTCGGTCCCACCGGCGGAAGTGCAAATGTTGTGTTGACCTGGGACTCGGCGTCCGGGATGAACAGCTCGCCGGCAAAAAGAGCTTTATCCAAAGTAGCCGAATGGAATACGCCGGTATCGGCGAGCTGGAATTCTGTCGGCGCTGTTGTTACTGACAATGGACAATATTCGGGAACGGTTGCTACATCAACGCCGGTTACTCTTGGCAATAATATCTTTACGATTGGCGCTACGAGCGCATCTTTGATTACTGCAATACAGAGTGGATTGTGGAATGTGTCAACTACCTGGAACGGCGGCGGGGTGCCGGGACTTAATGATACGGTGGAAATCGGCGCCTATACGGTCACGTTGAATTCTAGTGCGGCGATCGCAAAGTTTATTCTTGATCCCACCGGGACATTATACGACAGCACCAATACGATAACCGTTTCCGGAAATTTTATTTTCAACGGCACCGTTACAGGATCCGGAAAAATCAGCCTGGGTACTTCCAGCGATACAATTTTTGGAACGGGCACGACCACCGGCAAAAGTGTTCTGGAAATTGCAGGAGGGAGCAAATTCATCGCATCGACGGCGAATCTTACCTTCAAAAATGTCTCGATACTTGCAGGAGATACGCTGGATAATTTAGGGAGTATAACAGTCGATACGATCTTCGGCGCTGCGTCAACATCGATCTTCAACAATCTTATGGGATCGACGTTGACTATTAACGGTCCGCTGCTGAGCACGGGAACCTTCAATGGTGCATCCTACTGCCCGAATATCGTTATTTATAACGGCACAGTTGCACAGACAATCGACCCCGTAACGTATTGTACGTTAAAGTTAAATAACAGCGGTGTGAAGACCGCCGCGGGCAGCTTCAACGTAAACAACGACCTCTATATTAACCCCGGCTCAAATCTCTCCGTCGGTTCCGGCGTGACCATCCAAGTCCTTGGCAGGTCATATACAGCCGGTGCGCTGACAAATAACGGTAACATTTTGATTTCGAATTAGCTGAAATCCAGATACCTTGCAAAGAAACTGAAAAGATATTCCGAGGAACGGAATTCAGTTTATGCTATGCGACCCTTCGCAAGGTGTCGTTATAAGCGCAGTCTTCTTACCCAAGCGGCATCGTTTTCTGAAGGTAACTTTCCCCAAATACATTAATTCTTAAAGAATTACACTCTTGACGCCTTCTACGGTATATCCCGTAGACTTACGGTTTTTGACGTAATTGTTAAAATACGGTTAAAAAACGATGAGAAATCCGCATCATGTCGGTATACTGTAATCAAAATAAATAACTCTTTCACCAGTTTTGGGGTGTAAAATGAGGCAAATCAAAGTACTTGTCGTCGATGATCATCAGGATTTTCGGCGTGTTGTACTGGACTTTTTAAGCAAACTGCCGCACATCGATATCGTCGGCGAGGCAGTCGATGGTGATGAGGCAATTGAAAAAGCAGAGACATTATCTCCGGATATTATTCTCATGGATGTAGCAATGCCGAAGAAAAACGGACTTGAAGCGACGCGCATCATCAAGCAGCGCTGGCCGGCGATTAAGGTAATGATCGCTACAACATATGACAATCCGATGTATCGAATGCAGGCATTGGAAGCAAAGGCAGACGGATTTATTCTCAAATCTTCCTTGAAGCCCGGATTGGAGGCGGCATTCGGCATTGTTAAGCAGGTGCCTGCCGTAAATATGACAGACAAAGCAATGATATAAATATAAGAGGAGAACTTTTCATGAACACAATCAAAATATTGCTGGCAGACGATCATGACTGCTTCCGGCACATTCTGCAGATGTATTTGGATGCACAGGATGGCTTCGAAGTTGTCGGAGAGGCCAGGGATGGTACGGAGGCCGTTGAGAAAGTCTCTCAACTTCTGCCGGATGTCGTGTTAATGGATGTGTCTATGCCCCGCCAAAACGGCATCGAAGCAACGCGGACGATTAAACGTCTGTGGCCGTCGACAAAAGTTTTTATGCTTTCGATGGATCCGAGCGAAGCATATCGGAAAAACATACGATCAATAGCCGACGGATTTATTGCAAAGACATCGATGAAAAATGCGCTATTGACAATTATGGCAAATGAACAATCGAATCAATTTCCAATGGGAACTGTAGCCGTTGCGTAACTTTAAAGAATAAGCAGATTGAATTTATTCTATAACATAGTATCCCGATTTTCCGTTACGATCGCTCTTGCAGCGGTTCTTTCAATTGCAATAACTGTCAGCGCCAGCGCCGTGACAAATACAGCGAGCGCAGGGACGACGTGGGAAGCTGCTACCTGGAGTCAGGGGCATGTGCCGCAGGCTGCCGAGGATGCAGTCATCAATTCCGGCATCAATCTGACTATTAACTCGGCGGCTGTCTGCGGGTCACTTACAATAGGCAATACGACCGTCACTGCAACCGGGCTGACTATCAATGCAGGCTACAGCTTGACGATCAGCGGAACCACAGGCAACCTTACTATTAATCCGAGCAATGTCAATGTTGCGATGACTTTAATAGTCGGTGCGAATACGCTGACGGTAGCCGGCACACCTGCATTATCGGCAACAAATACCAGCTCGATTACAGCTTCTACCGGTTCCGTTTCATTTACGAAAGCCACCGGTTTTACATGGGCAGGCGGAACAATCACTCGTACAGGTGCAGGAACCACTTCTTTTACAGGACTGCTTTCGCAAACAGGTGGAACGATACAAAATACGACTGCGGCCGGAACGTTCAGCTTCAACGGCGGATATTCAAAATCAGGCGGAACATTTACTTCAATGGCTGCAGAGACAATAAACTTCGGCGGTAACTTAACGGTAACAACGGCTGCTCTGACATTCAATGCGACCAGCACTGAGACCTTTACAGCTTCAGCTTCTATCACGCCGACGGCAGCGATCACGTTCGGCAATATAACATTGACTGCAGGCACACAGACTTTAGCCGGGAATATCGCTGTTGCAGGCAACTGGACAAATAATGGAGGCACACTCAGCGCCGGTTCGTATGGAGTGACGTTCTCCGGAACAAAGTCGATAAGCGGAACAGCGAGCACAACATTCGGACCCATAACAATAGCTGCGGGTGCTGTGACGACGATGAACAACAGTAATTCGTGCACGAATTTAACCTTTACAGCAAGCGGCACGGCAAGTTCATTAACGCATGGAACCACGAGTGTGCTGACGGTCAGCGGAAATGTGATTATCAATCAGCCTACTGCTGCCGTTGTCACTGCTTGGAATATTAATGCCGGCAGCGCTACGGTAGCGGGCACAACAACAATCGGCGGAACAACGGCGACAACAGGTTGGATAGCAAGAATTACCGTGACTACAGGATCTCTGAAATTTAACGGCACCGTAACTTTTGCTGCGAATACACTTGCAACAACAGAAGTGATCAGGGTAACAAGTTCAGGATCGATTACATTCACACAGCCGTTAACTTTGAGTTCCGGGACTGTATCGAATCTAACGGCAGCCGGCACTCTCAATTTCAATGCAGCTGTCAACTTTGGCGGCGCCAATACGCCTGCATTATCTACCATAGCTGCATCGATTGTCAACTTTGGCGGCAATCTAACAGTTACAACGACTGCATTGACTTTCAATGCAACCAGCACGGAAACATTTACGGCTTCTGCCACTATTACGCCGGCGCCGACGGCTGCGATTACATTCGGCAATGTGACTTTGAACGGAGGCACACAGACTTTTGCCGGAAATATTACAGTTGCCGGCAGCTGGACCAATAATGGAAGCACTGTAAGTGCAGGCACGTATACACAGATATTTTCCGGAGCGGCAAAAACCATTGGCGGAACATCGAGCACTGCATTTGGCACGATTCAGATTAACTCGGCTGCTACAATAACGATGAACAATAACAACTCGTGCACAGGTCTCACATTTGCTGCAGCAGGCACGGCAAGTTCGTTGACGCACGGCGGAACGAGCATATTAACTGTGAATGGAAATGTGCTCATCAATCAGCCTACTGCAAATAACAGAACCTCTGCATGGAATATCAATGCCGGATCAGCAACGGTTACAGGTACAACAACCGTCGGGAGCGCAACGAGCAATACTGCAACCCGTATCTCGCAGATAACTGTTACTTCAGGAACATTAAATTTGAACGGGACGACAACGCTGTCGACTGGAACAAGTTCCGCATGCGCCGTTATCACTGTATCGACTGGCATCATTAACTTTAATGCCGCGCTGAGCCACGGTGAGGGAACGATATCAATTACAAGCACAGGCACAATTAATTTCAATTCCACGTATGCCTTCGGTCCGACTTTGAGTGCTGCTCCGATCTTGACAACAGTCGCAGGAGCGAATCTGAAATTTGGAAGTAATTTTACTGTCTCTGTTGCTCTTACATTAAACGCGACAAGCAACTCAACTTTTACAGGCAACTCCACCGTAACACCGGCCGCGAATATCATTTTCGGAAATGTAACTGTCAATAACGCCGTAACGGTAACAACTGCCGCCGGCGCAGGAACATTTTCGATTGCCGGAAATACAGTGATCAGCGGAACTGGAAATCTTGGGGGAACACAGACTGTTCTCTTTACGGGAGCCGCAAAAACAATCGATGGGACAGGAACCATTGCGGCAACATCAACTGTCAGCGGTGCGCAAACGTTTCTGGCTACTGCTAATCTTACAATTTCAAACACAATGACAATTAACACTGCTATAACAGTGACAAACAACGGCATTGTCAATTCGACTGCGGCAGGCGGAATCGTCGGAGGCGGTACCTGGACGAATGGAGCCAGTTCATCACTCAGCGTGGCAGGACCGCTGCTTACAAGCGGTGTTCTCAATGCAAGCAATTCCGGAAATACTGTAAACTACGCCGGTGCGGCACAGACGGTCACGCTTCCGTCCGGCACACCTGCAACGTACTGGTACCTTACGCTTTCCGGCAGCGGAATAAAGACGATGCCCGCAACTATTATGACGATCGGCGGCGATTTTGTCATGTCAGACAGTGCCACTGCTGCAGCAGCACAGGCTTTAACGATCAATGGCAGTTTTACTCTAAGCACTTCAAGCAATGTTTTTAGCGGCGGGTCGTTCTCACATACGATCGGTGCAAGTTGGACGAACGCAGGAACGTTTACCGGCAATACGAGCACAGTAACGCTCAGCGGAACGAGCGCAAGCATCAGTGGAACAGGCAGCTATAATATCAATAATCTGATTATCACCGGTTCCGGAGTCAATGCCGCAGGAACGACCAGTCTTGCAATTGCCGGCAATTTTTCAACAAGCGGTTCAGGCACGTTCACTCATGCATCGAATGGCACTCTCACAATGAGCGGAACTGGAATGACCATCAGCGGTTCAGGTATTGTGCTCAATAATATGTCGGTGACCGGATCGATAAGCACGACCGCATCTCTCACCCTGACTGGAAATCTTGCTGCGAGCGGAACCGGTTCATTCTCTGCAACCTCGGGCACATTGACATTCAGCGGCACATCAGCGTCAATAAGCAGCAGCAGTTCCGGATCCTTGCAATTTTCTACTCTGCTTATAACCGGCAATATTTCCGCTACTGCCGGTTTTTCCATTTCATCCAATCTTACGATTAATGGATCTCTTAATGCGTCTGCAGGAACGGTGACTTTTAACGGATCGTCAATTTTATCGGGGACTGCGAATCTCTATAGTGTAACGCTTAACGGCACACTGCTCCAGCTCGGTTCGAGTTCTGCGCTCGGAGTTGCCGGCGCCCTGACATTAACAGCCGGGACTTTTGATGCCACAACAAATTCGCCGAATACGGTAATATTTAACGGAAGCGGTGCGCAGACCATACCGGTCATAGCATATTATAATCTCCAGACTGCAACAGGTGGAACCAAGACTGCAGGCGGAGCGGTCACGGTAAACGGCGATCTAACCATTGGCACCGGATCTACCTTTAATGCGGGAACATACACTCATACTGTTTACGGCAACTGGGTTAACAGCGGTTCGTTCACAGATATCAACAGCACTATCATATTTGCAGGCGCAAACGACGCGGCTCTTATGGGTGCAACGACATTCAGCTCGATGACCGTGAACAAGAACGCTTCGACGAATATAATCACATTGAACAGCAATATGAGCGTGTCTACTCTGAATATGACGAACGGTCAATTGAACACAGGTGCAAATTCTGTGACAATCACCGCGACTCGAACAGGAAACGGAGTCATCATCGGGACTATCACACGGACACATGTATTTTCTGCCGGAATGAGTTATGCGTTTGAGAGTCCGTACAACACTGTAAACTTTTCATCGGTCGGTTCTGTAACTTCCGTGACTGTGAAAGACACACTCGCAGCGCCGGCAGATTTTCCTTTCGGCGGTTCGACCAACCGTCAATATACAAACTATGTAACGGGGTCGGGTTATACAGCAACACTTCGTCTTCATTATCTGGATGCGGCGCTCAACGGTAATAACGAATCGACCATGACCCTCTGGCGCTATAACGGTTCAGTTTGGACATCCCAGGGCAAAACGGCAAATGACACTATCAATAATTGGGTCGAGTTAAGCGGAATTACGGACATAACGAGCCGATGGTGTCTTTCCGACGATCAAAATGTGGTCCAGTGGAACGGCATCGCCAGCTCTGCATGGGCAGCAGCGGGTAACTGGACAGCAATTCAAGGATCACCGTCTACGCCTCCGGGTGCGAATGATGTTGTTTCACTCGGAACTGCTGCTTTTACAAATCAGCCCATAATTTCAACGGCTGTAAATGTCAAGTCAGTCCAATTCGGCAGTACGCAAACGGTAGTGCTTACTTTAAGCAGCGGCGGCTCGTTAGCGATGAGTGGAAACATCAACGGCGTATGGTCGTCGAATGCAAATCATACGATAGCCGTCGGCACTCAATCGTTGACGGTTAACGGAGACTTGGTTTTAAGCGACGGAACAATCAATCATACGATCGGTTTGACTATAAACAGCGGCACTGTGAATGTCACAGGCAGTCTTACCGAAAGCGGCGGTGCTCCTCTGACATTCAGCGGTTCAGGCAGTCTGAATATCGGCACCAATTTCAATTGGACAAGCGGAACTTTCACACCCGGCGCTTCGACGGTAACATACAATGGCAGCACTTCGCAGACCGTTGCAGGATTGACATATAATAACCTGACGATGAACAGCACTGCAGGCACGGCATCCACATCTTCGGCAGTGTCGGTAGGCGGCGCGCTTACATTATCGGCAAATACCATTCTTTCACTCGGCGCCTCTCTGGGTGTTACAGGCGACGTTACAATTAATACGGGGACAAGTTTACAAGCAAACAGCTCGGCAATAAGTCTGGGTGGAAATTGGAACAATACAGGTTCATTTACAGCAAGCACTTCAACCGTGACATTCAACGGCACGGGCAGTCAAACGATTGCAGCAACCACGTGGAACAATCTTGTTGTTAACAAATCCAGCGGCACAGCTGCCTTAAACGGGAATGTGACTGTCAACGGAGATCTTTCGGTTTCTAATGGCACTTTCGATGTATCGAGTTTTACTGCCAACCGCGGCTCCGCAGGTGGAACATTTACATTAAGCGCCGGATCGACATTGCGCTTATCCGGATCGAATAATTTTCCATCCAATTATTCGACCTCTTCACTTAATACGACAAGCACAGTTGAATTCTACGGCGCCTCTGCGCAAACGATTAATGCGCTGACCTATGGAAATCTGACATTGACGAACGGCGGTTCAAATGCAAAGTCGCTGTCGGGTTCGACGATTTGCAACAGCATCCTCGTTAACAGCGGAGCGACACTTGCCGCGGGGACACAATCTCTCAACGTCCAGGGCAATTGGACAAACAGCGGAACGTTTTCCTCGGGGACAGGGACTGTAACGCTTTCAGGTTTAAGCAAATCTTTGGCTGGTACAACGATATTCAATAATTTGACAGTCGCAGGAAGCTATACGGCTTCGGGCGATATCACGGTGAATGCAACGATGAATATTTCCGGAGGAACATACGCGGCAGGATCGACAGCAACAACGTTCTCCGGTGATTTTACAAACACCGGTTCATTTACATCCAGCGGCGCCGTAACTTTCTCCGGGACCTCGGCGCAAACGATTTCATTAAATTCCGGATTTACAACAACCGGAACGACCAATTTCAATGGAACTATTGCGCCGACCTTTAATTCAACAACGTCTCCGAATTTCACGAATTTGAATATCAATAATTCCGGCGGCATCTCGCCGTCGCGAGCATGGAATATCTCCGGTGCCTTTACAGTTGCAAATGGCGCATCATTTAACGGCGGCAGTGCAACGTATACATTTAGCGGACCATTTACCAACAATGGAACAGTTACAAGCGTCGACGGCACTCTTCTATTTACGCCGGCAAGCCCTGTGACAATCACGCTGAACGGTACGACTTTCTCGAGCACAGGATTAGGAACGGTTGAATTCGGCGGTTCCGGCTTCATCACAATCAGCGGCACTCCGACAACACTGACCAACGTCATTATAAGCAATACGAACGGATCAGGCATTACACCGGCTACTGCATGGTGGCTTAATGGCGATCTGACTATTAATAACGGCTGCATATTCAACTGCGGTTCTGCTTTAAGCCATACCATAGACGGCGATATGAATAACGATGGTACATTCAATGGCGGCACATCGACTATTACCATGGATGGGACACTGGATGTTATAGGCGGCAGCGGTACGACGACATTCAATAATTTGACGATTTCAGGATCCATCACCGCTAATTCAAATTACAATTTCATGGGGAATTTTACAGTCAATGGAACGTATTCAGAAAGCGGCGGGATTATTGCAACTTGTCTTGGCTCATCAGCTTCGACTATTGGCGGGACATCGACTCCAATTTCTTTCGAAAATCTTGTTATTAATAAAACTTCTGCGACGATAACTCTGTCTGCAAGTTTGAGCGATTTGACTTTCCTCACTGTACAAAGCGGAACATTGGATTCCGGCACGGATACAATCGCTGAAAACACCGGAGTTGGCACGATGACAATGGCGGCGGGGACAGCGTTGAAAATAGGAGGGAATGCCGGAGTTCCGATCTTTACCTCGTATAATCTTGATCCCGCAAGCACGATTGAATATAATGGCAGCGGCGCTCAAACGATTTCGGGTTTCGATTACAGCAATCTTACGATGAGCGGTGTCCATAACGGCAGTATAACGCTGGATAATATCGATACGATAAGTATAGCCGGTGCATTCTCGACAACGGCAACATTTACGAGCGGCGGATATATCAATACGGGAAGCACGGTGGAATACAACGGAAACGCACAAACGATCGGTGCATTCAATTATTATAATTTAACTATCAGCGGCGATCACGGAAATCAGAATATAACACTGGCAAACGGTACAGTCCGTGTCTCCGGCATTTTCGATACTTCGGCAGCTGATAATGTCAACAACTATATCGCGACAGGAAATACATTCGAATACAATGGTTCATCAGCACAGGCAATCGTGCCGCTCACATATTCCAACATTGCAATAAGTAACACCGGCACGAAGACCGCTGCAACGAGTTTTATTGTCGGCGGCAATCTAACGGTCGGTTCTGCTTCTAATCTGACATTGAGTGCAGGCGTTACGATTCAGGTTCTGGGCAAAGCAATAACCGCCGGCGCTTTAGCGAACAACGGAAATTTATTGATTTCAAATTAAATTGAAATTTAGAACTTCACATATTGCCGCCATAGTATTCTTCTGCCTTAGGAAGTCTGGGATGCATAGCATTCTTATGATCGCTGCCGCGGCGGCTATGTGCGTTTCGTCAGTCTATGGTCAGGGGCACGATCTGGTCATACAAAGCGGTGCAACGTTCAGCGGGTCCGGAACAATCACGGTTAAGGACAGCATCATCAACACAGGCGTCACGTCGGCAACAACTATTCACGGTAAAGTCATTTTAAATAATACCACGAATCAGGCTATCGGCAGCACATCGGCAGGCCCGCTTCAGTTCGATTCATTAGGCCTGTGGGGCAGCGGCACGAAGACAGCATTCGTCACAGTTACGGTCGTCGACTCTCTTAATATCATTTCCGGCTGCTGTATTCAATATATCCGGCGATACGCTCATCGTACAGCAATTGTCCGGAAATGCCGGAACGATGACAACGAATGCGAGTTCCGTGCTGGAATATATTCGCAATGACGGTGTGACTCAAACGGTTATGCCGGGCGCATTCTCCGGAAAAATTCGTCTCCTGAATAATTCCCGCAAAGTTTTAGGCGGCATCACGAGTATCGATTCACTCGAACATTCCGGCTGGGGATTGACTACTGGAAACAATTTAACGATTAACAGCAAAGCATCAATTGACACGCTGCTTGGCAATTCCGCGATCATCTCGACAACTTCAGGTTCGATGACATTCGCAAAAAATATCACGAACGGCGGCACTATCACGACTGCAACTGGAACGATCAATCTCAATGGAACCGGAACACAGACAAATACGGGCGGAACTATCAGCGTGACAGGCGCCGGGGCGTTGAATATAGCCGGAAATATTGCCGCAACTCCTGGAACATTGACATTGAATTCCGCTTCAACGACAACCTACAACGGTTCAACCGCAGGGCAGGCTGTTGCTGATGTTAACTACGGCAGTTTAAGCATGTCGAACTCCACAAAGTCCTGGACATTAGGAGCCGATCGTAATATATCAGGAAGTCTCACGCTGAATGCCAGCAGCACCGCGACAGTAACCGGCGCGCATAATCTATTTGTTACCGGAAGCGTGACTGTGAACAGCAATTTGGATGTGAGCGCGGCAACTGCATTATCTTTTGCTAATGCGGCCAGCGCGGTCAGCGGATCGAACGATATCATAGGCACGGTAACACGCACGCATGCATTTACTGCAGCTACAGCGTATACGTTTAATAATGTGAGTACGACGGTTGCGTTATCGGCGCCGGCAGCCGGCTATTTTTCAATGAAAGTAACACCTGGCGGCACTCCTACAGGTTATTTAGCAGCGCACACCATCAGCCGCGTATTCGTGCCGACGTTTACAAACTTTACATCGGGAACAGCTGATATCCAGTTGGCGTACCTGTCGGGTGAAATTGGCGGAGCAACCGAAGCAAGATTAATCGAGTTCTCGAACGGAATATCGTCTGCAGCACGCTTATCGGGCGGCGCATATTCCCGCACTGCTGCAGGCGCATCCTTTGGATTTGTGAAACTGCCGGCTATAGCGAATGGATCCTTCCTCAGCGGCAATCAACTGGCCTTGGATGATCGTTATAATGTGTTCAATTCCATTGCATCAACTGCTTATAACGTTACAACGACTTGGGATGCGAGTGCAGTTCCGACTCAATATGATGACGTTACTATTACCGGTGGATTTAATGTTACCGTTCCGAACGGTTATGCGGCAGCCGCGAACAGCATAACAATCAGCACCACGGGCGGCACGAATACACTCACGGTAGGCGGCGGCACGAGCGGCACACTTGCAGTCGGGGCAGGCGGAATAACCAACAACAACACAGCCGGCGGCCTTAATGTCATGACAGGCGGCGCTGCCACAATTTCGAACGGCGGCAGCTTAACGAACAATGGAAAAGTCACGAACAATGGTTCTATCACTGTCGGACCGTAATAATAAAGATAACGAAATGAAAAAGATAAATATAAATATACAATCACAGACACAGAAAGGATGGATCGCGAAATCACGATTGATTATTGGCTTAACAAGCCGGAACGCCGAGCCCGCATCCATGGGGCCGCAAAAGCATGGAGCTTTGTCATTTTCTGAGCAAATATGATGAAGATGAGAATTATGAAAAAAATAAAAAAAATATCTCAAACGCATATTATACGAAGGAGTAACATCATGAAATCATTACTTGGTAACACATTCGCAGGCAGAAGTCTCTATACTCTGCTTATCCTCGCCCTGGCAGCCGCGGCAGCATTTGGACAAGGAAATCTTGTCATCGGCAGTACGGGCACGCCAACTTTTGTCGGCACAGGATCATACACTCTTAAGGGCAATATTGTCAATACGGGAGTATCATCTGCCACTACAATAGGTGCCGCCGGAGCCACTGTAACTATGAGCGGTGCAGCCGCACAATCAATCGGTGGAGGTACCGGTGCTGTCAATTTCCAGACCTTAAATATACAGCCGACCGTAGCCGCGGCAACTACTCTAAACGTTGCATCGACTGTCAATACGGCTCTTTCTATTGGAACGGGCGCGATAGCAACAACGCTTGCTTTAGGAACAAATTATTTAACAATTGGCGGTACATCCGCATTTGGTAATGGGAGCAGTGTTCTAACAACGGCAGCGGGCAGTACGGTAAATTTCAGCTCCGCATCAGCAGGTCAGGTAGTTCTCGGTGGTTTTACATATAACGGTAATTTGACATTAAGCGGCGGAGCGACAAAAACATTAAGTGCCGCAACCGTCACCACAGTAGGGCAGGCATTTGATGCAAGCGCAGCAGGATTATTAACTATTAGCAATGGTGGTTTGACCTTGGGCACGACAGGCACTTTTGCAACATTAACAAACAGTGCCACGATAAAAAATGGGTCGGGCTTAGCACAGTTCGGCGCCGTAACAAATACCGGCACGATTGACGGCACGGTCGCTGGAGGAGCGCTTACATTTAATTCTACTGTCGGAAATAACGGCGGGACAATTAAAGGCGGAGCAGGTTTGGCAACATTTAGCGGCTTATTGACACAGACGGGAACAGGTATATTAACCAGCGGTGCGGGCGGATTGACGTTAGCTGCCGGTCTTACAAATACAGCAGGTAATATTACTGTTGCTGCAAGTCAAGCGATGGCTCTTACAGGCGCAGTCAGCTACACGGCAGGGACGCTTTCATTCGATAACGCCTCGACTATCACCTATAATGCGGGTGCAACAAGCATAATGCCGGCAACATACGGTACGCTTACCATGAATACGGATGCGAAAACATTCCCTGCAGGTACCACGACTGTGAACACAACACTTAATGCCAACAGCGACATGAGTATTACTGGCACGTTGGCCATGAGTGCAACAGCGAATGCGAATATCAAAGGTGCATTTACAGATAACGGCACGTTCACGCCTGCTTCAGGTGCGGGAGTCGTAACGTTCAGCGGCGCTTCAACACAAGCGATCAGCGGTACTACTGCAACAATCGGATTTTCTAATCTTACAATATCCGGTACTGGAGACGTAACATCAACCTCCAATAATCTAACGGTTAGCAGTGCGATGTCAATTTCGAATGAGAATCTCGTAATCGGCAGCGGAAAGTCTTTGACGATGTCGACAGGCGCGAGCCAACCAAGCTTTACGGGTTTGTATGAAGTTAAAGGAAATATGATATGGAATATTCCTATGAATTCAACGAGTACATTTACATTTAATAACAGTGCAACAACCCTGGCGTTAACGACTGGACCGGGCAGTGCTATTACCTTTGGTATCAATTCAACCCCGGGTGCAAATGCCAACGGCAGCTATTCATCCGCACACACGATTAACCGAACAACGCTTGTGAATTACAGCGCTGCGTTTGGAACGGGCACTCTTCAGATAGGTTATTTGAACACTGAAATAGGAACTAGCACTGAAACGAATTTAAAAGAATTCAATAACACCGTGTCTTCAGGTGCAAACTTAGGAGAAACCGGCCGTACGAGTTCCAGCGGCTCTACTTTTGGATATGTTAATGTCGCAGGATTAACAAGCGCTTCGTTTGTCAGCGGCAATCAAATTCTCCTGGATGATCGGTACAATTTGTTTAAATCAATTGCAATCGGAAACTGGAGTAATCCTTTAACTTGGAATGCATCCGGATCCGCTCTTCCGGCCGCGACAGACAATGTTGAAATTGCAGGCTCTTTTGCAGTTACAATTCCAACTGCTACCGCAGCCACTGCATATTCTGTTTTGATTGATCAGGGAACCACTGCGGGTGGTCTGACATTGGCTGCTGGCTCAGGCACGCTTGCCGTAGGCGCTGGTGGAATAACGAATAACAATACCACGGGAACCGGATTAAGTGTTTTAAACACGAGCGGCACTGGTGTCACAATCACAACGGGTAATTTGACAAATAATGGTACGGTCACGAACAATGGTACAGTCACTGTACAATAAAATTATGATAATATGATTCGATCGATGTTTTGACGATAACGATCGAAAAGAAGATAAATGAAAAAGTGTAATGATGAATTGGAAAAACAACATATGGAAAATTTGATGCTCAGATCGATATCCATATTGAAAAAGTGTAGTATGCGTGTAGAAATGGTAAATAGTGAATGGTGAATAGCAAATGGTGAATTGAGATAACCTTCGCAAGGTTCGACTCCTTGCGAAGGTTCAAAGAAGAAAAAATGGAAAAAGATAGACGAAACACCAAATGAATTAAAAACTATGGAGGAGAAAATATCAAAAAAATACGATGACGTTGCGGAAAGCCGGTATCCCTGGGGCTTAAAAGTCAGGGATAAACAATCGCTCTTGAGCAAGGGCGGTTAAAAGCGGTAAAATAGTAAATAGTAAATAGTTAATGGTCAATGGTTAGAGAACATGTTTGACTAAAGACCCAAAAAAATAATAACAAAGCAACAGAACAAAAAGGAGCATAGTCATGAAGTACAATCAAGTAATGCAGAGAGCGGCAGTCGTGTTGGTCGCCCTTACTATATGCGCATTGAGCATGTTTGCACAAGGCAACGCAGCGCTCAATGGAACTGTAACAAACAATGGAACTATTCAATTGAAAGGCGCTTTAAGCGGCACGGCAACAACTCTTGGCGGCACGGTTATTTTTAACGGCGCTGCACAAACAATTCCGGGTGGATATACATTCTCTACCTTAACGGCAAACGGGACTGGCGGCAAGACGCTTGGCGGCACGGTAGCAGTTTCCACCGCATTAACTGCAACTCAAGCGATTAATGTTAGTACGGACACCCTTATACTTGGCGGTTCGGTCTCAGGGACTCTCAATGCTACAACAGGCACCGTAAATTACTCCAATAACGGTGCGCAGACGCTTCTTGCAACGACATATAAGAATCTCATAACGAGCGGCGCATCGGGAGCCGCAACAAAGTCAGCCGGCGGTGCAATTACCGTTACTGATTCTTTGGTTAACGGTGCAAATACGACGCTCGATTTCGTCGGAAATGCATTTACAGGAACCGGCGGTGTTACATTCCTCAATTCCGGAATCCTGCAATCATCCGGAACCGTTGCAGTAGATGCCACGGCATCCATTAATGGAACATTTACGTATGCGAGCGGCAGCGCTCAAACAGTAGCTCCTGCGTCCTATACAAACCTGACACTTTCAGGAGCAGGTACAAAAACATTTAGCAACGGCGCAACATACAATGTTGCCGGAACCTATACTCCGGGTTCGACGGCCGGTTATACAGGCAGCTTGTTTAACTACAACGGTGCAAGCGGACAAACAATCGCTGCTCAGACTTATGCAAACTTAAAATTCAGCGGTGCGGGTCTCAAGACTATTTCAGCAGGAGCCGTTGCTGCCTCAACGTTATTGGATACGGTCAGCGATCTTACGATTAGCGGCGGATCTCTTGCTCCTGCTATCGGAACGTTTTATGGCAATGTCATTAATGCTGGAGCAATTACAACGCCCGACAGCATAATGTTTAAGAATACATTGACCAACAATTCGGGCGGATCGATCACGCTGGGTGTAAATCAGAAAATGTATCTGGATTCGACCTTCACAAATTCGTCCGGCACGCTTGCATTCAATTCCGGATCGACGGTCAAATATGTCGGCTATGGCGCACAAACCATCGCAAATACAACCTATAATAATTTAATTCTCGTCAACGGTGCCAAATCGTTCACTACGGCAACAGTCGATTCTACACTCTTTGCAAAGAGCGATGTTACTGTCGGAACGGCGCTTACTCTTGCTGCCAGTGCGCATGCAACTTTAGGCGGGAACCTGACAAACAATGGAACAATAACAGATAACAGCTCATTGGTTACATTGAACGGCGCCGGACAGACGATCGGCGGATCCAATGACATAACATTTAATAATCTTACTTTAGCCGGAACAGCCGCAAAAACATCCAATGTCAATCTGACAATCGGCGGTACGTTTACTCCGACTTATGGTATCGATATGACGCCGTCCAGCAAAACACTCACGGCAAATGGCACAGTCGGATCGTATGGATCGCTGCAGGAAGTCAAAGGTACAATGGTTGTAGCCGCTGCAACTGCAGCGACTTATAAGCTGAATAACGATTCTACAACCGTCACATTTACAGGTGCAGATGCTTCCCGTACATTCGGATTGACGGTCAATCCGGCAACGGCTCCTAATGCGAGCTATGCAGCAGCAACAGACGTGGATCGCAGGGTCATCGTCAGCTATAATAATTGGCATACGGGTTCTGCCAATTTGAAACTTGCTTATGCAAGCACCGAAATTTCCGGTTTAAGTGGCGGCAACGAATCAAAAATTCGTGACTTTAAAGATAATCAAACCGTATCAGCAGATAAAATCGTCACCGGGTTTGCTCTTTCCCGTGTAGCAGCAGGTTCGAGCTTTGGATCGATAGCTCTGCCCGGTATTACGCCCGGTGCAGGTCAGGGTTCTTTAGCATCCGGCGATTCGGTAGTTCTTTCCGCACGTGCTGCAGCGTACATATCCATTGCAAATGCAGACTGGAATACGGGCTCCACGTGGGATGAAGGTTCGGTTCCTGGTGCATCGGATGAAGCCATCGTCAATACAGCAAATGTATCACTTAATGGTGGCGGCGCAGTCACGAACTTAGTTATTAACTCCGGAATGGGTCTGACGTTAGGTACTGCCTCGAGCTCGTTAACACTTACTGCCGGCATGACGAACAACGGATCATTGACTCTGAGCAATGCGTCGGCACAATTGAATGTATCCGGAACGTTTACGAACGCATCGGGTTCCACACTGACAAACGCAGGAACGATTACTGTTCAATAAGCTGAACATATAATCACCTGATGTATCGGTAATGACGATATATGGGAAAGAAAACTATGAAACAGAGTACATTGACATTGTATAGATGTTCATATCGCAAACCAGAGAGCCGGTTGTGGCGGGCTTGCCCGACGTCTTTGTGGCGGGCTTGCCCGACGTCTTTGTGGCGGGGAAGCTCGATCCCAAGACGGCAAGTTTGGCCGTTGGCCTTCTGGCAGCGGTTCATGTGCGAACTATACTTTATCCGTATGTCGTTGGAGAGTTTCATAGATTGCTTGCACAAATATTCTTTACAAATTTTTGAAAACGGATATTCAACGGAATTGATTATGCTCAAATCTAATTCTGAAACATAATGTCAACAACGGGGCAGGCGGGTCGATGCTCCTTCCCGCCTGTTCCCCGATTTTTTATTCGGTGAACCAAGGAGCAATTGACGATGAGCAGTTAAGAGAATAACGATGGACAGAGAATTGAAATGAGAGGAGAAGCAGAAGGCACAAAAAAAAGGAATCGGATGATGACGTGTAGATATTTAAATACAAAATCGTTTGATACTGGAGTTGCAAGAATATGGAGTCAGAAACAGATAAAAAATCATTGTACATGAGCAGGTAAAAATGAACAGCTTTGGATTACAACATGACTTGATAGATGTTTCTCGGGAAAATGAGAAATTCCGCAGCCGTTCGCACATTCGGGGCAGAAGATTCTGCCGTTATAAATCAGACGGAATATGCCGAATGGTTAATAGTTAATAGTAGGAAGTGAATAGTAAATAGTGAATGTTAAATGGAAAAAAGATAGATCGTGGAGTGTCAAAGGAAATTGCGAATCGCGAATTGACAATTGACAATTGACAATTGAAAATTGTAGTTGGTTAAAAGTCAAAAGATGGATACAGAAACAAAGGAACAGAGCGCTAAAGAACCAAATAACTGATGAACTTTAATTATTACATATGGCTCGCTCATTTTCTCTTGAATCTCCGGACACCGGAGCAGCAAGAGAAAAAGAGAAACACAATGAAATTCATCGGTATTATGAGATGCCGCTTAAGTAAAAATTATTTAACTTAATTGATGGTGACATTATGGTCACAAAAAGAATGAAATATCGGCCTGCGATGGGAAGATGGAAAATTCCTCCCATACGCAATTGGATGCTGATCTGTCTGCTTCTGATGACAGTTGCGGCTTCATTGCGTGCCGGTGATTTTAATAATAGCGGGGCAATGAGCAATACGGGCAGGATCCGCGTTAAAAACGGAGTCTCCGGTTTGCCGGATTCTCTCGGCGGTGTCTTTGAATATTTTGGGCATTCTCAGCTGGTTCAGTCTATCACATACGATTCTTTGGCGCTGACCGGCGATAGTGTAAAAACAGCATCAGCAACAGGAACTTTGGCGATTTTTAACAACGTAGCAGTCGCTTCTGCAGTTACATTGAGTATTCCAAGCGGCCAGACTATGCGTTTGGATCAAAACAGCGGCCGCTTGACCGAAAACGGTATTGTTCATGGAAAGGTGACAAAAGCAGTCGTTTTAAGCAATCCAGCCGATTCTTCCGACTTCGGAGGGATAGGTCTGTCTATTCGTTTCAACGGCACTATGCCGCCGGGAACGACTCAAATCGTGCGCTATGCGGGCTCGACGCCGGCTGGAGCCCCGAATGCGCTGACGCGGTATTATACCGTTACACCGAGTGATTCTTCAAATCGGACCAGCAGCGTTGTCTTCAACTATAATCCAACAGACGATGTTCCGTCGGGATATAATTCGAATGCACTTGAGCTCTGGCGGTCGCTCAATAACGGCGCCACATGGCGCCGGGAGCATACAACAAGGCTGACCAGTAAACTGCAGAAATCCGGAAATTATATGGCAGGTATCTGGACCGCGTCCGATACACTGCATCTTCTCGGCAGGAAGAATTATGAAGGCGATCCCGACTCCATGTCGAACGTCGGACCCGATTCGCTGCGCAATAAAGCAAAGACGCTGTTGAGTCCGTTTATTGCAAAAATCACAGATGTATATGGAAATACGATTTCCAATGCAAAAGTGCAGGTATCGTTCAGTTCGGTTCCCGCAGGTGCAACCGGTTATGCAATCACGGACTCGCTGGGTCATATTCTCTCTACGCCGGTGCTCTATGCAGATGCAAACGGTTACGTTAAGGTAGGCATGAAGCTCGGAAATATGAAGGGATCATACAAACTTCTGGCTCACGTAGATTCCATATCCAGTCCGCAGCATGTCTTTACAGGATTTGCGGACGCTTCGGTTGCACTTTTGGCGACCGTTAGTTCGCCTTCGTCGGATTCTGTAAAAGCTACTCTTCTACCCATCGTTATCAAAGCGCTGGACACAGACGACTCGACTGTCTCGAATGTCAATATAAAATTCCAGATTGTTTCTGCGCCCTCTGGTTCTACTGCACAGGCATTGGTGAGCGCCGATACGGCAACCGGTTCTACCGGACTGGCACAGGCCTGTACTCCGCCTCGGTCAAAAGTCCGGCTTGTATACGGTTAAAGTTACGTCGACGGATATCGACTCTATAAAATATTACAACATTACCGCAATCCACGGCAAACCATCCCTCGTCTGGCAGAGAAGCGCAAGTGCACTGACCGACACGATCGGAAGCACACTGGCAAGCTTTGTCTATGCTGTTACAGACATAGATACGAATGCAGTGAGCGGAGCGAGTGTACAATTTAAATATTCATCGAAGCCTGCCGGCTCGACCGGTGATTCTTTGATTGTCGTTTCTGCGACGACCGACACGAACGGTGCGGCAAGTGCAAAAGTCCGGTTAGGAACCACGGTGGGAACGTATGTTATTAATGCCGCGGATACGAATCTCGCCGGTTCAGCAAGGACATTTACAGCGATTGCAATGCATGGTAAACCGGTGAAGATGAATAACTTTGTAAGTGCTTTGAGCGATACCATTGGAGCGAAAATGCGTCCCTTCGGTGTAAGAATTGCCGATCGCGCGAACAATATTATTCCAGGTCTGCCGGTTAGATTTGTACAGGATGCTGTGCCCAGCGGTGCAGGGATTATGCTCTTATCTGTACGAAGTGCGAATACCGATTCTACCGGTATCGTTTCCACTCAATTGACACTGGGATCAAAGACAGGCGTCTACAGGGTGAAGGCAACTTCCGATTCAATGCCGGGCGCTGCTCAATATATAGGGGCCGTCGCAGTGCATGGCGTTCCTATGAATCTTGCCGTCATGCAAGGATTGAATCAGTCGAACACGATACTGCAGCCGCTCGATACGCTCTTTACGGTTTGTCTTACGGACAGGGCATCGAATGTTATCGCCGGAGATACGGCCTTCTTTAGAATAATCTCTGTTCCGGACAGCACCTCCGGTCAGTCGCTCAGCGCGATGACCGCTGTTACAGATGCCTCGGGATACGCATCTACGCGGCTGACGCTGGGCAGCAAAGCAGGATCGTATGTCGTTTCCGCTGCGGCATCGAACTTGAACGGCATTGTCCGTCAGTTTACGGCAAAGGCGCTGCATGGTGCGGCAAAGTATTTTGCATACAAATTAGGAACAGGTCAGAGTAAAACTATACTCAGCGCACTCGATACGGCGCTCGCGGTGAAGATTACGGACATCGCCGGAAATGCAATACAAAATTACGGTGTGCATTATTTAGTTAACTCCATGCCCGCTGGAGCATACGGAATTTCGTTCAATGCGTCTCATATCATTACCGATACGACGATTCTTTCGGATTCAAGCGGATCTGCTTCGGCCTGGCTTAAACTCGGTTCGAAGGCTGGCGCCTATGACATCGCTGCTGTCGGATTGACGTCGGATACGGTTCACTTTAGATTAATTGGCAAGGTGGGTCCGGCATTTGCAATGGATAGTATTTCAGGTACATCCCAGCTGGGCCAGATAGGTGATCAGCTCGGAGACTTCTTTATTCATGTCGCAGATATCGGCGGTAATGCAGTGTCCGGAGATACGGTAAAATTCAGGATTTCGAGCGTGCCAAGTCATGCGATATCGGATACGTTGAGCACGTATGCATCGGTTACGGATGCTAATGGATTTGCATCGACGAAGTTGACGCTCGGAAGCCGGCCTGGAATTTACACCGTTACTGCGTCCGTGGCTGGAGTACGTGATACTTCATTCAGCGTGCAGGCAATTATGCTTTTGGCTGATGCAAACGGCGATAACCGGCAAAATATAGGCGATTTGACTGCTGTCGTCGATCATATCACAGGCAAGAAGCTGTTGACTGGATATGACTTCCTGAGAGCGGATATTTATCCGACAAATGCAGATGGAACGGTGGGCGATGGTATTGTAGATTATAGAGATCTCATTGCCTTGCGCGATAGTTTGCTCAATGGAGCATGGGATCCGGCTGCTGACTGGGTAACGATTGCACCGACGGATTTAAGGATCCCGATTGAAAAGACAAGTAAACCGATGTCATTCGACGATATTGCAACCACAAATTCGGTGCAAGCTTCTTTAGACCTGACTTACGTGGGCGCGCGGTTTGGACTGACGAATACGGTGCCTATCAAAGGTATACAGTCGATCATCTACCTCAAGCAGCCCGCAATGATCGATACATTCGATGTCGTATTTGCCAGATCGAATATGATGACGATCAATGTCAAGAGCATTGGAAACGAACTCCACGTTGTGGCATTTAATTTGACCAATACTCCGATTCTGCCCGACACCGGAGCGCTCTTCCGTCTGCCGTTGAAATTAAATTCGGTAAGCGATATTGATTCGATCCGCGTGTTTATAAGCACTGATTCGAATACGGCAGCGATGACATCGGCGCTTATCAATAATATTAAAGCGTCGATTCCTCAGACGTGGCAGTTGTATCAGAATTACCCGAACCCGTTCAACCCGACCACGACGATACAGTTCGACGTACCGGAGGAAGCGGGCAGAATTCCGAGAATAGCGGTCCAGATATTCAATATACTCGGCCAGAAAGTCAAGACGATCGAACGCGGAAATTTAGATGCCGGCCGCTATAGAGTCGTATGGGATGGTACAAATGAAGCCAACCGCCGTGTGGCATCCGGTGTATACTTCTATCGTATACTTGCGGGCGATTTTGTGCATACAATGAAGATGGTTCTGATAAAATAAGTTCGTAGTTCTTAGTGCGTGGTTCGTGGTAAAGACATTTAAGACTGACGAGGCGCTACGAACCACGAACAAAGGAACTTGATGATGATGTCTTTTGACAAAAAAATGATGAACATGAGCAGGGAAAATATAATCTGGATGAGATGGCTTTGTATGCTTGGCTTCGCTATGCTCCTTTACGGCTGTGCAGCGCGCCCGTCCGGATTCACGCCGGGACTGGGAAACAAGTATGTGTATACGTATAAAATGTCTTATCCGGCAGATTCCGTGATATGATGTATCAGGATGACAGCCTGCTTATTCAATTCAAATTCGATGAAGCGGCAATTCGCTTTCAACTGCAAAATATTTCATACTCCAATATTCGCATCGATTGGAATAAAGCATCCATCAGCGTCAATGGCGAATATTTTTCAGTCCGGCATAAGGACAATCTTTATTCCGATTCTGCGGCCGGGTCGGCAGTATCCGCATTGATTCCGCCGTTCGGTTATGTGCGTGACATTGCTTTACCGAGGATCAATATTGTTTTCGACGGGGAAAAATGGATGGAAAAAGAGTTAATGCCTACGACCGACGGACATTCTCCTGTGATGCAAGACTAAAATTCTTAAAAGCGTCGGTAAATCGGTCACGCTTCTCCTGCCGGTTCAGACCGGAAATGTCCAGAAAGACTATGAATTTGAATTTCAGGTCGCTTCCGTGTCGAAAATACCATGGCAGGACTATACTCCGGTCAACAGAGAGCCCCAGCCGCCCGTTCCGCCGAAACGCCATTCATTCGAAAATATAACGGCTGGAGCGATTATCGTCGGCGTGCTTGGTTTTTCTGCATATATGCTGACTGCGAAAAAAAATCCTGCACCGGAATAAGGCAGCAATTGTAGCCGCGACAGTTTGTCCCGGGAATATTGCTAATATTATCGGAAGGTCGTCGCGGATGTTTTCGCACTCGTGCAATAATTTTGTTCGCAGGATCTTGATTGTAGATGCTTTTTAAAAATAATATTCGATGAATTACTTGGAAATAAAAATGAAATCAGTCAGTACCATATATAATAGTTTGTCTTTTCATGCTTGTCGGCTGCGCACCGAGCGAGCATACGGTATCAGGACGATTCGCAGGATTTCTTTTTCCGGCCTTTAAGCATACGGGCGCATGCGGATTCTGTACAGGAGAAGCGAACGTTTCGGCTTCAGTACAAGAGAGTTCAAGCTGTTTCCGGCAGGCAGAAAGCATGGCAGGATTCCATGTCCATACTTACGCAATCCACAAAGGATTTGCTCCAGCGAATAGAGAAACTCGAAGAAATATATATTCAGTCGCGGACACGCGAACTGGCTATGGAAAAACAGCTTTCCTACGTCCAAAATGAGAATAGAATGCTTGCGCAGAAAATGTCCGAATTTGAGCATGCGCAGTATGCGGCTGTGCCGAATGCAGTTTCGCCGAATCCGGATATGCCGAAAATAATGAAACCGGCAATCAGCCGCAGTCATCAGTTTCGGAATATGGAGGGGCGTTGTCTCTCTTCTGGAGTCGGCATTATGATGAGTCTATCGATTCGTTTACACGTCTCTTGAACGGCGGAGTCGAGGAAAGCTTATCCGATCACTGCGTGTACTGGATAGGGGAAAGCCAATATGCCAAGAGGGAATTCACAGATGCAGTAAAATCGTTTGAAAAAGTTGTCATGCTGGTCTCATCGAATAAAAAAGCAGATGCCTATGTCATGCTTGGACAATCGTATGAAAAACTTCAGAAACGGCAAAAGCACGCTGGGCATACGAGGAACTCTTAAAAAGGTATCCTGATAATACACATGCCGCTTTGGCAAAATCACGCTTGCGTTCGTTTCAGCCGGTTAAAATTGAAAAACAGAATGAAAAACGATCGACAACTTAAGAAAAATTGCGAATTGCGAATTGGGGATTGTGGATTGAAAATGGGAAATAAAAGATTGTTCGTGGTTCTTAGTTCATCGTTCCTAGTTCAATGCGGTGAGATGCAGTCTTTATTTACTCATTCATTTGCAATTCACAATTAACGATTGACTATTTACCATTAACCATTTACTGTTTTTAATATGCTTAAACGCTGGAAAAAATTGAACGAAACGACACTTTTTAAAAACAATTGGTGGAGTTATAAAAAAGATGAATTTGAGCTTCCCGATGGCACAAAAGGGGAGTATCATTATGTCTCAACAAACGGTGCAAGCATGATCCTTCCCATTCGAGACGACGGTCGGATTATACTCGTCAATCAATATCGATATTTGAATGAAAAAGAAAGTCTTGAATTTCCGTGCGGAGGGGTTAAAGACGGACAAAGCTATGAGGAAACAGCCAAACATGAACTTGAAGAAGAGACTGGATATACATCCTACGAAATAGAGTTTGCAGGCAGCTTTAACCCTTATAACGGAGTGACAAATGAAATTTGTAGAATTTATGTTGCAAGAGGGTTGACTCCCGTGGATGCGGTGCCGGATAGGACTGAGGAGTTCGAAAAATATGCCCTTTCCAGCGAGGAAATCGATGAGAAAATTTCAGCCGGAGAAATATGGGACGGTATGACAATTGCTGCATGGAGTCTATATAACCAAGGCCGCATCGGTATGAGCCGTCGATAAGCGATGATGCGGCCTGCCCTAAAAGACTTGACAATGAGTGAGTGAAAGAGTACGTTTGTAACTGACTGAACGGCAAGATGATAATAACAATTTTATGGTAATGAAATGACCACCGGAGAAATGATTATGTCGACGGGAGCGCTTGTCCTTTTAGGGACAACCGTGCTCACTGTCAATAGAAATAATATTAATCAGGGAACAATTCTGCGCCAGACGGAGGTCGGTATTTACGCCGTTTCCCTCGCTACCAGTTATATTGAAAAAGCTTCGGCTTTGAATTATGACTCGGCTACAGTTGGAAATTTTATAACCAACGGTGTTACTACTGCTTTGACTGCACCCGCAAAATTAGGTCCGGATTTGACGGTCATAGGTCCTTATGGCAATGAAAAAGCAAATGTGGATAGTACGTTCAATGATTTTGACGATTATAATGGATTTGTTAAAAACGATTCCGTACCGGGTGCAGATGTTTTTACGACAAACATCGCCGTCCACTATTGTGATACCACAGGTACTATTTATCCCAATACGGGCTCTACAAAAACATTCTATAAACGGATGGATGTAATGACATGGGGGAGCGTTTCTCGAGGTGCTTTTGAAGGTACTGGATCGCATGGTCACGGGAGTCGATACGATTAAACTATCTTATATATTCAGTTATATTTATAGAATATAAAACTATGGGAACTTCATCATTACTCGATATTGTTGGCTCCTTTGTTGTCGGCGGATTAATTCTGCTGCTCACGAGAGGAATGCAGTTGGGAGCCGTGGAAAATCAATATGTCTATAATACGAGCGTCAACCTTCAAATTAATCTTGTGACGCTGACGACGCGTTTGGAAGACGATTTCAGAAAAATTGCCTATTGTCAAAATTCTGAAATTTCTCCGGCATCCAATGCAATTCTTTACGCAGATTCAGTCCATTTTCGCTTTGAAGGTGACTTTAATAATGACGGTTCAATCGATTCTATGGAGTATCTATGGGGACCGCAGGATGTTACATCCCCAAATAATCTCATTCATGTAATTGTACGAAATTATTGGCCGACTGGAGGTACAAAACAAGTCGATTCCATCAGACTTGGTGTTACGCAGTTTCAGTTTCAATATAAAACAGCAAATACCGACAGCAGTATCTTAATAAGTCCAGTGAATCTCACAAAATATGCGATTGGGATGATAGAGCTTACGATCACAATACAAAGCAATAGCCGCATTGTGGATAATGCACATGCTTATGTGCAGGATACTTCTCTTTACAAAGTTTATTGGCGCCAATTCAGGATTGTTGGCAAGAATCTTACTTATAGATAAGATTTAAAGGAGTTCAATATGGGCAGAATGAGTCTGATTGTAGTGGTGGGATTTAATATTATATTCGCTTTTATGGGATTCAACTTATCGGGAGTTGCATCCCATTCCTACAGCAATTACACAAATTATTATTCCGTCGAACAGGCCCAATTTATGGCGGAAAGCGGAGCCAATGTCGCTATCGGAACGCTCTATCAAAATTCCGGCTGGCTTTTCAACGATTCGTCTACCCATAAATGCACTCTTAATCTTAGTGGCGCCACAGCCACATATTCCATAAAGGCAAAACGGTCATATACCAACGGAACTTATGTCACATTTTATATTGCATCTACGTATAACGGTTTATCTGACTCAAGCACTGTTGTTTGCAACATCCCCAGCTACAGCAGTTATGCAATGTATACGGTTTCAGACAATGGAATTCTTTGGACAACTGGAGAAAAATGCAATGGAAAACTTCATGCGGACAGCATATTAAGTATTAGCGGGACTCCATATTTTTCCGATTATGTCACTGTAGGGAATTCAGTGAGCGGTTTGGTTAAAAGTGATAGTCCTGCTGTTTTTAAAAAGGGATACCAAACCGGTATCAAATTGGGTTGGGTGAACAATTTCGATGCGGTAAAATATTCGGCGGGGTATGATTCAATTGCTAATGGACCCGTAAAAACGTATAAAGTCGGAAGCAACACTGTAAAATATCAAGCAGACGTCTATATACAACTGAACTCGGACGGCTCGATCGACATTGATACGGGCGGTCATCGTGCAGACGGTTTGGGCTGGGCCACAGCTGCTACTGATCCGCATAAGCAGCATTTAGTAATAAGCAGTATGACGAACCCTGTTATTGGAGTGATGTGCGATACAGCCCAGTCGCATATCCATGTAAGGGGTACGATGACGGGTAAATTGACAATAGCAAATCTTGGAAGTGGAAATGTGTTTATCGATTCCAGCATTTATGAAAAAGACACCACTAAGGACATACTCGGTCTTGTTGCAAGAGATACGATGATGGTAACGGATGACAGCATTAATAATGTGGGTTCGGTACATGTCCAAGGGGCTTTATTAGCTGCTACATTTACCGCACAAGATTATTCCACTCGAAATGCTAATACAAAAGCTTCGGGTAATGGAACATTATCGCTTTATGGTGCCTTAGCCCAAAATAGTAGAGGAGCAGTTGGTTCAGGTACAAAAGGATTTTTAAAAAATTATACGTATGATAACCGCTTCGCGGGTAACGGCGGCCCTCCAAGTTATCCAACGCTTCCATATTTTCAAATTATGTCGTGGTACGATAAAATGAACTGGAATACAAGCTGGTGGAGCAACTGGTAGATGGGGGGATAATTGCGAATAGTAAAGAAGTGCTTCGTGCGTTGTGCTTAGTGCAGAAGTTTAAAAAGTGAATGGCAGGAACTACGAACTTTGCTTGACCGTTGCTATTTGGAAAGAACTGCAGCACGTTGAACCACGAACGAAGAACAACGAACGAAGAACTTCCTTATAACAGATACACTTCCACATGTTCCAGCACTTTATCAATGACCTGTTGAATATCACCTAATGTCACGTGTGCACCGGCGGCGTTTTTATGTCCATTGCCTCCGAATTCCTTTGCAAGCTCGTTGATCCAGATATCGCCTTTGGATCGGAAATTGATCTTGATGCAATCTGACAGTTCGGAAAAGAGCATTCCGACTTGGACGCCTTCCAGCGAGAGCGTATATGGCACAAATTCATCGGTATCGACTTCTGTCGTCTTTGTCTCTTCAAACATTCCCTTTGTAAGCACCATATATGCTACATGTCCGTCGTGTGCAGTCTGTATGCCACACAATGCTTTTCCCAGCAATTGAAGTCGATTCAAAGAACTTCGGTTATAAACGTTTTCATGGATCTTTACGGGGTCGGCGCCTGCCTGAATAAGATGCGCGATAATCTTATGCACTTCAGGATCCGTTCTGGGATAACGGAACGAACCCGTATCGGTCATAATTGCCGTGTAAAGTGCAATGGCTACTTCCGGATCGATATGCCGTCCGTTTAAGAAATTGATGAGCCGGTACACTATTTCGCCGGTCGCGGCTGATGGCTCGTCGAGAATATAAAGATCCGCAAAATCAGCAGGCTCCAGATGGTGATCGATGCAGACCTTATACGCTGTACTTTTCAGCACGGAAGATTTCATCGCAGCCAGCCGATCGGGGTGATTCGTATCGAGGATAAGTATAACTTCAGTGTTTTCAATGATGAGTTCATGTGCCAAAGCATCGAAACGTTCAATAGGAAAAATCTCTTCGAGGAAGAGATATTGCGGGGGGGTGGCGCTGTAGTTGATGATCGTTGCTTGCTTGCCGATGCTTTTTAAAAAGGCCGCAAGTGCGCATTCCGTTCCTAAGCCGTCCCCGTCCGGATTAACATGAGTCGTGAGTATAAAATTTTGATGAGAATCGACAAGAGTGCGAAACGTCTCGAATAATAAAGCCACGTAGGTCCTTTAGCCGTCGATGAGTATTGTCTTCTATTCAGGAATATGATCGCCTTCCCAGCAATCACAATTGTAAAAAGATAAGGAATAAATAGTGGAAAGTAAATGGGAAAATTGCGCATTGCGTGCGGAATTATGCATTGTGAACGATGAATAGGGAAGTGGAAATTGCTCATCGCGAAATGTCAATTGTGAATCGCCAATTGAACTGTAAACAGAATAACCGGAAAACAAAATAACAAAGTCACTATGAACCAGCAACACTGCAGCACCGCAGCACGTTGAACTACGAACTAAGAACTAAAAAACCACGAACTATCGTTCTATCATCCACGTTTCTCCCGAATGAAGCAAACGGTCGATATTTCCTATGCCTCTTTTTTGTTTCGCAAACTCAATCTGCCGATCCATTTCGACATCGGTACGTGGGCCGGTCGATCGAAAGAAAAACACCGACCGGCCGCGGTAGTTCACTCTTATAGGTCATATTTGCTAAGATGCCGGCCAATGTCGTGTCAGTCTCGTCATGAACCAAAAGGTCATTGATGGAGTAGCTCCCCTCCGGATAAAGACACAATCTCCGGAGTAAATCCATTTAAACGAATGCCTTTGTTGCGGTCCTTTCCGAAAATGAGCGGCTTGCCATGTTCGAGAAAAAGAACGGTGTCGTCTTTGGTACTCCTTTTCCGTGAATTGCGAAAATGCACCGTCATTAAAAACATTGCAGTTTTGATAAATTTCGACAAATGAGGTTCCGCGATGGCTTTCAGCACGTTTGAGTATCATCTGAAGATGTTTAGGGTCCCGATCCATCGATCTGAGCTGCAAAGGTCGTGCTTGCTCCAAGAGCTAGAGAAATCGGATTGAAAGGATAATCGATTGATCCATAAGGTGTGGATTTTGTCACCTTTCCTTTTTCCGACGTAGGCGAATATTGACCCTTCGTGAGGCCGTAAATCTGATTGTTAAAGAGAAGTACATTGAGATCGATATTTCTTCTCAAAAGATGAATGAGATGATTTCCCCCGATGCTTAAGCCGTCTCCGTCTCCGGTTACCACCCAGACGGAAAGATCGGGATTTGCCAATTTAACACCCGACGCAATCGCGGTTGCCCGTCCGTGAATGCTGTGAAATCCATAGGTGTTCATGTAATATGGAAAACGGCTCGAACAGCCGATTCCGGAAACAAAAACTATTTTATGATGCGGAATTCCGAGATCGGGCATAATCCGCTGAACTTGCGCAAGGATGGAGTAATCGCCGCAGCCGGGACACCAGCGAACGTCCTGATCGCTTTGAAAATCTTTGACAGTATATTTTGCAGTCGATGATGGAGCTCCAAGAAACTCGTCTGCTTTATGTAGAGGCATATTATTCTCCTGTTTCAATTTTTGTTCTTAGTGCGTGGTTCTTTGTTCGTAGTTGAAAGTTTCATTTTAGTCGTTTGCAAAGCAAGGTCCATAGTTAATTTGCACTAAGGTTTATCTGCAGCCAGTTCACTTTTACTTTTTTTATTACTTTTTTAAAACCTATGAATAACGTATGAAACACTCCGAACTCTATCAATCGATTTCTAAAACTACGAACGACGAACTAAGCACTACGAACTTCTTTGAGTAGTTCTTCAATCTTCATTTCAATCTCTTCGGCGCGGAAAGGAAGTCCCTGAACTTTATTCAGTCCGACTGCCGGAATAAGAAACTCTGCGCGAAGCACCATGACGAGTTGGCCGAGATTGATTTCGGGAACGAGAATTTTTCGGAAATTCGGAAAAATGCCGGAAAGGTTTTTTGGAAAAGGGTGAATATACCGAAGATGCAAAAAGGAGACTTTGTGTCCCTTTTTTTGCTGATGATGAACTGCGGTTTTGATGGCTCCGTAGGTGCTTCCCCATCCGATCAACAAGCACATCCCCGGCTGTTTCTCCTTCGAGCATCGCAGGCGGTATATCATCCGCGATTCGCTGAATTTTTTCGGCGCGCAGTTTTGTCATTAATTCATGATTCAGAGGGTCGTAACTGACTTCTCCGGTCAGGTTCTGTTTTTCCAATCCGCCTATGCGGTGTTCCAATCCGGGAATTCCTGCAGCTGCCCAGGGACGGGCCAGAGTTTTTTCATCCCGTGAATAGGGCAGAAACTCTCCGTTCTGAGTCGGAAATTTCGGAGCGATATCCGGAAGATCAGCACTCTCCGGAATGTGCCATGGTTCTGATCCGTTGCCGAGATATCCATCTGTCAGAAGAATGACCGGCGTCATATACTTGACTGCTAGACGGCATGCTTCAAAAGCCATGGCAAAACAATCTGAGGGTGTAGAAGCGGCAAGAACCGGCATATGCGCTTCGCCGTTTCTGCCGTAAAGCGCTTGAAGGAGATCGGCTTGTTCGGTTTTTGTGGGAAGACCCGTACTTGGTCCGCCGCGCTGAACATTGATGATCACCAAAGGCAATTCGGTCATGACGGCAAGCCCGAGCGCCTCGGTTTTTAAAGCAAGACCAGGTCCGCTTGTCGTAGTTACGGCTAAGGCTGCCGGCAAAAGAGGCGCCGATTGCAGACGTAACTCCGGCGATTTCATCCTCGGCCTGAAAAGTCTTGACGCCGAAATTTTTATACTGCGAAAGTTCGTGAAGTATATCGCTTGCCGGCGTGATGGGGTAGCTGCCGAGAAAAAGCTGGAGTTTTGCTTTGTCTGCAGCGGCTAACAGGCCCCATGCTGCAGCCTGATTGCCCGTGATATTCCTATATGTTCCGGGCTCAAGCTTTGCCGGAGCGACTTCATAGTTTACTTTCAAGATTTCAGTCGTCTCGCCGAAATTCCATCCGGCTTTAAGAACCCGGATATTGGCTTCCATAATATCTGGCTTGGCCGGAAAATTTACTCTGCAGCCACTTCAAAGTTGGTTCGATCGGACGATTGTACATCCAGTACATCATGCCGAGTGCAAAGAAATTTTTCGAGCGATCAACATGCTTGCCGGAAAGATTGAGATCTTGAAGCGCTATTTCGGTAAGCTTCGTAATATCGACTTCAAAAACCTGATAATCGAGCAGAGCACCGTTCTTGAGCGGATTCTCTGAATAGCCGGCAAGCTTTAAATTCTTGTCTGAAAAACCGTTCGTATTGGCGATAATGGACCCGCCTTTGATAAGCGTTGAGAGGC
>CAVZWL010000021.1:0-209422 GCA_963778945.1 Ignavibacteriota bacterium
CGAGTTCTCGACATTTCACAAGCAGTTTCGGTCCCGCAGCGCGATGAATTGCTCCGTCGACCCCTCCGCCGCCGAGAAGCGAATTATTCGCAGCATTGACAATCGCATCGACATGCTGTTTTGTAATATCACCGAGGATAATCTTTATTTTCGGTTCAAGCATGAGGTTAAAAGTTCGTAGTTCTTAGGTTAGTTCTTGGTTCGTAGTGCTTAGTTCTTGGTTCTTAGTTTCAGTTTCTATTTTCGTTGTCTTTTAACTCCAGCACTAAGCACAACGAACTCAGAACTGACATATTGCACAGTTTTCCACTTCATTCATGGTTCTAAAGCTCTCATGATAATGATTCCCGTCTGTTTATTATTTTTTTCCAGATATTCCCAAAGCGGGACGAAGTGATCTGCACCTTTGCTCCGGGAACGGGGGCATGCATGAATCGGAGTTCCCCGTCTTTCCATATTGCGATTCCGGTATGGGAGCAATCCATTCCTTCCAGACTCGTCGTAATGCCGAGGATATCGCCGTTCCGGATTTTCGATGCAATTGCTTTAACATGCGATTTGGGAATGTAGTAAATCTGCCGGCGTTCGATTGAATCCTCGATCATTTTTATTCGATCTGCAAATTCCGGATTTTTCTTCAAAGCAGGATATGCATCCGGATGCAGTCGACATAAAATCGATTTTCTTTTTAAAGGGAACTCCGCCGAGCGCAGCGTGATGTCTTTAAGAATTCCCTTTTTTTCGTTGTCGTAAAAATAATCGGAAGTATAATGCAGGCGGCTCGGGTACCCGTCTGATTTTTCCGCCGCGGTAGCGTACGAGCTGCAGTTCTTTTTTATAATCGTCGAAAGTCGCTGTTCCTTTTTTTATGCAGCGCGCCAGCACGAGTGAATTTTCATAGAATGTCACGCAATCCAGCGTCTGCAAGTCGACGATAAGTTTTTCCTCGCCCGCGGACTCCAGCGTATGAGCTGCATAATCGGTTCCGATAAACGATTTCCCCACCTCCGCAATGAGATCGCCGATCGGTTTCGTCTGCAGATGATTCGCGGCAGCCCAATTGAATTTCGCCATGCAAATAATTTCATTCGTATCGGAGGTCTGCGCCGGCGCAGTTCCTGCAATGATTACAAAAAAGGGGAATATGGAAAAGTAAAAGTGCATATACTTTATGAACAGTGAATGGTAAATAGTAAATAGTGAATAGTAAACTGACAACTAAGAACTACGCACGAAGAACTTCGAACAGCAGCACTGAAGCATGTTAACGATTACGAATAAACAGAAAACCATTTGCCATTCCTACTATTTACCGTCATTAAAAAGGCGTCTCATCCGACGGTTCGGCGGGCATCAGGGAATCCGGTCTGAACCCGAGCCGATTTTCGAACCGGGCATACTGTTTGACAAACTGCAGTTTAATCGTATCGACGGGACCGTTCCGCTGCTTGCCGATTATAATTTCCGCAAGTCCTTCCGTTCCCTCGCCCTGCTGTTCATCGATGCCGTACATTTCCGGGACGGTGCACAAAAATAACAACGTCCGCATCCTGTTCGATCGCTCCCGATTCCCGCAAATCGGCAAGAGCCGGTCTTTTATCCGTCCTTGCTTCCACGGAGCGGTTCAACTGGGAAAGCGCAATCACGGGAATGTTCAATTCTTTCGCCAGAGCTTTGAGCGAACGGGAGATAGCCGGAAATTTCCTGTTCGCGGCTTTGCGAACGCGGCCCCTGCATCAATTGCAGATAATCAACAACAACCAGACCGACATTATGCTCCGCTTTCAAGCGGCGCGCTTTTGCCCGCAGTTCCAGAATACCGAGAGCCGGCGTATCGTCGATAAAAAATTTCGCCTTGTAAAGGCGTCCCACACTTGTGCTGAGTTTTTTCCATTCATCTTCGGGCAGGCGGCCTGTACGAACTTTATGCGCATCGACGCGCGCCTCTGCGCACATCAGACGCATGACCAACTGCTGCGCGGACATTTCCAGACTGAACATACCGACCGGAATATCGTGTATAACGGAAGCGTTCCGCGCCAGCGAAAGCACGAGCGCGGTTTTTCCCTGGGAAGGGCGGCCTGCAATGATAATCAAATCGGAAGACTGGAACCCGCCCGTCAGGTTATCGAGGTCTGCAAAACCGGACGGAACACCGGTCACGCCGCTGTGTTTGCCGTGAATACTTTGAAGCATATCCATCGTTTTATGAACGGCAACGTTCATCGAGACGAAACTTTTTTTCATCCGCTGTTCGGAGATATCGAAAATGCTTTGTTCGGCTTCGTCGAGCAGTCCGAGTGCATCTTCAGCTTCGTTATACGCCTTGTTGATAACGCCGGAAGAAGCGACGATGAGCTGCCGCATGAGCGCTTTTTCCAGGACGATATGGGCATGGTATTCGATATTAGCGGCGCTGGTCACACGCGAGGTCAATTCGGCAAGAAAATATTCCCCGCCGATTTTTTCCAGTTCTCCGCGCCGGCGCAATTCTTCGGTCAGTGTAATCAGATCGACCGGCTCGCTCTTCTCGAACAATGCAAGCATCGCCCGGTAAATGCTTTGATGCGCAGGTTTGTAAAACGCGCTGTCGTCAAGCACTTCCACCGCCTTTGCGATCGCTTCTTTTTCCAGAAGCATGGCGGACAGCACAGCCGCCTCCACATCCATCGCCTGAGGCGGCACGCGTCCCTCGACGGACAGGGAATGCGATAAATTAAAGTCTGTTGTTTTTTTCGGTTCAGCCATAGTTATATGTTACTATTTCCATTTTAGTATATTTTAAGATTGTCTTGTCGTTTTGATCAAAGAGAAAAATCCATTCCCCTATACGGGCATCTTACTCACTTACCTTCTGCAAATAACATTTCTGAATATTTCATAGATCACTTTTTATCATTCTCCCGATAAGATTGTCTTTGGAAAAAGAATAAGTTCATCGTAATCTTTATTTAAACTTAACTCTATTTTCTTTTTTCTTTCTAAAGCTTTTGATTTATCCATAAAAATTTCTGGGTCTTGAATAATCCCGCGATAAACGTGGCATAAAATCCATATCTTCATTATTTTATTCTCCCTATTGTCCTTTTAAACCAACCAAACACATCTTTGTACTCCATGAAACTGCATAAATCAGTCAATCCACTTGCGCGAAAAGTTTCTCGATTAACCTGACGTAGGAACAAAGATCGACGCATTTCATTAGAAACAATATTAAATCTTGCGTTCAAATTAGGCTCGATAAGATGCAAATCATTAAATCGCAATAATCCTGAATAAACGGGAGTAGAGTGTTCTACTTCAAATAATGCCGTTAAATCGCTGGCTCCTCTTTTTAGCCATAGCACATCAATTTCCTGAATTACACTTTCTATTTTTCCGTATCTTTTTGGTATTTCATTTTTGAATTCAAATCTATTTGTGATATTCCAATCAAGCTTATTTCTATCAATCGATGGAATCCAAATATCATATCCCATCAACGCTCCGATTGAACCAATCATTGTTTGAATTTGCGAGTGTGTATAATCGGGAATCGTTATTAATTTACTTCTATCTATTAATTGATCAAGAAAATCCCATCCAATAAATCCTTCAATATTAAATCTGCCGGCATTGGCTAAATATAGCTCTATGCTATCCGTTTTTTTAAATATTTGTGCTTTGATTTGTCCATCTGAAGATGGTTGTAGCTGAGCAAATATCTCTTCAAATTCACTATATGGAATAAAAACTGGGTCTCTTTGTTTGTCCCAAAGAAAACAAATAATAGAATTATGTCCTGCTAATTGGTTGAGATCATCTTTTCTGAGGCCGTAAAAAGTTTGATCTTTAGGATGTATTTTTGAATATCTTATATAAATAGTGCATAATCCATTATTAAGCTCGAACAACGAGAGGCTGTTGGGTAATTTTTTAAGATTACCATAGCGTTGTTCCATCTGCTTAAGAAATTCTTCTTTAATAAGATTTGGCATTAGATATACCTACCATCATCCTAACGCGGGTGCAAGAAGCAGGCCTATTGCATACGTAATCATTGCCTCGCCCAATCCGACAGCGGTCATTTCCAGTCCGCTCTTCATCCACGAGCGCCCGGTGACGAGAACTTTCGATGCACCGACCGTAAAATGGGCAAGCGTGCTGACGATTAAAGAAATAACCAGTCCCTTCAGTCCGGTCCAGAAAAAGAAGGGCAGCACCGGTACAAGAGCGCCGACAGCCGGTGCTGATGGTCGCACTGACCGCCGAACGCATGGGATTCGGAAATGATTGTTCCGACAATCCGAGTTCTTCGTGTGCCAGCGTTTTGAGCAGTTGATCCGGCTGCTCGGCAAGTTTGCGCACCATTTTTTTCGCTTCATCCGGAGAAAATCCTTTAAGCTGATAGAACAATTCCAGCTCTTCCATTTCTTCTTCCGGTTTTTCTTCAAGTTCCTGCCGTTCGCGGTCCAGTTCCGCCTGATAGACTTCGCGTTCGGATTTTGAAGCGAGGTACGCGCCGCTTCCCATGGAAAGCGCGGAAGCGATTGCTGCAGCAAGCCCGCTCAATAAAATAAACTGCCCGTTCGCCGATGTCGCTCCTGCCACGCCGCTCACGACGCCGAATGCAGCGCCCAGGCCGTCGTTGACGCCGTAAATCGCCTGACCGATCCATCCGCCTGCAGTCACATGCCAGTGCTCGCGGCCGAGAATCCTGTCCAGACGGCTCTGCGGATGCATGGTCACGCGCGGACGGGACATTTCCTGCAGCATCATGCTGTGAGCATTTTCTTCGCGCTGCGCTTCCAGCAAAGCCTGACGGTCGGAATCGTTCTCTGCCGCCGCTATCATCGTTTCGTACAGCTTATCCGCTTCTGCTTCCCCCGTTTCCAGCATCTGCGCCGCAGTTTCCGGAGAACTTTTCATCAGCATATGGCGCCGCAGCATCTCTGCCGGAGACTCGACGAAATGTACTCGTTTTTTCTCCGAGCTCCTGCAGACGCTTCAGCCACCGTTCTGCATGACGGTCTTCCGCTTGAGCCATTCTATCGAGAATTGCCTTGCGTTCCGGATTTTTTTCCTGTTCCGCAAGCGCGCGATAATTTTTGGCGCTCACCATCTCATCCCGCCACGCTTTGCGCAAATTGGAAATAAATCGTTTTTGCTGTTTGTCCATCAATTTAGTTCGTAGTTCTTAGTTCGTAGTTCTTAGTTTCCATTTTCTGTTAACTTCAGCACTAAGCACCACGAACTTCAGAACTCGAAATACCATTCACTGCTTTTTCATTTCTTCGTACAATTTCCGGAATTGCTGAATATCTTCCCAGCACGGTCTTTTCCAATTCGGATTCCTGAGCAATGCTGCCGGATGGTAGGTGACCATCAGCGGAATACCGCGGTAATCGTGCATTTTTCCCCGCAAATCTCCGAGAGAATCGTTGGTTTTCAGCAGCGACTGCCCGGCAATGCGTCCCGCACAGAGAATCATTTTCGGTTTGATGATTTCCAGTTGTTTCCACAAATACGGTTCGCAGCATTCTATTTCCTCCGGCTGCGGATCGCGGTTATTCGGCGGACGGCATTTGAGAATATTGCAGATAAAAACTTCTTCGCGTTTAAATTGAACCGCTTCCAGTATCTTGGTCAGGAGCTGACCTGCCCGGCCGACAAAGGGTTCCCCCTTTTCGTCCTCATCCGCTCCCGGCGCTTCACCGACAACGACAACTTCCGCTTTCGGATTGCCGACGCCGAAGACGAATTTTTTCCGCGTCTTCCCGAGTGAACATTTCATGCAGGTGTTGATCATTCCGTCGAGTGATTGAAGATCCGCTGCAGATGTCCATGCTTCATCCGGTAAAGCGGACATGGTTTTCGGCAGTGCAGATATTTTTTCCTGCCGGCGCATTTCCAAAAATATCCGTTTCCGTTGGAGGAATGGTTTGTTTTATTTTTCATATTTTCCGTATCGAGATTGACCGAATGCTGCGGTGCCTCCGGTATTTTGAGAAAAATCGTATCGCCGTACAATTCCTGCTGCTGCTTAAAAAACTTTTCCGTATCGGCAATCAGCATCCGGAGTTCATCTTGATGCGGCATAACGCTATTCCCCGCTGGACATGAAAAATTATAAGAATATTTTTACGGCGTCGAGAATTCGGTGCGCGACCTCGAACTTGGGAAGTTTTTCCAGCGTTGTTTCCCCCCTTTACGGTCGATGAGCGTAACCGTATTGATATCGGATCCGAAAACGCGGTTTTTTTGGTTAAACGCATTCAGCACAATCAGGTCGAGATTTTTTGACTTGAGTTTCTTTTGGGCATTCTCGGTTTCATGTGCAGTCTCGAGTGCGAACCCCACAACGACCGCTTTCCGCTTTTTCGTGTCGAGCATTTTCAGAATATCTTTTGTAGGCCGCAGTTTCAGATTCAGCGGCGTGCTTCCGCTGCCTTTTTTAATTTTATTTTTTTCTTTCTTAACGGGAGTAAAATCCGCCACCGCTGCAGCCATAACGACGACATCAAATTTTTCCGCATTCGCTTTGACCGCCTGCAGCATATCGTCTGCAGATTCGACGTCGATCCGTTCGACATTCCGCGGTGTTTCCAGGTTTACAGGACCGGAAATAAGAAGCACTTCAGCGCCGCGCTGGGCCGCCGCAAGGGCAATGGCAAATCCCATTTTTCCGGAGGACCTGTTGCCGACGAACCGCACCGGATCGATTGCTTCGTAGGTGGGCCCGGCAGTGACGAGAATTTTTTTCCTGTGGAAATCCTGATGAGCATGATCCAGAATTCCTGCAACGGCATCGACGATCGCTTCGACTTCAGGCAGACGCCCGGGTCCCTGCAAACCGCTCGCAAGTTCTCCTGAAGGCGCGGGAAGAACGAAATATCCGCGTTCTTTTAAGACGGTCAGATTTTTTTGCGTGATCGAGTTGAGGTACATTTCCGCATCCATCGCCGGAGCCATGAACGATGGGATGCGCTGAAGCAAGCGCAACGACCGTTACCATATTATCAGACAACCCGTGGGCCAGTTTAGCAATGGTATTTGCAGATGCTGGAGCAATCACAAGAGCATCAGCCCAGTTGGCAAGATCAATATGCTGGGTGCTGATATCGGATCCCGAATCCTGGTCAGCAGTCCACAAATCCGTAAAGACCGGATTTCTGGAAAGCGCAGAGAATGTGAGCGGCGTAACAAAACGCGCCGCCGCATCGGTCATCATGACCTTCACTTCGGCCCCCGCTTTCATGAACTCCCGCACGAGATATGCGGCTTTGTATGCCGCAATTCCGCCCGTAACGCCGATGAGAATATGTTTGCCGTCGAGGCGCGGCATAGTTACTCTTCAGCCGGAGTTTCTTTGATTCTTTGGTTTCTTTTGTTTTTCTATCTTTCGACAGGAAATCGATCGGCTCTTTATATCGATAGGCGATTTTTCTTTCTCTCAACTCATCCAGATGCCAGTTCGGTCGCTTTCGGGCGCTTTTCGAATTCCAGACTGATTTTAAGCTGATCCGGATTTGCGACGGTCGTTTCAAGATCGTCTTCCGTTTCCGGCGCTGCGGTCAGCGCTTTAATCGTTTCCAGCCGCTGCGCCAATTCGATTTTCACATCGTCGTGAATCTGGCGTGCACGCTTTGATGCAACAATGACCGCTTCGTAAACATTGGCGGCGCATTCCGTGAATTCCTGAATTGCAACAGGTTTTACTGCCACGGTGATGCTCCTTTAATAATGAACGTAACTTATTATTTTCTTTCTTTATGTACAGCGAATGACTATGGCATCGATCTCCTCGATCGCTTTCTGCAAATTGTCATTGACGACCTGATAATCAAACGCATTTCCTTGTTCCAGTTCCATAGGCACACGATCGAGCCGCTGTTTGAGTGTTTCCGGATCTTCCGTTCTGCGTCCTTCGAGGCGCTTCTTCAATACCTCAAAACTCGGCGGCTTGATAAAGATCAGCGCCGTATCATCCGGAAAGTTCCGATGAATCGACAACGCGCCTTTGACATCGATATCGAAGAGCATCGTTTGTCCGTGCGAGAGCGCACGATCGATTTCGCTTTTGAGCGTTCCGTAATAATTGCCGTACAATTTCTTCCCATTCGACCAGACC
Organism: Ignavibacteriota bacterium; assembly: GCA_963778945.1. GTDB lineage: Bacteria > Bacteroidota > Ignavibacteria > UBA10030 > UBA10030 > Fen-1254. The sequence goes on from CAVZWL010000021.1 coordinate 8,111, forward strand.
GCCGGCTTCACGGCGGCGAAGAAAGTCTTCCTTCGTTAAAAAATAATGATCTTTCCCCTCCGTCTCTTCGCTGCGCATCGGCCGCGTAGTGGCGGAAACGGAAAACAGCATATCCGGATGCCGCTTTAAGATTTCTCTCGCAATGGTCGTTTTACCGCATCCGCTCGGTGCAGAAAGAAGGATAAGTTTCTTTTTTGCCATGAAAACCATTCGCCGGCTCTTCTTAGAATTCCGCGAATTTCAAAGAACCTGCTGTTCTTATTCGATATTCTGCAGTTGTTCGCGAATTTTTTCCAGTTCTTCCTTGACATCGACTATGAGATGGGCGATGGCTGCATCGCAGGTTTTTGAACCGATGGTGTTCGCTTCGCGATTCATTTCCTGCACCAAAAAATTCAATTTCCGCCCCATTGCTTCCCCTTTGTCCATGGCTTCGAGGAAAAACTTGTTGTGACTCCGGAACCGAACACATTCTTCGGTAACATCAAGTTTATCCGCTATGAGAGCAATTTCCAATTCCAGCCGGTTCTGATCGACGACAAATTTGTCTTTCACAAGCTCTGTGATGCGATCCTGCAGTTCTTTCCTTTCTTCCGGAATCCGTTCTTTTGAAAGTTTTTCCACCTCATCGACCACGCCGCTTATCCATTGCACGCGTCTGACCAGATCGCCGGCAAGTTCGCGCCCTTCCTGTTTGCGCATAACATTCAAATTTTCAAATGCCGATTTGACCGCTTCCTTTATGATGTCCCATTCCAGCTCGCCGGTCTCTTCTTCGTCGACAGGCTCAAGAATTTCCGAAAAACTCAGCAGGTGCTCTAATTTCACTTTTTCCTTCAACCGAACGCTCTTACGCAAATCGTTCAGAAGTTTATAATACGATTTGGCCGCATGCGTATTGACCCTCAGGGCGGCCGTGCCGTTCGATTCCCGCTCAAGTTTGACCGTTACATTCACCGATCCCCTGCTCAAAAATCCTCTGATCAGGTCTTTCAATTCTCGTTCACGCTGGGTATGCTGCCGCGGCAATCTTGCGGTAAGATCGAGATAGCGGCTGTTGACACTGCGGACTTCAACGCTGGCTGTAACGCCGTCTTTGCTGATTTCGGCGCGTCCAAAGCCGGTCATACTGCAAACCACGATATTCCTTTCAATCTGTTCTGACTAAGAAAGGTACGGAAAAATAGAGGGTTCGGCAAGAAATTGTTTTTCACAAACTTTTAACATGCATGTTCACGAGTTATCCACAATAAAATTGCTATTTCGGGCATTTTTAAGGATTTTTGTACCAGGTGTTGATAACCATTATGATCGCTCATTATTATACCTTGCGCGCTCTTGCGCACGAAATACAAAATGCCGTTTCCGGAAAAACTCTGGAGGCGCTCTTTACACAGGAACGCGGAGAGCTTGTTGTAACATTTGGTGATTTTCCCGGCGCACTCATCATAAACTGCGAAGGGGCTCACAATGCTTTCTACCTCCGGGATAGTTATGCACGAGCACGAAGAAATTCCGTCGACCTTTTCCGGACAGCATGCGGTACGGCGGTCAGGCATGTTGCGATCGATGAAAGCGATCGTCAAATTTCTATGGAGCTTGAGAACAGCGGACGTATCATTGCTCAAATGTTCGGGCCTAAGGGAAATGTCCTCCTGGTCTCGCCGAACGATATAATCGTCGATGCTTTTCTCCGCAAGAACGAAATCGTTACAACCGTGTACACGCCGCCGGCAGAGAGGCAGATTTCCTTCGACCCCGCTTCCCTTGCCGATATGCCGGATCAGGAAAAAAATTTGACACTGGCGCAATTCATGAAAAAAATATTCCCGCAGTTCGGGGCTCTGCTCAACCGGGAAATTCTTTTACGCTCCGGTATTGCCGAATCGGTCCGGCCGGAGCTGATGACCCGGAACGAGGTGGAACGTATTTTTCATACTGCTCAGGCGCTGCATGAAGAACTCATGGCGGCGCCGTCCCCGAGAATATACTTTGACGGGGAGATTCCGGTGCGCATGGCTTTGATCCCGCTCCGGCAATTCGCGGATCTGCATGTGCAGATTTTTCCCTCCGTGTCCGAAGCCGTTCATATATATCTATCGACTTCTCAAAAAAGCGCGCAGAATATTCAGGAAAAAGAATCTTGTCCTTCGCGCTTTGAATAAGGAATTGGAACAGATTGAACGCACATTAAAAAAAATAAGCAATGAATCCCTTCCGGCGGAGGACGCAGATCGGTACGAACGATTCGGCAAACTCTTGACGGCGCATTTGTACCATATCAAAAAAGGAGAAGCGGAAGCCCTTGTGGAAGACGTGCTGACCGGTTCCGGCGATATCGTTGCTGTTCCGCTCGATATCCATTTGACGCCTGCAAAAAACGCCGAACGTTTTTTTCAAAAGGCTCACAAAATTCGCAGCACCATCGAAGAGCAATCAATGCGGCGGCAGGAACTTCAGCAGCAGCGCCGGCGCATTCTCCCTGTCCTTGAACCTTTGGAGCAAGCTTCGTCAACGGAGGACGTACATGCGGTCCTTCAGCGAACATGCACCGCTCTTTACAGAACTCGGCATACGTATCGACAAGAAGGGGCACAGCAAAAAACAAGAACCGGTTCTTTTTCGAGTGTTTACAGTTGAAGGCGGATTTCAGGTCTGGGCCGGGAAAAGCAGCGACAATAACGATCTGCTGACGACCCGGCACACTGCAAAAAACGATTTGTGGTTCCATGCGCGCGGCGTCGGCGGATCGCACGTAACGCTGAAAGTCGGAACGGGAAAAGGAGAAATTTCCAAACAGGCCATCGAACAGGCCGCAGGAATAGCCGCATATTACAGCAAGATGAAAAACTCCAAACTCGTTCCGGTTACGATGTGCGAGGGAAAATATGTGCGCAAACCGAAAGGCGCACCTTCCGGGACCGTTACGGTTGAACGGGAAAAAACGATCTTCGCGGAACCGAAGCTGCCGGAGTAAAGACATTTAGTTCTTGGTTCGTAGTTCTTGGTTCTTGGTGCTTGGTTCTTAGTTTCTCTTGATTGTCTGTTAACTTCAGCACTAAGCACTACGCACGAAGAACTTCCATTATTTACTATTTACAGTTTTCTGTTCATTATGCGTATTTTCAAACTTATTCTCTATGCCTGCCTGATTGTCTTCCTTGTTCATTTCACATATTTTCTCGCGACGGACTATCAGACATTTCCCGGACGGGCTCATATGCCCTTCGTTGTATGGACCATCGATACAATCGATCTCTTTATCCATGAAGCCGGTCATCTGGTCTTTCGTATATTCGGACAGCTGCTTTATTTTATGGGAGGGTCGTTGTTCCAAATCATCATTCCTGCTGCAGTTGTCATTGTTTTCGGAAAAAATAATTTACGTTCGCTTCCTTTCTCGCTGTACTGGACGGGACAAAGCACTGTGAACGTTTCCATTTACATCGGCGATGCGCCTTATCAACAGCTTCATTTGATTTCCCGTCACTTGCTGCATGACTGGCATTGGATTTTTCAACGTGTGGATATGATGGAAGATGCAGAGACAATCGCTTCATGCGTCAATATTCTCGGCCTCGTCTTTTGCTGCACGGGGCTTGTGATCGGCATATGGTTTGTTTTCAAGGACGTGCGCGAAATAATCAGTACAAGTTCTTAGTGCTTGGTGCTTGGTTCTTAGTTCTTAGTTTCCATTTTCTGTTAATTGTCTTTTAACTTCAGCACTAAGCACAACGAACTCAGATCTGATATATCGGTTATTGTTCACAGTTCACAGTTTACTGTTTGCAGTTCACCATTTACTATTCACTGTTTACTATTCACCGCTCATAGATCTTGCAATTCCATCAAAGTTTTTCTACCATAAGTCTCCAGTTTGATGCTGTAGGCGTTCGAGCGCGAACCAATATCTCATCGATCATTCGATTGTATGCAAACATTTTGGCATCTTTTTTATAACTGCATTTTCGTCGGAATTTTCCGGCTCGGAGCATCAATAGCCGGGCTGTTGAATCCGAAGGTCAGGCGCGGCATTCGAGGGCGGGAGCAGCTCTTCGAACGGCTTGAACGGAGCGTTCAAAAACTTACTTCGAAGCGGCGTATCTGGTTCCATTCCTCTTCGATGGGGGAATTTGAACAGGCAAAACCGATTATCGCCGCACTCAGGAGGAAATATACCGGCCTTCATATTATCGTCACCTTCTTTTCTCCATCGGGATACGATCACTCCAGAAATTACAAACTTGCCGATATTATCTCCTATATCCCTTTCGACAGCCGCGCCAATGCAAAACGGTTTCTCGATCTCGTTCAGCCGACCGCTGCTGTGATGGTGCGCTACGATATCTGGCCGAATCATTTGTGGGAACTGCATGCACGGAACATTCCGACATTTATTGCTAACGCAACGATGCGGAGCAGTTCTTCCCGTTTCCTGCCTTTGATAAAGAATTTTCATCATTTTTTATACGATCAGTTTACTTCCATCCTGACTGTTTCCGAAAGCGATGCTGCGACATTCCGGCGGTTCGGTCTTTCCAAGCCGCATATCGAAGCGATAGGTGAAACGCGGTACGATCAGGTATGGGAGCGGAGCGCCGAAGCGCGCCAGAAAAAACTGATTTCCGATCAAATTCTTGCCGGGAAAAAAGTTCTTGTCGCCGGAAGCACGTGGCCGGAAGACGAAGAGGTGCTGCTTCCGGCTGTAAAGAAGATGATGCAGGAAGACAAAAATTTTCTTGCTATCATTGTTCCGCATGAACCGACAGTCGATGCCCTCGAGCAAATCGAGCGCCAGATGGAGAACGGCCAAAAGCCGATACGTTTTTCAGAAATGAATGCATATAACGGCGAGCAGATGATTCTTGTGGACAGCGTCGGTATATTGATGCCGCTCTACCGTTATGCGCAAGCGGCTTATGTCGGCGGAAGTTTCCGTCAGGGAATTCATAATGTACTGGAGCCGGCTGTATACGGCATTCCGGTTCTCTACGGCCCCCGCCATACGAATTCGCAGGAGGCAATCGAGCTTGTCAAGCGCGGCGGCGGTTTTGTTGTAGACGAAACGAATTGCCTTGCTCTCCTGCATCGCTTTTTCGATCAAAACGGAGACCGCATCGATGCCGGAACCGCTGCCTTAACTCTGGTCAAAGAAAATATCGGCGCCACCGAACGATTTCTTGCACATCTCGAACGCGTTCTGTAATTTGTCTTCTGCACAATCGATGCATTCGTGCATCACTGCATTATTTTTTATTTCCGGACACAGAGTATGAAAACTGCATATTTCGATACCATCGGCGGCGTCAGCGGGGACATGACGCTCGGCGCATTCATCAGCGCCGGTATTTCTCTCGACGAACTTATTCAAGAACTCAGCGGGCTTCAATTGACCGGCTTCGAATTGCAGGCGCGCCACATCGAGCGCAACGGTATTGTCGCCGTTAAACTCGACGTCGTGATTTCCGAGCAGCCCCATTACCACCGGCATTTAAAAGACATCGAGAAACTTATCGACGGCGGAACGCTGAGCGGCAGCGTCAAAGAACGGGCAAAAAAAATTTTCCGCACGGTCGCCGTAGCGGAGGCAAAAGTTCACAATACGGATATCGAAAAAGTCCATTTTCATGAAGTCGGGGCTATCGACTCGCTGATCGACATCGTCGGCACTGCCATCTGCATCGAAAAACTCGGCATTCAGCGCATTTATTCTTCGCCGGTAAAAACGGGCAGCGGCGGATTCGTCAATTCACAGCACGGGAAACTGCCTATTCCCACTCCCGCTACGATGGAGATTCTCAAGGGCTACCCGACAATGCTCACCGACATACCGTTCGAACTTGCAACGCCTACAGGCGCTGCGATCATCAGAACATTGTCGGGAGGCATGCTTGCATCTGAAAATATAACGGTGGAGCGGATCGGCTACGGCGCCGGCGGGCGTGAGATTGCCGAAGTACCGAATCTTCTGCGCCTGCTCATCGGTGAACTTGCTCCGGAATATTCTGCGGAAGATATCGTCAGCATCGAAACCAACATCGACAATATGAAGCCGGAATTGTATCCCTATGTCATAGAACAGCTCCTGGCTGCAGGAGCGCTCGATGCATATATGATTCCGATTCTCATGAAAAAAGGACGCCCCGGCATAATTCTTTCGACTCTTGCGGAACGCGCCCGAATCGATTCTCTCCTCGCCGTTCTTTTTCGCGAAACAACGACTCTCGGTGTGCGCCTCCAGCCGGTCGGTCGAAAAAAACTGCCCCGGCAGATACGTACAATCAGCACCTCGTTCGGCCCCGTCAATGTGAAAGCGGTACTGCATGAAGGGAAAGAACATCTGCATGTGGAATTTGAAGAATGTAAACGCATCGCCCAGGAATATAAACTTCCTTTGCGCGACGTGTATGCAAAACTAGAACGGGAAATCAATCAGCAGTAAATGGTGAATGGTAAATTGTAAATGGTGAACTGCAAACAGTAAACAGTAAACTGTGAACAGTAAACGGTATATCAGTTCTGAGTTCGTCGTGCTTGGTGCTGAAGTTAAAAGACAATGAACATCAAATGGAAACTAAAAACTACGAACTACGAACCAAGAACTAAGAACTACGAACTACGATCAATTCATTAGCAAATATCGCTCTGCCTGTTCCATTAGACAAAACGTTTACATATCTCGTTCCGTCCGAACTTGTATCTCTGGCGCAGCCCGGCAGGCGGGCAATTGTTCCGTTCGGGAAGAAGGCGCTCACCGGCGTCATCGTAGACCTTCCTGAAAGCACATCGGTCAGGGGACTCAGGGCAATTAAAGACATTCTTGATGACGAGCCGGCGTTTTCGGCGGAAATGCTCTCCCTCACGGAATGGATAGCGGAATATTATATGGCGCCGTGGGGAGAGGTGCTCCGCGCCGCAACACCGCAGGGACTTTCGCAGGAGAGTAAAAGATCGGTTCACCTGCTTGCATCTGATATCGAAACTCTTTTGGAAAAGACCAAACATTCAGCACGGTCGCAATATGCCGTACTTCAGGCGCTCAAAGACACACCGCATATTTCCCTCTCCGTACTGCAAAAACGTTCGCGCGTCAAATCGATCGCGGGCATTCTCATCGGCATGCAGCATCACGGATGGATATCCCTTGACGAAAGCATCGAAGCGCCGAAAGTCAGAACCAAAACCGAACGTACGGTACGATGCATAACCGAAGGTACAGATGCTGCGCGGCAGGAAAGCTTGAACGAACGCCAGCGCGGTTCGCTCAAACTTCTTCAGTCAGAGAGCGCGGACAGGTACGGAAGAACTTGCAGCAGCGGATTTTTTGAAAAGACATTCCCTGTCACTCTCGACGCTCAATACGCTCGTCAAAAAAGGATATGCCGCCTTTGGCACGCGGGAAATTGTCCGCACCTCCGAGTACGACACGTTCGGGCTGCCGCAGGATTTCGAGCTGAACGCAGACCAGCAGCATGCGCTTGCGGAGATCAGAAAAGCGGTCGATGCCGCCTCCTATAAAGCGTTTCTGCTGCACGGCATTACCGGCAGCGGCAAAACACAGGTTTACATCGAAGCGATCCGGAATGTTCTTGCGCTCGGAAAAACCGCTATCGTACTGGTGCCGGAAATCTCTCTGACCCCGCAGACTGTCCAGCGTTTCAAGTCGCATTTCGGAACCGAGGTCGCCGTCATGCACAGTCAAATGTCCTCCGGCGAGCGCTATGACACATGGAGACTTGCACAGAAAGGACGCGTCAGAATTGTTATCGGACCGCGCTCGGCGATCTTCGCTCCTCTGAAAAACATCGGACTCATCGTCGTCGACGAAGAACATGAAAGTTCCTACAAACAATTCGATGCAGTGCCGCGGTACAATGCACGCGATGTCGCCATTGTCCGCGCGCTGCGAACGAATGCCGTTGTCGTCCTCGGCTCTGCAACTCCATCCATCGAGAGTTATTACAATGTACGGCAAAAAAAATATACGCTGCTTGAACTCCCGCACCGCATCGACACGGCTCGGCTTCCCGAAGTCATGATCGTCGATATCGCGCAGGACCGCAAGCAGACATACGAAGAGCTGAAAGAGGAGATTAAAAAGAGCGGCAAGCCTTTTCCAAAAAAGCTGCCGGACAGATCGATTTCGAAACTCCTGCACGATCATATCGTTGTCCGGCTGAAGAAAAAAGAAGGAATTATTTTAATGCAGAACCGGCGCGGATTTTCGCATGTCTTTGAATGCTACGACTGCGGGTTCGTGGAAAAATGCGGCAGCTGCGAGGTATCCCTGACCTATCATGCGACAAAGAAGCACTTGCGATGTCATTATTGCGGATATATAAAAAAGCCGGCGACTGTTTGTCCGAAGTGCGGGAGCATGGAATTGCGCATGCATGCTTTCGGTACACAGCAAGTGGAAGAAGAGCTGAACACCCTGTTTCCAGCGGCAAAGATTCTTCGTATGGACCGGGACACAACTTCGTACAAGGGGGCGCATCATCGAATCCTCGAACAATTCGGAAGCGGCGCGGCAGATATTTTATTGGGCACCCAGATGGTGGCAAAAGGACTAGACTTTCCGCGCGTTACGCTGGTCGGCGTTATTTCCGCCGATACGCAGATGCTGCTTCCAGATTTCCGGGCTTCGGAAGATACATTTCAACTGCTCACACAGGTCGCCGGGCGAGCCGGACGGAGTACGCTCACCGGCGAAGTGGTCATCCAAACTCTCCAGACGAACCATTATAGTCTCAAGCATGTCCTCACGCACGATTTTATTGGATTTTATAACGAAGAACTGGAATACCGGCGTGAACTGAGTTATCCTCCGTTTTCAAGGATTGTTCTGATCGAATTCAGCGGAGAGCAGGAAAACGATGTGCAAGTTCGTGCACAAAAGTTCAAAGACATCCTCGAACGGCTCGCGAGCGGCGGGCATTCTCTTGTGCTCGGACCTGCAGATGCAGCGATTTCGAAAATTAAAAATCTTTACCGCAAACACATTGTGGTCAAGAACCTGAAGGCAAAGGATCCCTCCGGCGCCGCTCTTCGTACTATGCTGCATAATGCGAAACAACAGTACGAGGCTTCTCCCCTTTTTTTAAACAAGAAAGTAAAAATGATTATCGATGTTGATCCGCAGGGAATGATGTAAATACTTGGTTCTTGGTTCGTAGTGCTTAGTTCTTAGTTGTCCATTCACTATTTACCATTCACTATTACTATTTACTATTTACAATTTACCATTTACAGTTTATTCACCTGCTTCTCATTTGAATCGCGCTGCCTGTCCGCCTTTTTTACGGCGGGCCGCGTAATGACATTCTGGGGCCTCCGGCTACCATTCACCATTTGCCATTTACTCTTTACCGCTGTTAACTGCTGTACAAAACTCCTGCAGTTGAGGAAATTTCGACATAAGGATTTCCGGGGCGGGAAAGTGCGCGCCGGGTTTTAAAAGGCGTTTCAACTCCAAGCCGTTGACCAAAGAATTGATCTTCGTATCATTGTGAAAAACTACATACGTTCGATGCGCATGCTGCCGTATATTGAGAATGAGACCGCGCAAATCATCCAATTCTTTATTTGTATAATCGTAATCGTACCGGCCGCTTTTACCGCCGGACTTCCACCCCTGTGTATTTCTTCCCATCATACGGAAATATAGTTCTGATTGCTGAACAGGCACCCGGAACGGAATAAATCCTGGAAGAGCCGGAAGATCAACGGAAACGAGACGTAGTTTTTTCTCCGTACAAAAATCGTAGAAATCCGCGTTGTCCCATGAGCGGTGCCGCAATTCGATGAACAAGCCAAATTCGCCGAAGGCTTTTTGAAGTTTCAATAAATATTCCTGATGTTCTTTGGTCCTTGCAAAGGAACCTGAGAATTGTGCAACCAAGCATCCCAATCTTTTTGCATCGGCGAGAGATTCGAGAAGGTATTGAGTTTTCAGGGCGTCTTTTGCGGCAGCATCGAAGGTATGTGTAAATCCGCGGAACAATTTGAGCGTAAAGAGAAAACTTTCGCTGGCCTGAACATCTTCAATCCATCGCTGTGCCTGCGCAGGAGAAAAAGAGGCCGTGTAGAAGGTTGCATTAATTTCAACGAGATCGAAAAATTGCGCATAGTATTCGAGTTTGCGGAATCCGCGCCCGATATGGGGCGGATAAAAACCGATATTGAACGACGGAATATCCCAGCCTCCCATTCCGACGGCAATATTTCCGGCAGGCACGGGACCTTCGTCGGTGCTCATGGCTGTTCTAAAAGAGGATGGAGACGCTTTACGCGCACCGACGATACCGTATTTTCAGCGACCTTCTCTATAGTAATGACCAGATTGCCGGCTTGAAAATGTTCTCCCTCAGAGGGAAAATGACCGAGTTGCTCTATGGCAAATCCTCCAATTGTGCGGATATCGAACGGCGAGAGTTCCACATCGAACATCCTTTCAACGTCATTTGTCGTTATCGAGCCGTCGATCAGATATTCATTATCGCTTATTTTTGTCATATCCGGCGCTTCACGGTCGTACTCGTCCTGAATATTACCGACAAGTTCTTCCAATACATTTTCCAGCGTAATAAGTCCGGCTGTTCCTCCGTACTCGTCGGCGAGAATGATCATGTGTACCTTCTTTTGCAGGATGGTCGAGAGCACATGTTCCAGGGACGCGGTTTCCGGCAAAAAAACCGCGTCGTGCAGGACAGACTGCAGAGTAAAACCGGCTTGATGATGAAGGTCCTGTTTGAAGATATCTTTCGTATAAACAATGCCGACGATATTATCGATGCCTTCTTTAAAGACAGGAAAACGAGAATATTTATTAGCGCGGATGATCTTAAGATTTTCCTGCCATGGAACTTCGGCGGATAAAGCAACTATGCCGGTGCGCGGGATCATGGCGTGCCGCGCGAGCTTCTGGCGAAAATCCATTGCACGGAGTACGATCATCCGGGAAAGAGTCGAAGCGTTGCGGTCCTGTGCAAGAATAAGCCGAAGTTCCTCTTCCGTATGCTCCACATCCTTGTTGAGCGTCGTGCGTAATCCTGCAGCGTGCAAAAGAGCATTGGATGCCAAATTGAGAAGAAGAATGATCGGACGAAAGACAATATAGTACAGCCGGAAAGGATAGGAAACGGTCAGGATAATCGGAGCCGCTTTTTGGATTGCAAGAAATTTCGGCGCCTGTTCGCCGACAATAATATGAATTGCTGTAATCAGAGAAAAGGCGATGCCGAATGATACGGCCTCCACCATCGAAGGCTGTGTCATGCCGATGACATGAAAAAGAGGGTTCAGCATTTTTGCTGCCAGCGGTTCGCCGATCCAGCCGAGTGCAAGGCTCGTCATCGTAACGCCAAGCTGCGTAGCGGAAAGGTACCTGTTCATATGGGAAAGAATCTCTTTGGCGATTTTAGCCCGCCGGTTTCCTCGTTTCACCAGCGGTTCGATCTGTGTGAAACGTACTTTAACGATGGCATATTCGGTCGCCACAAAAAAGCCGTTTAGGAAAACAAAAAAGGCGACGATAAGACTATCGCCTAATATTTGCCAGAGAGACACTTAGCATACCTTTCGTTGGACGATTGAATATAATTGTTGGTTGGTCGCCGTTCAAGCCGCCGGAAGCCGGCCTGTTCCGGTCCGGAAAAAAGCGCTTCAGCGGCGAATCTGTTCAGAAATCCATGCCAGATAGGCCCCGATGCGCGAGAGAAGACCGAGATATGCGGCTGACCATTCGCCTGGAGTGCCTGGCTGGTTCCTTCCTATCAATTCCTGAAAAATGCGGGAAACTTCAAATGCTGTTTTTTGTTTTCCATCCTGCAGAATCATTTCCAGGTCTGATGAAAAGAACGAATAGATCTGATGGATATCGGAGCGAATCCGTGCTTCAGGCGTCTTTTCCGAGAAATAGGCAGACTCCGGAACTGCGCTGCCGGTTAACGTATAGAGCAGCATGTTCCATTGTTCGAGAGCGCTGCGGAAAGTTTTTTCATTTTCACAGACCTCGAATGGCAGCCGCCGTGCTGCCAGGAGAGAGGAAAAGGAACTCCTGAGGAGTTCGGAACCGCCGATGAATTGCGAGAGGAGATTGATGTCGAATCTGTATCCGAGCGAACGGCAGACAGCGTTGTAGGTATCCTTGTCTGCAGTTCCCGTATGCGGATGCGGCTGCCCTTCGTTCTTTTTTGCCGCCATTCTTTTCATATGAATCGCGAGTTCATGATCTTCTTCGACAGGAACTTTTTTCTCGGCCGGCAGGATTTGGGATTTCCTTTTCCCGGGTGAAAAGAGCTCGGGGTATCGCTCGATGTCGAGAGCGTCGTATTTTTTTCTTGCGTTTGCAAACGTCGGCTGTTGTTCATCCGCAGCCGCCTGCAGAAGGATCAAGAGACGCGTAATAAGACGATCTTTGTACACCGTCCGAAAATGAGCCATATCGGCGATAATATAAAGGTCTTCGGATGCACAGGAAAGTATCGTGTTCAAGAGCTTGACAATTTTATGTTCTCCTACTTTTTTATCGTCGAGAGAGCGCATGGTATAATCGACGCCGGCCATTGTTGTATCGAAAATGACAGCCGGTTTCCGGCGGTCGCAAAAACTCAGCGGTGTGCCGATTTCAATGTTGCGCATTCCCTGAATCCGCGCCTGCAGTTTGGTATAGAGCGTGGGACCGATAAACGGAACGATGACGCCAATTTCCTCCGCAGACCGATGTTCATCGAGAAGCGCATGAATGATGCAATCCAGAACAATTTTTGTCTGCTGTTCATTATACGGCGATATTTTTTTCTTCCCTGCATACTGTTTACATGCAGACCGGAGGCCGGAAGTGTCGATAAAATAAATTTTCCCTTTCGGGTTCGCGGGAGGAACGACGCTGATCGAATTATCGTATAAGACAGAAGCCATAAATTCCGATATCTTTGGCGCCGCCGCATAGTGGGTTTGCAGCTGGATGGACCATTGCTGGTTATGTTTCGACCAATCGAACAGGCGGTGGAGTTCTTTCGTATTGGCTGCATGAAGAAAAATATCCGTTTGCAGCCACTGCTGTGCGGCTTTCGTGGTTGTGATCGAGTCCGATTCTATTTGAAACGGATCGCCGGCAAGAACGAATTTTTCTCCTGCGAGCGAAGCGAGCGCAACAAGAGTCGGCATATCGATGCGCTGTGCTTCTTCCACAACGATCATATCATACCGGCGGCTGCGAAGGGCTGGATCCATAAAGAAAGCAGCAGTATTGGCTGCGATGAATCGTTTGGATTCCAGGATTGCATGCTCGTCGACGGCGATAAATTGTTCGACGCTTTGCGCAACTGTCTCGAGACCGCCGAGTTCATCGATACGTTTGTGGACTTCCCGGTATTGCTTCCATTCTTCGGCGGAGATGGGAGCTTCCAGCTCGGCCGCTGTGATGGTATTCGCTACAGTTTGTTCGAACGAACGGATTTGCTTTAGGCGCTGCTGGCAGGAGGACAGTTTCTGCTGTGCATCAAGCAGTTCTTCTTTCGAAAATCCGGATTTAACTCGCTCAAGAAAAGAAGCATTTCCTTTGCTGCCGATCACGGATGTCAACTGCGCGATTTCTTCGGTCATTCGATCGGCTTGACGGCGTGCATCGCCTAAAAGAGCCCGAAGGGATTGAATCTTCAAATAAAAATCTTCATGCAATGCTTCCTGCTTCCGCACGTCCCAATAGGTCCGGAGGAGAGTTGTCCGCTCTTGAAAGATATTCCGTTTTTCACTTTTAAGCTGTTCTATTTGATGCAAAAAAGAGAACGGCATCAATTCCGTAAAAAGTCCCGCTGAGGGAAGGCCGAAACGGCAGGCGATTTTTTCCATCGGCAAGCCCAACGCTGTTCCAATCGAGGCGGTTTTTAAGAATGCTGTGTCTATGAAATCGTTCGTCGGAGCCGCTAAAAGAACGCTTTTCCCCATGAGAAGATAATTGGCGGCAGCAAGAGCAACAATATGCGTTTTCCCCGATGAAACCGGTCCCCAGATCATGGTTACTTTATTGTCGAGAATTTTCCGTACGGCATCGGATTGATCCGAAGGGGTGTCATCTGGAAAGTGCGGTTGTTCGAAACCTACAAAATGCAGATTTTCCGCCGGATTCGGATTTAACAGAAACGATGTCATCGGAGTCTTGCTGTCAGGTCCGGAAAGAATGTCTAAAATCGGCCGGAGTTCGTTTTCATATTGAAGCAGACATCGAATTTCCGGAATGACCGGGCCGAAATCCTGCGATAATGCTATCGTGATGAATTGATTGTCCGCTTCAATAATTGTTCCCGGCACTTCGAAAGAATGTTTTTGACCGAACGTAAAAACGGCACGTCCCGTCGACCGGACAAATATTTCTTCCGGCGATTCAAACCTGTAATAACTCCAGCCCGCGAAAGATCCTCGAAAATCCCCTTCACAGAGAACAATGGTCCGCTGCAGGGAATTCAATTGGTCGAGTTCACCGCGTAAAGCCTCTGTTAGTGCTGTAAAAGTCGACTCCATTCTATCGTATTCCGGAAAATAATCATCTCTACGTGCAAAGCCGCATGCAAACCCCGCTTGGCCGTAAAGAAGAACGTTCCAACGGAACGGCGCATGTATGCTTTTTCTCGTGCGCCGGTTCCAAACCTTAGACCCGTATTTCTGAAGTGAATTGTATTTAAAAGTACCAGAAATGTCGTTAAAGTCAAGGAATTAAGACCGCCGGCCTGTTGATTTCCTGTCTCTTTCGGAAGCCTTTTTTCCTTTTCCCTGACTGATTTTAAAATCGAGATTGTGCAGTTCTTTTTGAAATTGAAGATAGTGTTCATGCCGGCCGGACGAGAGCGCTCCCTCCTCGACAGCGCGCCGAACGGCGCACTGGGGTTCGTGATTATGCGTGCAGTCGCGGAAACGGCATTCTTGTGCAAGCTGTTCGATATCATCAAAGGTTTCCTGAAGGCCGGAATCCGTCTGCCAAAGTCCGATTTCTCTCATTCCCGGAGTGTCGATAAAGATACCTCCGCCCGCGCGGACAAGAAGCTGGCGGGACGAAGTGGTATGACGTCCTTTTGCATCGAAGGAACGGACCTCGCCGGTCGGAAGAATTTGGCTGTCGGTAAGAATATTAATCAATGTCGATTTTCCAGATCCGGAAGGACCGATCAGGCAGTAGGTTTTTTTAGGCTGGATGAGCAGGCAGAGATCTCGAAGTGAGCCGGCATCGAACGCGCAATACGCGATGACGGGAATCCGGCCGCATACGCTTTGCGCTTCTTGAAGAATGGAGGGCAGGACTTCCGGGGGACAGAGATCTTTTTTACTCAAAGCGACAACAGCTGATGCTCCGCTTTCCCGGACAAGAACGAGCGCCCGCTCGAGCTTGCCCGGATTAAACCTTTGATCGAGAGGAAGGACGATAAAAACATCATCGATGTTTGCCGCGATGATTTGATTTTCCGTTCGCTTGCCCGGCGCTTTTCGCTCGAGAACGGTTTTTCGTGTAAGAATATGCTGGATAACTGCTTGTTCCTGGTTCTCAAGCAGGGATGCAAGAACCCAATCTCCAACAGCAGGATAATCGTTCCTGCTGCCGGCACGATACATCATCCGGCCTGCAATGCGGGCAGCTATCTCTAAGCGCTCGTTCTGAATACTGTAGCGCTGCCGATGTTCTCCCACAATGCGGGCAAGGAGGACTCCTTTTTTAATGTATTTTTCTGCATCCCGCAGAATTTCCGGAGTACATCCGAGTTCTTCCAAACTGGTCATAAAGAAAGATAGGAGAGTAGCGAATGAAACGCAACACCGGCAGTCAAAGCTCCCCTTTTCTGCGGTTGTTTTTCAGAAAGGTTTTACGTAGTATACTTATATTCACGGTTCTAAGGAGAGAGTTATGCCCGCCCAATCAGCACTGCAAGGTAAGAAAATCCTTATCGTCGAGGACGATTACGTCTATCGGGTCTTTCTGCAGTCGATTCTTAAAAAAGCGGGTGCACTCTGCACTATTTGTATCAATGCCGAATATGCGAAAATAAAAATCGTTGAAGAACAATTTGATGTGCTCATGCTCGATTATCTTCTTCCCGGATATAATGCCCTGGAAATTATCAAATGGATACGGGAACAAAATATCTTAACTCCGGCGGTGATCGTTACCGCTTATCCGTTCGATGAGTTGACCAAAAAATGCAAAGAAGAAAAAAATGTCGCTATCATTATGAAATCGAAAATTACGGTTGATAATTTTTCCGGCTTGCTCATCGGTGCATTGGACAGCATGGCCGCAAAGATAAGTTCGAAAGACTCGAAATAAAAAGCGAAGCGGACAAGAAGACCGTGTTAGAGGCGAAAACTGCAGGAAGACATATGGACTCGGAGCATCGGACAAATCAGTATACCACATGGGATTCGCTTTTGCATATATATTCACGCGAAGATAAAAAACCGACCGTCATTCTCCTGCTTGCGGCGCTGCTTCTGACAACATGGCGGTATTACGGATCGCAGGCTTTTTATTTCCGGCATCTCACATCCGGTTTTCTGCTCTTCAGCAACATCTCCATGACGGCAGAATGGTATACGTATCTGTCTGCGTTCTTCTTATTGGGACTCGTCTCCATCGTGGTCGTAAAAACAGTTTTCAAAGAGAAGCTGTCGGATTACGGGCTGCAAATCGGGGATTGGAAGTTCTGGCTTCCAGCAGTCGCTGCAGCAGGATTGGTCATGGCCATACTTTCGTATTTTTCCTCAAAGGATCCTCAATTTGTAGCAGAATATCCATTGTTTAAAGGCGCAGGGGAATCGGCTTCGAGTTTTGTGTTTCATGCAATGGGATATCTGCTGTTTTATACCGGCTGGGAATTTTTTTTCCGCGGCTTCATGCAATTCGGCCTCCGTTCCCGATTCGGCGATTGGGGAGGAATTCTTGTTCAAATGGCGCTTTCTTGCATCGTGCATATCGGAAAACCGGATACGGAAATTTACAGCGCCATTGCCGGAGCGTTCTTTTGGGGAATTCTTGTTTACCGGTCCCGCTCTCTCTACCCGGCGATTTTGACACACTGGATCCTCGGCATTTCCCTCGATTATTTTATACTGTTTCATTGACTGTAATCCCCTATGACGACACAACGACTTCGTATCGGCGCCGTTTCGCTCCGGGCTGCGGACGCTCTCATTCTCGGATCCTTGCTTTTCTTTTCTCTCCTTTCTGTTTTGTTTTGCAAGCGGGTAGAATCATGGTGGATACTGGTTCTTAAAAATGCCGCCGTCGGCATCCTCTTCATTTTATGCAACCGTTTGAGCGACCGTACCGCAGGAAAATTCTGGAAATTTTTCCTTCGCATGGCGCCGGTCGTTCTGGCCTATGCTTATCTCTTCGGCGCCGTCGATAAATTGCAAATGATTTTTCACAACCGCTGGTTCGATGACGATATACTGGCGTTCGAGCAAAGACTCTTCGGCGTTCAGGTCAACGTGTGGCTGCAGCGGATATATTCCGCTCCGCTGACCGAATGGATGATGTTTTCCTATGTCGTCTATATCCCGCTCTACCCTGTTCTGTGCGGCATCATTTATGCCCGTCATGGAGAGCGTGCAATGGAAGATTATTTTTTTACGCTTGGATTGACGAACATCCTTTGCGATATCGGATTTATTCTTTATCCCGTGGCAAGTCCGATGTATCATTCCATCCGGAACTCTTTTACAGCGCCGCTCGACGGCTATTTCTTTACCTTCCTCGGTGAAGCGATACGCGCACATCTTCATTTTGCCGGCGGGTCGATTCCAAGCCCGCACACCGCTGCAGCCACGGTTATGTGGGCTATGGCGTACCGGTATCACCGGAAATTATTCTGGATTCTGGCGCCGGTCGTTTTAACGCTCTATTTCTCCACGTTTTATTGCCGCTATCATTATGTGACGGACGCTTTTGCCGGCATTCTAACCGCTTTCTTTGCACTTGCCGCTGCGCCGCTGCTCATAAAGCTATGGGACGCACTTGTAAAAAAGCGTTCCTCATTGCGTTCGTAAATCGAGTTCGCTATTTTTATGATCAAACATTGAACGAGGTCTTTATGCGGAATGCACATCGTGTCGTTTTATTTCTTCTGGCTGCTGCGGGATCAGCAATGGCACAGCAGCCTGCGGGAGACCGGCTCACCGTCGATCTGACCGTTTACAATCAAAATCTTGCTCTGGTTCATGAAGTGCGCAGCGTCGATCTGTCTCAGGGAATCAACGAAGTCATTCTTCCGGATATTCCTGCAACGATCGATGCGACGTCGCTTCAGATTTCAAGCCTGTCGGATCGTTCGGGCCTCAAGGTCCTGGAACAAAACTACCAGTACGATCTTGTCCATCAGGCAAAGCTTCTGGAAAAATACATCGGCAAGCAAGTGGAGTTCATACGAACAACACCCGATGAAAAAAAAGAATACAGCGTCAAAGGAAAATTGCTGTCGACCGGCTGGCAGGCGCAGCAGCAAATCGGATCTTTCTTCCAAACAGGGACACTGATAGCAGAAATCAATGGAAAGATCGAGATAGACCCGGCAGGAAAGCTTATTCTCCCGAGCCTGCCTGAAGGCCTGGTTTTAAAACCCCAGCTCCAATGGCTGATGAAAAGCGAGAAAGCGGGAGCGCAAAAGATCGGAATCAGCTATCTTGCAAGCCAGATGAGCTGGCATTGCGATTATGTCGCACTGCTGGGAGAACACGACGATGCCGTCGACCTCAACGGCTGGGTAACGGTAATCAATCATTCAGGGACGACGTTCGAAAATGCAGGATTGAAGCTCGTTGCCGGAGATGTCAACAGCATCATGGAGCCGAATGCCGCCTATCGGCAGAATGACGCTGTCAACGGAATGCTTGCAAAGGAGGATCAGCAATTTCAGCAAAAAAATTTATTCGAATACAAACTGTACTCGCTGCAGCGCCGGACAGATATTGTCAACAACGAAACAAAGCAGATCGAGCTTGTGTCCGCACCGCACGTTTCCGCAAGGAAGGTTCTTGTCTATGACGGGATCGCGGGTCAGTGGCGCATGTGGCGAAACCAGCCGGGATACCGGGAGCAGACGTCGTTCGGACAGCAGTCGAATCCAAAAGTCGGCGTTTATGTAAAATTTACGAACAGCGAAGAATCCGGACTCGGCATGCCTCTGCCGAAAGGAAAAATCCGCGTGTACAAGAAAGACAGCGACGGCAAGGAACAATTCATCGGCGAAGATGAGATCGATCACACGCCGAAGGACGAGGAGATACGTCTTTACCTCGGTGATTCGTTCGATGTGGTCGGCGAGCGCGTGCAAAAAACGCTTCAAACAATTGCGAAGGGTCATATCGTAGAAGAAACAATACAAATCAAAGTCCGCAATCATAAAACGGAACCGATTGAAGTTCTTGTGTACGAACATCCCTGGCGGTGGAATACGTGGGATATTGTACAAAGCAGCACCGCGTGGACTAAAGTCGACCAGTCCACGCTCCAGTTCCCGGTTTCGCTCTCACCGGATGAAGAAAAGACCATCACGTATACAGTCCGGTACACTTGGTAAAACGAGCAGAAAATATCCGTGCCTTCTTTGTGACGACAAAAACACGGACCGTCTTGACATGGAAAGGAAGAATCCTGCTTCTGCTGCTGGCGGCTGCTCTCGTGTGGTTTTTCCGGATGCATCTCCTTGACGGAATAACCGGATATATCTATCGGGTCGATCCATTGCGTCCATCTTCGCACATTATCGTCGAGAACTGGGAAGGAAGCATCGATATGTTCGAACGCACACGGAATGTATGCGACCTACTGAATGCAAAGGACTCATATTCGATTATCGAAGAGGATGCATTCAACGATATCCGCAAGCGGCATGTGTATATACTCGATGCTTATGCGGCCGGGATAGATACTACGCGGTTTTTCCTGATTCCATTTATCAAGCAGGACCCGAAGACCCTTCATATTGCACAGGCGGTGCTCGATACGGCGCATGCGAGGGGCTGGAAAGAAATCACGGTTATAACAGCCGACCTTCATTCCGCACGCTCGCGCAAAGCCTATCTTCGCGCTGCCCGCCCGTACGGCATCGACGTTACGGTTATCGGCGGGCCGCTGGAAGATATCACGTCCGAAAATTGGACCGCTACTTCGAGCGGCGTGACCATGGCGTTCGAGGAAGTTGTTAAAAAAATCTACTACGATATTTTTGTATTTTAGTGAAAGTCGAAAAAGCCGTCTTCAGGTTTTGGAAGACGGTTTTTTGCCTTATACACGCCGTTTGCCGAGCGTTTTGGTCCAGAAAACGATCTGTTTTTTGACCTCATGCGGATTCGTGCTTCCTGCCGACTGTTTGTTTTCTACGCTCTTCTGCGGAAGAATCACTTCGAAAATACCGCCTTCGAATTTCTGCGAAAACTGTCTGAGCGTCTCAAGATCCAGATTACCGAAATACATTTTATGCTCGATGCAATGCTGCACAACCTTCCCCGTTATTTCATGCGCTTCACGGAACGGAATGCCTCTTGTGACGAGATAATCCGCCATATCGGTTGCAGTCAGAAAATCGGTCCGCAGTTCTTCATTCAGGTGTTCCTTTGCAAATACCGTATGAACCAGAACATGCGCGAAAATGAAAAGACATTGCCGCGTCGTCTGGACGGCTTCGAACATAGGCAGTTTATCTTCCTGCATATCCCGGTTGTAAGCGAGCGGAAGAGCTTTCATCGTCGTTAATATATTGAACAGCGAGCCGTACAATCGCCCGGTTTTCCCGCGTACGAGTTCCGCCATGTCCGGATTTTTTTTCTGCGGCATGATGCTGCTGCCGGTCGTATATGCATCGCTGATTTGTGCAAAAGAAAATTCTTTTGTCGTCCAGAGAACGAGTTCCTCGGCGAAGCGGCTCAAATGCATCATGGTCAGGCTGCATGCGGAAATGAATTCAATAATGAAGTCGCGGTCGCTCACCGCATCAATGCTGTTCTCAACGATGCCGTCAAAGTGCAGCTTGTCGGCAACCAACTGCCTGTCGATGGGAAAAGAGGTCCCGGCAAATGCTGCAGCGCCGAGAGGAGATTTATTCAAGCGCTTGCAGCAGTCCTGCATGCGTTCAAAGTCGCGTTCGAGCATGAAGATGTACGCCAGCAGATGATGGGAAAGAAGGACCGGCTGCGCCCGCTGCGTATGCGTATAACCCGGCATGAGAACGCCGAAATATTTTTCCGCCTTGTAGAGGAGCACCCGCTGCAGATTGACGATGAGTTTGCTGATTTCCCGTATAGAGCTGCGGAGGAAAAGGCGTTCATCGAGAGCAATCTGGTCGTTGCGGCTCCGGGCGGTATGAAGTTTGCCTCCAAGCGGGCCGACTTTTTGTGTCAGGCGCTGCTCGATGGCGGAATGGACGTCTTCAAATTCTCCGGTCAGCCGGAATTTG
This sequence comes from Ignavibacteriota bacterium, assembly GCA_963778945.1. GTDB lineage: Bacteria > Bacteroidota > Ignavibacteria > UBA10030 > UBA10030 > Fen-1254. Next base: position 29,551 of record CAVZWL010000021.1, read on the forward strand.
CCCGTTTCAATTTCTTTCTGAATATTCTTGAGCGCTGTACGAATCCGGCGCATTTCTGCCGATGTAAGAATCTTGCAAGCGCCGAGCATTTCGATATGCGCAATGCTTCCCGTAATATCTTCCGCATAAAGAAGTTTATCGAGATCGATGGAAGAGGAAAAATTCAGTGCAATTTCCGCCAGCGGTTCTTTAAATCGCCCGCTCCAGAGAGTTTGATGAGGCATACGATGATTCCCGTAAAAAATGTTTGATATTTTCGTCGTGTCTTTTGTTTCAATGTACGGAAAAATCAGTTACCAATGAACTCAGGAACCGGCGAACTTCATAATCGCAGCAAAGCCGCAAGCACACGGTGCCGCTTCAAATAAATAAAGTGGTTTATCATTGATCGAAATCTCAATTTTTTCGCGGTACTGTACCTGACGCAATACAATATCGTTTTATTTGAATGGCACTGGCCTCCGGATGCTGCTGTTCGGGAAGGCAGGAACCACGCACCAAGAACTACGAACGAAACAACCATTTTTACTTACCATCGGTACGTGTATTTAATTCCGAGGTTCGGCAAAAAAGGAAGCGTGTTGTATACCGGTGTCTTTTTGGTATAATTTTCGCTTTGCTCGGAAAATGTATAGGAATAATAAGAAACGTTCTTTGTTCCGAGAACATTGAAAATGTTCAGAGAAAGTGCGAATGCCCATCGGTCTCCGCTCCATTCCTTTGCTAAGCTGAAATCCAGCCGCCTGTAATCGGGAAGACGCGACGAATTCACATCCTTCCAGAGCGGAATGTAGAGAACGTCGCCAAGAATATTCGTAGACCTTAAGAAATATCCTTCGGTTGTCGGCATTCCTGAAAAATATTGATAGAGCATGTTTACATCCCATCCCTGGGGTTTATATTGAAAAAGGAATTTCCCTGCAAACGGAAGATCACCCGCCGCGAAATATTCGTTCCCTGTGCGCGTGTCGAGAATTTTGCTCCGATGAGAAAAAAAAGAAACAGAGACCTGAATTTTCTCCGGAGGAAGAGCGATTGCAGAAGAAATGCCGATGCCTGATTTTTTTGCTTCGAAACATTGCAGCGGTTCGAACGAGAGCGAATCCAGGGGCGTAAACATGTCGGGATAACGGGCAGGCATAACGAGCGATTTTGTTCTTTTCAAATAACCGTCTGCCTGAAAGGAAATAGTCAGTCCGGAGTTTTCAACAGCAACAGTCGATGCAGAAACGGCAAGAAGAAGATGGGTCTCCGGTTCAAGTCCATCCCTTTTATCGCTCATGAGTATCATGCGCGGCGGCTGATCCGGCATTGAAATAAAATCGAGAAAGCCGTAGAGTACTTGAAAATCCGACGGTTCTTGAAGATATTTTCCGGCGGATATTTTCAGAACAGAATGCCGTTCCATTTGAAGCGTAAGAACTCCGCGCGGTTCAATTCCGGCCTGGCGGACAAAACCGAACGAAGAAATGCGGAGGCCGGTTTCCAGAGAAAGATTTTCCGATATCTCCCATGTGCCTTCTGCAAATCCGGCAGCGTCCGCAAAATCCGAACGGACGGGAGATTTATTATTCAGCCACAAACTGAATGTATTAAAATTTATTTCCGATTCTTTATAGTCTGCATCAAACCCTGCTGTAACGGACAGTGCCGGAGAAAGAATAAAACTCAACGAACTCTTCCAATGCACATCCGTAAAGCGGCAGCCGATATCGAAGAGCTGGCTGCCGAGATATGCTACCGGCACCATGGACGAAAGTGAAATGACATCCTGCGCCCATGAAATTCTGTGCTCGCCTGATAATGCACCGGAGGAATGAATCAATGCCGCTCCCGCAAATTCTTTTTGCCAATCATATTCGAATGTTTTATCCAGATTATCTAAATTGCCGTGTTCTTTGCTGATTAATCCTTCCTGATAGAAATAAGCATTGGATGACGGCATTTCAGTTACTTTGAACTGCATATCCTCCATCGCCGGGATGAGAGATTTCAACCGGTCCCTATCCGCGCCGGCCGCCATTGCAGCGGCATCGGAATTCGACGTACGCATCGCAATGTCGGCAGAAGCGTGGACCGTATCCGAAAGCGGAATATGAACTGCGGCGGAAGAAGACAAAAGATTGAAATCTGTCCGTACCTCCGGGTGCGGCGAAGATTCGGCGTTCGAGTGCACATCGATAGCCGAGGATGCATATCCTCCGTTTTGCACGGAATAGCCTGCATCAAAAAGGCTGATTCGGTCGACGGTCAACGGATTGAACATAGAGAGAATTCCCATAAACCGGAACGGAAAAAGGATAGGAAAACCGTCGATAAGAATGAGCATTTCGTCAGGCCCGTCTCCTGCAATCAAAGGAATAGCATGAAAATCGGAATTCGAGGCGGTCGCCATTGAAGCGCTCAATACACGCAGCGGGTCCCCCAGAGAACCGGGAGAGGTCTGAATATCATGGGCCGTAAGAATACTGGAAGCGGAGTGTGTGTCGAGTCTTTGCCGTACAACCTCGATCGTGTCCAAATGAACACGTATAGAATCGCTCGAAGGAACCTGCGAAACGCATATTTCTGCCATGACCTGCAAAATAAATACCGATTGTAAAATACGAGCGGTTGTTTTCTTCTTCCAATCGGAAAGATGCATCGCAGAACTCAGAAGTTTTTCGAAATAAGTGTATAGACATACAATGCCGGACTTGCCGCGAGAGATGTCGTATCCACGGAAAAATATTCAGAAGAAGGATTCGATTCGTCGATTATTGCATACCGAAGACGAGGGGAAATATAATACCCGTGGAGAACTCCGGACGAATCGCGGGCGCCGGCGATGCCGACCGCCGGGAGGAGCGTATTGCCGTTGACGATCAGTTTGACGCAGCCGATGCCGCTTGCAAGCCATACTTCAGCCGTAAAGCCGCTTGATGCGCCGCTGAAAAGCGCAACAGTTCCAGAACTGTTTTGACAGACGATCGTTTCATGAACCGCTGCTTTTGATTCGAATTTTTCACACTGAATGGTTTTTTGATCGAGAACCGCCTGGTCTTCGCCGACGAATCGGTTCGTTATTATATAATTCAGTTCGTCGCTGTACAGCGCTCGGTTGGAGAACCTTCTCCACGAATACGTCGTATCCCATGAAAAGACGGTTTCTTCCGACGTTGAATTCGTCAGCCGCCAGACGGGCAGCCAGACCGGCAGCGACGGGCCGGTCATGCGGATAGTGGCGTCTACTTCGATATAGACCGTCAGTGTGTCTTTTGGCAGTCCGTTCGTTTTCTTCAACAGAAGAGTCGTGAATCCGGCTGCGAGACCGCGAATCTGAAGCTGATAGCCGGACACAACCGCCGCTGCCGCCACGGCGGGATCGGGAGCCCGCACAAGAGAAAAGGCGACAGCAGAACGATTAGAATCGAGCATGCTGAACGTCCGCTGTTGATCGACAGCGACTGCAGCACCGCTGATGCCGCCGGAGTACCAATACAAGTAATCGGTGGAAAACGGGTTAGCGGCGTTTCCAAGATAGGTATACAAAGTATTGTGATCGTTGAAGAAGGAAAGGTATTCTTCCTCATTTTTATTGTCCGTCAATTTCAGGACGTATGAGCTCACCTGCCCCCCGACCAACGCATTTGTTTTATAGACGGAAACAGTACCGGTGGAAGTGTCCTCTTTATAGATCCACGTGTTGCCGGTTTTGAGTGGGATATATTTTCCTATACCCTCATCGGAGGAAGTTGAATCGGTCATTCCGTTTTTTTCGCATCCCAGGGAAAAAAAGGTCAGAAGAGCTACAAAGAGAACCCATTTCATAGATCGTTTCCCACTGTTGTATAAGTTTCCCGGTCATATCGAATGCCGGATAGTTTTCAGTACGCCCGATGTGTGCTGAAAAGATAGCAATACTTCAATCAATGGTCAATCGCAAAGAGAGGCGAGGAAACGGGAAACAGAGAGAAGTTCTTCGTGTGTGGTGCTTCAGTTAAGAATGAATGGAAAAGAGAAACTAAGAACCACACACCGCAACCTGCCCGCATTGCGGCGACGTGGCAATGCCACGACGCCGGCTTCTGACGCCCGCCAAAATGCGCAGCGGGTTGGAAGTCACGCAGGCAGGCATGTTGAATCTTTTAATGCTCTTTCATAACCGCATTATTCCGCAGATATTCTTCGACTCCGGCAGCTATGTGTTCCGCAATCTGACCGCGGAAATTATCGTCCAGAAGAAGCATTTCTTCTTCCGGATTGGAAAGAAATGCGGTCTCGATAAGAACATTCGGCATCTGCGTGAGCGAGTTCAGCATAAAATTAAAATTCCCGACCTCGCCGAACTGCGGCAGATGCAGCTCGAGCATCTTTGCATAGACCGCGTCGGCAAGCGGTTTGAATCCAACAGACTTGTAATACGCGCTCGTGCCGCGGATAGCGATCGGGTCGGATGCATCTCCGCACGAATTGCAATGCACGGCTATAAGAAGATTGGCGCCGGAGCTTACAATTTTTTCAATCCGGTCTTCCATCGCAGGGCCTTCGGTCTCGGTGCGCGTCATCAGAACCGCCGCCCCTTTCGACCGCAGAAGCTGTTCCAGCCGGCGTGCAACGGCAATTGTAATATCTTTTTCCAGCGACCCGGTAGCGCCGATCGCACCATGGCTGTCTCCGCCATGACCGGCATCGACTGCGATAGTCAGTCCGGCAAACACGGAATCACGCGAGGCAAGAACGGGAGGCCTCTTGATTTTGATCCGCATTGTCTTCCCGGCATAATCGATGTCGTACCCCCAATGCGGGTGCGTGAGAGTGATGAGCAAGCGGTAATGATCGGATGCAATCTGCCGGCACGTGACATTTTCAATTCCTTTTGCAGAAAGATTTTTCCCGATCCAGTTCGTATTGGAAGCAGCTCCGTACACATCTACAGAAAGAATGTTCGGATTAGCCGATTGCTCGCTCGAATACGGGAGTTTTTCGCTAAGATTCAAAGTCACGAGGTCAAATTCAGGATGCCCGGTAACTGCGACGGCGCCGGCTTCAGCATGCGGCCGGGGCGTACCGGGCGGAAGAAGCTTGGCAAATTCTTCGGGAAGCCATCCCTGCAGTGTCTGTGTCAGCTGAACACGATACTGCGAACCGATTTTTCCCGTGATGATGAGCCGAACACCCGGCTGAAGAAATCCGATCTTCTCGCCGCCAAGCCTGTCCGTACCCAGGCTTGCATTCAGGAACGGCCGCTTGCCAATGAGTTCTGCAATGCGGGGAAGTTCTTTCGGGAGAATGGAAATTTTTCCCCTTGAATAAGCCCATTCTTTGTGCCAAAAACTTTTTTTCAGATGAAAAATAATTCGTGCGTCGTGAACTTCGTCATGCGGCGTTATAAGATAACGTCCGGAATATACTCCCGCAAACCCGTCCGCTTCTTTTCGCGGCAATTCATGCATCGGAATGCCGGATTCAACGTCCGGAATTTCAAACCACGCTTCCCATCCGGGGCTTCCTTTAAACTGCACTTCGAGCATATCTCCCGGCATGAGCCAGAGATCTTCGGAGGGCTGCATAAGGGCGCTTTCGATAATGAGTGTATCATGCGGCGAATCTTTCATCGGCTCGGGACGGTTGATGATGAACTCATGCCAGAGAGAATCACCGTTTGCCGATTTGACACTCAAGCGCAAAAGATTCGTTCCGTACGAATAAGTCTGCAGTCCTGCGAATGCTCCGCTCGGGTACACTTTGACTGATTTTCCGTTGACAAATGCTTTTGCATCGGGGCGCGTGCATGCGGCAAAACGCAATTTTGGACCGGGCCATTGCATCGTATCCTGCAACGGCATTTGCACCCTAAGAAAAAGACTGTCGGAAACCGGCAGAAGAGCTTGATGCAGTGTGTCCTGTGCAAGAAGAACCGTTGTAAAAAGAAGAGCGATAAAAACCGATCGAATCATCCTATACCCCATGTATGACTTTTTCTTAATCAATGAAGAAAAGCAGTGAAATTCAAGCTGCTTACGATGCCTGTTGTCTTGATTTTGCTATCTCCTTGATCTTCTGCCAGATATATTCAATGCCGGCGCCGATAAACGGAAGGATCATAATTCTCATCATTGTTTGATGCCGCGGAAGAGTAAAGAAAACCAGAGCGATCAGAGTCGAATAGATGAACAGGATATATGTATACTTGTGTTTTTGCCAGGAGAACGATGGAAAAAAACCTGCAAGGAAGAATATGAATATGAACCATGACAGGATGCAGTAAGGTAGAACGTTCCGATGAGTTTCTCTATCGTTGAAGATCCACAGATGAAATAATTTTGCAGGATAGTTTAAGAGATCCTGCACCGGATGCTGACGCATGAAGTTCATCGCTTCCTGGCGATAGAATTGATCCATTGAAGCTTCGAATGTGGAGGTATGCGGCAGATCGGCAATTTTTTTCTTAATATCGTCGCCGCCGAAGCTCCCGATAAAATCGGGATTATGACCGCGGTAAAAATTGAGGCCGGATCCGCTGCTCAATGGAATGAATTTCCCCACCGCGGCCGAACTGCGAATCGACCACGGCGCCAGGAGGGCGGCAGTCAAAAAAAATACAATAGCCGCTTCTTTGCGGTGGCCGCCGAGAATGATCAGAGAAATAAACAGGAGCATGAAAATTAAAAATTCCGACCGGAAATAAATCAAACAACCGCCTATCAAACCGATCAACAACGGTTTCGCCGATTTGCCGCCGGGTTCGTACGAAGAGAGAACGAGCAGTAAGCACAAGACCAGGCAATGATAGATAACGGTAGGTGAAAACGAAAGAACCGAATATATGAAATCCGGAAAAAAGCACGCACAGAGAGCCGCACTTATCGCAGCAAACCGGGAAAAATACTTTTCCGTGAATCGATAAAGCAGGAAAATCGATAAAAGCGAAAGTATTGTTTGAACACCAACGATAAGAATATTTCGGGCGAAACTGCTCGATAGTGCGATAAACGGGAGCAAAAAAGCGACGTATCCCGGAGACATATACGCGGACGGAAACGGCTGTACGTTTGGATTAAACTTATGGCATAATGTACTGCCTTCGAATGAAAAGAGTGAATATCCCCGTCCGGCAAGAATGTTTTTTGCAATTTCTCCTGTACTCCCAATAGTAATTCGTGTGCATGTCCATGATGAGGAATGCGGCCGCAATTCTTACAATACAGGCCAATATTAAAACGGAAAAAAGGGGCCCATTATTTGTAAAAATCTTTTTTACATCAAGCTTCATCTGCGGTTTTTCCGTTGACCAATCCTCTTTTATCGGGGCGTGCGTATGCTGTAAAACCGATTGAAAATCGGGATTCGGCATATACATTATTCCGGAATTATTTTTTTCCACCGCGAAGTTTTTGGTTTACCTGATAAAAGGTCTTTACAGGCAAGCCATAAATTTGTATAAATCCCACACTCGACTTGTGGTCGAACTCATCTTTTTCCGTATACGTAGCGAGCTTTGTGTCGTACAGCGAATGAGGGGAAGTCCGTCCTGCAATCTCCAAATTTCCTTTATACAGCTTTACTTTGACAATACCGCTGACGACTTTTTGTGTTTCGTTCACAAAACTGTCGAACGCGCTGCGCAGCGGCGTAAACCAAAGCCCGTTGTAAACGATATCCGCATAATCACCGGCAAGTTTTGCTTTGTAATGCTGCGTTTCCTTGTCGAGCGTCAAGCGCTCCAATTCTCGGTGAGCAAAATGCAGGATAACCGCGCCGGGAGCTTCGTAAATTTCGCGCGACTTAATGCCGACGAGACGGTTTTCCACCATATCCAGTCTGCCGATTCCGTTTGCGCCGCCGGTTGTATTCAGAGAATCGATCAGCGAGACCCCGTCCATTTTTTTCCCGTTGAGACGAACGGGAATGCCTTCTTTGAATTCAATCGTGCAGAAGGTCGGTTCATCCGGCGCAAACTGAGGAGCTACAGTGCGCTGATATGCATCGGCCGGAGGTTCAACCATCGGGTCTTCCAGAACGCCGCACTCGATGGCCGTGCCCCATAAATTTTCATCTATTGAATAAGGATTTTTCTTCGTTGCTGCGACCGGAATGCCGCGTTGTTCGCAGTAAGCAATTTCTTCTTCGCGGGATTTGAAATTCCATTCACGTACCGGAGCAAGTACCCTGAGTTCCGGGGCAAGCGCGGCAACGGAGACCTCAAAACGGACCTGATCGTTGCCTTTGCCCGTGCACCCGTGCGCAACTGCGGTGCATTTTTCCTTTCTGGCAACATCGACAAGCGCTTTCGCCAGCAACGGACGGCCGATGGCCGTTGCCATCGGGTAAGTGTATTCATAGAGGGCGCCGGCTTTGAGGGTCGGCCATATGTAATCGTCGACAAATGTTTTGGAAAGGTCCTGAATAAAGACCTTCTTCGCGCCGGACTTGAACGCTTTTTCTTTCAATCCGACGAGCTCCTTTTTCTGGCCGAGATTCCCCGTAACGGTAATCACCTCCGCGTTGTATTGTTCTTGCAGCCATTTAACGATGACGGATGTATCGAGCCCGCCTGAATACGCTACGGCTATTCGTTCCTTTTTCAATTCAGTTTCTCCTCTTTAATTTGGTTCTTAGTTCTTGATTCTTGGTTCTTAGTTTTCAAAACGTGTTATGAAAACCACGAACGAAGAACTAAGAACTTCAGCACCACGAACTTTATTTGACTTATTTTATCCATATCACCGTGATGCCGGCATTTGCCGCGCCGAAATCGGCGTCGTGCATCTGCCCGCATTCTTTGCGCAATGCCAGCGCATTTGCATGGAAAAGGTCTGTACTCGTTTCCAGGAATGACGGCACGCAGCCGGCCCCTTTGACGATATGCCCAGTTGAGGGCTACTTCTTTAAGGACAGCGGGGCGCTCATTCGAGACCTTTGCCGTGAATTATTTTCAAAACCCGTTCCTGAGCATGAGGCCTGATTGTCCGCAGCGCTTCGTCGAGCGCCTCTTCCGCCTGCTGTGCCGTTAAAGGCGGGTGGGCAATATCGACCGTATAAATATACAAAATCTGTCCTGCCCCTATGAGCCGTGCGCATTCGTCAGCGCTTGTTTGATATCGCCGATGGTCTCGGATATTTTTTTAATAGAACGTGGCAAAATTAAAATAGTATTATCACCGGCGAGAGTTGCCAGTACCGATGAAAACTTCATATGATCGATGATTTCTGCGACTCCCTGAGCCCGTCCCGGAAGCGTTTTAACCACGACTGTTGTCTCGTTCGCCTCGATATGTTCTATTTCCATTCCAATGAGCGTCGTAAGACGGTCTTCTTCCTGTTCGGGACTGAGCATGTAGCGAGCACCGCTCGGTGTATAGACCCAAGCGATTCCAATCTCTTTCATGTCGCGTGACAGTGTCGCCTGTGTGGTACGAAATCCCGTTTTCCGAAGCGCAACTGCAAGTTCGCTTTGCGTTGTGATTGTGTTTTCTGCGATGATTTGTTTAATCGCCGAATGCCGCTGGTGCTTTTTCATATTGCGTGCTCCGTTGAAATTCGTAAAGAGACTTTCCAGAATCTATGATTCGTGAATCATCTGTGTGCCGATTCCTTCATCCGTGAAAATTTCCAGAAGCATCGAATGTTTCACCCGTCCATCAACGATATGGACTTTATTGACGCCGGTGTCGAGTGTGGAAAATGCAGAACGAACTTTGGGAATCATACCGCCGTGAATGGATCCTTGCTCGATGAGCTTCTCCGACTTTGAAGAAGTGAGTGTCGATACAAGTTCGCCGCCGATGAGAACTCCTTCGATATCGCTGAGGTATACGAGTTTTTCCGCTTTCAGCGCGGAAGCAATCGCACCGGCTGCCAGATCGGCATTGATATTCAAAATCTCGCCGGTCTTGCTCGAAGCAAGAGGGGCGATGACCGGCATCATGCCGTTCTTCAGCAAAAGGTCTATAAATCCGGTGTTGACCGAGTCCACTTCCCCGACCATGCCGAGATCCGTGCCGTCCGCGGAGCAGCGTACTGCACGGAGAAGCTGATTGTCCACACCGCAAAGCCCTATCGCGTCGCCGCCGTTGGAATTGATCAGGTTGACAATCTCTTTGTTCACTTTCCCGGCAAGCACCATGAGAACGACATCGATCATCCTTCCATCGGTGTAGCGCTGGCCGTTGACGAATTTGGTTTCAATGTTCAGCTTCGCCGCCAGGCCGGTGATTTCCTTTCCCCCGCCGTGTACGATGATAATGTTGATGCCGATTTTTCGCAGGAGCGTGACATCCTTTGCAAACATTGCTTTCAATTCTTCGTTCGTCATCGCTGCGCCGCCGTATTTAATAACGAAGGTTTTTCCTTCATATTTTTGAATGTACGGCAGTACTTCGATCAGCACTTCTTCTTTGTTTTGATAATCTGTTTTTATCGGTGTCATTTTTTTGAATTAGGTTCGATAACTGGCGTTGATGTGTATGTATTCTTTAGAGAGATCGCACGTATAAAACGAAGCGATCGACGTACCTTGATGGAGGTCGATGCGGACGATCACATGATCGCGCAAAAGGATATCTTTTGCCGCAGATTCATCGAGAACGATTTCATAATTCGGCTTCAGGACGGTCAGCGTATTGAATGCAATTTCGACCTTTGCAGGATCGAATTCGATTCCGGAATATCCAACAGCGCAAATAATTCTGCCCCAATTGGCATCGGCGCCGTGGATGGCAGTCTTGACCAGGTTGGAATTCGCTACGGCACGGGCGGCTTGAACCGCCTCTGCTTCGGTTTTCGCTCCGCCGACAACGATTTCAACCAGTTTCGTCGCTCCTTCTCCGTCTCGTGCGATCATTTTTGCGAGTTTTATGAGGACGTATTCGAGCGCTTTGGAGAATTTATCGAATTCAGGCGAACCTTCTGTAATTTCCGGATTGCCTGCAAGTCCGTTCGCCATGATAATCAACGAATCGTTCGTGCTCATATCGCCGTCTACCGTCAGGCGATTAAAAGACCTTTCGTTGGCAGAAGTAAGCGCCTGCTGGAGAGACGCCGGAGAAATTGCCGCGTCGGTCGTAACAAACGCCAGCAGTGTCGCCATATTCGGGGCAATCATGCCTGACCCCTTTGCGATTCCGCCGATTGTAATGGTGGAATTTCCTATGGTGCAACGAACCGCCGCTTCTTTAGAAAACGTATCGGTGGTCATAATCGCTTCCGCGGCATCCTGGCTGCCGTCCGTGCTTAATTTTGGCGCCAGTTCCCGGATGCCGTTCTTAATTTTTTCAATCGGAAGGTATTGGCCGATAACACCGGTCGATGAAACGAGCACCTGGTTCGCAGGAATGCCGAGCGCTTCTGCAGTTGCTGCGATCATTTCCTTTGCATCGCTTATTCCCTGTTCCCCCGTGCATGCGTTCGCGTTACCGCTGTTGACGACAATAGCGGAGCAGCGCTTTGACTGCTGCAAATGCTGCTTATCGAGAAGGACGGGAGCAGCCTGAGTTTTATTTGTCGTAAAAACACCCGCAGCCGCGGCTGGGCTGATCGACCGGATGATGGCAAGATCCTTCTTGAGCTTGCGAATCCCGCAGTAGAGTCCTCCTGCAACAAAACCTTTTGCAGCGGTAATGCCGCCGGAACATTCCTGAAAAATATCGAGAGCCATTAAAATAATCCTTCCGTTTCTTTAAACCCGAACATGATATTCATATTTTGAACCGCTTGCCCTGCTGCGCCTTTGACCAGGTTGTCGATAACGGAGAAAACGACAAGCTGTTTATTTTCCGGAAAAATTCTGTACCCGATGTCGATAAAATTTGTCTGAACGACATTTTTAATTTCCGGGACGGCTGCCGCAGAGTAACGGACAAAAGGAGCGTTCTTGTAATATTTTTCGAACACCCTATAAATGTCCTGCTCGACGGCGCTGCCGGTCAAGGTCGTATAGATGCTCGTATAAATACCGCGCGTGATCGGAATCAGGTGCGGCACGAAGGTCAGCATTGTCTTTTGCCCGGATATTGTTTCGATGATGCTCCGGATTTCGGGTATATGCTGATGACTCCCGACTTTATACGCGCGGACCGATTCGTTGACCTCGGCGAACGACATATCTGCAGATGCGCTTCTTCCAGCTCCGGAAACGCCGGAGAGCGAACTGACTGCAATGGAATTCGGATCGACAAGGTTTTCCTTCATGAGCGGTGCAAGCGGAAGGATTGCGCTGGTCGGATAGCAGCCCGGGTTTGAAACGAACGCGGCTTCCCGGATTTCATCGGCAAACCATTCCGGCAGGCCGAACACAGCGCTCTGCAATGCTTCGGGAGCTGTATGGGGACGCTTGTAAAAGCGTTCGTAGAGAGCTGTATCTTTGAGACGGAAATCCCCTCCGAGATCGATGATCCGTTTCCCGGCAGCAAGAATTTGCGGAACAAGCCTCAGCGCTTCGCCCGAGGGCAGGGCGATATAGACAAGATCGCTCGATTGTATTTTTTCCGGAGAAAAGACCTCGAGCGAAGCATCGATGCTTTTTCCGAATACCGGAACGACTTCTTCGAGCCGTTTTCCCGCCGATGTGTTGGCAAAAAGCCGGTCGATCGAAACACCGGAATGGCGCTTGAGAATTCTAAGAAGTTCGATGCCGGAGTATCCGGATGCGCCGATAACGGAAACTTTAACTGTCTTCATATGCCTTTCGCAGGGATTAAAAGTAATCGTATAAATATACGGTTAGATAGATAATTATGCAAGAAAAAATACGCGGAAAAACATTAAAAAATGTTATGAAAATCCGTACGCCTGCCGTTGATGAGATTTCTTGGATTGCGAGAAAAGGTTGGCTATATTATGACAAAATTTTAAAGGAGCGTATGGGTTTTACATGCGGTATCGTCGGGCTGCCGAATGTCGGCAAGTCGACATTGTTCAATGCTATTACGGCGGCAGGTGCGGATGTTGCTAATTATCCGTTCTGCACTATCGACCCGAATGTCGGAGTCGTGGCTGTTCCGGATAAGCGCATCGACCGGCTTGTGGATATTTATCAGCCCCCGAAAATTGTGCCGACCACGCTCGAATTTTTAGATATTGCAGGACTTGTGAAAGGAGCCAGCCAGGGGGAAGGCCTCGGGAATCAGTTCCTGTCCCATATACGGTCGGTCGATGCTATTGCGCATGTCGTGCGCTGTTTCGACGACGAAAATATTATTCACGTAAACGGAAAAATCGATCCGAAAAACGACATCGAAGTAATCGAAACCGAATTGATTCTCAAAGACCTTGAAACTTTGGAAAAAAAAATCACCGACGCCGATAAGCGCTCCCGCACAGGAGATAAAAAAATAAAATCCGAACAGGAATTGTACCAATCCTTGAAGACACATCTTTCTTCCGGCCGGCTGGCACGCTATTATGAACTGCACGGCGAGGATGAACGTTTCTGGATGAGAGACATGCATCTGTTGACAAATAAGCCGGTGATGTACGTCTGCAACGTGCACGAGGCGGAATTGAAAACAGGCAATGCATATGTCGAGTCTGTACGTACGGCTGCGGCAAAAGAAGATGCACGTGTCGTCGTAGTCAGCGCTGCCGTCGAAGCAGAGATCGCGGAACTTCCAGCCTCCGAGCGTTCGGATTTTCTCGCGAGCCTTGGTTTGCAGGAGTCCGGATTGAGCCAGGTCGTCCGCGAAGGATACGATCTTTTGAAGCTCCTTACATTTTTTACTGCTGGACCTAAAGAAGTGCATGCATGGACAGTGCGCAAAGGTTCCACTGCCCCGCAGGCTGCGGGAGAAATTCACAGCGATTTTGAACAGGGATTTATTCGTGCAGAAATAATCAAATATGCCGATCTCGACCGGCTCGGATCCGAACTTGCCGTGAAGGAAGCCGGTCTGCTGCATATCGAAGGACGCGAATATTGCATCGAAGACGGCGATCTTCTGGTTGTCCGTTTCAATGTCTGAAAAAGATATACTGAGAGAAATTTTCCAAGCGAGAAACGTATGCAAACATCCAACATGCATATAACCGAAATATTAAAAAAACCTGGAACGCATTTCAGCTTTGAATTCTTTCCGCCCCGTTCGGAACAGGCAGCGCAGACACTCCTGCAGTCGATAAAGGAATTGACAGCGTTGAAACCGTCGTACGTCAGTGTAACGTACGGCGCAGGCGGATCGACACGCCAGCTTACGCGTGAACTCGTCGAACGGCTGCAGCGGGAAACACAATTGACCGTCGTTTCCCATATTACATGCGCCGGTGCTGCTCGCAGTGAAATCGCAGCCATTCTGGAAAAATATAAGGAAGCCGGAATTCGCAATGTCATGGTCTTGCGCGGAGATCCGCCTCAGGGACAATCGGGATTTGTTCCGCATCCCGACGGTTTTCGATATGCTGCCGAGCTGGTTGCGTTCATCAGAACTGAGTTCCCCGGCATGGGCATCGGTATTGCCGGTTTTCCCGAAGGGCATCCCGAAACACCGAATCGCCTTAAGGAAATAGATTACTTAAAAGCAAAAGTCGATGCCGGAGCAAATTATATCTGCACACAATTCTTTTTTCATAATTACGATTTTTACGATTTCTGCGAGCGCTGTGAAATCGCCGGGATATCTATTCCGATAATAGCCGGCATTATGCCGATCACGAGCCGGAAAGGAATGATGCGCATGTCGGAACAAGCGCTCGGTGCGCGCTTTCCTGCCAAACTGCAGCGTGCACTCCTGCGTGCAGAAGACGACAAAGCGGTCGAAAAAATCGGTATACACTGGGCAACCCAGCAGGTTCTGGATTTGCTCGATCATAATGTGCGCGGGGTTCATTTTTATACATTGAACCATTCGCAGGCAACACTCAAGATATACGAGTCGCTGGGCATCAAGACTTCCGACGAATTGCGGAAATAACCGGCGAAGCGTATCATACGCCGTTTTTTGCTGTTTTTCGGGACTTTTACTGATCTCACCGATTATCGAACGGTAAGAAAGTGTGTGATTCGCATCACAAAATAATCTTCTTCCGGGCCGCCGTCGATATTCCATTTCTGCCGCTCTTGAATGATGCCGCGCCATTCTTTACATTTGTATATTCATCGAAACTGTTTCGCCACTCTCACCCTTAAAAGGAGGATATATGAAATTATCGAATGCCGCGGCAGCGATTGTACTGACCGTAATTCTCACCGGCTGCGCTACACTCGTTCTTCAGCCCGCGAATTTCGCCTGGCCTATAGAACTTGTTCTGAAACCCGACGCCAAAGGCATGGTGCATGATGCGCGCTATCAATTCAACTGCAATGTCAAGCCGCTGCTCTTTGAAGAAAAGCAGGATTCGATTCACGTGGGATCATATACTCTGCGCGTCATTCGCGATCAGGCGGGATACTATTACATGACCGGCAAGGGATTCAAGAATGTCTATATTTTTGCCCAGGCGGAAGGCGCTTTGAAACTGGATAAAAAAATACAGGTGACCGAGAAAGAACTCGAAGCTCCGGCATTCAATCAAAAAACTTCCGTCATTCAACTTGTGAATGAGGAAGACGAAAGCGTAGCTCCGATTCTTTTAACCAAAGATGGAATTCAACAAGGAGGAAAAAAATGAGTGCCCAACGGTTTTTTACGGCAGCTGTGATCGCTCTTTCCGTGCTCGTCCTGCCTCTGTCTGCGCAGAAGTCGGATCGCGCAATTGTCGATAAATTTGAAAGTCAGACAAAATCATTGAACCCTCAGATTGATTCGGCAAAAACCGTACAGGAATGCGCCGATATCAGCGCCGCTATCGGCGAAATCGAAAAAACGTTTTCGGAACACAAGGAACTTCTGGACAAAGCCCTGTATCCCGACAACTATGCGACGACTATGACAAATCTTAAAGGACGGCTTCTGGTCCGGCAGAAAGATCTCGGCGTTATAGAAACTCAGTTCACCCGCATCCTGGAACTTGAAGCTCAAGTCAGAGAGCTCTCAGGCAAGGTGGACAGCTTAAGCCAGCAGAACGACAGGCTGCTCGGCGATGCAAAACGTCTGGAAGCGTCGGTGAAACAAAATCAGAGTTTATACGATTCTCTCACGAACGTCATCAAAACTCTGAGGGAAAATCTGAAACAGCGCGACGATTTAATCTTTGCTCTTGTCGACAGCCTTTTTCTGCAGTACAGATAAGAACGTAGCGTCGCTGAACGATGTCGAGAAGCAGGGTGTTGCCGGAAAATTAGAACGGCGCAATGTTTTAACAAATATCAAAAAATCGATCGCCGATAATATGAAGTTCATCGAATCCACATCTCTGACACCGGCCGATTTTGCGCAGCTTCTTCAGCAGCACAATAAATTCCAGAGTCAGTGGAAAGGTATCGGTTCCAAGCTTGCAAGCGTCTATTCCAGCGGCAAGCAGAAAAAGAATGATGTTGCCCTCATCGATTCGATGTTGTCGACATGGTCGGTCAAGATCAACAGCGGAACATGGAAGACTATTGCCGGGATGTTCGAGAAAAACGGCATCGCTGTAAAACCGTTTGCAAACGGGAGTGAATTCTATACGAACTTTATATCTTTTGTCGATGCCGAAACCAAGAACGTGCAGCAAGAACAAAAAGATGTTCGAACGAAACGATTCAATAATTTCAATGATAACATCTGGAACGCCCAGCTCGAGACGCAATGGCTGCCGGCATTGGTGGAAGCAGGAATGTTGACTCCCGACCAGAAGACCGACATCGAAAAGAACGTCGATGCATGGCGAAGCTCGGTTGCACCTTCCTCATGGGTCGTCTATATTCTCATTATACTCCTTGCAGTAATCGTTATTGCTGTGCTTGTGCGGTTCCTTCGCAAAAAACCTGCGGTGTAATCGGTCTTCTGCACCGGATAAAATCAAACCGCTCTCTTTACGGGAGCGGTTTTTTTATGATCGTCCAGGCGAAAAAAACGTTCTTTTGTTCTTAGTTCGTAGTTCTTGGTTTCTATTTATTATTTTTTAACTTCAGCACTAAGAACCACGCACGACGAACTTCTTTTATTAAACATTTACACTTTCCCATTTACATCATTTTCCCCCAGCCGCCCGGGATGCAGTATCCAAATTGCTTCCCTTGAATTTCTACGATGAGGGAATCTGCCGAAATCGGAAGAATACCGATAGAAACATTTTGCTGCAGCGAGTCCGGGAAAAAGGTCAATTGAAGCCCTTCCCGGGTATACATCACAGAGGCAGCCATCGAATTATGATCCAGACGGTTTCGGAATTGTTCCGTCAGCTGATTTTGAGCCGCATATTTTAAAACTACATTCTGCATGATACCGTCATGCCTGAGTATCCATGGAGATGCATCACGTCCAGGTTTTGTGCGTAAAGCAATTTTATGAGGTATAATATTTCCGATCATCCAAAAGGCCTGTCCGTCGGTTCCCTTTTGAAAGACAATTTCACGGTTTCGTTCTTTTTCCCCGAATGTCGCTTTATGCAAAAGAAGCGCTCCGCCGACGACGAAAAGAACAGCGGCTGCAATGCTCACCGCCTGGATCCATGCCGTTGAATCGTCTTTTGTTTTTCTTAATCGTTCATTAAGACTCCTCTTCATTTCCAGCCGGCCCAAAGAACGGATGCCGAGAACGATTTCTCGTTCACGGGAAACACGGAATCTGCACGATTCGCATTCTGCAAGATGCCGCACAAATTCATTTTCTTCATCGGGAACAAGCCGATGCAAAAGAAACGATTCTACCAGTTCATCGGATTCTGCCCAGTGAGACGATGTGGTGTTCATGGCGCATACTCCAAAATATTTTTTACCAATTTTTCCAATATCTTTTTACATTGATATTTTTTTGCCTTTGCCGTTTCAGCATTGGCAAATCCAATCTGCATGGCAATCGTTTCCATAGACGATTCTTCCCAGTAGAACATGAGCAAAAGCCGGCGGCACGGCTGGCCGATTTTTTCCATCGCCGTTCGAACAGCATTGATCCGTTCGTTCTCTTCCAATTCTTCAAGAGGAGTGAGATCCTCGCTGGGCATATTGTTTGCACGCTCGTCGAGATTCGTTTCTCTTCCCTTTTTGTAGAGCCTGTGGTACCATATTCTCTTTGCAGTTCCATAGAGAAATGTGCTTAGTTTTGATTCGTACCGGAACGAGTTGCTGCGCACCCGTTCCCACAAAATAATGAGCGATTCCTGCAGAACATCCTGAGCGTCGTCCGGGGTGCCGCGTGTGCGTGCGACCAAACTGCCGATCGATCGCAGATTTTTATGAAAAAGTTCCATAAGCACCGATTCATCGCCATTTCGAATCGATTCCAGAATTCTGCTGTCATCATGTATAAAAAATAGGGGGCGCTCCATTTACCTTTTGTCTGTTAATGTCATCAATAAGTGAAAGGTGAACGATGAATTTAAATGATTACAAGAGTATAGAAAGAAAAAAACCACGATTCAATAAACGCTGAACATATCAAAGGAGCCAGCCATGAAAACTCAGATAGCTGCATATGGATACAGCGAACTTCGGGAACAGTATAACCGAAATATGCTTATTGCATTGGCCATTGCATCGATTATCGTAGGAGAGCTGGCCGCCGGATTCCGGATTCTTGACTTTGTGAATAACCTTCCGGGAAAAGCCCCATCCCGTGATCATGTCATTTTTATCGATCAAATCCCGCTTCCGCCGATGCATGACCCGTCGCATACCATGATTCATGTGGATGCCGTCTCACAGAATCTCGAAAAAGGCATTCCAGTGCCGGTACCGGACGCAGAAGTAACAAACGGAAAAGAATTCGCATCGCAAACAGACCTGGCAAGAGAGGCCGATCGACTGTCTGCAGAATTCGATAAAGAAGGGACCGGGAAGGCATTTGTTGACGAATCGCTTATCGATCCGGAACCATCGCCGACAGTATTTCTCGATGTTGAACGATTTCCACAAATGATTAAAAAGGTTAGTCCGGAATATCCGCCTCTGGCATTAAAAACCGGAATAGAGGGTAATGTAGTTGTACAAATCCTGGTCGATGCAAACGGTAAAGTAAGGAAAGCTCGTGTGGAGAAGTCGGATTGTCAAATTTTTGAAAATGCGGCAATCGATGCCGCAATGAGGACAACCTTTATTCCGGCTCTCATGAACGGACACCCTGTGATGGTTTGGATGACTATTCCGTTCAAATTTCGTCTGTCGCGGTGAAGAGTTGTTGGTTCTTAGTTCTTAG
The DNA here is from genome assembly GCA_963778945.1 of Ignavibacteriota bacterium. Lineage (GTDB taxonomy): Bacteria > Bacteroidota > Ignavibacteria > UBA10030 > UBA10030 > Fen-1254. The sequence continues at coordinate 48,738 of CAVZWL010000021.1, forward strand.
TTCTTAGTTCGTAGTTCTAGTTCTAGTTAGTTTCGATCTACTCTTCGTTTTTTTAACTTCAGCACTAAGCACCATGCACGAAGAACTTCTTTTATCACCATTGACCGCTTCAAAAATGCACAGTCATGCTCAGGCCGGACCCCGTTTGAGAAAAATACGGGAGCAGATCGATTTTCGGACCTGTGGTCTGTTCAGCTATCGGCAATCCACCCGGATGCGCTGCTACCATTCCGAAATAATATCCGATAAAAAGCCCGAGAGGATAGTCGCTCATCCAGTGAATGCCGTTGCATAACATGCCGAGTCCGACCAACGATGTCACTGTATAGCCGACGGGACGAATCCATTGCACTTCGGGATAGTTTTCCGCTATCGTGATAACGGTAGCCATGGTAGTGCAAAGATGACCGGAACAAAAGGCATCGTTATACGGCACCATTCGATGATAGTCGATTTGATTGGGAAAAATTTTCCAGACACCGGTCGGGGATGAACGGATGTACGGACTTTCGCGTCCGGTCACATGTTTGATCACTTGCACGACCGCCCCGGACGAAAGTACGACCGATGCGATTTCAATTCCTGTTCGGAGCGCTCGCGTATCTTCGAAGACAAGGCCGTATGCGGTAAAGGCTCCAGCGAAGAAATACTGGGATGTCCCTTCGCCAAATTCTGCCCAAAAATTGCTGATATTTTTTGCATCGGATGAATTATTATACAGCCTGCCCGCCGGCACGTACGTCGCATTGTCGGTCGCGAACGTCGCAAGAGTCAATCCGCCGACCCAAAGCCAATCGTTCGTGCGTTCCGAGCTGAAAGCAACGTTCCACCAATCCTCCCATTGATGCGGAATATATTCGATCACCGAATACCAATAAATCGGCTGTCCGGCTTGTGCGGGCGGTATGGTGCTGAGAGTATCGGAAATGCTTTGTGCACCGGCGGGTATGCACATGAAAAAAAGCAGGACAATCAAGAGAAGAGGAATGTTTTTCATATGATCAAAATTGTACGGCAAAATGTACGCCGCATCCGGTCGTTTTGACTTCCGGCAGCAGGCTGAATGATGCAGATCCATAGTTCCATTTCTCGACAAGTTTTGTTCCGTAATGGCCGAGGAGCGCACCGACGAAACAATCGCTCAGCCAATGTGTGCTTTCCATAACACGGCTGACCGCGACCAGACTTGCCGTCGTATAAGCGGCATACGGCACCCAGCCGTCAGAATAGGCATCGGCAAATGTTGTAGCCATAGCAAATGCCGTTGTCGTGTGTCCGGAAGGAAAAGCATCGAAAGACGAGAGGCCTTGATCGCTCGATCTTCTGAAATAACCAAACGGTCCATGCCAGTCGCCCCCGCTGCGTGTCGCAGCACTCGGTCTTTCGCGGCTGAAGGTGTATTTCAAAACCTGGCATGCTGCGCCTGTCAGAACATACGATTCGATTCCGATCTTTGCCACTTCGAAAGTCTTCTGGTCCTGAAAGACCAAGCCGTACGCGCCGAAGCTTCCGAATACAGCCAGCGAAAATGCTCCATTTCCCATTTCCGTAACGATAGGGCTCAGTTTTTTTAGTACTGGGGCTGCGCATTTTCCACCCATGGATCGTATTGTATGTATCCTGATCGGTTTCCAGCAATCCGAATGTAAGAGCGGCGGAGCCGAGCAGAATCCATTCTGTTTTTATCTGGCCTGAACAAACGGAATCATGCGCTGCAGGATTCATGGTCTGTGCAATATCCAATCGGGTCAATAGAATGCCCGCTAAAAATATGATAGTAATTTTTTGTTCCAGCATTTCAGTCGAAAATATTGATACTTTTTCCGATGGGGGAAAAATAATCGCAGCTTTTTTTATTCCCAATATCTATGCCGCCCGGCGGCTCTTTCGTATAATATACGAATTTATAGGCGTATTGTGCAAAAGAAATCCGGCGGAAGTGCATACGGCACTTGCATTCTTCCACTTTCTTCGTACATTGGACAAAAATCGGACAGAGAGAAAATCATGGATGTGATCAAACCCAAACGGCTGCGTCCGGGTGATGTCATCGGCCTTGTCGCTCCTGCCAGCAGACCCTCGGCCGACGAGAGAGTGGAAAAAGGAGTGCAGTATCTTGAACATCTCGGCTACCGGGTAAAAGTCGGGCGGCATGTTTATGATGTGCACGGTTATCTTGCGGGCCGCGATGAAGACCGCGCCGGCGATTTTAATGAAATGATTCGGGACAAAAACGTCAAAGCGATCTTCACCGTACGCGGCGGGTACGGAACGCCGCGCATTCTTCAGCTTCTCGATTACCGGACTCTGGCTCAGAATCCAAAAATCATCGCCGGCTACAGCGACATCACGGGACTGCAGCTTGCCATTTTTCGAAAGATCGGATTGGTCACGTTCTCAGGTCCCATGATCGGCGTGGAAATGTGGAATGAAATAGATCCGTTTACAGAGGAATCGTTCTGGCGTCAGTTAACATCGGGTAAAAAAATCGGCATACTGAAAAATCCCGAAGGCGAACCGGAAGTCATCTTACGCGGAGGAAAAGCGCAGGGGCGTCTGCTCGGCGGGAATCTATCGCTCACCGTAAGTCTGATGGGTACGCCCTTTATGCCGGCACTGCGCGGATCCATTTTAGTTCTTGAAGATGTGGATGAGGAGCCGCACCGCATAGACCGCATGCTTGCCCAGATGCTCAACGGCGGCATTTTAGGCGGCCTGGCGGGACTTGCGTTCGGCAAATTTACAGAATGTGTTCCGAGCGATTCGGACGATCCGAGCCTGACGCTCGAACAGGTGCAGCATGAGTATATGGAAAAGATTCATTGTCCGGTGGTTGCCGGCATTCAGGTACGGCCATGTTCCCAAAAAATTTACTATTCCTCTCGGTCTGAGGGCAATTCTCAATACAAAACAGGGCTCCTTGAATGTCATCGAAAGCGGCGTCCTCTAAGAATAATCATCGGGAGAACATCCATGAATGCAGCAAAGAAAAGCGCTCTTGTGGCCGGTGCGACCGGATTAATCGGAAGGCATGTGGTCGATTTTTTGCTCGATCATGAAGCATATGCTCAGGTAAAAATTCTTGTCCGGAGGCCGGTCGAAATGCGCCATCCGAAATTGAAGGTCTGCCTGGTCGATTTCGATGAGCTTGAAAATCATGCTGCGGAATTAGTTGCCGACGATGTTTTTTGCACTCTCGGAACGACAATCAAGAAAGCCGGTTCTCAAACAGCATTTCGCAAAGTCGATTTCGACTATGCGGTTAAAATAGCGGCATTGCTTCAGCATGCCGACGCCGGGCAGTTTCTCCTTGTCAGCTCCATGGGCGCAGATCCGCAATCGAAAATATTCTATAATCGGATCAAGGGAGATGTTGAAGAAGCAGTTAGAAGGATTCCATTCAAGAGCGTCCAAATTTTTCGTCCTTCACTCCTGCTGGGAAAGCGAAAAGAACACAGGGCGTCCGAGCAGATCGGTGCGGCGTTGATGGCTGCGGTGGGCTGGGGATTCGTCGGACCGATGCGGAAATGGAAAGCTATCGATGCGCGTTCCGTTGCACGTGCGATGGTCGCAGCCGCTCAGAACGAATTGTCCGGTTTTCATGTTTATCCGTCGGATGAAATTCAAAGAATATCAAATGAAGCGAGCTTCTCAATGAGGTAGAGGAAGCGATCTCTGCCATGAGCCGGCTCCGTCCAATCAGCACGGCTCATTATTGCATCAGGCGTCGATTCCCAATAAGACAATTATCCGATTTCAATTTCTTTCGGGTCGTTCTGATTCTCCACCACCCTCCATTCCTGCTCCTCCGGATCGAAGTCCGCTATTTTAGATAACGGCATACGCCAGTAGATGCCCGAAGCCGATGCGGCAATATCGCCGTTAGGCAGCAAGAGTTCGCCGGTACCTTCGAATGTCCGGCCGGTTTCCCTGGTCACTCTTCCTACGATGCGAAGCTCTACTCCGAGCGGAACCGGTTTTTTAAAACGCGTCGTGAACTCTGCCGTTACTCCCCAGACTTCTTCTGCATGATTGATGAGAATCGCCCGTCCGATTGTTTCATCGAGCATCGCGGTGATAATACCGCCATGGAGGCGTCCGGGATAACTTTGATGTTCTGTTTTCGGCGTCAGCATGCAAACAAGTTCGCCGCTCTCCAATTCATAAAAGGAAGCATGCAGGCCGAACGGATTCTTCAAACCGCAAAGGAAACACATTTTGCTGTTCTGCTGCTTCCGAATAATTTTCTTTTTCATAATGTTTCTTTCTGTTCACTGTTTACAGTTTATTGATACATTCCAGATTTGAATTACGCCTTCGCGTAATATCACTTTCAGGCCTCCGGCTGCCATTCACAATTTACCATTAACCATTCACCGCTTCAATACGGATGGAAAAGGAACGACCATGCAAGAGAAAATCCCATCCACCAGAGAAGTCCTGCGGTCAGGATGGGATGATTTATTTTTAAATACCTCCAGGCAAATGCGGCCGGGATCATTGAACAGATTAAGAAAAAAGAAACAAGAAGTGAAGTGTACATTCCGGAATTGCCGCCGAACCAATGCCGCAGGTTCCACTCCGGATTGACCACCCAGCCGTAAAGCACAAGAAGATGGGCTATATAGACAAAGAGCGACTGCATGCCCAGCATTGCCAGCCATCGCAGGGCCCGGTTCGAAGAAGGAGTCTTTGAGGCAAATATGTCTTCAAAAAACCAGAGTACACTCAGCATAAGGAACAAAATACCAAGCCGCATCAAAAAATAATTCGGACTTGTGCTCCAGAAATTATAGACCGTATATGTCCGGAGCGGAAAGCTGTCCAGGCAGTAACCGACGACCAAAAGAAAAATGCCGCCGCCGAATGTCCACCGCATAAAGGATGCCTCTTTTCCGCTCTGAGCAGAGCGCAAAAAGACCCATGAAACGAATGCGCCGGCAAAGAGAAATCCCAGAAATGGAAATAACGGAAAAGGCGAACCGGTCGAGGTGTTGAAGGCAGAAGAGAAAAAAAGCGGCAGACGGGCGAACGATCCGGAACCGAAGAAAGGCGAGGCATACACAACGGCAAGCGTAAGGGCGCAAAGAGAAGCGATAAACACATCTTCCCGCTTGACAACCAAAAGGAGGAGTCGAAGAAGCAGAATCCCGATACCGATGCATTGAAGAACATCGAACGCAAAAAAGGCGTTCCATTGATCCGGCGTTGCTTCATGGAGCGTTTTTTCAAGAGAGAGATACGGGAGGTGAAGCGCATAACCGATGAGAACGAGTATAACAGCCCTCCAGATGCGCCTGAAGATATTTGTGTTGAGCGTAACCGCCTCTTTCCATTTTTTTTGCGCCGCAATGGCAAATGTAAATCCCGCGCTGAAAAGAAATCCCGGCGCAGTTATGCCGTGAAAAATTTCATGGAAAGCAAAAAATTTTGCTGCCCGGAGTTCGGGAGTCAAAAGCTCGCGAACAACGTGCCCTTCAATCATAAAGAGAACAATGATGCCGCGGAAGAGATCGAGAAAATCATACCGCCCTTTCCCTTGGCTCCATGCATGCTGTTTCAGTTTGAAGACATCCAAAGTCATTGTCCTAAAAAACACGAATCCCGGCGAACCGGGACTCGATGAAAAAAATGATACAAATGGTACAATCCTAAAATGCGCCGGCAACAGCATTAATTGCTGTCACTGTTACAATGTCCTCTGCAGTGCATCCGCGCGAAAGATCGTAAAACGGTTTTTTCAATCCCTGCACAATCGGCCCGAATGCTTCCGCACCGCCCATGCGCTGCGCAAGTTTGTAGCCGATATTGCCGGAATCAAGGTCGGGAAAAATCAACACATTGGCTTTTCCTGCAACGGGACTGCCGGGAGCTTTACGGTCTCCAACGGAAGGAACGATGGCTGCATCGAGCTGCAATTCGCCGTCGACGTTAAGATCGGGGCGTTTTTGTTTGACCAGTTCGGTCGCTTTAATCACTTTATCGACGCGGGGATGCGATGCGCTCCCTTTGGTCGAAAAAGAAAGCATTGCAATGTACGGCTCCTCACCGGTCAGACGCTGATGGTTGCCGGCTGCAGCAATCGCAATGTCGGCTAATTGTTCTTCAGTCGGATCCGGAACAACTCCGCAGTCAGAAAATGTGTAGCTCTTATTCGGAAAAACCATCAGAAAGAAACTCGACACGACGCTCATGCCGGGCGGCATACCGATAATTTGAATTCCGGCTCGCAGCACATCGCCTGTGGTAGAAATCGATCCTGCAACGCTGCCGTCGGCAAGTCCTTCCCGTATCATCATTGCTCCGTAGAAGAGCGGACGAGCGATGGTCTTTTTCGCCTCATCAAGCTGCATGCCTTTAGCTTTACGCAGTTCATAAAACTTTTGAACGAAGCTCTCGAAATTCGATGAGCGTAAAGGATCGACAATGGAGATTCTATCAAGATTTACGCCGATCTCTTTCGCTTTGGTACGAATATCGTTTTCACTCCCGATAAGCGAAACAGATGCAATGCCTTTATCCGTGACAATCCGGGCAGCTTGTATGGCCCGCTCATCTAATGAGTCGGGAAGAATGATGTGTTTTTTCATTTGCTGCGCTTTTGACCGAATATCCTGAATAATAGTATTTGCCATAATTTTTCTCTCTCAATTAATTGGCAGGGGAAAATCCCTGGGAATAGTCTTTTTTTTACCAAGAATCAACGACCTGTCCAATATACAAACGCATTTCTGCCCAATCAAACCATTTTTTTAAAAGCTCAAAGCGTCAATGTCTGCCGATATGTCAATACTGGTTGTCAATTATTAAAAAAAATTTAGATTGTGCCCACTATTAAATAACATTAATGATGTTATGCGTTCATTGCAGGTCTGTCAGAGTTTCATTATCATACATGCCACAAAGAGGCAATGAAAACGAAACGACAAGTCTTTTTAGAAACTTACGGCTGCCAGATGAATCTTGCTGACTCCGAAATCGTTCTGAGTCTTCTCGATGAGAGCGGATATTGCAGGACAGAGAGCATCGGATCTGCCGATGTGATTCTCGTCAACACCTGTGCAGTCCGTGAAAACGCTGAACAGCGTGTGTACGGGAGACTTGGAGATTTCAGCCGTTATAAGAAAGAGAATCCGGCTGTTGTGGTAGGGGTGCTCGGATGCATGGCTGAGCGGCTTCGGAAAGAATTGCTGGAATCGGAGAGTTTTATCGATCTGGTTGTCGGACCGGATGAATACCGAAAATTGCCGGCGCTGATTGATGCGGCAATCGAGGGCGAAAAGGGAATCGCCGTAAAGCTTTCGCGTGTAGAAAATTATGACGATATCGTTCCCCTGCGAACCGACGGTTTGATTGCATGGCTTTCTATTATGCGCGGATGCGACAAGTTTTGCACGTTTTGTGTGGTACCATTCACGCGCGGACGGGAACGCAGCAGGTCTTTGACCAATATCGTTCGAGAAGTCGGAGAGCTGTCGCAGCGCGGTTTCAAAGAGGTAACGCTTTTGGGACAAAACGTGAATTCTTACCGGGACGGCGAAAATGACTTTGCTTCCCTCCTTGCATCGGCTGCTGCAGTCGACCGCACCATGCGGATCCGATTTATGACTTCGCATCCGCAGGATATGTCGGACGCAATAATAAGGACCATTGCGAAGCATGATAATATATGCAGCTACATCCACCTTCCGGTCCAATCCGGATCGGATAGAATTTTGGAATTGATGAATCGTTCATATACAGCAGAACAGTACCGTTCGCTTGTGAAGAGAATCAAAGCATCCATTCCGGGCGTTGCGTTATCAACGGATATCATCGCGGGTTTTCCAACGGAAACGGAAGATGATCACCGTCAAACGCTGGAATTGATCCAGGAAATAGGATACGACGGAGCATATACGTTCAAATATTCGCCGCGCGAAAACACAAAAGCCTGGCAGATGACGGACGATGTTCCGGAAGAAACAAAGCTCCGCCGCCTGAATGAAATTATCGAACTGCAGCGTTCGATTTCGCTGCTTTCGAATCGTTCGCTCATCGGCAGCACGCTGGAAGTTCTTGTCGAAGGATCGAGTAAAAAATCGGATTCGGATTACTGCGGACGCACCGACACGAATAAAATGGTGGTGTTCCCGAAGAACGGCGACGCTGCCGGAAGCTACATACGGGTCAAGATCGATCATGTCAATTCCGCAACGCTCTTCGGTCTTCAGACGCACGCTTCGGTGAACGGATAGAATGGAGGATGCAATGAAAAAGAATCTGCTTTTCATGCTCTGCGCTTTATTTGCGGTATACTCCGCGCAGGTTCTCCGAGCTCAGACGGACAGCGGTCCCGATATCCGCCACAGGCTGGAAATGATCGAGAACGGTCAGGCGGAAGCGGTGCGTGCAGAGCTGCCGTCCTTAATGACGAATTATCAAAATAATCCGGGCGTCATGTATCTTCAGGCCATTCTTACAGCCGACGGTTCCGAAGCAGCGACGCTGTACCAGAATATCGTCGACAATTTTCCCAAGAGCGAATGGGCGGACGATGCGCTCTATAAACTCTATGAATATTACTATTCCATGGGACTTTATAAAACCGCGGACCAGAAACTGCAGCAATTAAAAGAAGAATATCCGTTCTCAGCGTATGCCTCGGAGAAAAGTCCCGTTGCAGAAAAAAAGGCGGAAGTTAAGGAAAAACCCGTTACGTTGAAAAGCGGGAGCACGGCTCAAAAATTTTCAGCGGGTTTTACAGTACAGGTCGGGGCGTTTTCCACGCTTCCAAATGCTGAAGAGCTGAAATCTAAATTCGAACATGAAGGTTATTCCTGCGACATTTTTACAATAGTCAGTCACGGAAAAAAGCTGCATAAAGTTTGGGTCGGAGATTACAAAACCTACGACGAAGCCAAACGGCAGGCCGCTGCGCTCAAGAAAAAATTCAATCTTTCATCGATCGTCGTATCGCGCTGATGGAACGGGAAGCATTTCAAAAAACATACGGATTAATCGGTCAATCTCCTGAAATGCAGGAGATTATCGACATCATTCAGCAGGTGGCGCCGACAGATATTACCGTCCTGATCACGGGTGAAAGCGGTACGGGCAAAGAGGTTGCCGCAAAAGCGATTCATGCTGCAAGCCGCCGTTCTCAAAGGCAGATGGTCACGGTAAACTGTGGTGCGATTCCCGAAGGCCTGATTGAAAGCGAGCTTTTCGGACATGAAAAAGGGGCTTTTACGAGTGCGAGCGATATGCGCAAAGGTTTTTTTGAAATCGCCGACGGCGGGACGGTTTTTCTGGATGAGATCGGCGAGATGCCGCTTTCGACGCAGGTCAAACTGCTTCGTGTGCTTGAAAGCGGCGAATATACGCGTGTCGGTTCGTCCACTCCGCGAAAAGCCGATGTCCGCCTTATCACGGCAACGAACAAAACGCTCGAATATGAAGTTCAGCAAAAACGGTTTCGTTCCGATTTGTATTTTCGACTCCGTTCGGTAAACATTCATCTTCCCGCTCTGCGCGACCGAAAGGAAGATATTCCGGTTCTTGTCGAGTTTTATGTACGCGAGATCTCGGAGAAAAACAAACTGCACTTTGCCGGATTTACAGACGATGCCGCCGGATTGCTTATGGAGTACCGCTGGCCGGGAAATATACGTGAATTGAAAAATTCCCTTGAGAGTATGCTGATTCTGGAAAAAGGCAAGCGGTTGAATGCGGAGAACGTGCGGAAATATTTACGTGAACAAATGCCGATTGCCGGCGAACGCAACCTTCCGGTTTTTACGAATAAGAGCGTCGAGCAGGCGGAACGCGAATTGATTTACCGAGCCCTGCTGGATCTCAAATCGAACATTATCGAAATGAAGGAAATGATCGATGATAAATTTCATGCCGACGGCAACGGTTCGAACGATCATCAGGTCATTACGATGAACGAGATGGAACGCCGGATGATTCAAGGCGCCCTGGAACGCAATAAAGGAAACCGGCGGCTTGCCGCACGCGAGCTGCACATCAGCGAGCGGACACTTTATAGAAAAATTCACGATTTCGGTCTGGAATGAATACAGCAATGACAATCGACAATCGACAATCGACAATTGGCAATAAGCGGTCGGTAATTCATGATCGGCATTCGATTATTGGTAGTCTACAATTGGCAATCCGCAATCAGCAATTCGCAATGTACTGTTTACTGTTCACCGTTTGCAGTTTACTGTCTTTATCGGGCTGTTCCGTTTCCTTCAAAGGCGGTTCGGTCCCTGCGCATTTGAAAACGATTGCGATACCGATTGTAGAAGATCAAAGCGGATTCGGCGATGCAACGCTCAGTACAGACGTTCACCCAGCAATTGACGGCGCGTTTTATCAGCGACAATTCACTCCGTCTGACCGATAAAAATTCCGCCGACTCGGAACTGGACGGCGTCATCCTGCAGGTGTCCGACACACCTTCTATTCTGCAGGGAGTCGAAACGGTAACACAAAGGCGTATTACGATTCAGATACATGTAACGTTCCAGGATTTAAAATTACGAAAAAAAATTTGGGATAAGACTTTCAGTGATTGGGGAGATTATTCTTCGGGCGGCACGCTGACCCAGCGGGAAGTCGGGATTCAGACGGCACTCCAAAAATTAGAAGATGATATTCTTAACGAAACAGTTGCAGGATGGTAATATGATACTCGCATTTTCTTTCTTTACGTCGCGGCTCTTCATCAGCCCTCTCTATACGGACGTAATTCTCTACGCATATTTTATATCATTGTTGATCTTGTTCGTCTTCGGCGCGCATGGGTTCGTCATGGTATACTATTATATGAAGCAGCGCGGACAGCATTCCCCGCAGCTGCCTCTTATCGATACACCGGTCGTCACCGTCCAGCTTCCGCTCTACAACGAACTGTACAGTTATCGATCGTTTGATCGACGCGGTCTGTACATTGGATTATCCGAAAGATAAATTGGAGATTCAGGTGCTCGATGATTCGACAGACGAAACGATTGAAGTGTGCGCAAAAGCCGTCGCACAATACCAAAAGCTCGGATACGATATTAAACACATCCGGCGCACCGACCGGACCGGATTCAAGGCCGGAGCGCTCAAATGCGGACTGGAATCCGCACGGGGTGAATTCATCGCTATCTTTGACGCCGATTTCGTGCCGAATAAAGATTTCCTCGAAAAGACTATTCCCTATTTCTTTGCCGATCAGAAAGTCGGTGTCGTGCAGACGCGATGGGCTCACTTGAACGGCGATTACTCGCTGCTTACGCGAGCTCAGGCATTTGCCCTCGATGCGCATCATGTCGTCGAACAGAACGTCCGCTGTAAAGCGGGTTTCTTTATTAATTTTAACGGCACCGGCGGCGTGTGGCGCAAAACCGCTATTCTGGATGCGGGCAACTGGCAATCGGACACGCTGACAGAAGACCTCGACTTGAGCTACCGTGCGCAATTGCGCGGCTGGAAATTTCAGTACTTATGCGATGTTACTTCGCCGGCGGAACTTCCTGCAGAAGTCAATGCATTGAAGACCCAGCAATTCCGCTGGACCAAAGGAGCAATCGAGACTGCGCGGAAAATACTTCCTGAAGTGTGGAAATCCGACCTGCCGCTGCGCGTAAAAATTCATTCGACGTCGCATCTCACAAGCAATATTGTTTTTCCGTTCATCATTCTGGCAGGCATTTTGAATGTTCCTCTGATTTTCATCAAGCAGCACGGCGGGCATGAGGCCTATTTTACGATGATGTCCATCTTCGTCATTGCATTCATAGGATCGTTTATGTTTTATCTTATTTCGCAAAAATCGATCTACCCCGATTGGCGAAGGCGCATTATGCTCTTTCCGCTCTTTATGGCCGGCAGCATGGGATTTGCTGTTAACAACACGCGTGCCGTTTTTGAAGGCCTTTTTAAGCGAAAAAGCGAGTTTGTAAGGACACCGAAGTATGCAATTAAAGTAAAAGGCGATTCGTGGAAAGCAAAGAAATATTCCATGAAAAAGAAGTTCGACTGGGTTATCGCCATTGAAATAATTCTTGCTGTCTACTGTTTATTTGGCGTTATTTCTTCACTATATTATTTGGAAATTGCTGCGCTGCCGTTCCAGCTTTTGTATTTCACGGGCTTTACTACCGTTTCTTGGCTGTCTGTCCGGCATGCGCTCGAGGCACGAAAAATCCGCCATTAGGAATCATAACCAGAATGACACAGCAAGAAATTGCTACGCTGGAGAAAAAAGTGGGAGTGCAGGCGCGCTCGCCGTTGTTTGCGATGCTTGCCGAGCAATATCTTTCTGCAGGAAAATCACAGGAAGCGCTGAAGCTCTGCGATTCCGGACTTGCGAATTTTCCCTTTTTTACCACCGGTCACCTCATTAAAGGAAAATCTCTCGTTGCGTTGAAGATGCTTGCTGAAGCGAGGCGGGAATTCGAATTTGTTCTGGATTTTTTGCCGGGCAATAGTGCGGTAACGGCGCTTCTTGCTTCGATTCCGCGCAGCAGCAATGAAACCATCGCTGTTGAAGCTCCTGCCTCTCGACCGTCAGCGCCGCCGCGAACGGCTGTTTCACCGGCTCCGTTGGAGCCGCAAATCGCCGAAGTTTCTCCTCTTCCGCCGCCCGAACCGCCTGCTGAACTCGATAATTTCGGAATTATTCCCGCGCCTTCAGCACCGGCGGAGTCCGATTTCGGATATGGAATTTCCCCCGCGCCTGCCGAGCCCCAGCAGCAATTCGGTTTTCCGGAAAGCGCACCTGCCCAGGCAAATTCTTTTGATGCCATGTCGCAGTTCACTGAACTCCCTGCAGCGCCGTCTTCTCCGGCTTTGCCAGCGGAAGACCCGTTTGGTTTTTCTGCAACTCATTCTTACGAACCTCCGCAGTCTGCTCCATCGTTCGATATACCATCCGATACTTTTGGAATTTCACAGCCGCCGCCAGGCCCGGCATCTCTTCCGCTTTCACCGGAGGAGTCCTCCTCATTCGAGATCTATGCCGCGCGAAAAAAAACCGAGTTGACCGGAGTGAACACTCTTTCGTTTGAAGATTTTAAAAAATCAGCTCCGCAGGCGTTTCCATCGGCGGCATTCCAAACGCCGGCGGCGGATTTTTCTCAAGAGAACATCAGCGATTTTGCTGAGAAATTGCAAAATGTTCCGCGCATAACGCCTGTGATCAACTTTGCCGAAAAAGACACCCCCGCATTATCTCCGGAAGATTCTACTTCGAGCATGGGATTCGTTACGCCGACGCTGGCAGAAATTTATGCCAAGCAAGGATGGTACGACGATGCCATCAAAGCGTATAAAACCCTTGCACAGTCCAAGCCGGCAGAGAGGGAAAAATACGAAAAGCGTGTTGCCGAGATAGAAGAAATAAAGAAAAAATCGGCGATGAACAATAAGCCTTCATAAGCAAATAGTAAATGGCAGCCGGCGGCCTGCCCGCATTGCGGCGACGCCGACTGCTGACGCCCGCCAAAATGCGCAGCGGGTTGGCCAGTCACGCAGGCGGGCCTGATAATGTTATTACGCGATCGCGTAATTCAAATTGGGAATATACCCATCACCAATAAACTGACAAACCAAATAATTTCTTAGCAGCACCTCAGCGCCAGTGCACATCATCACAACAATCAAGTACGAACAGCGAACCGAATATCTTCTTAACCGCGCACATGTAATTTTGCAAAGGATTTTCCGATGAGTATTCGAATTCTTCTTCGAATTAGTACGTTGTTCTTGCTTGCATTATTTTTCAGCGCCTGTTCTCTTTTCATTACAAAACCAGAAACAGTTCCGACTGGAATAATCGATGCCGATAATCCGAATATTCAATATGTCGGCCGTTTCGATTTTTCCAATCCGAAAAAAGCGGTGTTCGACTGGGCGGGTGTACAGATAGGGGCAAAATTCCGGGGAACAAGCTGCTCCATACGGCTGGATGACTATAAAAACGAATATGCCGTTATCGTCGATCATCGTGCTCCAAGAATACTTACGACCGATTCATTAACCCATATCTATCGTGTTGCTTCCGGCCTGTCCGATTCTCTTCCTCATTCCATTATGATACAAAAAAGGACGGAACCGCTGGTTGGAAAGGGAATTTTTTCCGGGTTTATACTCGATGCAGGAAGACAACTTCTGCTGCCGGAGAAACGGCCGGAGCGGCGAATAGAATTTATCGGAAACTCCATCACCTCGGGATTCGGGGACGAAGGAGACACGACCGGCCATTTCACTCCGCAAACGGAAAATGCGTGCATGTCGTATGCGTCAATGACCGCCAGAGCGCTCAACGCCGATTATATGCTTCTTTCATATTCCGGACGAGGCGTCGTGCGCAACTACGGGGACAGCAGCACGACATCAGCCGATCCCATGCCGGCGCTTTACGATCGTGTCTGCTTTTTCGATTCGGTGCGTAAATGGAATTTTACAAGCTGGATGCCGCAGGCGGTTGTTATCAATCTCGGCACCAATGATTTTTCCACGCTCCCCTATCCCGCCAAAAATATTTTTCAGGATGCTTATATCCGGCTGATCGACCGCGTAAGATTACAGTATCCCGGCGTGACTATTTTCTGCATCTGCGGACCTATGACTGCCGACCCGTGCCTCGGATATATCCGTGAAGTAGTCGAGCAGCAGCAAAAAAAGGGCAGGGATAAGGATGTTTTTTTTATAGAAATTAAACCGGAAGCGCTGGCAAAAACAGACTGGGGATGCGACCGTCATCCCAATATCACCGGCATGAGCAAAATGACCGATATCCTGGCTCCTGCTATACGGCTCCGGATGAACTGGTGATTATTCCATCAAAGATTTCGATGAACACGAGCGAGTTGCGAGCATCCATCACTTTTATGATTTTGTGAATTATAGATGAGGAATCAAGGAAGAGGTGCGCAAACCCCAGGCCAGCCCTCTTCCCGTGATAAAGACATCTCATAAAAAAAGCCCGTTCCGCTTGAAGCGGGATGGGCTTTTCTGTTTGCAAAAAAACGATAATTATTTTACAGCCGCGGCCAGTTTGTTCACATGCTTTGTCAATCGGGATTTTTGATTGGAAGCTTTGTTTTTGTGAATGGTGCCTTTTGCGGCGAGTTCATCCAGATACTTAACCGCTGGAGTAAGGGCTTTTATTCCTTCCTCTTTCGATTTTGCCGTGCGTACAGTTTTAACGAGTGTTTTTACTTTGGAAAGAAGCGTTTTATTGTGCTCCGTACGGCGTTTGGTTTGACGTACTCTCTTTTCCGCAGATTTATGTTGTGGCATTTACATCTCCTTGTTCAACTCTGGTTATTTCTTTGTCTTAAAATAGCCAAGATTTCCTAGAAATCCAAAGGTTTTTTTGATATACAATGAAGTATAGAGATCAGCGTTCCTGTGAAAATGCCTGCAGAGACTGCAATAATTCACGAAGAATAGCTGCTGTAGCTCCCCAGATGCAATGTTTCCCGAAGTCATAAAAAAAGACAGGAAACATTTTCCCCTTCAGTTCACGATTTTCCTTCCGTTCGCTCCCGGGTTCGAAGAAAAATTGAACGGGAACCGTAAAAACCTCATCAACTTCCGCCTTGTGAATTTTCAGCGGGGGCATTTCAGAAAGAAAACCGACGACCGGAGTAATGCAAAATCCGCTCGGAATCGAAAAATCGCTGTACATTCCTAAAACTTCAACCGATGCCCGTGAAATGCCGATCTCTTCTTCGGTCTCGCGCAGAGCGGTGGCGATCATATCTGCATCGTTCGAATCGACAGCGCCTCCCGGAAAAGAAATCTGACCTTTATGATGTTCCACCGTCTCCGTGCGTTTTGTGAAAACAAGATGCAATCCGTCCTGCTGAAGAAGGAACGGAATCAAAACTGCCGACGGCCGCAGCGAGGAATCATGGACAACTCTTCGTTGATACGAAGAAAAAAACGAACGGAGCAGATGGAGATCGACAGACATCGGCGGTTATTTTGCAGGCTTTGCGATATCGAGCAAGAGATTCGTACCTATCGCTTTCGGAGTCGGAAATGAAAGCAGCGCTCCGGCGGTCGGTGCGATATCGCACTGTGTATGTTTTACCGTCACGACGCCGCCTTCAGGGATGTCCCGTCCAATGGCAAAAAGCATGATATGCCGGCATCCTTCGCACGAGCAGCCGTGATTGCTGAACCCTCCATGCTCATCGTCATGACGGCCGTGATCATTGGTCACAAACAATGTCGTCGAATTGTGATAAACGGAGTCCGACTGAATCAGAGTCCATAAGACCGATACGAGAGAGTCCGCGGTCTTTATGGCGGAGAGATAACCGTTCCAATCGTTCGTATGACCGATAATGTCGACGCTGGGAAAATTGATGAGCACCAGGCGGGGGTGTTTTTGCATGAGAACCGATTTAACCTGAGCAAAAACCGACGTATCGTTGTTGCCGAGATAGAATGCGGACCGATATTCTTTTCCGTATTCGGGATCGCTGCTATATGTTAGTATTTCCAGTTTTTTCTTTCCGACGATGACGGCCGTTGTTTGTTCATTGGCATGTGCCGCTTTGCGGAAATATTCGAAGATCGTCGGCTGGTGCGGGCGGTCGATTCCGGAATTGTCGAGATTTTGCCAGATGCCTGTTTCAATAGTGGAGTGCCCCGGATCGGTTTTCGTTATGCTGTCATTCCGGAAATCCGTCCAGATCGTACCCTGCAGACGCAAGGTGTTCCAGATACTTGGCATGTAAGCTGACTTCGCACCGAATGTCTCGGAATACCGCGCTCCGTCGATTACGAGGACGACGACATTTTGTCCGAATGCGGCAATGGAAATCGCAGCGAGTAAAAGAAAGAGTATAAGAATATTCCGGAAAATTTTTATTTTCATATTTTTTTTAAATTATAGTTCTATGCGATTTAAAAGAGTTCGTAGTGCTTACTTGGTTCGTTAGTTCTTAGTCGGCTATTTTCTATTAATTTATTTTTAACTTCAGCACTAAGCACCACGCACTAAGAACTTCTCTAGTTCATCAGTTGCTTCGTTTCTGTTTTCTAACTTCTGACTTCTTTCTCCTTACTCCCGACTTCTTTCTCCTGACCACTGACTTCTGTCTCCTGAATTCTGCTCCCGGCTTCGTCATATTCTCCGGCAAAAGAATATTTTCAAGCTGCTCTTTTGAAAGGTATCCTTTTTCCAGAACAACATGGTACACAGACCGATTGGTTTCCAGGGCACAATGTGCGATCTCAGCGGATTTTTCGTAGCCGATGATCGGATTCAGCGCCGTGACCAGACCTATGCTGTTTTCAACCATTTTCCTGCAAACTTCAGGGTTTGCCGTTATGCCTTTAATGCAGCGCTCGGTTAATGCCCGGCATGCTCGCCCGAGCATATCGGACGAGGTGAAAAGATTAAACGCAATGACTGGTTCCATCACGTTCAATTCCAGCTGTCCCGCCTCGGCAGCCATTGTGACCGTCATATCGTTCCCGATGACCGAGAAAGCCACCTGATTAACGACTTCCGGAATAATTGGATTGACTTTTCCCGGCATGATAGAAGAGCCGGGTGCCATAGGCGGAAGATTGATTTCATGAAATCCGGCGCGCGGTCCGGAGGAGAGGAGTCGAAGATCGTTGCAAATTTTTGAGAGTTTGACCGCAACACGTTTTAAGACCCCCGAAAGCTGCACATAACCGCCCGCATCCTGCGTCGCTTCAACAAGGTTTTTAGAAAGAACGACCGGCACGCCGCACAGCTCGCGGAGTTTTTTTGTCACGAGAGGAGCATACGCGGGATGCGCATTCAATCCGGTACCGATAGCGGTCGCTCCCATGTTGATTTCATCGATCAGCGATTGCGCTTCATGAACGCGTTCGATGTCTTCGCCGACCATGACCCCCCACGCACCGAATTCCTGACCAAGCGTCATCGGTACGGCATCCTGTAATTGTGTGCGTCCCATTTTAATAACATCTGCAAATTCCACGGACTTTGCTTCGAGCGCCAGACGCAGTCCCTCCATCTCCTGCGTAAGCCCGTCCATCTTCTGACTCAATGTAATACGGATAGCTGTCGGATAGACATCATTCGTGGATTGGGACATGTTCACATGGTTCAGTGGATGCAGGATATCGTACCGCCCTTTTTCATAACCGAGAATTTCCAGCGCCCGATTGGCAATCACTTCATTCGCATTCATATTGGTCGATGTTCCGGCGCCGCCTTGAATGACATCGACAACGAACTCACTGTAGAATTTTCCGGCTATAATTTCGTCGCACGCCTGAGCAATAGCATCGGCAAGGTTTTTTTTCAGCAGTCCGAGTTCGTAATTTGTCAGCGCCGCGGCCTTTTTAATTGATGCCAGTGAGTTGATAAATCTTGGATAATGGGAAATAGGAATTCCGGTAATATCGAAATTCTCCATTGCCCGCAGCGTCTGTATGCCGTAATACCGATCGGCAGGAACCTCACGCTCACCGAGTAAGTCGTGTTCAAGTCTTGTTGTGGACATGGTTAATAATGAAATAATAAATAGCGATAGTTAATAGCGAATAGTAACTGGTTTTCAATATCCAGTATTTGTTTACTGTCAACAATAATCAATAATCAATTATCAAGCAACACGAGAGCGTAAAAGAAGTTCTTAGTGCTGGGTTCGTGGTGCTGAAGTTAAAAGAAAAAAAAGATGTTCGAAACTAAGAACAACGAACCAAGCACCACGAACTAAATTCATTTGCCTTTCCAGAGATTCTCTTTTAGATTGATGAATATGATAGAAGCTGTTATTTACGATATGGACGGTGTGCTGCTGGATTCCGAGCCGCTATGGCACGAGGCGGAAATAAAGGTCTTTGCAACGGTCGGGCTGAAGATGACCACGGCCATGTGCCTGGAAACGACAGGCACCGCTGTCGATGAAATGATCGCTCTGCGTTTCCGCCAGCATCCGTGGGAGGGAAAAACGCAGGAAGAGGTCATGCATGAAATTCTGGATGTCGTCGAGCAGCTTATACTGGAACGGGCCGAGCTGCTGCCCGGAGTCAAAAATTCCATTGTCTCTTTCCAACGGAAAAATCTTCCGCTTGCGCTGGCTTCTTCTTCCCCAATGCAGCTTATCGATGCTTCGTTAAAGAAATTAGGCATCCAGCATTCCTTTCGAATCGTTCATTCGGCGGAGCATGAAGATTATGGCAAGCCGCATCCGGCTGTTTTTCTTTCCACTGCCCACCGTCTGCATATCGACCCGATGCATTGTCTGGTCATCGAAGATTCCGTCAATGGTCTCATTGCTGCAAAAGCGGCAAAAATGAAAACCATCGCCGTTCCCGCAGCGCAGCAGTTCGACGACGAACGATTCTCAATCGCCGACGTCAAACTTCATTCACTGGCCGAATTTTCAGAAGAACACTGGATAAAACTAAATAAGTAAATATCATTGATCTGTTCTTAGTTCGTGGTTCGTGGTTCGTAGTTCTTAGTTCGTTTTTTCTGATAATTGTCTTTTAACTTCAGCACTAAGCACCAAGAACTTAGAACTTCTTTTGTTTACTATTCTTACAAAATTCGTTATTCTTTCCATCATGAAGAGCAGTGCTACATACGATGTAATTGTAATTGGCGCGGGCGTCAGCGGATTGAGCGCTGCCGTGGAGCTTGCGAGCCGCGGCTTGAAAGTACTGGTCTGCGAAAAAGCCCCGCATGCAGGCGGACGCACTTCTTCGTTTATCGATAAATCAACTTCCGAGCGGGTCGATAACGGTCAGCATCTGATGATGGGATGCTACACAGCTGCACGACGATATTTGCAAATGATTGGATCTGATCATCTCGCAGAACTTCAGCCGGTGCTTAATATTCCGTATTATCGCGCCGGATCGGAACGGACAGAACTCAGATGTTTACCGCTTCCTTCTCTGCTGCATGCCGGCTCAGGACTGATTCGATTTTCAGCAATCCCATTCCGGGAACGGCTGCAGATGGCCAGTGTCATGAAGCAAATTCTTATTCGTTCGGATCCAAGGGAATTAGACGGAATTTCCGCCGCACAATGGCTTTCCCGTTTGAATCAGTCCCTATCTGCAAAAAAATATCTCTGGGACGTGCTCTGCATCGGCGCGCTGAATAATGCACCGGATAAAGTCTCTGCACTTATTTTTTTTCGCGTGTTGAAAGCAATATTTACAGGCACGCGAAAAATTCCTGTTTTCTTCTCCCGCGCGCACCGCTGAGCAGTCTGTTGATCGATCCCGCTGTGGAATACATTCGCAGCCATGGAGGGGAAATTCGCATCGGAACGGCAGTTCAGAAACTACGCATTGAGAATGACCATGTGGTTTCGGCACAACTCACAGGCAAAAAGAAAATTACTGCCGGACACCATAATCGCTGCCGTTCCCTGGTATGCCGTAAATTCGCTGGTCGCGCTGGAAACATATTGTGGACGAATCCGCATTTTGCTCCGCACCGATCGTCAGCTTACAACTCTGGCTCGATAGAAAAGTATTGAATGATACATTTGCGGCGCTTATCGATACTTCTGTGCAATGGGCGTTCGATGCAGGTGCACTTCTAAAGAATCAAAAGACCTCCGGTCAGCACCTGTCCTTCGTTATCAGCGGAGCGGAACGTTTCAGCAAAATGAAAAAAGATGAATTAGTTGATCTCGCATGGAAAGATTTATGTTCGGTGCTCCCCGCTGCACGGCAGGCAAAAATATTGAATGCACTGGCGATAAAAGAAAAGCGAGCGACATTCATTCCGGCTCCGGGATTAGAGTCAAAACGTCCGTCTGCACAGACACGATTTAAGAATTTATTCTTAGCGGGCGATTGGACCGACACGGGTTTCCCCGCAACGATCGAAGGAGCGATACGCAGCGGAGTAAAAGCAGCGTTAAGAGCAGTGAATGGTAAACTGTGAACTGTAAATGGCAGGTTGAAAATTGCGAATCGCGAATTGTCATTAAAGGAACTTAGAACTAATTCACTTTTCTATGCACCAATGTCGCCGAAGCCTGCATGGCCGGCATAATGATTATTTCCGCAATTTGAACATGCGGCGGACGGCTTGCTGCAAACAGGACGGCGTCCGCGACGTCATCCGGTGAGAGCGGCGTCATACCCTGATATACTTTTTTTGCCCTTGCATCATCTCCATGAAAGCGGACATTGCTGAATTCCGTCTCCACGAGTCCCGGATCAACCGTGCATACACGCACAGGTGTATCCACAAGATCCATACGCATGCCTTTGGTCAGCGCATCGACTGCATGTTTGGTAGCGCAATAGACGTTTCCGTTCGGGTAGACATCATGTCCGGCAATCGAACCGATGTTGATGACGGTTCCTTTTTTACGCTCCACCATGCCGGGAATCACGGAGCGGCTCATATACAGCAGTCCTTTGATATTCGTATCGATCATCTCTTCCCAGTCCTGCAGATTTCCCTGGTAGAGCTTATCTAAGCCGCGGCTGAGTCCGGCATTGTTGATCAAAACATCGATGTTGCACCACTCGGCGGGAAGTTTCTGGAAGAACTGGGTTATGGAAACCGGATCACGAACATCAAGTTTATCCGCAAGTGTAAGAATTCCATATTTTTCCCTGAGTTCCGATGCCAAAGTGGTCAGCCGTTCGTTTCTTCGTGCAATGAGAATGAGATTTGCTCCCGCTTCGGCAAATTTTTCCGCACAGGATCGGCCGATACCGCTGCTTGCGCCCGTGATAAGGACGATTTTCTTTTCAAGTGATGTCATAAGATTCTTTCTGTAGCCGCGGGCGGCTCGCCCGCCTCGGGCGTGTGACCGCGGAAAACTCCCACGATGGGTGCAACAATACGATAATTCAAAGTACGTTGAGTAATGACAAAATATGAAAAATAATACGAAGAGGCGGGAACAATAGCAAGGAAAGAACTATTTTATTCAAATCTATACATTCGGTCGAATAAGTTAACAGATTTATCCTTCTTGCAAGGCGGCTGACAGGTCCTGTCATTAAAATCAGCGGATAATCATAATGCAACAAGGAGGTGATCATCATCCGGCAACCGAAGAGTTCTTGAAGATACACCGCACAACAATCCACCCCGCTTCTTTCCGGAGGCGGGGATTATTTTTGGAGCCATACAAAGGCAGAATCTCCCTTTGAACTGAAAACTACGGATCTTATTCCAGCCGGACTTTTAAATCTCTCCTTTTTTGATTCAGGGCATCGACAGAGATGAACCGCACTCCAAATTAATGGGAATCCAAAAGCTGTCTTTCTAACTCAAGAGCTTTTGGAAAGAGGATGTTGTTTTCCAGATGGATGTGCTTATGCAGATCGGCCTCGAAGCGTTTCAGCTCCTGATATGTAACGTTAAATGTTGCACAGGCGTCCGGCGGTAATGTAAAATTATTGGCCACCGACCTTATCGCTTCCAGATTATTCCCGGCATTTTCATGCTCGCTTTCCATCATACGAATCGGATTCTGGATGGTTCCAAACGGAGGCCTCTGAACCGGTTTTCCTTCACGCCGAGATGATGCTAGAAGTTTTATATAGGGAAAAAGAATTACCTCTTCCTTTGTCATGTGCTGTGTCAACTCTTCGCTCAATTCCTGAAACAATTCCTTTATCTGTATCGCTTCAGGATGCCTTGCCCCATGCTTAAAAGCCACTTTCCCGCAGTGAGCGGTCGTAACAGGAATAGCTTCCTTCACATAACGGTGGTGCGTTTGAATAATATAATCGGACAGCTTATCGATTTCCCATGCATCGTATGCCTCATCCGTGTTTTTATCCGCAGCAGAAATGAGTGCAAGTTCTGACTGAATTTTATCTACTGTCATTCCGCTTTTTTTGCAGGCTTCTTCGAGAGAAACTTTGCCATGGCAGCAAAAATCGATTGAATGTTTTTCGAAAACCGCTGCGGTGCGAAAATCCTTTGCAACAATATCGCTTACAGTTGTTTGTTCCATTGAATGATCTCCTCTATCAAACTATGGAACGCCATGAAATATTCTTTGGTTCCGAACTGATCGAATATTCTGCGCTGATAAAAATCCCGATTCAGGAAAAGAAAATATTCATGGAGGATTAGAAAGAAGCTGAGGAAGAAAGCTCATGTAATATTTTTTGCAAACCGGTTTTATGGGGGGGGTATTCGAATTCTTAAAACCTCTCTTTATCTTCCCTGCGAGAAGAGATATTGTTTCTTTGTGACTATTCAGCGTGAGTTTTATATTTGAAAATTAAGTTACCGCAACGAACTTCTGCAGCCGACACCGGCGTTGCCCCTATGGGGTGGTATCGGAGTATCCCGCGGCCAGCGGTCGCGGCTACAGAATAATATTGGACGTTATCCGCGACGAACATCTGCAATGGGATATCTAAAGCTAATTATAAATCGGTTTTCATAATTTGCTGAGAGTTACGTTTCTTTAATATTTATATTTTCACGGGTCGGTAGGAAAGAAGCACAACACCGCTCCTGAACGTTCGTGTCGCTATAAGTTTCAGGTTCAGGTTGTGTTTGATGCCTTTGAATATCGTTGTCCCGTTGCCTGTGGCAACGGGATCCACCATGATCTGATATTCATCGATCAGGCCCTGTTCTGCAAACTGTGTCAAAATGCTGCCGCTGCCCATAAGCGTCATATTATTCCCGGGCATTTTTTTCAGCTTCTTTACTTCTTCGACGATATTGCCACTTATAATCCTCGTATTATTCCACTCGGCTTTTTTGAGCGTTTTTGAAAAGACAATTTTATCCGCTTTGTTTATTCCCCTTGCGACAATCGGATCATTCTTGAGTGCCATCGGCGTCGGCCAGTAACTTGCCATCATTTGATACGTCATGCGCCCGAACAGAAGCGTGTTCCCGGCTTTAAGACTTTCAACAGCATAGCTATTTTCCTCTTCTGCCATGCTTATGCCAGCTTATATCCCCCTTTGATCCTTCAAAGAATCCGTTCAACGTTGTGAATATAAAGGCGCTTAATTTTCGCATATCAACCTCCTGTCATTTACTTTCATTTAATGATGCAATATTAACGGAATCCATAAAATAATCAAGTGCGGTGGACCTTCGGAAGGCCACCTTCGGAAGGTGACCTTCCGAAGGTGGCGGGCTTCAAGAGAACGTTTATTTTTACCAGAATCATTCATACATTGAATCAATTCTTATTTGACACTAAAATAAAGGTCTTTTTATGCAATATACACTCTTGTTTTTGGTTTTCGTGGGATCATGCTTGAATGCCCAAACATCCGCTTCAACTGACAATTTTACAATACGTACCGGTGTGAATATAAGCCACTGGCTTTCACAAAATGATAATCGAGGTGATGAAAGGAATCGGTACATGAGCAAGTCCGATTTTGATACTATCGCCTCTCTGGGATTCGATCACGTAAGAATTCCCGTCGACGAAGTCCAGCTTTGGGATTCGCTGGGGAAAAAAGAACCTGAGGGCTTTAAATTATTGCACAATGGTATCGAGTGGGCGTTCGCTGCTCATCTGCGCGTGATCGTCGATTTGCATATACTCCGCGCTCATTATTTTAATGCAGAATCGAATAAACTATGGACAGATTACTCTTGAACAGCAGAAATTAGTCGATCTCTGGCTGCAGCTCGCGGAGGAATTGCAGCGTTACCCGAATTCGAAATTAGCATACGAAGTATTAAACGAACCGGTCGCAGACAATCCGGATGATTGGAACAAGGTTTTCAATAAAGTCATTGCAGCGGTACGAATCCGGGAGCCCCATAGAAAAATTGTCGTCGGCTCGAACAGGTGGCAAATTCCGGGAACATTTCCGCAATTGAAACTTCCGGCAAATGATAGGGATTTAATCTTGAGTTTTCATTTCTATACGCCGATGGCGCTTACCCATCACCTGGCATCATGGACTCCGATTGCGGAATACACCGGACCGGTCGCATATCCCGGACAAATTGTTGATACTGCGAAATATAAAGAAATGTCGTCAAAAGCCGTGAATGCAATGAAGGAATATGCCAACGGATATTTCACAAAGGAAGTCTTAAAAGAACAGATGATTCCTGCGATAGAATTTGCAAAAGAAGCATAACCTGCCGCTTTATTGCGGCGAATTTGGAATTTATCCCAGAATTCCGGAAAATGTCATGCTCCGCTGGTATAAAGATGTGTGCGGCATTTTTAACGAAAACAATATTGCCTATTGTCATTGGGGTTACAAAGGAGATTTTCCGATAGTCGATGAAAATCTTTCGCCGAAACAGAAGCTTGTTTCAGTGCTAACCGGCCGTTAATCCATTCCTGGCTATCCCCAAAAACGGGGAATCATATATCATTCTTGCAGGGACGTATGGCCATACGTCCCTGCACAGATCGCTCATTTGAGTAAAACAAGTTTTTTTGTTTCACTCTTTGTTCCTGTCACAAGCCGGCAGAAATAAACTCCGCTCGGTATGGTTCCTGCATTCCATTGACGTGTGTATTTTCCGGCCGGTAATTCTCCGCTCATATATATCCGCCACTTCCTGTCCCAGCATATTATAAATGCGCAGGGACACATAACTCTTTGTACTGATAGAAAATGAGATCGTTGTCGATGGATTGAATGGATTCGGATAGTTCTGTTCCAGCATACACGATGCGGGAACGACTGCATTGCTTTGGGGAACGGACGTTGGAGTGGAAGCAAAGGAGACTGGAATTTCTTCGAATAACGGATTAACCGGTAAAACACCTGTTTTGGGTTTGAACGATATTTCCAGATGAAAAATATCCGGCTGGAAAATTACTATCTGCTGTGTGCCGGAATTATAAATATTTCCACCCGACTGCGATTGAGGAACGGCGTCATGATCGAACGAAGCAATCTGTTTCAACTCGGCTAATGAGACCGTGTCTCCGCAAAGCTGGAGCTGCGACTTGATACTGCTCCATCGCTGTGTGTTGGATAATATTCCCGTATAGTTGTCGTAATTTCCTGCAAGGAGAAAAGCATTGACCGCGGCCACCGCATTCGAAAATCCCCACGTAATGCCGGGATTAAGAGCAGACACATCGCTCCTCAGTGCCCGATGTATATTCGTCCCGCTCCGGAGAAATTATTTTCCAGAACTTTGGCGTATGACTATCGGACAATAAAATTAAATGGTTGTACGTATAACTGTTTCGATGTATCGGACATGTATGCTCCGACATCCGCGGCGGTGCTGTCGTGCTCCAGCGCGTATCGCAAATCCCAGATGTACGACCGCTTGCCGCTGGAAGAATATGCCGCGCCGGTAGGAGAATCGAGAATGCCGGTGAAGACGCCGTTATCATTGAAGCCCGTAATAATTCCCAGGACACTTAAATATCCGATTGTGCAGACGGACATGCTGCCGTTTTTAATAGTCGTAACGGCTTGAATCTGCGCCAGTTCGATGATTAGCGCCGTCATACCAATCCAGAACACGGGCGGTCATGGGATTGCCCGTTGCCGACCGCGGGCCGTACACCGAAATGCCAGAACATTGCGTCGACCGGCCGACATCTGTAAAGAGTTCCAATTCGTACAATTCGCTTTTTGACAGCTTTCCGTCGTCCATCGTATTGACGTTGCCGCCGCTGAGCTGCGATGCCATTCCGTCTATTTCATCCTGATAATCCTGCGGTATTTGCGGTTTAATGTCCTCAACGCGGCCGAGCATAATGTAGTAAGTCGTCTGATCCGGCACAAGTTCCGCAATGTAGGAATCCATCAGCTGCTCGAAATTGGGAACCGCTGTTAAAATCTTTTTCATCAATTGCTGGCCCATAACATAATGGCTGGCGCCTATGGTATAATCGAGCGTGACTTCGTAATAATCTGCCGCGGTCCGCAAGAAAGACGGTGTCCTGCGCAATGAGCAGTGACAGATTTCCGCCGATAAGTATGCAGCCGATGACACACCATATCATACGTAAACGGTTCATTTCGTTAGTCTCCAGGGATTGTAAGTATTTTTTTTATACGAAAATGATAATACTTTTGTTGCACATAAAAAGTGCAGCATATCACATAGTTCATGTTTCTATATTCTTCGTTGTGGGGGATAATCTTCCTTATATGTAAGATAAGGAAATTGAGAATAAGTCGCTTTTCAATTTTTTATATCTTTCTCTTTGAGAATATTTCTACCCTATAGTTTAAAGAACTTAATGTCTGCCATAATCTCTTGATTATAAAATCATATTGAGCTACTATAGCAAATAACTCACGTCAGGCGAGGTATAATGTGATTTCCGATACCTGTGCGCATTCGGTAATACCCCTAAAAAACTTTTCCTACGATAAAATATGGAATAAAGCGAGGGAACAAATATGAAGCCCAAGAATTTAATAGCAATATATATGATAATCACAATCACTGCATTGTCAAGCTGTCTATCACAACAGGCATCCTTTCAGGGATTGGGGTATTTGCCCGGAGGAATTTTTGAAAGCTCAGCGCGCAGCGTTTCATCTGACGGATCGGTCGTTGTCGGATCCGGAACGACGGCCGGCACACAGGCATTCCGCTGGACAAAAAAAGAAGGAATGGTAAGTCTTGGAAATTTACCGGACAGCAGCTATAAAAACAGCTGGCCATATTCTGTTTCTGCAGATGGATCAATTGTCGTTGGTTCCGGCGATCCCGGCGCCGGGTGGTCTGCTTATAAAGGTTTCGTTTGGAAGCAGGGAACGGGGATGATTGAATTCGGCAGTCTCGACGGATCAAAACGATTTGAAGCATTTGGAGTTTCTGCTGACGGTTCCATCGTAGTCGGGGACGGCGGCCAGCAGGCATTTCAATGGACTCAGAGCGGCGGAATAATTGGGCTGGGAGTCCTTCCCGGCCGCACAAACAGCCGGGCTGTTTCCATATCCGCCGACGGCCGCGTGATATCAGGATCGAGCTACAACCTGCCTTCATGGGATAACGAGGAAGCATTTTACTGGACGCAGAAGGAAGGAATAGTCGGTTTAGGATTTTTACCCGGGAGTCACTATAGTTTTCCCAATGCGGTATCATCCGACGGCTCCGTCATTGTCGGAACCAGCAGCGATTCAACCGGTTATCCGGCATTTCGATGGACAAAAAGCACAGGAATGGTGAAGATCGGATCTTTACCCGGCCTGCCGACCGCGCATCCTTTCGGTGTTACTGCAAACGGAAAAATAATTGTCGGAGGCAGTTTCAATGGTCCGGCTGACGGCAAGGCATTTATTTGGGACAGCAGCCACGGGATGCGCGAGCTTCAAAAAGTATTGCAGTCTGATGTACGGTTTAGATCCTGCCGGCTGGAATTTAAAAGCCGCCTTCGGTATATCCCCGGATGGGAACGTAATCGTAGGTCAGGGACAAAACCCTGCAGGTAAGCTGGAAGCTTTTATTGTTGTGCTCGATACGACGCGTCTTCGTCGATAATCGATGCTGCACAAAAAGCAAAAAGGATTGCCAGTCTAATCCCGACAAATTCTGGGTGCACCCGGAGCCTTGTTCTCCATTTTTCTGGATTCTCAGCCGGCATTACGGATCGTCTGTTCAAGGCATCGGGCTGGGAATGACAGCCTTTTCCCCTTTTACGCAACACCAGTGTATAATATTGATTCCAGCGGGTTATAAGCAAGTCGTTTGGATAAAGCCGATTTTGCAAATATTAGAACTTATACATATTGAAAGTGAGGGTTTCAATATGTATATTACACCTGTATAAAGAAGGTATCGATATGACTTACATTCGACGTTTGGTAGAATCCCGCATTCAGGAAGCGGCGAAACATTTTCCAGTGATTCTTTTAACAGGGCCGCGGCAATCGGGGAAATCGACGACGCTGCAAAAAATGTTTCCGAAACATGCATATGTGACATTCGACGATCCGGTTATTCGCGCTCAAGCGGAAAAGGATCCTGCTCTTTTCATAGCAGACCATCCTTCACCGGTTATTTATGATGAAATTCAATATGTCCCTCATCTTTTGTCGGGTATAAAAATAGAAGCGGATCGATCCAGCCGTTTGAGGGGATCGTATGTTCTTACCGGTTCGCAGTCATTCCCGCTTATGGAAGGAGTCACGGAATCGCTTGCAGGCCGCACAGCCGTTTTTGAGTTGCTGCCGTTTTCATATGCCGAACTCCCGGCCGTTAAAAACATGAATGAGGATAGAACCTTCAAAGATATCATTCGGGGGTTTTTTCCAGGACCTGCGGCTCACAGCATTCCCTCCGCATTGTTTTACGGTTCATACATTCAGACATATTTGGAGCGGGATGTCCGCAATATGCATGCAGTCGGCGACCTTCGTGCATTTCAACAATTTATCGAAGTTCTTGCCGCAAATACCGGTCAAATTCTTAATTTGTCGAAGATCGGTGCATTATGCGGTGTATCGCATCCGACCGCTCACAAATGGCTTTCGGTGCTGGAAGCTTCGCGGCTCATTTATTTGCTCCGACCGTATTCGCGCAACTTACGAAAGCGTGTCATTAAAAGTCCGAAGCTTTATTTCACCGATACGGGTATGATTGCCTATATACTACGGGAAGCGAATCCTCGCGCTCTGCGAAACGGCGTTATGGGAGGCACAATATTCGAAAATGCTGTCGTAATGGATATCATGAAAACTAATCTTGCAAAAGGATCGTCATGGCAGCTTTATTATTATCGGGACAATAACGATATCGAAGTCGATTTAATTCTTGTCCGCGGAAGCGAACATATTCCCATAGAAATTAAATTGAGCAGGTCGCCCAATGATCGAATGATTGCCGGGCTGCGCACCATTAAAAAACTTTTAAATGCGGAGCGTTCATATTTATTAAATTCCCGAAAAGAACCGATAACAATGGCCGATGGAATTGAGGCAGTTCATTGGTACCAGTACGTCCGAGAGAGAATAATGCTTCAGTAACGGCTTAAATTGTGATTTTCGTATGGTGTGGTGATGTACAGCTATCGGACGTTTTCTGTCCCTTCCCTTCAAATTATTTCAAGTAAATACAATTAGTATGATTATATTATAACGTAAGACATATTAGTCTTGACTTACTTTATTCTTTGACTTACATTATAACAGCAATAAACATAAAGGGTACAACATGGAGACAATTGCAACAACAAAGGGCCAGATTGTCATTCCCTCCAAAGTACGTTTGCGGCTGGGAATCAAAGAAGGAACGCGCATACAAATCGAGGTAAATGAAAAGGATCAATCGATCATTCTCACGCCTATTACACGGCAGTATGTCCATTCCATTCGCGGAAAATTGAAAGGACACGGTCTGGTAAAAGCATTGATGGCTGAGAAGAAAAAAGAAAGGGAGCTTTAATGGCTTCAAAACCGAAGGCCTATGTGCTCGACTCCTGGTCGGTGATGGCGTTTCTTGAAGATGAACCCGCGGGCGAGATGGTCGGCAATATTATCGGCGATGCGCATGAACAAGGTATACCGCTCATGATGACAACGGTGAATGCCGGAGAAGTTTGGTATATTCTTGCACGGGAAATTTCCGAAGCCGCCGCCGACCAGAGCATTAAGGATATTCAAGAGCTTGGCATAAAATTTCAGGATGCAGATTGGAAACTTGCAAATCAAGCCGCGCGTTTCAAGGCGGTAAAGAAAATGTCATTTGCAGATTGCTTTGCAGCAGCGTTGACTTTTCAACACAAGGGATCATTACTTGTGACGGGCGATAAGGAATTTAAACAGGTAGAAGAATCAATAAATATTCATTGGCTGGTCAATAACAAAGATCCCTAAGTCTCA
The DNA here is from genome assembly GCA_963778945.1 of Ignavibacteriota bacterium. Classification (GTDB taxonomy): domain Bacteria; phylum Bacteroidota; class Ignavibacteria; order UBA10030; family UBA10030; genus Fen-1254. The sequence continues at coordinate 79,485 of CAVZWL010000021.1, forward strand.
ACTTCAATTCATTCGATGCATTTTAAAACTAGCTGCAGCAACGCTTATCCAGGGAACCAATATCATAATCTTATCAGATTTTTCGAGGTTATGCTTGGCACAGAGGATTCTAATATTCTCTTTTATTAGACTGCTGCCCCCTTTTGAAAACGGAATAATATGGTCATAATGGAGGTTCTTGCTTGAGCCACATATTTGACATTTTCCCTTATCTCGTCTCCAGACCTCGACTTTAACGTGGGTAGGGATAATACGGTTATGTGGTAACTCAATATTACCATTCAATATAGTTTTTGTAATTGGAAGTAAGTGAAACTTAAATACCTTCCTTTTTCCATCTGAAGCGTGTTCAACATCTACTAATTCAAAAAAGCCCTTATAGCACCAGATACCATTAGTAATTTTCTCATACACTTTTATTAATTCGGGATATGGTGAAAGTCCTGTCTTAAAATCAGTCGCCGCCTTAAAGAATTTTCCATTTTCTGTCCACGCACCCGAAGAAGTTATCATTGGTTGGTCAACACTTTTCGGTTCCGGAACGAGATTCGTTTTTGGATGATCATGACCTTCATAGATTAATGCACCTGTTGTGTGATTAATTTGATCTGCATACGGAGCATTTTTTCTTACAGACATAAGAAATACTGAGTAGTTTTTGCTAATCCTATAGTTCATTCCTTTTTGAAGATGAGCTTTTTCTTCATTCACAAGATCTAAATACATGATAATGTCGTCTGGCTGCATTCGGACTTTATCTCAATTTTAGGATGTCAATTAGAATAAAAGTAATCGAATATAAAATTAATCCAATGGTATCAAATTACACCAGAGATGGATAAAAGGCAATTCGCTAAGGGAAATAATATCAGCACTATTAAAAAATTCAAATCTCTAAAGAGGAAGAGGCTAATACCAATTAAGGCCATTCTTCTTTTTAGTAGAGCAAAATGATCTTTTTAGTGATGGATAAGCCGGCAAGAATATAATGAGATGTATTGCCTGGAATGTCGGGCACTCCAGATTCGTCGAGATAGCAAATATGCATTAAACCCCCCTCCATATAAAAAAAAGCGACTGGATGTGAGGCCAGAGGCCTCTCTCAGAGACGCTAGGCGACTCCTTCCAGACGCGTGTAAAATCTGCAAATTTATTGGATTCGCGTCAAGTAAAAAATTAATTATGCCGCTATTTTCTTCTTTTTTCAGCATAATTAAAGCTTTCCCCAGTTCCAGATATGATTAGGTTAAAAGTTGGCGGACGAATCCCACTCGGAACCGTTATTCCGCGGTCATCCCGAAAATATCTTCGATATTTCCGGGACAAGCCGCCCGCGGCTACAGAAAAAAGATATCAAATTATTATTGTTGTGAAAATTCCAAAAAAGTATTCGATATTCCGCGACCAGCGGTCGCGGCTACAATTATTTCAGAATTTCATCCGCCTTTCTACTGCGTCGATTGTTGCGGACCAATAAATTCTTGTAGAATGCTGCACTATTCTACCAAATCCATGGTTTGTTTGCACCGATTTTTGCATTCCTGTATTATGAATATTGCTTATTTCCCAATAATTATAGATCAATTTGCTTGTTGCCGGGAATATTTCTACTTTAATTATACAATAATTGAAACTTGACTATGCCTCCTTATGTTCCTCTATGGAGGAATTTTTTATGAATGCCTTAGTACTCTCACATTATATCATACATAAGTATGACGACATCACTTCGATGAAGCTTCAAAAGCTTCTGTATTATCTGAAGGTTTGGGGTCTTGTCTCCGATACTTTTACCGTAGACACAGAATTTGAAAAATGGACGTACAGGCCCTGTAAGCAATGAAATATATCAAGCGTATAAACAATATTCAGCGGCAATAATTCCACAAGCAGCCATTCCTTCTGAGAAGCTTCAGGCAGAACTCAAACCGTCTGTTGATTTTGTCCTCGATTGTTATTCAGTTTACAGCGCTATAACACTTTCTGCAATGACGCATCAAGAAAAACCCTGGCAGAAAACTAAAGCCAATGCGGTAATTACAGAACAAAAGATCTTGGGATACTACTCTAAGCAGCCATTTGCGAAGAATTTTCCCTTTGATCCCCAAAAACCCTTTTATCCTCTTCAAACCGATATGCAAAGTGCATATATTTTTGATATGGGCAGCAAAGAAGCCAAAGAAGCGTTGATGTATTCGTCCTACGAGGAATATCAAAAGTATCAACTCAAAGCAAAGAAAAGTATTTCTAAAATTTTCAACGCGCTTGCCTGACAATAGTGAAAAAGCTTATCTTGCTGAACTCATCCGTGATTTTCCAACTGCGAATCCGATTGAGATCGAAGCTGCCTGGAAGGATATTCAAACTCGATACGCTGTTTTAGAACAACATATTCCTAATTTTCTCCAGTCTCTTCTATCACACGGTTCTTCTTTCCCATTGCATTTTAATTCATTATGTACCGCTTTTCATGCATACTTATTCTCAGGTATTCTTGCAAATGCGGGTCAGTATAGAAAATCTACCGATCCGAAATCCGGTTTCGTTGCTTTTGGGCGAGAGCGAACCCGAAATCCTTCGACTTCACAATTCACTGGATCGGCTCCAAATTCTATTGAGAATGATCTGATTCTGGCGTTCCAACTGCTCAAGCGTGAGGAAGCTGATCCCATTTGCGCTTCCATGCGTTTCTATCAGCGATTCGTTCGCATACATCCCTTTTATGACGGCAATGGCCGCATTGCACGAATTATCATCACTTTATATTTAACTTACCATGGTTTTTATCCACTATGGAAAAAATTGGAAGAAACAAAAAAGAACGAGTTTCTTAGAAAATTGAACATGTGTCATCAACGGGAAAATCAAGATTCTTTTGAGACATTTTTCGGTTACTTATGTAATTTTTGGCGCGAGTATGTAATTCCTCAAAAAGATTTTCTCGATTTGCATTAAAGCTCTATTGATCCCTTTTTGACCAGTTGCGATATGACATTTCGTAAAATGTTTCCTTGAGGTTAAAAAAAATGCCCCCAAGCAGAGCCTGGGAGCGAAGTTAAGAGGTTTTTTTCAACCTGCGATAGCTGACAAGGCCTTCGATGTTACGCGGTCACCCTCACGAGGCGGGCAAGCCGGTCGCGGCTACAGAAAACAGAGGAAGGGATTTTAATTTCGATAACGGATAAACATTATTTCAGAATCTCATCCAGCTTTCTTCGTACTGCGTCGGTTGTTGCGGGCAGATAGACTGGTGGATTTGGGAATGCCGGAACGACATCGGCGAGGGCTTTTTCGTGATAGTCCACTTTGAATTGCGAGAATTTTAGGCCATGCGCTGTAGAAATAACAACTACGCGGTCTTTCTTTTTTATGACTCCGCGCTCTTTGAGTTTGAATAACGCCGCGAGTGCGACGCCTGTCTGCGGGCATGTAAACAATCCGGCCCGGTCTGCCTGCGCTGCCGCATTGGCTAATTCGTTTTCCGTCGCCTGTTCTACGATGCCGTCGAATTCTTTTAAAACTTTAACCGCTCGTTCGTAGCTGACCGGTGCGCCGATTTGAATTGCAGATGCGAGCGTTTTTTGTGCCTGAACCGGCGTGTACGATTTATACTTGTTCTGAAAACTTATATAAAGCGGATTTGCATTTGCCGCTTGCGCGCAGATGATGCGCGGCAGTTTTTTAATAAGCCCAAGTTCGCGCATCAGGAGCAATCCTTTGCCGAGTGCGCTGACGTTGCCGAGATTCCCTGCCGGTATAATAAACCAGTCCGGAATTTCCCAATCGAACTGCTGTATAATTTCTATTCCAACGGTCTTTTGTCCTTCCATGCGGAGGGAATTCATCGAATTGGCAAGATAGATTGTGTTGTCTGCCGTAATTTCCTGTACAATACGCATGCAGCCGTCGAAATCCGTATCCAGCGATAACACCGTGGCGCCGTTGGCAATCGGCTGTACCAACTGCGCTGTGGAGACTTTTCCGCGCGGCAGAAAGACGATTGTCGGAATTCCCGCCGCGGCGCCATAAGCCGCAAGTGCAGCGGATGTATCTCCGGTTGAAGCACATGCTACAGCGCGGATCGGCTTGCCTTCCGCAATCATTTGCTTGACCACTGATACCAGAACCGTCATGCCGAGATCTTTGAACGACCCGGTGTGACTATTGCCGCAGAGCTTGACCCATAAATCCGGGACGCCGAGCTGTTTGCCGAGACGCTCCGCCCAGAAGCAGTTCGTGTGACCTTCAAACATGGAAACGATATTTTCATTTTTTAAACCGGGAGCCACCCATTCCTTTTTTCCCCAGACACCGCTCGCATACGGCCAGACGTTCGTACGTGTGCGTTCGTCGAATAGTTTTTTCCACGATGCGGCCGACCTGCGCTTTAAGACTTTGACGTCATGCTGCACATCGAGCAGCGCGCCGCATGTTTCACACCGATAAATGATTTGGTCGATGGGATATCGTTTTCCACAACCCCGGATGCATTCTAACCAGCTGAGCATGTTTTTTTTTCCTTCGGAAAAAAGTTCATAGTTCTTAGTTCTTGGTTCTTAGTTGTGTTTTTTAACTTCAGCACTACGCACCACGCACTAAGAACTTCTTCATTAATTCAAATCCCGGATCGAATAAAACGCCGGTCTTTGCTGCATTAGCTTCGCTGAAAGGAAGTTTTGAGCCGGGAGCGATATCGCTGCCGGCGATGGCAAACGGAATCGGATCGCCGACATGTCCCTTTGTCGAGACGGGCGTCGGGTGATCCGGCATGACCAGGATCCGCCAATCGGAATATTTTTTTAATTCGGCAAGAACCGGACCGATAATCTGAGCGTCGATCGATTCCAATGCTTTTTTCTTTACTTCCGCTTTGCCTTCATGTCCCGCTTCGTCTGTGGCTTCCACATGGACGAGAACCACATCATACTTTCGGAGCGCTTCGATTGCTGCCAATCCTTTTGCTTTGTAATTCGTGTCGAAATATCCGGTCGCACCCTCGACTTTAATAAAATCGAAATCGATCAGTTTTGCCAATCCTTTAACTAAGTCGACCGCCGTGATTGCCGCTCCTTTGAGTCCGTATTTTTTTTCAAACGAATCCAGAACCGCTTTCCTTCCCTGCCCCCAGAGCCAGATGGAGCTGGCAATGTTTTTTCCGAGTTTCTTGCGCGCCTGATTAATTTCATGATTTTCAACCAGCGATCTGCTTTTGCGTATCAAATCGATAAGAAATTTTGCGTTCTTTCCTTTCGGCAGAATGCTTTCAATGCTTTTACCTATCATATCGTGCGGCGGCTGTGTGATCGTACCGTCGAATTCGAGTCCCTTGATCACCAACAGATGCCTGTATCCGACTCCGGGATAGAACGTTATTTGTTCATTACCGAATGATGCATTCAGCGCATCGATAAAAACCTTTCCTTCTTCGCTGGAGATATGTCCCGCGCTGTGATCTGCCATCGTTTCGTCAAGAATGGTCACGAGATTGCAGCGGAAAATCCAATCGCTCGGCAGGACCTCGATTCCTTGAGCAGCAGCTTCGATCGGCGCTCTGCCGGTATAATATTTGTGCGGATCGTATCCGAGGACCGCCATCATAGCGACATCGCTGCCGGGTTGCAAGGATGCAGGAACGGTTTTGCTCAATCCGAGCATTCCTCCGACTGCGATGCTGTCGAGGTTCGGTGTTTCTGCGGCCTCAAAAATTGTCTTACCGCCTAATTCTGCTATCGGATAATCCGCCGCTCCGTCCGGAACGACGATGACGTATTTTTTCATTCTTTTCCTAGTTCCTGTCCTACTGAATGCGTAATGATTTGATGGATCGGCAAAAATCCGCGAACGGCGAGATCGCCGGTCGGAAGCGATGCTTCATCCGGCTTGTCCGAGAGTCCGAAGACGATCGAACCCTGCAGTTTTCGATTTAAAATAAAATCCCGGACTTCTTCCGTCAGAAGAATTTCGGTTTGCAGAAGTTCCGGGACCGGCATATCGTCGTCTGCATGTCCCATCCGCTCGACAGTCAATTTGAATTCGTTCGTGCGGAAAGTTTTAAACGGCGTCGGATCTCCCGCCTTTACGAATTCGTAGACTTCGTTATGAATCGCCCGCATATCCGCCGGCAGGGCTGCAACATTTTTTTCCACCTGAAAAATAAATTCCTGAAAACTTTTTACCGCACCCGTTTTTATTTTCGCTGTCAGGGAATCCAGCGACGTTACTCCGCTTCCGACTGCCAGGCAGAGATAAACCAGATAATCCTGATTATCCGCAGTAAAAACGTGATACTCTGACCTCTTTAGTGTGTCATAAGCAGTTTGAAACGCATTATGGTTAAACCGGCCGGTCATTTTTTCGTTGATAACGCGCTCCACGGCATCGACGCGCACGCGATCGATAACTGCATCGTTGCGGCCGCGCGCACCAAGTATGGTCTTGTCGATATCGGAAATGACCGCGGTTTGTTCGTCGGCGATAAATCCCCGTGACCGGCACAGCCGGTCGAATTCGGCCAGCAGCGACCACCGGTTGGCAGAACAGACAATACAATTGCCTTCCTGTGCTTCTTCGATCTTGGGAGGAGCCGAATTCTCATCGCCTATAAAAGCCATGCCTTCAAAATTCCCGGCAGCGCAAATGTTCAGGAATGCGGTCGTATCGTTCATCTTCGTATCGCCGAGATAAATCAACCGCCGGATTTCCTTATTCGATCCGATCAATGATCTTGCGGACGAAAGAAGTTCAACTATAACCTGACCGTATGCTTTCTCGTACTTTCGGGGAATGACACCTTTCGGTATGCCCATGCGTTTTGCAATTTCCGAAAGCGCCGGTAAACGCGGATCGACCGGAACAAGATTGCGATAGACGATAAAGTCGCCCAGAAATTCGGAAATGGATGTTCGTCCGTAAAGTTTCATGAATGCTGTACCATTAAAATAATACTCTGTAGCCCCATTGGGGTAAACCGACGGCGATGACGTCGGATGAACCCGCGACGACCCGTCGCGGCTACAAAAGAACAGGTGACGTCGAGTGCACCCGCGACAGAAAAGCAGGTGATGTCAGATGCATCCGCGGTCAACGCCCGCGGCTACAGAAAAGCAATGAATTCTAAATAATCTCTTTTGTAGCCGACGGCGGTGACGTCGGATGACACCCGCGACGACCCGTCGCGGCTACAGTTAATCACTTCCGCATGTATCTGGCGGACTGCCTCGTCGCCGGTATCGGCCTCTACAATCACAGAAATGCTGTACTCCGAAGATCCCTGCGCTATTGCAATAATATTTATTTTTGCTGCGCCGAGCGCGCCGAAAATCTTCGATGCAAGTCCGGATGTGCTGCGAATGGCGGTTCCGACCACCGTTACAATAACGATATTGTCCATCGACCAGACGCGGTTGATATCCGCGTGATCGAGTTCAAGCGCAAATTCTGTCTCTATTTCTTTGATAACCTTCGGCACGCTGTCCGTAGGAATCACAAAACAAATCGATTGTTCCGAAGATGCCTGGGAAATCATGAGCACGCTCGCTTTTTGACGCGCCACGCAGGCGAACGTTCGGGCTGCAATACCGGGGACTCCCATCATGCCGCGTCCTTCGACGGTAACGAGACTGAGTTTCTTAATAATCGTTACCGCCTTGACTCTCCCCTCCGCCGCTTCCGGTTCGCGAATGATTTTTGTCCCGGGGAATTTTGGATTGAACGTATTCTTGACCCAGAGCGGAATATCGCGTTCGATCACCGGCCAGATTGTTTTCGGATGCAGGACTTTCGCACCGAAATATGCCAGCTCGCTGATTTCGTTTGCCGATAATATCGGAATGACGTGCGCGTCTTTGACAATGCGCGGATCTGTGGTCATGACGCCGTCCACATCCGTCCAGATCCATACTTCACTCGCGTCGAGCGAAGTTCCTATCAGCGCTCCGCTGTAATCGCTCCCGCCGCGTCCGAGCGTTGTAATGCTGCCGGATTTGTTTGCGCCGATAAATCCCGTGATAACGGGTACGGTCTTTTTTTCCAGCATCGGAAGAAGAACTTTTTGCGTCTGCGCGCGTGTTTCCTCCATCATCGGCATTGCTTTTTGAAAATTATTGTCCGTGACGATAAGATCTTTCGCCGATACGGATGTGCTCGCAATTCCTTTACCCCGGAGAACAGCGGCGACAACCGGCGCGTTCATTCGTTCGCCGAAAGATACGATGGTGTCCATGGCACGCAATGTAATTTCCCCCAGAGTAGAAACTGCGCTGCAGAGATTGGAAAATTCGCTTATAAATTCCGTGATAACAGCAAGAATTTCGGATTGTTCTTTTTTTAAAACAAGTTTTTCGATAACCTCCCGATGGCGTGCCAGGAGCGTGGCTGCAATGGATTTATATGTAACTTCATCACCGCTGGCTGCGGTTTCCGCGCCGCAGATGAGTGCATCGGTAACCCCGGTCATAGCGGAAACGACAACAGCAACAGCCTCCCAGATTTTCGATTGTTCGACAATTATATTCGTTGTTTGATCAATTGATTCGATAGAACCCACCGAGGTTCCGCCGAATTTCATTACCACCAGCTTCATGTTCAACCTTTCGTTCAGCATTAAAAAGACTCATAATATCACCCAGAACACCTGCAGCCGTGACCTCCGCACCGGCGCCGGGTCCCGATACCACAAGCGGAATCGCATCGTACCGCATCGTTGAAAATGCGATAAAGTTTGCGGAACCGCGGAGTGCGCCCCACGCGGATTCCCGCGGAACGGCAACAAGTCCAACCTTGCCGCCTGTGGGACTGACGCGCGCAATGTACCGGAGTACATTTCCATTTGCCTGTGCTTCCTGATTCTCGGATCCGTACATACTGTCAAGCTTAACCGTTGCCTCCATAAATTCTTCCACATCGATGGAAGAAAGAGACTGCGGGAACATCGGTTCGACCTCGATCGCTTCCGGTTCCAGCGGCCATCCGGCTGTGCGTGCAAGAATCAGCGCTTTGCGCGCAACATCCTGACCGCTCAGATCGTCCCGCGGATCCGGTTCCGTGTACCCCAGCGATTTGGCTTCCCTCACAGCAGCGGAATATGCCACGCCGCGTTCGATCTCGGCGCACAGAAATCCGAGCGTTCCGCTCATGCATCCTTCGATGGCTGTAATGCGGTCGCCGGTTTCCCGCAGTTGCCGCAATGTCGAGATCACCGGCAAGCCGGCGCCGACCGTGGCCTCATACCGGACATTCGGATGATCGAACAGCCAGTGCACATCTTCCCAATGCGCTGCAACCGGTTTCTTGTTGGCAAGCACGATGCTGCATCCGTTTTCCAAACCCGTGCGGAAGAGTTTCAGCAATTCACCCGATGCGGTCACATCGACGATGACGGTTCCCGGTTTTAACATCTCCTGAACGGATTCTTTTTGCTGCGCTCCCGGCAGAGTAACGATGCGCCGGCTTTGCGAGCGTGCGCGTAAAATAGACTGCAGGACATCTTCCGAAAGTCCGTCCGGATTATACATGACGCCCGTACTATCGGAGACGCAAACCGGCTGAAGATAAAAACCCGTGCGTTCGGCATAGTGCTTGCGAACCTCGAGTATCTGCCGCAAAACGGCGCGCCCGACGTTGCCGATGCCAATCAAAACTATAGGTATGGAAGTCACGTTCATTTCCGTTCTTTATAGACGTGAAAGAATTTCATCCCGCATCGCTTCGGTGGAAAGTTCGCCGCCGATATCGCGCGTTCTGCATCCGGCTGCAATCGCGGATTCGACCGCTTTCTCGATTGCCAGCGCTTCTTCTTCCATTTTTAAAGAATAGCGAAGCAGCAGCGCTGCGCTTAAAATCGTGCCGACCGGATTGGCGATGCCTTTGCCTGCAATGTCCGGAGCGGAACCGTGAATCGGCTCATACACGCCGGGACACTTCAGTCCGAGCGATGCCGACGGAAGCATTCCCATCGAACCGGCAAGAACCGATGCTTCATCCGTTAAAATATCGCCAAATGTATTTTCCGTTACAACGACATCGAACGACTTCGGCGATGTGATCAGCCGCATTGCAGCTGTATCGACCAGCATATTTTCCAGCCCAATGGCTGGATGTTTTTTCCCGACCTCCGTTGTTATTTGACGCCATAAGCGAGAACTTTCCAGAACGTTTGCCTTATCGACCGACGTGACTTTTTTCCGCCGCGGCCCGGCAAGCTGGAAAGCAAGCTCGACGATGCGTTCGATTTCATAATCTGCATAATCCAGCGTGTCCACGGCGTGAATGTGTCCGTCAATTTCTTTTCGGCCTTTCGGTTCTCCGAAATACAGACCGCCGGTCAATTCACGGACGACGATCATATCGACTTCATGTAAAAATTCGGGTTTCAAAGGAGATGCATTGAGCAGAGCGGGATAGGTCTTGACGGGACGGAGGTTTGCATAGAGACCGAGTCCCTTGCGAAGGGCGAGCAAGCCCTGCTCCGGACGTACCTTTGCAAGCGGGTTGTCCCATTGGGGACCGCCTACTGCGCCGAGCAGAACAGCATCGGACGCTTTGCAAGCCGCCAAAGTTTCGTCGGTCAGCGATACGCCGTGCGCATCGATGGAAATTCCGCCGATCAGGTGCGAAGTAAACGAAAATGCATGTCTATTTTTTTTACCGATGTGTTCAAGAACCAGAACGGCAGCCCCGGTCACTTCCGGACCGATCCCGTCGCCGGGTAATATGACGATATGTGCTTTCAATCAAATTCCTTTATTCGTTTAAAAAAGCTTAATTCAAAGTCTCAAATCCCCGAAAAAGAAATAAAGTTTCATGCATACGCATGATCATTTTGATGCTGCCGGACTATTCATAATTTTGCTCAGCTCTTCCGAACGCTTAGTGGCGATTGCCACAGCATCGATGAGCATCGAGCGCAAACCGTGCGATTCAAGTTCATGTATGGCATTAATGGTCGTTCCGCCGGGAGTCGTTACCTGATCCCGCAAAATCGCCGGATGCAGTCCGGATTTTTTTACGAGTGTTGCGGATCCGAGCACGGTCTGAACGGAAAGTTTTGTGGAAATGTCCCGCGACAATCCCATCTTCACTCCGCCGTCGATTAATGCTTCGATAACCATATAAATGTAAGCAGGGCCGCTGCCGCTTAATCCGGTCACCGCATCGAGCTGGTCTTCCGCAACCGTTACCACATCGCCCACCGCCTCGAAAATCGAAATCGCTATTTTTTGCTGGGCGGCTGTGACGTGTTCGCCGAACGCCAGCGCCGCCGCGCCTTCATCGACCGTTGCGGCGATGTTCGGCATTGTGCGGACGATGCCGATCCGCTCGCCGAGCATTTGCTGAATATATGCTATACGCATTCCGGCAACGATAGAAATGACGAGCTGATCGGGACGAATGACGCTTTGAATCGATTGCAGCGCTTTGGCCAGCGTCTGCGGTTTGACGCAGAGCAGTACGATGTCGGAGGCCTGAACGGCTGCCTGTATGTCGGTCGTTGTTTTTATTTTCCATTCATTTGCGAGTATCTTGAGTTTTGCCTCGTTGATATCGCATGCTGTGATTTTTTTCGGAGGAGCGAGCTTTGCATGAATAATGCCTTTGAGCAGCGCAGAGCCCATATTGCCGGAGCCGATGATCGCTATGGAACGATCGATATGATGTTCCTCATGCTCGTGGTACACCTCAATTTTTTTTTTCTGCATCTGCAGACCCTTCCGTTAAAAAGCTTTATGTGCTTCGTAAACTTCCGCCTGTTTGCCGAAGCGGCGGAGATATTCCAATTCGTCCACGTCGTTCAAGAGACAGAATTTTGAAAATGAATCGATCGGGAATGAAGCTTTCGTTCCCGATGGAAAAGATATCGTTTGCTGCTCAAGATCGATAAAGAGCTCTGCTGCCGGATTGGCGGCGACCTCGGCAGTCAGATGCTTATGTTCGGCTGCCGAAAGAATAACCGGAAGCAGTCCGTTCTTAATCGAATTGTTCCGGAAAATATCTGCGAACGATGTGCTGATAACTGCTCGAATGCCGAATGCGACGAGCGACCAGGGGGCATGTTCGCGCGACGAGCCGCACCCAAAATTATCGCCCGCCAGCAGTATTTGCGATCCGCGGTGCTGGGGCTGGTTGAGCGGAAAATCCGGTTTCGGCGATCCGTCCGCGTTGTAGCGCCAGTCGGTAAACAGCTTTTCTGAGAGTCCGTTTTTATCCGTAATCTTTAAAAACCGTGCCGGTAGAATCTGATCCGTATCGATATTGTCGACGAGCAGCGGAATAACTTTCGATTTTAATGTTTTAAATTGTGCCATATGTCTTTCCTTATTTCAGCAATGTTCGGACATCTGTAATTTTTCCGGTTACGGCCGCAGCCGCTGCAGTCAGAGGCGAAGCCAAAAGCGTGCGCCCTCCCTTGCCCTGGCGTCCTTCAAAGTTGCGGTTGCTCGTGGAAACGGCATATTGTCCGGCTTTGATTTCGTCGCCGTTCATCGCTATGCACATCGAGCATCCGGACTCGCGCCATTCTGCCCCGGCTTCTTTGAATATTTTATCCAGGCCTTCCGATTCCGCCTGCAGCTTGATCTCCTGCGAACCGGGCACAACCAGCGTGCGGACATTCGGCGAAACTTTCCGTCCGCGGAAAACGCGTGCTGCTTCCCGGAGATCGGAAATGCGGGAATTCGTGCAGCTTCCGATAAAAACCACATCGATGGATTTTCCGGCAAGCTGTTCGCCCGGATTCAATCCCATATAGGCAAGCGCTTTTTTCAGCGTTTGACGATCCGTTTCGCTTCCCATGCTTTCAAGCATCGGTACGGTTCCGTTGACCGGAAGTCCCATGCCGGGATTCGTTCCGAATGTCAGCATAGGGCCGAGTTTTGAAACATCGAGCTCTATCGTGCGGTCGTACGCTGCGCCGATGTCAGTCGGAAGCGTTTTCCAATATGCAAGCGCATTGTCCCATGCCGCACCTTTCGGTGCGAATTCTCGGCCGGCTAAAAATTCGAACGTCGTATCATCGGGAGCCATCATGCCTGCGCGCGCGCCTCCTTCAATGGACATATTGCAGACAGTCATGCGTTCTTCCATAGACAGCGAACGAACGGTGGAGCCGGTATATTCGATTACATGACCCGTCCCGCCGCCGACACCGATCTTTGCAAGAAGAAATAAAATAACATCCTTTGCCGAAACACCGTCTGAAAGTTTTCCCTCGATCCGGACTTCCATCGTTTTCGGCAGGCGCTGAAGAAGGCATTGCGTTGCAAGCACATGTTCGACCTCGCTCGTACCGATGCCGAAAGCAAGCGCTCCGAAAGCGCCGTGCGTTGCAGTGTGACTGTCCCCGCAGACGATGGTCATGCCGGGCTGCGTCAATCCGAGTTCCGGTCCGATCACGTGAACGATGCCTCGCCGCCGGTGATTTTTATCGTACAATTGAAAGCCGAATTCCTGCGCGTTGATTTCAAGCTGGCGGATTTGTTTTGCCGCAAGCTCGTCTGCAATGGGAAGCGCGATGTCGATGGTCGGGATGCTGTGATCCATTGTTCCGACTGTTCGATCCGGGCGGCGGACTTTTAATCCCCGTTTCCGCAGACCCTCGAACGCCTGCGGCGACGTGACTTCATGAATAAGATGCAGGTCGATATAGAGAACTGCGGGAGCATCCGGTTCCTGTGCAATGACGTGCCGGTTCCATACTTTTTGAAACAATGTCGATGGTGCTGAAGGTTGTGGCATATTATTAATCCGTTTTTGTCTTTCCGTTAATAAATATTTTCAAAATCCTCAAAGAGTTTCCAACTGCGCAAACCTCCGTTAGACCGCAGCCCGGTCGACATCGCTTTCGACCTTTTGCAGGTCTTTCCTTTTTTTCGAAGCTATGGCTCTGTTCAAAGCTTCCAGATATGCCTGCACGCTCCCGGCAACCACATCGGTATTTGCTGCGCGGCCGTTATACAGAAGCCCGTCGAATTCCACACGAATAAAAACTTCGCCGATTGCATCGTGACCGGAATGCACGGCTTTGATGGAATATTCCGTCAATTTTCCGCAAATGCCCGTCATGCGTTCGATTGCGCGGCAGGATGCGTCCACCGGACCGTCTCCGGTCGCTGAATCGATGAATGTTTCCGTATTCCGCCGCAGCTCGACGGTCGCCGTGGGGCGAAGATTGGTCCCGCTCGTGATCTGAAGATTGACGAGCTGATATTCTTCTTCCGTCGTCTGCGTTCTTGCTTCCAGAATTGCTTCCAGATCGTCGTCGAAAATTTCTTTTTTCTTATCGGCAATGGCGCAAAACAATTGATACGCATTCTGCAGTTCGGCGTCGGAGAGCTTATATCCGAGTTCCGCGTAGCGCTGCTTTAAAGCATGCCGTCCGGAGTGTTTGCCGAGAATCAACTGTGTATGCTTAATGCCGACAGACTGCGGCGTCATGATTTCATACGTAATCGGACTTTTCAGTATGCCGTCCTGATGAATGCCGGCTTCGTGCGCAAATGCGTTCGCACCGACGATTGCCTTGTTGCGCTGCACGACCATGCCGGTCAGACTGCTCAAAAGTTTGCTCGTTTTGATCAGTTCTTCGTTGTTGACGTTCGTCGTAACTCCCAGAAGTTCATGGCGCGTTTTAATTGCCATAACGATTTCCTCCAGCGAGGCGTTGCCGGCCCGTTCGCCGATGCCGTTGACTGTGCATTCCACCTGGCGAACGCCGTTTTGAATCGCCGCGATGGAATTTGCGACTGCAAGCCCGAGGTCATTATGGCAATGCGAACTCAAAACGACTTTGCCGATGTTGGGAACACGCCGGCGGACTTCTTTGAACATTGCGCCGTATTCGTCAGGCACTGCATAACCGACGGTGTCGGGCAGGTTGATAACGGCCGCTCCCGCTTCGATCGCCGCTTCGACAACCTTGCACAGATATTCTATATCGGTACGGGATGCATCTTCGCAGGAAAATTCCACTTCGGGTGCGAGTGATTTTGCATGCCGCACGGCCCACACGGCATCTTCCAAAACCTGCTCGCGTGTTTTTTTCAATTTATATTTCAAATGCAGATCGGAGGTCGCGAGAAAAATATGAATCCGCGGCTTTGCTGTTTCCCGAATTGCTTCCCAGGCGCGGTCGATATCCGCTTTGACGCAGCGTGCAAGACCGGCTATCGTGCACGAATGCACCTGCCGGGCAATTGCCTGCACAGCTTCGAAGTCCCCGACGGAGGAAATCGGAAATCCCGCTTCGATCACGTCCACTCGAAGACTTTCGAGCTGACGTGCAAGGCGGAGTTTTTCCTCCATATTCATGCTGCAGCCGGGCGATTGTTCGCCGTCGCGGAGTGTCGTGTCAAAAACAAAAACGCGGTTTTCCATGGTCTGTTCTCCTAAACTATTCTTTGTTCTGTCTGTGCTAATGTTCGGACCGCATCCATCAGCGAAGCGAATTGTTCCGGCGTGAGCGACTGTGCCCCGTCGGAAAACGCTTCCTCCGGATGCGGATGTGTTTCGATAATCAACCCGTCGGCTCCAACAGCGACAGCGGCTTTTGCGACCGGTGTAACCAAACTGCGGATACCTGTGCCGTGGCTTGGATCCACTATAACCGGCAAATGACTCAATTCTTTCAGCGCCGGCACGGCGGAAATGTCGCACGTGTTGCGCGTATAATCCTCGAACGTGCGTATGCCGCGTTCGCAGAGTATAACCTGATCGTTTCCCTGCGCCATAATATATTCAGCCGACATTAGCAGCTCTTTAAGCGTGCTGGACATTCCGCGTTTGAGCAATATCGGTTTTTTATATTTGCCGACTTCTTTCAAAAGAGCGAAATTTTGCATATTCCGTGCGCCTATCTGCATGATGTCCGCATATTCCGCGATGAGCTGAACGTCGGTGGGCGTTATCACTTCCGTAACGATGAGCAGCCCGGTCTTTTCACGCGCTTCCGCGAGAAGTTTCAATCCTTCTTCTTCCAATCCCTGGAATGCATACGGTGATGTGCGCGGCTTGAAAGCGCCCCCGCGCAGTACGCGTGCGCCGGCTTTCTTGACCTGCTCGGCGCTCAACAGTATCTGCTCCCGTGTTTCCACGGAGCAAGGACCGGCCATGACGACAAAATGACCGCTGCCGAACACAACGGGATCCCCGCCGTGCGGCGCCGGGATGGTAATACTGGAACGCGATGCATGCCATTCGCGGCTTGCAAGTTTAAACGGTTTGAGTATGGGAACGACATTTTCAACGCCTTCGAGCATTTCGAGCGCCTGCAGGCGGTCCTTGCCGCGTTCGTCGCCAACGCAGGCGATAACAGTGCGAAGTTCGCCGTAGATGGGATGAACCCGAAATCCGAGCTCCTTCACTTTGTCGAAGACATGTTCGATTTGCTGCTTGGACGCCCCATCCTTCATTACAATAATCATAAAATTTATACTTTCTTTGTCTGTTCGTGCGGTGAAACCTTGGTTAAATAATAATACACACTGTCAACGAGCGCTTTCCAGCTTGCTTCGATAAGGTTGGGGGAAACGCCGACCGTATTCCACGATGAATGTGCGTTGCGCGTCGTGATAAGCACGCGTACTTTTGCGCTCGTGCCGTCCTGCCCGTCGATGACGCGCACCTTATAATCGCCCAGGACCATTTCCTTGACCTGCGGATAAAATTTCTCCAGCGCTTTGCGAAGTGCGGAGTCCAGTGCATTGACGGGACCGTTGCCGTCGGAAGCGGAATATTCAGTTTCATCTCCGACTTTTACTTTAATGATCGCTTCAGAAACCGTGTTTGCGTCGTCGGAGTCTTTGTGAATAATCACTTTAAAGCCGCCGAGCTCGAAAAATTCCTGCCACCCGCTCAACTGCTCTTTAATCAGGAGCTCGAGCGATCCGTCCGCATCTTCATAATGGTAGCCGTAAAATTCTTTTTCTTTAATGCTGTCGACGATCCGCTGCGTTTCTTCCGACCGTTCATCCAGAATGATGCCGAGTTCTTTTGCCTTATACATAATGTTGCTCCGGCCGGAGAGATCGGAGACAAGCACCCGGCGGTGGTTGCCGATGCTTTCCGGATTCAAATGCTCGTACATCACCGGATCTTTCATCACCGCGCTGACATGAACGCCTCCCTTATGCGCAAACGCACTCAGTCCGACAAAGGCAAGATATTTCGGCTGCTGCAAATTGGCGAGATCTGCAACGTAGCGGGAAACATCCGTCAGATGAATGATCTGCTCCGGAGGAATACAGGCGTATCCCATTTTCAGCTGCAGGTTCGGAATAATCGAACACAGGTTTGCATTGCCGCAGCGTTCGCCGTAACCGTTGATGGTTCCCTGCACCTGAAGAGCGCCGCTGGCGACCGCAGCAAGAGAATTTGCAACAGCCAGCTCGCTGTCATTATGCGTATGGATGCCGATGAGTCCAGGAAATTCACCGCACATGCGCTGTACGATCTGCGACAACTCGTGCGTCAAGGTTCCGCCGTTCGTATCGCACAGGACCAGCCTCGATGCACCTGCCCGGTGCGCCGCCTGAAGAGACTTGAGTGCGTACTCGGGACTTTGTTTATAACCGTCGAAGAAATGTTCCGCATCGTAAATAACTTCGAGTCCCTGCGAAACGAGAAAAGCGACCGAATCTTCTATGAGATCGAGGTTTTCCTGATCACTGATCTGAAGTCCTGAGGACACGTGAAGGAGCCATGATTTTCCGAAAATGGTGACAACCGGAGTTTCCGCCTGCACCAATGCAAGGAGGTTCGGGTCGTCCTGCGCTTTGTTCTTTGCGCGCCGCGTACTGCCGAACGCGGAAATTTTCGCGTGCTTTAATTCGAGCGAACGCGCACGCCGGAAAAATTCGATATCGCGCGGATTCGAACCGGGCCAGCCGCCTTCGATATACTGCATCCCGAATTCGTCGAGACACTTGACAATTCTCAGTTTGTCCTCGACGGAAAAACTGATGCTTTCGCTCTGCGTACCGTCGCGGAGCGTGGTATCGTATATAGATATCTGTTCCATAACAACCTGCAAAAAATTTAAGTCCTCTGAAAAAATATTTTACGGACGACTGCCGTTATTTTTTCCAGTTTTCCGGCCTGAGCGACCGAACAGCCTCGCCGGTTTTCCACATTTCAGAATCGTGCCAGAGCGCAAGTTCCGCATCCAGTTTCTCACGGTAATCGGGCGCGCTGCACGTATTTAAGACGCGGGCAGTTTCAACTCCTTCTTTAACGTCACGGTAGAGGAGCTCGAAGAGCGGTTTGTTGACCGCCTCGAATTTTTTCGACCAGTCGAGCGCGCCGCGCTGCGCTGTGGTGCTGCATGCGGCAAACATCCAGTCCATGCCGTTTTTCCCCACCAGCGGATAAAGACTTTGCGTGGCTTCTTCCACCGTTTCGTTGAATGCTTCGCTCGGAGAATGTCCCATGGAGCGAAGAACATCGTATTGCGCCTTCATCAGGCCTGCAATGGCTCCCATGAGCACGCCGCGCTCGCCGACGAGATCGGACAGCACTTCTTTTTCAAACGTTGTCGGGAAAAGATAGCCGGAACCGATGGCAATCCCGCACGCAATCGTGCGTGTCCGGGCTTTTCCCGTAGCGTCCTGGAAAATTGCAAAGCTTGAATTGATGCCGCTGCCGGCAAGAAAATTCGTACGGACCGTGCGCCCGCTGCCCTTCGGAGCCACAAGAACGACATCAACGTCCTTCGGAGGAATAATTCCGGTCTGCTCTTTGAAGACAATCGAAAATCCGTGCGAGAAATACAGCGCCTGTCCCTTTTTTAAATTTTTCTGGACAAGAGGCCACTGCGCCTTCTGGCCTGCGTCGGACAGCAGATATTGAACAATCGTCGCTTTTTGAATCGCTTCTTCGATGTTTTCAAAAAGATTTTTCCCTTCGACCCATCCGTCGGCAACGGCATCCCTCCAGCCCTTGCCTCCTTTGCGCTGTCCGATAATGACCTTGATGCCGTTATCGCGCATGTTGAGCGATTGTCCGTATCCCTGCGGCCCGTAGCCGATAATTGCGACGACTTCGTCTCTTAAAACTTCCTGTGCTTTGGAAAGCGGAAATTCTTCACGCGTAACGACTTCTTCCTTCACACCGCCGAAATTAATTGTTGCCATATCGTTTGTCTCCTGATGATCTATGATCGTGTTTTACATATCGTTGATTTATAAAATGCTGCGACGGGTCTGCCAAATATGCATTCACTGCAGCCGCTGCTTTGCGTCCTTCGGCAATTGCCCAGACAACGAGCGATTGTCCGCGACGCATATCGCCGGCCGCAAACACGCCGGCTACGGAGCTCATGTAATGCTCGTCGCATGCAATGTTGCCGCGTTTATCGAGTGCAACGCCGAGGCCTTCCAGCATTCCCGTTTTAACGGGACCCGTAAAGCCCATTGCAATGAGCACTAAATCCGCGTCGACGGAAAATTCGCTTCCCGGAATCGGTTCGAACTTCGGCGCGGGTCCGACACGGACAGCATGAAGTTTTTTCACATTGCCCTGTGCGTCGCCTTCGAAGCTTGTCGTGGCCACAGACCATTCGCGTGTGCCGCCTTCTTCGTGCGAACTTTCCGTGCGCAATTGAAGAGGCCACTGAGGCCAGGGAGTCGACGGCGAACGGTCTCCCGGCGGCTTCGGCATAATTTCAAATTGACGGACGGATTTTGCTTTCTGCCGCAGGCTTGTGCCCAGGCAGTCCGCTCCGGTGTCGCCGCCGCCGATGATGACGACGTTCTTGCCAATTGCAAGGATTTCCTGCGACCGGATCTATTTTGTCTCCTGCAATCCGGCGGTTTTGCTGCGGCAGGAATTCCAGTGCAAAATGCACGCCTTTCAATTCTCTGCCGGGAACGGCAAGATCCCGCGGAGCTTCTGACCCGCCGCAAAGCAGCATGGCGTTGTACGAACGACGGAGCTCATCTGCGGCAATATTAACTCCCACATGCGCGCGCGTGGCAAAAACGATTCCTTCCGCCTGCATCTGCTCGATGCGGCGGTCGATCAATTGTTTTTCCAATTTGAAATCGGGTATGCCGTACCGCAGCAGCCCGCCGAGGCGGTCGCTTTTTTCATACACGGTCACGTGATGTCCTGCACGGTTCAATTGCTGCGCGGCCGCCAGTCCCGCGGGACCGGATCCGATCACCGCTACCGTCTTGCCCGTTCGTTTCCGCGGCGGTTCGGGACGTATCCATCCCTGTTTGAATGCAAAATCGATAATCGATTTCTCGATTGCCTTAATCGACACCGCCGGCTCGTTGATGCCGAGAACGCAGGCGGTCTCGCACGGCGCAGGGCAGACGCGTCCGGTGAACTCCGGAAAATTATTGGTCGAATGCAGTATACGGATGGCTTCTTTCCACCTGCCGCGGAATGCCAGATCGTTCCAGTGCGGAATGACGTTGTTGAGCGGACATCCGGTATGACAGAACGGAATGCCGCAATCCATGCAGCGCGCTCCCTGCGTTTGAACTTTTTGTTCGGGGAATTCGATATACACATCGCGCCAATCCTGCACGCGTTCCGCAACGGGACGGCGCGTTGGCGTCTCGCGTTCGAACTCCAAAAATCCGGTCGGCTTACCCATGGACAACCTCCTTTGCCTCGCTGATGGGCTTGACATTTTCCTTCGGCTTCCATCCGGCGCCGAGTACTCGCTTGTAATCGTGCGGAAATACCTTGACAAATTTCGGAACCAGTTCTTTCCATTGTTCGAGAATGGCCGTTCCGCGACGGCTTTCGGTGACTTCAACATGCCTGACAACGAGCAGCCGGACCATCTCCGCGTCCTGTTCGGTCATCGGTTCGAGATCGACAATCGATGTATTGCACATCCTGGCGGTAAACTCGCCGTCTTCGTCAAGGACGAAGGCAAAACCGCCGGACATGCCCGCGGCAAAGTTTTTTCCGGTTTTGCCGAGCACGACGACGATCCCGTTTGTCATATATTCGCATCCATGCGCGCCGACAGATTCCACAACCGCTGTGGCGCCGGAATTGCGCACTGCAAACCGCTCGCCCGCTTTTCCGTTAAAGAACGCTTCGCCGCTCGTTGCACCGTAGAGCACAACATTTCCGACGATCGTATTTTCCTCCGGCACGAATCCGGAATCCTTCGGCGGATAAACGATGATCCTTCCGCCCGAGAGTCCTTTTCCGACATAATCGTTCGCATCTCCTTCAAGACGAAGCGTCACGCCTCTGGCGAGGAACGCGCCGAAGCTCTGCCCTGCAGACCCGCTGAATTTGACGTTGATCGTATTGTCCGGCAAACCCCCGGAACCGTAGCGTTTTGCAATTTCTCCGCTCATCATCGCGCCGACGGTGCGGTGCACGTTGCGGATGGGAAGAGAAAATTCGACGCGGGTTTTATTTTCCAAAGCCGGTTTTGCTTTTTCAATCAGCTCGTAATCGAGCGCCTGATTCAATCCGTGATCCTGTTCGATCAGGCAGCGGCGCCCGATACGCAGCGGCACGGTCGGCAGATGAAGTATCGAAGAAAGGTCTATTCCCTTTGCCTTCCAGTGGTCGGCCGATTTCCGCATCAAGAGCATATCGGCGCGTCCGATCATTTCGTCCATAGTCCGGAAGCCGAGTTGAGCCATAATTTCCCGAATTTCTTCTGCAACAAAGAAAAAGTAATTGATGACGTTTTCCGGCGTTCCCGTAAATTTTTTCCGCAGTCTTTCGTCCTGCGTCGCGATACCGACCGGACATGTATTGAGATGGCACTTGCGCATCATAATGCATCCCATCGATATGAGCGGTGCGGTCGAGAAACCGAATTCCTCCGCACCCAGCAGAGCAGCGATGACAACATCGCGCCCGGTCGCAAGCTTTCCGTCCGTCTGCAGCCGGACACGGCTGCGCAGATCGTTCATCACAAGCACCTGCTGCGTTTCTGCAAGTCCAAGTTCCCACGGAATGCCGGCATGTTTGATGGAGGTCTGGGGCGAAGCGCCGGTGCCGCCGTCATAGCCGCTGATAAGAATCATATCCGCATGCGCTTTTGCAACGCCCGCGGCGACCGTTCCGACGCCGACTTCCGAAACGAGTTTGACGGAAATCCGCGCTTTCGGGTTGACGCTCTTCAGGTCGTAGATCAGTTGCGCAAGATCTTCGATGGAATAAATGTCGTGATGCGGCGGAGGAGAAATAAGTCCGACACCCGGAATCGAATGACGCGTTTTCGCGATGATCGCATCGATTTTATGTCCCGGGAGCTGACCGCCTTCGCCGGGTTTGGCTCCCTGGGCGATCTTAATCTGTATCTCGTCCGCATTCATCAGGTAATGCGCCGTCACGCCGAAACGTCCCGAAGCAACTTGCTTGACCGCGCTCCGCCGTAAATTGCCGTTCGCATCCCTGTGGAAACGCTCTTCTTCCTCTCCGCCTTCTCCGGTGTTCGACTTTGCGCCGATGCGGTTCATGGCAATAGCGAGCGTCTCGTGCGCTTCCTTGCTGATGGAGCCGTACGACATCGCGCCGGTGGAGAATCGCGAGACGATTTTTTTTGCCGTTTCGACCTTCTCGATCGGAATGCTCTTTGTGCCTTCTTTAAAATCCATCAAACCGCGGAGCGTAAAGTTCGACCGGTTCAGATCGTTCATCGCTTTGGAGAATTCTTTAAAGGTTTCGTATGTATTACTGCGCACCGACTCCTGCAATTTTGTAACGGTCAACGGATTGATGAGATGCCGTTCGCCGCCGGCGCGGTACTGATAATTGCCGCCGAGATCGAGTTCCGTATCGGCTTCCGTGATGCCCTGCATGGAATATTCATGCTTCAGCCGGGCTTCTTCCACCAGAACTTCCAGGCCGATGCCTTCGACGCGCGATGCCGTTCCTGTAAAATATTTGTGAACAAGGGATTTGTTCAACCCGATCGCTTCGAAAATCTGCGCACCCCGATAGCTCTGCAGCGTCGAGATTCCCATCTTAGAAAAAACTTTCAGCAAACCCTTGCCGATGGCTTTTTTGTAATTTTTCAGAGCATGACCGACATCGAGACCATCTGGAAGCCGGCCTTTATTAATAAGATCCTCTATCGTTTCGATGGCCAGGTACGGATTGACAGCGCTCGCTCCGTAGCCGATTAAGAGAGCATAATGCATGATCTCGCGCGGCTCGCCGGATTCCACCACGAGAGCTGCCTGCGTCCTTGTCTCTTCTCGGACCAAAAAATTGTGTACAGCGGTCAGGGCAAGCAGGCTCGGAATCGGCGCATATTCTTCGTCCGATCCGCGGTCCGAGAGAATAATAATAGAATAGCCGTTCTTGATGGCAAGCGATGCGCGTCGGCAGAGGCCGTCGAGCGCGCGTTCCATCTCTTTTTCGCCGCCGTGGACGCGGAAAAGCATCGGAAGCGTGGTAGCGAGAAAATCGCCCCACGAAACACGCCGGAGTTTTTCCAGATCCCGGTTTGTCACGATCGGATGCATGAGTTTGAGCGTGTGACAGTGCTGCGGCGTCTCTTCCAGAATATTGCGTTCCGTGCCGATGTAGCTTGTCAGCGACATAACCAGCTCCTCGCGGATCGGATCGATAGGCGGATTTGTTACCTGCGCAAAAAGCTGCTTGAAATAATTGAACATCGACTGAGGCTTGTCGGAAAGACAGGCCAGCGGCGTATCGGCTCCCATGGAACCGAGCGGTTCTTCGCCGTTGACAGCCATTGGCGTGAGAATAATTTTCATGTCTTCTTCGGTATAACCGAACAAGCGCTGACGCTGAACGATATCTGCAGGATTGAATGCATAGACGCGCGGAGGATCGGGAAGCTGATCGAGTGTCAGTTGATTTGCTTTCATCCATTCCGCATAGGGCTGCCGTGCACTTAACTGCTCTTTGATTTCATCGTCCAGAATGACCCGTTTTTGATTCAGGTCGACCAGCAGCATTTTCCCCGGCTCGAGACAGCCCTTCATTTTTACATTCTTAGGTTCGATCGGCAGGACACCGACTTCCGAAGAAAGGATAAAATATCCGTCGTGCGTTTCCACATAGCGGGATGGGCGCAGTCCGTTGCGGTCGAGCGTCGTACCGACAACACGTCCGTCAGTAAACGCGACGGCAGCAGGGCCGTCCCACGGCTCCATGAGCGACGCATGATATTCATAGAAAGCGCGTTTTTCCGGAGAGAGACTCGTATCATGGTCCCACGCTTCCGGAATCAGCATGGCCAGAGCATGCGGAATACTCCGGCCCGCAAGGTACAGGAGCTCCACCGCATTGTCTAAAGAAGCGGAATCGCTTCCGCCCGGCTGAATAATGGGAAATATTTTTTTGATATCGTCTCCGAATAGATCGGAACGAAGTATCGATTGGCGGGCATTCATCCAGTTGATGTTGCCGCGCAAAGTATTAATTTCTCCATTGTGGCAGACGTAGCGGAATGGATGCGCAAGCTGCCAGTTGGGAAGCGTGTTCGTCGAAAATCTTTGATGCACAAGGCACAAAGCGCTCATGGCGTCAGGATCCGAAAGGTCGCTGTAGAATTGTGTAATCTGCGGGGCCAAAAGCAGTCCTTTGTACACAATGGTCTGCGATGAAAGCGACGGGATGTAAAAAAAGTCTTTTTCTTTCAATTCGGATTTTGCAATTTCAGACTCGACCCGTTTGCGGACGACGTACAGCTTGCGCTCGAAAACTTCCTGCGCTATGGATTGTGGCGCAGCGATAAAGACCTGCTCGATATACGGCTGGGAACCCCGCGCAATGCGTCCGATGGCATTCGAACCGACCGGTGTATCGCGCCAGCCGAGCAGCGACAAACCTTCTTCCTCGATCATACGCTCTACAACGCCTTCGAACTGCAATCGTGCCTGAGCTTCGACCGGCAGAAAGACCATGCCCACTCCGTACTTGCCTTCTTCCGGCAGAGTCATGCCGATTTTGGCGCACTCTTTGACGAAGAATTTGTGCGGGATTTGAATGGTCACGCCGGCACCGTCGCCGGTATCCGGATCGCAGCCGCAAGCTCCCCGATGCGTGAGATTGATGAGAATTTGGATTCCTTTGGTAATGATATCGTGCGATTTTTCACCGCGAATATTCACGATAAATCCGATGCCGCAGGCATCGTGTTCATTCCGGGAATCGTAGAGCGGAAATTGATTTTTTTCTTCTATATCCATCGAGAGGTTCTCGTCTTTCTTCGTGATGTTTGACTGTCTGCAGACGGCATTATACTTCCATCTGAAATTCACGTTTCATTGCAACGCGTCCGGTTCGGGCTACTTCCTTAATGCCGAACGGTTTGAGCATATTGATAATAGCGTCCACTTTTTGCTGGCTGCCCGTCGCTTCCAGCGTTAAGGTGCGGGGACTGACATCCACGACTTTTGCGCGGAAAATTTCTGCGATCTGCAATACCTCCGATCGCGTTGTTGCGGTCGATTGAACTTTTACAAGAGCAAGCTCGCGTTCGACAAAACTCTCGAATGTCAAATCGATGACTTTTACGACATCGATGAGCTTGTTGAGCTGCTTCGTAATTTGTTCCATAATCTGATCGTCGGCACGCGTGACGATGGTCATACGCGAGACGTCCGGGTCTTCCGTCGGTCCGACCGTCAGACTGTCGATGTTGTATCCTTTTGCCGAGAACATGCCGGCAATGCGGTTGAGAGTGCCGAAACGGTTCTCCACCAAAAGGCTGACTGTGTGGTGCTTCAAATGTTCATCGGCAGTTTTTTCTGCATCGGCGGCCGGGGTCTTTGTCTGTGCCATATGTTCTCCTTCGCAATTAGCCTTTTGTATGAATCATAATGTTTTGCCTCACGTGAGGCCCTTTGCTCGTTTCGGAAATCGGTTCCGGGTTATCGAGCATTTCGTTGACCGTCTGTGCCGCCGGTATCATCGGATAAACGTTTTCTTCTTTTTCGACGACGAATTCCACGAGAATTGGTCCGGAGTTATGATCGAGCGCCTGCCTGATGGCGGCTTCTGCTTCCTCCGGAGTGGAAGCGCGCAAAGCCGGAATACCGTACGCATCGGCGAGCTTTACAAAATCGGGACTTTTCATTTCCGTATGGGAATAACGTTTGCGCCAGAACAATTCCTGCCACTGACGTACCATGCCGAGAAAGCCGTTGTTCAATATAAAGATTTTTATAGGCAGCTTATGCTGGGCGATTGTTGCAAGTTCCTGAGAATTCATCTGAATGCCGCCGTCGCCGCTGATGGAAATGATCGGCAGGTCGCTGCGCCCGAATGCGGCTCCCATGGAAGCAGGAAGCGAGAATCCCATCGTTCCCAGACCTCCCGACGTCAAATGCGTCCGTGGATGCTGCCAGCGGAAAAATTGAGCCGTCCACATCTGCTGCTGACCGACGTCGGTTACGACGATGGCGTCCCCTTTGGTCATTTCGCCCAGCTTGTGGATGACATGCTGCGCGCGCAGTTTGTCGTCGTGCCTGTACCGCAGCGGATGTTCGAGCTTCCACTGATCGATGGTCTTGATCCAATCCAGCGTATCGAGCGGCTTGACGTACTGCTGCAGATGGCGAAGGACATGCTTAATGTCGCCGACAATGGGAACGTCGACGGGGACATTTTTACTGATGGCGGACGGATCGATATCGATATGAATTTTTTTCGCTTCGGCTGCAAAGGCGTCCACATTGCCGGTCACGCGGTCATCGAAGCGCGCGCCGACGGCGATGAGCACATCGCAGTAATGAACGGCGTAGTTGGAATACCATGTTCCGTGCATGCCGAGCATGCCGAGAGAAAGTTTATTCTGCTCCGGAAAAGCGCCGAGTCCGTGGAGCGTTGTGGTGACCGGGCATTGAAGCTTGTCCGCAAGAGCGCGCAGTTCGTGCGCGGCATTGCTGCTGATAACGCCGCCGCCGACATAAAGAACCGGCCGTTTGGCGGTGTTGATCACATCCGCAGCTTTTTTAATTTGTTTCAGGTTGCCTTCAACCGTCGGGTTATAGCTGCGCATGTTGACTGTTTTCGGATATTCGAAGACTGTCTTCTGAGCCATAACATCTTTGGGCAAATCGACAAGAACCGGACCCGGACGGCCGCTGGTAGCGATATAGAACGCTTCTTTGATCGTGCGTGCAAGGTCCCGGACATCTTTGACCAGGAAATTGTGCTTGGTGATGGGACGCGTTATGCCGACGATGTCCGCTTCCTGGAACGCATCGTTGCCGATCAATTTAGTGGCGACCTGTCCCGTAAAAACGACGATCGGAATGGAATCCATATAGGCATCTGCAATACCGGTCACCGTATTCGTGGCGCCGGGACCGGAAGTGACAAGGACGACGCCCGGCTTGCCGGTGGCTTTTGCATATCCTTCCGCCGCATGGGTCGCACCCTGCTCGTGCCTTGTCAAAATATGTTTGATATTCGTGATGTCGTGCAGGACATCGTAAATTCCGATGGTTGCACCGCCCGGATAGCCGAAGAGCACTTCGACTTTTTCTTCCGTCAGGCTGCGTACGAAGATTTCAGCGCCGGAAATTTGTTTGGGCTGCTGTTTGTCGTGTGCTTTTGTCGTGGTCATTGTGTTGTTCCTTGTATTGTTCCATGATGCAGAATTTACTTGACCGGCTGTTTGTCTATCTTCTTCAAATGATTCCGTTTCTTCCTTTTCCGCGGCCGCATTCCTCCCGGCAGCAACGCTGTAGAGGACATCATAAATGGCTATCGTTGCGGCTCCCGGGTAGCCGAAGAGCACTTCGACTCCTTCCGCTTCCAGGCTCCGTATAAAAATTTCGGCTCCGCTCATCAGGCGGGAATTCTGCCGGTATGTTTCTTTCGTATCCATTTTTATGCTTTGTTTTCATTTCAGCTTTTTAAAACCGCACCTGTGCTTGCGCTTGTTACAAAATACGCATACCGGCGCAGCCAGCGGCTGTTCGTGCGTGCCGTATAGGGCGGAAGAGCGCTGATGCGTGCACGAATTTCTTCTTCGCTCAGGCGGACATTTATTGTGCGTGCATCCAGATCGATATCGATGATGTCTCCCTGATGAAGCGCAGCAATCGGTCCGTTTGCAGCCGCTTCCGGGGAGATGTGACCGATGCAGACGCCGCGTGTTCCGCCGGAAAATCTTCCATCTGTAATGAGCGCTACTTTATCTCCGAGTCCCATTCCCATAATCGCCGATGTGGGCGAGAGCATTTCCTGCATGCCCGGACCGCCGCGCGGGCCTTCGTACCGGATGACAACGACATCTCCGGCCGCGACCTGTCCCGCCATGATTCCGGATTGTGCTTCCTCCTGACTTTCGAATATTTTGGCCGGACCGCTGTGTTTGCGCTGGGAGGCGGAAACACCGGCAGTTTTTATCACTCCCCCGTCAGGAGCGAGGTTGCCGAAAAGAATTGCCAGTCCGCCGGTCGCCGAATGTGGATTTTCGACCGCCCGTATGACTTCATGATCCGCGGTTTCTGCATCGTTAACGATGCTCCTCAATGTTTTTCCGCTTACAGTCGCCCTGTCGAGATGCAGCAGGTGATCTCCTTTACGGGATATTTCTTTTAAGAGAGCCGGAATTCCTCCTGCGCGGTGCAGGTCTTCGATATGCCACGGCCCGGAGGGACTGATTTTTGAGAGATGCGGAATTTTATCTGCAACGCCGTTGATGCGGCTCAAAGGGTAATCGATTCCCGCTTCACGGCAGAACGCAAGCGTGTGCAGCACTGTGTTTGTACTTCCTCCCATCGCAACATCGAGGGCAAAAGCATCGTCGACCGCATCCTGTGTGAAAAGGTCGCGCGGACAGACATTTTGCTCGATCAGTTCTATAATTCGCCGGCCTGCCCGCTGCGCAAGAGAGTTGCGTTCGGGCGTTTCGGCAAGCGCAGTGCCGTTGTACGGCAGCGCCAATCCGAAAACTTCCAGGAGGCAATTCATGGAATTAGCCGTAAAGAGTCCCGAGCACGACCCGCATGCCGGACATGCGTATTGTTCGAGCATTTTTAATCTCTCTTCGTCGATTTTTCCGGCTTTGAAAGCGCCGACACCTTCGAAGACGGAAATCAAATCCGCCGTCTGGCCGTCCGGCATTTTACCCGCCCGCATGGCGCCGCCAGAGACGAAGATTGCCGGGATATTGGTCCGCAGAGCGGCCATAATCATACCGGGCACAATTTTATCGCAATTGGGAATACAGACCATTCCGTCGAATTGGTGTGCTTCGATCATGGTCTCGACACAGTCCGCAATGAGTTCCCGGGATGGAAGGCTGTATTTCATTCCGCCGTGCCCCATGGCGATGCCGTCATCGACGGCAATAGTGTTGAACTCGAAGGGAACAGCTCCGGCAGCCCGTACGGCATCCTTTACAATTTTACCGAATGCCTGCAGGTGAACATGGCCGGGAACGATATCCACGTATGAATTGACAACAGCAACGAAGGGTTTTTTAAAATCTTCTTCTTTCAGCCCGACAGCGCGCAAAAGCGCACGGTGAGGAGCTTTTTCAAAACCTTTTTTGACTGCATCGCTTCGCATCGTTCATCCCTTTCAAAAATAACAATACCATTTCACCTGCCAGAGGCGAACGCTGCGAAAACCGGTTGAGAATGAAAATACTTTGGTATGCTTCGCTGGCCTCTGGCGTATCCTTAGCCTACAAGAAGCAGGCTAATAATAAGGAGGCCAAGAGTAAGGGTTGGGAGTGTAGTGAGTACAGAAACCGGACTCATCGGCCGGACGCTGCCGATTGATGTGGATCCGTATATGTTTTGGCTCTGTTTCACTTTACCTCGGTAAACAAATCTATATATACAGTAAGAAAAACAATTGATTTTGTCAAGTACCCGGCCAAAGAATACTTCATTATGAATGGAGAGGGGGAAAAAGACGAAAATTTTTAAAGGATGAACGGTTGTATGAAAAAAATTTAAGAATATGCGCGAGTACTCATTTTCCTTTTAAAAGAAAAGGGAAAAGTGATTTTTTTAAAAAGCAGGGGGAAAAAATGCCGCTTAAAAATAAAAAAAATGTCCGTACCTCTTGACAATTACCTAATTTTATAATACCATATAATTAGTTTAACTTAATAAGTAAGGCATTGACTCGGTAACACCTTAGTTATTAAGTTTCCGGCGGTTGGCAAAAATGGCCGATTTACCCGAATGGTTCTTAAAAAAATGCGGCACGATGACCAGACATAACGCAGACCGGCAATTTCATCAGAGGCGTGCCGAAAAGGAAACGGCTGTCGAGAGAATCCCTCCCTGATATGAACGCCAGCGGGCGCGTTTAAAGCAGAGAGCGGAATATTACAGCGGAAAAGGAGCTTCTCCATTTTTTCCGAAAACGACAGCCGGCGGCTGCAGCCGAATTCCTTGAATTGCAATTGGAAAATGCCTGAAAAACGTGCATTTGTTGATTTTCAATAATGTGATCGATAGAAGAAAGGAGAAATGAAGCCCGAACGAAGCAGCAGAGCAAGAGAAGCAATAACAGAATTTAATGAATCATAATTTTCACCATACGAAAGGATCTGAATAATGAAATCAAGAATAATAATTCTCCCACTTCTAACACTCTCTTTGTTTGTTCAGGCCGGCAATGCACAATCGGTAACGTATAACGGTTTTGTCGATACCTACTATAGTTATAATTTTGCTTCACCGGTTACCTATAAGAATGAACTCCGGAATTTTGACGTCAATGACAATTCATTTACGTTAAGTCTTGCAGAACTTGAGATTCAAAGAGCCGTATCTGCTGCATCTCCTGTCGGATTTCGAATGGATCTCGATTACGGCACCACGAACGATATCGTGCAGCCCGCAAGCACTTCGACTTTATCTATTTTACAGCAAGCGTACGTCACAGCCGTCCTTCCTATCGGAAGCGGTTTGACGGTGGACGCCGGCAAGTTCGTTACGCATATGGGCAATGAAGTTATTGAATCCAAGGATAACTGGAATTACAGCCGTTCGTATTTATTCGCATTCGCTATCCCGTATTATCATACCGGAATGCGGTTCAGCTACCCTGTCATGAATAACCTTACGACTACGCTCCATCTCGTCAACGGATGGAACTCTAATGTCGATAATAACGGATCGAAGTCGATTGGCGTCACATTGAACTATGCCCCGACATCGTCTACGGGAATTGTTTTCAACGGCATATGGGGTCACGAGAATCTTACACCGATAGAAATCGGTGCACGCAATGTGTATGACGTGATCATCACACAAACGCTCGGCGATAAAATTTCACTCGCGGCAAACGGCGATTACGGCGAAGCCGGAACTACTGCCGGACTTGTCACATGGAAAGGCGTCGATGTTTATGCAAGATACACCGTCGATACGCTTTCTGCGGTTGCAGTCCGGGGCGAAGTGTACAATGATCCGCTCGGATATACCACAGGCATAGCGAACACATACAAAGAAGTGACTCTGACGCTCGAGCATAAGCTCTTTAACCAAATGCTGGTGCGCGGAGAATTGAGAGACGATATGTCTTTAAATCCCGCATACGATAAGAATGCATTTGCTACGGAAACAAGCCAGCTGACAGTAACAGTCGGCGTTGTGGTTACTTTCTAAATAATCGATTGAAATTAACATTCTCAAATTAATTTGGAGAACTTATGGCAAACACAGAAATGAAAAAAACACTCGGGCTGACTGGAGTTACCGTCAACGCGATGGCGCTTATAGCGCCCGGCGCATTTCTTTGGATCACATATCAAATACAGGCATCCAACAACGGCGGCGCTACGGATATGTGGACCGGAATTGTAGCCGCATTGATCGTAGCGTTCCTTACAGCAATTGCATTTTCCGAACTCGCACGCAAGTATCCGGAAGCGGGAGCGGGAGGATCCTATTACTTTGCCGAAAAAGCGTTCCTTGACCGCAATAAAGCATCACACCAACGGTTTGCGCGCATTTCAAAATTCCTTACCGGATGGGCTGCTCATTTATTCTACTGGGTTTACCCCGGCGTCATGGTTGCCATGATGGCAATTCTCGTCACTTATATTTTGAGTCAATTCAATATCAATCTTTCCATACCGGCCCAGATCGGCGTTGCGATTGCATTTTCTATCATTGTCGGATTCATTGCCGTCCGCGGCATCAGCGGTTCGACAAACGTCGCCATTGCGATCAACGTCATTCAATTAATTTCATTGATCGGATTCAGCGTTCTGGCAATTTCATTCCGCATACTTAATCCTCTGCACGCGACACAATGGGCGCATCCGAGCGGATTTTCAATCGTCTTTCCGCACAGTCTGCCGGCCATGCTTTTTCAATCCACAATAGCAATTTTGATTTTGGTCGGATTCGAATCATCCACATCGCTGGCCGGTGAAGCGATTAATCCGAAAAAAGATATACCGCGGGGCGTTATTTTATCCCTTATTATACAAGGACTCTTCGCTTATCTCTTCGAATATTTTGCAGCAAACTATGCGATATGCGAAAAATTGGTTTTCGTCGGAACCGACGGAAGCAAACTGACCGGTATGGATGCAGCGGCCGCGTCGGGAGCGCCGATCGGCGACCTGACACGTCTCATCGGCGACGCAATGCTCGGCGGTAACGGATTCGCCTTAATGATTGTCATCGCTATTACAGTAGGATTGGCAGTTTTAGGAACCACACTTGCCGCTATGAATACCGCTGTGCGCGTCAGCTTTGCAATGGCGCAGGATAACGAAATGCCCGGCCTTTTGGGCGCTCTCCACAGCAAGCATGCTACTCCCCATATGGGTGTTTGGATTCTCGTTGCGGTGTCCGCAATTATCGGAAGCATCGGCGTGCTGAATGTCACGGCGCTCACCGGCATTACCTTGGCTTCCAATATCGGAACATTTGCCCTCTACGCACTCATTTGTTTTCTCACATTCGTCACCTTTGTCGGCCGCGAGGAATTTCATAAAATAAAACATGCCACGATACCTTTCCTGGGTCTTATCGGCAATATCGGACTGCTCGTCGGGGTTGTCTGGATAGGCCTGGGCACGCCCGGTGTCTCTGCCGATGCAACTCAAATGGCTCTCTGGATAACAGCCGGCTGGGGAATTGTCAGTCTGGCATATTTTGTAATAACAAGCAAAAGGACCGGTAAGGCATTTATGCCTTCTGCAGCAAAGTAATAAAGTAATATTGTGTAATAACAGAAATACAGATGTAAGAATCGGGGGAGAGCGCCGTGTATCGGCCTCTCCCCTTATGTATGTTTTTCGGAAGGGTTGATGACTGCTCTTAAAGCAACAGAAATAGAAGTGCATAGTCTGAGTGATGCCGGTACGGTACGCGAAGACAATCAGGATGCTGTGTGGCTCTGCAACCCAAACGATGAATATACAGCCTCTTTCGGACATCTCTATGCCATTGCAGACGGCATGGGCGGTCTTGCACACGGCGGCGTTGCCAGTTCCCTGGCTTTATCTACTTTTTACGAAACCTTTTACGATGCTGCCGATGCTGCAGTGCCGCAAAAATTGAAAATCGGCTTTCAAAATGCGAATTTAAGCGTCTATCAAGCTGCACAGCGGATGAGCGCCGGGCGGATGGGGACAACTCTCACTGCTGCGAACTTAGTCGGTCACACGCTCCACATAGCTCATGTCGGCGACAGCCGGGTCTATTTGATTCGCGGCAACACGACCCGGTGCCTGACCAATGACCACACGCGTGTCGGTGAATTGGTGCGCATGCGTCTGCTTTCTCCCGATAAAGTGCGCACGCATAACCAGCGGTCCGTCTTGAATAAATGCCTGGGACTGAATCTTTTTGTGCAGCCGGATATTTTTGACGTGCAGGTGCAGGCCGGCGATAAAATAATTTTTTGTACTGATGGTGTCTGGTCGGTTATTCAAGATGAAGAATTCGGACGAATGGCGGCGGAAACGTCTGACCCGAATCTGCTCTCGAAAAAAATTCTTGATCTGGCTCTTGAGCGGGAAACCGACGACAATGTTTCTGTTATAACCGTATCTATTCGCCATCTGGCGCATCAGACAAACGCAAAGGAAGGCAGCGGAACAATATTTTCTCGTTTCATCCGGCAGCTGTCGGGCGGAAGAAATCATGGAAGCTAAAAATATCAATATACATTTCTCTATGAGTCTTTTCGGCATTTTTGCTTTTCATTCAATATTTTATTATGCTCATTTTAGAAAAGTGTCCCATGATCAAACACCTGTGGATGCAGGCTCTTGCTATCTTTAAAGAGACGGCAGTATTATGTTGAACATATTAATCAATAACGATTCGCGGAAGATATAATGATAAGACCACCAATGCTGCAAATTGGCGATCAATTTGATCATTTTCAGATACTGGGACATATAGCTCAAGGCGGTATGAGCGATGTATATAAGGCATACGATCTTTTGTCGAGCAAAGAAGTAGTGTTGAAAATTCCCGATCGAATGAGTATCGGCGACCCGGCACAGTTTGAGCGGTTCCAGCGCGAACTCGAGGTTATGGAAACGCTCCGTCATCCGGCTATCCAGTTGGGCCTCGGTTCAGGCCGCTATAACAGCACCCCGTACTTAGTCACGCAGCTTGTCGTCGGCAAATCCATGCGTGATTTTGTTCAGACATCAGCTCCGATTCCGCCCGATGATGCGGTTCAGCTCATTCGAAAAATAGCGGATGGTATTGCTCATTGTCATGATCATGAGATTATTCATCGCGATCTTAAGCCGGAAAATATTCTTATCACCAATGAAGGCCAGCCGATTATTTTGGATTTCGGGCTGGCTCTGACAAAAAAATCTTACCGTGTAACGTATGCGAATTTAAGCAGCACCGCGGGCACGCCCGATTACATGGCTCCGGAACAAATTGAAGGACAGCGCGGAGACCAGCGTACAGATCTATACGCAGTGGGAATGATGCTGTTCGAACTGCTTGCCGGCCGGCTTCCCTTCTCGGGTGATAATACCATGGCCGTCATGTCCCAGCATCTCCACGGAACGATACCGTGCCTGGACCGTGAACAGCCGAATATTACGCCTCAACTGGCAGCAGTTGTTATGCGCTCTTTGGAAAGAGAGCCGAAAGACCGCTACAGCGATTTGCACGCATTCATACACGATCTCGATCATCTCAATGAAGTCGATATTGCAATTCTGGAAAAATCCCGCAATGTCAAGGGCCCTTCGCTGTGGGAGCGCCTGCCATTTCTGAAACCCATCGGCATAGCAATATTTATCCTGCTTGCTATTATTCTCTTAGCAGTATTCCTGCAATCGGTGCGACGACCATGACAATTCCATCAACTCCCACACCCGACGATCTTCTGGCTCTTGCCGAAGAACACAAAATCAAATTTGTGGATTTACAGTTTACCGATATCAATGGTTCGGTAAAAATCGTCACCATACCGAAAAGTGAATTTGCAGCTGCATTGAATCACGGAATTTGGTTCGACGGCTCATCGATCGAAGGATTTGCACGCATTGCTGAAAGCGATATGTATCTGGTGCCGGATGCAAAAACATTCGCCATTCTGCCCTGGCTGGGACCGGACGAAGCCACAGCCCGGCTTATCTGCAATGTTTTTACGCCGGACGGCAATCCGTTCCTTGGCGACCCTCGGGCTGTACTTGCTTCCGTTATGAATGATGCGGAAAAAATGGGACTTACTTATAACACGGGTCCGGAGCTGGAATTTTTCCTTTTAAAACCGAACGCTGACGGCAGTCTTATACCGATACGCCCGCAGGACAGTGCGGGCTATTTCGACCAGCCGACGGATTTGGTGGCGTCGGGATTGTGGCGGCAAATGACGGATGCATTGACGTCGTTCAGTATTGAAACTGAAGCAATGCATCATGAAGTTGCAACCGGCCAGCATGAAATCGATTTTCGTTATTCCAACGCTCTTAAAACCGCGGATAATATCGTTACCTTTCGGGTAATGCTGAAAATTCTTGCCCAGCAGCAGGGCCTCTATGCGACCTTTATGCCGAAACCCGTTCGCGAACTCAGCGGAAGCGGAATGCATATACATCAAAGCTTAAGTTATAAGGCGAACGATTCCAATGCATTTTCCGATCCCGGAGATTCACACGGACTTTCAAAAATTGCAAAGCATTTCATTGCCGGCCAGCTTGTCCATGCCCGCGGAATGTGCGCGGTACTAGCGCCGCTGGTCAATTCATATAAGCGGCTGGTAAAAGGATATGAAGCTCCGGTGAGCATCGGATGGGGACGCGTAAACCGTTCGGCTCTCATTCGTATACCGCGTGTGCATTCCCGCGCATCGACGCGGCTTGAGCTTCGCTGTCCCGATCCAAGCTGCAATCCATACCTGGCGTTTGCTGCGATGCTCGCGGCCGGATTGGACGGCATACGGCGCGAATTGCCTGTTCCCGATGCGACAGAAGAAAATATTTATGTCGAGATGAACGATAAAAAAGAAAATGTCCTTAACGTCCTTCCGGGATCGCTGGCCGAGGCGATTTCAGAAATGGAAAAAGATACGGTGATTCGAACTGCGCTCGGTGCACATATTTCTGAACGATTCATCAGCGCCAAACGCCAGGAATGGGAAAATTACCGGCTGGAAGTAACGCCGTGGGAACTCAACACGTACTTGCCGATTTATTAATCCGCCGGCTTGCCGGCTATCATCGCTTTATCCTGCCCGTATCGCGCGAGCTTATGCCTTTGGTGAGATATCGGGGAAAGCGGAGTTCTTGATTTTTTCTTTCGATTTACGGATATCCTGGATTGCCGTGCTGCTTTTGAGAGCGGCATGCATATCGTTCGGTGATGAGAGAACACTAAAAAAAACACGATGAAAAAAAAGCTCCATCGTTCGTTAGCTGTTTACAGTGCGTGCGCTCTTGGTCTAATGCTGGTCTATAATATATATGCCGGCTCTCTCGCCAATATCAAGCTTGTCCCGGTCAACCCATTATTCATCGTCCCGTTTTGTCTTTTGATGTTTGCCATTGCACTCATGCCGCTGCTTCATAAAGCATGGTGGGAGGAGCATTATCCTTTTGTCGTGTGCGTACTCGCTTTGATCGTTGCACTGTATTACATTGCAGTGCTCGATAATACGCCGCGTTTGTTCCGGACGTTGTACGATTATATCGGATTTATTTCTCTCATCGGTTCTTTATTTGTCGTCACAGGCGGCATTCATGTGAAGATTCCGGGAAAGACGACTCCAGCCGGCAATGCTGCTTTGCTGGCAGCCGGAGCCGTGCTTTCCAATATACTGGGAACGACAGGAGCTTCAATGATACTGATCCGTCCCTTTCTGCGCGTGAACCGTTACCGCATTAAAGGTTATCATGTTGTGTTTTTTATTTTTCTTGTCAGCAACATCGGAGGTGCGCTGACCCCCATCGGCGACCCGCCGTTGTTTCTCGGATTTCTAAAGGGAATTCCATTCTTCTGGATTACCACCCGCCTTGCAATGATCTGGTTTTTGACCGTTGCACTGGTGCTGCTTGTTTTCTTTTTTATTGATTTGTATTTTTTTCATCGGGAATCGAAAGCCGTCCAGCTTCAGGCAGCGGTACTCGACGAGCCGGAAGTATCGGGACTTCATAACATCGTTTTTCTTTTCATTATTCTGAGTGCGGTTTTTATCGGTCCGCCGGCGCCGCTTCTGCTGCGTGAAGCTGTAATGTGGGCGGCAGCGGTCGGATCTTACTTTACGACAAAGAAAGAAATTCACGCTAAAAACGAATTTCATTTTGCTCCAATCTCGGAGGTGGCAGTTCTTTTTGCAGGCATTTTTGTGACAATGATTCCGGCTCTCGACTGGCTGGAACTCAATGCAGCGAAACTTAATATGACAACGCCGGGACAATATTACTGGGGCACAGGAATCCTTTCCAGCTTTTTGGATAATGCACCGACGTATTTGAATTTCCTAACTGCGGCCTTTGGAATTCATGGAGCAAACGTTGACAACATCCATCACATGCATCTTATGCTCGGCTTGCCGCCGGGAAGCGGAGGTCTTCCGAATCCTTTGCAGCCTTCCGCATTTGCGATTACAGCCGATACGTGGAAGTACATTCAAGCGATATCGATCGGTGCGGTCTTTTTCGGAGCGATGACCTATATCGGCAACGGGCCGAATTTTATGGTCAAGTCGATTGCAGAACATTCAAAAGTCAAATGCCCGAGCTTCTTCGGCTATATTCTGCGTTATTCTCTGCCCGTACTGCTGCCTATTTTTACTCTCGTCTGGTTTCTTTTTTTCCGTTAACAGTCATCATCATCACGGTACAAAAGCGAAGCCCATATTCAAGTTGAGGGTCGCGGAGCATATCAATGTAACATGCGACAGCATGTTTCTACATTTAACTCATATCTATTTAATGAATATTCGCAGATACAAAAGCGAAGCCCATATTCAAGTTGAGGGTCGCGGAGCATATCAATGTAACATGCGACAGCATGTTTCTACATTTAACTCATATCTATTTAATGAATATTCGCAGAGTACAAAAGCGAAGCCCATATTCAAGTTGAGGGTCGCGGAGCATATCAATGTAACATGCGACAGCATGTTTCTACATTTAACTCATATCTATTTAATGAATATTCGCAGAGTACAAAAGCGAAGCCCATATTCAAGTTGAGGTGGGAAGGGTTGATGTGAATATGGGCTTCAGCGTTAGCGCGAGGGAGGATCGTAGAATATTTTCTTAAAGTGCGCACTCTCCGGCTTCTTCGGTTCGCACGCGAATAACTTCCTCAACGGGAGTAATAAAAATCTTTCCGTCGCCTATACTTCCGGTCCTGGCTGTTTGTGTGATGGTCGAGACGATGCGATCGACAAGCGAATCGACGACAACCATGACCAGCTTTATTTTTGGCAGAAAATTGACATGATATTCAGATCCCCGGTACATCTGCATGTGCCCTTTTTGCCGTCCAAATCCCCGGACTTCTTCAATGGTCATGCCTGTGATTCCATTGTCGATGAGCGCTTCCCGCACGGCATCGAGTTTAATGGGTCGTATAACCGCTTCAATTTGTTTCATAGTAAGGTCACCGTTCGATTATGATTAAATAATTACTGCATTAAACTATGATTACCTTACAATATAAGGTAATTATCCATAATGTCAAGTATTATTACGGTTTTTATTTTCGATTCTTACTATGGTTTTATAAGAGCAGAGAGTGTTATTCAGGAAGGTTCAGAAAATCGAGATATTGGCGGACGCGTGTAAGCCGATTGATTTCGTTTTCCGTTTGCGGAAGCCGGAGTTCGAGAAACATCTGTTTTCCTTCCTGCTTTAACCGGGAGGGTACGGCGTCGGCTTCCTGCATGCGGCGCGCATAGCGCTGGAAGGGAGCGAGATCTCCGTCATAAAACGACTTTTCTTCAGGCGGCGGGAAAAATAATTTAAGCGTCGATTGTACAAGCTCGACTTTTGTCAGGCGCATGGATGAAGCGAGAATTTTCAATTCTATCAAACGAAGGAGATGCTCTACTTCCTCCGGATATTCTCCGAATCTATCCTTGAGTTCCTGCCGCATTGCCGCACAGTCGCTCAGGGACCCGAACCTGTAGAGACGCCGGTAGATATCGAGACGTTCTGCATCCGATTCCACATACAACTCCGGAATCAAGGCCTCGCAATCCGCTTCGACAACCGATTCCATTTTTTTGAGCGGCTGCTCTTTCTGCGTCGTATCGATCAAGTCGGAGAATTCTTCTTCTTTTAATTCCCGCACGGCATCTTCCACGACACGCTGATATAGTTCGAATCCCATTTCCAGTATAAATCCGGATTGTTCTCCTCCGAGCAAATTTCCGGCACCGCGAATTTCCAGATCCCGCATGGCAAGATTGAATCCCGAGCCGAGTTCCGTAAATTCCTGAATGGCCTGCAGGCGGCGCAGGGTCGGACGCGGGAGAACGGAAAGCGGCGGCGTTAAGAGATATGCGTATGCCTGAACATTGGATCGTCCGACGCGCCCGCGCAGCTGATACAATTCCGCCATGCCAAAACGGTCGGCGCGGTTTATAATGATAGTGTTGACACTCGGAATGTCGATTCCG
This sequence comes from Ignavibacteriota bacterium, assembly GCA_963778945.1. GTDB lineage: Bacteria > Bacteroidota > Ignavibacteria > UBA10030 > UBA10030 > Fen-1254. The sequence goes on from CAVZWL010000021.1 coordinate 119,487, forward strand.
GATTCGATAATCTTTGTGCACAGCAGAACATCGAATTTCTTTTCCAGGAAGTCGAGCATCGCTTTTTCGAGTTCATGTCCTTTCATCTGACCATGCGCGATATGGAACCGCGCCTTCGGAATATTTTCCTGCAGTACGTTTTGAATAATATCGATATTCTGTATCCGGTCGTGTACGAAATAAACCTGACCGCCGCGGTGCAGTTCTTTCATAATCGCTTCGCGCATGAGCTGAACATTAAACTCCGCAATTTCCGTATGAATAGGAAGCCGGTTGCGAGGCGCTGTTGTGATAAGCGAAAGGTCGCGTGCTCCCATAAGCGAGAATTGAAGCGTGCGGGGAATGGGTGTTGCAGTCAGTGTCAGCGTGTCCACAGTTGCGCGCATCTGGCGTAGTTTTTCCTTGGCACCGACGCCGAAACGATGTTCTTCGTCGATAACCAGCAGTCCGATGTTTTTAAAAACCACGTCCTTCGACAGCAGCCGGTGAGTGCCGATGATGATATCGATGCGCCCGTTTTTCAGCGCTTCGAGAATTTCCGTTTGTTCTTTTTTAGTCCGGAATCGATTAAGGCATTCCACGCGGACAGAGTAACGCCCCACACGGTCGGAAAAAGTTTGATAATGCTGCTGAGCCAGGATCGTTGTCGGCACAAGCACGGCGGCCTGCTTTCCGTTCATCACGGCTTTGAATGCGGCCCGGACAGCGACTTCGGTTTTTCCGAACCCGACATCGCCGCAAATCAGGCGGTCCATCGGCGCAGAATCCTCCATATCATGTTTCACATCGGTCGTCGCCTTCGCCTGATCCGGCGTGTCTTCGTACATAAACGAAGCTTCCATTTCCTTTTGCCAGTGAACATCCGGTGCAAATGCGAATCCTTTTTCATGCTTGCGGCGTGCATAGAGCTTGATTAAATCGCGTGCAATATCTTTGATTTTCTTGCGTGCGCGGTTTTTCAGCCGTTCCCATTCCGGCCCGCCGATGCGGCTCAGCTTCGGCGTATGTCCCTCCTGGGAGGAATATTTCTGAACGCGATTGATAAAGTTCAGATTGACATACAGTGAATCCGTCCCTTCATACAAAAGTTTCATAACTTCGGTTTCGATGCCGCGGACCGTTATTTTTTGGAGTCCGGCGAATTTTCCGATGCCGTAGTCCTGATGGACCACAAAATCGCCCTCGCCGGAGCTGCTGCAGTTCTTTCTGCGATATACCTTTGAATTTCTTTCTTTTCGACGATCCGCGCCGCTTCAGCCTGCCGAATATCTCATGCTCCGTAAAAACCGCGACCTGCGCAGAATGGAAAACAAATCCGGAATGCAGTCCCTCCATAACGAATTGATAGGCCGGCATGTGCGCATCGATCCGTTCTGCGCCGCTGCTTTCGTCTCTTGAAACGCCGGATTGGCCGTCGGGAGAGGTCAACTCCTCTTCGATTAATTCGGAAAGCCGTGCGGTTTCATCCTTGGAATCGCAGTCGATATAAACGGAATATTTTTTTTCTTCGTATGACCGTATATGTTCGATAAGGCGTTTGACGCTTCCTGCTGTCGGCGGCTGAGGAGAAGAATTGAATTTTATCACTGCGACATCAGCGGAGGGGACGCTGATTTGCGAATGTATAATGCGCGGAAAATGCTGCATGTTTTTTTCGATATCGTCCCATCCGAAAAGATCATGAATCCCCTCTTCACTTAACTCCTCTGCTTCTTTTCTGCAGAAATACGGTTCTTCGATGATGAACAATGCATCCGCTTGAAGGTAATCGAACAACGATGCTTGAGGATTCTGTAGTGTGTCATGTTCCCCGGCAGTTTCAGCGGATTCGTCTCTCAATTGACCTGCGTGGATATCGGCAACGATGCTTGCGGATTGCAGTTCACGAATCGAGCGCTGTGAGACCGCGTCGAACTCTCGTATCGATTCGACGGTGTTTCCCCAGAACTCAAAACGAAGCGGGTTTTCTCCGATAAACGGGAATATATCGATAATTCCTCCTCGAAGCGCATAATCGCCGTACTCTTCGACGAAGTCCTTTTTCTCAAAACCAAGTTTGTCAAGGCGTTCAAGCAGTTCTTCGAACGGGTACTCATTTTGCACTGAAATATCGATCGTGCGTGAAGAAAAATCTTTCTGCGGCGGAATTTTTCCGGTCAGTGCTTCGACGGATGCAATGAGGAGAATGGTTTCTTTTCGCGAGAGTGCGCGCAGCGCTTCCACCTGGGCGATGGGAGCGGAAATATCCAATTGAACCGCACGATGTGACTGAGCGGATGCATAGAGGTGAACACTCCGATCGCCGAGGAGTATAGAGCAGTCGTCCCGGAGCTGCTCCGCACGATCTTTGTCCGGAACAAGAAGAACTGTTTGTTTGCCGCGCTGTTCAAAAATTCCCGCTGCAGCAAATGCGAGCAGCGAACCGCTAATGCCGGAGGCAGCTATCGGCTGCGCTGTTGTTATGCTGCGCAGTGCACGGAACAACGCCTGAAACGGTTCGCTTTCGGAGAGTATGCTTTTTATTCTATCCACACCGATACATTCATTGATATAAATGAAAACACTTTACCCCGATCACGGCAGAGTTCCTGCAGCAATCAGGGTGAGTATAAGCTATTGAAATAACGGTAAAGAGTAGGAATGGTTTAAAAAAGAATATAGAATTCAGAAGACAGAATTGAGAATTATTTGTCTTTTTTATGAGAATGCTATTCTCAAAAACTAACAAAGATAGTGGGGAAGTGCAAATTCCTTCCTGCTTAAGCTACATTTGAACGATTTTATATTATACCTGATAGAAGGATAATTTTCATATATGTTGTCCTTTTTAGAAGGACAAAAGAGAGAAGTTATGCAGTAGAAAACAAGAGACTTATTGATATCGCCAATGTCAGCGGGTAACTGTCTGAATTGTCATTGATATCCAAAATCCTCTTTAAATTATAGCCGCAGTCGTCGACCACGGAGTGTTCCCGATATCATCGATGTCGGCTACAGAATTTCAATCCATTCCAGCATTAAATTGCAGTTCAATCTTCTATTCCTTATAACGAGCCACATAACAAGAACGCACTATTCACCCACCTTGTCACCCACCTTGGAAAGGTGGTCATAAAAGTACTCGTATTCCCGAACAAATACGATAGTTACCGAGGACACCTTTCCAAGGTGTCGATCAATGGGTCTCCGGCTGTAAGGGCTGTTTAATAATAATACGTGACTTATTCGGAATCGAAGAAACTATCTAAAGAATACTATCCAAGGTTTAATCTGTGGGTTTGTGCTATTTGGTCTATCATCGATGGGGGCACCTTATTTTTTTCTGCTATTTCTGGCCATTGCCGAATTGCAAGTATCACATCTTGAATGATATTCTTAGCATTTTTTATCCCAAACTGTTTTGCTGATTCAAGAAGATCTTCGATAAGAAAGCCATCCCTTTTACCATTCATAGTCATTTGATGTTGATTTGTCCACGGTCCAGATGAATTATATGCCCACATAACATCATATGCGGGTGAAAGCTGCCACTTGCCGGATCTATCCATTAAGAAAGCAATGTTTTTTGTATGATCATCTTGGTTACGAGCAATAATATTGAAAACCATTCGCCGATACATTTGCTCCAGTGATTTATATCCAAGTCGTAATTGTTGAATAACTGTAAGTGCTTGTTCGTATCCATAGGCTCCCGGAGCATTGAAGTCAAAATGCGCAAGAGCACAGAGTGACTGCATATGAATTTTGTTACCATTGGAGTCTCTGTCGAAACGTTTTGTTAAAAAATGTGCGCGTCCGTTTTCTTCAAATAAAGTGCATTCCATCATTTTTATTCCTGCTTTAACTGCCATTCTATAATAGGAATATTCAATGCGGCCAAACCCTTGTGCACGGCCTAATTGCTGATCGTTCACGCCGTCAAATTTCATAATCCATGGTTCAAACCCCGGCGGCGGGAGTACTTGACCAGAACGTATTTCATGAGTATTTCTATTCCATGCAACAAGCGCCTTCGCACGTGCGCCGCCGGCTGATGTGCCTATACGAATAATAGTTTCTATCGCTTTATCTTTTTCACCTAAATTGACAAGTAAATCCATTCGATTATCTAACACCTGTTGTGCCAGCCGAATCATATCTTCGATTTCAATCGGCACTGATTTTATTTCTTCTCTTCGAAGTGCAGGCTTATATTCTAATGCACCCATCCCGCGAGCTCCTATGTAGCAAAGTCGTTCAACGGGAGAAAAATCATTTTCTGAGCGATTATGACGAGCGAGCCATGCATTAATGAGAGCGTTACCAAACCTGTCCGGTAATGAATCAGCAAGCATACCGGGTAAGCCATAAAAAGTTTTCTTGTTTAATTCCGGGAATGAAAATAGTTGCGGCGTTCTCTGCATCTTAATCGGAGATATCTCAACGGTACTGTTTAAAAATTCCGGTGTGTATTCAAATGTAGCGAGTTCTCTGTCTATGTCCCATGCAACAGCACCGATTTCTTTTCCCCAAAGAAGGACTTTCGCTGCGGTTACTTTTCTTATCTTTGCCATTTCTATTTTCCTTTCTCAATTGGTCGTCCTCGTCGACCCGTTGCTTCCCGTCTTTGTTGTCCTGAGAGTTTTGCAAGCTGCACAGGGCTTACACCTGGCTCTGGAAGAAATAAATCCAGTTGATCGATTTTTCCGAGAACGCGAAGAATCTTAATCATGCTGCCAAGTGTGCATCCCCTTCCATTTTCTAAACTTGTCAGAACAATTCGATCTATTCCAGCGCGCTGTGCAAGTTCAGATTGAGTCACATTCTGATTGAGTCGCTGCCTCCTTATTCTCTCACCTAATAAATCGAGGATTGCCAAATCATTCATTTCGCCAAAGCTTTTCATTTTTCTTTCCTTGAATTTGATCAAATATAGCATAAGAGTATTTATTTGTCAAGCTAATACGCTGTATTTATACAGCTTAATATTGGTTTATAGTATAATATGCTATAATTATACAGCATATTATAAAATTATAAACGAAAAAATTAAAGTGTTGTATAGAACGGCAAGTTTTCGCTCACTAAACTATTTTATCTTTTTATCAACGGAATTTGGGCCATCCTCCCACCTTGGAAAGGTGGTCATAAAATACTCGTATTCCCTAACAAATATTGTGGTTATTGAGGACACCTTTCCAAGGTGTCAACCGGTAAAAAACGAAACGCAAATCAGAATATAGAATTCAGGATTGTCTTTTACCATTTGTTCCCCCGGCAGACATTCTTAAAAACTGGCAAGATGGAGTAAAGCAAAACATCATTCCAACTCAAAATACGATATTTGAGGGATTTTACATTATCCTTTTTTTAGAAGGACAAATGAGAGAAGCTTTGCATCCGAAAACAATTATGGCCGCGGTCAATGAACGCGTAGTGTTCCCGACATCACCGATGTCGGCTACAGAATTTCAATCCATGCCGGAGTCATCCGCTTTGGAAAGGAGGCCGTGATAATATTCAGAATATATAAGGCAGTTGTCACTATCCTTTTATTTCTTGCCGTTTGTATTACGACAGGATACGCCCAGATAGATGTAAATTATGGAGTCAAAGGAGGATTAAACTGCTCGACATTTAATGGGAATTCGAATTGGACAACCCAATACGCTGTAGGAGGATTTGTTGAGTTTCAATACGCAGCGATTTCTATACAGCCGGAAATCCTCTATAGTGTGAAAGGGGATAAGAGTATTGATGATCAATCGGTACATAATAAATACACCGCCATACTCTCCCATCTATTACACCATCGTTCATACCAGCACACTTACTTACCTCGATGTTCCTGTGCTTATCAAGTTTCATCTTCATTTGCCTGCTATGATATCATCCTTATTCATCGGACCCTCTTTTGGATTTCTCTTGAGTGCGAATGATCACGCGGAGGGGTTCGGCAGTACAACAAACACAGATAAAAAGAACATCTTCCCAAAAAATGATATAGGATTAGTTTTGGGGACTGGGATTGACATTCCTTATCGGTACTTTTAAAATCACATTTGATGCACGATACGACATCGGATTGTCTACTCTTGATCCTTATGTTGGAATGTTTAATCGGGTCTTTTCAATTTACGTTGGTATTAAGCTGTAATGCTATCTTCTTTTTCTCAAAATGAACCACTCAACAAGAATACGCTTTTCGATGCCTTATTCTTCCCCTGCTATTTACAATTCATTATTGACCATTTACCGTTCTCAGTTTACCATTTTCTGTTCTCCAAATTGAATCCCACTGACGCGTAATAACATTTTCAGGCCCGCCTACATGACTTGGTCAGCAGTCGGCGTCGCCGCAATGCGGGCAGGCCTCCGGCTACTATTTACTATTCACCATTTACCATTCACTATCTCTTAGTCTTCCAGCGTCATAATGTCTTTCGGTTCCTGACCCAGCGCCCGCGCTTTCAGTACGCGGCGCATGATTTTTCCGCTTCGGGTTTTGGGCAGCGAATCGACGAATGTAATCTGCTCCGGTTTTGCAATGGGACCCATCTCGTGTGACACATGCGCGCGCAGTTCCTCCAATAATTTTTCGGTCTTATCGATACCCGCCTTGAGTATAACGTACGTATGTATGGCGTTTCCTTTGATCTCGTGCGGAAGTCCGATTGCTGCAGCTTCTGCAACGGCAGGATGACTGACTAATGCGCTTTCGATTTCCGCCGTTCCCAGACGGTAGCCGGAGACTTTAATCACATCGTCCACGCGTCCGATTATCCAGTAGTAGCCGTCCTCATCGCGGCGCGCGGAATCGCCCGTTAAATAATATCCCGGAAATTTGCTCCAGTATTGACTGACATACCGGTCAGGGTCATTGTATATCGTTCGCATCATGGCCGGCCACGGCGTCTTAATAACTAAATATCCCTCTTCATTCGCTGCAACCGGTTTTCCATCTTCGTTCAGTATATCCATTTCAACTCCCGGGTATGGACGCGTGCCGGATCCCGGTTTCAACGGAACCGACGGAACTGGCGTTACCATGAACATGCCGGTCTCCGTCTGCCACCATGTATCCATAATCGGACACCGTCCCTTGCCAATGACGCGATGATACCATTTCCACGCTTCCGGATTAATCGGTTCTCCGACCGACCCGAGCAGCCGGAGCGATGAAAGATCGTGCCGGTTCGGCCATGCTTCGCCGAATCGCATTAATCCGCGAATCGCTGTCGGCGCGGTGTATAAAATATTGATTCCATATCGCTCGATCATCTGCCACCAGCGGTTAGGAAACGGAAATGTCGGAGCGCCTTCGTACATAAACGAAGTTGCACCGTTGAGCAGCGGACCGTAAACGATATAGCTGTGACCCGTAATCCAGCCCGGATCCGCGGCGCACCAGTAGCGGTCCTCTTCCTGAATATCGAAGACATATTTGAATGTGGAGTAAGTCCCAACCATATAACCGCCGTGCGTGTGCAGAATGGCTTTCGGACGGCCTGTCGTGCCCGAGGTGTAGAGAAGAAAAAGCGGATCTTCCGCATCGACAATTTCCACGCTGGATTGGTTGTTGGCTATCGGCAGGTTCATCAATTCGTGAAGCCACATGTCTCGTCCCGATTCCATAGAAACCGGTTCACCTGTGCGTTTTACAACGAGTACGCTTTCAACTGTCGCAGCGCGCTGCAAAGCGTCGTCGGCAATGGATTTAAGCGGAACGATTTTTCCGCGCTGGTATGCGCCGTCTGCAACTATGAGCACTTTCGATTGACTGTCCTCGAGCCGTTCGTGCAGCGCCTCGACTGTAAATCCGCCGTAGACAACCGAATGAACCGCGCCGATTCTTGCGCAGGCGAGCATCCCTATGACCAGCTCCGGAATGCGTCCCATGTACAGCGTCACACGGTCGCCTTTTTGCACTCCAAGACTTCGCAGCACATTGGCAAACTTGCATGTCTCGCGCCATAAAGCAAAGTAAGAAAAGGACTGAAACTCTCCTTTCTCTCCTTCCCACAGTAATGCAAGTTTATTCCGGTGCGCCGTTTTGATATGGCGGTCCAGACAATTGTAGGCGATGTTGGTCTTGCCGCCGGTAAACCATTGATAGAACGGTTTTTTTGAATCTTCCAGGACTTTTTCCCATGGCGCGAACCAGTGCAGTTCGCCTGCTTCCTTTGCCCAAAACCCCTGCAGGTCGTGCGCAGCTTCGGTCCGGATTTTTTCCCAGTCCCGAACGCGTGCGGCATCCAGCACTTCATCCGATGGATAAAAAACTTCGCCTGTCAGTGTTTTGTTTGCCATGGCTGTTTTTCCTTTAGCTGATGATTTGAATTCGAATTTTCAGAAAATTCTGCTTTTGTGCGGCATAAAGGATTAACAGCGGCTTGAAAAAGATGGTTCCAGCGAAGAATTCAGAATGAAGAATTCAGATCGAAGAATGAGATTGAAGAATTGAGAATGGAGAATGTAATGCGCGTGTGCCTGCCCGCCGCACATAATATTTACTATGGCAGGCGTCGATGACTTTGGTTTTGTGGTGTGCCGGGAGTGCGTTCGTTTCCGGTTGAAAACAAATCTGAAAACTCCCGGCGAAAACAATACAAACAGGCGATTTATATTTTCGGTCCGGAAAACAAAGCTGAATACGTTTTCCTAATCTTCCATCGCTTCCACTTTTTTCTTTGACATGCGGTTGCGGTCGTTATGATCGAGATATCTTTTCCGCAGGCGGATCGATTTCGGCGTCACTTCGACAAGCTCGTCGTCGGCAATCCATTCGGTCGCCTGTTCGAGCGTAAGCATTCTTGGCGGCTCCAGACGCACGGCTTCATCCGAACCCGAAGCGCGCATATTGGTCAACTGCTTCGATTTGCAGACATTGACCACCATATCGTACTCGCGCGAATTCTCGCCGACAATCATCCCTGCATATACATGAACTCCCGGTTCGATAAAAAACGTGCTTCTTTCCTGCAGCTTCCACATTCCGTATGCAACCGATGTGCCGTCTTCGAGCGCAATAAGCGCGCCGCGGGACCGCGTGCTGAGGTCTCCTTTGTACGGTTCATAGCCGTGGAAATTGTGGTGCAGAATACCGGTGCCTTTGGTCTGCGTCATAAACTCGGAACGGAACCCGATGAGCCCGCGCGCAGGTACCAGAAATTCAAGCCGTGTATTGCCCATGTTCTGAATCATGCTTTTTAATGTGCCTTTACGCTGGCCGATGTTTTCCATCACCACACCAACGAATTCGTCCGGCACATCGATGATCACCTGTTCGATCGGTTCGCAGGTTACATCGGCAATTCGTTTCAGAATAACTTCCGGCCGCGAAACCTGAAACTCATATCCTTCCCGCCGCATGGTTTCAATCAGAACGCCAAGGTGCAATTCACCGCGCCCGCTGACCTTGAAAACATCCGGAGAATCGGTCAGCTCCACTCGCAGGCTTACATTGGAGCGGAGTTCCCGCGCCAGGCGCTCGCCCAGGTGGCGGGTAGTAACATATTTTCCTTCCAGACCGGCAAAGGGGGAATTGTTGACGACAAAATTCATGGAAAGCGTCGGCTCTTCGATGGAGACGAACGCCATAGGCGCCGGATCTGCTGCATCGGCAATCGTCTCGCCGATATCGACATCTTCCATACCGGCAAGCGCAATGATATCGCCCGTCACCGCCTCTTCGACTTCCATCCGCTTCAATCCCTGAAACGTATAGATTTTCGTGACGCGGGCGTCGTCGACAACACCGTCCCGGTGCACGATTTTCATGGGCGAACCCATCTTGATGATACCGCGCGAGATGCGTCCGATACCCAGACGGCCCAGATAATCGTTGTAATCGATCGTCGTTACAAGCATCTGGAACGGACCCGCAATATCTCCGGAAGGAGGCGGAACCCTGGCCAGAATAGCTTCGAACAACGGTTCAAGATTTGTGCTTTCATCTTCAAGTTCGCGTTTGGCAATACCCTGTTTTGCAATGCAATAAATTGTGGGAAAATCGAGCTGCTTGTCGGTAGCGCCGAGGGACAGGAAAAGTTCGAAAACCTCATCCAGCACTTCGTGCGCACGCGCGTCTTTGCGGTCGATTTTATTGATAATGACGATAGGGTGAAGATCGAGTTCGAGAGATTTCTTCAAAACAAATTTCGTTCCCGGCAGCGGACCTTCCGCCGCATCGACCAGCAATAAAACGCCGTCTACCATTTTAAGCGTTCGTTCGACTTCTCCGGAAAAATCGGAGTGACCCGGAGTGTCGACAATATTGATTTTATAGAGAACGCCGTCCGAATGTTTTTTATAAAACACAGCGGTGTTTTTTGCCAGAATGGTAATGCCCCGTTCGCGTTCGATATCGTTGGAATCCATGACGCGTGTGACAAGATCCTGATTAGCCCGGAACGTTCCGGTCTGCCGCAGCATATAGTCGACAAGCGTTGTCTTGCCGTGATCGACGTGTGCGATAATAGCTATATTGCGGATATGTGCTGAATTATACATCGTCCCTCTTCAATGCTCTCATGAAATTAGTTTCTCTCTTCAAAGGGAACCATAAAACCGGTTACCGTTCAAAAATAAAAATGCCTCAGCTGTGATTCTCATCCTGAGGCCTTCCTTTAAATAAGATACGGAATTTTAGGCAGAAATGAAAAGGCCGAACCCTGACGGAATTCGGCCCCTGAAAAAAAGGATGAAAAGTGGAATATTCTTCGTTATCGGAAAGAAATACCTGCTCCCGCAGCAATAACCGGTGTCGCTGCAAAGCTGTAATCCGCATGGATGTCCACGATCGACAGCAGGACGCTCAAACCGACGGTGACACGCGATGTGTTTTTACCATCGAATGTTTGTTCCGGTATCGTAAATGGAGTTTCTGTTCCGTCCGGTACTGTAAAGCTGCCGTTCATCTGATTCAATGTAACAGAAGCGCTTTCCATTTGGTATCCGCAATAGACTGTCAAGAATGAAAACGTCCTGCCCGCTTCTATACCGTATGCGGTTCCTTTTTCAGAAAAAATATCCTGATCGGCCGATGATTTGAAAGTCAGGTTTTGATTGGAAAAATGGACTGCAACATTGAGAGGCAGGAACGGCAGCCATTGACCGATATCGTACCGGAAACAATAACCCAGATACGTATATCTTCCTGCATCGCCGGCCTGTACTGCGTTGATCGTCGGAACATAACGCACCATTGCTTCCAGTCCAAAAGGCAGTCCGACGGTGATTTGAGGCATGACAAGACCGACGCCGGGCATTGAGTATCCTCTTGGAATCGGGAAAAGAATGTCGCTGCCGTTATGTGCATTCCTGTATGTATTGTAATAAGAACTTTGCGGCCGCATATGAACGGCATTATCATTAATCGCACCGACAGCCGTAGCTGCGCCGGGAACAATTCCGTCGTAATCTGTATTTTTATAAAGACGTACCGTCCCCGCGCCGGACGGATTTCTGATGTCGACATAATCGGGCGTAATAAAATCGTACGTCTTATCGGCATCGGCAGTCATCACAGCCAATTGCTTTATATCGATATCGAATCCAAGAAGATCATGCAGAGCGGCGGAATGATAAAACGTGGAATTTAAATCGGCCGCAAAGCCGGTCAGGAGCGGACTTATATAATTCCGGACATTCTGATCGCCGACCCTGCTTAATTGTGAGGACAAATCCTGCTGTGCAGACGCATAACTGCTTGTCAGGAAAAGAATGCAGAGAACAACCGGAAGATTTCGAATTATGGATTTCATAAGGTACCTCCTTACGCAAAAGCGTAACGAAAAAAAAGGCCGGTCATGAAAAGCCGGCCTTCGAACCATAATCATCGAATGGAAGGTTTTGTTAAAACCCTCTGATGGTTTAAAAATTTATCGAATAGCAATACCTACGCCGAGATTTGCGACTGGTGTGGTACCAAAGCTATAATCTGCCTGAATGTTGAGAATCAGGAGCAGAAGATTCGCACCTACGGTAACCCGTGATTTATTGCTTCCGTTTATCGTGAATCCAGGAATATTCACCTGAATAGGAGCGCCGGAAGAGTTATCAGTAAATGTATAATCGTTGAGCGTCATGCTCGAGCTTTCCAGCTGGAAGCCGCCGTACAATGTAAGTATAAAAAGCTTTTTGCTTACTTCGAAGCCGTATGCAGTTCCTTTGCCTGAAAAAATATCTGTATCGCTCTTAGATTTGAAATTGAGTTTCTGCGTCATAAAATGGACGGCGATATTGACAGGGCACATTGGAATCCACTGATCGATGCTGTACCGTGCGCCGAATCCGGAGTAATTGAATTTTCCTTCGCTGCCGGCGGAGACCGTTGGTATATATCGGGCCATCACTTCGATTCCGAACGGTAAACCGAGAGCCAGTTGCGGCATCGGGAGCGGTACTGCTGGGATGTTAAATCCTCCCGGCATTGTCATAAGTGTCTGTCCGGCCGGGATGACTGTCACGCCGTTTACTATGTAAGGCGCTGTCGTTTTTATGACAGTTTCATTTCCATCACCAACAGCTGTTGGAGTTACAACCGATGCGGGATAGTGTGTTCCGGCTACGAGTGTTGCGGAATAGCCATTATAGTTATATGTGAATGTGCTTGGCATATTAAATGTAAAAGTCTTATCGCCGTCTGTAATTCGCGCTAATGCAAGATTGACGCCGATATCGAAGCCGAGAATGCTGTGCAAGTCAGCAGTGTGATATATACCCGTATTCAAATCGTTTGCCCAGTTGCTCAGAAGCGGCGTTGTATAACCGATAGCTGCATCCTGTCCCATTTTCGACAATTGAGTCTGCAGATCCTGCGCCTGCATCAGATTGGCGCCAAAACAGACGCACAGTAGAAGAACAGAAACTAATGTTTTTTTATAAAGGTCCATGGTACCCTCCGTATGGTGGATATTTTTGAGTGTGATTTAATGCCTTTTAATAATATAAAGAAAAATATAGAAGAAGTCGTTTTCAGAATCAACTTTTATTTTTTCTTTATTTCCAATATGTGTCTTGACGCACAATTCCAGACATTCAAGAAGGACGCTCTTCTGCGCGTGCTCACGAAAACGGCGATTTCTCAAAAGGATCGCTGCGGAGGTACATTTCGAAGTAAGGAATAAACTCTTCGAAGTCCTTTTTCATGGAAAAACGGATCGCATCGCCGAATGTGTTCAGCATGACGATAGCATTCGTATTGGCATCGAAGGTCGATGCTTTGGATAGTCTGCCCCACAGGCCTTTGTTTACTTTCGCAATTTTTTTGTACAAATCGTCGAGTTTTTCCAGTTTCCAATCTGCCGACAATCCACGCTTGCTGCGAAAATACTGCGCTATCAGGTACATGGACACAGAGCGGTATGTTGTTTCCAGTGTCGTAGCGAACGGCAAATGAAAGCGTACCATAGGCCGGAGGTAGTCCATAATCGGACAGCCGCTTGCGACCATATAAATTCCAAGCAGCGAGCTCAATCCGTTCTGGATGCTCGTCTCCTGGCCGTAGGTTCGTTCCACCGTTTCAACGACGATCCATGTTTTTTCATACGATGTGTAATTCTTGAATTCTTCGATAAGGCGGGCAATATTGACTGCGATCGGGCATCGTACAGACCGTGCTCGGCAGAGGGCAATTTACGCATTTTTGATATTCCAGATACGTCCAATCCGGAAGACTCGGTATTTCCGGTACAATAAGTTCAAGTGTTTTAGGGTGGAGCGCGACGTTGAATATTTTTTCTACGCCGCCGTCGAAATGAAATTTAGCCCGGATACGAATGGGTTCGTCCTGGTTGCCGTCCGCCATACTCACACCCTTAGTGACTGGTCGTTACTGAAAACTCAGGCAAATTCTGCCTGAACTATTGCATTCATTCTTTTGTGCAATCTAACAATCTAACCTTGCTTTCGCAAGACCTGAACATAGCTTTTTCACACAATCGTTATTTCGGCCGGACGGGTACGTCAAACCGGACCGTTTTATCCCATGTCCGCTTCGTCTTCTTGAAATAGTCCTGATACCAGGCCTTGATGACGATATAAATCCACAGCTGACAGTACCGAAAAATACATCAGCGGAACCAAGACGATATTTTCCAGTTTATCTTCATCGTCATAAGAAATCGTCAGAACCAGTTCGAAAATGAAGAGGAAAATCGACGTAATCCAGACGAACGTATACGGACCGGGGAGTGAAATGCTCACGATGCGCAGAAGACTGATGATAAACAGGACGTCGGAAAAGACGACGGCCACAAAATAAACATAATAGAGCGACAGCGTATACAGCAGGTCGAAGGCAAGCCGTTTGCTTTTGAAATGCGGAATTTTTTTCCAAAATTTTGATACGACATAATTATTGCCGCGGACCCACCGCAGCCGCTGGCCGATCCAGACTTTCCATTCCTGCGGTTCCTGTTCGTAGGTCACTGCGTACGGAATGAACTTAATCTTGTAGCCGGCTTCGTACAAACGGATGCTCATCTCCGAGTCTTCCGTGAGGGCTTCTTCGTCCCAGCCGTTAAGTTCTTCGAGCAAATGGCGCCAGATAACGTAATTGGTCCCCGGGAGCGTTGAAATATTGTGCAACTGCCAGCGACCTGCCTGCAGCATCGATTGGAAACTCAATGTCTCGATATTGATGAAGCGGGTCAAAAGCGATACTTTTTTATTGACCGTCCGGAATTTTCCGATGACTGCGCCGAGATTTTTGTGAAGAAGAAGCTGGGCAGCGAGGTAGCGGAGGGAACTCGGGTCCGGCGTATTGTCCGCATCGTAAATAGCGATAATGTCCGAAGATGCCGTTTTCATGCCGAGATTCAGCGCGCGAGATTTTCCCTTTCCGCCCATGCCTTTCGGAACATCAAAAAGAACGACGCGTGCATCCTGCGCCGCATAGCGCTGGATAATTTCCTTTGTGCGGTCGGCAGAACCGTCGTTGATAATGATGATTTTCAGTTTGTCTTTGGGATATTCCAGATTTAACATGGCCTCGATTGTTTTAGCGATAACCTTCTCTTCGTTATGCGCGGGAATAAGAATAGAGCAGGAAGGATAATCGAACGATTGTTTGTCGATCTGCTGTTTTTCCTTCATCGCTTTTACATAATTGATATAGCCGAAAATCGTGAGGACGAATTGATACGCAATGGTGAACCAGATTAGAATAACGGCAACGACAAAAAGGAAACTTAAATCAAGTTCGAGAAGAGACATAGTCGTGCACCTTTCAGGACGCCGAAGTGCGGCGTTTCAGAATTTTTAAGATACCGTACATCAATGCAAGCAATGAAACTGCCGTTACGCTGAACAGGGCAATCGCCGTTGAAGACCAGAAACTTGTAATGCTGATGCCGTAGGAAAAGGCATCCCCGGTCGTTATAACGGCGCTATGGTGTCCCTGAGGAAGAAAGATCGAAAAGCAATCGTTCCCCTGCATGGGGCGGCACGGATACGGAGAACCGTCGACGGTAATCGACGTCGGAAGATTGCTCAGCGCTATAAGCATTCGTTCACTGCATTCATACGAAAACATGATGTCCCGTGAATCGTACTGCAGCGTTTTAACGTTGCCGGTCGAGGACATGACGCGGGGCTGCAATTTGTTCGCAGAAAACGTACCGGCTTCCTGGGTTTGCAGGATAATTTGATGATCTCCGGCGGGCATAAAATAACGGTTATCGCGGGAAGGCATAACGGTAGCACCGTCGAGAGAAATTTCCGGAACCGCTGCAGGCAGACGCAGCGTGGTCGAATACGGAGAGGAAAATTCGATTTCATTCCCCTTCAAATGATAGCGGGAGTCGGAAGCCAGAGCATTTGAAAAGAATGCCAAGTCCTGCGCATTGACAGTTGCTTCCGAATAAATTGTCGTTCGAACCGCTCCGCCTGCCGCCGCATGAATAAGCTGATAGCTTTCTGTGCCCGTCTGTATGAGCGTCGGGAAAGGAAGCACTTCGTCTTTATTCCGGAAACTCAGTATATTCAGATCCAGCATAAGCTTAGCCGGATCGGAGACGAGCGCCTGATACTGCGCGCCGATTTTTGCATATCGCTGCGGGTCTGTCGACCAGAGGGATTGCGGGTCTTCGATCTGCAGCATGAATCCGAACCGGTGCTGAAGTGCGAGCACGCTCTGCATGTCGACGCCGAGCTGCTCCCGCAGAGCCGGCGAATTGTAGCTGTCCATTGCCGTTACGATGACCTGAAAACCGGGTTTTCTGATTTCATATTCCTGAAATAGCGAAAGGAACTTTTCATAGACTTTTGCCAGGCTCTGTACACGGTAGTCCGTAATAGCTGTCCGCACACCCGGATTTCTTTTCCAGTAGGACGGTGATAACGAATCGAAAACAGACGCCAGCGTTATTCCGTAACGCTGTTTAAGGTCGTTCTTTGCGCTCGGATGCGCGGGGGTGAAAAGAAGCGGGTCTTCAAATCCGCGGCCGGCTTCGAAGTACAATTCCGCAAGATTCACACCGTCCCAGTCGTACGCTTCCAGGATCGAACGGAACTCCTGCATAACGGCCCGAACGCATGCCGTGTCTGTCAGCGCTATCGGGAAGCGCCAGGAAGCTTTTGCATCGTCCCCTTTTATGTTTTTCTCACGCCATTCAGGATGGTTCATCCAGAATTTATAATTCACCTGCGGCGGTTCCAGCCACACATAAACGAGAATTCCGTTGGCATGAGCAAGGCGGATCAGCCGCGCATAGTCCCACGTATGGGCGGGAAATTGAGCCCATCCATCAACATGGACGATCCGGATACCGTTGTTCACCCAGGAACGGACAAGATTTTCAATGCTGTATGTGTGGCGAAGTCCCGGCTCGAAATACATTTCCACCTGCTCCCGCCGTACGAACGGGCGCAGTGAAAAATAACGCCGTATATATTCCAAAAGGTACGGGTAATGCGAATAGCCGCGGTCGGTCAGAGGATCGAAGAGGGAATTGATATAAAGAACTTTTCCGTTGTCGATTTTTTTCCCTATAACCATCGGAGCGTCCGTCGCTTCATCGTAACAGAAAACTTTGTCGATATCGTCCGCATCGAATTTTGTAACCAGTTCGGCATTGCGCCAGGCAATCGGTTCTTCAGGGAACAGCTCATCTCGGATGCGGCGTACATCCATGCGCGACGAAGCATAAGTGATGCCGAATTCTCCCGCCAGATCTGTTTTTGCGTCAAGAATCAAATTCCCGCCGCTCTTGACGAATTTCCGCACCTCCTCGATTTCAGCCGGATTGAGCGAATCCGCAATAGCTGCAGGAATGATGAGAAGATTATGGTTCGCCAGAGAAAGCGGCTGTCCAAGGAATGCGGTATCGAGCGTGACATTCACGCTTTGAAAGACGGAAGCAAACGACGACTGGTCATGGAAGAAGGCGCCGCGTGCAAAATAATTCCACATCAGCAGAGGACGCACCGGCTGCCATGTATTTTCCTTTTCCGTTAAATTTTCAAAAAGGCGCTGGGCCTGTGCGGCAAGCTTCTGGAAAAATGTTTCCGGCTTTTCACGAAATTCCGTGGCCTCTGCACGGTAAAATTCCCCCGGTGCAAGCGTAATTTTTTTTGTTATAGGACCCAGAAGCCGTTTCTCGCTCAGCGTGCGCTGCTTGAGTTCGCCGTTTTCGTCATAGTACGCCTCCATGAGATACTGATCTTTGAGGTTCATCGTATACTGCTGGCTGCCCGAGAGTATAATCCTATCCTTTGTGCGCACCCAGTTGGTCTGGTCGCGCATATCCATGAATGTATATCCTAAATTCTGAATACCGTCGATCAACTGTTCGAGCAATTCGATATCAAGAAATGAATGGAAGAATGCCGTAGAAACTCCGTCCCGCACGTACATTTCTGCTTTTGCGTTGTCGATAAGCTGCTGAACAGTTTTCCGGCTTTCTTCTTTATCCGGATTGAGGGGAACATACCCGAGATTTTCCGGATAGATCGTCTGCCCAAAGAGGTCTTTCTTGATGATGTAAGGAAAAAATTGACTGAAGTCTGCATCTTCAATTGAAAGACGCTGTTCGCATGCCGTGCTGAAATATCTCGAAATAGTCCTGTACAGCTTGAACGACGCCGTATAGTGCGGCGTTTCCCATACCAGCGGATAGAGGCCATTCTTCATAAATTCCTGGATGCCCATTTCGATTCTATGCGCATCCGCTTCTTCCGTTTCCCCCACAATCGTGCTGTTGGTGTTGTCGTCCCAGAATTCAAAATCGGTTGCAGTCGTTCCTTTATACTGATGCGTGATGCCGTGCATAACGATCGTACCGCCGTTGCGCACCATATACTGCAGCGCATCGACCAAATCCGGCTTATCGGAAAGACTCAGGCGGGTGCCCTCACCCGGGTCGACAAAGAACGGAATGACGCCGACCATAAACGGAATGCCGTGGCGTGAAAAGACATCGGCAATCTCCCGGAGTTTATCCGGGTTGTCGTACACCGATACGTCTTCGATGCGGATCATGGCGGAATGCGATTCTTCATGCTGCTCGCCTAAAATATCATGCAGTAGATCGGCAAAATAGATGTAATGATCCCCAGGAATAGCGAAGGCAAACGGAGAATCGGCTATATAGGTCAGGTTGCCTGATGTGACGATATACGGCGAACTTTTTCCCCGTGATGTGGAGTACGCTGTTCCCGTTACGCTGACGGCCGACGGATTGGTGATATGGATAAGATGAAGCTTCGGCTCGCCTTTGGTAAAGAGATGATTGTTTGCACGTACCTGATTAAACATGGATGTCGAATCGAGTTCAGAAACGGTAAAGCCGAATCTTTTTTGAACGTCATAGCGCCGGCAGAATTCGATCATTCCTGTGTTGAGCCAGATAACGCGTTTTTGGGCCGTCATGACATCGACCAGAAACTTTGCTGGAACTTCGTTGCGGAGATTGAATCCGACATAAAAAATAAAATCGTAGTTATTGAGTTCGCCGAGGCGGTAATCGTGCACGCCTTTTAAGGTAACGGAGGTCGAAAAATGACCCATGAGGTCCGCCAGCTGCCGAGCGTCTCCCATCGCGATGTTTTTAATATCCGATATTCCTTCGGTAATAATGAGTATTTTTTTGACGGGATATTGATCCTCGGCAAAGAGGTTTGCTGCGCCTATAATGCCGCAGAGAAAAATATACCATATATACCGATACTTCATTTGTATCTGCCTATGTTCGCGTTTTGTGTCAGTCATGCATTAAAAAACATATTTGATTGAACTAATAAGTTACAAAAAAGAGATCGAAGATTCATTATCTGACCCATGAAAGCAGTTGTTTGGTTCGTAGTGCTTGGTTCTTAGTTTATTGTTAGTCGAATCCCTTCCTCGTTAAAACTTGCTTCTTTGCCGCGTTTTATGAGATATATGATATGTTCGCAATAAGCTTCGGGATGCTTGAAAAAATTTTATATACCCGTAAGCAGAATCAGCGGAAAAGCAGCAGGAAGATATCCGGATGTGAAATTATTATTCAATGGACAAGAGAGGCCATTTTTTGCTTATTCGAACTCCCGCACTACAGACCAGGCATTCATGACTACATCTTCCAGTCCTGAAAAAAAATCAGATGCAGGCCGATGGCAATAAGAATGGCTCCGGAGGCCCTGTCGATCCAGCGTGCAAGAGAAGGGTTTTGCTGCATCATTTTCCCTCCGCGGGCTCCCAGCCATCCGTATCCGGTCAGTATCAAAATCTCGGGGGTCACATCTGTTGCTGCAAGAAGAGAAAATTGAAGTGGAATGTTCCCGGCCGGATTAATAAACTGCGGCACCAGGGAAGTGAAAAAGAGGATCGCTTTGGGATTTGAAATTTGAGTTGCAAAGGCCTGTAAAAACGTGTTCTGTTTTTCCGCATGCTTTCCGTTTAACGGTATGGCGAGCGATCCCGGATTTTTGAACGAAGAGAGAATGTTCTGTACTCCGATGACGATCAGATATCCTGCACCGCACAATTTCACAATAAAAAAAAGCGTTGCTGCGCTGTGCAGAGCCACCGCCAGTCCCAGGGAAGAAAGAATGAAGTAAAGAATATTGGCCGTGCAAATTCCCAGCGCTCCGAAAAATCCTGCCCGGACACCCGAACGCGCTCCCTGCGAAGTTATCAGCAGCACCGCAGGTCCGGGCGTCATCGATGCAACGATGCTCGTAATACAGAAGACAAGCCAGACGTTAAAAATCACAAGTCACCATAGACCGACTTGCGCAAAAAACCAGAGTCCGGAAAAAGTTTTCTCAAAATTCAGACTGGCGTACGCATAGAAACCGCATCCGACAAAATGTGCCGGCCGCCAGCACCATTGCGCTTCAAGCGGCAGACTGACACTCGAACTTTTCCACGTTGTTATTTCGTTGTCGTTTTCATAGATGGCACGAACGAGTCCGATTCCTGCACCGGCAGAAACAAGATAGTTGCCGTACTGATATGCCGGTCCGTACAGAACGGCATACTCCGCCATTTTATAGACGACATTGGAAGGGCTGTATTCGAGTATGGTCGGATTTTTATTGGTCGAACCCAGCAGCCGGCCGGAGAGAATCATGCCGCCGAATTGTTCCGAATATTCGAATCCCGCCGTCATCGCACCGGCGCTGCCGACAAGTCCGGGTCCGCCTCCCATATTCACCCACCAGGGATGCCGGACAGATTCCTGTGCCTGGGCCGCACAGGGAACGGCTGCGAGAAAAAAAACAACAAGACCTGTGATGATCGATTGCTGCATTGTCTTTTTTTTCGTCATGAACGATTACTTCCGGTGATGAGTGCTGCCGATATTGTGAGTATAAATATGAGAAGCGAAGAGGGGAAAAGCAACACAGAAAATAAAGTTCCGGCAGAGAAGGTTGAATTCCACCGGATTTTTTGTAAATTAGAAGAAAGAAAAAGTCCCGCTGGCAACGTTTTCCCCAGCTTTTATGAGGTCGCCGACGGGAATTTTTCTTTTTTGAAAGGATGAATGTGGACCATCTCTATGTCTTGCCGATTTTGCTCTTTTCCGTGGTTGTGCACGAAGTTGCGCACGGCCTTATGGCGCTGCGCCTCGGGGATCCGACCGCGCGGGATATGGGCCGGCTGACGTTCAACCCGATTCCGCATATCGATTTTTTCGGCTCAATTGTGCTGCCTCTTATGGCATTTTTTGCAAAAATTCCGATTATGGTCGCCTGGGCAAAACCGGTTCCCGTCAATCCTGCAAATTTTAAAAATTATAGACGGGACGATATTCTCGTATCTCTGATGGGACCGCTGTCTAATTTCGGCGTTGCACTGCTGTGCGTCTTCGGTTATATGTTCAGCGTATCGGTCGGCGCTCCGTTGAAGAACGCCGGAAACGATTTTACGCACACTTTGTTTGCATTTATTACGAAAATGTTTGCAGCTGGAATCTCCCTCAATATTTTTCTTGCGGTGTTCAATTTAATTCCTGTTCCGCCGCTCGACGGTTCGCACGTGCTTTGTTCCCTGCTTCCGGAAAAAATCGGCGAGAAATACCGTCAGCTCGGTTTTGCCGGAATTCTTATTGTTCTCGTGCTTCTCAACGTCGAAGCGTTCCAGAATTTTATGATGTCAATCGTATTCGTCCTGCAGCTGCCGTACGAATATCTCCTGCATTGCTTTGGTTTTTATTGACGGGCGTTTTATGAGCAGTATCTGCTATAAAGAGAATATACTGATGTGCGAAGATGTTCCGTTTGTCGAGCTGGCGGAAGAATACGGCACACCGCTGTATGTGTACAGCAAAAATCGGATTCTCGAGAACTTCCGGTCTCTGAAAGCGGCGTTCGGGGAGTTCGACCACACGATTTGCTATGCACTGAAGGCGAACAGCAACCCGGCAATTCTGAAAATCTTTGCTGAAGAAGGAGCCGGCGCCGATATCGTTTCTGCCGGCGAATTATATCTTGCACTCAAGGCGGGATTTCCTCCGCACAAAACCTCATTTGCAGGCGTCGGCAAGCGCGATGATGAAATCGAATACGCCCTGCAAAAGAATATTTTTGCCTTCAATGTGGAATCGGTGCAGGAATTGCAGGCTATTTCCCGGCTGGCAATGCGTGCAAACGTACGAGCGAGAATTTCATTCCGCATCAATCCGCATATCGACGCGCAAAGCCACCCGTATATCACAACGGGACTGCATACGAACAAGTTCGGCATCGAAGACACTCAGGCGCTGGAGGTATACCGTTATGCGGCCGCACTTCCGGCCATCGACATTGTCGGCATTCATACCCATATCGGATCTCAGATTATTAAAGCCGAACCGTTCGTCGATACAGCGCGCAGCATTATAGACCTTATCGGAAAATTGCGAGAAGCCGGAATTATGATACGGCACATAGATTTTGGAGGCGGCTTCGGCGTGAAATATTTTAACGCCCTTCAGCATGAAGCGCTGCCTCTCGAAGATAAGGCTCACGACAACATTCCTTCGCCTGCAGACATTATGACCGCGGTGCTGCCGATGCTGCGGGAAA
The DNA here is from genome assembly GCA_963778945.1 of Ignavibacteriota bacterium. Classification (GTDB taxonomy): domain Bacteria; phylum Bacteroidota; class Ignavibacteria; order UBA10030; family UBA10030; genus Fen-1254. The sequence continues at coordinate 141,960 of CAVZWL010000021.1, forward strand.
CCGGCTGTTCCGTCTGGGTCGAGCCTGGACGCTCGCTCATAGCGGACACATGCGCATTTGTAACGAAAGTGCTTTATACTAAAGAGACATCTGCTAAAAAATTCGTCGTTGTGGACGGAGCGATGAACGATTTATTGAGACCGAGTCTTTACGGCGCTCACCACCAGATCGTTCCTGCGGCGATCAATACGTATGAGCATAGGCAGGTCGATGTAGTGGGACCCATTTGCGAGAGCGGCGACTTTTTGGCAAAGGACCGTATGCTTGCAAAAGTCGGTCAAGGCGAGATACTTGCTGTGCTGACGGCAGGAGCTTACGGTTTTGTCAATACCTCGAATTACAACGGACGCCTCCGTCCGGCAGAGGTCATGGTCAACGGCGACCGCGTGCGCGTCATCCGCCCGCGGCAGACATTCGAAGAACTTATTTAGCACAAGGAGATCTGCTGTGAAGCTTTATACTGTAGCGGTTGTCGGTGCCACCGGTTTAGTCGGAAGCACGATGGTCAAAGTTTTGGAAGAACGAAAATTTCCCGTCGGAAAACTCGTTCCGCTCGCAACTGCCCGGTCGACCGGCAAGGAAGTGAAATTCAACGGAACATCCGTTGCAGTGCGGGAATTAAAAACCGGGGAATTTTCCGGCGTCGATATAGCGCTTTTTTCAGCCGGTGCATCTGTCAGTATCGAATTTGCACCCAAGGCTGTGGAACATAAGGCTGTCGTCATCGACAACAGCAGCGCGTTCCGAATGGAAGAACAGGTACCCCTTGTCGTGCCGGAAGTGAACCCGTCCGATATTTTCAAGCATCACGGCATTATTGCCAATCCCAATTGTTCTACCATCCAGATGGTCGTTGCGCTCAAACCGCTGCACGATGTTTTTCGGATCAAACGCGTTGTCGTATCGACATATCAATCGGTGACCGGCGCCGGGCAAAAAGGAGCCGATCAGCTTGAAGATGAAATGGCAAACCGAGCAGTACGAACCAAAAAATTTCCGCATGCGATTGCATATAATGTTCTTCCTCACATCGATGTTTTTCTCGAAAACGGATATACAAAAGAAGAACAAAAAATGATGCAGGAGACCGTCAAGATCATGGGGGAAAATATTCCCGTCACGGCAACCACTGTTCGCGTCCCGGTGATCGGCGGACACAGCGAAGCCGTGAATGTGGAATTCGAAAAGCCGTGCACGCCTGAAGAAGTCCGCAAAATTTTACAGAACGCCCCGGGCATTATCGTTCAGGACGATCCGCGCAATAACGTGTACCCGCTTGCCATCAATGCGTACGGCAAAAACGAAGTCTTCGTGGGACGCATACGGAAAGATTACTCCGTTCCGAGCGGCGTCAATCTCTGGATCGTTTCCGATAATGTCCGCAAAGGCGCAGCAACCAATGCCGTGCAAATCGCCGAAGTGCTTATAGCTGGAAAGCAGTAAATCCGTTCAACGTTCAAAGTGCTGCCGTCCAACGTTGAAAAATAATAAAAAGCAGATTGAAAACGGAGAGCGGTAAATGGTTCATAGAAATCGTCAAACTAAATAACTGATGAACAAAACCACATTGAACCAAGCAATAAGAACTTGGAACCTTGAACCGCAGCCTGCCCGACTGGTGCGCCCTCCAAAATGCGCGGCGGGTAAACAGTCATTCAGGCGGGCACTGCAGCACCGCAACACCGCAGCACTGCAGCACGTTCATTTTTAACAAGAACCATGCCCGATATCAGCAAACGAACCGGACTTTTTACCGAGTCGGTCATACGCCGGATGACGCGTCTTGCACTTCAGCATGGCGCAATAAATCTCTCTCAGGGATTTCCCGATTTCGAGCCTCCCGCAGCATTAACCGATGCATTGAAGCGGATTTCCGGCACCGGACCGCATCAGTACGCCATTACGTGGGGAGCTGCAAATTTCCGAAAAGCGCTTGCGGAAAAACAATCGCGCTTTATGGGACTCGATTTGAATCCCGAGGAGAACATTGTTGTTACCTGCGGAAGCACGGAAGCGATGATGGCCGCCATGATGACGGCTTGCAATCCGGGTGATAAAGTGATTGTCTTTTCTCCGTTCTACGAAAACTACGCCGCCGACGCAATACTCAGCGGAGCCGAACCCATCTATGTTCCGCTTCATCCTCCCGATTTTCATTTTACGGAAGAAGAACTTTTGCGCGCGTTCAAACAAAAGCCGAAAGCGCTCATATTATGCAATCCTTCAAATCCTTCCGGCAAAGTGTTTACCGAACCGGAACTGCGCAGCATTGCCCGCATGGCGCAGGAGCACGATGCGTTCGTGATTACGGACGAGGTGTATGAGCACATCGTCTATGCCCCGCATCGTCATTCCTATATCGCCTCGCTGCCCGGAATGTTCGAACGCACGATTTCCTGCAGTTCGCTTTCCAAGACCTATTCCATTACCGGCTGGAGGCTCGGCTATGTGATTGCAGCGCCTGAAGTCATTACAGGTATACGCAAAGTACATGACTTTCTTACGGTGGGAGCGGCCGCACCTTTGCAGGAAGCTGCTGTTGCCGGACTGACCATGCCGGAGGCGTACTATGAAGAACTGGCGCGTTCTTATACACGCAAGCGGAATATTTTTCTGGACTGCCTGGACCGGGCAAATTTACAATTTACGATTCCTGAAGGAGCGTATTACGTCTTGGTAGATATAGAAAAATTCAGAAGAGGCAGCGATACGGAATTTTGCGAATGGCTCATCAAGCAAATCGGTGTTGCTGCCGTTCCGGGTTCCAGTTTTTTCCGAGAAGATATCCGGAAATATATCCGCTTCCACTTTGCCAAGAAAGAAGAAACGCTTGCAGAAGCAGGAAGAAGGCTGCTGAAATTAAAAAAGTTCTGAGTGCTTGGTGCGTAGTGCTGAAGTTTAAAAAAACTAAGAATCAATAAACCCCAGAAACTCTCATTGTTAAATTGTTAAACTTTGAACGGCAGCCTGCCCGCATTGCGGCGACGACGACTGAGGACACGGTCATTCAAGCGGGTACTGCAGCACATCCACACATGGAACTTATACAGTTCATTAACTATTCTCCAAATTGAATCCCACTGCCGTGGAACAACATCATCAGGCCCGCCAGAAGATGATGCAGGCGGGCAGACCTCCGGCTACCATTGACCATTAACTATTCACCATTTACTATTTACTGATTAAAATCCCATATCGAACTGCAGCAGCGGCTGATACATCGTCTGCGATGCGCTGTCCGTACTAACATCCCAGACAAACCGAACTCCAAACACGGCTGAAAAGTTATCTGCCAATTGAACGCTGAATCCCGGCGTCAGTGAATACAGGTAGTGTGTCTGTGTTTCATCGTTCAAATAACTTTGAGATCCGGTCATATCCGAAATAGAGAAGAGCATCTGTCGAACACCGGCTGCTTGAAGAAAAAGATGGACTCTTGAAGTTTGTGAGACGCTGTTCAGCGTTAATGCAATAAAGTAATTCGCAGATGTTTGGTTTTGCCGAAGTTCCGTAAATTCTACGCTTGTGGGGTTGGATAATGAACTTATCGTTCGGACAAATTCAACGTCGTACTTCAGGTGCTGCCATTCTAATCCGAGATCGAACCTGACCGCCATATGCCGGCTGCTGATAGAGAAATTGCTGATCATACAGTATGCCTGCCAGTACGGTTCGCCGTTGAGCGGCGCATAATTGCCGCCGAGACTGATCGAATTTGTAGAAGAAAAAGGAAGGTCAAGGGCAAGTCCATACATGGCGCCCGGCAGGTTCCAGTAAAAATTCGTCCCCTCAAAATCGTGCGTATTGTTGCCTGAATCTTTGTAATGATATGGTATCGTCGTCTTATCGGTATCGACCTGATATATACCATTTCCGTTTACTTGTGTATGTCCGGCAAGCCGGCCCGTCAATGTTTGCGGTGTTACAATCGATACGCTCGGACGAATCGTGATGGTCTGCAGCGTATCATGAATCATTTGGACGGGGGGCTGAAAAAAAGGACCTTCGGATGTGAGATTCTGAAGATATGTTGTCGCGCATCCGCTCAGTGCGAACGTCAGAACAACGCTGCAGAAGAAAAGTGCCGTAACGGTGCATTGCGGTAGTATTTGTTTCCTCTTCATTGTTTTCCTCTTTATCGCAGGGACAAAAAATGCAATGGAAAAATACGAAATAAATCTTCTTTCGCAAGAGGGCATCGTCACAACGTGCCGCGGGTCACAATGTTTGTCTCCTGTTTTTCTCACCGAGAAACCGGTCATTCACAGTTTACTGTTCTCCAAATTGAATCCCACTGACGCGTAATAACATTTTCAGGCCTCCGGCTACCACTTACTGATTATAGTCCCATATCGAATTGCAGCAGCGGCTGATACATCGTTTGAGGCGCCGTTTCCGGTACCGACATCCCAGACAAACCGCACACCGAGGACAACGGAAAGTTTATCGGTCAGCCGGACGCTGAACCCCGGAGTAAGAGAAAAGAGGAGCTGCGCTTCGTATACCGAAGAGAATAAACCTTGACCTCCGGCCATATTCTGAAAAAGCATCTGCCGGACTGCTGCTGCCTGAAGAAAAATATTGACGGGTGTTTCGAATGTGCTATTCAATGTCAATGCTGTAAAATAATTCTTTTCAGTTTCGATTTGTAGAAACCTGTCGAATTCAACGGAGTAGTCCTCATATCCGATAAGCGGGAAGAGAGGGGTTGACCTCCGAACAAATTCAATTTCGTATTTTATATTTTGCCATTCCATTCCGGCATCGAACCGAACTGCGACCTGCCGGCTGCTGAATGAGAAAAAACTTATCATCCCGTACACCTGCCAATAGGGTTCACCGCCGAGAGATGCATAACTCCCTCCTGCACTGAACGCAAAACCGGACGAAACGGGTATATCAAGAGCGAGTCCGTACAGAACACCCGGCATGTTCCAGCTAAAATTATTCCCGTTAAATGGATGAATGTCGACACCTGTCGGTTCCTGGTAGTATGGTGTCGTTGAATTGATCGTATCGATCTCATATACACCATTGCCGTCTACACGCGTATGTCCGGAAAGCCTTCCCGTTAGGGTTTGCGGTGTGATCATCGATACGCTCGGACGCAGAGTGATGGTCTGCACTGTATCATGGACCATCTGCACGGGCGGCTGAAAAAACGCACCCTCGGTCGTAAGATTCTGAAGATAGGCCGGTGAACACCCGGTCAGTGCGAATGTCAAAAGAGCGCTAAAGAAAAAAAGAGCCGAAGCTGAACAATGCGGCAGTTTTTGTTTCCCCATGTACGTCCTCGTCTTTGTCGTGTGTAAAAGAAATGCAAAAGATAAAGAATGAGTATCCGTTTACTCAAAGAGAAACCTAAAAACAAAAGAATTGAAAAACCAAACAACTGCTCAAAGTTGAACTGCATCCTGCCCGCATTGCGGCGACGCCGACTGAGGACACCCGCCAAAATGCGCAGCGGGTTGGCAGTTATTCAGGCGGGCACATCCGTACACAGAACGACGAACTCATTCGATCGACTCTTTACCATTTACCGTTTGCAGTTCACAGTTTACTTACTTTTGCCAAACTCCGCTCCCGGGTTCAAGAGGGGCCGGTTTTCTCCTTGAGCGACATGATACCCGACCTCAAACAAAAGCTGTGCGTCTTCAACGCCGCCGGAAAGATCCCAGTCCGGTTGGATTTCATCGGTGACCTTATGATAAAAGCGAGCCGTATATTCATCGTGCTTTTGTTTGCCGTATCCTTCCGGCTGGCCCCTAAAATCGAATCCAGCTGCAATATCCAGTACCGGCACACCTTTTTTTGCGAACTCAAAATGATCGGAACGGTAAAAATATCCTTTTTCCGGATCCTTGTCCGGAAAAACTACGCGGTCTTGCTCTTTTGCTGCAGCGGCCAGAATTCCATCTAATGTCGACCTGCCTTCACCGATGCTGATGACGTCTTTTGTCCTTCCCCAATGACTGAGTCCGTCCACGTTGAATTCCGCAAGTGTCTGAGAGAGCGGGTAAAGAGGCGCGGTGCAATAATAGTGCGAGCCGAGCAATCCTTTTTCTTCCGAGGTTACCAGCAGAAACAACACGGTGCGTTTGGGTGCGATCTTCAAATGAGCGAATGCATCGGCCGCTTCCAGAATGGCGGCAACACCGGAAGCGTTATCGACTGCACCGTTATAGATCTGATCTCCTTTTAAGTTCAGATCGCGTCCCAGGTGATCCCAGTGAGCAGTGTAAACGATATATTCATTTTTAAGTTTCGGGTCGGACCCTTCCAATTTGGCGATGACATTGTCCGAATAGATTTTGCGGACGGAATTTTGCAAAGATAAGTTTGCCTGTGCACCGAGCGTGATGGGACGAAAATCTTTTCGAACGGCGGACTTCTTCAACTCGTCGAAATTTTTTCCGCATGCGGCAAAAAGCTCCCGCGCCTTATCCACCGTGATCCAGGACTCGATGACTGTCCGCGCGGTATCGCTGTCCGCCGACACGATATCGAAATTTTCGAGATTTCTGCTGCCGGAAACTACCTGAAAAGGATATCCGGCTTCTTTCGTTTCATGAACGATGATGGCAGCAGCGGCTCCTTTTTGTGCGGCAATTTCGTACTTATATGTCCACCGGCCGTAGTAAGTCATTGCTTTGCCTCCGAACATCGTCGAATCGAGTCGGGAAGGATCTTTCGGATCCGGAATGGGAGGATCATTGATCAACATGACGATTGTCTTGCCTCGAACATCGACATTCTTATAATCGTCCCATCCGTATTCCGGCGCTGCGATGCCGTAGCCGACAAAAATCATGTCTGAATTTTTGACCGACACTTCTCCGTTGACAAAACGCCGGGATACCAGTACGATATCGTTCGGGAAATCTGTTGTGATTGTCCGGCTGCCGGCGGTGAAATTTGCAGATAAGCTCTGTGCACGGAAACCGGCAAGAGGCACATGCTGTCGATACGTGCCGTCCGGATTTCCCGGCTCCAATCCGAGTTTTTTACACTGTTCGATGATATAGTTCACGGAAAGCGTTTCGCCTTTGGTTCCGGGGGCACGTCCCTCGAATTCGTCCGAAGCGAGGACTTTGATATGACCGAGAATTTTTTCCGCAGTGATGACAGCCGCGGCTGAGGAATCGGCTTTGTCCTGAGGCGGATTGAATCCTAAAAGGAGGACAGAAAACACAGGAACTATGATCTGCGATAATGATGGTTTCATAACAATCCTTTATTGCATGGTGTCGAAATACATAAAAAGCCCTCAGCGGTTGACACGAGTCAGCTTTTTTGCATCGGTAAAATGTAAACAAGCCCCGGGCAAAAGGCAAGAGATAAGGAAGTGCGGCAGTTCGGAGTTCTTAGTGCTTGGTATTGATACACTGAGGTGATGCGGTTAAGAAGTTGCTTGGTTTGCAGTTCTGAATGCGTTTTTTAAACCTCAGCACGAAGAACCAAGAACGATGGACTCATTCGATCGACTATTCATCATTCACCATTGACTTATACCTATCCTGATCATTGGGATATTTAGATATTTTTTTTTAACTTAAAAGTGTCCTCTTTTTGCTACACAGCTACAATAGAAAATTGGAAAAATAGGTATAAAACGACAAAAAGGGGCGGCACGCGGATTGCTTGAGCTGTGAGAGAAGGAAAACCGATATGATAAATGAGGGACTGAAAATCACCGGCAGAAGAAACCGCAAGTTTTTTTGCTTTTTGATACTCTCCGGATCCCTGCTTTTAAGCGGATGCTACACGCAGCTCGCCTTCACTTTCGACGAATCCGAAACGAACGAGGATACCTCAAACGGCGCCATTTCAACTCTCCCGGTAGTATATCCCGGATATCCGGACCCCGAACCTCCGCCAGTACCCATACAACCTCTTCCTTCACCGGGAACACCTGCCCCGGCACCGGCAGGCGGAACGGTGCAAAACCCGCCGAGCCCGACAAATACTTCAGATACATCGACCCGCACTCGTTCTCAAACCACACAAACATCTATTCCGGCCGATGCAGGCGCACGCACGAGCGGCGACAAACGGACGGGACGTTAATAAGTTCGTAGTTCTCAGTTCTTAGTTATATAAATCCTCCGATTAGAATCATGCTGACGCATGATGACATTCACAGGCCTCCGGCTGTAGTTCTTGGTTCGGAGATTCATTCATCGTCAACTCTTCATCATTTACTGTTCACCGTTTGCAGTTCACGGTTTACCGCTCCTGTTTTTCTTCCACAGAAAATACACTGGAATTCCGAGCAGCACGATGATGAGTCCCGGCCACGTGTACTGCGGTTTATAGATAAGCAAATCGATCGATATGGCTGCCGCGAGGACAATATACAAAACAGGAAGGACTGGGTAGCCGAATGTTTTGTAGGGACGTTCGGCATCCGGAAGTTTTTTCCGCAGAATAAAAACTCCGCCGATCGTAAGGATGTAAAAAATCAACACTGCAAAAATAACGTAGTCCAGCAGATTGCCGTATGTTCCGCTTAAACAAAGAATTGCAGCCCAGATCCCCTGAACAATCAGGGCCGCTCCAGGCACAGATTTTTTATTGAGTTTTCCTGCAGATTTGAAAAACAATCCATCCTTTGCCATAGCGTAGGAAACCCGTGCGCCTGCAAGGATCAGACCGTTGTTGCAGCCAAATGTAGAAATCATAATGAGAATCGCCATCATCACTGCGCCGCTGACGCCAAAAATCTGTTCCGCCGCCGCAGTCCCCACGCGGTCGCTTGCGGCGAATTGAATGCCCCGTCCCGCTGCATCCGCCGATTGAGGATTCCCGGAAAGCGGAAGAACGCTGAGGTACGAAACGTTGCAGAGAATATAGATGAGCGTCACGATACCGACGCCAAGCGCAAGAGACAGCGGTATATTCCTGCGCGGATTTTTTACCTCCCCTGCCGTGAACGTAATATTATTCCACGCATCGCTCGAGAACAGAGATCCCACCATGGCGGCGCCGAACGCCGCAAACAATGCAACTCCGGAGAGCGGGAGAATTTTTATAATGCCGCCATCCGAGACGGACGCTGCTGCCTTCCATAGAGATGAAAAATTCGATTCGAACACCTGCGCATTCCGCTGGAGTATGATGCCAAGCACAATAAGACCCGTGAGCGCAATAATCTTCGTCGATGTAAAAATATTTTGTATGATTTTCCCTTCCTGCAATCCGAACATGTTGATGCCGGTCAGGACCGCCAGGCTCGCAATTGCCGTACACTGAGCCGCGCTGATATGTAATCCGCCTGCATTCAAAAGAATATGCTGCTCGCCCAGAACGGGAAAAAGTACGGCAGTGAATTTGCCGAATGCCATGGCAACCGCGGCAATCGTCCCGGTTTGAATAACAAGAAACAGTGTCCAGCCGTAGAGAAATCCGATAAACGGATTATACGCTTCGCGCAAGTACGCATATTGGCCTCCGACTCGCGGCATCATACCGGCAAGTTCTCCGTAGCTCAATGCGGCAATAACGGTCATAAGACCTGTCACAAACCATGTGAGCAGCAAATAGCCGGCCGAGCCGAGCGCCCGCGAAATATCGGCGCTGACAATAAAAATGCCGGATCCGATCATCGAACCGACGACGATCATGGTAGAATCGAAAAGGCCGAGCCCTCGTTTGAATTCGCTTCCTGTATTATCCTGATTCATAGAAGCTCCTTGATTGCATTATTAATGCGGCGAGAAGAAACTCAGGCCGACGGGAAGAATTCGCATCGTCAATCCGGCTGTCGTCGATCCGTTGGAAGCAAGAGCAAGGAAAATCCCGGGACAATATTCCGAACTGCTCAGCATTCCCGGAAAAAGATTCAAACGAAAGCGGGTGTTCTGATTAGCAGAATACACCGCGGATGCAAGCAGAGAATTGTTCCGGTCGTAGTAAATGCCCGCCATCGGTCCTGATGTGACTGTGTTGGAAGGAACTCCGTTTATCGTCGGAAGGTCTTTCACGCCGGTCGAAGCGAATCCCCCTCCGAAAGAAACGGCATATTCGGAATTTGTTTTGAGCGAAAGGCCAAGAAGAGCGAATTCGCCGAAATGGAAAAAAAGATTCGTCGAACGATTTTGGTTCAATGCGAGTTTCATAACGAAGTTTTGTCCCGCATTGCGCACTGCAAACGGTGCGAATGAAAGCCCCGTCTGTTCCGACCAGTCGTTCATCTGCAGTGTGGAAGAAAAAAATTCAGCAGCGCCGTCGAAACCAAACAGAATAAAACCCAGCGGCTGAAATATAAGCACATCCGGAATGCAATCCTCGTTCGGAGAGGTCTGGGGACCGTTCTCGACAGTTTCGTTGATAAACTCGTATGCGACGCATGTCAATATGCCGCAGAGATACGGAAGCGGGACATTATAATAATCATACCATTCCGATATTTTCCGGTACTCCATGCCTCCTCCGATAGTATGGAGAGCAATATTAGGCGCGTATTGTGCATCGTTGATATTGAAACTTGAGGGAATGATTTCCTGGCGTATGAATCGTTTCCAGCCGAATGCACTGATGACAGGAAGAGGCGAGATGAGGCTTCGCCAGACGTTAGTAGCCGCAACGTTCCATTCGATGTTTTGCCATGTCGGCTGCCGGTCGAGAATTTGGTACGAATCGAATCCGCCGTCCGCAAGAAGCGATACCGGATTATAGAGTGCGTCCGAGCCGTACGAATACGGATGGAAAAAATAATATTGTTTTTCCTGCCCCTGAAGCGAAGCTGCAGAAGGTAAAATCGAAAGGAAAAAAAGAAAGAGAAGCGGCGTCCTCCGAAAACATATTGAGAGCTTTTTGAGCGGCGCCGGAGCATGCAGAAGGGAAACGAACGAAGCGGCCATTATGCTCGAACAGTTCCTTTCCCGTGCACGATAAATTTTGCACCGGTCAATTCAACCAATCCCATCGGTCCCCGGGCATGAAGTTTTTGCGTGCTGATGCCGATTTCTGCACCGAGTCCGAATTCATAACCGTCGGTAAAACGTGTCGAGGCATTGACATAGACGGCGGCGGAATCGACTTCCCGCAGGAATTTCTCTCCGTTCTTTTTATTCTTTGTAACGATGGCATCGGAATGGTGCGTTCCGTATGTGTTGATATGGTCGATAGCTTCATCGATGTTTTTGACCACCTTGATTGCCATAATGAGATCCAGATATTCACGAGGCCAATCTGCATCTTCCGCCGGACTGATATCCGCAACGATGGAAACGGCCCGTTCGTCGCCGCGCAGTTGAACATTTTCTTTCCTCAGCGCCTGCGCAATGCGAGGCAGGAATGTGCCGGCAATTTTTTCATGGAGCAGAAGTTTTTCCGCCGCATTGCAAACGGATGGACGCTGCACCTTTGCATTGACGACGATTTTTTCAGCGGTTTTAAAATCGGCTGAACTGTCGACATAGATGTGACAATTGCCTTCACCGTGTACGATCACCGGTATGCTGGAGTTTTCCGCAATGAACCGAATCAGCGTCTGGCTTCCCCGCGGAATAATGACATCGATAGACTTGTCCTCTTTGATCATTTCCGCAACAGCGCTCCTGTCCGTGGTTTCAATGAGTTCCACGCAGCTGTCCGGCAGATGGACTTTATTCAAAGCGGTTTTTATAGCCTTCACAAGTACTGTGTTGGTCCCGATAGCTTCCGATCCGCCGCGCAGAAGAACGGTATTGCCGGTTTTGAGGCATAACACAGATGCGTCAACGGTAACATTCGGGCGTGCTTCATAAATGATGCCCACCGATCCGAGCGGAACGCGCATTTTCTCAATGACCAGACCGTTCGGAGGGCGCCGTTTTCCGAAAACTTCACCGACCGGGTCCGGCAGTTTAATAACATCACGAACACCGGCAATCATTTGTGCTATGCGCTTCTCGTCCAGCGTAAGCCGGTCAAGCATGACTCCGGAGAGTCCGGATTCCCATGCAAGCTGCAGGTCAATCGCATTCGCCTCGCAAATCGTCCGTGTTTCTTTTTTGAGCTCTGCAGCAATCGCTTTTAACAAAGCGTTTTTCTTCGCTGTCGATGCATTTGCGAGAATGCGGCTTGCCCGCTTCACCGATAGAGCTTTTTCATGAACTGTTGCCATTTATTCTTCTCCCATAACCAGGTTGTCCCGGTGGATGACTTCCGCCGGGGCTCTGCGGCCCAGCAGTTTTTCAATTTCAGAGCTTTTCTTTCCTTTAATGATGCCGAGTTCTGCCGCTGAGAAAGCGGAGATTCCTTTTCCGATTTCTTTGCCGGAAAGCGCGAACACGGAAATAATTTCCCGAGCTTTAAATTCGCCGCGTACATCGGTGATACCGGATGCAAGCAGGCTCTTCTGATGTTTCATGAGCGCTTTTTGCGCGCCGTCGTCGATGAAAATTGATCCCGCAGGATGCGAAAACAGGCCGATCCATTGTTTTCGAACCGAAATTATTTTCGAACCTGGAAGAAAAACCGTTCCGCGGAAATTACCTTCGAAAAGTGTTTTGATCGTTTCCGGATTTTTCCCGTTGGCAATGATCATGACAATTCCGGCATTGATACATCGTTTTGCGGCCTGAATTTTTGTAATCATACCTCCTGTGCTGAGTTCGCTCTTGCTCTTTTTCGCAAGCCGTTCGATCTGCGGCGTCAGCTTTTCCACCATGTGAATAAGCTCCGCATCCGGATTACACGCCGGGTCATCCGTGTACAGCCCGTCTATGTCGGTAAGAATCAGCAAAATATCCGCTTCGATGAGCGTGGCGACCATAGCAGAGAGATTGTCGTTGTCTCCGAGTTTGATTTCTTCAACAGCCACGGTATCGTTTTCGTTAATGATCGGAACGACGCCGTGCTCGAACAGCGCCGCAAACGTATTTTTGGCGTTGACGTAACGTCCGCGGTTTGTAAAATCGTCTTTTGTCAATAATATTTGAGCAATAACCTGCCGCTGTGCACGGAATGCAGTTTCATAGGATTCCATAAGCAGGGGCTGACCTATCGCCGCAGTTGCCTGTTTTTCCGGAATAGTTTTTGGACGTTCGTTCAGCTGCAGGGCGGCAACACCTGCGCCGATAGCGCCGGAAGTGACGATGGCAACATTTTTTCCGAGTGCACGCAAATGGGATACACTTTGGGCAATAGCCGCCAGCCGTTCCATGTGAATACCGGTTTTTTTATCGGCAAGTAGATTTGTGCCGATTTTGATAACGATTGTATTGCGCTGCTGCAGTATGTTTTTAAGCCGTTGCACCGATAAATACCTTCGCTCAAATGACTTTACCTCATGAAATTACGTAGAAAATCATCAATGAGCAATGAAAAGAAAACAGAATTCAGAAGACAGGAGGCAGCAAAGAGAATGAAGTTATTTGGTTCGTAGTTTTTAGTTCGTCGTTGGCAAATCATATGGGATTTAGTATCATTTTTTGAGGACTGTCGCCAGACATTGTGCCGATCGTTGTGAAAGCATTTCGCAAGATCCATCGAACAGCGCTTGACTCAGGAATAATCCGGGAGTTGAAAGACAATACTTGAAAATATGCACAGAAATGTGTACTTATGTGCTCAGGTCCGGAGAGAAAAATGCTGTCCGGATGTTCCAGTTCAATAATTCTCTTTTGTGACGGGCAGATGCGGCGCATGCGGATAAAGTGACAACAAACAGCTGGAGATTTTATGAATGCTGAAACGATCAAAATAATTATTTTTGCAGCAGTTTCACTATGGATTGTTTATACTTCCAGAAAGTCGCTACTCAGGATTGGCTCCCACGGTTTTTATAGATTCTTCGCATGGGAAGTGATCGCTGCGCTTATCCTGGTCAATCTCCGATCCTGGTTTATCGATCCATTGTCGGCATTCCAAATTATTTCATGGCTGTTCTTATGCGGATCGTTGATCGTGCTTGGATTTGGTTTTTTTCGGCTGCGTACTGCAAGCAAACACCATGGGGGCAAACCGGGAAACAGTCGTGAAGACGAGACTTTGCTGGAGTTCGAAAAAACTTCGGTTCTTGTGACCTCCGGGATATACCGCTACATTCGCCACCCGCTGTATGCTTCGCTTCTCTTTCTTGCGTGGGGAGCATTTCTTAAAAATGTAACCTGGTCTTCGATTTCCCTGACGGCCATAGCGGCGCTCTGTCTGGGAGCCACTGCAAAAGCGGATGAGGCCGAATGTATCCGATATTTCGGTACAACAGTACAAAGAATATATGCTGCGGACAAAAATGTTTATTCCGTTTTTCTTTTAATTCTTGCTGACTTCAGCACCAAGCACTACGCACTCAGCACTCTCATTACCATTTGCTATTCTTTCGGAACAATCACTTCTCCGCGGCGAATTCGTGCAGTGATGCAATGTCTGCGGCCGTAGGCGAAATATATAATAAAACCGATCAGCAGCCAGATAATCAGCCGCCACCAATTTTCGACCGGGAGGGAAAACATCAAAATGGAACAGCAGACCATGCCGGCAATGGGCGTAAAAGATCCTAAGGGGGCCCGGAACGGACGCTCGGCGTTCGGGTTGGTCCTCCGCATGATAAAAACCGCGGCGCAGACAATGACAAACGCGAGGAGCGTTCCGATGTTGGTCAGCTCTGCAAGTATCCGGATCGGAAGCAGAGTTGCCATCGTCCCGACAAAAATCCCGGTAAGAATTGTGGATTTCCACGGTGTGCGGAATTTTTCATGGATCGCGCCGAAGAAACTCACCGGCACCATGCCATCGCGCGCCATGGCAAGCAGCACACGCGGCTGGCTGAGCATCATCACGAGCAGCACGGAAGTAATACCGGTAATCGCACCGATATCGATAAGACGCTGCGCCATCGGCAGTCCTTTTTGCGCAAACGCATTTGCGACCGGCGCATTAATGTCGATCTGATCGTACCGAACCATACCGGTAACGATTGCAGACACGGCAATATATAGTACCGTGCAAATCAGGAGCGATGCAATAATGCCGATTGGAACATCTTTTTGCGGTATGCGCGCTTCTTCCGCATGCGTCGAGACGGAATCGAATCCGATAAAAGCGAAAAAGATAATACCTGCTCCGGCAAGCATACCCAGCGGAACACCGTTGCTGCCGGTTTGTCCGAACAACGTATGCCCGAAGAAACTGATGCCCGTATATCCGTACGGTGCAAAAGGATGCCAGTTGTTCGGATCGATATAGAAGACACCGACAACAATGACGAAAAGCACGATGACAAGTTTGACGGCCACCATGACTGTATTAAAAACGGCGCTTTCTTTTATACCTTTAACGAGAATGAATGTAATGACGATCGTAATAAGAATAGCGGGAAGGTCAAGATACGATCCGGTGGCAAAAAAACGTCCTGCCGCAGTATCGAAATCGATCGGCGCGGAGGCGAACGAATGCGGAATAAAAAAACCGAAGCTTTTGAGCAAATCCTGAAAATGGGCAGACCAGCCGTGCGCTACGGCGGCAGAGGCGACCGCATATTCGAGCACAAGATCCCATCCGATGATCCATGCGAACATTTCACCGAGCGTTGCATAAGCGTAGGTATATGCGGAACCGGCAACGGGAGCCATGGAAGCGAACTCTGCATAGCAAAGCGCGGCGAAAACGCACGCCAAGCCGGCGACCGCAAACGAAAGAATGAGCGCCGGTCCCGCTTTGTCGTGTGCTCCGACTCCGGTGAGAACGAAAATTCCGGTACCTATGATCGCTCCGACTCCGAGACTTGTCAGAGAAACCGGGCCCAAAACACGGCGCAGGCGGTTCTCGCCTTTCATTTCTTCCAGCAGGAGTGATAACGGTTTTTTTGCAAACAGGGAGTTTGCCATGAATGGGTCTCCAGAATTTATTTTTCCAGCTGCGGATTTTCTTCTGATTAAAACCTACATAGTTTTTACGGGAAAGGCAAAGGAAATAGAAAAACAAGACCGGGATTCCTGGAAAAAGTTCTCGGCAGAACAATATAATCGGGGGAAACCGAAAAATCGGTCAATGCAGGAGAATCATTTTCTTGACCGCGGTATGACCGCCGGAGGACACCTTGTAAAAATAGACGCCGGCGGCAAGTTTGGATGCATTGAATGTCAATGTATAGGTTTTCGGCGCTTCAACTTCGTCTGCCAGAGTTGTTATAAGTCTTCCAAGTATATCATAAATACGGACCGTCGTACGGTTCGGTTCGGCAATGTCGTATGTAATGGTCGTTGTAGAAGTGAATGGGTTCGGAAAATTCTGAAAGACGGCAAACTGTGTGGGCCTGCTGTATATGACCTGTACGTTCGTCGAATAGATCACTGATCCGATGCTGTCGACCTCTGCCAGCCGGTATGTGTAAGTTCCTGAACCGGATACTGTCGAGTCCGTAAAACTATAACTATGAGCCGAGGAACTTGTTCCATGCCCGTAAACGGATCCGATTGTTATCCAGTGAGAAGAATCCGGGGGCATAGATTGTATGCGGTACGCATACACATCGGTTTCCGAAGAGCTTGTCCATTGCAGGAGGACTGCGCCTGTGCCGGCTGTTGCCGTAAAGGAAGCAAGCGGTGCAGAGATGGCTGTATTGGCATTCGTTACTACAGCGCGTATGCGGGCATCGCCGGTTGTGATCTGCGTCCATGTTCCGCTGGAGTACATTGAAGTGCGGCCGTCAATCGTGCCTGCATCGTACAAAAGCGACAGTGTGTCATTCATACCGGCCGATCCGTAGAGAACAACGTGATAATCGGTACCGGATGAAACGGGAATTATCTGAGTCGAGAGATCATAATAATTCCAGCTTGAAGCCAGAATTCCGCTCGCATCGACGGCGAACGGTCCGGCAATACGGTTTCCGGGCAGTCCGCTGCTGTTATTTGTCCAGATTTCAATATTCGGAGATCCGGAAAATTTCAGCGAAGAGGCAGGATGGAAAAAGACCCCGGACAGTGTTCCATTGGAAGAAGGCGTGATACGGACGGCGTATTTTTCACTCGATGCTGCAAAAAATTCATTAGAAGTCGAGCTTCTTGTCCACTGATCGTATGCAAGAAGCGTTCTCCCTGGCGATGTGGTAACGGACGCAAGCAGCGATAATGCCTTGAACACATCGAGTTTGCCGTATCCCCAGAGAGGAGTTGGTCGCGAAGTGCCTGTCGATGCATCTGCTGTCGCTGTCGAAATAATAGCGTTTTTTATTTGAGCCGCGGTCAGGTTCGGATTGTACTGAAAAAGCAGCGCACAGCTTCCTGCAACACACGGAGATGCCATGCTTGTACCTGCCATGACCTGATGTTTTCCATCGGGCGTGACATACGGAATATTGGAAGACGAGACAGCCGAAAGAGAGCTGTTCGGAAAGGCTGAAACCAGCCAGAATCCCGGAGCTGCAATGTCGGGTTTTTGAACGTTATCCACGCGCGGTCCTGCGCTGCTGAACGCAGCAATATTGTCGCTGCTGTTGTTATACGTAGATGAATACGTGTTTCCATCGATCGATTTCCAGTACCAGCGCGAAGTATATGCAGCCGCTGTGATCGCGGTCGCGGCGTTGCCGGGACTGCCTACGACATAATTGTTATCTCCGCCGGTGACATTTACAGTTTTCTGTGATGAACCGAGTGAAGATTCGAACCAGCCGTGGTAGGTAACCGGGGCTGAAGAAGTATTGTACAGCTTCATTATCCATGTTCCGGCTCTCGGAGACGGCGAGTTGTCATAATTGAGAATATATCCCGCAATTTCCAGCTTGTGGTTGTTCGGACTGACGTAATTGTCCACTTCCATATAACCATCGCTCGATGTGTTGCTGGAATAATTGTTCGGTGCGGCTGTGACGGTTTTTTTATTCGGCGACTGAATATATCCCGTAACGCTGGTCCCGCCGTTCATCCATGTATCGATATACGTATAATCGTCGCCTGATCCGCTGCTTGCAGTATAACTCGGCACGGTAAAACTTATCGTTGCCGAATCGTGAGCGTTCATGGTTCCGGAGACGTGAATATAATCCAATCCCGAATTGCCGGCTGATATTGCAAAGACACGTCCGGGTTTTGCCGATATATCATCGACGACGATTTCATCATCTGCTGTACCGTCGTGCGCGCTCAAAACGGTTCCGAATGAACAATTCACAACGAGCGGTTCGTGCAAAACGTTTGTGGCGATACTGTCCGCCCATTCCATCGCATCGATAATGCTTGAATCGTAATAATCGGTTTCCACCATTATGATATCTGCATCGGGAGCCATTCCGGCATATTTGTAACTCGGCTTCATCGAGGCTCCGTTGCCTGCAAGAGTGCCGGAGACGTGCGTGCCGTGCCCATCATTATCTGCGGTCCGAACAAAGTTTGCAGGCGATCCGTCGAGCTCATTATTAATTTGTGCTTGTGTATAAAGCACTCCGTATCCTTTTACACTCGTCTCGGAACCGATCGCCGTGAGGGTTTGATCCCAGATATAAACAATGCGGCTTTTCGTGGTATCGCTGGGATCGCGAAAATCAAGATGTTTCCAGTCGATACCTGTATCGATATCGCAAATTAAAACTCCCTTGCCCGTATATTTCGTATTTTTTATGGCGCCGTTTTGCACGGATCGTGCGCCGATGAGCCCGGCAGCGACATCGTTGTTGGGATGGCGCTTCCGCGCTTCCCGAAGAAACGTGACAAGCGACAACCCGGACAACTGCCGAACCTGAGATGTCGTGACATGCGCAGTCACAAAATTTTTGCAGACGGAATTGATCTGAATTCCCGTGCTCCGCAGCGCCTGGATGTCTGTGCTCCGGATGATAACAGGATACAGAGTATCGCCGGAGGATTGTATCATCGGTGCAGCGGACAATTTTGAAAAACCGGGCTTTTGTCCGGGAAGGATGCTTTTATTCAAGAGCCGTTGGAAATATGGAGAGATTTTTGACGCTGCGTGCACCGTATCCGCCGCCCATGCTGCCTGTATTCCGATAAATAATAAAAAAACAATTAGCCGACCTGTCTTCATTCTTTCTCCGCCGATAACCGAAAAGTATGGTCTTTGTCTTCCGGAAATGATTCCTACGCAAGGTTCTTAGAATATACCTATGCGTACCTCTTCTTTTCTTAATATATGCAAAATTCGAGAATCTTCAAGGGAACAATCTTGATTGCACATCATGAGTCTTTTCGGTATCATACAGTTTACAAGGCCGATTTTCCGACGAACGAAAACTCCTTCGAAATCGAAAGAATAACAATGAATTCAGACATTCACGCATCAAATTCATCTTCCTTGCCGCGGCGCATTCGCGTCGGCGTTATTTTCGGCGGACGATCGGTTGAACATGAAGTATCGCTCGTGTCAGCCGCATCTGTGATCAATGCACTGGATAAATCCAAATATGAAATCGTCCCGATCGGCATTGCTCATACCGGCCAGTGGCTTAGCTCCGGAGAGGCGATGAAACTTCTTACAGAGAACTCTTCCCTCGATCACGAGGCCGAACAATTCATACTCCCGGATCCCCGGAAACAATCGCTTGTGACCTTGAACGGCAGCAGTGCGGAAAAAAAGATTGATGTCGTGTTTCCGGTTGTACACGGCACCTACGCGGAAGACGGAACGCTGCAGGGTTTGCTGGAGCTTGCCGATTTACCGTATGTCGGCGCAGGCGTTCTCGGTTCTGCTGTGGGTATGGACAAAATCGTCCAAAAAGATTTATTGCGGCAGGCAAAAATTCCAACGACGCCTACGATCTGGTTTTTCTATGACGAATTCAGAGCGAATGCAAAAAGACTTACAGCGCAAATGGAAAAAACATTGCGGTACCCGATGTTCGTCAAACCTGCACATTCGGGTTCGAGCATCGGTATATCCAAATCGCACAACCGAAAAGAGCTTCTGGAGCATATCGAATATGCCGCACAGTACAACTTGAAAATCCTGGTGGAAAAAGCTGTTCCTCACGCGCGGGAAATAGAATGCGCGGTACTCGGAAATGAAAAGCCGGAAGCATCTGTTCTCGGAGAGATTGTCCCTTCCAACGAATTCTACGATTACGATGCAAAGTATGTCGACGGAAAGTCGAATGCCATAATTCCGGCAAACCTGCCGAAGCCGGTCGTAAAAAATATTCAACGTACTGCCCTTGCTGCATACCGGACGCTCGACTGCAGCGGCATGGCGCGCGTGGATTTTCTGGTCGTAAGAAAAACGAATAAAATATTTTTAAACGAGATCAATACAATTCCCGGTTTTACTTCCATCAGTATGTATCCGAAGCTCTGGGAAGCGACGGGACTATCGTTTTCACGGCTGCTGGACCGGCTGATCGCTCTGGCAGTCGAAAGGCATGAACAGAAGAAAAAACTGAACACGACCTATCAGCCGAAAAACGATTGGTACAAATAGAAACGTCATGAACGATCAGTTTTACAGAAAACTGCAGCCGGAAAAGCTGCTCAAAAAAATAGCAAAAGGCGCCGCGAAGAATAAACGCCGGACGATTCTTCTCATCCTCGCAGCTGTTATTTTCCTTTACTTTCTGTTTGATAATAAAGGCCTCATCACACGCATAAAGCTCGAACGTCAGCAGAGGGAATGGCTCGAACAACTGAAAAAAGACAGCACAGAAACACGGCAGCTGCAGGAACGGATTAAAGCGCTGGAAAGCAACGACGATACCCTGGAAAGAATCGGCCGCGAACGCTATGGTCTGGCGAAAGAAGGAGAAACGGTATATCAGGTTAAAAAATAAAGGTTCGTAGTTCGTTGTGCTTCGTGCAGGAGTTCGAAATACAATAGACAGTGAAATATAAATACAACAAAGTAACTGACAAACCAAAAAATAAACAACGGCAACACAGCAGCACTGAAGCCTGCCCGCATTGCGGCGACGCCGACTGCTGACGCCCGCCAAAATGCACCGCGGGTAAACAGTCACGCAGGCAGGCACATAGAACGTAAAACTAAGAACCAAGCACCAAGCACGAGAGAACCATCTTAACATGCCCGATCTCTTTTCCGATAGCGAACAGAAAGCTTTCCGCACCGGCTCGTTTGCCCCGCTTGCGGAACGTGTGCGTCCAAAAACGATTGGCGAATTTTGGGGACAGGAGCACATCATCGGCGAAGGCAAATCTCTCCGATCCTTGCTGGAGGGAGGCGAATTATCTTCGATGATTCTTTGGGGCCCTCCGGGAGTCGGTAAAACGACGCTTGCCAGACTTATCGCACATTCTGTTCAGGCGGAATTTTTTCAGATCAATGCGGTTTCTGCCGGCGTCAAGGATGTCAGGGAGGTCATTGCCCGTGCGGAAAAAAACAACCGGCAGCTTGGCAAACGAACGATCCTGTTCATCGACGAAATTCACCGCTTTAACAAGGCCCAGCAGGATGCCTTGCTGCATTCGGTCGAGGAGGGTGTCCTTACACTGATCGGCGCAACGACGGAAAATCCGTCGTTTGAGGTTATTTCCCCGCTTCTTTCCCGTTGCCAGGTCTATGTACTGGATTCCCTTAACCGTGAAGCGCTGAATAAAATACTGGATCATGCGCTCCTTCACGATGCAGTGCTTTCTAAACAAACAATCGAGATCCAGGACCGTGATTTTCTTTTTCTTCTCTCCGGCGGCGATGCACGGAAACTCCTCAACGGTCTGGAAAATGCCGTCCGGCTCGTGAAACCGGACGCCGGCGGATCTATCATTATTCCGAAACGAATAATCGAAGAAGCATTTCAGAAAAAATTTACGCTCTACGATAAAGAAGGGGAACAGCATTACGATATTATTTCAGCGTTTATAAAAAGTATCCGCGGCAGCGATCCGGATGCTGCTGTGTACTGGATGGCACGCATGCTGGACGGCGGGGAAGATCCGAAATTTATCGCACGCCGCATGGTAGTCCTCGCATCGGAAGATATCGGCAATGCAGATCCGTACGGCATTACAATGGCGACCTCCTGCTTTACGGCAATCGATTATATCGGAATGCCGGAAGCGCGCATCGTCCTGGCGCAGACTGCCGTCTATCTTGCCTCCTGCCCCAAAAGCAACGCGGCATATATGGCCATCGAACAAGCATGGGAAGATGTCAGGAACCTGCCGAATTTGACGGTTCCCATCCACCTGCGCAACGCACCGACAAAGCTTATGAAAGAACTCGGCTATGGAGAAAAATACAAATACAGCCACGATTTCGACGGACATTTTACCGAGCAGCAGTATTTGCCGGATAATTTAAAGAACAAAATTTATTATAAGCCGGCCGATCTTGGCAGGGAAAAAGATATCCGCTCGCGTCTCAATGCGTGGTGGAAAAAGAAACAGCGATAAATTTAATCGAGGTTTTTGAGTTCTTTAGTTATGTGGTTCTTTGGCTATTTACTATTTACCATTTACTATTTCCGCTTTTCACTACTCACTAAAAAGGAGGAATTATGCCGCACACAATCAAACGCTTCGGATGGATTCCTGATCTTCCGGATCAACGGGATATTCCATACCTTGCTCCCCGTGCTATTCTCAGAAAATTACCGATAAAAATCGACTTGCGTCCGAATTGTCCGCCGGTGTACAGATCAGGGGGAATTAGGAAGCTGCACGGCAAATGCTATCGGTGCGGCTTTTGAATTCGAATTGATCCGGCAAAAACCGGTAAAAGATTTCATGCCTTCACGCCTGTTCATTTATTATAACGAACGGGTCATCGAGCATACCGTTGACTCCGACAGCGGAGCCCAGATAAGGGACGGGATGAAAAGTGTCAACAAACAGGGAGTCTGCCCTGAAACGCTCTGGTCGTATGATACAGAAAAATTCAACGTCAGGCCCGCGAATCCATGTTACACGGAAGCTTTAAATCATCAAACGCTCTCCTATCATCGTGTTCCGCAAATTCTCAATCAAATGAAGGGATGTCTCCTTGAAGGATATCCCTTCGTGTTTGGTTTCACGGTTTACGAATCGTTCGAATCTCCAACTGTCGCAAAAACCGGCAAGCTGAATATGCCGAAGAAAAATGAATCCGTCGTAGGTGGGCATGCAGTTGTCGCCGTTGGATACAACGACACATCGAAACGGTTCATTGTCCGCAACAGCTGGGGAGCCGGCTGGGGCATCAAAGGTTATTTCACCATCCCATACGATTATTTACTGGATGATAATCTTGCGAACGATTTCTGGACGATAAGAATGGTTGAAGAATAAATATAAAAGTTCGTAGTGCTTAGTTCTGGGTTCTTAGTGTTAGAAAGAATAAAAGCATTGAATAATAACAAATGAAAATTAAGAACCACGAACAAAGAACTAAACAGCGATGAATCTCGACAATTTAACAACCGAACAATACGGCGCACTTTTTCCTATCATTCTTGCCGAACCGAATCCCGATTGGCCGAATATATTTTCACAGGAAAAAAAATGTCTTGAAAAGGTCTTTGAATCGAAGATCGTCATCAGAATTGAACACTTTGGAAGCACGGCGGTACCTGGCCTGCTTGCAAAACCAACGATCGATATACTTTTGGAAATAACCGACATTCCGGGCAGCAGCGATACTATACGTTCAGCTCTGGAAAACGTCGGGTACTTTTATATTCACAAACCGGAAAATCCTCCGCCGCATATGATGTTTGTCAAAGGATACACGGAACACGGCTTTCAAGGGCAGGCATATCATGTTCATGTGCGGTACCGCGGCGATTGGGACGAACTTATTTTCAGAAATTATCTCAGAACCAATCCGGCAGCTGCACAGGAGTATGCGCAGCTCAAGCAGAAGCTCGCGATTGAATATAAAAACGACCGTGAGCATTACACTTCGGGCAAGACAGAATTCATTAAGCATGTCATAGACCTTGCGAAGGAGTAAACCTCCGCAAGGTCGTTCCCTAATAAAATGCAACCGCTCTTCACGCTTGCCCTTTATCTACCTTCCCTTGTATGATCTACTTCGTCTAATATTTAAATTTCATTTAAGTAAAATCATTTTCTTGGTCAATTGATAATTGCCTGCCTTCATCATAAAGAAGTAGATTCCGCTTGCAAAGGATGAGGCATTGAAGTTGACTGAAAATGTTCCGGCCGGTCGATAGCCATTTACAACTGCAGCGACTTCCTGACCGATTGCGTTGAATATTTTTATCTCTACCTGACCTGGAGCCGCAAGTTGGAAGGAGATTACGGTCGCCGGATTAAAGGGATTTGGATAATTTTGCAGAAGGATTGTTTCCTTTGGAAGCAAAGCTGCGTTTTCTACGCCGGTTGCCGGTGAACCAAGACCGGTCACGTCGATGGTATCGATAGAAGGAGTCGTTCGGGAATTGGCAAAAATAAACATGCCTGCCATTTGACCAACTTTGTACGGTTTAAATCGCAGTGTGAATGGGACAAATCCGCCGGGCGGCACGACAAAATTTATCGGAATCGGTATAAAGCTGCTGTCGGAAGTTATAACAGCAACGGCAGCCGTATCATTGCCAATATTGTATATATCGATGATGGAATCTCGCCAGGATGCAACCGGTATCGGGCCAAAAGGAATGAGCTGTTTATTGAATTGCAGTTGAACGAACTTTGCAGTTACACCTGTTCCGGTTAGAGATACCGTATCGACCGACGATGAAGAGTTACTTGTCATAAGAAGAAAAGAACTGTCCGGTTTTGCCAATGCAGGACTGAACCGGATTGTATCGACGATCGATTGCTGTGGAAGCAGTATAACTTGAGAAATTTTGCTGCTAAAATCCGGATTTGTGTTGGTTACACTGGCGATGCGCAAAGTATCTGTTCCGCTGTTGGATATTGTAAGAACCGTATCTTTATGATTGCTCAGAACGACGTTCCCAAATGCAAGTGATTTTGGGAGAACCTGGAGTTTCGGAAATCCAACCGAATGAATAGATGTATCATTCAGGACGGCAAAGTTTATTTGAGGCGTATTCAACATGGTAATGAACGATCCTCCCACAAATACCGACTGCGGAAGCAGGGTGATCGAAGTAACTTCATTTGCAACGACGGCAGACCTCCAGGATGAAACAGCGCCGGTAGTTGCATTTAATGTAGCTATGTAGGTAGTTCCTGGAATATTTCCGATTGGTGAAAACTGACCGCCGATATAGAGAAGATTCCCTGCTGTCGCCACAGTAGACACTTTATAATCTATTGTAAAACTCGATGTAAAACTGTTCACCAGCGCACCCGTCGATGCATCGACCGCTGCAATACTGGCACATTGCTGTCCATTGACGGTAGAAAATTGACCCCCGATGTATACTTTGGATCCGTTGATCGCAATTGCATTTGCAGAGATTCCGCTAAGGATCGGGCTCCAGCTTGTCGGCAAGTCGGTTGCCGTATCAAATGCCGCCACCATCGAGTGACTTTGACCGTTGACCGTTGAAAAATATCCGCCGCCATAGATAATGTTGCCTGACGGACATAGGGAAGTTACAACCGAATAATCGAACGTTGGATGGAAACTGTTGATTAGACTTCCGGTTATAAGATTGTAAGCGACAAGGCCATAATTGCCCGCAGCGTATAATCGGTTTCCAGTAACTGCCAGCGCCAATACATATCCTCCTGCCCCGGCTGGAATTGCCTGGACGGAAGTCCCCGTGCTCGTATCAATGAATGCTAAATTTGGTTTATACCCGCCTCCAATGTAAGAGAAACTCCCCCCTGCATAAATTCTCCCTTTGGCAAATGCAAGTGCATTCACTGCTCCATCGGCATTCGGGTTCCATGATTTTAGTCGACCGGTCGCTAAATCAATTGCAGCGAGATTATTGCGTGTCGTCAGTCCCGCTGCAGTCAAATATCCGCCCGCATACACCGTCGAGCCGCAGACCGTCAAGTCAAAGACGACATTATTCAATCCCGGATTCCAATTATATGCAGCGCCTGTTCCGGTATCGAGAGCGGCAAGATAGGATATCTGTTTGCTGCCAACGGAAGTAAAGTTTCCTCCGATATATATTTTTGATCCGCTCGCACCAACTGCGCGAATATTATTACTCGAACCTCCTGTAGTTGCCGGAACCCAGGAAGTTGCAAGTCCGGTGGCAGTATCGAGTGCAACAAGGTTATTCCGATTTTGTCCGCCAAGCGATGAAAAGTCTCCGGCAGCGCAAAGTTTTCCTCCGTATAAACAAATACTGCTCACGCCATTTCCTGTGATAGTGGCTCCGGGATTCCATGAAGTATTAATGATTCCATTCTCATCCATCTTTGCAAGACAAATACGGTTGACGCCGTTCAATTGAGAAAACGAACCGCACATATAAATTTGATGATTCGCATATATAAACTGACTGACCCCGAACGATCCGGATGGTCCCGCATTGCTTGGATTCCAGTTCGTTGCATTACCGGCAGAGCTGTCAACCGCGCCGAGCAGCATTCTACTCGATTGACCGCCCAGATTATAAAAATAGCCGCCGATATAAACAATGCCGCCCACGGGCTGTATTGCCGTGATAGAACTTCCGGAACCGCTGTAAGCACGAGGGTCCCAGACCAAAAGATTTCCGGAGCTGTCAAAAGCAGCGCCGCAGCCGCGTGCTTGACCTGCGATCAGAATCGAAGACTCCGCCTACATATAAACGAGTCCCGGTAAAATAGAGAGAAGTCACATACACGTTCGGTGCAGGATTCCACGGGTCTACAGATTTATCGGATCGAATGTGTGCAAGATTTTTATGCGGCTGTCCATTGACAGTTGTAAATGCACCGCCAATATACCAGCCTCCCTGGCTATCGGAAACCGCACAGCTTACCCACCCGCCCGGAGCATTGAAGAATTTTGGAAAGTAATGATCTGCATCTGCTGTCCCGGTATCGACGGCAACTCCATATCCAGTAGAAAACCCGCATTGCGCAAAATGCCCGCCGAGATATGCCGTGTTACCCGCGATCACGATACTATTGACCTGACCTTGTGCATCGACGGGTGAATCGAACCAACTTTTCAACGTTTGGCTTTGAGAAAAAAGAGATTGAACCGAAATAGAAAGAAAGGTGATTACAAAAAAAAGTATCCGCTTGACCATTGATGCCTCGCTCGTTTAGAGATATCTGATAGTGTGTGGACTCAATTCCAAAACATGATTTATCTCGTCCTAGTTCCGATACGAAGTGATACGCGGCACAAGCGGATACCAAGAGTAGAAATTTTCTACTATCCGTGATCATCGATTTTATTCAAGTTAAGTGTATGAAGCCGGAAAAAGCTATGTACGCCCGGTTATTATCGACTTTTGTGCTATTCGATCCGCCAATTTCGGAGCGATGAGTTTCACCCATGGTCCGATTTTTCCCTTGAAGCCGATATTCAGTTCGCGCTTTCGTTTTTCAACAGCAGAAAGAATCATCCGAGCACACCGGTCTACAGACATAACGTTGCTTTCATTCAAATGACTTTTTCCGATTGGCTTTCCGTCCGGACCTAATGCCCGCTCTCGCATTTCTGTTGCGACGAAGCCGGGATAGATCATAGTGACCGTCACCCCTGAATCGGCTAATTCAATTCTTAAGGAATCGAAGAATCCCGCCATGGCATGCTTGCTCGCAGCATATCCGGTTCTAGTCGGGACGCCGTTTTTCCCCGTAAGACTGGAGATACCGACAATTCTTCCGCGATATTGTTTGAGATAAGGAAGTGCGTAATGTGTACAATAGACGCTGCCAAGGTAATTCACTTTCATAAGGGTTTCAAACAACTCGAGGTCTTTCACATCCTCAAAGTTGCTGTACATGGTCAAGCCGGCATTATTGATGAGCATATCGATATGCTGATACGCATCGACGGTTTTTTGTATGAGTGCAGCACATTCCTGCTGCCGGCTTACATCCGTTGGAATTGCCAAGGCCTTTCCGTTAAGCTGTTTACATTCCTGTGCCAATTGAGAAAGTTTTTCACTATTGCGAGATGCTAATGCCAGAAAAGCTCCTTTCCTCGCAAGCTGGAGTGCAAGCTCCCGTCCGATTCCGCTGGAAGCGCCGGTAATAATAATAACTTGTTCGTTGAAAGAGGTTGTCATCACACTTTCCCTTTTTTATAGAGGAAAATTCCAATGCTTATAAGTTCAATCTAAACTTTCGCGCAGCAAGAATCAACGAGTCACGCTTGAGAAAATCAATCAGCTCTTCTTATTTTTCCATATGCGATGGTTCCGGTTGTATTTGCTAACACCGTGCCGAAAAAATAAAAATGTCATACGCATGAATAGAAATGGTATATTTCACCAATTCTACTGCTCCTTTTGGATGCATGATGCAGCTTTTTCTTATATTACAAAGACTGAGAACAAAAAAAGGAAAAGGTGTGAAGCGATACTCTTGTTTATGTATTATAATATTCTTTATGATCGGATTATTCGAAAGTATGTACGGTCAGGGGCGATCCATCATGCCCGATGTTCAAACAAATCGGATTGCAGTTACATTTGACGACCTCCCGCTCAACATTGCAGCGCATGTTTCCGATACGGAGATGGATTCCATCGTAAGCCGATTGATTACGGAAATAAAACTAGAACATATTCCTGTTGTCGCCTTTGTCAATGAAATCAAACTGGAAGCCGGCGGCATACGAGACTCGGAACGCGTCCGAATTCTAAAGAAATGGCTCGATGCAGGAGTTGAGCTGGGAAATCATACATTTTCTCATGTCAGCGCCAATACGGTTCCGGTTTCCGTGTTTGAAGCGGACATCGTTAAGGGGGAGCGAACGATCAAAGAACTTCTTGCGGCACTGGGAAAAACGCCCCGGTGGTTTCGCCATCCTTTTCTTCACGTGGGAAGACGAATAACAGCCCGCGATTCGATCGAGAATTTTCTTAAACAGCACGGCTACACAGTCGCGCCCGTAACCATCGATAATGGAGAATGGATATTTTCTGCAGCGTTTGATAAGGCCTATAAGCTCAATGATACTGTTGTCATGCATCGATGGGGAACCGAATATATTGCATATATGCGCTGGAAACTGAAATACTGGGAGGGGTTTTCTCAAAAACTCTTCGGAAGAAATATTCGACACGTTCTTTTGATTCATTCGAACCGCATCAATTCATTTTATTTCCGCGACTTGTGCCGTATGATCCGGGGGGAAGGATACTCTTTTGTCTCTCTGGATTCAGCGCTGCAGGACCCGGCATATCAAACTCCGGATACGTATACCGGCGGTTGGGGGATCTCGTGGCTGGATCATTGGGCAATGACACAGCAAAAGCCGAAATCTTTTTACGCAGATGAGCCGCGTGTTCCTCAGGAAATCCTGGATTACACCGGAATCGAAAGCGAATAGACACCTGAATAGAGACCTTGCGAAGGTCTACACCTTCGCAAGGTCTCTCATTTTAGTATTTCCAAGCAACTTTCTTCCTCTTTCTGCATCTTTACTTAGAAGAGTAAAAGAATTCATTACAGGATACCGTATTTGTGGCAAGCGACTCGGAACTACTCGAACAGATGCACTTAAACGATAGTCAGGCATTTGCTGATCTTTACGATCGATATAAAATGAGCGTTTACCGTTATTGCCTGAAGGTCTTGGCTGATCCTGCGGCCGCAGAAGATGCAACTCATGAGACTTTCCTGAAAATGTTTTCACATGCCGGAACTTTGCAAAATCCGCAGGCACTCCGCGTTTGGTTGTTGATTACTGCTCGAAATGAAGCAATGATGTACTTCCGCCGGCAAAGAAGGAACGGTACATGTGCGGATGACGATGTATGCACCGAGCAAACCCCGCACGACCTGACTGTGAGTACGGAAACAACCGAGATTGTTCAAACATTGCTATGCCAATTGAAAACGGAATATCGTGAGGTGCTGGTTTTGCAGCACTATGAACAACTCTCGTATGCCGAAATAGCATCGATTACCGGCGATTCAGAAAGCTCTGTGAAATCCCGGTTATATAAAGCGCGCAAAGCATTAATGGAAAAATTGAAATTGGTACTACGCATAGGTGAATTATGAATTGCATCCATACGCAAGAATCTCTCAGTCAATGGATAGACGGCGAATTTTCAGTCGGCATTGAAGCGGAGTTATTCGGACATCTCCGTGACTGTGAAGAATGCCGCGCTTTTTTCAAGAATCTTCTCATGCTGAACCACAAACTTTCTTCCGTGCAAACGCTGCAAGTTCCGGCTTCGCTGGATCGGCGTATTCTTTCTCTGCCTTCATCGGCAAAAAATCCGAAAAGCCGCATTCAAAAGCCTGTGGCTGGATCGAATGTATTCTTTTCGCACCGTGTCCCTGTCCGTCCTGGTGTCCATCATTCTAACAGTATTTGTTTCATCATTCTGGTATCGGTATTTACATTCACAGCCGCAGCAAACTTTCGTCTGCCTTACTCCGCTTCCGGAGGTTGAAGTAACCGGTTATGTTGTCGTCGGCCATTTACCGTCGAAAGGAAACCACCGATGAAAAATAAATCCAGCATCCTCGTATTCTTGATCGTTATGTCCTGTGCTGTCTGCACCGTACACGCACAGAATAATAGTCTTCCTCAGCCGGATAAAAATATTCCGCATGATAAAGAACCTGTCGCCATAAACATTATCAACCCGGAATATCCGGCAAACATGTTAAAAGACGGCTTGGAAGCAAATGTATACATACGGGCACTGATCGATGTCAACGGCAACGTTACAGAAACACGAACTGAAAGAATAGAGGTCTTCTCAACAAAAACATCCGGAAAAACCGATAAGCCCGGAGAGCAAAAAGAACAGGGTAAAGCATTCGAAGAAGCAGTCGATGCAGCGGCTAAACAATGTAAATTTTCCCCGGCACAAATGCAGGGAAAACCTGTAGCCGTCTGGGTAACGATTCCTTTCCATTTCAAGCTGAAGGACAGCGGCCGTGAGGATTCGGAAATAAATTCAGATTCAATCCGGACGATTATCGAGAACATTTTCAAAGGAACGGATTTTAAAAAATACAAAACACACATCGGAAAATCCGCTTTTCTTATTTATAATACTAGAATGCTGGATCTTCTCAGCGTCTTGAAGGGGGAACAGAAGGATGTTCGTCTTACGGAGAAAATTGGACGGCAGAATGTAGACTGCAGGATCAACATCAACGATGGAAACGATATGGCGATCGTTGAATGGACATCGCAGCTCCCTAAGGGGAAGAATAAACGGATTCATACCATTGTTCTCTCAAAGAATACAGAGAATATCTGGAAGATCATCCGATGGCATGTAAGCTTTTAGTGGTGTATCAAATAAAGAGGACTGTTACCTCGCAATGCGAAGGCCGGAGATAAGAAAGTCCCGAATCGGAGAATTCATGAAACGGTTTCTGCTCTTCCTCAGCATGCTGATTCTTGGCTGTGGGAACTCTTCAAAGTGGATATTCCTGGACTCACCGTCGATCATGGTGGCGACTCAACGCAGGATCATAGAGAAAAAAGAGCCCATCCTTTTTGTTCTTCACGATAAAGATGGAGAATGGCAGTTTCTTGCCGGTGAGAATTCACAAATAGATCAAGTGATCGAATTGACCCTTCGCAGTATCATTGTTCTCGACAGCAGTCTGACACAAGTATCAGGATTAGAACGCGGATGGAAAGCACAACGAACAAATTTAAAATCCTCCTGGAATATTTCATCCTATCAATAACGGGACTGCTTCGGTCATGCACACATCCCGCCGCCGCGCACAAGAAACAAAAGAATGTCCCGAAGCGCCGACTCCGGGACATTGCAAAAACAACTGATACATTTCTTGTTACGCCGATTTTCTTTCTTCGTACAGATAAATCGGTTCTTTGGATTTAAGGATCGTATCGCGCGTGATAATGCATTTCGAAACATTATGACGTGAAGGCAGATTGTACATAATATCCAGCATCACAGATTCGATAATTGATCGAAGCGCACGCGCACCCGTTCCGCGTTCCATCGCTCTATCGACAACCATCTTCAACGCGTTTTCTTCAAATTCCAGCTCCACGCCTTCCAGCGCAAAAAGTTTTTGATACTGCTTAACCAGTGCATTGCGCGGACGGGATAAAATATCGAGCAGCGCTACTTCATCCAGAGGATCGAGCGTTGACGTTACCGGCAGCCGCCCGACAAATTCCGGAATCAATCCGTACTTCAGCAAATCGTCCGGCTCTACCTGCGCCAGAAGCCGCTCCCGCGATTTGCTTTTCTTGCCGTGTACATCGGCTCCGAAACCGACCGGGTTCTGGCTGACTCTGCGTTCGATGATTTTTTCCAATCCCTCGAACGCTCCGCCGCAAATAAACAGAATATTTTTTGTGTTGACGTTAATCAGGCTCTGCTCCGGATGCTTCCTTCCGCCTTTGGGCGGGACTCCGGCGATCGTTCCTTCCAGAATTTTCAGCAGCGCCTGCTGAACGCCTTCGCCCGATACATCGCGCGTAATGGAGGCACTATCGCTTTTGCGTGCAATCTTATCGATCTCATCGATATAGACGATGCCGCGTTCCGCTTTTTCGATATTATAATCCGCATTCTGCAGCAGGTACACCAGAATGGTTTCTACATCGTCGCCGACATATCCCGCCTCCGTCAGCGTGGTTGCATCGGCAATGGCAAAGGGAACATCGAGAATGCGTGCAAGCGTTTGTGCAAGAAGCGTCTTGCCGGTTCCGGTAGGACCGATAAGCATAATATTGCTTTTTTCAATTTCAACATCGTCGAGATTCGGCATAGCATCGTTGGTATCGATGCGCTTGTAATGATTATAGACCGCGACCGAGAGAGTGCGTTTGGCAAAATCCTGACCGATAACAAATTCGTCGAGCGCATTCTTAATATCGAGCGGTGTGAGAGACCGGCGGAATCCAATCTTGCGGGCATTGATTGCCGCCATGTTGTTTTTGATAATATCTACGGAACTCGCAACGCACAAATCGCATATATACACATCGGGTCCTGCGATGATACTGTTCACTTCTTCCGGTGTGCGTCCGCAAAACGAACATGCAATTTTATCGTTCTGACGCGTTTTCTGGCTCATACATTCTCCACGTTAGTCTTATCAAAAACTCGAATCTAATCTTTTTTCTTCGTCTCGCTTGTGCGTTTGAGAAAGATGTTGTCGATCAATCCGTAGTCTTTCGCTTCTGCAGCTGCAAGATAATAATCCCGATCCGTATCTTTTCCAATCTGGTCGAGCGTCCTGCCTGTATGCAGTGCAAGAATTTCATTGATCTTTATTTTCGTTTTCAAAATTTCTTCCGCCTGGATACTGATATCCGACGCAGTTCCCTGCACTCCGCCCCACGGCTGATGAATCATAATCCGCGTATTTGGAAGTGCGGCTCTTTTTCCTTTTGCACCGCCTGCCATAAGAACAGCCGCCATACTCGCTGCCATTCCGATACAGATTGTGGAAACATCTGGCCGAATATACTGCATCGTGTCGTAAATCGCAAGGCCTGCGCTCACACTGCCGCCCGGGCTGTTGATATAGAGGTGAATATCCTTGTCCGGGTCTTCGGATTCAAGGAAAAGAAGCTGCGCAATGACCAGGCTGGCAATCGTATCGTCGATTGCTGTGCTGAGGAAAACAATACGCTCTTTCAACAGGCGGGAAAAAATATCGAATGACCGTTCGCCGCGGCCCGTCTGTTCGACAACGATAGGAACCAATTGATTATATATTGTAGAATATGGCACTTCAGTCTCCTTAAAACTTGTTACGCTTTTACAGCTTTCGTTTCCGGTACTTCCTTAATTTTCGCTGAATCGGTCAAAATCTTCAAAAGCTTATCGCTGACAATGCGATCCTTGATTTGATCTGAAGATTTGTAATAATCAACAAGCCGGTCTTTTGGAATTTTCATCCGTTCGGCATCTCGATCCGCCAATTTTTCCAGATCTTCATCCGTAACATCGATAGCTTCCGCTTTGATCAGTTCTTCCCTGAGCAGCGCCCATTTGGACTGGTAGAGTGCATAAGGACGGTTTTGCTCGTCGAATTTTTCAATATCAAAATCGTCGGGAAGTTTCTTGCCCGGATAATCGTTCTTCATTTCTTCAAGCAGGCGGTCCAGAACACTGCGGATGAGCGACTCAGGAACCTGAAACTCATGACGTTTGATAATTTCCTCTGTGAGCGAGTTGATGACCTGACGCTCGGTCTGCTGCTTCCAGTAATCCTCAAGATCCTTCCGGATATCGGAGCGGAACTGTTCGACCGATACTATCTTTCCTTTCGTCATTTTTTCCACAAGCGCCTGGTCCAATTCCGGAGTCACAATTTTTTCCACCTTTGTGACCGTTAAATCCGCATGGACGGCATGTTTGTGGTCGCCGTGCTCATGCTCGAACTGGACCCGATAGACTCCTTCTTTTTTCGCATTCGTCAGAGCGGTTTTAAACG
This sequence comes from Ignavibacteriota bacterium, assembly GCA_963778945.1. Lineage (GTDB taxonomy): Bacteria > Bacteroidota > Ignavibacteria > UBA10030 > UBA10030 > Fen-1254. The sequence continues at coordinate 176,294 of CAVZWL010000021.1, forward strand.
GCTGCTCGAGATTTTCATCTGCAAGATAGAACCGGACGCCTGCGGTTCGTTTTCCGGGAATCGGTGCGCCCGATTCATCGACATCCTGCATATCGACCGTGACAATATGCTCGGCATCGGCAGCGGCATCGGTTTCCTGGAACGAAGCATTACTGCGGCGCAAACGAAGAATTTCCTCTTCGACATCTTTATCCGTAACGGGATGGACGGCTTTTTCGATTTCAATGCCCTTGTAGTCCTTTAACACAATTGCGGGGCGGACATCGTAGCGAATTTTAAATTTCGCTCCGGTCTCATGCTTAAAATCCAGATCGGTCAGTGTCGGCTCGCCGATAGGTTTCAGATTTTTTTCCCCTATCGCCTGACGGTAAAAATCGGATGCAATCGATTCCAGCGCTTCATGTTCGATCAAATCGCCGTACAATTTTTTAATAATATCAACCGGAGCTTTTCCTTTTCGAAAACCCCGGATTTCCACTTTCTTTCGATATTCACCATACGCCTTGTTGAAATGGGGCTGCAATTCTTCCGGTGTTGTCTTAATTTCGATTTCACGCGAAACTTCTGAAAGATCTTGAATATTAATTTCCACGAACTGTTCCTTTTTTTTATATTTTGGTAGGCACGGAGGGACTTGAACCCCCACGGATTACTCCACTAGCTCCTAAGGCTAGCGCGTCTGCCAGTTCCGCCACGTGCCCGCGGTAATTTTTCCGCCTCCGGGAACGCGTATGCCCGCTCAAATGCGTGCCCGAATTCTAAAAAACGACACTGTATGATATTAAGTAAAAAAAGCTCAACTTTCAGAGTCTGAATAACCCCTTTTGTTGAGCTTTTTAATATAAAAACGAATCGAGTCAAAAGCAAAAAAGACTTTCCCTTTTTTGCCGGATTTCAAATAAAAAACAGCAGTTATTTCCCCGAACGCTGCAATTCGTTGAGCTTGGTCAAATAGTCGACTGCTTCCTGCCTCGTCGGATCGACTCCGATGGCATTATTGAAGAATTCCCGCGCTTTTTGGAAATTTTTTACATTTTGATACGCCAAACCGAGTTTTACATTTGTCGTATAACTTTTCGGATTAAGCGCCAGAGCATGCTCAAAGTACTGGATCGCATGTGCGATATCGCCATCGCCCAAATATGCCGTACCGAGATTATAATTTATTTCCCAATAATCGTTTCCCTTGGACAGAGCTGTTGTCAGGACGTCGATCATCGGTTTATAATTGCCCTGTTTTAAATAGGAATTGAAGCATTCGCGATAAGCGCTGAAGTACATCGAATCGACCTGGTATGCGCGCTGAAAATAATATACAGCCCGGTTAAAATCTCCGGAACGATTATAAAATTTTCCGAAAACAAAAAATCCATACGCAAAATTCGGCGCAATGAGTGTCGTCTGGCGGTAACGCTCTGCCGCGCCGGCCGCATCGTTTTTCGCTTCAAGCTGTGCCGCTTCCTGCAGCATCTTATAAATATCATCGGAAATATGCTGTTGACGATTGGCTATAATAATACGCATCATATCAAACCGGTTGTTCAATTCCTGTTCATAGCACGAACGGAAGATCTTTCGAATCTCGTCCAAAGCCGATGGATAATTACCGTAGAAAAAGTCGTTCACCGCTCTGAGCATGGAATAATACGGAAGGGTCGTCTGCATCGTATCTTTTTTCAGGTTCGGCAGGAATTCGACCGGAAAAATCGGCATATGCGATTGGAATCGCTCGGTGCAGATGCGAAGAAACGTAAGGTACGATTCGCGGATATTATTTTTTACCATGCGGCTGTTAAGATCGTCCGATATGCGCACCTTCAATTCAGTTGCCGTAGTATCGTCGAACGGAAGCGAAGAAAATGCATATGCCAGGGTTTCGATCATGTATTGGTACAAAAATCCGCTCTTTCCAGTACTCGATCCTTCATTCATCCATTGTATGTTTTGATTATCCAGAAGATGCTGGAGTGAATCGCGGACATGCACGAGCCGGTTGAGTTCGGCCAGCGATTTATCCAGTATGGGGGCGACGGCCGTATCAAGCGAGCCGATGCCGAAATCCATATTCGGCAAGGAGTCGGCTACATATTTCAGCGACGGCTTAACGCTGTCGATTTTAAAAACTTTATCCTTCAGCGGGAGATCTGAGTTTGCGACGATCGATTCAAAAGCAGACTGGTTGACCAAGTTTAGCTCGCCGAATGATTTTGTTCGGCTGCTTTTAACACTGCTGTATTCCGGAAAAATTTTCTGCGCCGGATCCGATAGAATTTTTTCATATGACGCAATAGCGCTGCGATACTGAAGGGACGTCAGAAGGGAATCTCCGGCACGGCGGTTTTTTACCAACGCGGAATAGCCGGGCCAGTATTCTTTCGGGACTTTGAATTCAGCCTGATTCTTCGCATCGCCGATCGGAACCTGAAAAAGAAACAATTGATAAAGCTTAAGCGTTTTGGGAAATCCGAGCACAATGGAACCGTTTCCGTCCGTTTTCAAAGTGCTTTTCCAGGCAGCGGCAATCGTTTGCCCGTTCTGATACGTGCTCACTTTGGACAGTGCGCTCTCCACAAAGTCCGCATCGAGAACCCAATCTGCGGCCGGAGTTACATAAAAATAATAATATTGATCGCTGTTCACATTATCGCCGGTCAGGGGCAGCTGATGCAGTTGATTCGAGAGCTCGATCTGAACGATCCGCGGCCCTCCCATTCCAAAAAGGCCCGATTTTTCCTTGACTTTTAACTGAACGCTCGGCACTGGTGCCGGCACCTGTGCGTTAAGCTGCAACACAGTAAAAAACAAAAAAAACATCTTGACGGGCGTATTCATCTCTCGACCTCGTTCATTAGTTCCGTGCAGACATCCCATAGTTGAATAAGAATTTAGAAAAAGTGCAGCGGAGAATCAATACTTCAAAAATAAAAAAACATTTCAAGTATTATCGCGTCAGGAATGTTGCCAAAATATGTTAAATCCACTATCTTTTAGGAATTACAAGTTTAAAAGAGAGAATAAGGAATGGCAGAGCTGCGTCTGCCGATTCTTCCAATCACGAGAACGAGGCGGACACACATGTATCTGTCAATGGGATAAAAATTCTGATCTTGAGGAACACATCTATAAATCCTTTTTTATACATTCATTTTTTAGATAAAGCCGATGCATCGTATGAAAACACAAAAAGTTAAAACAGCACATTCTGCAGATGATCTGAAACCGATTCTTGTATGGCTCGTTGATGATAACGTCCCATTCACGCATATTCTGAACGAAACGCTGAACGACTTTCCGGCAATTCAATGCACAAAAACATATACGAACGGCGATGCTATGCTGCAGTCGTTCTCCGAGGAATCTGAATATCCGGATATTATCCTTTTGGATATCAACATGCCCGGATCGAGCGGCATCGAGACTCTTGCCCACATCCGTCTCATAGCGCCCAGCATACGGGTTCTCATGCTGACGGTCAGTTCGGAAGATTCCAACATTCAGCGGGCTGTCCAGCTCGGAGCCGCCGGATATCTTCTGAAGACCGCATCGATCGAAGCTATCGTACACGCGCTCCAATCGGCTATGCAGGGCGGCATGCCGATCGATCCGTTCATCGCCCGTAAAGTTTTTTCTCTTTTTTCTCTGGACGTCTCCAATATCGAAAAATATGCTCTCACAAATAAAGAGAAAGAGGTCATACGCCTCATCGTCAAGGGATGGACAACGGAGAAAGTTGCCGGGGAGCTTCGTCTCAGTCCGAATACCGTCCATTCGCATTTAAAAAAAGTATTTCTCAAGCTCGATGTCCACACGCGCCATCAACTCGTTGCAAAGGCGCTGCAGGAACGATTAATATAATTTTCCCCAAGTTCTTATGAAGAAAAAAATTCCCGCTGTGCTGCATGCCCCTGCGCATGCTCCCTTACCGATCGCGAAACTGCGCTGGCAATGCGAACCGAAATCCCTCGGCGTACGGTCGACCGACGACATTGAGCCGACGCGTGAAATTATCGGCCAGGAACGGGCCCTGCGCGCTCTGCACGTGGGATTGGAAATGAAACATTTTGGGTACAATATTTTTGTTTCCGGAATTACCGGCACCGGGCGAACGACAACCATCAAACGTTTACTGCAGGACTTTGAGCAGCAGCCGGGGAATCTCAGAGATCATTGCTATGTTTACAATTTTAAAAATCCCGATCTGCCCGTTTCCATTATTCTTCCGGCGGGGCAGGGGCGCGCACTGCAGCAGGATATGGAAAATTTTATGCGCGAACTTCTTCATGATCTTCCTTCCATGTACGAAAGCCGCCGTTACCAGCAGGCCCGGAAAAAAGTCCTGCAGCATTTTCAGGACCGCCAGCGCAGTGTCCTCCAGGACTTCGAAAAGCGAGTCAAAGAACAGGGATTCGATCTGGTTCAGGTTCAAGTCGGTAATGCCGTGCGCCCCGATATTATTCCGGTCATCAACGCCTCCCCGACCAGCCTGGATCAAATCGAAGCTCTTGTAGCAAAAGGAGAATTTTCCAAGGACCGATACCAGATTCTCCGTGACACGCTGGCAGATCTGGAAAAACAGATGTCGACCGTATTTCGTGAACTGCGGAATATCGAGAAGAAAATTCAGGACTCGATGGAAACTCTGGAAGATGAAATCATTATGCCTTTTATCGATGATTCCATTCATGTGCTGAAAGCGACATATAACCAAAACAAAGTACAATCGTATCTGGACGAAGTCCGCACGAGCATACGGGAGAATTTAGCGCGGTTTCACGCGCCTCCGTTCGTCGCGCAAGCAGCAGAAACAGAACCGAGAGAGCCCGCCAAACAGGACGATTTCTTAGAGTATACGGTCAATGTGCTCGTTGATAATTCCGAAACGAAACATGTTCCGATTATTATCGAGACCAATCCGAAGTATAAGAATGTTTTCGGAATGGTCGAAAGGGAATTTGAAAAAGGAGGAGTCTGGCGGACAGATTTTACAAAAATCAAAGCCGGTTCCCTTCTCCGTGCCGACGGCGGATATCTGGTACTCAACGCGCTCGATGCTTTGATGGAACCGGAGGTCTGGCAGGACCTCAAGCGGACACTGCGCACCGGACTTATCGATATTCAGGCAAACGAACCCTTTTTCGGTTTTTCCTCAAGCGGCTTGAAACCGGAACCGATCGAAATCAACGTCAAAGTCATTATGATCGGCGATACATCGCTCTATAATCTTTTATACTTCCGGGACGACGACTTTAAGAAAATTTTCAAGATACGGGCAGACTTTGACTTTGAAATGCCGAAAACAAAATCGGGCATCAGTCAGTACCTCCGGTTCATAAAAATGCTCTGCGACGACGAACATTTGCTGCCGTTCGATGTGACTGCGCTCGCGCAAATTATCGAATACGGCGTCCGTCTTGCCGGCCGCCGTCAAAAAATTTCAACGCGATTCAATATTATTGCGGATATCGTCCGGGAAGCGGAATATTGGGCAAGGAAATCCGAAATAAAGACCGTCACCGGCGTTCAAGTGGAAAAAGCTTTGGACGAGCGCGTCTACCGCATCAAACTTGTTGAAGAAAAAATTCAGGAAATGATCAACAACGGATCGATTCTCATCGATACGAAAGGCGCTGTCATAGGTCAGGTGAACGGCTTGTCTGTCTATAACACCGGCGAGCATGAATTTGGAAAACCTTCAAGGATAACGGCGCGCACTTCGCTGGGAAGAATCGGCGTTATTAACATCGAGCGGGAAGCTGAACTCAGCGGGCCGACGCACAACAAGGGCATAGCAATCCTCACCGGATTTTTCCGCAGCAAGTTTGCGCAGACCCGGCCGCTTGTCGTCGATGCAAGCGTTACGTTCGAACAATCGTACGGAGGCGTTGACGGTGACAGCGCATCTTCGACGGAAATTTATGCCATTCTTTCCAGCCTGTCGGATATTCCGATTCGGCAGGATATAGCGGTCACCGGGTCGGTGAATCAAAAAGGGGAAATACAGCCGATTGGAGGAGTGAATTTAAAGATCGAAGGATTTTTTGATGTCTGCAAAGCGCGCGGTTTGACCGGGACGCAGGGAGTCATCATTCCGTACCAGAATATCGACGACCTGATGCTGAGAGAGGAAATTTACTACATTGTGCAAAAGAAAAAATTTCATATTTATGCCATTAAGACCATCGACGAGGGAATCGAAATTCTAACAGGGGTCAAAGCGGGCAAACTTCTTCGCAACGGCTTTTTCGAACCGAAAAGCGTCCATGCGCTTGTCGATCAAAAGCTGGAGCAGTATGTAAATCTTTGGAGAAAATTCGAGGGAAAAAATTAGTGAGGAACTGAAGTTCGTAGTGCGTAGTTCTTGGTTCTTGGTTCGTAGTTTAAAGTCAACCAAGCACTAAGAACTAAGAACTAAATGCAAATTAACTTATCGATTCTTTACTCTCTTTTGTGAACGACAACAGGAAAAAAAGCGCTGCTAACACCATATACGCAGAAGCAAATTGATAGGGAACCTGCCGGGCCAGACCGGTCAGATTCCACGGCAGATACATCATTCCATCCGGCAACGCCGAATGAATAACACCGAAAAATGCAAGCACCGCCGATGCGGCAAGATAGAGCGCTGAAGTTTTAAGACGGCGGTCGATCAGTTCCGCTAAAAATGCCCCCCAGAGCATTCCCGTAATAATAAATCCGTTTCCGAGCGCTACAATAATCAACATTTCAGGAAGAGCTTTTCCAGGCAGCGACGCCAGAGCGTTGAATGTTTGCGGCAGTACTGCATCGGGATTACCGAGTTTAATTGCAAGGAGGCGGGCAAGAGCAGGAAAAAATGCAAACGCAACAGCCGGAGCATGGCGCACCGGAGATGCCTGAAATGATTGCGCAACAATATCCAATGCAACAAAAATAAGAATCGGTGCAAGTACAGCGCGCGGGATAAGCTCTACAATAAAAGAAACGTAGCCGAGAATTCCGCCAAGACCGATAAAGACGCCGGTCATCAGCGTATAACCTGCGCGCGCGCCCATATGCTTATAGGCGGGCTGACCGATATACGGCGTCGATTGAGCCACACCTCCGAATATGCCGGCAACCAGTGTCGCAAGGGCTTCCGTCAGAAGAATGCTGCGCGTATTGTAATCGTCTCCGGCAACACGTGCGCTTTCTGTTACATTGATGCCGCCGACAACGGTCAGAAGACCGAACGGAACCGCAATCGGAAGATATTTCAGCGCTGGAGCAAGACCTTTTAAAAAATCGAGCGTCGGGAGCGGCAGTCCGAAATGTAATTCTGCCGGAGGCGGACCCGCAAAGGTCCCGCCGGTCAAGCCGAGCGGTCCGAGGATATAATATAAAACCGTGCCGATAAGTACGGATGCGAAGACACCGGGAATTTTCAAGGGCATCTTGATTCCGGCTACAAGTGAATAAAAAACAAGTCCCAGAGCGATGAGTCCTACCATCGGCATACCGAAAATATCGATGAGCGGGGTCATTCCGATCAGCCCGAGTCCGATACCTGCAAGCGAGCCGAGCAGACCCGCCTGCGGCACAACTTTTTGTATCCATTTTCCAAAGAAGGAGAAAATGAGTTTTACGAGTCCCATGAACATCATCGTTGCCATGCCGATATACCAGGTCATGAGAGCGGCATCCCGCTCCGGAAATCCTTCAGCTTTCAATCCGATGAATGCGGGACCGAGAACGATGAGTGTGATGCCGATCGTCGAGGGCGTATCGAGACCGAGCGGCATTGCGGTCACTTTTGATTTTCCCGTCTTCTTTGCCAGCCGAAAAGCCATCCAAGTGTAGACGAGATCGCCGAAGAGCACACCGAAAGCCGTTCCCGGAAACATTTTCGTATAAACGATATCAGCGGGATATTTAAAAACAAAAACAAGGATTCCGGCAAGAAAAGAGAGAACGGTAAGGTTATCAAAGATCAAGCCAAAAAAACCGTTCCAGTCTCCGATCACGAACCATTTATATTTTTGCCGATCATCGGTCATAAGGTTATCCTAAAGAATTCAGGAGCCAGAAGTCAGAATTCAGAATGAAGAAATAGAATTGAGAACAGGAAGAAAATTTTCTTCGAAAACGTGATCTCTTCTCTATTCTGGCTTCTGTATTCTGGCTCCTGGCTTCTCTCTTCCGCCTTCTGTCTCCTAATTGATTAAAATTCCTGCAATCGAGGCGGTCATCCATGTTGCTATCGTCCCGCCGAGGACGGAAAGCAATCCGAGCTTAGCAATATCGGTGCGCCGGTTTTCCGCCAGCGGGCTTAAGCCGCCGATTTGAATTGCAATGGAGGAAAAATTTGCAAATCCGCATAACGCATACGTGGCAATGACGATCGATTTCGGCGTCAGAAGTCCCGCCGCCACCATATCGGACAATCGCAGATATGCAACAAATTCGTTGACCACAAGCTTTATTCCCATCACGCTGCCGATGTTGAGCGCATCGCTCCAGGGAACGCCGATGGCATAGGCAACAAATTGAAAGACGAGTCCGAAGAGCAATTCGAGCGACAGCGGTTTTTGAAAATGCGGCATGCAGATCGCATTGAGTCCGCTAAGATCGCCGAAATATCCAAGCGATGCATTCAACAGGTAGATGAGCGCAATAAATGCAATAAGCATGCCGGCAACATTGATCGCCAGACGGATGCCGTCTCCCGCTCCCGCGGCAGCAGCTTCAATGAGATTCGAATGCTTTTTTTCAATTTTCATTTTCACCGTTCCCATTGTCTGGGGATCACCGGTTTCCGGGATTAATATTTTTGCAACCACCATTGTTGCCGGCGCTGCCATAATACACGCCGCAAGCAGATGTCCTGTAAAATATATTTGCGAGGCTTCAATCGGAGCGCCGTGCGCTTTTGCATATGCAAGTCCCAGCATCTGCATATACACGGCAAGCACGCCGCCGGAAATATGCGCCATGCCGCTCGTGAGAACCGTGAACAATTCAGATTTGGTAAGCGAAGAAAGATAGGGACGAATAACTAGCGGCGCTTCCGTTTGTCCCATGAATGTATTTGCGGCAACGTCGAGCGATTCCGCTCCGCTCGTCTTCATCAATCGCAGCATCACCCATGCAATACCCTGGACGATGCGCTGCATAATGCCGAGATAATACAGGACACTCATCAGGCATGCAAAGAATATAATCGTCGGCAAGACCTGGAAAGGCAAAAAAGACACCGAGGCTGCCTTCGGTTCCGGGACTTTTTGCCAGCGAGCCGAAAACGAACTGCGCCCCCAGACTTGCAAAACTGAAAAGCCAGACAAAGAATGTGCTGATGGAATAAAAGACATCGTGCCCGAAAGCTGTCTTGACAACGATAAAAATAAAAACGAACTGGAGAGCGATACCGATACCGACAAGCCGCCAGTTGATGTGCTTTTTATCCTTAGAAAATAAATACGCGAGGGCTGTGACCAGAACAAGGCCGATCAATCCGCGAACAATCGAAAGGACATCCATACAAATCCCGTGCTGTCAAAAACAGCTTTATGAGTGATGGCAGCGAATCGCCGGGCGGTTTCTATTGCATCAATTTCAAAAAATATAATGAATTTTCTCTTCCGATCAACGTTTCTACTGTTCTTCAGTTTTTCGGTTCATTCGTTTATTAGCTGCTAACTTAAAGTTCTTCATGCTTCGTGGTTCTCTAAGCATCAATAATTGTAAATCAGCAAATCATCAAGGCTTAAATTCCCTATATATTGTAGCCGCGACAGCTTGTCCCGAGAATGTTGTTAAATATTATCGGGAGGTCGTCGCGGATGCTTCCCAGAAGGTTCAAAGCCGGCAGCACCGGCGCCAATCAGTAAGAAAGGCATAAAACATTGTGATAAATAATCTCCTAAAATATGCCGGGCTTTCCAATGATTACTTATTGGCAGTTTTTGGAAATGCATGACCAGGGAAGAGAATTGTTGCACCTCGAAAGAATCCAATATTTTGGGACAGTATGTCTACAAAATATTTATTGTGCTCCTATTGAAATTTATGACTTACATTATTATATTATGTAAGTCTGATTATTAAGGAGATATACAATGGACACATCGGTAGTTACGGTAAAAGGACAGATCGTCGTTCCGGCAAAGATCCGGCGAAAATTTGGAATAAAAAAGGGAACAAAAATCGCATTCGTTGAACAAAACGGCAAACTTATAATTCAGCCGCTCGATAAAAATTACTTTGAAAGTTTAGCAGGAATCCTCGGCACCGACGGCGATATGCTCAAAGGATTGATGGAAGATAAGAAAAAGGAACGCGAACTATGAAGACAACAGTCCTTGATAGTTATGCGGTCATCTCTTATCTCCAGCAGCAAGAAGGATACAAAGAGGTTGCAACTGTCTTTGAAGAGTGCGTCATCAAAGATCGGGAAGCATTTATGTGCATTGTAAACTGGGGCGAGGTAATATATCAGGCACTCCGCAAAGGGCGGCGAAACCCGCGCAAAGTTGGCAGAAGATTCCATACGGGCTCTGCCGATTCAGCTCGTTGAGGCTGACAAGGAACTCACACTCCAGGCCGCTCATTTCAAAGCATTCCATAAAATGTCGTTTGCAGATTGTTATGCAGCGGCATTGGCGATGAAAAAGAAATGCGAGATACTTACCGGCGATAAAGAGTTCAAGCAGGTTGAGGATAAAATAAAGGTACGATGGATAAAATAATTCCAGAAAACTCGCCGATCGGGATATTTGTCAGCTGTACCTTTTTATGAAACTGGAGGCGGATCTTGGATATGAGCGATATATAAACCCCCGTTTTTCCCCTTAAAAAATTATGTCGAGCAGTATACACTGAGTTACAAATAATTATAGATATTCTCTGCAGGCTGCTTCAGCAACAAAATCTTAAACGTAATATCATTTTAACGTCCACAAGCTTCTTTCTTCTGCCTTCTGAATTCTAAATTCTGTATTCTTTAATCATCCTGCCCTCAATGCATTGACAATCTTTAACCGTGCTGCGCGAACGGCAGGGAGGAATCCTCCCACAAATCCCATAAAAAGAGAGAACACGATCGATGCGACGACAATCGACGGCGACAGTGCAAAAGAGAATTCCAATTCCGAGAACGAACCGTAATTCAATGTTGATAAAGAAAAAAATTGCAGGAACGAAGCAAGAACAATGCCGATACCGCCGCCGATAAGCGCAATGCTCAAGGATTCCATAAGGAATGCGGAGAGCACACTGCGGCGGCGGAATCCGAGCGCGCGCAGGGTTCCGACTTCCACTGTTCGGTTCGCTACGGCGGCATACATCGTAATCATAGCCCCGATCGTAGCGCCGAATGAAAAAACGATGGTAATAAATATTCCAAGAATGCGTATGAACAATGCCATCGTTTCCGATTGTTCTTCAAAAAACTTCTGTTCGATTTTCGGTTCGAATTCCTGCAAACGCTGTTCACGGCTGAATGCCGCTTTAAATGCGTTGAACGAATCCGCCTGATCGAGTTTAAGCGTCATCGTGGAATAGCCGCCATTCCGGTGAAACGCATCCTGAAGCTGGTTATTGTCCCCCCAGAGTTCGGAATCGAACCCGCTCCCGCCTGCATCGAAACGCCCGACGATAGTCCACTGGTCTCCGCCGAAGGTCACGGTGCTGCCGATTTGTGCACCGATAAAATTTTTATTCGTTGCAGCGCCGGCAATGATTTCCCGCGCACCGGGACGAAACATCCTGCCCTCCACAATATGCACCTGCGGACGCAGGACGAACGCCTCCTGTGCAACACCCCGGACTGTAACGTTGCTCAATCCGCCGCTTTTTTCTCCAGATTGATAATCACAACAGTCTCACCCGACACAATCGGCTTTCCATCCGCATTCTTTGCAATATGCGGAAGCGTCAGCACCGTATTATAATCGTCCCGGAGTATGATGCTGGAGATTTCTCCATTTGCGGCTTTCCGGGCGACGATAACATTATCCGGCATTCCGGTCGAGACAAGCGTTTTCTGAATACCGTGCGCCAGCATCAGGACGGCAGCAAAAACAAAAACAACGAGCGTAATGCCCGTAATAGTGATTGCCGTAGTAAGTTTCCGCGATTTGAAATTTCGCAGAGTATATTTTAAAGGAATTTTCATGAAAACCTCAAATAAGAATATAGAATTCAGGAGACAGAAAAATGTTCAATGTGCTGCCGTTCAATGTTATTTTGTTCTTAGTGCTTGGTTCTTAGTTCAGCCGGAGGCCTAAAATGTTTTCCCGTAATAGCGGGAATCCGTTGAGAGATAGATTTTTTACTGCTGATTTCCATTCACCACTTTCCGTTTTTTTTTGATTCTTCTATAACCAAGAACTGAGAACTACGCACCACGAACTTTTTCAATTTACCATGTAATATTAAACTCCTCATTGGAATTACGCTATTGCGTAATAACATTACTAGGCCTCCGGCTACTATTCTTACCCGATAAATCTCAATCCGTCCACGATCTTCATCCGCAGTGCACGCTGGAGCGGGAAGATGGATGCCAGAACACCGATCGTCAGCGCCGCGGCTCCGGCAAGTATAACCGTTTCAGGAGTAATAAAGAAATACGGAAAAAATCCTTTCGGCATTTTTGCTTCAATGCCTGCCACGAACGGATAGGTGATAAGCAGTCCCGCAGCGGCGCCGAAAGCCGAAATCAGCATAGACTCTCCGAATATCAGTCCGAACAAATGCCCGCCGGAAAAACCGAGCGTCTTCAGCACCGCATATTCGCGAGTCCGTTCGCGTGCGGACATGATCATCGTATTCCCGAGCACAAGCATAATGATGCCGATAATAATAAACGAGACGGCATTCATTGCGTTGAGCAGCGAACTAAATCCAGCAATAAATCCTTGCGTAAAGGCGCGCTCTGTTTCCGTTTTTGTTTCGTTGGAAGAATTTTTAAACAATGCATCGATCTGTTCGGAGATTGCCGCCGCTTGCGATGCGATTTTTGATCTTTATAATGTACCATCCCACCTGACCTGCACGGCCGGGCATGTCCTGTTTCATCCGTTCGTCGATATACTGCCAGTGGAAAAACATCTGCGTTGCATCGGTCACTTTATCCCGCGGGTAATATATACCCCGTACAACAAACGACCATGGACCCGGGTAAATATCCCCGTCCATGGAAATGACATCGCCGATTTTAAATCCGTATTGTTTCGCCAGTTCCGAACCCACAACACATGCATTCCGTTCGCTTTTGAACGTTTCATATTCCTTCGGCGGAAGAACGTATTCCGGATAGACATCGAAAATCGTTTCCGCATCTACGCCCATCCGTCGCAAAGAAATTTTTCTTATCGATATAGGTTCCGCCGAACCAATTCGCAAACGATACGGTTTCCACACCGGGAACTTTTGCAATCTGATCCCGGTACGAATAGGGAAGCGGGAAAATGTACGAAACCGCTTGACGCGTAATCAGCCGGTTGACCGCCGTCGCATCGATTCCTGCATAATACATATCGACGACGGTACGGAGCACACCGAACGCCATAACCGCAATTGCCATGCCGAGAACGGTCAGCGCCGTCCGCAGTTTATGGCGCAATGCGTTTTTATAAATAAGTTTGAAAATCCGCATAGCGCCTCCTTATGACAATTCGCCTTTATCGAGATGATGTGTTACCGTCGCTTTTTCAGCAGCGCGGGGATCGTGCGTCACCATGACGATGGTTTTTTTAAATTCCTTATTCAATCGTTCAAGAAGAACCATAATCTCTTCTGCCGAACGCTTGTCCAGGTCTCCGGTCGGTTCGTCCGCTACAAGCAGCGTCGGATCTGTTACGATTGCACGGGCAATAGCGACACGCTGTTCCTGCCCGCCGGAAAGCTGTTTGGGATAATGGTGAATACGGTCGCTCAAGCCCACAACATCGAGCGCCAGTTCGACATGCTTCCTGCGTTCGGTTTTGGAAAGCGATGTGAGAAGAAGCGGGAGTTCTACATTTTCAAACGCTGTCAGAACCGGAAGCAAATTATAGAATTGAAAGACAAATCCCACATGCTGCGAACGCCATTTTGCAAGAGCCGTTTCACTTAAGCTGCCGATATCAGTTCCGCCGACAATGATTTTTCCCATGCTGGGCCGGTCGATGCCGGCGATGAGATTCAGAAGCGTTGTCTTTCCGGAACCGGAAGGCCCCATAAGACAGAGAAACTCTCCATCTGGAACGTCTATGGAAATATCTTTCGAGTACCGGAACTTCAAAACTGTCCCGCCAATAGGATTTTGAAACGCCCTGAACCTGAATAATCGCTTGTGCCATAGAGAAATTCCTTTAAAAGACAGCAAATGGTGAATAGTGAATCGTAAATTGTTATACAAAAACCAACAAAGCAACAAAGTAAAGAACTGAATAACATTTCACACGAACCAAGCACTACGAACTAAGAACGAATGAACTTATTATTGAATCTTCACCTTGACTCCGTCTGAAATATTTGGACCCAGATTGTCGATCACTTTTTCTCCGACCGTAAGGCCGTCGATAATTTCTATCGAAGATCCGAGCAGCCGTCCCGTCGTAAGAGGAACAGCAGATGCCGCGTTGTCCGTGACACGAAATGCTACTTTTTTTCCGTCTCGTTCCGTTACTGCGCTGGCAGGAAGAGAAAGGAACGGTTTATCCTTCAAAGAGGCTTTCTCCGACGGTTTCGTTAAGAATAAAACTTTCGCTCCCATTTCCGGCAGAACACGGCTGTCGTATTTGATAAACGCAACCTTGACCAGTACCGTTGCCTTCGACCGGTCCGCGGTCGGAACAATCTTCGCAACAAAACCCTGATAGCGCACTCCCGGATATGCATCCAGCGTGATCTCGCACGGTTGGTTCGGAACGACATGTTCGATATTGGACTCGGATACATCCGCTTCCACCTGAAGCGAGGACATATCGGCAATGGTTACAACCGCCGATTTCGAACTGACGCTGGCAGCCATGGGCACGACCATCTCGCCTATATCGGCATCTTTGGTCAGAACCGTCCCGCTGAACGGGGCGCGGATCACCGTATTTTCCATTGCAACTTCCGCCCCTGTGACACCGGCTTCAGCAACTTCGATGGAAGCTTTAACGCGCGCATATTGGGCCTGAGCGCTTCTCATAATCCGCCTGCGTCACAAGATTTTTTTCCCACAACGATTTTTCCCGCCTCAATGTCTGCTCTGCGGTAAGAAGATCGGCTTCAGCGACTGCTTCCGATGCGCGCGCCTGCACAAGCGCGGCATGCACGTCCGAGTCTTCGATCCTCGCTATGATTTGTCCCTTCTCCACATGATCCCCTTCGACAACGCCAAGGTATACGAGCCTGCCCGTCGCTTTGGAAGCAACGGCCGCTTTCCGCTGGGCAACGACGTAACCGCTTGCGGTCAGAACGGCATTCGATTGGGAAGGGGATATCCATGCGACTGTGGTCAGTTTGACCTCGATATCAGGTGCAAAAAATTTCTTTCCCGCCGTAAATTCCGCCCGCAATAAGCACAAGAACGACGATAAAACTTATAATGTAAGCCGGCAGTTTTTTCGGAGGGCCGTCCTGTGACTTTTCAGACCGGTGAATGCGTAATGCCGACAAATCAACCTGTTCCGATTCCATTCTTTCCAGATTCCTTTTAATCAAAAGACGTTGTTGTAAACGAATTCGAGACAGAAAAAGTTCGTTGACTCGACATTTGCTTTTTTCAGAAGAACTTTCCTATTTCTGTTCTTCCAATATACGATTATATAGAATGAGGGGTGCACGGAATTCGGTTAATGAAGGTGTCTTTTCGGCAAACGGCAATAAAATTTAATATTTTTTTTAACCCGAAGAAAAACGAAACAGGAAAAGACGCTATAAGGAAAGAATGTAAAAAACATTAATAAACAACTGATTTTTGGCTTGCACACAAAATAAAATTATGTTATTATAGTTGCGAACATAAATAAATAAGGTGGATTACAATGGGACACTAATAAACAACCGATTTTTGGCTTGCGTACAAAACAAAATTATGTTATTATACAAGCAAACATAAATAAATAAGGCAGACAACTTTTTTAAGGAGAAATAAACGACATGGCAAGTGAAATTATTCCTCAGGAATCGCTCGAGAACACATTCGGTTCCAATGTCTTCAATGAGGCGGTTATGCGCACACGCCTGCCGAAGGCAGCATTTAAAGCGCTGAAAAAGACCATTGACGAGGGATTGCCTCTCGATCCAACGGTTGCGGATATCGTTGCGAATGCTATGAAAGATTGGGCTATTGAAAAAGGCGCAACGCATTTTACGCATTGGTTTCAGCCGATGACCGGAATTACGGCGGAAAAGCACGATTCGTTCATTTCCCCGACATCCGATGGAAAAATCATTGTGGAATTTTCCGGCAAAGAATTGATCAAAGGCGAGCCGGATGCATCGTCGTTCCCTTCCGGCGGATTGCGTTCAACATTCGAAGCGCGCGGTTATACAGCATGGGACTGCACTTCGCCTGCTTTTTATAAAAACAACACTCTCTATATTCCGACCGCTTTCTGCTCGTACACCGGAGAAGCGCTGGACAAGAAAACGCCGCTGCTGCGTTCGATGCAAGCGCTTTCCAAACAGGCAGTACGCATTCTTCGCGCATTCGGCAACACCACGGCGACTAAAGTCACCACCACCGTCGGACCTGAACAAGAATATTTTGTCATTGATAAAAAATTATATGAAAAGCGAAAAGATCTTATCCTGACCGGCCGCACATTGTTCGGCTCCAAGCCGCCCAAGGGACAGGAACTGGAAGATCATTATTTCGGCATACTCAAAGAACGTATTGCCGCATTCATGCTGGAAGTAGATCAGGAATTGTGGAAACTCGGCGTGCTTTCCAAAACGAAACATAATGAAGTTGCGCCTGCACAGCATGAACTGGCTCCGATATTCACCACCACGAACATCGCAACCGATCACAATCAACTTGTGATGGAAACTCTCAGGAAGGTAGCCAACCGTCACGGTTTGGTCGCATTACTCCACGAAAAACCGTTCGCCGGCGTCAACGGTTCCGGAAAGCACAATAACTGGTCGATGGCTTCCAACGACGGACAGAATCTGCTGGAACCGGGCAAGACACCGCACGATAATGAACAATTTCTCGTCTTCCTTGCTGCAGTTCTGGAAGCGGTAGACGAATATGCAGACGTGCTCCGTGTCTCAGCGGCAAATCCGGGCAACGATCACCGCCTCGGTGCAAACGAAGCGCCTCCCGCAATCATTTCTGCATTCCTCGGCGAACAACTGACCGACATTCTCGAGCAGATCGAGAACGGCGGAGCAAAGTCGTCGAAGAGCGGCGGTGAATTGAAGCTCGGCGTTACCACGCTGCCGGCGCTTCCCAAAGACGCAACCGACCGCAACCGCACTTCACCGTTTGCGTTCACAGGCAATAAGTTCGAATTTCGTATGGTCGCTTCCTCAGCTTCCATCGCAGAACCGAACACAGCTTTGAATACTATTGTCGCGGAAACTCTTTCCCGCGTAGCGGACAGGCTGGAAAAAGCGAAAGATGTCGATGCCGAAGCACAGGCGATCGTCAAAGAGATCGTAAAAAAGCACAAGCGGATTATCTTCAACGGCAACAACTACGCAGAAGATTGGCTGGTCGAAGCCGAAAAACGCGGATTGCCGAACATCAAATCGACCGTTGCTGCAATCTCAGCGCTGATCACAGACAAGACCGTTAAGCTCTATGAAAAACACGGCGTGCTGACCAAGGAAGAATTGCATTCCCGCTATGAAATTTATCTGGAAAACTATATTAAAGTCATCAATATCGAAGCATTGACTGCCCTGGATATGGCAAAGCGTGAAATCCTTCCGGCTTCGCTCGAATATGCCGGAAACGTGGCATCTGAAATAGCAGCAATAAAGAATGCGGGATCGAAATCGGCTGCAGCAGAAAAACTGCTTGCCGAACTGACAGCGACAATCGATTCTTTCGGAAAGAACATCGAAGCGCTCGAAGCATCGCTCGCCGGCGGTCATTCGGGCAGCGTTTTCAAACATGCCGAATACCATCGCGACGTTGTTTTTACCGCTATGGCCGCATTGAGAGTCGACGGCGACAAATTAGAAACACTCGTCGACGAAAGAGTCTGGCCCCTGCCGACCTACGCCGATCTTCTGTTCAGAGTCTAGTCGAAGATCGTTCGGTTCAAAAATACAAAACCCGGAAAGATTTCTTCTTCCCGGGTTTTTTTATTTCGATGAATCCCGCCCGCCTCCGACGGGCAAGCAAAGATCACAGTATCCCGCAACGCTCGACAAAGCAAAAAAGAAGAGATAAAATCAACCATCGGGTGGATGATAATCATCCGATTGGATGGACGATTTTACATATCAAATCAGTGAACAGTAAATGGTAAATAGTAGCCGGAGGCCGAGTAATGTTATTAGGCGATAGCGTAATTCCAATTGGGAGATTGCGATTACATGGTAAAGAGAGAAAGTTCGTAGTTCGTTGTTCTTAGTGCTGAGGTTAATAGAGCGGAATGGCAGATGGTCAAAGTCCTCAAGAATAATTGTTTAACCAAGAACTACGAACCACGAACTCATCAACTTTTTATATCTTTTCACACACCGACGCTTCGATCCAGCCGACCTTGCCGTCGGCAAGTGTGATCTTGACCCAGCCGCCGACGGCATCGGTCATCTTTACTTTCAACCCTTCATGAATCACGAATGCATCGACGCTTTTTGCGTCGGGAGAAGACTTTGCCGTGACAGTCTGTCCCGTAATAATCGAATCGTTGCTTGTCGTATCCTGAAGCGATTGAATTCCCATCAGTAATCCCCAGAGGCAGATGCATACGAAGGAACCGATCATGACGATCCGCGCTGCACGAATAACACCTGAATGCACGACGATTGACAAAACCGCGAGCGAAGCAAAAAATAAAATCCAGAAACAAAGGAACAAGACTTTAACCATTTCCACAGATATCAGCGATCCAACGGCTCGCATCCATTGAACAAAAAATACTTCCGGAACGGGTTCAATCCGGTCGATGGTCTTAATGGAAAGAAGCCGAAGATTGTGTGCGATGTCCGGATCGTGCGGCCTCAGTCGGGCTGCGCGCTCGTAGGCAAGTATGGCCTGCGCAAGCTGTTCAAGACGGTACCGGGAATTTCCGAGATTATAATAAACGTCGGCGCTTCTGTATCCCTGATTGATAATGCTGTCGTACAGCGCTGCCGCGCCGCGGTAATCTCCGGCACGGTACAGCACATTACCATGCTCAAAAAGCTGCACCGGCGTTTGAGCAGGCATTTGCGCAGACATTGCACCGCTCAAAAATAGAATGAATAAAAATGCCGGGCCAATGAAATTCTTCATGACTGTTTTTCTTCCTTCGCTCGTTTACGGAAGGTCGATTCAATTCCCTGAATGGCTTCAGCCGCAGCATCGATGAGTTCTTTTCGCGCTTCTGCCGTATCGGCGCCGGGAGCGTAGCGCGCAAATTCCGCCCGCTCCATGCAGAATTGTAATTTTTCCCGAACCCCGGCAGTGACATTGTGTTCCTGAAGCTGCACAAGAGCCCGTTCCAGCGAAAAATGCGCTTTTGGGGTGCGCAGTTTATGTTCCAGATATTCAGAAAGCGCCTTGAGCACTTCCTCATTATAACTTTGCGGGTTTCCCTGTTGAAGCAGTACGCGTGCTTTTTTCAGCCGTTTGTTTACTTCGCGCCCTGCAGTTTCAAACAAAAGCTTCGGCATATCGCCGTAAATTTTTTCCATTCTCTTTCGATACACCCATGCGCCCACGAACCCGATCGGAGGCAGCAGCAATCCGATCAAAAACCAGAGATGAAATTCCGCATCGCCGGCATGCTGTAGAGAACCGAGCGATAGTTTTATGTACCGAATATCATCGCCGAGAATTCGAACATCTTCCTTGTCCGTTAAGTTTGACGATCCTACTGAAGAAAAATCTTTTCCCGGCTCGATGGTAAATTCAAAGCGAGGAGACCGGAGGGAAACATACTCCCGGCGCTCAAGATCGAAATAGGAAAAGACCATCGGTTCGACAGCACGCTGTCCCTGGTTGCGGGGAATAAGAAGATATTCTGCGGTTTTCGTGCCATGAATGGCACCGCCGTCTCTTTTTACATCTTCTGCAATTTTCGGTTCGTACGATTCGATATCCGCCGGCAATTGCGGCTTCGGAATTGTTACCAGTTTGATATTGCCGGTTCCGGAAACTGCAAGTTTAAGCGTGATAGCATCTCCCGCTTTGACTCTCTTCTTGTCCGCACTTGCCAAGAAGGTGAAACGGCCGATCGCACCGGAAAATCCGGAGGGAGCGTTCGCGGGAATCGGATCTACGGTGATGGTCAGCGGATTCGATTTAAAATTCATATTAACCGTTTGCACCTGCTGGAAAAATGGATCGTTGAAAAAGGAATCGAACGGATCGTTGGAGCGGCGCTTCGACTGCATTTGCACGGAACAGGTGACCTCCAGCGGAGCTATCTTAAGCTGTCCCGCTTGAGTTGCAAAGAGCGCCGTTTTCTTCATCGTGATAACGCGGTATTGTTTTCCGTTAAGGGTTTCGTTCGACGCCGCCGGCTGCTTCGGCATATCAAAATCTTCGCTCCAGAATCCTTCAAATGTGGGAGCTTTTGCCAGATCGTACCCGGCAACGGAAAGACGCGTGAATAATCGAAAAGTGACCGTCAGTTGTTCTCCCAGGCGGACACGCTCTTTATCTGCATAGGCTTTGATAAACAAATTATCGCCGACGCTGGCGGTACTAACCGCCTCCTGCTTTTTCTGCGCCTGTTGAGGTTTGCCCTGAGTCACTTCTATGCTCAGTGGTTCGGTCTTAAGCGTTTTTCCTTGATATTCAATCGATGCCGGCTCGATCGTAAATTTTCCGGTCTGCCGTGCATAGAGCATATATACATACGATACGGACCCGGACATCTGTCCGTTGATCCATTGCATGTTGGTGGATTGATTTGGACCCGAGGTGACTACAAACGGCGCAAAATTCGGCGGCTTTAAATTTTTGACTCCGTTTACACTGCTGCCGGACACTGTAAACGTCACTTGAAATTGTTCTCCCGCTGCGACTTTGTTTTGATCGACTGAGGCGGTAAACGTCCCGTCCTGCGCGCAAAGCGGCAGTAAAGCCATGAAAAATACAAAAGTTATATATATAGCCGATCGTTTCATTTCAACTACAAGCTGCTTACTATCACGTACTGTTTTTCATTTCTTTGGTTCTTTATCGCCAAGAACTTAGAACTAAGCACCACGAACTTTCTCTCTTTACCATGTAATCGCATACTCCTCATTGGAATGAGGCTGTCGCGTAATAACATGATGAGGTCTCCGTCTACCATTCACCATTTACTATTTACCATTCACTATTTACCATTTACCATTTACCATTTACCGTTTACCATTTACCGTTTTAAAGTTACCAATCCTTTTCCACTTTAACATGAACCGCTTCCCGCTTGCGCAGATTTTTTTGAATGGTTTTTTCATCGTTTTTCATCTGGTCAAGAATTCGATCCGCCTCTTCTTTGGGCATCTGATTTTTCTTCTGAATCTGCGGCTGGGTTTGATCCTGTTTTGCCTGATTTTGCTGGTTCTGCTGCTGCTTTTGCTGGTCCTGCTGGTTTTGCTGATTCTGCTTCTTATCCTGATTCTTATTCTTGTCTTTTTTGTCGTCCTTATTTTTATTGTTTTGCTGATCTTTTAATTTGGCCTGCGCCATCAACAAATTATACCGGGTATCGTCGTCTTTCGGATTCAATCGAAGCGATTTCTTAAAAGCGCCGATCGCATCCTGATAACGATTTTGCTGGTAAAGAGTGTTCCCTAAATTGTACAACGACTGCGCTTGTTCAGGCGCATCGGTCATTGCGGAAGCAGAGTTGCTGTATTCGCGCGCCGACTCATCGTACCGCTTTTCTTTATAATATGCATCGCCGAGATTGAAATGCGCTTCTTTCGATTTACTGTCTTTCTCAAGCGCTTTTTTATAGCTGACTTCAGCATCTTCGTATTTTCCTTTTTCATACGCATCGTTTCCATCTTTCACCAGGGCATGGACGCTTTGTGATCGGACAGGACTTGCGCTCCACAGCAAAAGGACCAGAACCGCTGTAAAACCGGGAATGAATTGTTTCAAGCGAGCAAAAATTTTTCCGCGCCGCTTTGAAAGAAGCAGATCGATGATCATCATCAGAATTGCAAAGCCGAGCGGATATTGATAGCGGGACTCGTACCCGGCCACCTGTTTTGAGCCGAACTGTGCCTTCTGCAGCGAGCCGAGCTCTTTGAAAACATCATCGATCTCGTTGCCTGCACTCGTTCCGCGATGATAGGTCCCGCCGGAAGCGGATGCTATCTGCTGAAGCATGCTTTCATCCAGTTTTGTGAGAACGATATTGCCGGACTGATCGTGTTTGTATTCTGTCCGGTTTCCACTTTGATCGTAAACCGGAATCGGCCCTCCTTCCGGAGTTCCCATACCGACCGCATAAACTCGAACCCCGGCTTTTTTAGCATCTTCCACAGCTCCCAGAACGTCACCCTCAGTATTTTCACCGTCGGATACGACGACAATCGCTTTTTGCGTCGGCGCATCCTGAGAGAACGATTTCAACGAAAGGTCGATGCCGCTGCCGATCAGGGTTCCGGGTACAGGCACGGCATCCACATCGATGGCGGAAAGAAAAAGATCGGCCGCCGAGTAATCCGATGTGAGGGGGAACTGCACAAACGCCTCGCCGGCAAAAACGATGAGGCCGACACGGTCGCCGGCAAGTTTTTTTAACAGATCGGATATATCCCGCTTTGCTTTTTCCAGACGGCTCGGTCGTATATCTTCGCATTTCATGCTGAGGGATACGTCCATCACGACAAAAAGGTCGATCCCTTCCCGTTTCACTTCTTCAAGGCGCGTTCCTACCAAAGGATTTGCGAGTGCAATCAATATGCCGGCAATAATCATCAGCAGTATTGCCTGGCTGACGATTTTTTTTGTCATGCTTGCCGCCGGAGCCAGCTGCAAAAACAACTCCTCGCCGGCAAAGAGGCGCATTTGCTTTTTTTGCCATCGGTTGAAAAATACAAAACCGATGGCAAGCAGCGGGATAATCAGCAAAAACCAAAGATATTCCGGATGTTCAAATCTCAGCATAAAAACTCTTATGGGTTCTTTCTTAAAAGACTTGCGGACAAACCGGCCTCCAGAAGCACAAACGCCAGTCCGGCAAGCAGCCATCCATTATACAATTCCGAATAGCGTTTGTACGCAGTGACATCGATTTTTGTGCGTTCCATTTTATCGATCTCTTTATAAATGGACTTTAACGTTCTATTGTCGGTCGCGCGGAAATACTTGCCGCCGGTCATATCGGCAATTTGAGTCAGCGCTTTTTCATCGAGATCGACCTGAATCATCTGCCGCCGGATTCCGAAAGGTGTCTGTACCGGATACGGCGCTTCTCCCTGAGCGCCTACGCCCACCGTATAGATCCGGATGCCGTACGTCGCTGCAATACGCGCCGCTGTTATCGGATCGATTTCACCGCGATTGTTGACGCCGTCCGTCAGCAGTATCATCACTTTGCTTTTTGCCTTGCTGTCTTTCATCCGGTTTACACCGTTGGCAATGGCAAGCCCGATAGCCGTGCCGTCTTCGATCATTCCGTTTTTTACTTCCTTCAAAAGACTTTTCAGCACGGGATAATCGGTCGTCAGAGGACATTGTGTAAAACTTTGCGCGGAGAAAACCACAAGCCCGATGCGGTCATTTGAACGGCCGTCGATAAAATCGGATGCAACTTGTTTTGCCGCTTCGATGCGGTTCGGATTGAAGTCTTCCGCTACCATGCTTCCCGAAAGATCGATTTCCAAAACGATATCGATTCCTTCGGTGGAAATATTTTGCCTGTCGGAAACAGACTGCGGCCGCGCCAGCGCGAGGATGAACAGAGCAAGCGCAGCCATGCGGAGCACGAGCGGTGCATTGTGCAGGCGTTCTCTCAAAGAACGCGGGATAGTGTTTAAAATTTTGAGCGACGAGAATTGCATGTCCACATCAAGAAGCCGGCGCCGCCACCAGAGATATGAACCGATGATCGGGAGCAGCAGCAGCAGCCACAGGAATTCCGGATTTGCAAATCGATCACCGAACATAAGCGGCCGTCTCTTTCGTTTTATCTGCCATTTCTGCCGCCGGTGCGGTTTCTTCATTAGGAATCATAGCGCGAACAATATCGTACGCCAGCTGCATCTCCTTCTCATGATCCGAGGGAGATGGCTGGTACTTTGCAAATTTAACCAGGTCTGCGATCAGAAAAAACCTTTCCATATCGCTCCAGACCTTCAGCGCTTCCGGAACTTGTTTCATCTGCAGAAGAATCTCATCGCTTGTCATTTCAAGTGCAACAATGGACCAGCGTTTTTCAAAAAAGAGACGGACGATTTCCGTGGTCTCGGAATAATATTGTTTGACGAGCCCCTGCTGCCACAATTTCTTTTCTTCAAGAAGACGGAGCGCCGTAAGGGCTTCCCGATGAGGAGGAATTGCAATTTTGACCATACTCAGCGCGTCTGTCTTCTGCTTTTTCTTTTTTCTATATATAGAGTAACCTGCGAATGCTCCGGCAAGGAGAAGAAGACCAACGATATACGGCAGATAATCGATAAAGAGCCATGGAGCGGACAACGGCTTTTTGACATCTTTAATGTCTCCTTTCGGATCGAACGTCATGGCAGCGAGAGTTAAAAACATAGGATTGGTGTACGCGGTTTTCGGCGTCGTGTCGTTCTTGACGAAATACCTGAATGGAATGGGCGGAAGATACGCTCTGCCCGAATCTGTTTTTGAGAGGCGCAGGAGCCAGCTCGGCTCTTTATCGCTGCGTTCGAGCTTGATCACTTCAAACATTCCGATACTGTCCTTTACGACAGGGGCTATTGAATCGACAACGTTTTCGACCGCAGCGGTGATATGTACATCGATCCACTCCCCGATGCGGTATATTTCCGCATCGGTTTTTGCCGACAGGCGCACCGGTTCCTGGGCACCGGCCAAGCCGGCGGCGGCGAACAGGAGTATGAAAATTTTTCGTACCAACAATGTATCGTTACCTTCTGCGTTCTCGCAGACGGAAAAAATCCGTCAGCGGTTTTAAATACGGCTGGTCGAGCCGGACAACGACTTCATCCAGGTGCGACCGGACAAAAAGAGTCTTGCGGATCTGATGCATGCTCCGGCTGCTTTCGCTGAACTGCCGCCGCGTTTTCGCATCCGATGTATCGACAACGCGCGTCTCTCCGCTTTCCGCATCACGCAGCCTGACGAGGCCGATGCTGGGCAGGGACAATTCACGCGGGTCCTGCAGTACCACGCCGATAAGGTCGTGCCGCTTTCCTGCAATCCGAAGCGCTGCTTCATATCCGCTGTCCATAAAATCGGAGAGAACGAACACAATGCTGCGTTTCTTCTGAATATGATTGAGATATTCCAGGCCGCTTTTGATGCTTGTTGCCGGCTCTGCGGGTTCGAACGAGAGGAGCTCGCGGATAATACGCAGCGCGTGGCCGCGTCCTTTGCGGGGAGGAACGAATTTTTCAATCCGGTCGGTAAAAAGAATCAGCCCGACTTTATCGTTGTTCTTCATTGCTGAAAATGCCAGCACGGCGCTTATCTCCGCTGCAACATCGCGTTTGAGAGCGCTTTGTGAACCGAAGAACTGCGACCCGCTCATATCGACGACAAGCATGACGGTCAGTTCGCGTTCTTCTTCGAAGATCTTGATAAAAGGCCGGTCGAAGCGTGCTGTGACATTCCAATCGATCGTACGGATATCGTCGCCGAACTGGTATTCCCGTACTTCGGAGAATTCCATTCCGCGGCCTTTAAAGACACTGTGATATTCACCGGAGAAGACCTGATTGACAAGTCCCCGCGTCCGGATCTCCAGCTGTCTTACTTTTTTAAGAAGTTCTTTTGTTTCCACGATGTAAAATAGTAAACTGTAAATAGTAATAAGAACTACGAACTAAGAACCACGAACTAAGAACTAAGAACCAAGAACCAAGAACCACGAACTAAGAACTCTACTTACGGTACTTCCACCGCATTTAAGATTTCGATAACGACATTTTCCGATGTTATTTCTTCCGCTTCGGCTTCATAAGTGACTGCAATACGGTGACGCAGAACATCGGGGCAGATGGCGCGTACGTCCTCCGGGATGACATATCCGCGGCGTTTGATAAAGGCATGCGCCTTTGACGCAAGCGCAAGACTAATCGATGCACGCGGCGATGCGCCGTAGCTGATGAGCGGCGCGAGTTTTTCCAGTTTGTATTTTTTGGGATCGCGCGTCGCAAAGACGATATCCAGAATATACCGTTCGATTTTTTCGTCCATATATACTTGCCGGACTGCATCGCGCGCGGAAATAATTTCCTTTACCGAAACGATGGGTTTGATTTCTTTCTCTTCGCCGGCGACATTTTGCCGCATAATCGAAAGCTCCTCTTCACGCGACGGATAACCGATTTTTACTTTGAGCATAAAACGATCGATCTGCGCTTCGGGCAGCGGGTATGTGCCTTCCTGTTCAATCGGATTTTGTGTGGCAAGCACCAGAAACGGTTCTTCCAGCTTATAGGTTTCCTCGCCGATCGTAACCTGGCGTTCCTGCATAGCTTCGAGCAATGCGCTTTGGACTTTGGCCGGAGCGCGGTTGATTTCGTCCGCAAGAATAAAATTTGCAAAGATAGGGCCGCGGCGCGTAAAAAATTTTCCATCTTTCTGATTGTAGATCATTGTTCCTACGAGATCGGCGGGCAGCAGGTCCGGAGTGAACTGAATCCGCTGAAATTTCGCATTGATAGCGGACGACAGCGTTTTAATGGTCAGCGTCTTTGCCAAACCCGGAACGCCTTCCAGCAAAATATGTCCGTGGCATAAAAGGCCTATCAGCAGCCGGTCGACCATTTGTTTTTGCCCGACAATAACTTTTCCGACTTCGCCCGTCAGCGTATCGACAAATGCGCTCTCGCGCTGGATCATCTCGTTGATGGTTTTAATATCCACGCGTTACTCCTTATATATTTTTAAATCGATTCCGGTTATATTGAGACGAGGAACACCTCTCCGGCGTTCCCGCGAATATTCTTTAAAATGAATCGAGCCACGCAACAAATCTTTCTGCGACTTGAAGGCGGCTCGGAAGCAACTCTCATCATGAAAATGTACAAAGAAATCGCCGTTCATGCAATATTGAACGGAAATCCAACGGAACCATGCAGAACTTTTTCCTGTTGAATACTATGAACTCAAACTATCGGCTCTCAGATCCGGATTCGAAGGAATTGTATGCATGAACATCAAGTATCGCAAAAAGTAGGTATTGTGGGCACGGGTATGGTCGGATCGTCGTTTGCATATGCGCTGATGCAGCGCGGTATTGCCGCCGAGATGGTACTCATTAACAATATTGCTGAACGAGCGGTCGGGGAAATGATGGATTTGAATCACGGACTATCATTCGCCAAGCCGATGAAAATTACCGCCGGCGGCTACGAAGATCTCGCCGGCGCCAAGGTAGTAGTTGTCACGGCCGGCGCGGCACAGAGTCCGGGTGAATCCCGCCTGGACCTCCTCGCACGCAACGCGGAAATCTTTCATTCCGTCATTTCGCAAATCGTCAAATATAATCCGAACGGCATTATTCTTGCAGCGACGAATCCGGTAGACATTCTTACCTATATCGCGCTCAAGGAGTCGAACCTGCCGCCGGCGAAGGTTATCGGCTCCGGTACGATTCTGGACACATCGCGTTTTCGCTTTCTGCTCGGACAATATTACGGCGTCGATACCCGCAGCGTGCATGCTTACATTCTCGGCGAGCACGGCGACAGTGAAATTCCGGTCTGGAGTCTTGCAAACATCGGGGGCGTACGGCTGCAGGAGTTCGCCCCGCTGCAAAACAAGACCTACAGCCAGGAAGATATGAATCGGATCTTTACGAGTGTCCGCGATGCTGCATATGAAATCATCAAGCGAAAAGGATCCACCTATTATGCCATCGGACTCGGTTTGCTGTCCATCGTGGAATCTATTTTAGGAGATTACCGGTCTGTGCTTTCCGTTTCTTCGCTCATGACCGGACAATACGGTATCAGCGATATCTGCCTCAGCCTCCCCTGCGTTGTCGGAGAGAACGGAATAGAAGAAGTGCTGACCATCACGATGAATGCGGAAGAACAGGAAGGATTACGCGCTTCTGCGGAAAAATTAAAAACAACCTTGCGCACGCTTCATCAATAAGTATCGATTTCAACCGGAACAAAAAAGCGGAGAGATTGCCGATCTCTCCACTTTTTTTTACTCCGAAGCCGTTTTAAGCGTTCGCTCGAATCGGCAGTATTCTAAAAAATATAGCCGCTTTCTTCGTGCTGGCTTAAATCGAGTCCTACCGATTCTTCTTCAGCTGTGACTCGAACTCCCATGACTTTATCCAGAACTTTTAAAAGAATCCAAGTAACGCTGAAAGAATAGAGTACGACAACGAGGATGCTTAACGCCTGGACACCAAGCAGTCCAGGATTTCCCAGCAAAAGACCGTCTGCGCCTGCAGCATTGACGGCACGCGAAGCCAAAAGTCCTGTCGCCAGAGCGCCGAATATTCCGCCGACACCATGGACGCCGACTGCATCGAGTGAATCATCAAATCCAAAAATATTTTTTATCCCGATGCCGTAATAGCAAACAGCTCCGACTGCAAGACCGATCAGAAGCGCCGACATCGGACCAACAAAACCGGCGGCCGGCGTAATGCCGACCAAACCGGCAACACAGCCGGAAGCCGCTCCGAGCATCGTCGGCTTTCCCCGCATTTTCCATTCGACCAGTACCCATGAGAACGTCGCACCGGCAGCTGCAATATGTGTTGCGAGAAATGCAGACGTTGCCAGAGCGCCGGACGCGAGAGCGCTTCCGCCGTTAAAACCGAACCATCCGAACCAGAGCAACGCTGCGCCGAGAAGCGTCATGGTCAAATTATGCGGAGGCATAAGATCATGTCCGTGGCCGCGGCGCTTGCCGACAACAAAGGCCGCCGCCAAAGCAGAAACGCCGGAGCTGATATGCACAACAAGACCGCCGGCAAAATCGAGTGCGCCGAGATTGTGAATCCAGCCGCCCATACCCCAGACCCAGTGTGCTATCGGATCGTAAACTATGGTCGACCAGAGAAAAAGAAAAATGATGTATGCCGAAAACTTAAACCGTTCTGCGAATGCTCCTGTAATCAGCGCCGGCGTGATAACCGCAAACATCATTTGAAACAGCATAAATGCCTGATGCGGAACTGTCGCTGCGTAGTCCGGATTCGGTTCCAGACCGACCCCGTTCAAGCCGATCCATGAAAAATTTCCGATAAGATGGTGAACATCAGGACCGAAAGCAAGACTGTAACCGAACAGAACCCATTGAATAGTTACGATTCCGAGAGCAATAAAGCTCTGCATAATGGTTCCTAAAACATTTTTTTTCCGGACCATGCCGCCGTAAAATAATGCCAGGCCCGGCGTCATCAGCATGACAAGTGCTGTCGAAATTAATAGCCAGGTGGTATCGCCAGTGTCGATTCTCATAATGCACCGTCTCCAGATTCTTCCGTCCGTACACGGATGGCATCATTGACCGGAAGGACGAAAATTTTTCCATCGCCAACCTGTCCGGTTTTTGCAAGCTTGATAATCGTTGCGAGTGCCTGTTCAACTTGATCGTCCGGAACGATAAGTTCTAATTTAACTTTTGGCAGAAAATCGATATGATATTCCGACCCTCTATAAACTTCGGTATGTCCTTTTTGCCTTCCAAAACCTTTTACTTCAGTTACGCTCATTCCCCGGAAACCCGCCTCAAGTAGCGCTTCGCGCACTTCATCGAGTTTATGCGGACGGATAATGGCCTCTATCTTTTTCATAGAATCCTTTCTAAAGATGATTGTATTGCGAACTTAAATAATAAAGGTGTAAAGCGCTATGGGCTTAATATTATACGTATTTTTTTAAAAAAGCAAGTATAAAAGCAAGAAGAATTAAAAAAACACAGAGTATACAACAACGGCGGGCTGCAGCAAAAATCTTATAATCGGCCGGCGCCGATAATACAATCGCTGCATCGTTTTTCGGAACAGAAATAATTGTACAGCTGAATTGCTCCCTGCTGCATGAGGGCTGTTTTAATCAAGAAGCGTCCTTTGACGACCTGACGTTCCATTGTTCGGACAGGTACTGTTCTGTTCACACGCCGGAGAAGACTTTAAAAGAGCATGTGCTTGCTCCCGGACATCCATATCTTTGAAGATGCGTGCATACAAGAGTGCGACTGGAAAAATAGTGTTGACCAAGAGTTCGCGAATTCTCGCTTCACCCAGCGCTGTGACTTCAGCCGCTTCGGAAGATAATGCCTGAAAAGTATAATGATGCTTCCAGAATTCGTTCGTTTCGATCCGAAGCATCCGGAGAAGATCGGATTCTTTTCCTTCCCCCGATTTGAGCGATTGAATGATGCGCCTGAAGAGATCTTTGCGCCGGATGGAAGAGATAAGCTGCACAGCGGCAGCGATTCGGAGAGGCGGAAAATTGGGCGGGCGCAGAGGAAAATATTTCCATTCTGCTTCGTTCATAAGTTCTCCCCGATAGTACGGGCGAAATTCTTTCCATTGCTTTTTGAGCATGCGAACATACCGGCGCGATTCCGGATTTTTCACGGCCATGTCCTGCGGCAGCAAACCGGCAATACCGAACAGGCATGCTTCCAGATTAAAGTTTTCCAGCCGGGACTCCCATTCCTCGATTTTTTCCAGAACTGCATTTTGTGCAAGTTTTATGAACGGTTCGCGGTTTTTACTGTACCCCAATCCCTCCATCAGTCCTTCATAAAGAATCTGTTCCCATAATATTTTTCGAGAAAAATCTTTTCGAGTCAATTCCGACATCGAGAGTAATCGTTCCTCCTCTTGAGCTGCCGTCTCATACTTGCGGGACTCTTCGTATACAGCCAGCATCCGTTCCCGCGCAAGCTGCCGTAAACGTTCTTCAAACCGGCGGATTTTGAGCTCGATTCTCTGAGCGCCCAGTTTTTCCAACCACGCACGGAGAGCTTCCGCCGGAATCTTTTGCACAAACGCATGGCACGGAAGTTTTTTCAGCCGCTGTGAACGTTCATCAAGAATCGCTTTTCGCCAGATGGTACGCAGAGATTCGGAGAGAAAGTCACTGAGAACAAGAACAGGGATATGCCTTCCGGCATGTACAAGAGTCGGGGAAACATCTTGACCGGTCTCCAGCACCACATGAAGAACAACCGTGTTATAATGCGGGTCTTCTTGATGCTGATGGCGAAGCCAATCGAAAGTCGTTCGATGAATCTCGACGTCCCCCGCATATGTTATGTTCCCAATTTTTATTTTTGCGCCGAGAAAATCTGGTCCCGATCCGAAGTTCTGCTTCCCGATCGAAAGAACTTCAAGCGGTTTTCCTTCCGTCGTGCGCAGACCTTTCTGAAGATATTGTTTGCTCCAGATATGCTGTATGAATCGTTCGCGGATTGCGCGTGAATGAAGCCGCATACATTCCCCCGGTAGAATTGCAAAAGGCAGATTTCAAATTGCAAATTGTAACTGATGCCCACGTACCAAAAACTCAAAATAACAAAACAACTCATCAACAATTTACTTCGAACCGCAGCACTAAGAACTACGAACTTTCTCTCTTCACAGTTCACAGTTTACAGTTTACTATTTACCATTCACTGCTCTTAATCCATTAATCTCGTCTCTCATGCGCAGCGTTTCCGTTCGCGCTGCTTCTGCAAAATCGTCTCCGGATGATGCATAGAGAATGCTGCGGCTTGCATTGATCACAGCGCCGTATCCATTCTTCGAGCATCCGCATCGTATTGCCGATTTCAAATCTCCACCCTGATTCCCGATGCCCGGAAGAAGTATCGGCATGTCCGGCACGATCGTCCGAACCCTCTGCAATTCTTTCGGATGCGTCGCACCGACAACGAGTCCGATATTATCGGCGGTATTCCATTGCTTTGCTTTACGCACTATTTTTTCATAGAGCGGTACTGAACCGATTTTAAGCCGCTGAAAATCTTTCGACCCCGGATTTGATGTAAGCGCCAGAAGGAAGACGCCTTTCTCGGGGCGTCTCAAAAACGGTTCTACGCTGTCGCTGCCCATATAGGGATTGACCGTGACTGCATCGAAGCCAAAATCGTCAAACAGCGATGCTGCGTACCGTTCCGCTGTGTTTCCAATGTCGCCACGTTTCGCATCTCCGATCGTCATGACTGTGCCGGGAATAAGCTTCAGTGTTTCGCGCAGTGCGGACAGACCGCGTTCTCCCAACGCTTCATAAAATGCAAGATTCGGTTTATAAGCGCACACAAGATCCTGTGTAGCTTCAATGATACGCTTGTTGAATTCTCGAACGGCATGTTCTAAAGTCCGAATGGAAACCGGAAACTTTGACGGATCGGCATCAAGACCAACGCAAACGAGTGAATTTCTTTGTCGTTGAATTTCTTGCAGGCGTTTGTTAAAAGATTTCATAAGCAATCTTCTTAGCATTTTAAAAACCAATGTACTTACGGCGCATGAATACTATAAATTTACTCATTTTTCCGCATTATGGCAAAAATACCACCTTGCATATGTCCTTACGGGAAAAACTGTGTTTTTCTCCCTTTTTTATTTCAAAAAAAATTCATATCTTAATAATATCGCGATGTCCGATATGGATCAGATACTATCCGATATTACTATCATTTTTTGATTCGCGACGATACGTCTGTAGAAGAATCCCTTACGTCGGCAGCGCATCAAACTCATTAACTAAGGGAAAGTCCTTATAAGGAGATTCATATGAAAATCTACGTCGGCAATCTTTCGCGCGATATCACTGAAGACGAAGTACGGCAGGAATTTGCCGCATTCGGCGCTGTCGATTCTGTTGCTTTAATCAAAGACAAATTTACCGGACAACTCAAAGGGTTCGGATTTGTTGAAA
>CAVZWL010000022.1:0-8566 GCA_963778945.1 Ignavibacteriota bacterium
GAGCAATCAAATAGCCCTTCATAATGCAATCAATGGCATTCCGGTCGGCATAGTTTCGATGGAAATGTCGGGACGCGAGATTGTGAAACGATATGCCGGAATATCGCATTGGTCAAGTCCACAAGATAAGCTGCAATCATTAGAGAAATTCAAGACGCAAGCGAAAGGCAAACCCCTGTATTTCCGGCAAGGAGGAACCTCGACAAAATCCCTGTTTTCTATCCTTCAGCAATTGGTCAATGACAGAAAATGCAAGCTTCTGATTTTGGACTATCTCCAACTTATTCAACTATCTGAAAAGAATCGGAACGCCGTAGATGAAATTAATTCCGTCTTGGCAGAATTGAAAAGCTTTGCAGTAGAAAATCAGATACCGATTATACTCGTGAGCGCTGT
Organism: Ignavibacteriota bacterium; assembly: GCA_963778945.1. GTDB lineage: Bacteria > Bacteroidota > Ignavibacteria > UBA10030 > UBA10030 > Fen-1254. The sequence goes on from CAVZWL010000022.1 coordinate 397, forward strand.
ATTGACGAAACAAGTTGTCGGAAGGAAACCGTCACGAGCGGACATAGCCGGGACTGGCAGAGCTATCAATGATTGTGATTGCATGTTGTTCCTATGGACACCGGAAGAAGAAAACCGGAGGTATATCGAAATCTTTGTAGAACATGGCCGAAACGGCGAAAACGGAAAAGCCGGTCTGCACCTTAACGATTCGCTGCAACTTGTCCCCACAACGTTACGAGAGGCCGAAGTCATACCGCTGAAGGACTTTAAACCGAAATCCTCATACGGTGGAAAGTGGTAGGCGCTCAATGGCTTCCCCACAAGTTGAAAACGGCTATACAAGGATATCTAATGAGCTATTAGAAGCGATTATACGAACGAAAATGAACGGGACGCAGTTTGCTATAGTCTTGGCGATAATAAGAGCAACCTATGGTTTTCATAAGAAAAGCAAAGAGTTAGGACTCGCATTTTTTGAGAAGCACACGGGACGCAATAAAAGAAAAATCGGAATTGAACTGAATAAATTAATCAAGAGAAATATCCTGAGTGTAGAAAAAGATTATCGTCTTGGACATAGCCGTGAATTAAAACTCAATAAAGACTATGAGCGCTGGCTTCACATCGATGGGTATGTACCAAAAGGGACATAGTGTATGTACCAAAACGTAAAAAAGGTATGTACCAAATGGGACACCAAATAAAGAAAGAAATCTTAAAGAGGTGTTTATTATGAACAATATTTCGCAAGTGATTGAAGAGGAAGTACTGTCCATTGGTCAACAACTAAATGATGAACTTTATGAGCGGTACAATTCCGGTGGTATCACTCTTCAACAGTTAGAAGAGGCCTATCAAATCCTCTCACAATGGTCACAACAAAGCGAAGGATTGTTGAAGCTATTGAACTAAACGAGATTACGTTAAAATGAGTTATTCAGATTTTTAGACAAAAAGGAGTTTTCTGACGCCTTAAAATATTAAATCAATCGAAAATGAGAAAGGAAATCAAATGAAACACAATACTAAGTTGGTGCAAAATAGTGCAAAAAATGGCAGGGGTTTTAAGAGCGGGCATAAAAAAATAGGTGGCCGCGACAAGGGAACTCCGAATAAGGTCACACGCGCTGCAAAAGAGTTATACGAAGCAGCGTTTGAAGGTTCAGGCGGACTTGAGGCCTTAATCAGATGGATAAAAAAATCAAATGCAAATAGAAGAGAATTCTATAAATTGCATGCTCGGCTTATTCCTTTAGATATTCAGGGGAATAAAGAGACGAACGAAATAGATAATGTTGTAGTCAAAATCATATCTGCAATTCCCCGACCGCCTCTTTCAGACACAACGGTAGCGGAAGAAGGTGCATTGAAAACACAGACCTATTTACAGAAATAACGTATCATATTGACTGAAACTATGTAAAAATATTACGGTAAAACATCTTGTCTTGCCTTTCATTGTTTAGTATCTTATACCAGACTTAAAGAAACATGCTTCCGAAAAAGAGAAAATAAAGATTTGACCGAAAGGTCAAGACGCCGAGCGTCAGGAGACCGGAAGCCTCGTTTCGCTTGGCGTTTCTTATTCGTGGCAGGTAGTGACTAAATTGGTGACTGTCGAAGTGAGTTTATAGTAAAACTTCACTTGGCACAAAAAAGAAATTGCCTGAAATGAGATTATAAGCATGGTCCCGTAGCTCAGGTGGATAGAGCAACAGCCTTCTAAGCTGTGGGTCGCGCGTTCGAGTCGCGCCGGGATCACTAAAAAACCGCATCAAACGCCAATCGACATTGAGCAATATTGATATACCGAACAACCGGTAAGCATAAAAGTTAAATCATAGAACCAACACAATGAATATCTATTATTATGAAACTTTGAACGTCGGCATGTCGCATGCCAAACTATTCTTTCAATGGGGATTTTCTTCATAAGAAACCTGTGCTATTGAAAAGAGAATCATTCCAGCTCCAATTTTAATATTTTCTTTGTTCCAGAGCAGAAAAATGAAGAAGAGGAACGCTCGTTCTTGATGCCTTCTCGCGGCGGTTATTCCGTCTGCCAGAAGAGCCGAAATTGCTCAATGATTTAAAAAACCGAAAGAAAAAGGATGTATTGTGTTATGAGATTGAAAATTATTATTTTTTGCAGTGCCGCGCTTATCGTTTCATCCGCTTTTCTCCGATCGCCGCCTGTCTCTGTGTATGGTTCGCTCATTGATAAGATATCAGGATTGCCTGTCAGCAATGCCAGAATTATGCTGCGTGAAATTAAAAAAGAAGCTCTGTCAAATGAAAACGGACAATTTACGTTTCTGTCCATTCCATCCGGCTCTTATACTTTAGCCGTATACCATCTTGCTTATAAGCGGGTCGAACGCATAGTCCGGGTTCATGCCGGCGATACGCTGCATCTGCTTCTCGATCCGGTCCTCTTTCATTCTGCTGAAGTTATCGTGCAGAGCACAAGGGAAAATGCATATTCACAGGCACAGCCGATTCCTGTTGCGGTTGTCGACGGTTCGGCATTTATCGAAACAAGTGCGCCTACAGTTTCCGATGCCTTAAGCCGGGAACCGGGCATTGCATTGGTTCGCGACGGAATGTGGGAAAGTCTCGTTTCCATACGCGGAATGACGAGATATAATATTGTTATGATGATTGACAATATACGAATCGAAACGGCAAACGATCATGCGGCGGCTCTCTCTCTGCTCGATCCGTTCGATATCGATCGTGTAGAAGTCATTAAAGGCGCAAGTTCGGCGCTTGCGGGCACGGGTGCATTCGGCGGTGTCGTAAATATTATTACAAAAAGTCCATCGTTCAGCGATCAACCCTATGTGAGCGGAGAATCGATGGTGCGCTACGAATCGGTCAATAACTCTCATGCAGAGCATCTCGCACTGGAAAGCGGATCGGATGTATATCGGTTCCGAACCAGCGGAATGTTCCGCAGGGCGGACAATTATGCTTCGCCGGAAGGTGTTATCCCGAATTCGTACTTTAACGATTGGGATGTTTCTGCAGATGCCGGTGTAAAAATATTCGGCACGCATTCTTTCGATTTCACATATCAGCGTTCACAATCGGACGATGCCGGAATTCCGGGCGGTTCATCGCTGTTCCCGCCGACAGCAATGGTAAAGTATACACTGGCCCGGAGGGAATTGTTCAAAGCTGAATATACGATTCCGTCTATCAGCGAGTATTTTTCTTCATTAGTCATTCGGGCATCACAGCAAAACATAGAGCGGGATGTCAACCTAATCGCAAATCCAAAAATTACAAAAACACCGCATGCAGAACAGAGCACAGGAAACGTGCAGGCTGAAGCGACGATCACACCGCTCGATGGACATTATGTGACCGCTGGCGCTGAAATTTGGCAGACTTCAATAACAAGCGGCAGGGAAACATATAAGCGCGGAAATGATACTATACTCGAAGAGGTACCGCTGCCCAATTCTTCTTTTACAAGTGCCGGAATATACATTCAGGATGAATGGAAGATCGTGCCCGATCTCACGACCATGGTTATCGGCGGCAGGTACGATGCTATACGCGTGCACAATGATATTACCTACGACACTCTTTGGCTAGAATACAGAGGCCAAACCGTTACGCCTGCGAATCGTTCCGTGCTCTGGCCGGAAAACACTTCATATACAAGAAGCTGGAGTTTCAACTCGGGAATTCAACAAAATATTGCAAAATGGATGGATGCTTCGTTCTTAATCTCAACGGCATTTCGAACTCCTTCGCTCGAAGAATTATATGCTTATTTGACCAATTCGGCGGTTCCCGTTGTAGGTAATCCGAATTTGCAGCCGGAGAAAAGCATCTCGTATGATTGCAATATTCATATCCATGCTCAAAACGTTTCGCTGACCGCCGATGCATATTATACTACGTATCATGATCTTGTCGCTGAAGTGCCGGGAACATTTGACGGAGATTCAGCAGAAGTCAAAACAAATATCGGCAACGCGCGAATTTATGGCTATGAAATATCGTTGGATATTGAACCGTTCAATGCATTAAAAATTCGTTCTGTGTTCAATTACACGCGCGGACAGGATTCTGTAAATGCCTCGAATCTCGGACAGATTATGCCGATGGAGGGCAGTCTCGGAGCGGATTATCAGATTCAAAAAGTAGGGACTCTGCATGCCGCTTGTGAAATTGTCACAGACAAAACCAATCTCGCAGCAGGGGAGACGGCGACAGGCGGCTATACGCTTTTTCATGCCGGTTTTACAAGCAGTGCATTTGATGAATTTGGCATGCATATTAAATTGTCCGCAGGAATACAAAACATCTTTAACCGCGCGTATGTGAATTTTCTATCGACGCTGCGCGGCAATATGAATGATGAACCGGGAAGAAATGTCTATCTTTCTGTTTCGACAAACTGGTAAATTGAAAGAATAACTTATGTGGCTGCTGCTTGCATCTGCTTCAGCGTTTTTTTCCGCTGCTGCTGCCGTTGCTCAAAAGAAAATACTCTTCCGCATCGATGCAGTTGCTTTTTCGTTCATGCTTTCGATCGTCCTGATGGGATTTTCAATAGGCACGATGTTGTTTACGGATGTATTGCACCTTTCATCCGCCACTCTCATCATTATTATCGTCAAAAGCATTATTAATGCGGCGGCATTTTTATTCGTCATGATGGCGCTCCAGCGGGGTGGCATCAGTTCTACGCTTCCGCTTCTTGCACTCACCCCGGGAGTTACGGCATTGCTGGCGTACGGCGCTCTGGGGGAAAATATTTCCGGATATGAAATTCTCGGTTTGCTTTTCATGATTGCAGGCGTCTTCATGCTGGAGCGAAATGAATCTGCAGCATCAAACGATAAACAATGGTTCGATTCTTCCCATTGGTACATCGTTTCGGCTCTGCTGCTCTTTGCTATATCTTCCGTTTTCGATAAATATCTTGTCAGCGGCATTAAGACGCCCCCTCTTGTTGTTCTGTTCTACCAGCATGCAGTTTTTCTTTTACTCTACGGCGGCTTGTATTTTAAAAAAAACCGGGCGTTCAAGTTTTATACCGTACGCAGCATGAGATCGACGCTGTTTCTCATACTTGGCGTAGCGGTATGTACAATGGGATATCGTTATACGCAGCTGGCGGCAGTCAAACTCGGTTCTGTTGCTTTGGTGCTTGCCGTAAAACGTACATCGGTATTTTGGGCGGCATTGGTTGGCGGAAAAATGTTCAATGAAAAGCGGCTAGCGCCGAAGCTGATTGCCGCTGCGTGTATTATTGCTGCGGGATTTATGATTCTTAGGAACGTGGGATGAACAATGCGAATCGACAATTGACAATTGGTTATCGGCATTGAGAAATCATTGATTGGCAGTCAGAAATTGGGAATCGACAATTGACAATTGGCAATCTCAAAGATATTCGATCGGACGTGCTGGCTCTCCGTTCGCGGCAGCAGGTGGACAGGATTGTCCGCTGGGTCGGAAAAGACAAGCGGCGCTTCGAAGTATTAATGGAATTGTATCTCTCCCGTGAAGGCGGGCAAACCCGCCAAGGGGATCCCGCCGAGGATGAAAAGATTTCCCGGCATGCCGCATGGGTGGTGGCACATTGTACCGAAAAGCATCCGGAGCTTGCTGTACCCTGGTTGAAATCGATCATAAAAAAAATGCGGGAACCCGGCATCCACGAAGCGCTCCGCCGAACAGGTATGTCCGTTCTTCAATGTTCGGAAATACCCGCATCATTACAAGGCGCCGTCGCAAATATTTGCTTCTCCTCTATAGCAGACCTGAAAATCTCTATAGCCCCGCGTGTTGTTGCTATGACGGTTCTGGCTCGCATTGCAGAGCATAAGAAGGAGCTGGCTGGCGAGCTGCAAACGCTCATAGAGCAGATGCTGCCGTATTCGACTGCAGCTTTTCGGTCGCGAGCACGGCATGTCTTGAAATCGCTTCCGAAAAAGGAACTCTTGAACAGCAGGGAAGAGGAGGACAAATTCTTGAACGCCTGGCTGTTGAAGAAAAAGTGATGCATCAATAAAAAGCCATTTGTTCATTTTCCGATACGTTCGAAATTCCGTATTATAGAATATGCAGCCAAAGTTTTCGCAAAAACACGATCCTGTACGCGGCTTTTCGATTTCCGGAATTTCGGTTTTTGGTGAGCGCAAATTTTCTGCTGACTATGGCTGGCATGATTCAAGAGGTAGCCATCGGTTATGAAGTGTACCGCATGACGCACGATCCGTTTGCGCTCGGCATGATCGGATTGGTCGAGGCGGTCCCGTTTATGTCGTTTACTTTATTCGGAGGCCATATTGCCGATGTGCACAGCAAGCGAAGTGTTCTCATGTGGAGTGTCGGCGGCATTGCTCTCAGTTCAATAGGACTGCAAGTGGTCATGAGGATGCAGTATCTTTTAAGCATGTCATCGCTCCTTGTTGCTATTTATGCATCGTTATTCGTGATCGGCCTTTGCCGTGCATTCCAATCTCCAACGACGACTTCGCTGCGTGCAATTCTTGTAACGCCGGAAGTGATCGAAAATGCATCGACATGGGGCAGCACATCCTGGCAGCTTGGCGCCATTCTCGGGCCCGCAGCAGCCGGTTTTCTCTATGCCGGGATCGGTTTTACCAATACGCTGCTGCTCGTCACCTTTTTCGTAGTTTTTTCTTTCATCCTATTTTCCAGAATTCAAGACCGCCAAATAGTCGTAACCGGAAAAGCCAGCAATATTCTGGCCAGCATCAAAGAGGGAATTCACTTCGTCTTCAGTACAAAATCATTCTCTATTCCATCTCGCTCGACTTATTTTCGGTTCTTTTCGGGGGCGTTGTTGCGATTCTGCCAATCTATGCACAGGATATTCTCAACGTAGGACCGCAGGGACTGGGCATTCTTCGTGCAGCGCCCTCTATCGGTGCGATTCTCATGCTCTTTCTCCTCGCCCGTTTTTCAGCGATGAAGCATGCGTGGCGTAATCTGCTTCTTGCGGTTACCGGTTTCGGTATTTGTATTCTCGTCTTTGCAATTTCCAAATCGATGCTGCTCTCTGTTACAGCGCTCTTTTTGAGCGGGGCTTCGGACAGCATCAGCGTTGTGATCCGTGCCACGATTTTGCAGACAATGACTCCCGATAAGATGCGTGCCCGTGTTCAAGCGGTGAACGGCATTTTTCTCGCTTCCTCAAATGAGGTTGGTGCATTCGAATCGGGCCTTGCTGCAAAGATAATGGGAACGGTTCCATCGGTGATTTTCGGAGGTATTATGACGCTCCTCATCGTAGGAACTGTGTTTCGGCGTACAGGAGATTTGATGAAAATGAGCGTTCGTTCCAAACGATAAATATGAAGAAATCTTATTCTCGCTTCTTGATGTCTATTTCCTCTTTTCGTATAATATAAAAAGAAGTAAGAATAAAGAATTAAGAAGACAGAATATAGCCGGAGGTCTGAAAATGTTACCATGCGCAGCGTGATACAAAGCAGCTTCCGGTCAATGAGAAGAGTAAAGAATATGGAAATGAGAATGATGATTTTAAAAGAATACTGCACAGCGTGAAATCCGAAATCATTCTGAAAACGAGAAATCTTAGCAAGCATTACCGGCATCGGTGGGCGGTCAGGAATCTCAATCTTGAAGTGCACCGCGGCGATATATTCGGTTTTCTCGGACCGATGGCAGGGAAAAGCACAACGATCCGTATGATTCTTTCTCTCATTCGGCCGACTGAAGGAGATGTCGAACTCTTCGGCTATCCTCTCAGTTCCGCACGAAGAAAAGCGCTCGCTCACACGAGCGGACTCGTTGAAAAAGCAGATTTTTATCTTTACTTGAGCGCTCTGAAGAATCTCGGAATTCTTGCCACATTGTCGGACGGCATTGATCGAAGCCGTATTCAGAAAACGACGCATTGGTCGGCTTAAGCGGACGAGAGCACGACCGGGTGAAAACATATTCCCACGGTATGAAGCAGCGCCTCGGCATCGCGCAGGCGCTTTTGGCGGATCCGGAGCTGATTATTCTGGATGAACCGATGAACGGCCTCGATCCGCAAGGCATCAAGGAGATCCGGGATCTTATCGTCCATCTGGCGCATGACCGGGGAAAAACGATCTTTCTTTCTTCACACATGTTATCCGAAATCGAATTGGTTTCCAATCGTATGGCTATTATCAATCGGGGAGAA
>CAVZWL010000023.1:0-132571 GCA_963778945.1 Ignavibacteriota bacterium
TTATACGTCGTTTCAGGAAAGGGCTACAAAAATTTCACACCGCAATGTCGGTATATTGGCAAAACGTGCAGGTGAAGACCGGCTTCATAAAATCTGCGGCATGATAGCAGGCGACGAAGCCCGACACGAAAAGGCATACAAACTCTTCATGGCGAAAGTTTTCGAACTCGATCCCGCGGGCGCAATAACCGCCTTCGCAAAAATGATGAAAACAAAAATAACAATGCCGGCAATACTCATGGATGATGGAAAAGAAAAGAATCTCTTTGCAAAATTTTCACTTGTCGCGCAGAGAACGGGAGTGTACACATCGTCCGATTATGCGGAAATTATCGGAACGCTCGTCAGCGAATGGAAAGTTGCCGGGCTGACCGGCATTTCGGGTGCAGCCGCTAAAGCCCAGGAATATCTCTGCACTCTTTCCGACCGGTATCAAAAGCTTTCCCAGCGGATCAAATTCAGCGGAGCTGAAAAATTCAGCTGGATTTACGACCGCGAAATTGTTCTTGCACCGAGAATCCGCCGGCCTGAAAATATCATTTGCCGCGCTTCCAGCGGCATTTCTTTATTCGATGCTGCCGGTATTCAATACCGGAAGAGAAGTCGGATAATTATTTCTTTTTCTCTTCTTTCAGCTTTTTGATTGCGGCGAATTTTGCCGCGGCAAGCGTTTCCCGGTTTACTTTTTCCGTAATCCTGCCTCGCGTTATATCTTCAATGGTCAGATAGCCGCTCAAAATGAGAAGCTGGAGCACCATATTGTTGATGATGGTTTCCGTGCTGTATCCTTCTGCAATATAGAGAAGGCCGGTGTCTTCATAGAAATCATCCGCAATTTCCGGATTACTCGGCAGGTTCATCAGCTGCTCGTACGTTTCGGTAAAGGTATTCAATTCGATATTGATATTCGGCGTCACGAGCAGCGGGCTGAATGCTTTCTCCGGGTCACTTGCTGGAATCCTTTGATGCCCGATAAATCGACCGGAGTCTTGAGATTGTCGATTCGCACGAATGCCGCTTTCTTCATTTGCTCGATTTGGAAGAGAACAAAGTTGTACCGGCATACTTCGCTGTTATGTCTATGGCCGTTGAAAATATGTCCGTATTTTTCATAGACGAGCCGCTGGACGCTGTTCTTGCTTTCGTTGATATCGCTTCTGAAATATCCGGACTTCCTGAATCATCGTCTTCATATCTTCGGCTGCCGCTTGCGGGCCTGTAATCTCTTTTCCCTTCCGTCCGAGATCGGTCGATAGAATCCCGAGCCTGATGTTCTTTCCTTTGCCCTGTCCGTCGTTTCCGCCCTTCGAGTATCTCGATCAGGTGCCTGCGCGATTCCATCTGTCCTTCTTCGGCAACAAACGGCTGGCCTGCCGGCGTGCTGGCGAGAGCGTTGAAGATGCTCATAAATATTTCTTTATCGAGCAGGAATTCATATTTTGTCTCGGCAGAGCTTTTCTCTGCATGCGCGGCAGATGGGGCGGGGCATGCCGATGCAATGAACTTGTTTTTAATAATATCGAAGTTCACTTTCGTAATTTTATACGCACCGGTTTTTTTCTTGAATATTTTTCCGACGAAAATCTTATTGACCACATCCTCAAGATCGATTTTATCGATCATCTTATACGATGCACAAAGATAATATTTTTTCGCAAAGTCGTCCCATTCCCAGTTCAGCACATCATCGATCGTATTGCCGTGTTTATCCATCACATCGACGATGTTTTTATCGCCCGTATAGCGCAGGAGCGTTCTCTGCAAGTGAGGGTTATCGGAACTCGTCGCTTTTTCCATGCGTTCGCCGTGCGAGTCCCGATAGAGTAAAAAGTTTTCCGGATTCGCATAGCGCGTAATGCCGGCTTCCGCCCGTCCGAAGTTGCTGGCTGTCAGCATGACGTCGATTTTAAACGGCATGGTAATATCGCACATTCCGCTGATCGTGCTCCGCGAATTCAAATCTTCCACATTGCTGTCCGCTGCTTTTGCGAAAAGCGAATAATAATATTTGATAAATTCCGGATCGTAATCCGTCACGCGTGAAAAATCACCTTCTTCCGTGCCGATACCGTACAGGTTGCCCTTGCTGTCGGGGAAAATAAAGAACATATCCGCCGCAACCAGTTTAATAGAACGTATACCCGGCAGGTCTTTCTTCAGCCATTTGAGAATCATAGCTGCAAGCATTTCGGACTTTCCGACCCCGCTGTCCCCGTCGATCTGAACGATGAACAGGCTTCCGTCTTCCTCTTCTACGGCAAAGAGGGAGCCGTGAACGGGAATGCCTCCCATTTCTTTCACCTTTTCGTTCACCATGGTCAGCCACGGCTTTTTGATATTGCCGAAATAGTCGACTCCTTTTTTCAATGGAGTGACCAGCGTCTTGATGTTCCCCTTCGGCCCTTTAAGATCGAAGTATCCGACATGAGGGAACGACAGGACTTTCTCCGGCGCTCCGTAGAAAAGAATGACATCCGGCATGAATTTTTTTACATCCTCGACACTCACTTCGTCTGCCTGAATGAGCCGGTAATTGTCCGCCAGGTATTTGCTGTAGCACTTCTGGAAAACATAGAGCACTTTCACCAGACCATGCTGAATGATTTTGCACCGGTAATCGTTTTCATCCATATTCTCGATGAACTTTTCCATCCGCTTTCCGAAAAATGCAGAGACCGGTTTAATGTCCATGCTCTTCAAATATTCATGCGGTTCGGAATAGTTGCGCTGTTCCTGCCCCTGCTCCTCCCGGTCCGCTTTATGGAACGGATAAACGCGTCTCTTGGCATCGGTTGCAATCCGCGTATGCGCCTGGACGGTTTGCTCCAGTCCTATGACTCCGCATTTGGCCATGAGCTTTGGAATCCATGCAACGGAGGAATCCTGCGGCGCATCGAGCGAAAATCCTTTATGAATCGTAATGCCGTGCTGTATCATCTCATTGACGCTGGAATTCTGTATCCGGTAAACGGCTTCCACAAATTTGATCATCGTATGATTGTAGCGGCTGTAATATTCCGTCGATTTTGTTTTGTTCATAATCTCAATGAACAACAAAGCGACGGCGCGGGATTCCTTATGGAGCACTTCCTGGGTAATCTTTGTGCTTTCTGCTTTCAGGATGCTGGCATGCAATTTGTTCCAGTTCATCGGCGAGGATGCCGTAGACGAAATCTTCAGCATACAGACGCACTTCGCCTTCTCCTGCAGACGCTATTTTCCCGCTGAGGGAAAGAATTTTTGCCTTGATTTGTTCTTCAAAGCTCCGGCCTCTCTTGAGAAGGTACAGGCGAAGAAGTCTATCCGTATCAGAACACCGGCTGTCGAGAACGGCTCCCTGCAGCACCTGCGAGATATAGCCCTTCAATTTGGAAGAGAATCCGGCAGGCAGGCCGGATGCAGTTATCTGCGCGGAATATTCGTCGACGTATGCTGCAAGGTTGAATTCGCTGACCGGTTTGCCGATGACCTCTTCGAATTTCTCGACAGTTGTTTGAACGATTTCGCGTATAGTCGGTTCGAAGCCGACTTGTCCGAAGGGAAGATTGAAATGCAGCAGCAGTTCCTCCACGTATTTTCTCAGGATCCTGTTGGTGCCTTCAAGCTTTGCCTTATCGCCCGCCGGGTCTTTGGAAGCGTTGAGTGCGAGGATTTTCACTTTCGAATCGGAGAATAGAATTTTCTCCAGCTCGAGAAGAATTTCCTTCATAATGTTCTTTTCATCGGGATCGTCAAGCACGTAACTGTTGGGCTGAAAATCGATTTTATTCCCGATATATTTTAGAAGAGCCGCCTTGCCGTATTTTGCAGCGATGGCGTTGAAATCGAGGTTCTTAATCGACGGTATATTCTTATAGATTTGAGGAAGCAGGTTCTCGTAGATCTTCGTAAAGGCCTTGCTCGTGATGAAACTTTTCAAATCCGTACAGCTTCCGATATTCTCGTAAAATTCAAAAACGGAATTTTTCGAACCGCGGATCGTATTGATCGTGACGCCCGATTCTTTCGGGAACGCATGATACAGCGTCTGTATATTGCTGATGGTCAGGCTGTTCTTGGATGTTTTCTTGAGATTTTTGATAACATCGAAGTCGGCAAGAACCGAATCGACGAATTCCATATCCGATGCTGTCCGGAAGATATCGTCCAGAATATCTTCCGTTCTTTTCTCTTTCGTTTCCGGATGGGTTTTTGCTTCGTAAAAAAGCTTCCAGTACTTCAGAACGATCCGGAGAGAGTTCTCAAATTCCTTCGAGAAGATATCGTAGCTCTGGTCCGAGCCCTCGACATAATCTCCGAGAGAAAAGCGGAGAAATCCGGTGAGGTACGGAACCACGGAAATGCCGCGCTGCTCTGCAAGCTTCTTCGTAAATTTCTCGAGGTCCTGATAGGAGAAAAATTCTTTCAGGAGGATATTGAACAGGAACGACCCGTCGGAGTCGAGGACTTCAAAATATTTTTCGGCCTGATTTTTCTCTATGACTTCTTTGGCTATTTCTTTCGCCATGTGAAGCCGCTTGATGCATTCACGGCGGAAGAGCTTATTGACTCTGAACGTGTTGATTTCCTTGACGATGTGATCCTGATAATACTTGTAGAACGGCTCGCCTTTGTATTTAAAATCGTCCGGCAAACCGAGCACGTCGAGTTTATCGAGCGACACCAGCTCCTCCAGAAGGAAAACATGGAGCGGGCTTCCTTCGAACGGCGAGAACCGCTTGATGGAATGAATTTTCTTTTCGCCTGACTTCCTTTCATCGTAGCTGTCCAGCTCGTCGATGATATAATTTTCGATGAGCGCTTTTATTTTATATCGTGAAGCGTCTTTTGGAAGTTCCGACTCCATATTGTCTTTAATTTTCTTCGAAAGCTGCGCGGCCTCGATGGTATTAACCAGCATAAAGAGGGAATTTGTGTTCCCCTTTTCAATGCTGTACTGCTTCCTTGCAAAGTCAATAACGTCTTCCCGCGCCGGCGTTGCAATGAGCGACCCGAGCCGGTTGCCCGTGGCTCCGAGATTCTTCGTCGTCGAGAGCGACGAAACAATGCTGATGTTCGGCAAAGACGTAATATTGTTCATCACGTACCGGGAGATCGTGCGCCATTTCGGCTCTTCCGGGTCGTCGATTTTAATCGCATCGCTGTACGCTTCATCCAGAAGCAGAGTCACCTTATTATTGTTCATGAACTTAAGGAACTTGATGAGCGACGGATTGTTGAAATCCGTATATCCGGACGGATTGGACGGATCGTTTATGATGATCGTAAGGTTTTCGCAAAACCTGTCCCACAGCGTTCCGGTATCGTCGAACAATTGAAACGTGTTTTTCATCCTGTTCAAACGATGAAACAGCCGTTCAAAATCGATCCGCTTATCGTCGGTCAGTCCGACCTCGAGATCGAATGGATTGATGTCGAAGCGGTCCACGGGAAACAGATCTTTATATTCCCATGAAGCTTCCGTGTTGAACACGATATACGGCTTGAGAGCGGCGTTGAACAGAATATCCCGTATGATCATCTGTACATCGTCCGCGATGGAAGTAATATCAAGATTCACCAGATTGTTGATGAATTCTTTGATAATTCTTTGCTCTTCCGGCGATTTTTTCTGATACGTTTCGTTAATGCCGATATCGATCAGAAAATTCGTGAACCTTCCTTTGTTGTTCGATTCATTCTCAACTTTCGTGATGAATTCTTTGTATTTCTCCAGAAACAGATTGACGCCGAAATTTTTATGATAATGGTTCTTCAGCGTACGCTGGTATGTGTTCGGTATGATATCGATAATTGCTTTGCATTTTTCGACGATCTTCGCATCGACGGTTTTTAAGATTCGCTGAAGCAGGTAGACGCCGTACATGCGCAGCTGGCCGCGCCCTCCTCCTTCGACAATCGTTGCGATATGCACCTGTTCGATGTTCGAATAAAAATATCCTTTCGTTCTGGCTTCGAACTCATGGATCAATTCTTTGTTCAGTTTCTGCAGGCGTGCGGGCTCTTTGCAGTTCTGAATGAGAACGATGTAATCGTGAAGCTTGGTCAGGGCATATTTGTCCTTGATGATTTGTTTCGCATAGTCGTTGAATTTGAAGAGGGTAATGTCTTTCTTCCGGCTGTGCGTTTCGCCGAGCTGCTCCTGCTTGAACTCTTCCAGTTCTTTTTCATAATCCGCTATTTTCCGTTCTGCGCAAACCCTGAATTTTTCAAGGCTCGAGTCGTTCACCTTCTCGAAAATAAGCCGCAGGTTCAACTGGGTATTAGCCAGAGCGCCCAATTTTTTCGTATGCACCTTGTTGAGCGTGTTGATAATCTTGTTGTGAAGCCCGAAAACGAGCGATGTATTCGTACTGCACGATTCGGGCGAATCATCGACGATGATGATGCGCGTCAGGTAGGTAAACCATTTGATATCGTTAAAGACGTTCCTGCGCATGCTCTTCGCTTTGACGACGAAGATGCTTGTCATATCGTTTTGAATCCGGCCGAAGAGCGCATCGGCATCGGTAAACTCGATGACGCGCACATCTTTCGGGTTGAACATTTCCGTTGCAAGGAGTTCAATAACCGTATTTGCCCCGCCGCCGACAACCGACCGGATGAATCCGTTCAGCCCCTTGAAATTCACGGTAAGTTCTATCCGGGATAAAAAATCTCTTTTTTCCGCATTGGTCGTATAGTGCGTGCTCTGGATAATCATTTGTTCGAGCACATCCATAAAGTAATTCCATTGTGCCTCTTCGATATCGCCGCTCAGGCCGATGACATCCCGGAATTTGCGCAATTCCCCTGTGTCGTCTCCCAGTATCAGCTTATACATCAAATCGATCTGGGCCTGAGTTACCGGAGGCGTGCCGATTGAATAATCGTGCGCTTTGAGAATATTGGATGTCTGCAGCTTTGCCGCCTCATCGACGAGTTCGGTATCAAGAAGCAATTGAAGCTTGTTGGCAAAGAACTGCTTTTTAGCCGTGTACTGAAAAGCTTTAGAATCTTCATGCGGAAAGAGCATGAGCGACACATCGGTATATCCCGGAATCAGCTCTTTCAGTTCGAGAATGCTTTTATCGATCTCAGCATGCTGTCGCGCCGGGTCGTCCGATTCTTCGCAGCAGAGCCGCACAAAATTTCGTAAGCTGTCGACGATATGTTTCGGCAGAAAATTCTCTGCTCGTTCGCCGAGCAACGTATAGAGATTGACGAAGTCTCTTGCATCTGATTGCAAGGTTGCGATTGGTTTTCCGGGCAATTGCATGCTGTTCTCTTTGATTTATTACTTGATGGTATTGTCGATATTCCGCTTGGTGTTCAAACGGCGAAATGTGCCTTTTTTACGAATAAGAAGATTCAAATCTTCTCGAATACTTTAAATATAACAAAAAAAAGGATGTTTTGCATATTCTGATTATTGCTGGGACTATTATTTTCAGAAAAGTGTCCCGGAACCGCTCAGGAATCAGTGGATTTCAGAATCTCGAACGAGCTAATGAGAGGATCGATCACTCGTGAGCACTCCGATTTTATGCTCATCGAAGCCCCTACTTCAGTCCGTACCTTTTGAGAGAAAGATACGCCAGATAGGCCGTTCCGGTCATTTCTATCGATGCAGCGATAGTTTTCAATGTCCGATACTCATCCTGCCTGGCAAGATCGCTTTTCCATGCAGAGATAATTTCCGCATTCGCTCTCAGCGGCGCAGATGGGACTGGAAGAGAAAGTGTCAGGGCCTGCTCAAGAGAAGATGGAAGATTCGGCGGCAGCGTATGAAGCGAGAGCGGAATGATAACATCTGTCCTTTTTTGCGATAGGCCGGTCATTCCGAATCGACTTTGAACTGGTGTTGTATCGCGGACCTGTTGGCTCTGTTGTTTTTTTTCGCCGGATGCTGCAGAATCTTTCGGCAGATAAGAGGGAAGTTTCTGCCCATTTGCAGCAAACACAGTCAGGAGGAAAAAACAAGGGATAAAAGCAAGATTCGCAGACCGTCCAAACGATCGGTTCAAGAAGCCAAACAATTTCTTTAATCTCATCTCTACCCTTCTGAAATGGATTTATATTTAGACGAATTTAAAGAAAAATTGTTTCTAAAAAAAACTTTATGAACGGTGAACTGGAAATGGTGAATGGTAAATAGTAAATGGTAAACCAGTAAATGGTGAATAGTAAATGGTAAATGGTAAACCATATAACTAAAGAACTAAATAACCAAACAACTAACGACGAACTAAGCACCACGAACCAAGCACTACGAACCAAGCACTACGAACCAAGCACCACAAACTATTCGATTATTTGAGAGCAAACACTGCTTTTAATGCAAAATGCAGATCGTCGCTTACGGGGACCAAAAGCAGCGCCGGCCGTTCGATTTTAAATTCAGTTAGACTTAGTACGAATTTCCCGTCCACATCGAGTCTGTCCTGTGTCCACTTTGCCGTGCCTTTGAGAATGATATCTTTCGCAACACCGTGAAAGGTCAGTTTTCCTGCAACTTGAATCGAATCACCGGATTGGACGACCGATGTGCTGGAGAAAGTCACATAAGGAAACGAGATCGCGTCGATCACTTCCATTGCATGCGAATCCCGATTGGAATTCCCGCTGTCGAATGTCGTCACATCGACCTGTGCGGACACTTTTTTGATTTCCTTTTTTACGGCATCGATCTCTGCTCGATAATAGACGTCTTTGCTTACCGCATCGAATGTGTGAAGAGGATGGGTCATGGTATATGTAACCGAGGACTCATTCTTTATCGCTCCAACCGTCTGTGTTTGCGTCCAAGCCGTTAGAAAGAAAACGGCCAGCATCAAACATATTCCTTTGAATCGGGTCATTTCGCTTGCTCCTTAAAATGTTATGACAATCAGTGATGCGGCTAATGCCGTTGTCGTAATATATGCCGATGCTTGATGAAAATGAGCCAGCTGCATATTTGTAAGGCGCTTGTGGATCATAGAACCAAGTATAGGGGTAATGACCATTCCCGTAAAATGAATCCACGCCAGGGCTTTGTGAAGAGTGATCGTGCTCGATTCATCGCGCCGGATCATCGGCGGCGGTGAAAGCACAGCAAGCAGTCCGGTGATGCTGTAGGAGGTGATCGTCGCCGCAACAAATAATTGATGGGAATTCATATCGCTTTTATTGCTCATGTTTTCATCGAGCATTTTTTGCCCGTAATAGACGGCGGTTATCATAAATCCCAGAGTTACAAATCCGCCGATCTGGTGGGTGACGAGCATGGTGCGCCGAAGCGACAATTCGCTCCTTCGCGATTCAGGCGTGAGCGGTGCGGCAATGCCCGTCGTACGCAAAATTCCGTTCTCGCCCCAGAGTCCTTTTTCCATAAAGCTAATTTTCTCCGGGAGCAGTCTCGGTTTGACCATCTCCGGAAACGAATCATCCTGCATCACAGGCAAAGGAGGAAGCATACTGCTTTGCATGTCGGGAAGAGAAACGAGAGAGAGATTGTGCATCCCGGAATCAAAGGTATTTTCCTGCGCCTGCATTGTCTGGAATCCCAGAAGTATAAAAATCACAACTGCTGCGTATTTCATAAATCAGCCTCCGAGGTTGTTATAGTTTATGAGAAAACTTTTTTAATAAGCTTGAATGATGCTTTAGAACTCATCAAAGATGAAGTCGCAGGATCGACGGTTCCCGTGGTAGTAAGAAATTCCAATTTGTCCATAAAAACCTTAACGAGCTGCGAGTGAATATCGAGAATATTATTATTCTCAAGTTGTTTATTTTAAATACTGTATCAATCGATCATAAGCTCTTATGGACTTTCTAATACAACGGAACTAAAATACCAATAGTTCCCATCTTTGTTCACCTTTCCCCCATCTTGCAGATATTTCAAATTCCGTCCAAATTTGGCATGTCCCATTATTTTGAACGGCTGTCCCGTAGACAACGTCTGTGACGTCGTATGTTTTCCGCGACGATCCGTCGCGGCTACAATGCGCTCGCTAAGTCTGGCCGTTCCTGGACATTCCGGCTGTCCCGTAGACAACGTCTGTGACGTCGTATGTTTTCCGCGACGATCCGTCGCGGCTACAATGCGTTCGCTAAGTCCGGCTGTTCCTGGACATTCCGGCTGTCCCGTAGACAACGTCTGTGACGTCGTATGTTTTCCGCGACGATCCGTCGCGGCTACAATGCGTTCGCTAAGTCCGGCTGTTCCTGGACATTCCGGCTGTCCTGTAGACAACGTCTGTGACGTCGTATGTTTTCCGCGACGATCCGTCGCGGCTACAATGCGTTCGCTAAGTCCGGCTGTTCCTGGACATTCCGGCTGTCCTGTAGACAACGTCTGTGACGTCGTATGTTTTCCGCGACGATCCGTCGCGGCTACAATGCGCTCGCTAAGTCTGGCCGGAATGGCACTTGAATGAATAGGAAAAGAATTCTATTTTTCAGTTCTATGGAACCGACTCATCATCTCTCAAAAAAACCGCTGCTGACATTTTTTTTTATCGTCGTTGGGACGATCGGGACTATCTGGATATTGCTTTCGAACGAATTTTACTATATCGACGAATGCGCTCATTATCTCTACAGCAGGTTCGTCCTGCAATCCCTGCCAATAACGGTACAGTTGTGGCACAGGCCGCTTCCTCAGTGGCTCTTTGCCCTCCCGGCTCAATTCGGGCATACATTCACAATGTTTTTTGCCCTTGCGCTCTATCTCGTTCTCCTCTACATTACATGGCGCATCGCAGTTTTGCATGGAATAAAACATGCGGAATGGGTCGTCCTTCTCGTCGGGCTGCAGCCCATTCTCTTTGATCTCTCTTATGCATGCATGACGGAAATGCCTGCCGCATTTATGATAACGCTCTCGTATCTCTATCACCTTAAAGGGAAACACGGGTTGAGCATAACGATTGCCTCGCTTGTATTTCTTTGCCGGACAGAAATGTACCTCTTTGCCGGCGTTCTTTTTCTCTTTTATGCGTGGAAACATGAATGGAAAATACTGCCTTTGGTGTTGACCGGCCCGCTGCTTTGGATCGGTTCATCCGCAATTATATCGGGAGATATAATGACCTTCTTTAGAGAATGGGCCGGATTTTCGAGCATCGGTAAGTTTATTCCCGGAGTATCTGTCACCCATTATGTGACGCATCTGCATAGCATTTTCGGATTGACGCAGGCGTTCCTTTTTGCTGCAGGCGCCGGATTTATTGCAAGCAGGAAAAGAAGCGCAGAATTTTTAATCATTTACAGCACGATAGCGCTCACCATCATACTGCACACTCTTGCCGGCGCAGAAATGTTCCACTGGTCAGCCAGTATCGGTGAATTACGGTACATCGGCGTCGTCGGCCCGCTCTTCGGAATTATTTCTGTTTACGGTTTTTCGGAAATCATGAATAAAATACGACCTTCTGCCGGACAGCTTCTTTTTTCCCTCATCGGTACTCGGCGGGGTCACATATCAGTGCACTACCGAAACGCATCCGCGTTTGTGGGCTAATTATGAAAGAGTCGTCATTCATTTAACAAAGGAAATAAGGCAGAACTATCCTGATCTCACGCTCCTTTGCAATCACCCCGCTACAGCGTATATCATGGACGTCCCCCCCGCCGGAGGAAAACACTTTGCAAGGCTGACATTAGAAACACTCAGACAGTATCCGGAATGTATGATCTTGTGGGATCCTTTTTTCTCCAATTCCATTTTTGCCCCGACAAACCTGACAATGGAAAAACTGCTTCAGGATCCGACGATAGAAGTTGTAGACCATTATAAATATTGGAGTATTGAATATTTTGTCCTGCATAAAAAGGCGAACTCTACCGTCATCTCCGGTATTCTTGATTAAACCGGCGCAGCCGGCGCTTCATTCCTGTTTTTGAATAAGCCTATTCTTTTTTCTCTGATTCAATAAATGGTCAATGCTGAACACCCCGGCTCCCCTGGCCGAAATAAACAGGAACAAAAAGCAATAGAGCATCGCCAGCTCGCCATGGTTCATAATCGGCAGTATTGCGCCCGTACCATGAGCCATCCAATATGCAGCGGCCATCTGGCCGCTTGTGATGAATGCCGCCCATCGAGTCAGGGCGCCTAACATAATCAAGAGGCCGCCGATAAATTCAATCGGACCAGCGGTAGCCGCCAGAGCGAGCGGCATTTGCATTCCCGTCGGCGGAAAATCAAAAAGCTTTTGCGACCCATGCCATAAAAAAAGGAATCCTGAGGCTATCCTCAGTGCGGCGTAAATCTGTGTTTCATATTTTGATAGGAACATTTTTCCCTCTTCTCTCATTCTCATTGATCTCGAGTATATTCATTATGTATCCTTGTAATATAACGCACACTCGTAATGAGAAGTTTCTCATCAGGTACAATGACACTATTATTTTCTCCGGATGAGATCTGACGGATTCCTGAAAAATAAGGGCACTACAGGAAGGATGTCAACGGCTCTGCATGAATCGAAACGCCATTCAAGAGCGCGAAGGTGTGACTGTACTTACTTCAGTTTATAATATATTTCGATTTCTTCCTTCAATTCTCTATCTGTCAAAACATACTTAAGGAGCTTCGGTTGTTTTTTCCCGTCGGTCAGAATTGTGCCGAAATCTACAGAGTCGCGATAAACAACAAGCGTGTTTATCGAATCGACCTGAAACTCGATTTTTCTATCGGACAAGTAGCTTGTCTTTATGCCGTTCAGTTTAAGGAATGGAACAATCTTGTTCGTATAGGTGGAAAAATCGTTTATAGCTTCTGCTGTGTAGTCTTTTAACGAATCAACTTCCTCAATCGAAGGCCCGAAGAAGTAAACCTGCTTTTCCATGAGAATACGCCTGTACTGGCTTTGTGACGGCATTGTTACCGACAAAACAAGCAATAAAGAATAAATTATAATTGATAATTTCATAGGTTTTTAGACTCGTACGGCATTTTTAGGTTTCACCATAGAGCAAGTTATTTTCATTGTTTTATTATCGAGACCATAGAGTTCTGCAGCATCATCTGTGACCCGGGAAATGACGCACATTCCCTCGACTGCTGTCCAATACGGCTTATTAATCATAAATATCTATTTTGCCGGCGGGCGATATTTGCGCGAAAAGTTTTCCCGATAAGCTGTCTACAACCGTCGTTGACAGTTCATAATCATTGACCCTGTTATACACGGAGACCTCCGTCAACAAACTCTGCTTAAAATATTCCGAACGGCACCGCCAGACTTTACCAAAGACGGAAATGCGGGTGCCCCATGAATTTCTCCGGTAACTCCGAATAAGTCCTTTTTGCATGAGTCCGGGCAAGGTGTCCGCTGAAAAATGATTTGCCATCCTCTTTTCGTCCGACAAATATTCCTTTTTTGAGAAAGACGCCGGCACAGGAACGAATTGAGGTTTATTTTTTTGAACTGCAGCCAGTTTTTCGCCCTGCCAGACCATGAAAAGTGCAATTGCAATCAGAACAATGAACGGAGCGTTAAGGCATATCCTTCGCCACGATATCATATTTTTAAATTCCTGCATCATCATAGCATCCTTAATCAACTTGACTTCAGCGTGTATTCATCTTAGACGAATGAAACGGCCGATATTGCCGGTTTACGCGTCAAATTCTCATGATTTTCACCGTAGAGATGCAAACTGTTGATTCTGGTCTCGTCTTAATCCATCCCGCCCCTGTATGCTCCGTTTCTTGATTATGCTTCTTGAGCTGCGGCATTGATCAGATCGCCACTCCGCCCGGCGCAGTCAATGTTACATCAGAGATGTTGCCGGTATTGCGTGTCTCTGCCGGTTCAAATAAGATGACCTCGACCTCCTCATCGGCTGCGGTTCGATGTTCAATCCCCCGCGGAACTACGAGCAGATCGCCTGCATGTAATTCAACTGTGTGATCGCGAAACTCGACACGAAAACTGCCCTTCCATACCAGAAACATCTCGTCCTGGCTGTCATGGTGATGCCAGACAAATTCCCCCTTGAACTTGACAAGCTTTACTTCCTGGCCGTTAAGCTGAGCCGCTATCTTTGGACGCCAATATTCGCTGAAGAGAGAAAACTTGTGATTTAGATTGACCGGGATAGTTGAGTCCATCATTGGTATACCTATTCAAAAATAGTCAACGTCTTGGAAAATATTGGCTCTGTATCCCTTCAGCGATATGTCTTCTGAGAGCATTCGGCGCCGATACAATGGTTGGAATTTATTCGATCTGACATTAAAATGCAAGTGATTTCTATGGCACAAATCAGAGTTGTTATTTTTCGGAACATTTATCTAAATTATATGTTCTTCATAATGGAGTCCGGCCCGCAGCCGGATCACATACTAAAACTTTCTCGCATACATGACACATCCCGTGAAAGCGGAAGGCAAAATCTGCAAATGAAGCATATATATTTTTTCAATCGATCAAACAAATTGGTGCGACTCGTCAGCGCAGCGGTCATTTTAACCTTATCTCTTCCTGCAGTGAGTAAGGCATGCGCCTGCGGGTGCAGCGTCTTTTCTGTCGGTTCAATGTGGATGATGCCGAATTCATCCGGCTTGAGAATGGCTCTGACATACGATTACATGGATCAGCGTAACGAACTGGTCCGGCTGGAACAGTGCGGCAGCAGATTTAAACAGCGATAAAGAAATCAGAACGAACTTTTATACACTCGGCCTCCAGTATATGGAAAACCGGGATTGGGGTATGATGATAGAAATTCCGGTTTGGGACCGCTTTTTTACGGCAGCCGATGATAATGAGGACATTGCTTCAATCGAGCATACGTCGATAGCCGATATTCGGATCATGGGCATATACACAGGTCTCTCTGAAGACATGTCGACGGGCATCCTCTTCGGTTTAAAACTGCCGACCGGACCTTTTAACCTGTCGCTGTTAGACAGAGATACTCAGATCGGAACGGGAACAACCGACTTAGTCATGGGGGGCTATAAGATTGGACAGGCGGCAGGGTGGGGATGGTACGCTCATGCGCAGTTTCAGATTCCGCTCGCTGCCCGAGACGGCTATCTGCCCGGCGATAATTTCGATTTCAGCATCGGTCTACATTATGATAATCTTGAAGAGATGTACAAGATAGTTCCACTTCTGCAGATCACAGCGTCTTTCCGCAGCGTGGACAGCGGTCCCAATTCAGACCCCGATAACACTGGCTATGAGCGGCTGTACATCTCTCCCGGCGCTGAAGTAACCGTAAGCAGCCGCCTGACCATCTTTGGGAACGTCAAGGCGCCTCTTCTAACGCATGTACGGGGTTATCAGCTCGTCGCACCGCTGTTGTCCACAGTGACTTTAAGTTATCGTTTTTAAATTTACAGAACTGCCGCAAAGTATATCGATAATCGATATCTCGATTTGTACATAACTTAATGACAACCTTGTCAAGGTTACAAACCTTGACAAGGTTTATAATCATTAAGCTGTTGCTTCTTTCTTCTTTACCGATGGAAACACAAACGCAACGATCAACGCCAGTAATGCATGGAAGAACACCAGTGTATAGCCGGTAGGAAGATCGAGGTTGTAGGAAACTGCAATCGAGAGCAGGTTGACCGCTGTTCCTACAATCCATGCTACAAGAAGGAGTTTCCATTTATTCAGCCGTATGGCAATGAACGCCGGGGCGACGAGAAGAGAGAAAACAATGAGCACGCCAGCCAGCCGCACGGAACTGGTGACCGTAGCGGCAAACGACACGAAGAAAAGCGTGTCTTTCCAGAATCCCTTCATGCGCGGGTAGACAAACACGAGAATCAGTCCGAGCAGCGAGTAGACGATTGCCGTCTCTATAATATCCGACCAGGGCGTGAAGAGAATATCCGATGCCATAAGCTTGTCGAACATTTCCGTTCCGTGCGCAGACTTGGAAAGGACTATAAACACTCCGGAAATGCCGAACGCATAGAGCAGTCCGATAAACGCTTCATGTGAAGCCGTCCGTTTGGCTGCGAGCGCGATGAGCAGTCCGGCAAGAAGAGCAAATGCCAGCGAAACGGGATACAAATACTGGCCATCCAGAAAAAGAATGGAAAAAGCCGCTCCCAGAGCGGACATCTGTCCAATGGCAAGGTCCGTGAAAATAATTCCCCTCCTGATAATTTCCAGTCCGAAGAAGGAATGAATTCCGAGCAGCACGACGGAAAGAACGAATGCGGACAGAAGAATATCAGCCATTGGTCAGTCTCCTCACGATCTCATCAAAGACACTGAACACATTGTCGGCTTCTTTTACCGCTCCGACATCATGCGGCAGAATCAGAAGTTTTACATTAAGTTTATTCGACAAATAAAGCGCCGCGTCCTGCGGATTATAGACATCCTGTAAAATGAACTGCACTTTTTCCCGGCCGATTAATTTTTCCACATCGGCGATATGCTTTGTTGTCGGCGGAATTCCGGGGAGCGGCTCGATTGTTCCGGCGATAACAAATCCAAACCGGTCCAGGAAGTAGTCGAAAATTTTGTGATACTCTATGACCTTGACACCCTTGAACGGTTTCAACTGTTCCTCCCATGTTTTCATCTTCTGCTGCCAGAGAGTGTACAGCTCCTTATAATTCTCTTCGTAGAAAGCCTGATTTTCCGGATCCAGTTCGCTCAATCGTTCGGTGATGGCTTTTGCGACGACAGGGATATTATCGGGATCCATGAAAAAGTGCGGATTCCCTTCCGGGTGCACATCGCCGAGTTCCCGGGAAACGCTTGTCGGGACGTCGATCAAATGCACATGCATAGAGAGGTCAAGGAAGCCCCGTTCACCGGGCTGCACGGCGCCGTTGTTCGCCTGTTTTATGATCTGCGGCAGCCATCCTATTTCCAATTGTCCGCCGTTGATGATAAGGAGATCTGCTTTTCGCATTTTGGCAATGTACGAAGGTTTGGGAATAATGATATGCGGATTATAATCTCCGCGCGCTAGAGATACAACTTCGATCCTGTCCTTGCCGATACGCTGGGCAATATCGCCGATATAGCCGTAGGTTGCAACGACCTGCAGCTGACCGGAAAAACCAAGATGTCCGAACAACATCATGAAGAATAAAAGTTTAATTGATTTCATAAAAGACTCCATATTATTTACAATTCAAGATTTTCAGTTCTCTGTTTACCATTTTCCATTTGCAATTTGAATTTTGCAATTATTAGAACGCATGTGCGCCATGTGCTCCGATAGTCAGGTTCGCCTGCAAAATAACCTGCATATATGGCTGCTCAGACCATCCGCCTCCAGATACAGGTAAAGAGCGGCTCTCGTCCCTGTCGAACTGAAGACGCAGACGCGAAAATTCCGTAGGATTATATTCTATCATCGCGGAGAAACGCGGAAGATCCGACGGCATATGCTGATCGATGCCTGTGAGCGAGACATCGTTCTGCATCAGCAGGTCATACCGCACGCCGATTTCCCAGAGCTGATCGAGCTTGGCAACGAGCTGTGCATAAAAACCGGAATTATGTTTATTCAGAATTTGCGGTAAGACGCCACCGAATGATTCGCGTGTGTATTCGGTTCCGTTCATCACCCGGTACATATATTCGCTTTGAAGCCCTATAAACCGGACGGCGTCGAGAGAATACTTTACGGTTAGATCTGCACCGGCAATATCCGTATTTGCAGTGACTGCATTTCCCGTATCTACTGAAGAAGAGAATCCTTGATCGATTCTTGTTTTACCAACGGCATTTGAGATGCCGAACAATATAGATGCTTCATCGATATCGAACGACGAACGAATAAATCCTATGTAAAGATTCGGCCCTTGAACGGGACTAACGGAAATAATATTTTGCGGATCGCTGAATCCCCCGGTACCGAAACTTTGCTGATTTTTTCCGTTTAAAACTTCTCCGCCGAAGACGAGAAAAAACGGGGTAGGTGCGACCCATGTGGCCTGAGCGCCGATTTCATTCAATCCATCCTCGCCGAATAATGCCATAGATATGAGCGGTTGATTGGCAAAGTCCCAGTAATGTTCATGCTGCTCGTTCACCCTGCCGAAGCTGGCGAGAAATTTTCCCGCCTTTATCTTAAAACCGTACGGTAATTTCCTCGTTGTAAAATATGCCTCTTCCAATCCGGCGCCGTCAGGAGCAAGATCGATAACGGCAAAGAGATCGAAGTACGGATCGACAACGGAATAGAGCGACATTTCACCGTAATTAAAATTCATTCCGCGCTGCGCGTTTAATCCGGAAGGACTCGGCTGATTCAGGAAGGGATAGCTGAAACCGGGAATTGTCAGAGAGTAATATTTTTCGTTCGCCATATCCCGACCGACACCGGAGACATCGAGAATAAGTGCAATGTCCGGAACATATTTGGACTGATCAAAGGCCGATCCTTCTCTCGTTTGCGCCCGGAGCGAACTTCCGGACCAAACGGATAAAAAAAGTAACGCTAGAATGTATGGTTTTTGCAGTTTCATAGAAACTCCTCAAAATTTTTATAATAGCTCAATAGACCACTGTAAAAACGTCGACAGCCGAGTCGCAGCATCGCAGGAACCGAATCCCTCCGCTCTTGAAAAACAGCGGGCGGAACCGGAAGATTCCATTCTTGAGATTAAGAAAATTGAGGAGGAGCGTGTGAAGCAAAAACACGCGTGTGGAACGGATGGCAGACTCTATCCGGAAGTGAAACTGAAGCGAGAAGAACCGGTTCGGCCAAGAGAGAGCTGACCTGCTGCCGTTTCGATTGAAGGAGTATAGCTGGAAATCTGGAATGTGCAAATTACGCAGTTGTCCGTGTTTCCGCAATCATGATGATTGTGGAAAGCACTGACGGCAATGCTTGACAGGAACAACATAAGCATCAGCGCCGGAACTGCTTTGAGAAGCGTGCGCCGTTTTGCTATGAATATCAGTTTCATTTCGTTTTTATAATAGTGAATATAGCGTTAAATATCAAACTCTCAAACAGTCAAGTTCCACATCTGAATAATCTATTATCTGCATCCAATCAGCAGCCGGAGGCCTGAGAATGTTATTCCGTGTTAACGAAATTCAATATTTTAATCATCATCTGATTAATCAATTTAGATATGCACAGCCACTTTAAATATCAAGTCTCGGCGCTCTTCATAGCTTGCGGCGCTGAAATATGCTCCTTTAATCAAATGTTCATGGTCAAGCAAATTGGTTATATAGAGCGACGGCTGAAGCGTGGCGCCTCCGTCCAATTGGAAGGTGTATCCTCCGCCGACATTCAAAATCCACGACGGTGTGGTATGCTGCGCGGTATTAAAATCGAAAAGCCCGGTCTTATAAGGAACATTATTCGGGTTTCCGTTCGTCAGTCCTGAGCCGTAAATCGCAACCAAATTGGCAAACCAATTCTGCGGCTGGTAATTTATTCCAAACACGCTCGATAGTCTTTGATCGTGATCGAGATCCGTTGCGGCTCCGTCATTATCATAAGGCAAAAAGCCGCCGCTGATAATTCCCGTCCCGTATGCGTGAATAATAGAAGTGTTCATATAACCGGAGAACGGAATAACCGGATCGCTGTAGGAAAGTCCGAGCTCAATGCCGGTGGTTCTGACTTCTTCAATATTGACAGGAGTTTTAATTGCAGACGATCCGATTGTCTGATCGTCGAGGCCCGGAGAGGCATATTCGTAATACGCCGCCATCTTACTCCGTACTCCGAACGGGAAAAGATGCGTATAGACAGCTTCATAAAAGTCATCCCTCTCCGGAAGCGTCGGCGTGAGCGTTGTGCTGATATCAGCGGCAATGGATCTCAATCCCTCGACATTGGTCGGAACGAACATTTTTCCAAAATAGAGATATGCGGTATTGTCCTCATCGATGAGAAAATTCCATCGAATACGGGGACTGATCTGGTTTTGCAGAGAAACATCGGGTGCAATGTGCTGATCATACCGGACACCGAGTTCAAACGAAGTCCATTCCATCGGATGCCATTCAGTCTGGGCAAAGACTCCGAAATCCGATCCTTTGAAATTCGTTGCAATGGAAGGGCCCGGGCTGCCGGCCGAATCTCGCGACGTAAAATTTTCCATTCCCGTTGTGCTGCTGAAATTAAAACCGATTTTATACATAAATTGATGCGATAGTCTTTTATCGAACGTCGACCGGATGCCTATAGTTGTAAAGTTGCGATCCTCGGCGAGTGTATAACTATGCACAGTATCGCCGGCAAAATGAAACGATGCCGGGTCACAGCTGCCCGGAGTATAAACCAGTCCCCCTTCGCGCGCATAACCTCCTATAAAAAGATTCGACTCTTCATTCGGTTCCGCATTGATGGTGCGGTAATAAGAGACGGTCTGAAAAGCATTCGTTGTCATCTGCATATCGGATGCGATTTGTTCTGCTGAATCGTACGGAACTTCCGTGTTGGTTCTGCCGTAATTGAGATTGACCGTCAGGTAATCGATGTCGCTCAGGATGTAGTCGAACTTGCCGTAAAGGAAATAATCCTGGCCGTGGTCGTGGAAAAGATTTTCCACAGGCTGATCGATGCGGCGGTCGGTTTCCTGGCGGGATCCCGAAACATAAAAGCCGAGATTGCCAACATGGTCGCTCATCGAGAGAAACTGACCGTCGGAGTTGAATGCTCGCAGCGGTCCTACGCGCGAACCGAGCGTATCGCCGCTCAATGTGCTGCCGGATGTGCCGGGAGAGAACGGTTTTGTGCCGTTGAAAACGAGATAACTTCCGATAAACGTCGATGCATCGAGATGGAATGAACCGGTAGGGACTCTGTTGTTGAGTTCGATAATGGCGGAGTTTTGTCCGCCGTATTCAGCCGGAAAGCCGCCGGTAATGAATGTCGCGCGATCGATAGCTTTCGGATCGACAACTTCATTCAAGCCGCCGAATACACCAAGAGGAACCGGAATTCCGTCGACATAATAGGTGAATTCCCCGTGATGGCCGCGTATATGCACCTCACCTGTCGGCGCTCGAGCTGCGCCCATGACATTTTCCTGAATCAGATTCGTCATCTGCGCAACCGGCGCAGGATGATAGGTCTCCGATTCGAATGTTTGATTGCCGGTATTAAGATTGATACTCGTAACGGCAAGTTCTCTCTGCCCGACCACATCGACATCTTTTTCCGTATTTCCCGAAGCGTGGAGCAGTATTTCCAGCGAACCATGATCCTTATCAATGCGTGTCGAATCCAGAGAATGTTTTGTACCCGACAAACCATGCCTGTACCATATAGTTTCCGGGCTCGATATCGATAAACCGTGCCAGTCCGACAGGATTGGTCGCTGTTTGAGAGACGAACTTTCCGTTTCGTGTAATGACAATACGCGCGAGTTCAATCGGCACTTTCCCGTCTGCATCGAAGACACTCACTCTAAAGTGTACTCCCCGTTCAGTCCCGCCGGAAGCCGCTGCAGTGAATCCAGCCGGTGCGTTTTCCGGAAGCCGCCGATCCCCTTGAATCTCCGTTTCGCTCACAATCTGTGCGATAGTATGAATGAAAACTATACAAATTAAAAATAAAACGATCAT
Source organism: Ignavibacteriota bacterium (assembly GCA_963778945.1). GTDB lineage: Bacteria > Bacteroidota > Ignavibacteria > UBA10030 > UBA10030 > Fen-1254. The sequence continues at coordinate 21,504 of CAVZWL010000023.1, forward strand.
AAAACGCTTCATCTCTTTCTCCTCGATCAATTAAAATTGAAGAACGCATGAGAATCCTCCCCTGCATTCGAATATTTCAGACGATAAAAATATTAACCGGGAAAAGCAGGAGGACCGCGGCGGGAGAAAGAATTAAAGAGATGATTTTGAATAAGATGCGGAAATGTAATAATCGGAAGTGTCCCGACCACTTGAACATTGCCAAAATCCAGCGATATTTGATCGGGAGCGATTCTGCTGTGTGATGAGAGACAGATACCGCATTCGGAATGTTCAGATAACGGAATATGCTTGCAGTGATCGGCATCTTCGTGCGGAAAAAGCTGGGCTTCAAACGAACCGCTGATGAGAATCGGATGATCATGGATAAGATCATGCAATCCGAAACCGACAAGATGACTCGCAAGAATAAGGAGAATAAGTATTTTATTTTTTTTCTTCACTGCAGTCTTTATAAGGTGTTCTTATTATAACGAAGATTTGAACGAGAAGTTCCGATCAGGTATGCAACATATGCTCATCACTGCTGTCATCTGAAATCTGCGCACATCTGCAACTACGGAAATCTGTGAATTGTCAATCTCGTGTCAATCTAATATCTGCTAAATCAGTGAAATCTGCGTAATCAATCTGCGCAATCATTTGATAAACGTATCATTCCGCAGATCTTCTCATCGCTTGTTTAATTTCTTCCTGTGTATTCATCACGATCGGACCGTACCATGCGATAGGCTCTTTAATCGGTTTTCCGGAAACAAGCAGAAAGCGTATTCCCTTCTCTCCCGCCTGTACGGACACTTCATCTCCTTTATCGAACAAAATCATAGAACGGTTGCCGAGTTCTGACGGCTTAGAATTTACGGAGCCGACAATTTCCATCTGCACTCCCTGAGGCGGCGATGCATCGCGAAAATTTCCGCTTCCGTCAAAAATATATGCAAACGTATGCCGGAATGTTTCCACCGGCAATATTTTCCTTTTTCCCGGACGGCACCCAGACATCCAGATATTGCGGATCCGCTGCAATGCCCTCTACCGGACCGGTCTTCCCCCAGAAGTTTCCACATACGACGCGTATACGCGTTCCGTCGTCGTCCGTAACTTCCGGAATCTCCTTGGATCCGATATCCTGATATCGCGGATCGGTCATTTTATGCGAAGAAGGAAGATTTGCCCAGAGCTGGAAGCCATGCATTCGCCCGTTCGGATCCCCTTTCGGCATTTCCTGATGCATGATACCGCTTCCTGCAGTCATCCATTGCACATCGCCGGCTGCAAGCGTACCGCTGTTGCCAAGGCTGTCGCCATGATTGACGGTTCCGGCAAGGACATAGGTAATGGTTTCTATTCCCCGGTGCGGATGCCATGGGAAACCCGCAAGATAATCTTCCGGGCGTTCATTGCGGAAATCATCGAAAAGAAGAAACGGGTCGAATTCGGTTGTATCTCCGAAACCGAACGCGCGCTGCAGTTTTACGCCCGCCCCTTCAAGAGTCGGTTTGGTCTGAATGATCTGTTTTATCGGCCTCAGAGACATAGAGGTTTTCCTTTCATACCTAAAACAACAAAGCTCCCCAGCTCGTTCCTCATATCAACCAGTGATAATATTCATTCCTTTTTCGGACATCGGCTTTCTGCGGTTGAACCGGGCGAAACCTTTGGCATGTAACGTTCGTTCTATATGTACAAGGATTGAAGGATTTCGTGTCAAATTAAATTTGCGATAGAAGCAAGGTTTGACTACATTAAAAGAGTTCTCAATCGATAACGAATCCTCTCATGACGTTCTGAAAATAATTTTCTCAAGAATCGTTATTCTGCTCCTTACCCGTCCGGTATGTGACATTGTAAAATACAATTTCTCACATTCGGAATTATCACGATTCCATGGGAACAAAAGAAAGATTAAATGGACACAGAACAAAAAAATAATCCGCTGCACGGCAAGACGCTGGAGGCAATTCTTCAGCATCTGGTGGAATATTACGGCTGGCAGGAACTTGGACTCCGCATCAGACTCAGATGTTTTACAGACAATCCGAGCATGCAGTCGAGCTTAAAGTTCCTGCGCAAGACTCCATGGGCGCGTGAAAAAGTGGAGACCCTGTATCTCGAGTGTGCCGATTAAGATCGGATAAACAGTGCGGCGCTTCTTGCGGAATACCTGCATACCGCAAGCGCTCAAACACGCTTCGCAGATATAATCGCAGACTGAAATATAACATGTTTTGCTGTTTACTTTTCCGGGCAGCCGTTCCTGCGCGGCTGAAATTATAACATGGACACATTCAGCATTCGAGAAATGACCGCCGGCGATTACGATCAAATGATCGATCTCTGGAAACATACTCCCGGCATTGGGCTGAGCATAGCAGATTCGAAAGAAAATATCTACCGATTCCTCGGCAGAAACAAAGACCTCAATTTTGTTTGTGAAAATCAAGAAGAACACCGGATCGTCGGCACTATTCTCTGCGGCCATGACAGCCGGCGCGGATATATCTACCATCTGGCAGTCGATGATGCATACCGGAAGCAGGGCATCGGTAAAGCATTGACTGCCAGGTCTCTTGAGCAACTCCGCCTCCTTGGCGTCTCAAAATGCCATCTCTTCGTTTACAATGACAATGAACTTGCGCTCAAGTTTTACGAAGGTACCGGCTGGAAAAAAAGAACAACTCTCGAAATATTTTCTAAAGATATTTAGGCAAATATAGGCATCGAGAGGATGGAATTTGAACCCGCACAGGTACAATACATACCCCGTCCTGAAACTATTTCCATATTGAAACGGTTGTACGGATAGAGAATCATTCTTGCACCCGTTAAGACCGTATACAAATTCAATATTCCAGCAGTTCAATATTTTAAGAATGGAGGAAATATGAAAATATATTTTATGACTCTTGCCCTTGCGTGCCTTTTCTTGAGTACACAGCTGACTGGCCAGGAGAGCCATACGATGCAGCAAGTTCCCGCCGTCAAGCGGGCAATTGCAGTGGTTACGCCGACAAAAGGGAATACCGTGCATGGAACCGTGACATTCGAACAGATCGAAGGCGGCGTCCGGGTCGTAGCCAGCCTGACCGGATTAAAACCGGGGAAACATGGATTCCATATCCACGAATTCGGCGATATCAGTTCCGAGGACGGGAGTTCTGCAGGCGGACATTTTAATCCGATGGGTATGCCGCACAGCATGCCGACGAGCGAAAAACGCCACGCCGGCGATATGGGAAACATCGAAGCTGATGAAAACGGAAACGCACATCTCGACTATATCGATCCGGTTATGAAACTCGACGGCGACCATTCTATTATCGGTCACGCAGTCATCATACACGAAAAAGAAGACGATTTTAAAACTCAGCCGACAGGAAATGCGGGACCGAGAATCGGATACGGAGTCATCGGAATTGCCAAATAATTAAGACCGATCCTTAAATTTGAAGAATGCGCTGTTCAGCATATTTTGAAAGAATCGGCTGTTCATCAATTTTAAATTCCCCTTCTGTAGCCGCGGGCGGCTCGCCCGGCCTCAGGAGGGTGACCGCGGAAAACGGAAAAACATTTTTGGATTTTCGGCTCATCAGAATTCCATTGCAAATCCGAAGCCGTTCGGCAGCAAGAAAATATGAGCCGAAGAATGATGTGACGGTTTTTCATTATCGTCATGCGCAACAGCCGTTCCGACACTCGTACCGATAACCGCGCCCAGAAAAACATCGGACAGCCAATGCTGATCGTGATATATCCGTGCGGCGCCTGTCAAACCGGCAAGCGTATACAGACCTATCGATGCAGCGGTGTTGTTTATCCGTTCCGAAAGAACGGACGAAAGTGTAAAAGCTACTGCGGCGTGCCCGGAAGGAAACGATAAATAATCGTCGCTGAACTGGATCCCTTTAAACCTCGCATTCCCTTCATTCATATACGGACGGGCGCGGCCGAACGTATATTTTATTACCGTCGTAACGACTCCTGTCCAGAGAAGCGATTCCATCAGCATCGTTCCTGTTTTCCGGATTTCCGATGCGCCGAACACGAGTCCAGCCCCGTAGATTGAACCGGAAAGGATGATAGCGTCTCCCGTAGCGCCGTATTGTTCGGTTATATTTAAAATGTCGTCATTCAGCGAAGAATGGCTTCGCCCGGCAAACGACCGGACAGATCCGTCGGCAAGAAAAAGCGCTGCAGTTGTTCCCGTAACGATTCCTGCAGTTAAAAGAGACGGCCCGTCAGGATGCGTCGCTTCATGAAAACGCAGACCGATGCAATCTATAAAGTCCCTGCTGTCGGAACAAAGAATCCCGGAAAGTTTTGTCGAAGCAGTGTCCACGTCCGCGTTCTGGCACCGCACAGTGCCGGACAACGCCGCAAAAATCGATATGTAAAGGATAAAACGGCTCATGATTAACCCGGAAAATTCTCTATCGAATAACGATGAGTTTCGATCTCACTGCGTAAGCGCTGAAATATCCCAGAGCCCCGCTGCTGAAATTCGAAGGCGGATTCGCCGGAGATGTCGACAACGTACTGTTGTTCAAGACCTGGACAAGCGTTCTGAAATAGTTGTAAACATTCTCGTCGATGCATTGAAGCTGGACGGAGACGGAATCTCCTGTGAGCAGCGTATCCGTATCTGCAAATAATGTACTCGTGATTTCACCGCCGTCCTGCAGCCGGTCTGTGATGAGAAAAATATTCTTCTGCCGGATGCCGTTTTTGATTTCCACAAATCTATAATAATTCTGAATCCCGGCAGGGTCACGGAAATGAACTTCCACATCCTTTGAATTATTCCGACCGAAAGATAAACTGCTCTCACTCAGAGAATCGATCTCTACAGGAGGAGGCATTGTCGAGGAAGCGGTATAGCTTATTCCGTTCGATAGCACAGCAAGAGTATATGTCCTTCCAGGGACTCCCAGCATATGGGAAGACGTGTAAGTTCCCGGCGGGGTTTCCGCCATGAGTTCTGAATTCCCGAGATTATCGCTCAGCGTCACAGCCGCACCCGTAACCGGTGGAAATACGTTCGGCTGATCATATTCCACCGTTTGCGATATGACGACCTGATACGGCCCGGGCTGATCGGTAATTGTTCCCTCAATGACGATAACCGGCGCCGAAGAATTGAGATCCACCTGAATGACTTTCTGGCATGAAAGGAAGACCGCGCTGCATGCCGCAATCAGGGATAAAAGAAATATATTTCGTGGTGACAATTTCATACGGTCAGAACCTGAAATTATATGTAACGGAAGGAACGAACCTGAAGAGCGATGTCTGAAGCGCCTGCGTCCTTGTGGGATCATTCGGATCTACCTGGAATGTTATCGAATATGCATTTTCGCGGCCATAAGCGTTATACAATGAGAATGTCCAGCTCGATCTCTCACCTTGCCATGTTGCCCCAAGGTCGAGCCTGTGATATGCAGGCATGCGGTTGGCATTACGCTGGGAGTAAGAAGGGACTGTAGTATCGGCAATATGATATTTTGAACTCGGGAATGTGACTGCATTCCCCGTATTATAGACCCATGCTGCAGAAAATGTCCACCTGTCCGAAAACTGGTACAGAGCGACGATGGAAATATCATGCGTCTCGTCCTGATGTGCCGGATAATAATTGCCGTTGTTGATTCCCGGAATTCTCAGCTCGGTGCGCGAGAGAGTATATCCGATCCAGCCGGTCATCAACCCGTATTTCTTTTTGAAAAACAGCTCTAAGCCGTACGCCCTTCCCTGTCCATAGAGCAGATCCGACTCCACATTTTCATTAAGAGTTATCTGCGTCCCGTCTCTGTAATCGATCTGGTTTTGGAGATATTTAAAATATGTCTCAGCCGAAAATTCATACGTGTTGTCTTCGAAGTTCCTAAAATATCCGAGCGATACCTGATCCGCAATTTCCGGCTTGACGTTGTTGCTGCTTGGAATCCACCTATCCGTCGGATTGCTGGCAGTAGAGTTCGAAAGGAGATGGAAATTCTGAGTGGAACGCCCGTACGAAGCTTTAAGAGAGCTTTCACCGTCCAGAATGTAATTCACAGCGATCCGGGGTTCGAGATTGAAATACGTCTGTATAAATTTTCCCGAACCATAAGAGACGGAATCGACCGTTTGTCCGGCGCCGTTGAAGGCGTAGAAAATACCGGGCCCGAGCACGCTGAATGATGAAAAGCGGGCGCCGTACTGAATATTCATGAGCGGTGAAAACTTGTATTCATGGCTTATATAAAGAGCATTCTCCCATGAATATTTTTGTGCAAGCTGTAAAGTGCTGGTCTGAGAGCTGTTTGCAAGCGTGGCCGTACCCGGGACAGTGGAATGGTAGACCGAGTTCAAGCCGAACTTCAATCCGTTATCCGAATCGAAAAAATACTGAAAGTCCTGCTTGATCCCGAAATCTTTTATGTCCGAGACGAGGTTCATGTTGTTGCCTGCAAAATTCGCGTTGACGGTATAATCGTACGTGCTGTATATGATCGACGTATTTGAAAACATCTTTTCATTGAACAAATGGTTCCAGCGCAGCGTTGCGGTGGTATTTCCCCAATTGATGCCGAATGTGCTGCCGAAGCCAAGGACATCTTTTCCAAAGTATCCGGAGAGATACATCCTGTCGTTCTCGCCTATCTCGTAGTTCGCTTTTGCGTTGAGATCATAGAAATAAAGGCGAACCCGATTGATGAGAGTGTCGCTCGAAAGCTTGAGGAAAAGATCCGCATAGGTACGTCTTCCGGAAATTGAGAAGGAACCTCTGTCGCTGACGATCGGACCTTCGACGCTCAGTCTTGACGCTATCAGCCCGATGCCCCCGCTGACGCCATAGTCTTTCGTATTCCCGTCTTTCATTTTTATATCGAGCACGGAAGAGAGGCGCCCTCCGTATTCGGCCGGCATTTCTCCCTTGTACAGTGTAACGTCCTTGATGGCATCCGAATTAAAAACGGAAAAAAAACCGAGAAGATGTGAAGCGCTGTAGACGGTCGCTTCGTCGAGAAGAATAAGATTCTGATCGGCTGCCCCGCCGCGAACATAGAATCCGGTATTGCCGTCTCCTCCGGACTTAATACCCGGGAGAAGCTGAACGGTTTTAATGACATCCTTTTCGCCGAGCAAGACCGGAATATCCTGAATGGACTTGACATCTAACTTTTCCATTCCCATCTGAATCTGCTTAACATTGTCGTCTTTCTTCTCGCCGGTAACCACAATCGCCTTCTGTTCCACACCCTTTTCCGTAAGTTCTATATTCAACTTTATATTCTTATTCATAACGACCAGCCGGGAAAACGGCGTATAGCCCATATACCGGGTTATGATCGTATAGGTTCCTTCAGGTATAGTCAGCGAGTAGAATCCATAAGCGTTAGAAACCGTCCCTATCTGCGGCATTTCGTTCAGCATAATCGTGGCCCCGATCATTGCCTCGCCTGTCTTTGAATCCTTGACATGCCCGCTGATCGTATATTTCTTCCGGACCGTTTCCGTTTGCGCCGATAATGACGATACGAATGCCATCGCCAGAAGCACGGCAAGAATTTCTTTTTGCATTGTTTCCCTAAAGAATCACCGGTTTTTTTATCGTTCCACCTATCATACGCTGAAAAGCCGCATACCGGCTATGGACGGGAATGCATCGAAAGGATATTCCCCTGCGTGGTGGATAAATCATATAATTCCAAATATGTACTTTCACTTTAAATGATACAGTATTTTTTTAAGTTCTGCTACTATAAATCTATTCCAGCAGAACTTCGCAGATAAAAATTCATTTCATCCTTTTGGCCGATTCATATCAATCCGGACTTCGAAGAGCCTCTCATCAAAACAGCCCCGCAGCAAATGACCACCGCGGGGCTGGATGCTCGATCATCATCGTCCGGCTGTGAGCCGGACTCTGTGAAACCGGATTTTACGGAGTTTTCTTCTTCGGCGCCTCCGGAGTTTCTTTCTCCAATTTTTCCTTGATGACCATCGCCAGCAGCATATTGACAAGCGAGCCGCCTCCATCAGCGCCCGCAGCGCCGCCGGCTATAATTTCCGGAACTAATTTCTGACCGCTCGTTGAGAGATGCCTGGCAACCTCAATGGCCGCATAATTACCGGACTCCATCGACTGGATTTTTTGCCTGATGACATCCGCTTCGGCCATACCGACCGCTTTAATTTTTTCTCCTTCCGCCATGCCCACGGTCTTCAGGACCATCGCATCGGCATCGGCATTGACGGTCTTGGACTTCGCTTCGCCTTCGGCTTTTTTAACTGCCGCCTGAGCTTCATATTCATTGATCTGAACTTTCCGTTCCGCATCGACAACCCTGGCCTGAGTATCCGCAAGCGATTTGGCCTGCTGCAGATCCTTGCGAACGCCTTCCGCTTCGCGCTGCGTCTGGTATGTCACCTTCTCCTGTTCCGCGATCTTCCGGTCTGTCAGGGTCTTCATAAGATCTTCCGGCGGGACTATATCACCGATGAGCGTGTCGACCGCGCCTACGTTGTAATCTTCAAGAGCTTTGGATATACTCTCCCTTGCATCTTCCTGGCGTTCTTTTCGTCCTTTCAGAAATTCGATGACATCCGATCCTTGCGCGGCATTGCGGAAATAGTTGCCGATGGTCGGCTCCAGAACCTGCGTTACCAGATTCGCAACGCTGCCGAAACGCGCAATGACTTTCGGCGCATCCGTGCGGGGAATATGAATAATCTGACTGACATCGAGATTGAACTTAAAGCCGTCGGAAGAACGAACTGTGATGGTCGAAAGTTTTTCATCGAGTTTATGCGCTTCCGTTTTTCCTGTCGCCCAGTTGAGTACGACATTTGCCGTCGGCACGATTTCGACTTTATGCGTAAACGGATTGATTGGATATTTACCCGGATCCAGAGGTTCGACCCAGACGCCTTTCTGGCCTCGAATTACTAAATTGCCGTGTTTGAACGCATCGCCGGTTACATCGACGCCCGTTTCGCCGACATACGCAATAACGACACCGACGTTGGCAATCGGCACGGTGGTCATATCCATCGATTCGACGGTAGCAAACCGCGGATTGATAAAATATCTGCCGGCCAGCATCACCTGCTCCTGAAGTCCTTTGAAACCGCCGCCGTCGATAAAGGCCTGGGCATCCTGGAACATGTTATGCCCGGGAATTTCTTTACCGGCAATCTCGTCTTTCGCCAACGCTTTTCCCTCTTTGGTTGTGACCACACCGACTTTATTGTCCGGAATTTCAAGCACCGGTTCTTCAACAACCGAGAAAATAGACGAGTTAATCCGGTATGTCCCCGGCGGGATAACAGTTATCTGGGGACCGCGCTCGCCGCCATTTGTAAGGAATCCTCTGGCATTCTGGAACGCATCGCATTCGACCCGCCTGGCAAGTACCCGGCCGTCCTTTAACGGACGTCCGTCTTTTGCCTCGACGATACCGATATAACCTTCTTTAATCGTCTTGAATTTTTCTAGCGAGATGTTGTACTGCCAGGGCCAGAGCCAAAAATGAAGACCCGGTGCAAGCGTATCGGCCTGATAACCGGCTTCGCCGTACAGGGCTATGATCGATCCGTCGGGAAGTGTCCGATGTTTTCCAAAAATAACGAATCTTTTATTGACAACGCCGATCGCGTCATTGGGAATAATGATAATTCCGAAAAAACGCAGCACCAGCTTGTAACAGATAATTAATAGTATAATTAAAAGAATCCATACATAACCAAGCATAGTTTCCATAAAGCCTCCGGTTTAAATATAATGTAAGACAATATACTTCACAGCAGGGACGGATAATTATACGTCCCTACAGCACTGATGTTGCGCCCGAACTGATAACAATATCCATCGTTAATGCTGCAGGAGAACTATAGGCCGTTTTCACATCTATCGTAATATCTGTAAGGTATATTTGCATACGCATATTGCCGTGTACGACGGAAATATGCACGAGGTCTTGATGCGGCCGCATGTTCACATACTCGCGCAAGTCCGGCTGGCTGCAAAGAAGCGAAAGCTGTTCTTTCAAATCGACGGAAAAGCTGCTTCCCGCACCGGAAGCCGGCACGAATAGTATCTTTGCAGAATCAAGCGAAACTTCCCAGCGCTCGCTCCCGATTACGATGGGGATTTTTTCCCCTTTCCGGACGATGGTAATATTCCTGACCAGGTAACGATATCCCTCCAGCGGAACGACAGTCAACGAATCGCTCCGGAATGTATACGTCCTGGTACGTTCATTGCTGTCTGAGCCTTCCCACGCATCCACATAAGGCACGCCAAGAAGCTGCGCAATTCGCCGGGAATTTTCCTGGCGGCTGTACCAGTTGTTCTGATACCGATGAGCGCTTCCCGTATCGATTCGTTCTGCGAACCACGGCTGAAGAACGTCAACGCCGTGCGTTTCCGTAAGATAGCGGATGAGGGAGCTAATGCGTCTGGCATCGGCCAAGGGAATTTCGGTTTTCGCTTTCTGTGCCTTGCCGTTCACCAGCATATTATATTTCGTCAGAATTTGTTCAAGCCGATGTAATTGATTTTTCTGTGATATGCTAAAAGCTCCCCACGGACCGAACGAGACCAGCAATGCAATTGCACACAAGCTGATGGGAATCAATTTGATACTTTTCGTCTTACTGAGAAGAAAATAGATCGAGATTGCTGCGAGCCATACTCCCAGGACGATGATAAAATACCGCAATTCGGTAATGCCGTATTCTGAAATACGCCGCCAGACCGCCAGCAGAAGCAGTGCGGTCAGCGGAAGAACGACGACATAGAACCAGCGCCACGCTGCTGATATCCAGGCATTTTCCGCGCGGTCTTTAATGGGATGAATAAGCAGGAGCGAAAAGATTCCGGTCGTTGAGAAGCCGAGCACAAGGTAGCCCACCCAGCCCTTGGGCCAGTCCCACTGGAATATAATCTTGCCCATATATGCATAGAGGATGCAAAGGTAGACTGCAACGAGCGGAATCATCACGTACTGTGCAAAAACTTTCAGCCCTCTGGGATAGCTGATCTCCACATCCGATGTATCGGTTTCGCGCGGAACACCGCTGAGAAAGAACCATGTATTGAAAATTCCGACGAGCAGCCACCAGAGCTGGAAGTATCGTTCCCCTTTGATTTCGATTGTAAACAACTGGCTGATGGCAATCAGGGCAACAGTCAAACCCGCGTATAAAACGGAAGTATAAAGCGCTGCAACGGCACAGCGCAGAAAGAGCGTCTTGTTGAATTCCCAGAATGCGGCGATTCGCCCGCGTTCCATAAATGCCGCAAAAGCGACAAACATGTGCGCCGATATAGCGAATAAGCAGAAGCGAATGACATGTACGGATGCCGACGTAAAGATGTCTTCAGGCAAAAGCAGATCGTATACAATCAGGAGACACAGCGCACTCAATTTTCCGATCAGCGTGCGGTAGAAACTCCATTTCTTATTTTCCGCAATAAGTTGAAGAGTGATAAAGACCGGAAGAGCGAGGAAGGCAATCGCAGCAGCATTATGCAGCCAGCGGCTGCCGAAAGCACCATGCATTTCTTTCTGGACGATGATGACCGCACTGGCAGTGCCTGCCGCGGCCGATAAGATAGCAAATGGAAAGCGCTCATACGCGTCGAACGCTTCTTTCCAAAGTTGACGGAGAGAGGGTAGTTTCATCAGTGGACATCCTTCAAAAGTACATCGGAAAGTACGCGAACAGTCGATAAAAAGCAACGGGATTCACGAATGCCGAAGGATTGTATCCCGGCTCAGGTGCATTGTCTGTTTACAGCGGTCCGTTCCCGTTAAGAACCAACGCTCTGCATCCGTTGAATATTCAATTCTTTCAGGTTTGTTTCGCAGATCACTCTCAATCCTCCTGTTTCGACATCGAACAAGTGAATTATTTGCAACAATTTGATATCGTTGTGCGTCAAAAGGATAATCAACGAATGAATGCACGCGACATTTAAACGAAGGAACCCTGAAATGGAAGGTTTGGTCAATTTGCCATTTTTTTTCATTACATCGATTATCATTATTATAGCGCCCGGTCCCGATTTTATTTACGTCACAACGCGCGGAGTGGCACATGGGAAAAGAGCCGGAATACTTTCCGCACTTGGTACGAGTGTCGGGCTGCTCACACATACGCTGCTGGCTGCGTTCGGGTTATCTGCAATCATACAGACATCGCGAATAGCATATCTCGCTTTAAAATATATCGGCGCAGGATATCTTCTCTATCTTGGAGCACGGACTCTTCTTTCTAAAAAACAATTACTCTCGGGGAAGGGAACAGAATGTCAAACGAGAGGAATCTTCCGGCAGGGTGTTCTGACCAATGTATTCAATCCGAAGGCGATTGTTACTTTTATGGCCTTCTTACCGCAATTCGTGGAGGCGCATATAAGCCATCCCATCGCGCAATTCTTGTTCCTCGGGAGCACATTTGCACTTCTTGCTGTCGTCTGGTTCGGCTTTGTCGGATATTTTGCCGGACTCATCAGCACATGGATCAAACAAAACAAATTCTTTCAGGACGGGATTAAATATGTGAGCGGTTCTATTTTAATGCTCCTGGGACTAAGATTGGCGCTCAAGGAAGACTAAGCGTCCGATCTTTATCAAACTTCACAGACGGCTGGGGCGCGCCGTCCGGACCGCCGAAAATTCCGCGTATGTAATTCACGACTTCTATTTATTCGGGAATGACCTTTACGAGCATCAGATATTTCCGGTCCGGAAAAGCCTGCGTCCAGTAGTCACGTTTTCTCTTTATCTTTTCCGTCATGTCGTCAACCAGAACAGCCTTGCCGTTCACGACTACATAGCCGGTCGCATGGGCATGGTTGCCATAATAGAGCGCGACTTTTTAATTGTTTCTGATTTCCTTCACCTTCCGGCTTTGACTGTTGGCTGCCATCCAGACGGTCATATCATCTTCGGGCGGAAAAGATTCATCATCCTCATATACACACTTCCGGATGAGTCGATCGTACCCAGCGCACAATATTTTTGTGAATCCATAATCTCTTTTGCGGCTGAAGGAAGAGAATCCCGGTTCGAAGATGTTGAAGTTATTTCCTGAGCATGGCAGGCTGTCGACACCGGGATCAATAGGGCAACAGTGCAAAATAACAACGTAAAACAGTAATATCTCTTTCTTGTTTTCATAATGTCTTCCTGTGTAACGATAATTCGAATAAATATTTTTTGATTTTGACATCTTCTCTGCGGCGGGATCATTCTTTTCCTTTTGCGTCAGAGTGAAGCTCCGTTATGTCCGGCTAACGAGTGTTCTTCCTGTTTCGATTTTATGACTTCGATGCTTTTATAGAGTACTAAGATTTCAAAAAGCTCAGCCGGCACCTGAACGATGAAACCCATAAACGAGAGAACGACTGTAAGGAAGAAACATCCTGCTGCTATTTCAAAAACGCCGGCATATCCGGACACTGCTCCGATAGGTTTCCGCAGCCTTCTCAATGCAATCCCGTAAAGTATCCCAATACATCCAAAGACCACCGCTTCAGATCCTAAAATATACTGCCGTTCAATTGAATGATAGAAGATTGACGCGATATCGTAGCCGATGATTAATACATTGCCGAATATGAGTATAAAAGAAGTAATTCTGAGTAAGTAATTTTTAAACAAACCTCCGAGAAGTATGAATCCGCGCTGAAAGAGAATAAATGCAATCAAAGAGGATATTTTTATTATCAAATATACCGGAGTACTGAAAATCAAAGTGTTGTCTTTATATCTAAAATACTCCGCGGCTCCAGCGAAAAATCCGATGAGGAAATAGACGATTCCTAAAATCCAGGATATATTGATTTGTTGAGCAATAAAGTCCGCATCTGCAGCCGGGTCAGCATCGAAGAGGAAAAAGTTTTTCAACAATCCTATGATCGACTGAATGACAGAATCGTCGTTCTCCGCTATAGCGCTTAAATCATAATCGAGCGCAGCGAGGATCGTCTTAATCGTATAACTTCTCGGCGTGACTTCTCCGGTTTCAATCCTTTGAAGCGTTCTGACGCTGATATTGCATTTTTCCACAAGCTCTTCTTGCGTTAATCCTTTTGTTTTTCTTAGATCGGATATTTTTCTTCCTAATTCCGGTTGTCTCATGAGAATAACCTCCTTTATTGTTTTTGGCAATTTAATTATCCAAGGAGTGATTGTCCAAGACATTTGGAAGTAATTTACACGTCATTAGCACGCCATTTCAATAATCATCGGTATTCTTTTAATTTTGTCGAAAAGCAATCGTTCGGAAGCGTAAGAGATCCATTTGCTGCCGTCTTTCTTAGGTCATTACCGTTTTAAGATAAGCCGTACAACAACACACATTTTGCGGTAAGGGTGGTACGTCTCCCAAAGAGTATCATCTATTCCTTCAACTTGTTTTCTTTTTATTTGAAGCATGCCGCATATCTCCTGACGGCGCTTCCGGACTGAGCAGCACGGCGATCCATCGCGTCTCTTCATTATTCTCCAACGCAAATTTCAGAGTCATGGTAAACGGCACACACAAAACCATACCGATCAGGCCCAGCAGATTTCCCCAAAAAACAAGCGAAAGGAACACAACCAACGTCGATAAGCCGACACTCTGTCCGACAAGTTTCGGTTCGACAAAAGTGCCGATGATGAAATTGATCACGATATAACCGGCAGCAGCAAGCAGGGCATATCCTGGTCCGAATTGGATAAACGTAAGCAGGTACTGCAGGAAAAGCGGCGATGATGATGCCGAGACTGGGTATATAGTTAAACAAAAATGCAAGGAAACCCCAGAGAACAGGAAAGTCCACACCGAGAAAAGACATCCATATTCCGATCATGATGCCTGTAAAAGCGCTCACTCCTGTTTTAATAACCATATAGTGATTGATATCTTGTATAAATTTCCTGAGTTGTGAAAAATCCGCATTCGGATCGTTTAAAATCTTACGGATCTTGGCCGGAAAACTCGTAATTTCGAGCAGAGTGAACGTGACAGTAAGAAGAATCAGAAAAACACTGGATAGTGTCGAGGTTAATCCTGAAAGCAGCCCGGCAGTCAGACTCATGACTGCACCAGGATTGACATAATCGAGCAGCGCGCCGTCCTTCATTGCGAAACCGTTGCTCGCCATGAAAACCTTCAGCGTTTGAATTTCCTCCGCTATTCGATTCTGATAAAGGGGCAGGCTGCTGGAAAAGCCGGCGAGCGATGTGCCTACAACGCCGCCGATTATCAATAACATTGCGATCATGCCTGCGAGAACGATGAGCACGGCAAGTCCAACGGGTACGCGTTTTTTCTTAAGCCAGAGTACCGGCGGCGCTCCAATAACAGCAAGGAAAAGTGCAACGAGCATCAACACGAGAAACGACTGTGCTTGATAGATGCCCCAGATAATTACAACAAATGCTGCTGTTGTAAAAAGGAAGCCCGTTCCATACTTAATATTTTTTTTCTCTGTCATAATTTTTCCTTTGGCAGCATGGTATTTTTGTGCTGCTGTTTATTAGCTTTGGATTTTTATTCATAGCAAACTGAGTGTTCACAATGTAACAATAAGCATGATTATAGAGTATTATTTCAGCTTCATCCTTTTTTCCATCGCTGCTCATTACGAACCTTATAGAGCCTTTCGGTAAAACCCCCTTCCTGAACAAATTGTTCTTCGAGCACATGCAACAGCTGGTCCAACAGGTAGTTTGTTTGGTGAATGACACAGACAATGGTGTTCGCAGCAATCTCTGCCGGACAATGCTCCACATAGGTCATATAAGTCTTATAGGACCTATTGCTTTCATATGCCAGGGCTCTGATTTCTTTTGCTTTAGAATGCTCTTTCCCCCAAAGCTGCAAATTATGCTGCCGCAAATAGTCATGATAATCCAAGAGCAATTCTTCCAAGCTTGCCCTTGCAACGCCTACAAGCTTTAGTTCTGTTTTTTTAGAAGTGCCGGAGGCCATGCTTCCTTCGGCAATATTTTGTTTGCCACTCCGGGCTGCCTGCACCATTTGATCTACAGTTCTGGATCGCTTATCGATAAACCGTTCACAAAATTTTACCGTAGCATCGTGCAGAATCTCCGCCATTTGATATGATTTGAGATTTTGATATCCTCCATGCGGCGGAATTAATTTTTTGTCTTCCGATAACTCCATCTTCCCCCTCTTGGAATTAATGATTAAAGCAGAAATTTTAATTATTCTATTTTTTTGGACGGGATTCGGGAGGTATCATTCCGTTCACGCGATAATACACAACTAACTGCCCATAATGTTCGCCGGCATGTTCAAGTGTACCCAGCCAGCCGAACCAGGCATGAATCAGGACGTTGGCCCACGGATATTTAATCTCGCGCGTCAATCCGCTGTCCCCCTGCGCTTTGATCAATTCAGCGCCGTCGGCGACCGCCTGCTTCATAAGTTTTACAATATCGGATTTTGTCGTATACTTTTTCTTCAAGGAATCTTCGTTCCCGCCGGACTCCATCGTTTTCCCTCCGATAGCGCTCATCATGACATACTCGTCTCCGGCAACGTGAATAAGATTTTCGCCGAACGTCCGTTGATCCTTCTGTGCTTTGAAGCCGTATTTATCTTCAGGAAAATCTTCCGCCATAGCGAGCAATTTTCTTCCGATGTCGTTCCACGCCCATAACATTTCATGAGATGCACTATTAACCGGTTTGGGCTGTTCGGCCGGTTTTTTTTCTTGAGCCGAAGCAAATGTAACGAACATCGCCGCGAGTCCGGTAAAAATGAGAGTGGAGATAAATTTAGACATAGGATACTCCTTTTATGAGAGAGATAATTTAATAATGACTGCCTTCGAGGGTTTCGGATTAATACAGATTACTGGATTTTAATGATTTTTTTAATGAAAAGCTGAAAAGCCCTTTAATCTTTTTCCCCCCTTTGTACGCTGCGCACTTTATACATCCTTTCAGTAAAACCGCCTTCCTGGAAAAAGCGCTTTTCGAGTGCATATAGCTGCTGATCCAGGAGCAGTTCTTCCACATTGATGCCAGTCCTAAAAAATGAAATTGTATTCCACAAGGCGGACTATAAAATCGGGAGGGACAAATTATTTTTAAGATCACTTCTCATAAAAAAAAATGGAGGATCAAAAACAATAATCCTCCACTCGCGGCGGGGTACGTACGTTTACTCAAAACATTTGCTACTTGTCGAAGAGCCAATTTAAATCGAAGAAATTCCTTGAATCTTCTTTTATCCTGTCTTTCCAGGGCTGGTTTCTTCTCCATTCCTTATATTGTTCACGCGTGATAATTCCAAGAGGACCTTCATAGATTCCGCCTCCCCCTCCTCCATCGTAGACACGGACGGCGATGACATTATCCTGACCCGCTTTCAGCAGTCCGGAAGGTACGGTGTATACGCGGAGTTCGCTGTATTCGTTATTATGCTCGCTCCATTTCGGATTGGACTTGATTCTTCCGACATGACCTATTTCCTGCCCATTGACGTATGTTTCATCCAGATCGTCGATTTTCCCCAGGAGAAAAATCAGCGTTTTGCCTTCAAGCTCCGGAGATATTTTAAAGTGCAGCCGATACCATGCTACACCGTCATAGTCGGGATATCCCTGGGATTCCCAGTACCCGGGAACAAAAATCTGACTCCAGGAGCGGTCATCAAACGAGGGATCCATCCATTTTTCCGAATCTCCCGTCTTAAACCGCCATTGGCCTGAGAATGAAATTTCCGGCGCAAGAAAATCCTTGCTCTCATAAAGACCTATCTTGCCCTGCGTAATCCCGCCCGCCAGCTGATCGTCATAAACCCGAACAGCAATAACATTGTCTCCAGAAACATTAAGGAGATTTTGCGGAATAGGGATAACAATCGGCGTATTATATGCAGTTGTAAAATCAGGAGGAAAACTGCCGGTAATTGCTATCAGCACGCCGTTCAGATATGCTTCGGAAACATCATCGATGCAGCCAAGACGCAGATAAAGCGATTTTTTTTCCGCCCCCTGGGGCAGACGGAAATGTTTACGGTACCAGGCATATCCATCATACCCGGGATACCCTTCATCCTCCCACGGAGACGGAACAAAGATTTCATCCCACTTCGAATCGTCAAAAGAGATGCTTGCGCGTTTCTTATCATCGCCAAGGTTGAATTTCCATTTTCCCCTGAGGTCGAGAACGGCTCTCCAGTCTTCTGCCGCTGCGAAGGAAAATAAGACCAGCGGCAGAAGAAGGGAGCTCAGGAGAAAGTAAACTCTGACAGGTTTAAATACCATCGCTTGATTTATTTTCATAATGCCCTCGCTTGTCTATGACATCCGTTTTTAAAAAAACCGCGCATCTCTGTTTGATGCTTATTGACATGATACGCCCACGGAACGTCAAAGATGTCACGACAATGTCAGGAGTTGTAAAAGAATGTCACGGAATCAAGCGATCAGCTTGTAGCCCGTACCGTGAACGGTAAGTATGATTTTGGGATGTGAGAAATCGTCTTCGATTTTTTGCCGTATTTTTAATATAAAATTATCGACTGTCCGCGTGGTTATCGCTTCGCCATGTCCCCAGACGTTCGTTAAAAGGTCGTCCCGGCTGACCGTCGCATTTTTGTGCTGCCAGAGATATTTCAAAATCTCGAATTCTTTCGCTGTCATGGAAAAATTTTTTTCATTTTTCGAACCGTTGTACGTTGCAAAATTGACCGCAATATCTCCGAGCAGCATCGTCGTATCGCCGCGGCCGGACGATACTGCGCGCCGCAAAAGAGCGTTCACCCTCGCAATAAGTTCGCGTAAGCCGAACGGCTTGGTAACATAATCATCCGCCCCCAGCTCCAGTCCGAGGACTTTGTCGATCTCCTCTCCTTTCGCCGTCAGCATAAGGATGGGCGTGCGGACTCCCTTTTCTCTGGCTTTCCGTACGACATCGAATCCCGACATCTGCGGGAGCATAACATCCAGAATAACGAGATCGAAAGATTCACGGAGTAAAATTTGACACCCGCTGCTGCCGTCTCCCGCAGCCGTTACCTCATGCCCTTCAAATTCGAGGTTGTCGCGCAAGCCGCGCTGCATTTCGGGTTCATCTTCAACAAGAAGTATCCGTGCCATAGAGATTATCCTTTTTGTGCAAAATCGCAGGTTGGGAACAGAAGCCGGAAGGTGCTGCCCTTCCCCGGCATGCTTTCCAATTCTATCGTTCCGCCGTGCGCATCCATAATATGACTGACAAGAGAAAGACCGAGCCCGCTGCCTTTGACATTGTTCGTCAGTCCCGTTGAAACACGATAAAATGTTTCAAATATTTTTTTATGATAGTGTTTCTCAATTCCGATACCGTGGTCTTCAACCTCCGCAAAAACGAGCCCTCCTTTTTCGCCCGTTGCAACTCTAATATACTTCTCATCTGCGGAATATTTTACAGCATTGTCGAGGATATTGATGAGGGCCTCGGTTATACTCTCCCTGTCGGCGTTGATGGCGGGTAAATTTTCAGCAAGCTGCATCGCTGCTAAAAACCCTTCATGTTCCAGATGGGATGCATACGTCCTCATTACGCCTGCGACAAGATCGTTTAACTGCTCCGGCTCGAGACGATATCGTTTCTTTCCCGCTTCCATCCGGGAAAAATTTAGGATGTTATTAATAAGATGCGTTAACCGCTCCGCTTCCCGAAGAATGGTTCCATAGTATTCCTGTTTCTTTGCTTCAGTCTTGATGCGCTTCAGGGAGAGCGTTTCCGTGAACATCCGGATCAGGGCAAGAGGCGTCCGCAGCTCGTGCGAAACATTCGATACGAAATCTCCTTTTAACCGGACAAGTTCCATTTCTTTTTTCAGCGTACGATAGACAAGCCATACGGCGCCGATGAGCAGGATATCCAGAAATCCTATGAGGATAAGATTACGTTCGGTTCTTGTCCTGACGACATCCTCCACACTGGTTCCGGCCAGCCGGATGCCGATGCTGTAGTCGGGGAAGAGCCAGAGATCTTTTTTTTGCCGGAGTTCCATAATTTCAACAGGGGCGGTCGAGAGAACGATCTGCTGATTCCGGCGGTCGAACACAGCAAGTATAAATTCCTCGCCGGCTGCCTCCGCAATTTTTGTCCGAAGAACTTCGGTGAGGAACGACTTTGCATCGATGATAAACCCTGCTATTTTCCGAGCCGGAAATCGAGAAGGCGTCACGAACAGAAGCATCAATTCCTGGCCTGAAGCACTATCCCCGATGATGACAGGTTCTATCTTCCGGTAGCCGGTTGATGCAAATCGTAATAATTTTTCTATGGTTGCCGATTGTTCCTGCAGCGAAGGGAAGAAAATACCGGAATCTCCTCCCTCTTTTCCTTTTCTCTGCCGCATAAGAAAGGAGAGGGAGTTCCCCGTAGAATCGGCATAGAAGACGCCCTGAACGGCATCCCTCCTGTTCAGGAATATTTTGGTGGCGGTATCTACGCGAGACGATGGAGAGGTGATCAAAATCGTATTGATATCGCCGGACCAGCTTTGCGCCACATCCAGCGCATACTGGTTGATTGAAAAAAGAATGACATCGAGCTGCTTGCTGTATATCGATTGAATCAATTTTTCGGTGGAACTGAGCGAGCTTAATTCAAAAACCGAATAAATGAGCGCCGGCAGAAGGGCGACAACTATAAAGACAATTCCGATTTTACGTCCGTTGCCTTTTTCGTATGATTTGATATGCTCTTTTTCCATTTTATGAAAATTACGCATATTCCTTTAGGTTTCAAAGAGTACCGACCGGATATGGCAGGTACTTTCCACTTGACATGAAAGAGGAACGTCGTTCATTCATTACAGACAAAATGTCAAGACACGATTTTCCCCGAATATTTTTAAAAACGATTGTCGCATTCCTGGAACATTTGTGTTGAGAATTTCGTCTCTTAACAATTAAACCTGCTGCATTATTCTCAGGTCTAATGAATGGCAACAAACAATATGTGTGGAGCGATTATGACGCACAAAATTATTTCATTCGCCATTTTTCTTATGGCTCTCGGTCTCGCCGGATGCACCTCCGGCGGTTATACACAGATTGCCAAAGATCATTCCATGCGGCGCGACACTCTCAGGAGAATGTCGCAGCAAGATGTCATTAATCTGTCGAAAGCCGGCGTAAGCGACAGCCTCATTATCGTCATGATGGACGCCACAAACACCTGGTTCCAGTTGAAAACGCAGGATGTAATCGATCTTAAGAATGCCGGTGTGAGCGAAAAAGTTATTGCTGCTATGATGCAGCAGCCGAACCCTCCGGCAAACCAATCGGGCAGTTCCAGTACGGTGAGATATTACGTCTATCCGCCTTATTATTGGTATGACGGATATTATCCCTCTTGGTATTATCCAGGTATTTCTGTGAGAGCGGGCGTTCGCGGCTTTCATCATTGACAGTTCCATTTCAGATATCTTTGATCTGAATGGAACACAATAAAGGGGATGCGCATTTTTGTCAAGATGCGCATCCCCGCCGATGTATCTCGTTTTCCTTTTTTTGAAAACGAAGACAGTTGATGCTTTTTCTTAAATCACCAGACTGTCATAAGAGGCTCTCAAGCAAGCACCCATCGAGCTGCACATTCTTGATGGATGCTTGAGAGCACGCATCCCTTCGGAAAGAAAGACGGTTCCCACTATAATTCTGACAAGGATCATTGCGCTTTGAATATTATTGGATTCTCCACGAGTATGGAAAAAATAATTCCTTACCGACATATTATCCGGCTCCTCTATATGGTAAGTTGGTATCCGATGTATCCCGTGGTCGCTGCAATACCGGACAAACTATGCCCGATGGAAAACAACAGATGGTTTGTCTCGTCGAAATTTATAAATCCGCCCAGGCTGAACGATTCGCCGGCTTTTGCATCCGGCGTATTCGCAGTCTCGTAACACAACTCTCCGCCAAGAGTGACGAATTTTGAAAAATCATATTGCAACTCCCATCCGCTGAAAATCCAATTTTGTTGTCCGGGCACGCGAACATACCAGAATCCGGCTCCGCCGTACGTTGTCCAGTTTCCAAAACTTTTCTGAATCCAGACGGGAAAATAAACCTGAGTCTTTCCTGCACCCAACTGCATATTTACATCTCCTGTCGGAATCTCAACAAGCGGAAAAACTCCAATTTGCGGAATATCATCTGTTTCCTCTGTAAAGCGGTATTTAATGCCGATCTCCGTATCGGAATATCCGTAATGTGTTCCGGCGGATGTGCGCGTATACCCCAAAGGAGCGACAAAATGGATCTGCACGTCCGGCACGACACCGTAGTTGATTTCAAAATGCGGGAGCGTTGCAGTTGTCGCATCTTTTTCGAATTGCTGCTCGGATGCGATATAAAATTCCCAGTGCCGGTAGTCCACAGGCTGCGGATCATCGGTCCGAAAAGGCGGACCGGCAAATGCGTTCGGCACAGCGGAATAAAACAGCAGTACGCCTGCGCAAGACAATAGATATCGAATTCTCATATCGTCCAATCCTCGATATTATAGAAAACGTATTCATCGGGGAGACCGGTTCCACTGCTCTTTGAAATGGTAATTGGCAACAGACGCCCGAACACCACCGCGGTCACCCTCCCCAGGCGGGCAAGTCGCCCTCCCAAGGCGGGCGAGCCGCCCGCGGACAGGGCTTATATTTCTTTCACTGCAGTAAGAATATAATCGGTCACAGGCGGCTTGAGTCCCTGCTGCCGAATAATTCTATTCAACTGCGCCCGATGATGAATGGAATGATAATTGATCTGAAGTATAACATCCCGTATCATGGCGGTGTATTGTTTCCCGTCCCTGGGCCTTGAAAAAGTAATTCTTTCTTCCAGCGATTCCTCGCTCCGGTTCTCGAGAAATGACAGCCATTTGTCTACACTTTCAATCCACCGGGCGCCGAGTTCCTCCGGCGCATAAGCCGGACCCGTCCAATTAAGCTGTGAATCGTCAACCGCATGCGTGATTCTGTTCAGCCATTTATCCTGAGCAGTCACAAAATGACCGAAAAGCTTTATCGATTCTTCTTTATCCGGCAGCTGCAAAACAGTCTCGAGAAGTTTTGTGTTAGCCCATTTATTGAAATTAAATAAATCGACAAGGTATTGTTTCATTGTCAGCATAGTGTCTCCTTACTGTTTGTTAGAGATTCAGAATTCTTATCAAATCACTGCGTTTCAAAGCGCGCAGCTCTGTCTTCAATTCCTCGCGCTTTTCTTTTTTATAAAGGAAAAAGAACAAGTGCTGCATTTTCTTTTCTTTGACCGTCCGCGGCACGGCGATTTTTTTCAGCGTTGAGGGATCGAATCCGGTGTAGAACATCACAGACCCGAGCGTCATCGGTGTCGGAGTAAAATCCTGTACCTGTTCAAGATCGAGATGCAGCTTTCCGGCCTGTATCGCAAGTTCCGCCATTTCGTCGAGCCCGCAGTCCGGCAGACTTGATA
The DNA here is from genome assembly GCA_963778945.1 of Ignavibacteriota bacterium. Lineage (GTDB taxonomy): Bacteria > Bacteroidota > Ignavibacteria > UBA10030 > UBA10030 > Fen-1254. The sequence continues at coordinate 44,974 of CAVZWL010000023.1, forward strand.
TAAAATACGGCACCAATTGCTGATTCAATCCATATTCTTCGCACAGTGCATTGAACCGTTCATGAAGATGCATATAACTTTCAAACGGCGGTTTGCGCAGGAGCTTTAACACTTTGCCGGATGTATGTTCCGGCGCCACTTTCAAGCGTCCGGACACGTGCTCCGCTGCAAGTTCCTTGAAATATTCCAGAGCCGATGAAGACACAGGCCTATTCTTCGGATCGATAATAAGGTCGTAGCGTATGCCGCTGCCGATGGTAACTTTCTTTACGCCTTTGATGCTCCGCGCCTCGCGATAGACTTCAAGTAATGCCGTATGATCAGTGTTAAGATTCCTGCAGACGGACGGATAGATGCACGACGGGCGCCTGCAGTTATCACATTGCTCCTTTTCGACGCCTTCCATCCTGTACATATTTGCCGATGGGCCGCCAAGGTCGGTAATATGACCTTTAAAGGTATGCCCGCCTGCAATAGTTTTTACTTCCTTGAGAATGGAATTTTTCGACCGGCTTGAAATAAATTTTCCCTGATGGGCAGAGATCGTGCAAAACGAACATCCGCCGAAACATCCGCGATGCAGCGTGATGGAATCTTTGACCATTTCATAAGCAGGTATCGGTTCTTTTCCCAGGTACCGCGGATGCGGCAAGCGTGTAAACGGAAGATCGTAGATTCGATCCATCTCTTTTTCGGAATACGGCGGATATGCCGGATTGACAATGATCCACCGATCCCTGTTATTTTCCGCAAGAACCTTTTGTTTTATTTTGTTGGATTCTTCTTCTATGAGAACGAAATTTTTTGCAAATGCTTTCGGGTCCTTCAGACATTCATCGTAGGAGGCAAGAAGAACCGCATCGTTCACATCGAGCGGAAACTCATCAGCCGGAAATGCTGACTGGGGAAGGTTCGTTAAATTTTTGATGCTCTCACCGCGCCGGAGTCTTTCTGCAGCCTCGACGATAGATTTTTCCGACATCCCGTACAAAAGCAGATCTGCTCCGGATTCGGCAAGAACAGAAGGTTTGAGAGAATCACTCCAATAATCATAATGCGTTAGGCGGCGAAGTGAGGATTCTATACCGCCGAGAATCAGAGGGATATCCGGATAAAGGGATTTCAGAATTTTAGAGTAGACCGTTACGGCATAATCGGGACGCCGGCCCGCTTTATTTCCCGGCGTATAGGCATCGTTGGAACGGAGACGTTTGTTCGCCGTGTAATGATTGATCATGGAATCCATGTTGCCGGCGCTGACGCCGAAGAACAATTTCGGAATTCCGAGTTTTTTAAAATCCCTTAGATCATCCTGCCAATTCGGCTGCGGAATGACCGCAACCCGGTATCCTTCATGCTCCAGTACCCGTGCGATGACGGCCGTTCCGAAGGAAGGATGATCGACAAATGCATCGCCTGTAAAAAGGATCACATCGGCTCGATCCCAGCCGAGATCCTTCATCTCTTTTATAGAGGTCGGGAAAGATACTTTTCTTTCGCTTTTATGATGGGGAGAATATTTCATCGTTTACCCGGTCATGATGTATAAGAACCTATGTAATATAAGCTATATAATCAGCAATTTCCTTAGTCTGTCTATCGCGGGAACCCCGAACACTCCGATGCGGTTACACGAATATTATGAAGGCAAGAAACAATATGGAAATACGATTCAGAACAGAGGCATCGATCAATACAGCCGTATCCTCCGCAGAACCAGGGCGGAGATCTCGCTTTGATACGGATATTGATCGAGCTTCGGGATCTATCGTTCAAAGCTTCTTCCTGCAGCAGTCTCCTGACAGAACGGTAAAAACCGCAATACGGAAACGATATTTGATGAAATGCGCATCATGAAAAACGAATCCTTCGTTATCGAAAGAATATACAACGCTCCCATTTTAAAAGTATGGAAAGCAATCACCGGCAGGAACAATATGAAGCAGTGGTATTTCGATATTGCCGAGTTCAAACCAGAAAAAGATTTTGAATTCCGGTTCTCCGGCGGAACGGAGAATAGAAAGTACATGCATTTGTGTAAAGTCACCGAAATAATAATCGGCAGAAAGCTTGCATACAGATGGCGGTACGACGGCTATGAGGGAGATTGAGTCGTCACGTACGAATTGTTCGAAGAAGCGGAAAAAACCGGATTAAAGCTCACACACAGCAGCCTGGAATCTTTCCCGACGGACAATCCCGATTTTGCAAGAGAAAGGTTTGCTGAGGGATGGACATATATTATTGGTACATCATTGAAAACGTTTTCTGAAAAACCTGTGCCGATTCAAGAATCATGTATCTTCGAAGCGATTTGATAACAAAAGGTTGTCATTGCAGATGAAGCGAAAAATGAGACTGTGTCGATTCTCTTCAATGACTGATCTCATTAAAATCTCACTGTGTTCCCCCCTCAATACGGGAACAAAAAGAAATGATCATGGTGATAAGCTGTAAATGTAAGGGCAGTGATTCGTGTCAAAAGATAAATATTTTTCCAATTGCCTATTTTGCAGTTCATGAGACGACTATCTGAACAATAATAAAGGAGATACAAAAATGAGATTCATGATGTTTATGATCCCCAGCGTTTATCAGGGCGGAAGAGGCAAAAGAGCCGGGAAAAATTTCACACCGCCTGCCGACGCGATAGAAAAAATGACTAAGTACAATGAGGAATTGGCAAAAGCCGGAGCTCTGCTCTCCCTTGATGGACTCCATCCTATTGAAAAAGGAGGCCGTGTATCGTTCTTCAAAGGAAAAACGACTGTAACGGACGGATCCTTCATAAAATCGAAGGAAGTGTTCGGCGGGTATTGGATGGTCCAGTTTAAATCAAAAAAAGAAGCTATGAAATGGGCAAAGCGTGTACCGGCAGAGGACGGCGATATAATCGAAGTCCGGCAAGTATTCGAGATGTCGGATTTTCCGCCGGATGTCCGGAAGGCCGGCCAGAGTCCGACAATTCAAGCGCAGTCCGCGAAGCATCGAAATAAATGAATTGTCCAGCATAGCCGGCCACGTATAGTCGAGGAAAACACTGCGACGTATATTGGTCCTTGTTATTCCGAAAAATAGATGGGAATGGAATGTCGGAAAACGACAAATGAAGATTTTTGAGAGATCGACAATCTTTAAGGAAAATCATATGCAGAAAATAATCCCTTTCTTATGGTTCGACAATCAAGCCGAAGAAGCCATGAACTTTTATATCTCCGTCTTTAAAGATTCAAAAATACTCAACGTTACACGCTACGGAGAAGCTGGACCAGGACCGAAAGGATCTGTTATGACAGCGACGTTCCGGATCGAAGGCCAGGAATTCATGGCCCTGAACGGCGGTCCGATATTCAAGTTCTCGCAAGCTATATCTTTTTTTGTCAAATGCGAGTCCCAGATAAAAATAGACAGACTGTGGGAAAAACTTTCCGCAGGCGGAGAAAACAGCGATGCGGATGGCTGAAAGACAAATACGGCATTTCATGGCAGATCGTGCCTCTTGTCCTGGGAAAAATACTGAACGATAAAGATCCTGAAAAATCGAAAAGAGTTATGCAGGCAATGCTGAAAATGAACAAACTGGATATCAAAGCTTTAAAACAAGCGCATGGACAGAAGCCGGTGGAAACGCAGCTCTGATTCGCGGAGAAGATCAAGGAATTGCGACGGCAAAGAATTCCACATCGTGATTCGATGTAATTTTATACTGTGACAGCGCGGCCGGCAGAAAAAACGATTCTCCTGAAGAAAATTTTTCGACCTGCTCTTTCCCGCCGGAAGTCCAGAGCACTTCCAGCATTCCTTTTGTTATCAAATACACGCTCGGCCTGTCGCCGGATTCACACTGCCGATGGAAACTTTCCGTTTGCTGAAATCGGGATACTTGAAATTCTTTCGCAGTTGTCCGATAGGTCGTTTCCCCGCTTTCCGGTCCTGCCTGCATAACCGGACATTCTGCAAAATCGTACCGGATGATATCGAGCAGCGTTGCCACATCTTTAAATTTATTCGTCAGCCCGGCCCGGACGACGTTGTCGGAATTCGCCATGCATTCAACGATATTTCCTTTGATGTACGCATGCGGAATACCGGCATCCGTGAAAATTGCCTGTCCCGGTTTTAACCGCACCAGATTGAAAAAGAAAAACGACAATAGACCGACATCCTCGCCGAGCAGACGGCGCTGTTCCAGAAATTGTTCTTCTTCCGGCGTGCGGAATTCTTTCCCGGCAAGCCGTTCCGCAATTCGGGAAATGCAGGCGGTAAGTTGCTCTTTATCTTCGGCATGAAGCATGACGGCTTCATACATTTTTTTTATCAGATTTTTTTCTTCGGACAGATATTTATTCTTCAACAGATCTTCGATCAGTCCCTGCCCTACGAGTTCACCCAGTTCCGGCAAAGACTCTAAATCGTTTCGGATCGATCGGGCAGGTTTAAATCCGGCGAGTGCGATGAGTGAATCGAGGACAATAGCGACTTCCGGTTTATGATTGTCGTCCGGATAATTTATCGGGTCTCTTGCATGCAGTTCCCGTGCCTGCACTTTGTTCGGGTGGGTTTGAATGGAAAGCGCATTGGCTGCAGAAAGAACTTTGAGCAGAAACGGAAACCTCTTCGAGAATTTTTCGCAAACATACGATCCCATGCATTCTAAAGGATATTCTTCAATCACACGATTCAACGGAACCCGCGATCCTTCGATTTCAATTTCCGACGGCGCTTTCGGATGAGCGCCTATCCAGAGTTCGGCATACGGAGTACCGGGATCCGCCTGAATGCCCAAGAAACGAGGTATAAAAGCGGACTCGTCTCTTGTTCCCCATTCGTAATTCTTTATAGTATTATAAAGTTTGTATGGTTTGAGAGAGAGCGTTTTCAAATGCTGTTTTCCTTATACCAAGCGGATGACAAACGTATTCATCAGTTCAGAGGCTTTTTGCCGAAAAGAAATGTACTCAGAATTAATCAAGAGAAAAAGGAAATACGAATATCAGAGACTTTTTTTTATGGCTCTGCAAGCGGGACATTCCTCTATGAAACTAATCCTTTACAAGAAATGGTTATGGTTAGAAATGTTTTTTAAAAGCGAATTCCGGCCTGTCAATAAGGATATTCAAATATTCGGGTCGTGATAAACTGAAAATAATGTTCACAAATCTGAAGAACTATCAGAGAAACTAAAACAAGTCATGGAACGTCTTGAACAATATCTTACAAGAGTCCCGCGATGACCGCGGCCGGAAACAAGAAAAGCGATAACCGGAGTTCGTTTCGCTGGGATACTTGAGCTTCAAAAATGTTCATATCGGGCATCGTTCTTCTGTGCGCAGACCGGCGAGATGAGCAAAGGGCAAAAACAAAAAGAACCTCAAAAAGAACTCTTGGTCAAAGGAAAAAACCGCAGTCTGAAAAAAACCTTAAAAACGCCACAAACCTCATATCGGCTTTTCTATCCCATTTAAAAAAAGATTTATACCTTGCTATTGGCGCAGAAAGGGTCTATACTGAAAGGAGCGACATAGTCCGGTGTTTTAGCCAATTTGAGCGGATGTCGGAGGTAGCAACATATTTTGGAAGAATTGTCTCTCTATCGATTCTTTTCATTTATCCATTCTGAAGCTTCTCCCAACGGGCAATGTTTCACTCCGATACGACGGCATAATTCATCGGCTTGAAAAACAGGATGAGAATTTTTAATAAACCCAAAGTTGAGTTCTGGGACGTTAGAATCTTGAGTATACAAGGTTCATGATGGCTGCGCTCTTGCGTTTTCCAGACACGTTTAAGATGTGTCTCTGGAGACGCTGGGGACAGCTTTAAAAAACGGACTCAGAACTCATGAGGGCTTTGAGCTTTATAACAGCCGGAACCAGCGGCAAGTAATCCGGATATTTTTTTAAGCACACTCAATATTTACGGCATATATCATGACATATACGATGCGCGGTCCCGATTTATACGACACTCACAACCGAAAAATTGCCGTCACACGCGGTGCTGGAATTTATGACCGCGACAATCGAAGGGTTGCAACGATACGCGGCAACGATCTTTTCGATTCGGATGATAGAAAGTTGATGACCGTTCGGGGCTCTTTTATTTATGACGCCGGGAATAAACGAGTGGCCTCATTAGTGGATGCAGAGGATGCTATTACTGGAGCAAGTATCGGAATGCTTTCTGTTGCGCTTTGGTACCTGCTTTATTCGTTAACAAAGTTAAACGGCTTGAGACAACTTGAGATTTAATGTAACTATTCAGCGTATTCTGGAATAAATGCTTTTTTGCTCAGTATCTCTCGGCTTCTATTGTTTTCTCATAGCCAAGAGAATTCATCCCGCCATTCTTAAATATCTTCTCGAACCGCTTATTGTTTCTGTTCGGTGAACACAAAATTCTTCGGATCATAACCCTGGCTTTTTAGTATATCAAAAGCCCTCTTTTGGTCCTCTTGAGAAAGAGATGGCAGGCGGCCGAGTATCCATCCATACTTACGGGACGGAGATCCGACGACAGCATACCTGTAATCTTTATCCAAACCGATAATCCAATAATCTCCCCAAAACAGCTGAATCCCGAACAGACGGACAAAGCTGACCTCTAACTTCGAATTCGTCAGGGTGTCCGCAATCCGCGCAATTCCTTTCGCTTCATCGACGGTTCCATCGCTCTTCGTGCATCGATTTATGACGTCGATTCTTCCATCTGCCCTGATGCTGTATTCTGCAGTTGTATTGCATGCACATTGCTTTTGAAAACTATTGGGAATCTTTGCGATCTCATACCAGGTTCCGACATATTTATTAAGATTGACAGATTCTACTGTGACCGGCTCAGCATGTGAAGTCGACAAGACTGTATCCATGGGTTGACTCCAGGAAAATTGAGAAAATAATAATCCAAATAATAATACTCTTCCAAGGCAAAGGCAGCCGGTATATCCTGTTTGAACGCTTCCAGAGAGCCAATTGACCGCTCCTCCCGGATTTACTTCTGCAATTATAGTCATATTGTTTTCTTTCTTCATGCGATGTTGCAGGTAAAGTTAATGATTTCGATCTCTATCGGCAATACGAAAATGGTTTATCGTACCGGTCTGCTTACATGTTATCTATTTTGAACGAGGTCATCGCTAACGAACCTGCAACCGTTTTATCGTTGAAGAGACTCACCTTTTCTCCCTCCTGTTTCATTGCCAAGGCATAGAGCATCGGCAAATAATGCTCCGGAGTAGGCACTGCCAGTTGAAACGCCTTTCCGTGCGATTGATAATATATCAGAGATTGATGGTCCCCGGCCAGTATATATTCTTTCATTTTCCCCCCGGCCTCAAGAGCCCAATCATAACCGTATTCCGCTGCATCCAGCTTATCCCATGCAATCAGACTGAGATTGTGAACCATGTTTCCGCTTCCGATAATCAGAACACGCCTGCCGCGAAGCGATGAAAGTTCTTTTGCCAGAGCGTAATGATCTTGAGGCGCACGGTTATAGTCCAGACTCATTTGCACAACCGGAACATCGGCATCGGGATAGAGATGTTTAACCACGCTCCAGCAGCCGTGATCAAGCCCCCATTTTTCATCCAGGCCGACCTTTGTCTTTTGAATATCATTTTTTATTTCTTTTGCCAATTCAGGATTTCCAGGGGCAGGATATTGCACGTCGTATAATTCTTTCGGAAAGCCGCCGAAATCATGAATGGTTTTCGGTTTTTCCATGACCGTCACGCTTGTACCGGAGGTTTCCCAATGCGCTGAAATGCAGAGAATGGCTTTCGGTTTCGGAATCTCCCCGGCGATATTTCTCCATCCATCGACAAACTCGTTTTCTTCAATGGCATTCATCGGACTGCCATGGCCTAAAAATAGAACAGGCATTTTTTTCGTGTCGTTCAAAGATACTGCGCTTGCATTGAGTGGACCCGATTTCATTGCTTATCCTTACTTATATTAAAGCTGAAACCTGCAAAAGGAATGTAAGATTTCCTTCAGAGCTTGATATTTTGAGTTTTTTCGGACCTCTGGGCATAACATTTAAAGTTAACTAAAAGGTAGGTTAGCGGTTACAGACATTTTTTTTGAAAATATATTGATTTTATGGTATATAATCAATTTTTGCATCTTCATTCACGCAGGTTTCAGGTTAAATCCTATTTTATCCGGCCGCGCCTTCGCGATGCTGCGGCGGGCATTCGTTATCGAGCCTGAAGAGCATCAAGCCTTTTTCTTAAAATTTTCAGTGCGTAGGATATTTGATGCTCAATTGTCCTCACGCTCACCCGGAAGATTTCGGCAATTTCCCTATTCGTCTTCCCTTCAAGCCTGCTGAGAAGAAATACTTCCCTACATCTCTGAGGAAGAGCCGTTTTAATAATCGCATCGATTTTCTCTTCCAGTATCCTCAGATGCAGGGCTTCTTCCGGATCGTCTCCTTCCGATAAAGACGGATTAGGAAGAGCATCAACCAGTCTTTCCCGTACCTTCAGATGCTTCACATAGTCGCGGAGAAGATTTCCGCTGATGCGCAGAACATATGCGAGGAAACTCAAATGCGGCTTCAGCGAACTGCGGTGATTCCACACATTGATGAATGTCTCTTGAACAATATCGTGTGCAATATCCGCCTTTCGTGTATAGAATACTACGTACCTGAAAACGACCGGCTGATACTTTTCGAACAGAACCCGAAACGCTTCCATTTCGGAATCCCTTGCTTTTTCCAGAAGCTGCGATTCTGTAATCTTATGCTCCATGATCCCGGGATCCGTTCAAGTATTGGAATGATTGCAATCAAGATAAGCTGGACATACTAAAGTTGCAATAAACCAGGCATTTTTTTATGAATCCTTCTAAAAAAAACTCACAAAGCTATAGGTAGTAGGGACAGCTTAATCGTTATAAGAAGAAGGAATGATATATCACATGCACGAGAGGATATACTATGAAACGTTATGGAATGATATTTCTGCTGCTGGCTGCTTTTGCAGCATGCCGCCAAAATCCGATTACTCCCAATCCGGGAAACCCAGTAAGCCCCATTAATACCCCCGCACAATCGGTTATCAACGCCGGTAACAGCTTTGGTTTTAGGCTGTTTAGCTGCATTAATAATACAGAAACGGGTAAAAATGTTTTTATCTCCCCGTTCAGTGTTTCTATGGCATTCGGCATGTTGCTCAACGGCGCCAACGGTTCTACGCTCGATTCATTAGAACAGGCGCTTGGCGATGCCGGGATGTCGCTGAATGATATAAACAATGCATATGAAAGCAGTTCCGCCTACCTGACGACTCTCGACGCTCATGTCACATTCCAAAATGCCAATTCTATCTGGTACAGGAACGGATTTCAGGTGCTGCCGGATTTTCTCAATGTCAATAGAACCTATTTCGATGCAGAAGTAGATTCTCTGGATTTTACACTTCCCGGCGCAGTCCAGACTATCAATAATTGGGTCAATACGAAGACAAACGGCAAGATCCCGACAATCATTGACGGTACGATCCCTCCCGATGTCGTCATGTATCTTATCAATGCCATTTATTTCAAAGCCGCATGGACGTACACATACGATTCGTCATATACCAAAGATGCTCCTTTCATATGTGCAGACGGAAGCATTGCCACATGCAGGCTCATGAGTCAGGAAGACACCTTTGCATATTATTCAGATAATTCCGTGCAAGCAATAGATATACCGTACGGTGACCGATCGTTCAGCATGACGGTCATTATGCCTGCCGCTGGAACATCCATCGACCAATTTGCATCGACACTTACACAAGAACAGTGGAATACAATTATAAATAAATTGGATTCGGCGAAGGTTGATTTATATATGCCTAAATTCGAACTCAAATATTCCAAATCGTTGATTGATGAATTGAAGGCGCTCGGGATGGGAATAGTGTTTGACCCTTTGAGAGCGGACCTGACTCATATAAGCCCCGCCGGATTATCTGTTTCCGAAGTATTGCACAAAACATATGTAAATATCAACGAAGAAGGAACTGAAGCGGCAGCAGTGACATTGATAGGGTTTATTACAGCGGTTCAGAATCCGAATGAACCTGTCGTCAAGGTTATGAGGATCGATCATCCCTTTATTTTTGCGATACGGGAGCATCAAACGGGAACGATTCTTTTCATCGGGAAAATCATCAATCCCAATCTATAGAGCCGTTAATTATTTTTTGAACGATCATGGGTATGTATAATTCCATTGGGACTTTTTAAATGAAACGAGTCATTGCAGCTATATTGCTTCTCTCCATATCCGGATGTCAAAAGGAATCGACAACACAAGTCGAAATGAAAACGGCAAATCTTGATGAACCGTTCGGTTTAAACGCAGGCGAAACTGTTTCCATCATCGGCGAATCAATGACGTTCCGGTTCGATTCCGTGCTTTATGATTCCAGATGTCCTGAAGGATCGGAATGTCTTTGGGCCGGAAATGCCGCCGTTGTCATCTCGCTCCCGGCGGCAGCAGACACCGTTTATCTTAATGCGAAACATACGAAAGGTATTTATTCGATTACATTGCTGGGATTAACTCCTTATCCGAAAATAAATGTGCCGATTTCAAAAGATTTGGATACTGCGAAATTTATTGTAAGTAAAAATTAATAGAAACAGTAGGCAGACCATAAAAAACTCAATTATTTGAAATCAATAGTGAACTCCGGGACACAGCATACATTTATTATTATCCCGTTGAGAATGGTTATGAACCTTCTTAACAATATTTATCCCGTATATCTCTTGAATTGTAACAGATTATTTTTCATGATAGAGGACACGGCATCTCCGGAGGAATGAACGATGTTTAAAATACGATTTATCGCTTGGCTTAAGTCTTTTTGGCACCCGCAACATACAAAGAACATATCCACTATAATCGAAAAATCTCTGAGGACAAGCTCACACCGGATTCAGACGATTAATCCGGAGACGGAAAAACAATGGCAGAGAATGCAAATCGGGCTGGCAAAAGAGCAAAAATATTCCGGCGTCCGGCGCATAACCGTCCCGATTGATATTTGGAAGCCAGGACTAGCTTTTGCTCTTGCGGCTTTCATTCTCATCGCAGCCGGGATATTCTTGTTTCGTTCCGGCGCTGCGAGAACATATAAAACGACGAACGGCCAGCAATCCGCAATGACTCTTCCGGACGGCAGCGAAGTAACGCTGAACCACACTTCGGAATTAACGGCCTATCATTCTCCTTTCGAACGCATTCGCCGGGTTTCATTAAAAGGAGAGGCCTTCTTTCATGTACAGAAAAATGAAAATCCTTTTATCATAAACACCGATGCCGGCACAGTTCAAGTGCTGGGTACACAGTTCAATGTCCGTGTGCGCGACGGGCGCATGGAAGTAGCAGTCGTCAGCGGCAATGTAAAAGTTAGCGGCGCCCGGGGCAGCATCGACAGCAGCATCATTCTCTCGCAGGGACAATTTTCCATCTGTGTAAAAAACGGTTTCCCGGAACTCCCGGAACAAGTTCCTTTTGCCGAATATCCCGGGTGGCTCCATGGAAAACTTATGTTCTACCGGACAAATTTTTTATCAGCATATAAAGAAATCGAGTCCCAATTCGATATCAAGATAATCGTGAATGGACGCCAATCGCCCGATGAAACAATTACAGGCACAATCGACAGCCGCAGCGTCGAGTCCGCACTCAACGCACTGGTTCACCTGACAGGAAAACACTTTCGTCATGAAGGCAATAGCTACATTCTTTATTAGCTTCATTTTCATCGGAACTCAGGGAATAAGTACGGCCCAGGAATCCGGCCGCCCTTATTCATTCCAATTCGATCATTTGCCGCTTCGGTTCGCCGTCGATTCACTCATGCGGCACTATCCCGAATCCATAGTGTACTTTGATAAAGACGTCGAAAATAAGTTCATCACGGCAGATTGCGTCAATTGCGGTTTTGAACAAGCGCTGGATAATGTTTTATTCGGTACGGACCTGATCTGGATGCGAATAGGGAATCAAGTAGTTCTTAAAGAACAAGAACTGCCGGACAACCGAAAGGAAGGGACGATATCGGGTACGGCAACGGATTCGCTTACGTGAGAACGTATTGTCGGAGCAAGTATAGTGCTTCAGGACGTTTCCGGCAATGAGAACAAATCAGTCCGTTCCTGGTGTTCCACAAATACATTTGGTTTTTTTTCGCTCCCACATATAAAATCGGGATCGTATGTACTGGCAGTTCGCGCTCTCGGATATATGCCTGCAGAACGCACTATCGAAGTCAAAGACAGCGCCTCTATTCAGCGCGATATCGATATGACACAAAAGGACATTATACTCAATGGGATTACTATCGAAGGCCGCCGCATTGCAATGACATCGACGGAAGGTGTTTCCCACGGTGTTTATCTGCCTTCTCTGCCGACAGATCCGAATCAATATTCGATTGATGGAGGCAGGATTTACAATCCATCTCATTTTGGAGGGGTGCAGAGCACATTCAATTCCGAAGCATTAAACGATATTCAAGTTATTCAGGGCGGACTTCCGCCGGACTACGGAGGCCGGATCGGAGGTATTGTCGATTACTCTCTGCGTGACGGAAACCGGGAGCAGCTCTCCGGATCGATGAGTGCTGGAACTTTGGGCTCAAGTCTATCCCTGGAAGGGCCGCTCGATGAAACTACAACATTTCTCATGTCAGGCCGGATCGGATATATCAATCCGTCGATGCAATTCTTCCATCCGGCAGATTCTCTCTCCCGGATGGGTTCTTCTGAATACGTTGCAAAACTGGCACATCGATTGTCCAGTAGTCAGCAGTTATCGCTGAGCGGATATTGGGGAGCAAATTCATACGCCGGCGAAGCCGCCGGAGCAGGCGAACGAATCGACAATAACTTTTCCTGGGGCAACGGGATGCTGGATCTTCGATGGATCGGAATCATCTCGCCGTCGTTATTTCTTTATTCGTCTCTCGTATTCACCCGTTACAGCTTTAACCTCGGACATAATCTCGTCCAAAATTCAATCCCGTATTCCGGCGCGCCACTTTCTTCGGATTATTCGATCCAGGATGTATGCTATCGCGCACATGGAGAGGACTTTTACGACAGGGATCATACAGTACGCGCAGGGATCGAACTTATTCTCCACACCATGAATGCATCGATAAGCCAGTTTTCCAGCCAGATCGGTTCTTATACGCTCCAAAATTATTCTACATGGGAAACATCGGTCTATCTTCAAGACCAATGGAAATTTTTTCCGCAGGTGACCGCAGAAATCGGCGCGCGAGCTACGGACTTTTCGGGCAGCCAGGGATCATTTTCTTCCATCGATCCCAGATTTTCCATACGCGCCGATCTCAATGATCGGACACTCCTGTATGGTTCTCTTTCGAGCATAACGCAATTCATTCATCCCTACAACAACAGCGGCGTGTTCCTTCTCTATCCGACTCTTTTCTGGTACCCTCTACCGAAAAGATACGGCCGACAATGTCGTCCCAGGGCACATTAGGAATCGATCAGGATATTCTTGACGATTCATACGATGTATCCGCTGAAACTTATTACAGAGTCATCAACAACTTTCATGAATTCGCGCTCGATACGGCGGCAAGGGCGTCGAGACAACTCGACGACGAAATTATTTTCGGATCAGCCAAGACGTACGGAATCACATGCATTCTTCATAAGCGAACCGGAAATTTGACAGGTTCGATCAGTTATAATCTTTCATGGTCATTCGAGTCATTTGCACAAATCAATTCAGGAACGGAATTTCTTCCCCCCTTTGACCGGAGACATGAGATTCAGATGGCCGGCGAATACAGGCCTGATCAAAATTGGTCGTTTGGGGCGCTCTGCATTTTTGCATTGGGACAGTCTTCTTCAATAACCCCGTTGATTATCCAATCGAGAGCACAGATTGGATCACAAAACACAACTCCCGAAATAGTTAGAGTCGCCATGAGCGAAAATAATGAACTTATCGATGTCAATGGCAGCCGCCTGCCTGGATTCCAGAGACTTGAGCTCAGTATTGTTCGTCATTTTTTATTCGGCCGTTTGCCATGTCATCTGTCTTTCCATTTCATGAACAGCTATGGACTTCAGGATCCTTTTATCTGGAATTTGCAGAAAAGCAATGCTGCGGCTTTGACTTGGAATGCAACACTCCGGAATGCCGGCCTGTTTCCCCTCTATCCTTCTCTTGAGCTTGCCATTCGATTCTAAGGAGACGGAGACGCGGCGCGATGCTGCAAAGATACGGCATGCCTTTTAATGGACAAGAAATCATCGAAGAGAAGAGGCCGGAACTTTTCAGACTCGCCTTTCGCGCGATGGAAAGATGGACAACGGTTAAGATTTGAATCTCAAAGCAATGACCGGACAAAAATCAGCGACAGCATCTTCACTCATTTATTTTTTTCCAATCTGAGCAAAAGCACCTCGTGTGAAGGAATTTTTGAAATAAACGGGCTCCCGGTCGTTCCAATATTCTTGTGAACCCAGCAATCGCGCAGGATATAAGTGTGTTGGTCGAACGGCAATTCCAGCTTCGCAGCATCATCGTGGATCACTTGATCCCTCCATACATAATGAATACCGGCGGGTTTTGATCCGCGATTGAAAAAACAAACAGCCCAATCTCCGTTCTGCAATGGTTTATACCAAACCTCCAGACTATCGATCTTGCTCTGCCTGAAACCCTGAATCCCCAATGAATCCTGATCGATTGCAATCACCTCCTTATTTGTAAGAATATCCAAAATATCATTCGGCATCTTTCTTAAATCATTCCCTGCAATAAGCGGAGCCGCCAGCATTGCCCACAATGAAAAATGAGCCCGGCACTCGCCTGCGGTGAGACTTCCGATACCGACTTCGAGCATATCCGGGTCGTTCCAGTGTCCGGGTCCGGCATATTTTCTAAGACCCTCCTGCATATCAAAAATTTGCATGACTCCGTATGAATTGTATGCACCGCCGTGCGTATCGATGCAGTCCCAGCATGCAGTAATATCTCCGGTCGTTCTCCAAAGATGACCGACGGATGCCGCCCATGACCATGGCTTATTATTTCCCCATTCGCATAGGCTGAAAATCATAGGCCGGCGAGCGGCATACATTGCGTCTCTCATCGTCGTATAGGCGCCTACGGCATTTATTCCTTCTGAGTTGCACCAATCGTATTTCAAGTAGTCACATCCCCAGCGAGCGAACATAATTGCGTCCTGGAATTCATGGCCGCGGCTTGCAATAAAACCGCCGCATGTTGTATAGCCGGCATCTGAATAGAGACCTAATTTCAATCCTTTGGAGTGAATATAATCGGATAATACTTTCAATCCGGATGGAAATCTGCCTTGATCTACCGTAAGAAAGCCGAGACTGTCCCGAGGGCCAGTCCAATTATCGTCGATGATGATGTATTGATAACCGGCGTCCTTCATACCGGTGGATACGATGAGATCCGCCATATCGCGGATTATTTTCTCGTTAAATTTTCCTGCGAATGTGTTGTATGTATTCCATCCCATAGGCGGAGTTAAGGCAAGCCCGTCGAATTTTTGAGCGAAACATTGAAGAGTAAAAAGGATAATAAAAAGAATTCCGGCGTATTTCATGGTCTTAGTCCGATGTTTTGGTGAGGAGGATTTAAAAATTGAGATTTATGAGGTTCATGTTCCTTTTCATTCATTTATAATTGCAAAAGATTCATTTGTGCTGGGTGGTTCAGCATTTTTAAAAACCTATTTTTTCGAATATGTCATCGTTTCCTCTGGAGCCGTAACCGGCTGCAGAGGATCTATCGATCCTACCGGTCTCTCTCTTCTTGAGGCGGAAAGACAAGAAGTATCTGCATTCCTTCTTCTGAAAAATATACTAATTCCCCGGTTTTATACGGTACAAAGAATTTATCGCCGGTTTTGAGCTCTATCTTTTGCGATAATGAGTCTAATCGTCCCCTGCCTTTGGTTACAATCCCGGCATAGAACGAATCCGCTTTTTTATTATAACGCCCATTGATTTCCAGTCTGTTGATTGAAAAACAAGATGTTTTTTTTAAATCAACGACGCTAAACTCTATACTTTTTTCTTGAGTATGAATAGCTTCCGGCACACAAAATAGATTATGCCTAATTTCATCCGGAAGGATCGTGTTGAAATTTATCATCTCAAGCGCAAAATCGACATCTCTTCCCATAAACCTTGACTGTTCAGGCAGCACATATCCTCCTCGATCAAACTCCAGTCGAACGACAAAATCGGTTGGCTCCATGATTTCGGCCATGAAAATGCCTTCCCCGATTGCATGCGGCAATCCTCCGGGAACAACAAATACATCTCCGGGTGCAACCGGAATTTTATCGAAGCAGGATAACATGAGGGACACATTCTGACTTTGAACAGCTTCTCTAAAAATCTCTTTGGAGACAGGATGTTGAAAACCTATGCAGATGTACGGTTTTTCGACTTCTTCTCTTATGCTTAATATGACATAGACTTCTGTTTTTCCAGCGTTACTGTTCAAATATCTTTTGGAAAATGAAACAGTCGGATGCGCTTGAATATGAAGGCGAATCGCGGCATCCAGAAATTTTGCAAGGAATTGAGTGTTTGGCCCATACTTGGCGTAATGACTGTCACCCAGGAAATCCCGCGGAAACTGCTGAAATAAATCTTTGAGAAAAAATAATTTTCCTTCAATTTCTACTTTTGAATATCCCTCATCCGGAATATCCTCGCGGCCGATGTTTTTTGCTCTTACAGTCGAAGCTATCCAGTCTTCCGGGAAATGACTATCCGCCGGCACAGATTTACCTTCCAGTATGTCCAAACACCTGCCTCCGGAATATGTTCTCCAGACTCTGTTGGGCTTTAACATTAGTACATCCGGAATAATCATCTTTTTCCAATTCTCCAATTTCCTTTGCTCAACAGCATAACTGAACAACAAAGAACTACGCACCACGAACTAAGACACTATCTTAATTTTCTTTTTATCTCTACGTTCTTTATCTCCCCGCCCAAAAGCAATACGGACATTACCCCCAAAGGAACCAGCAAAGCTCCCATTATAAAAACAGGAGTGTAGCTTTTTGCACTGAGAAGAGGAATAAGCCAGGTGCTGAAAACAAGAACTCCGAGAACTGCGCTCATCCCGCCAAGTCCGGCAAGTGAACCGACGGATCCGCCGGAGAAATAATCGCTCGGCAGCGTCTGTATATTATTCATTGCTACTTGAAAACCGCCGAGAACTGCAGCCATTAAAACAACGGCAAGAAGGGGCGAATTTGCGAAAGCCGTGAGAATAAAAGCCGGGATCATAATCGTTCCGCCAAGAACGACGGACCACTTGCGCGCTTTATCGACAGACCATCCTTTATGGATCATATGCCCTGACCACCATCCTCCTGCTATGCTTCCGACAGCTCCTCCGAGATACGGAACCCAGGCAAATAAACCTATCTGCTGAATATTGAAGCCAAACCTCTCGACAAGATAAATCGGCAGCCAATTGACAAACAGCCACCAGATTGGATCGAGAAAAAATCTTGAAGCAATAACCGACCAGCTTTGTTTGTATGAGAGGAGTTCTCCCCATGAAGGGGCATCTTGATCGGAAACATGATTCACGTTCCCCTCACACTGGCCGGCGATGATAGACCGGCGTTCGTCTTCGCTTATCCAGGGGTGCGTTGCCGGACCGGAACGATAGACAATCCACCAGGGGATAATCCAAAGCATTCCGCAGCAGCCAATAACAATAAAAGCAGCCTTCCACCCTACCAGCATATACAGTGCAGCTACAAGCGGGGCGGAAATTACTGCTCCAAGAGAGGAGCCGGTATTAAAGATTCCTTGAGCAAGCGCTCGCTCCTTGATTGGGAACCACAGGCCGCTTGCTTTAGTTCCTCCCGGAAAGTTTCCGGCTTCGCTCAATCCAAGTAAACCGCGAAATCCGGAGAAACTAAAAATACCCCGCGCTGCGCCGTGCAGCATACATGCAAGGGACCAAACAGAAACGCTCAGCACAAATCCGATGCGGATTCCAATCCGATCGAACATCCTGCCGGTTAATGCCTGACCTATTCCATACGCTGCCATAAATGCAGCGACAATGACTGCATATTGATCTTTGTTAAGATTCAAATCTTTAGAAATACTCGGCCACATGATCGCCAGCGAAGAACGATCGATGTAATTAATGACGGTTGCAGCTCCAATTAAGCCAATAATCAACCATCGCAGTCCTTTGAAACTTCTCATTCCAAATGTCTCGGAATACATATCGTTTTTTTTCATTTCCTCATCGGAGAATAATCCCGCGAGGCGCTGATAACTCTTTCACACCGCCTGGGCGGCGACTCATATGGAGCCAGCCATAAGTTAGCATTATTTTTTAATCAATAATATTCTTTTTGCCGGGATTGATGCGGTTCGTATTGGGGAACGGTCGGTTTTAAAGAAAGGCCTGACGTGCTGTATCAGAAATCCGATTCCGTCATAGATAACGGTCTTGTGATGCATAGGAAAGAAACACAGAAGCGGCGATTCAGCCGCAATCGCACATATTTCCGTTGGAAGTACCGCCTTCCACAATTTACGATTCTGCGGAATTCAAGATTGCCTCTTTTACAGAGAAGGCGGTTTTTAAGAAACCAGAGACCGGCATTATCGAGGATCTGTGTCCTGTTACAGACATCGGCTCGACAAGTTCGGAAACATATTCAATACAATACAGCGAAATACAATCCGTTTGGAATCGCTCGGTATTTTTCTCCGAATCCTTTTGCAAAACTCGCAAAGAGCTCCGCCTGGATAACGACTCGTCCATGCGGCACAAATTCCGCGTATCTCCTCCAGCTCAATTATTTTAGAATTCGACGTCATTTAGCAAATATCATTTTCCGGGTTTCCGTGGACATACCTGCCTGGCAGCCTGCAGAAATAAACGCCGCTTGATACACCGCCTGCGAACCATTCAACTTCGTGATATCCCGATGAGAAATTACCATTTACGACTGTCGCTATTTCCCGGCCCTGAATGTCGAAAATTTTGAGAGACACTTTTTGATCAGAAGATAAATAGAACTTTATGACCGTCGATGGATTGAACGGATTTGGATAATTTTGATAGAGTGTGAAATCTTTCGGCACCGTCTGGTTCAATTTCGCAACCGACGTTGGCACGCTTACCTTCACAAGTTCGATGCCGTTCCCTGTTCCTTTATTTACAGAGTATTGCTTGCTCACAGCGTTATCCCAATGTTCATGAACGCCCAAACTTTGGATATGAACTCCGGTGCTGTCCGGGTCGTATTTAATGCCGGCAGGCCAATTGAGCGAGTCGGCCGCCTGATGCAGATAATCATCGACGGCGGGCATCTGAACTGATGCATCCTGTCCGCTCGCGGTGGTGAATTCACTCCTGAGGAAATCGTACCCGACTGATTCGATCGCCACGGGATCCTGAGAAACGAAAATCGACGACATGAATGTGTTGTTAAACGGAGGCATTTGCCATTTTCGGGGTATATCGAGCTCATATGAAGTTGCCCACAATGCATCCATGATATACAAAAGATTTTTGCCGCTTAAATATTTACTTGTCATTAAATCAACTTGTACACGGTACATGCCGTAACTCGGTCTCATCGTAGTATCTGATGTAGCTCCGTATGGACGCACCAAGCCCCAATGAAGATGCGAAGCATCTCCGCGTGTCTGAGACCCGAAATTGTCTTTTGCAAACATCGTCATTCCTGCCCGCTGATGGCCTTTTAACATCGGTATGTTCAGTCACATACGCTGCTGTATCATAAATTGTATAGAGATAATCGCTTGGAACAGCGACATGCTGAAGTGTATCAGGCGGGGGATTCATACTGTTTGTTTCGCAGGACGGTGCCCCTGTCCGAGTAATAAATCTTGGCTGTTGTGCTTGCTACGACCTGTTCACGCCCATATGCTGAATAATAACCGTCATGATCCAAATAATGAACATTCGGGAACTGACCATGCCATACGTCATAATTATGTTTGTAAATATGCTTCATCGGATCGCCGATATAAATATTGTTTTGAGCTACGCCGACGACATTGACAAGCTGCTTTAAAACAGCCAGAACCGTTGCCTCCGATGTTTCAGAAACTCCGTAATAATTATTGTAAACCACGCTCAAGTCGGAATGATACTCACCCCCCCAGGCGCTTGTCGCATTGACTTTGATAAAAATCTTTTCTCCGGGAGCATAATTGGCCAATCCCTTGCCATGCCTGTTGTTGTAAAACTGGAATATTGCACTCCAGGCGGCGCTGTCACTCGTTGTGCCGGAAATACTATGGAGCGCAGATGATAGCATATTGTCGACGACCGGTTGATGCATGTTCTCGCTCATAAACCAGCCGTGCCCGTCCGCATTCACGACACAATTTTGATTCACAGCAGTAGAATCGTGAGCCCATACAACTCTGCCGGGAAAAATGCCGACACCGGTCCCAATCGGTTGGTTGGCCGGCTGCACAATCGTTGGAAATTGTACGACACTATCCCTCGTCAATTGATTATTCAGAACAAATGAACCGCTCAGTCCGGCCACAGCAAACAGAGCCGTCGCAGCCACTTGACGCTTCCTGGCTCGCATCCAGGCAAATACTGTCAGAGCCGGTATGAGGATATAACCGATAAAAGTCGAAGCAATCGGCATCGCAACGCGCATACACGGATATGTTATACGGCTTGGCTTGGTAAGGACGCGGAATAATATCCAGAGTATTGCTGCAAGCCCAGTAAAAGGGAACAATAATGCTGCAAAATGATTCGGTGTTCTCAAACCGATAACTTTACCGGTCTTCGGACAAGTACGGATATATTTTCGCAAGAATGATTTCATAATATTTTCTTTCTTTTTCGTCGTTTTTGTTCTTCCCTCCCCCCCGAATACGCCTTCGTATGATAGGATAGTATTTTTTCATTATCAAGCACCGACGGCATGAATGAGAATAAATGTTTCAGATGAGGGAGCACAATGAATATGATTCGTTCCCGTTCATTTTATATTCGCAGCACTCCAGCACATTCGTGTTGGGTCATTGATCCATGATGCATTCATCCATAGAAACGTGGACGAGAACTCATGAGTTGAAAATAGATGTCGCGAATCCGTCTTAGAATGAGATACGAATTCCCACGGAACCAACTTTTCGTCCACGTCTCTAGTAGTATTGTAGAGGGAGATGTTCTCAATCGACATTGAGATCGTGTAATGAGATAAATTCATAGAAAGAGTGTTGTATTTTTATACATTCGTTTATAAATCGTATTGAGGCTGTTTTTTTTAAGAAAATAGGTTTTATATTGAGAGAAGTTTCTGAATATCTTCAGACAGTTCATTTTTCATATAATTTTTTCGAGTATCAACCCGGGAGTACATCATGAGAACAAAGTATAGAATATTCGCGATTTTCTTTTTGTGCACAATGTCTCTTTCAGGCCGGATAGAAAAATTAGTGCATGCGCAAACAAATGCTGCAATGATTTTGGCCCCCAATAAGCCCGTCGGCACTGCAAGAGGAATTTTCCCCGGCAGAGTTGTATGGATTCACGACACTCTGGCCGCACAATGGGATGGTGTGAACGGATATTGGTGGGACGACAAATACACTTCTCAGATAGAAGTAACGAAAATGCTTGCTGCTTCACTCGAGTCTCTCACCGGCGAGACACAGGAAGATAAAGCATGGGATAAGCTGTTCAGGTATTTTAATACAACGAAAAAAAATATTGACAGAGGATTCAACAAAGACGAGAAGATTGCCGTAAAAATAAATGAGAACAATACAGGCGCACATGCAGACAACAACAACATTAATGCTTCGCCTCAACTCGTTTATGCGCTTTTGCACAGTTTGATTCGTACGGCCAATGTTTCGCAGAAGAATATTACGGTCTTCGATGCAAGCCGCTTCGTTACCGATAATATTTTTAAGAAGTGTCATTCCGACTTCCCTGATGTCGTATTTGTGGACAATGCGGGAGGCGATGGCAGGGTAAAGACAGAATATGTGGAAAATGCCATTCCTTACTCGGTCGACAACGGAAAACTTGCCCGCGGGCTGGCAAAGTGCGTTGTAGATGCCGATTATGTCATCAATATGGCGCTTCTAAAAGGCCACGTCGGACAGGGCGTTACTCTCTGCGGTAAAAATTATTATGGAGCCACAAGCATCGATAAAGACTATCGGAAAAATGCTCACGATAATTTCAGTCAGGATAAAGACGGCAAACCTAAATACATGACATTTGTCGATTATCTCGGTCATAAAGATCTGGGCGAAAAAACCATGCTGTTCATGATCGACGGACTGTACGGCTCAAAAGATGTGAATGGAATACCGGCTCCGAAATGGAAAATGGCTCCGTTTAACAATAACTGGCCCGGAAGTTTATTCACATCCCAGGATGGCGTGGCAATAGATGCAGTAGGACTCGACTTTTTAAGTTCCGAATGGCCCGGCATGATAGATATTGCGTATGCGGACAGTTACCTTATTGAAGCCGCAATGGCCGACAATCCCCCGTCAAAAACTTTTTACGATCCGGAAAGAGATAATATTCGATGCAAAAGTCTGGGTGTGATGGAACACTGGAATAACCAGCAGGAAAAAAAATATAGCCGGAATCTCGGCAAACAAACCGGAATTGAGCTGCTCTATCAAGCTGTCACTCATTGATTAAACGACAGCGCTCTTACGGAACAGATGAAGCAATTTATTGATATTTTTACGCTTCAGTTTACGATGTATCCCTCCGGCATGGGTGTTCTTAAACTGCATGTCATTCGAATAATCGCAACCCTATGACTTATAAATTCAATTCTACGGCAGTATGGATACTCTGTTTGATAACAAAAGTCTTCACATTATATTCGTTTGCCGGAGATCATTCGAACGGATCGGATATTCAATATCGATGGGTGAGTTCTGAATTTGGCGGCGGCGGGTACGTTACCGGCATACTGCAGCATCCCGAACATTCGAATATTATATATATAAGAACCGATGTCGCCGGTGTTTTTAAAAGTGTCGACGGCGGCAAAAGCTGGATAGCCGTCAACAATGGAATGACCGAAGGATATCACCACAATGTAGAGTCTTTTGCTCTCAGCGCCCTCAACCCGAATGTTTTGTTCCGTGCTTCAGGCGAAGCCCGCGGTCATGAAATGGTGTCTGCTCTTCATAAAACGAGCGATGGAGGGGCGACCTGGAAACTCGTAACAAACAAACCGGACTTTTTTGGAAACGGGGCGACGAGATTTTACGGAGAGAAAATCGGCGTCGATCCGTTCGACCCTCATTTTATTGCAGCAGCAAGCAACACGAGAGGAATCTGGATAAGTCATGATGAAGGCGAAACGTGGAAATACGCCGGGCTTCAAGGCGAACCTTTCTGCTGCTTAGGATTTCATCCGTATATAAAAAACCTGGTCTACGCAGCAACGCTTGATTCTTTGCCGTTTGCTGCATATTTGCACCCGGACGGTTCCTACAAGCGGGAAAAGATCGGCAGGCTCTACCGGTCCACGGATAAAGGCAGAACATGGGACACTCTCTTCGAGAAAAGAGGAGTGAGTTTTACCAATCTGGCATTCGACAAGGATAATCCGGATGTGATTCTTGCTGCATTCCGCAACGATGGAATCTATAAATCCACCGACGGCGGAAGAACATTTATAAAAAAAACCGCCTCTTTTGCAATGTCCGATTTTTCGGCTTTCTCTTCCGATCCGAATAACAGTTCTGTGTTTTATACGGCCATCTGCCAGGGCCCATCGCCGAATAACTATGCCGATGTTCCAATTTGCGTATCGAAGGACAAGGGTGAAACATGGCAAATCATTAAAAGGAATTATCAATGGAGCGACTTTAAGAATTTTGCACCGCAGTACCAGCGTCCCGAACAAATCGGCTGGGCGCTTTCAAAATTCGCCGTCGACAATAAAAATCCGAAAAAATTCTATCTGATGGATTGGTTCGGAATCTGCGTGAGCGAGGATTCGTGCCAAACATGGGACGCTCATAAGTTTAAAGGAATAGAAAACATTTGTCTCGAGATGGTCGCTGCCGATCCCGCTGTGCCGGGGAAAGTCATGTTTGCAGGCGCGGACGGTCAGCCGTGCCTCAGCATCGACGGAGGCAAATCGTATACGTCTTTTCCCGCATTGGATGCAGAACAAAACTATTATTGCAGTACTGTCATTTGTCCGTCGCAATTTAAAACCGGCCTTAAGGTTTACGGCGTGACCAATAGTTCGGAGCGTCTGAGCGCAATTTGCAGGACAGAGGATGACGGCAAACACTGTAAAATTGTTGTACATCTGAAAAAAGGATTATTTGTCCAGGCGATAAAGGAAGATCCTTTCACAGAAGGTGTATTTTTTGCCTACATAGACGGAGCGATCGATGACGGCGCAGGTCTGTATCGATCCGCCGATTGGGGCAGAACCTGGAAAAAGATGGAACTTCCTCTGCTCGACAACTTGAAGACCTTGCCTGTCAGAAAGGATTTTATCGAAAGTGAACTGCTGGCTGTGACGGCTTATCAGGTAAAAAATATTTGCGGCACAAATCAATTGCTATGCATCGATCCGACCCGTAAAAAAACGATTTACTTCGGTGAAGCCGACAAAGGTATTTTTACAACATACGACGGCGGGAAATCTTGGCAAACTTTGGGCAAAGGCCTGCCTTTTGGAAAAGATACTTCGTCAATCCTCAACGCCATCAAAGCGGACCCGAAAAGGCCGGGCTGGCTTTATGCCGGGTTCATTCATGAGGGATTGTGGCGCAGCAAGGATTACGGGAAATCCTGGCAGAAACTTTTCCCATCGGATCATCGCATTTTTAATGCGACTGCCGTTGCAGTCGGCGGTCCATCCGGCAATGAAGTTTACGTGGCAAGTGAACCGCTCTACTGGTCAAAATCGGAATCTGCCGTCTATGCCAGTTTTGACAACGGTCAGTCATGGACAAATATTTACGATAAAACACTCGGTGCGCTTCGATGGAAAGGTATCGATGTTGACAATATAACCGGCGTTCTTTACGGTGTTACCAACGGCAATTCCGCCTTTTATGCCGAGAGAATCAAATAAGGACAGGAGCATTTTCGCTGTTCAAATGAATACGATTCATTTGTGATTATTCTTGCGCCCCTGGCATTATGAAGAGTTTTGATTCATAAAGAGAAGGAACGGTACATGAACCGAGGCAGCTATGAAAAATAATTTCACTCCTGTTGTATTTTTGTTTTTGGCGTTGAGCACAGTGCAGGCGAAAACCTTCAACGATACTGCTTCCGATGTCGTTGTGTATCCTGCTCTCCCGGGTTTAACTGCGAGCGACATCTATTCGGTCAAGGCAAATAATCGGAAAATTTGGACGGAAAAATTCCGGACATCCATGGATACCGGCAAGTTCCCGGATTGGTTTCGAGAACCCTCGACCGAGGTGCAGCAAGAGATACATCAAGCCAGTTTTTCGTGCAATGGTAAAGTACAGATTTCCATCCGCGTTCCTCATGTCATTCAAAATGCTACCATACACCCGCTCAGCCGGGGAATCCAAACACATGTGAGCGGAAATGTCCTGACCTTTTCGCTTTCCGGACCCGATAAGATATATATACAAATCGACAGCCTTCCTCCTCTCTTTGTCTTTGCCGACCCTCTTGAGCACGAAGATGTTTCTCCGAATGATCCGGGCGTTCATTATTTCGGACCCGGTATTCACCGGCCTGGATTTATCGCGCTCAAGGATAATGAAACAGTGTATATAGCAGCAGGAGCAATTGTCTACGGAGGTATTCGAGCGAACGGGGTTCATCATATCCGCGTTCTCGGCCGCGGCATTCTCGATGGCGGTTTTGAATTCAAACAGATGGTGCTGGCCGAAAATTGCAAAGATGTCCTTTTTGAAGGCGTTATGATTCGCAACGGAGACGGATGGACTAATACACTTATTCATTGCGACGGTCTGCGCTATGATAACGTAAAGGTGCTCAGCTTCGGTCCCGGCGGGGATGGAATCGACCCTCTGGGTTCAAGAAACATAGTTATCTCCGGCTGTTTCTTGCGCTGTACGGACGATTGTATCGCTGTCAAAGCTCCGGCACCGGATCAAGCCGTTCACAATGTAGTGATTGCAGATAATACGATGATCGGCTTTGCCTTTAGCGACGGGGTAACGATTGGTTTTGAAACCAATGCCCCATCCATCAGCGATGTAACCGTACGCAATTGCGACGTTATACTCGCTCGCGGAGGCAGCCGCGTAGAGGGTCACAGCGGCTTCAGCATTATTTGCGACGGCCCGGCTGTTATCAGCAATATTCTTTTTGAAAACATTCGTGTCGAAAAATCCGAAGTAAAGCTGTTCGAACTGCATATAACCGACGGCACCAAATACGGCACCGGTCCTCCCGGACACATCAGCAACATCACATTGAAAAATATTTCATGGGCTCATGAAGGCCCCATCGTTCTCAAAGGATTTGATGAAAACCACCGGGTGCAGACGGTAACATTTGACCGCTGCACGGTAGCGGGCAAGCCGCTCCGTGATCTCAAAACTTCAGTCATGCAGATCGGCAATTTTGTCGATGATGTTGAAGTGAAATAATTTTTTTCCCAATAATCGATGCCATGAACTATCCGATAGTGCGATTTTCAGTTCTCTGCTGTTTACTCGCCGCGTACCATGGCGGTCTATTTTGCAGATCGTCAGCATCATCAAATGTGACGGTCAACAATCCGAGAACGGAATTAAAAACAAACCCGATAGGTATCGATATTCCTAATCCCAGGTTAAGCTGGGAATTACAATCAGATGAAAGAGGCGTGTTCCAAACAGCTTACGAGATAGCTGTGAGCGATAATCAAAAAGACTTAGAGAGCAACACCGGAAACGTATGGCAGACCGGGAAGGTCAATTCTCACTCATCATACGGAATCGTCTTCGCCGGCAGACCTTTAAAGTCATTTCTCCGGTATTTTTGGAAAGTACGAATCTGGGACGGGCAAGGCCAGTCAAGCAAATGGAGTTCTGTCGGCTGGTTCGAGACCGCTATGATGAACAGATCCGACTGGGAGGCACGCTGGATCGGCAGTCCCAGTCCCCTTCCCGTTCACGAAGAAGATTTTTATAAAACAAATCCTGCCCCGCTGCTTCGCAAGGAATTTAATTTTCAAAAAAAGGCGTCATCCGCCCGTTTATATATTTCCGGATTAGGATACTATGAGGCCCGCCTCAATGGTGAAAAAATAGGAGATGCCGTACTTGACCCCGGTTGGACGCAGTACGACAGGCAAGTATTATACTCCACATACGACGTGACTCGCCAAATTCAAAAAGGAATAAATACGCTTGGTATCATTCTGGGAAATGGCTGGTATAATCCTTTGCCTCTGAACATTTTTGGATTCAACCTGAGAAATACGCTTACTATCGGCAAACCATGTGTGAAGGCGCAGCTGCGAATTGTATTCAGCGATGGGAGTATCAAAACTTTCGGAACCGATTCCACATGGAAAACCTGCGATGGACCAATCCTTAAAAACAATGTCTACACCGGCGAGATGTATGATGCGAGAATGGAGCAGGAGAATTGGGATAAGTCCGGTTTTTCCGACACCGAATGGACTCCCTGCAGCGTCCTTCCCGGTCCGTACGGCATGCTCTCCGCCCAAATACAGCCTCCCATCAGGATTACACGTGTGCTGAAAGCGAAAAATATTTACGAATTAAAGCCCGGCACTTTTATTGTCGACTTCGGGCAGAATTTTGCAGGTACGGTAAGACTCAGAGTCCAGGGTGCGGCCGGAACAGTCGTTACAATCCGCTGCGGGGAAGATATTCATACCGACGGTTCTTTGAATTACTTCACAAATCTGGTCGCGCAGCTCAAGGATATTTGGAATGCCAATCCCGGAAAGGGCGCTCCCAGACCTCCGGTCAGCACACTTACGTATATCCTAAAAGGGAATGGCAGGGAAGTGTATACGCCGCGATTTACTTTCCACTCATTTCGATACGTTGAACTGACCGGATTTCCTGGAAGACCGGATTCGAATACGCTCGAAGGATTACGGATGAATGCCGATCTGAAGGAAAATGGAAGCTTTGAATGTTCAAATGAAATGTTTAACGAGGTTCAAAAGATGGTGCAATGGACTTTTTTAAGCAATGTCTTTAGCATCCAAAGCGATTGTCCCGGACGGGAAAAATTCGGCTATGGAGCGGATATTGTCACAACCGCTGAAGCTTTTTGTTACAATTTCGATATGAGCAATTTTTACAGAAAAACGATTCAAGATTTCGTTAATGATGTCCGGCCCAACGGAGGAATGCCGGAGATCGCGCCGTCGATCGGAATTGCGAACGAGAGTATGGGAGGCAAAACAGGTTCTCCGGGCTGGCAGCTGGCCTTCCCATTCGGTCTCAAAGTGCTGTACGATTATTACGGCGATAGAGAAATTGTGGAGAAATATTACGATGTCCTAAAAAAACAAGTTGAGTTCATGGACTCTGTAACTCCGGACCATATAGTGGAACGAGACATCAGCGATCATGAAAGCATCGATCCCAAGCCAATTGCTCTCTCAGCAACGGCCTTTTATTATGACCATGTGAAAATCCTGTCTGAATTCGCACACCTTCTCAATAAATCCGAAGATGCGGATAAATTTGACAGGATGGCCGGTGAGATCAAGTCCGCATTTTTGAATAAATTTCTAAGACAGGGAACCGGAATATTCGATTCCGGAACGCAGGCCGCACAGCTTATTCCCCTTTATTATGATTTAGTCCCGGATAGCGAAAAGAATGCTGCGATGAATCATCTTTTGCTGGAGATTTACGGCAGGCATAAAGGGCATCTTTCAACGGGTATTTTCGGCACCAAATTTTTATTTGAAGTATTCCGCCGGGAGAACCGCAGCGATGTATCATACTCCGTTGCCAATCAGCGCAATTATCCCGGGTATGCAAATATGCTGGCACATGGCGCGACGACTCTTTATGAGAGCTGGAAATATCCCGATACGGTGAATTCACAGAATCATCCTATGTTCGGCTCCATTTCGGAATGGTTTTTTAAATCTATTCTCGGCATCAATGCTGCGGCTCCCGGATTCTCCCGGTTTGAGATTAAACCCCAGCCGGCCGGCGACCTCACATGGGCTAAAGGACATTACGATGCTCTCGCAGGTACGATACGCTGTAATTGGGAAATTGTCGGAACACGTTTCACTTTACACGCGACTGTTCCGGCAAATACAAACGCGACGATTTACGTTCCGTCGCTCCCGAACGAACAAATAATGGAAAACGGAAAGCCCGCCGTAAAATCCACAGGGTTGAAATTCAAAGAATACAAAGACAATTATGCAGTTTTCGAAGCCCTATCGGGAAATTATTTCTTTGAGTCTGTCTGCCAAAAATGAAAATGTCCGCTGTAACTTTTTGAAGGGCGTATCCTATGAAATATTCAGCAATGGTTGTTGTGCTCTTTTTCGCATCTGTCCAAAGCTATGCTCAAGATGCAAAGAACATATATTTGATTGTAAGAGCCGATGACATGGCCTCTTTCCATGATGCGAATACAGCGTGCATAAAGGCATGCAAAGAGGGTATCGCGAGAACTATTGAACTCATGGTTCCGTGTCCCTGGTTTCCGGAAGCCGTAAAGATGCTCAACGAGAATCCGTCTATCGATGTCGGAATCCATCTGGTCTTAACGAGCGAATGGGAAGGCATTCGCTGGCGGCCTTTGACCGATGTTCCAAGTCTTGTCGATAAGGACGGATATTTTTATCAAAAGATCTGGGAAGGAAATACTATCACCCCCGGCGGCTGCCTGCTCAAGGCCAAATGGAGAATCGAGGACATCGAAAAAGAATTGCGCGCACAAATAGAATTGGCAATGAAATGCATCCCCCGGATTTCACATGTAAGCGCTCATATGGGTTGTAATAACATGGATCCCAAAGTGAACGAACTGTTCGAAAAATTAGCCCGTGAATATAATTTGCGAACCGAAAACATTCCCGGCATCAAATATCTGAACGGATGGGAAAATAATAAATCGTTGGATGAAAGAATCGATCAATTTATTTCCAACATAAACAGCATAACTTCAGGAACGTACGTTTTTATTGAGCATCCGGGATTAGACAATCCTGAGATGCACTCCGCAATTTTTAATCATGAAAATACTCTTGCATTTGACCGGCAGGGGGTGACAGATGTTTTCACCAGCGAAAAAGTAAAAAGGGCATTGCGCGAGAAAGGGATAACACTGGTAAGTTATGCCGATCTCTTCAAAAAGCAGTGAACTGTGAAGAGCTCTTACCTCATCAGAGGCGCCTCTTCTTTAACGTTCGTACGTCAGGCATGTTTCTTTGGTATTCCTTTGGTGTGACAATCCGTGCAGCGTACGAAATGAATGTTGTGCTGGCTGTTCTTGTCGGCAAAGGTCGTGTTCATCTTCATCACATCGAGACCGCAGTTGGATATTGCAGGATGGCAATTCACACAGCTTTGTCCCGGGTCATTACTGTGACCTTCATGACATGACTGGCAACTGAGTCCTTCATGAATACCGCGCGGAGTTCTATCGTCGCTCGTTCCCGACTGGTGAAATGCGTTAGGAGCATGGCACTGGACGCATATCCTTTGAATCGGATCGTCGGAAACGTCCATCTGCCGCTCGCCTTCCCACACTTTCAACACAGGCAGATTGTCTGCCTCAATATGTGATTTATCGTAGCGGTCATAGAAGAGCGCTGCAGAAGATCGTGCCGGAGTGCTGTAATAAATCTTCTTCGGGTCGGAATAATCGGCTCTGACCGCAATAGAACCTTTCCTATGAATTTCATGGCATGTGAGACATGGAATGACCGGCATCGATGCCTGTTCCGGTTTCAATATTTTCCAGGGACCCTTGACGCTGAGCGGCGAAACAAGATCCGCGATGGTGCCTTCATAGAACATTCCGTGGCAGCGGAGACAATCGGAATTGGGCTGTACCGCTTTGTTGTGCTTTTCATTCAGAAAGATCGCTGAATACGGCGCCGAGTGGCCGCCCGACAGCCATTTGGCGTACTCCATCCCGTGGCATCGTTTACAATTATCGAGAAGCGAGGCAAGCTGAACTTCATTAAGCCTGATTGTCTTTTCTCCTCTTCCAACGAAATGATACACCACCATCATTCCTTTCTCCACAAAACTGTGGAGGCCGCCGCTGAAAGCGGTTTCATGGCATTCCTTGCAATGCATGGACCGATGGCCGCTTTCTGCCCACATAGAAGCCGGACTTTCAATTTCATGGCACGAAGCACAGGTTGCCTGAGGCGAAGCGATATCCCAATAAACAAGGAATCCTCCAAAGACTGCCAGAATGCCCGCGGCTGCGATCAATACTATCTTGAACAATTTTGGAATATTTTTTATATGCATGACTTGATGGATTTTCAATTATCCTGCACCCTATGCAAACCGGTTGCCCTTTTGCCACTCCGCTGCGATATGCTCCGCTACCCAATATCCCAGAGCCATGATGGTAAGCGCCGGATTGAAGCCGCCGTTCGTTACATGCAGGCTGGCATCAGCTACAAAGAGATTTGGGGTCTCGTGCACACGCCCGTATTTATCTACAACCGAGGTCCGGGGATCGTCGCCCATACGGCAAGTACCTGCCTGGTGCTGCCCTCCGCTTAAACCTCTCCCGCCGACACCTTGCCATGTATACGATGCTCCAGCTTCTCTCAGGATCATCTCGGCCTTGCTTGAAAGAAATTCACATCCTTCGACATCCTTCGGATGCCTGTGTCCCGACAAGCGGACTACAGGAATTCCCCAATAATCTTTTACCGATGGGTCGATCTGAACACGTGAATCGAAGAAAGGCATCTCCTGTATCGGACCGACCACCTGTACGTTTTTCCTAAAGTATTTCCGCTGGAATTCCTTATGCGCCTTTCCCCAGCGGGGCGATCCGGGAGGCCTGATTCCGGTAAAAAAGTAGGGGAGCCGTGTAAACTCGTTGGCAAGAATTCCGCCTCCAACAATGCCGGGATTATGATGGCTGAAATCGCTGATTGCTATTGTTGCACCAGGACCGACATCATCGAATATATCATTCTCAAAAAGCCCGAAGGCGCCCGTGTACGCGTGCCCCTGCAGGTTTCTTCCGACCCAATCATAGCGATTTCCTACGCCGTTCGGATAATGTTTGGATTTTGAATTCAGCAGAAGCCTCGGCGTTTCGGTTGCAGACGCGGAAATGACAATGATATCTGCGGTCTGGATTTGTTTGCAGTCATCTTTATCGAAATAGGAGATTCCGGTAATCCTGCCTCTTTCATCGATGATTAACTCGGTTACAATACAGTTTGTCCGAAGTTCACAATTACCTGTCGATAAGGCGGCGGGTATGACCGTATTATGCGTCCCGGATTTGGCATTGATCGGACAGGCAAAACCGCAGCATGATCTTCTTCTTACACATGCAGCCCTGCCGTTCCACGCAACGGAATTTCGCAGCATAGGAATTGGAAACGGATGGAGCCCGAGGCGTTTCATTGAAGACTCCAGGATCTTTGCTTCCTTGTTATAAGAAAAAGGAGGCATCGGAAAGGGCTTCTTCCGGGGAGCTGCAAACGGATTTTTTGCACCGTCGCCTGCAACACCGATTTCCCATTCTGCTCTTTCGTAGCAATGTTCGAGATCTTCGTAGCACACCGGCCAATCTTCCAATGTCGATCCTTCGACGTGACCGTAGGTGGACTTCATCCGGAAATCCTCGCGCATGAACCGCCACGCCATCGCTCCATAGCTTACGGTACCGGATCCGACACAGGCCGCAACGTTGTTGTAGTCATTTTCACTCGCAGTGACGATTCTTGTCGAACCATCGTCATTGACGACAACTCTTCTGTACCTTTCATCGTCCGGTCCATAAGCATTGCCGAGCACGGTCGTGCGCTGCGAAATCAGTTCATCGTTGTTATGGGCATCATAAGATGCCCAATCTCCGCGCTCTATGAGAACCACAGACAACCCGGCTTCACTCAAGACTTTGGCAGCGACTCCGCCGCCCGCACCTGCGCCGACAATCACAGCATTGACCTGCTTGTTGCTCATACGTTAAATCCCATAACGGTTTTCACCGACGATCTGAGGTTCATCAAGACCGATCATCTTATAGCTTATGTAGTTTTTATTGCCCCCATGCCGCGGACTTCCATAATATCCCTGCAAGCAATGGGAACGCAGCAGTTCAAAGAAATATTCTGAGAATCCGTTTCTCCAAATATCGCCGTCAAGCCTGCCGGTTTCCATGTCCTGAAGTACAGCCGTTTGTGTTTCCCTTGAAAGGTCTATAAATTTTCGATGATATTTGTCCGCACAGGAATGTTCCAGGCCGGCCAGTCCCTTCCGATAATCCTGCTGGAAACGGCGGTACGGTCCGATGAGCTGCAGATCCATAAAATTGGCGACTCCCGCCTCCCGGCCTCCGGGCCAATCATCCGCAGGAATAATCTGTTCCGCAATCGCCTCAGCCAATTTGATTTCCTCTTCGGTGAAAAAGAGAACTCCCGGCACTTTTGCGGTCGAACATCCTTCAAAAACGCTTATACCGCCCGCCGTGAGAGACAAAGCGCCTGCACCAAGCGTAACGATTTTTATAAAATCCTTTCGAGAGAGCTTCATACCGTCATTCATATGTCGGTCACCTGACAATCGTTTGATAGACACATATCATTTTGAGTTTCTCTCAAGACTGCGCGGAGGTTCTTCAGCCGTCTGAAGAGAAACTTTTGAAGAGCAGAATGCTTAAAAGGGGAAGAGTTTTTTGAGGCGATATTTTGCCGCATGAGAAATGTATTGCCGGATTTCTCAAGAACTCAATCGAATCGCCCGACTCAACCTACGCAGAACTTAATACATCATAGATTCAATGTCAAGAGTTTTAACCGGAACCGCATGCGTTTGACGAGTTACTTATTTCAAGAGGATCATTTTTTTTACGTCAATAAAATTTCCCGCTCTCAACCGGCATAGAAAGACTCCGCTTGACATATGCGATGCGTTCCAAGACACGGTATGGATACCGGGGGAATTTACTCCGTCTACCAATGTCGCTATTTCTCTTCCGAGCATATCGTAGATCTTGAGAGTAACATAGACTTGAGTCGATATTTGATAAGCAATGACAGTTGCCGGATTGAAAGGGTTAGGATAGTTCTGGTTCAATTGAAAGGTGCGGGGGATGAAGCTTTTATCTTCGGCGACTATAGTGGATGAGCTCGCCCAATTATAGGCATCGATTGGAGCAAAGGGCTGGAGGACGCCTCCATCGGAAGATTCCAGAGTTCCGGAGTTGTATGCGATCGTTCCGGTATCGCCGCTCGAATAATATACAGAATCCAACCCCGCAACAACCGTCGTACTGTCGTTCTGTTTCAATGAAGAAGCAGTCGCAGCCGCAAGAGGAATATGGTTCCGCGTAAGAACAAATATCTGTGTTGATGACGGATCTTTCATCCGCTTATTAAAAGTCAATTCAAAATGTTTTGCATCCGGAGTGATAATAGCCGACAGGCATACCGGCGCTGATCCTGCAGGAGAATCGGCTAATGTATCGATGCCAAATCCATATGCATAGAGGGGAGAATAGATATTGTCGCCGAAATTGATTGGAATTTGCGACATACTCTTAGGCCACGTGCGTGAAAGGAGTCCCTTCGGCTGGTAGCCGCCGAATAAGACATCGGCTATGCCGTCTCCTTCTGTCCCCGGCAGCCAGGCGGCAATGATAACATCGGAAAAGTGCAGTATTTTTTCGAGAATGAGAGGCCTGCCTGATACAAGAATAACGACAACAGGAGCGCCATAGCTTTTCATCTTTTTTACCAAATCCACATCGGCCGGGGAGATATTCAGATCTGTTCTATCTCCCGCACCTTCTGCATAAGGTGTTTCGCCGATTACGACAACAGAATAATCGGCGGTCGTGTTCGTAAAATACCCTGTACTGCTATAAACGATCGTTGCATTCGCGGCTGCGTTTTGCATGCCTTTAAGGATTGTCGTTCCGGTCGTGATATTGCCGCTGCTGCCCTGCCATGAAATCGTCCAGCCGCCGCATTGATTGCCGAGATCATTCGCATTTGAGCCGGCTACCAAAATTCTTACATTGGTTTTCCGCAGCGGCAGGATGCCGTCTTTTTTCTTCAACAATACAAGGGATTCGCGAACGCACTGCCGGGCTATCGCACGATGTCCTGCACTTCCAACAGAATCAATGAAGGATCTGTCGACGAAAGGTCTTTCAAAAAGTCCAAGCTTAAATTTAATTGTAAGAATCCGCCTCACCGCGTCATCGACCCGTGCTGTATCTATGCTGCCTCCGCTGACAAGGGTATTCATAGCATTATGAAAATCAACGTATCGGCTGGGAAGCATGACCATATCGATTCCTGCATTAATCGATTGATCGACACAATCGGTGTAGTTGCTTGTCAACTGATCGATAGAACCCCAATCAGAAACGACGAATCCTTTAAATCCTAATTCGTTTTTAAGTACATCCGTAATCCAATATTTACTGCCGCTCATTTTTTGACCGTTGATACTGCTGTACGACACCATAACACTCCCTGCTCCTGAGTCGACAGCTGAAATATAACCCTGTAAAAAAAGCTTCCTTATGGCCGCAGTATCTCCTTCAGTATCTCCCATATTTATTCCGCCGGTTGTTCCACCATCTCCGAGATAATGTTTTGCGCAAGCAAGAATACTTGTCGGACTTGATAAAGAATCACCTTGAAATCCCCGTATTTCGGAGGAACCAAAAAGTTCAGTTAATTCCGGAGTTTCTCCAAATCCTTCGTATGTGCGTCCCCATCGTTCATCTCGAGGTACTGCAATACAGGGGCCAAACGTCCAATCAATGCCCGTTGCTGCAACTTCCGTCGCTGTTATTCTTGCTGCTTTTTTCGCTAACTCATAATTCCGTGTGCACCCTATTCCAATGTTGTGAGGAAAGATCGTGGCGCCATAAACATTGTTATCTCCATGAACAGCATCGATTCCGTAGATTATCGGAATTTTGAGACGTGTTTTTAAAGCATAGGATTGCAATGTGTCATACATATTCGCCCAATTGACCGGCCTGTTACCCGCGGCGGGACTCTCGCCTCCTCCGCTGAGCACAGAACCGAAATTATTCGCCGTGAGAATAGAAGGAGCATATTGAACTACAGACAATTCAACCTGCATCATTTGTCCGATTTTCTCATCGAGCGTCATTCGACTTATTAAATCACTTACACGCTGGTCGACCGAGAGGGTACTGTCCTGATAAGGCAATATCTGCGCCGGCAATATGGAAACCAGGGACAGGAACATGGACAGCATTATGGCAAAGTGAGCTCTTTTCATAAACGACTTTCTCTTAAACCTGAACAAACAATGGAATCAATGAATGCGGCGATGATTGTACATCGACTTTTTTCTCATCGCCGGCCGTACAACTATGAGGACGTAAGACATGCCTTCAAAAAGCAATCCATTTTAAACTTAGTCAAAAGTATATTATAGAGCAAAGGGAGCAGGCATAGAAAGCAACCGGGTGCTTCAGAGGATAAAACTGCAGACGTGCATCAGAAAATGATTTGTCCGTTCAGTTTTTCGTCCCCTTTTGGATCGAAATCTTCAGCGCACTACAATGGCAATCTCCGCCGCACGGATGTGTTTTGCGCAGACGATACTTGCGCGCCTCTGAGCGGACAATCAGCACGAAGGCGGCAGCAACGATCGCAAAAGAAACGACGGCCTGCCAATCCATGAACAACCTCACAAAAATAATAATCCGGTACGATAGACAATAAATGTAACGCCGTAAGCCAATACTGTCATATAACCAAGCTGGAACATGGGCCATTTCCATCCGTTTGTTTCCCGCCGCATCACGGCAAGCGTAGACACACATTGCATGGCAAGAACATAGTATATCATAATACAAACGGCTGTTAAAACGGTAAACTTCGGAAGCCCCGTAGCAGGATCGATGTCCTTTTGCATCTGCTCACGCAGTGATACTGAATTGTCATTGCCCCCCCGGATATTATAAATTGTGCTCACAGGTACCTGACGAACACCTCCCGCTGCAGCAATGAAGTTAAGATGCCGATGCCGATTTTCCAATCGAACCCGAGCGGACGTATAAGCGGCTCTATGAGATGTCCTGCCTGTCCTACAAAACTATGAGCAAGTCTTTCCTGTGGTGCGGCATTGTTTGTTTTTGGATATGCAGCAAGAAACCACAGAACGATAGAGATGCCGAGAATAATCGTGCCTGCTCGTTTAAGAAACAAGAGAGAACGTTCCCACATCTGTAAGACAATGCTCTTGATCGATGGAAGCCGGTAAGGCGGAAGCTCCAGAATGAAGTCCGGCGTTTTTCCTTTGAGAATAGTTTTTTTGAACAGCCATGCCATGGCCAGCGCCGCAACAATACCGAACAGATACATGGACACCAGTACAATCCCCTGTAGATTCCAAAAACCAAAAATAAGCGTGCCGGGAATAAATGCTGCAATCAGCAGCGAATATACCGGCAGCCGTGCACTGCAGCTTGCCAACGGTGCAACAAGCATGGTGACGAGCCGGTCCCGATGATTCTCAATTGTGCGTGCTGCCATAATGCCGGGAATGGCACAGGCAAAGGAACTGAGAATAGGAATAAAGGATTTCCCATGCAGTCCGACCTTACTCATCAACCGGTCCATGATAAAAGCGGCACGAGCCATATAACCGGTATCTTCCAAAATACCGAGAAAAAGAAACAGCAGGAGAATTTGCGGAAGAAATACGACAACGGCCCCCGCTCCGCTGATTGCGCCGAATACGATAAGATCGTGCAAGTCCCCCGGAGGGATGATCGTTCCTGCCTGCCTTCCAAGCCAATTGAATCCGTTGCTGATGAAATTCATAGGTCCTGCCGCCCAGGTAAAGATAGACTGGAACATCAGCGCCATCAGTGCAAAAAAAATGACATAACCCCACACTTTATGCGTTACAATCGCATCGATTTTGTCCGTATAGTCAGTTTTCTTTTGGCCGAAGATAATGACTTCATCGCAGATTGTTTTGATCCATTGATACCGCGACTCTACAAAAATGGAATGCCGATCATAGCCAAGCAGGTGAAGCCGGCCATGATCCTGCGCTGCATGGTCAAGAACGGGCTGTGCGATTGTTCCCTGAAACTCTCTCAATGAACGCGGTGAAGAAAGAAGCATCGCGGCCTCATGAAAGGCAGCATCTTCTTTCATATGATTATGCAGAAGAAGCAGATCGATGAGCTCCCTATGTTCCTCAGCAACCGGTTCAGGAAGTTTCCACTTCCGCGCCTCCGGAGAAATTGAAAATCCATTTTCGATTGCGGCTTTAAGTTCCGCAATGCCGACACGTTTACTGCCGATGGTTGGAATAACGCGTACGCCAAGAGTCCGAGCGAGCGCCTCACTCTCGACGTGAATTCCCTGATGCTCGGCAACATCCGACATATTGAGCGCAATCATGAGCGGATAACGTTGATCGATAATCTGCGAAACGAGGTAGAGATTTCGTTCCAAGTTGCTCGCATCGACAATGCAAATAATCCCGTCAGGCCGTTGAACGCCGGCAAGTTTATTTAAAAGAATATCGGTTGCAATCTTTTCATCGGGAGAATTTGCGGACAAACTATAGGTGCCGGGTAAATCAAGAAGGGTAACCTCCCTGCCATCGTCAAACGAGATAGTTCCTTCTTTCTTCTCAACCGTTACACCCGGATAATTGCCGACCTTTTGGCGAAGCCCGGTCAGTGCGTTAAAAATTGTTGTTTTGCCGCAGTTAGGGTTGCCTATGATAGCGACGTAGGAATACTGAGGAATTGTGCTGCTCATTCTTTGTTATCATGAAGGTGCGTTTCGGCGAATTCAATAACGATTTCATCGGCAATACGCCTATGCAGGCCGATGCGAGTGTTATGCAGCTCGCAAATAAGCTGTGAGGAATTCAAGACAACAGTTCGCACAGTGGTATTTTTATTAAAGCCAATCTCCCGCAACCGCTGACGGGTTTCCGGACGTGATTGAATATCCTGGATGGTGCAAGCCATTCCTAACGGAACATCTGCAAGGTGTAATATTTTCTTTTTTCTTGATTGATTCATTGCTCCCGTTGTCGCTTTCTGCGTTCAACACTTCACTGGATATAATAAAGAAAGAGAGAAGAGCAAACAATCCCCATTTATAGGGATGAGCAAGTTCAGAGCTGGATGAACGATCCTTCTTTGCCCGGTTTTTCTAGCAGGGTGCCGCTTCAATTGAGTAATATGTCTTTTGCCATGCAGAAGTGCATTATTTCCGCAGCACGAGGCCTGCCCGCCGTATATAGTATATGCAATGGCAGGCGGGTCACCTGGAATACAAGATTATTTTTTGGGCCTGGCATTAGATTTGTCAGGATAAAAAGAGGAATGACGCGGTAAAAGGAGTTCTGTCTGCTCAGAAGAGGATGCTAATTGATGTCCTTGGACGAGATTAATCCATTCAACAACGCGAACACCGTTAATCCGGCGACAGTCTTGATTTGCAGCTTGCGTGTAATATTTTTTCGATGCGAAATAACCGTGTGGAGACTGATCGAGAGTTTATCCGCGATCTGTTTATTAATAAAGCCGCATGCAACGAGCTGCAGAACTTCCAGTTCGCGCGATGTAAGTCCCTCTAATTTTTGTAATCCTTGCGGTATTTGATAAACTTCCTTTACCGGCGCAGCTTTGTGCCCTGTTGTTTGTACAGAGGATCCGGCTACCAAAACCTTAAGAGCGTTCTTACCCGCCGTACGTCTGGAATGCTCTGCTGGATAAAACAAGATATCTTCCATATCTTCCACAAGCGGCAGCAGTATATTATTTTCGATGCGGGTATGGTCCTGAATGTCTTTTTCCAGACGGAATAATTCGAAAACAACTTCCCGATACACCGCATTCATCGAATCGCCGCGTACATATTTAATGAGAATATTTTTCAGATCGTAGAGTTTTTCATCCACGTCTGTATGTTCCTCTTCATAGACGTGCATGGAATATTTCGAGAGTGCGCGTTTTTCACGCGCCGATGGATGAGGCGTATGAAACAGCCGGTAAACTTTTTTCACATAGGGGAAGGTCGTTGTTTCTTCCCGTTCCAGGTGACTGAACAATTCCCGTTTATATTCCAGGAAGAACTTCTTGATAAGCTTCAGATTCTTCGCATCGGAAGGGCGGTGCCGAAGCAGGTTGTTGAGCAGCCTCTCGATGAGCGGCACCTGCGTTTCGATATAATACGAATGCGTTTTTTGCAAATACGCAACAATCATAAGCACGTTGAATGCCTGCAGTTTTTTTTCAGGGAAATACTGTTCATTGCTAAAGGCATTTGCAAGAGCAAGAAAGAATTCCACGTTGACGCCGTGATGCCTGCAAACCTCCCCAACAGTATGTTCGCCAAACCCCAGAGGAATGCCGAAACGTCCGATAACGGGCATCAGCAGATAATTGCCGTGGACGACATCGGCCATTTTCATATGTGAGGTAAAGAATTTCATCGTATATCCAATAGAGTGAACAGTTGAATCAATCGAATGGTTTCTTTGCGTACAGAAGAAAGCGAGCGCGCCGCTGTTTAGGCCAATCTCCTTGTATTGCTTCTCTGAGAAAATTATTTAAGAGCAAATCCGCCTGACCTGATGAAAACTCATACTTCATGAGGCAAGACCGGAAGAAAACAAGCGGAGTCTGGCTGTGCTTCAAAGGAAGGCAGGACTTCCTTCAATATCATATCATTCTCAATGGGCAGCGCCCTGTTCTGTAACGCTTTCGGCTCGCTGGGCTGTCTTGATTCCAGGGATAGTTTTTTTCTCACGTCGGTGGACTCTCGCGGAGGAGTATTGATATCGCATTTTGTGCGATCGTCATGAGTGTGCGCCTAAGGCGCTGCGGCATAAAACGCCGCTTACCTTCGGACTGCCTGAAGAACCGGTATATCAATAAAGTTGCGCCCAAAAATGGCATCAGGCCGATTGACGAATAACAAGCTCCGGATTGAACACGAGCTTTCTTGGTTTCGAGAGAATTTCCTCTCTATCGATGACAGTCATCTTGTATGTTGCTTCGGCTATCTTTTCCAAAGGCTGCTTGATGGTCGTAAGCGAAGGAGTCGAAAGTCTCGCTACAAGCAAGTCATCAAATCCAACAATTGCAATATCTTCAGGAATACGCTTTCCCCGCTCTTTG
The DNA here is from genome assembly GCA_963778945.1 of Ignavibacteriota bacterium. Lineage (GTDB taxonomy): Bacteria > Bacteroidota > Ignavibacteria > UBA10030 > UBA10030 > Fen-1254. The sequence continues at coordinate 86,374 of CAVZWL010000023.1, forward strand.
GTTACATTCATCAGTCCGAGCGCGCAGTTATCACCTGCCGCACAAAAGACAGCATCGACTTCCATGTCTATCAATTTCGGCATGACCTCAAGACCGTCTTCGCGCGTATAGTAGGTCACCTCTATCGCACATCCCGTCGGTATGGAGAGCCCCTTTGCGTTCAGCGCCTGCTGGAATCCCTTAAGTCTTTGTTCTGCATTATAGCCGCCTTCTACCTTCGTTCTTCCGGAGACGATAGCGATCTTCTTCCTCCCCTTCTTTATCAAATACTCTGCCGCTATTCGCCCTCCCATAAGGTTGTCCGTGCTGATCAAAGATACTCCTTCCGCCTTTTCATCGATCAGTACCAATTGGTACATTCGCAGCAGTGTAGGCATCAACTGTTTCGGCATCAAGACGAATGTCCATAACGATTAAAGCGGTTGGTTTGACCTGCTCAAGCGCCTGAAACAACCGTTCCTTCTGCATACCGGGATCATCCTTCAGCGATCGCAGTATGATTTCTTCCGATCTGAAGAATTTTTTCAGCTGATCATGAAATGCGATGTATATTGCAGACTGGAATGACGGAGCCGCCATCACAATTTTTCTATTCTGGTCGGTCATTTGAGTGTTCCTTTCTCTCTATTGAAGAATACATTTTCCAAAAGGATACCATACATGAATCCTGGTACAAACAGCCGGCATACTCTATCACCTGCCTTTATTCATTCCGCTGTAAAGGCGCATCAATGCAGGGCACATTGACAGCATCAACGTACTGCATGTTGACACCTTTAAGGGATGATAATAATCGATATACATTCCCGCCGGCTGTTCCATTTATTTTTTTTATCGATGACAATGTTTTCCTTAGTGTGAAGATGTTTTTGTGATCCATTTATTCCAATTGAGAGACCATTCATTTACATTTTTTTCCGTTACCGTGTACATCGGACTAAACATGAGCGGCTGCTTTGGCGCTTTATTTTTGACTATTTTATCGAGCAATATCTCGACCGATTTATAACCTTTCTCAAAATAATTCGCTGCAATAAGACTTTGCACATATCCACTTTTAATATAATCGAGTTGAATTTGAACTGCATTGCCGGCGACTATTTTTATTTCTCCAGGTTTCCAGGGGAAAGGATCCTTCGACTGAAATACCCGGCTGCCCATCAATATCCATCCTGCTATGTCAGGATTCGATTTTTGCTCTCGTTTGATCATTTCAGCAGACACATCTGCAATCTCGATGCTGTGGAAGATATTACTTCCCGGGAGCTTAATGTCCGGATGTTTTTTGAGTTCTTCCTGAATTCCCTTAAGACGAAGCTGTTGGTTCAATGCATTTGCATTTCCTGCCAGAACTGCAATCGTTCCCTTGCCTTTTATTGCGTCGGCAAGCTGCCGCATAAGAGCTTTCCCGAATTCAATATCGTCAGCGCCATAATACGCAAATCGTTTACTCTTTGGCGCATCTGAATCGAAACACATAACCGGAATACCTTTTTCGACAGCCCCATCGATAACGGGCGTTAAATAGTTTTCATCAGAGCAGGCAATTGCTATCCCGCCTGCACCGGAACGTGTGAGCCGCTCAATGGCAGCTGCTTGTTCCTGGACGTTGTCATCTTCCGGAGTTGCCCAGTCGATCGTTATATCGATATTATTTTTTAATCCCAGATCCTTTGCAGCCGCTATTGCCCCTGAGTGTTCAGCCATAAATATTGGATTAGAGGCAATTCTCCCTATAAAACCGATGATTATTTTCTTCCGGTTTGAATTGTTCTTGCTTGTCTGAGCAAAAACTAAATTAAAGGTCAAAAACACACAGAAGAAAAAAATTATTCCGTGTCTCATACTCTCCGCATCCTTATCATTCATGTTTCTCATTATCCGGTCGTCGCCGATTTAATCATTGATGCATTATATTGACGGTTCTTTTATATGCCTCATACTTCCCGTCTCCTTTGAGGCGGGAAGTAAAAATTTAAAAAAGGATAAAAACCCGCCCGTTCCTGCTATTTGATGAAGCTATCGATTTACCGCTTCCTTGAGCAGCCATTTTTTCCAATTAAGCGACCATTCATCCAGATTTTTTTCTGTAACTTGGGTCGGTGGATCAGGAATAAATGCTTCGCTTGGTTGTTGATTCAATACGATTTTTTTAATTAAAAGTTCGACGGACTTATATCCCCACAAAAAGCAGCCCTGTGCGAGAAGGACTTGAACATGACCGCTTTTTACGTATTCCAATTCACTCGGAAGCGCGTCGCAGGCTACAATTTTGACTTTTCCCGGTTCCCATGTGATTGCATTCTTTATGAAAAGCGGCCATCCTCCGACAAGTACCCAGCCTCCGATTTCCGGGTTTGCTCTTTGAGCTTGAGCCATTACTTCAGCTGCTTTTTGCGGGATTTCATCATGATAGAAAACTCCATTTGGTAAAAGTCTCATGGACGGATAATTCTTAATTTCCTCCTTGACAGCCTGAACGCGGCGTTGAAGATTTGCCGCATTTTTATTACCAGCCATAATTGCCACGACTCCATGTTCATCCATTACGTGGGCAAGCTCTTTTAAAAGCGTACGCCCGAATTCAGCATTATCCGAACCATAATAGGCAAACCGTTTACTTTTCGGTGCATCGTTATCAAAACACACAACCTGAGTACCAAGATCAACAGCTTTATCGATGGCTGGAGTAAGAATATTTGCATCACTGCAGGCAATGGCAATTCCGGCTGCACCCGAACGGCTTAGCTTTTCAACTGCCTGAGCTTCTTCCTGCGGGTTCTCGGTTTGCGGAGTCTGCTGGTCAATGAGGACTTCCACACCAAACTTGGCGCCAATTTCTTTTGCAGCCACGCGCGCTCCTGCATACGCTGCTATGAATACCGGATTTGACTGGCTCTTTCCAATCAGACCAATTGTGATATGCTTGACATTTGTATTCTTGTTGTCGGTTTGCGCTAACATGAAACTTAGGCAAAGCGAGACAAGAGAGAAGAGAATAAATAGTATGCGTTTCATAATAGTGATCCTTTAGTTCGACTTGTGGAATTTATTATGCTCAGGCAGCACGATATTTCCTCATGAGATTTATTGTGATTTATCAATCTTCATCATTCATAATTGCTGAAGAGAGCCATTTTCCTTAATTGCATATTTTGAACGCGGCTTTACTTCAAGCGCCTTTTGAGACGACAATGAAACCGTTCCGAATCTCTTTTGCGATGTCAGCCTGAACTGATTGACAAGATTTTGGAGAGCTTCGGTTAATCGATTAAGATCTTCTGCCGTACGAGCAATTTGCTGCGTGCCCGAGGCCGTCTGTTGAGCGACAGCAGCGATGGCCTCCATATTTTTGCTGATTTGTTCACTCGTGCTTGATTGTTCTTCGTTTGCTACGGCGATCTGCGACACCATATGTGTGACTTTTTGCGAGATATTAACGATTTCATGAAGTGAATCGCCCGCATGGTCTGCCAAGACAATTCCTCCATCCACCTGCTTCGTTGCATTAGCCATCGAATTTACAGCGCCATGGCTGTCTGTTTGTATCTGTTGAATCATCCCTGCGATTTGTTTCGTCGCTTTTGTTGTCTGCTCTGCCAATTTTCTGACTTCATCGGCAACAACTGCAAATCCGCGCCCCTGTTCACCCGCTCTTGCCGCCTCAATTGCAGCATTGAGAGCTAAAAGATTTGTTTGATCGGCTATATGTTCGATCACTCCGATAATCTCGCCGATTTGATCGCTCGATTTTCCAAGGTTTTGTATTGTTTCCGCTGATTCCCGGACAACTTCTGCAATCTGTTTCATTTCATTGATCGTATCCATAACAACTTTACCGCCTTGTTCTGCTGCGCTTTTCGCTTGTTCCGCCGTTTGAGATGCTTCACCTGTATTGGCTGAATTTACTGCAATGCTTTTTGCCATCTGTTCTACGGCCCTTGCTATTTCCTCCGACTGTGTAGTTTGTTCCTGAGCACCTGCCGCCATTTCTTCCGTGCTGGAGCTGATCTCTGCACTTGCACTCGCAACCGACGTTGCTGTTTCCGATACCTGAATCAACATATTGCGTATGGATCCCACAAACTGGTTGAAAGAATTCTGCAGCTGCCCCATTTCGTCTTCCCTGCTTACGTTAAACTGGGAATTCAGGTCTGCATTATCAATACTTAATTGAACCGCTTTGATTTCTTTCACCAAAACACGGGCATATCTGACAATCCAGATAATCCCCAATACAAGGATGATAAAATTAATGATGGCAGACATTGCGATTTGTTTGTATACTGCGGCTAAAACCGGTTCCATAGAGATGCCCACGATCGTTGTGCCCAATTTTTTGCCTTTATACTCAACGGGACGCATTGCGATTGCAATATCCTTTGCGTTATCAAATTCTTTTTGACGCAGAAGTGTTGATACGTCGTACTTTGATTTGCTGCGGATTATGTTCCACAATGGTTTTGTCGGATTCATCGAGGATGAGCACAAAAGCAACGGAAGCATTGCCCCGCGCCCAGTTGAAGGATGTTTGAATAAGATCAAAGTTCCCGTCATTGAGTCCTGCTCCGACCGAGAAGGACAGAGTTTCTGCCAATAACCGCGCATTTTGCATCCGAAGCATCGTATCCGGCCGACCTCTGACTGATCCAATAGTAAATGATTCCGAAGAAAGTAATGACCAGGAGTGGAAAAAGAAATATTGCCGTCAGTCTGGCTGTCAATGATTTTCTAAAGTTGTCCATCATGATGATACTCCTTAAGTTTATAATTAAGTCAAATATATTTCCGCGCGTAAACGATATTGATGTTCACTTGAATATTTTATTCTCTCTAAACTACTTGTATTTTCATCTGTTTGTAGCGCTTTAACTTTCCTTTGATTGTATCGAGAAGCATATCGCCTGAAAACGGTTTTGTTATATAATCATCGGCTCCAAGGCCTTTTCCATATCGCACCATGCCCTCATCCGTCATTCCGCTTAAGAAGATAAAGGGGACATGACTGAGATGCGGCAATTGCCGGATATTTTCATAGAATGAAAATCCTCCAATTGTCGAAGTCTCAAGATTGATATCGGAGACAATTAAATCGGGCATATCTTGTTTGAGTTCATAAGCGCTTCATCGGATGTATTAAAAGCTTTTACTGCAAATCCTCCGCCTTCGAGCACTCGTATAATCATTGCAAGAGTATTCTCATCGTCATCAATAACATACAATGTCGGTTTTTCCTCGCGTTGTCCGAACTCCGTAAGAATTTTTGATTCGATTCTTGAATGTGTTTCCGATGAAATCTGATATTTATGCCGGAGTTCATTAATAACAGCCGAACGCTCCTTTGAATTCATGCCGGAAGTCCAGACAAGTGTAAATGCATGAGTGTAGGATTCTTCTTTGGCTTCCAGTTCTATTTTTACATGTTCCGCCGCTGTAATGCGAAGTGTCGTCCGTAAATCACGAAGCTGACTTTCTTCTTCGGGTGAAATTGCCCCATCTGCCCATGCAAGAAGCAGTACCCGTTTATACATATCATGAGCTTCATCGACTTGCTTTGCCGACTGTTCATTCGAGGGAAGGATGCTGGTAGAGAATTCTGCTCAGGAATTTTTCGGCCATTCGCTGCCGCTGCTGGGAAGGAAGAGGAGGGGAACTCGGATTTTTCGGAGTTGAGGCGTGTTCCGGTAAGGAGAAACAGGATTTGAACCTTTGGTGCCGGAGCTTGGCAGCTGCAGGAGGAATCGGACTTTCGAACTTTTGTGCCGGAGTTTGCGGGGCTGCAGGAGGAGCCGGACTTTGAACTTTTGGTGCCGGAGCTTGCGCGGCTGCAGGAGGAGCCGGACTTTGAATCTTTGGTGCCGGAGCCGGCGCGGCTGCAGGAGGAACCGGACTTTGAACTTTTGGTGCCGCAGCCGGCGCGGCTGCAGGAGGAACGGACTTTGAACTTTTGGTGCTGGAGCCGGCGCGGCTGCAGGAGGAACCGGACTTTGAACCTTTGGAGCCGGAACCGGCTCCGGCAGGATACGTCCTGCGGCAGCACGTGCCAGATTCTTCTTGATAGCGCCTTTCATCTTCTGCTTTTTTCTGAAGCCATCCATCTATTTTTTTAACATTATCTTCGTTTACTTTAATCGACCGTTCTTCTTCTGCGCGCTTGCGGTCTGCTTCGAGTTTACCCTTGCAGCATCCTCCATCGCTTTGCGGTTTGAAATTGCGATATTTTTCTTTGCCGCCTCTTCTTTCAAAAAAGCAATTCGTTCCTGAAAGGCATAAATATATGCATTTGTCGGATCGATCAACCTGGCTTTCTCGAGGTGTTTCTTTGCCTCATCCAGCAATCCTGCCTTGACAAATTGGTCCACGACCTTCAGGATAACGTTGGCTTGCGTTCGAATTTCTTCCAGGTTTTTTTGAGTTGAAGTTGTCACTTCTTATACATCTGTAAAGTTTAATTATTTTGCTTATATCTTTTTTTCTATGAACTTATTTTCTGCGCGTAACGCTAACAATGTTCTTGATGCCACCATCGTCTTACGATTTCACCGACATCTGTCGAGTCATTCTTTACTTTCCATTTATCAAAGAATTTTATATCTGAGCTCGCCGGTTCCGGATGAGGCAAATCTATTTGGACACGTGAAGGCATGGGGACAGCGTCGCCAACGAACAATGCTTCTCCTTGCCGGAGTGAGGGCAGAAGAATTTCAAGTCCGGGAAATGTGTCCGCAACAAGCCGGCATACATAGTTTTGATCGGCTGGATTGGTAAGCCGCATAACGACAAAATTATTGCACTGAGAGAGAATTGTTTCCGAAATATCGGATGGCCTTTGGCTTACGATCATACAGCTTACTCCGTATTTTCTGCCTTCTTTCGCAATTCGTTCGACCGTACGCCTTGCTGCCTGCGTCCCTTCTGCATGTAAAGATAAATAGTTATGCGCTTCTTCAAACACTAAAAGAATGGGACATTCGCGCCGGCTAATATTCCAGAAATTAAAATCAAACGCCAGTCTCGCCATAAGAGAAACCACCGTATTGACAATATCGAACGGGACGCCGCTCATATCCATGATCGTAATTTTCGATTCGCCATTGGGTCCGAACATCTTTGTGAGCAGCTCGGCAAATGATTCGGAGTGGATATACAGCCGGGGTTTGAACATAAAGTCGTACCGCGGATCATTCAACTTTGTGTCGAGCTGCACGAGAAACCTCGCAAATTTGCCGCGGAAGGGTCCGTCTTTTGCAGTATCAAGCTGGTCTATCTTTAATCGCACTTTTGCGAAATCGTAATACACCGGCGTATCGATAGTGAGGATATTTTTGAGCTCCGGATTTTGCAGGCGTTTTGCTTGAAACACCAATTCTTTTAAAATGGTGATGTGAATCGCCGCATTTTCATCCGCCGGGTCGACAATGACTTCAGTCATTTCCTGAAAGGTCATGAGCCAAAACGGCAGTTCAAGTTCCGTGAGATCCAGGTACTGACTGTTTTTCGGAAAGGCATCGCGATATTCATTATGGATATCCAGGATGATTATCTTTGTAGATGGATTATCGACGATCTTCTGAAGGATTGAAGCGACGCTGCATGACTTGCCGGAACCGCTTGTTCCGATCACTGCAAGGTGCTTTCCAAAGAATCGGTTCGGATCGAGATATGCGCGTTCATTTTCAAAAAGCGAGAGACTTGCCGACTGAAAACCCGAACTTTTGGAATACAGAAAATGCAATGGCAAGATCTTTGTCTTCAAGCAGGAACACGGGAGTTTCTGCCGTCGGGAAAGTGGAAACCCCGCGCTCGAAGATGCCGTTTTTTACGGAGCCGATGAGAGTAATCATCATCTCATACTGGGAAGTTTTTGTTCCATTTTGGCCTAATTCGAACCTCTTGAATTCTGAAACCATGCCAAGCAGCACCTGCCTGCCGACAGGCACGAGCACATAGGAGCCGATTTGTCCGATGGGATAGGTCTTTCCATTGAGCTGTATCGATAAGCTTGATAACTGCTGGTCAAGTGCCACCGTAGCAGTAGAGGTTGTGACCTTACGAATCACGCCGATCCGTTTTTGATCCCATATTGTTTTTATAGCCATAATGTCAGCAGCCTGTGTCTTCATGATCACAGCGTTGAGCCAAGTTTGCTTGATTATGCGACAACACATGCTTTTTGAACTCCATACAGTACATCGTTCACCAAGGTAACAACTTCTTCAGAATAGAAAGGTTTCTGAAGGAACGGTAATTCCTGCATCAACAACTTCATTTCGTTGCTTAGGTTTTCGAACATACTGCCGCTCATGCCGATTATTTTAACATTCGGATTTATTTTCCTCAATTCAGGAATCGTTGAAGGTCCATTCAGCTTGGGCATCAGCATATCGAGTAAAACGACATCGATATTTTGATAATATTCAGCATAGATTTTTAGCGCTTCGATCGCATCAAAAGCGCTCAATACTTTAAAATTTCTGTCTTCGAGCGCTATCCGCAGAAGATTCTGCAGGCTCAATTCATCATCCACGACAAGAATAGTTTCGCCATGACCGACGTGAACGACATGGTCCTGCGGGGCATGTATTTCCGTCTGTTCTTCATTGGCAGGAAAGAAGATTTTGAATTCCGTTCCCTTGCCGACTTCACTATGAACATCAATAATTCCGTTGTGATTCTTTACAATACTCAACACAGTCGATAATCCCAGGCCGGTTCCTTTACTCGGTTCTTTTGTCGTGAAAAATGGATCGAATATTCGATCGATTATTTCCGGCGGAATGCCTGTAGCCCGTATCTTTTACGCTTAAAACGACATAGGACCCCGGCTTTGCTCCAAAATGCAAACTTGCTTCCTGTTCATCGAGCTTTTTATTTTCCAGGTTTATGGAGAGTGTTCCGCCGTTGGGCATAGCGTCGCGGGCATTAATCGCAAGATTCATGAGAACCTGATATAATTGCGTTGCATCTCCCACAATGTACCAGATATCTTTAGGAATATATCGAATAACTTTTATCATGGGAGGAAAAGTTTCCGTAATGAAATTGAGCAGTTCCCGCACTAAGTGCTTAAGTTGAAGAATAACACGATCACCTTTTACTCCGCGAACGAAGGACATGAGCTGTTTGATTACCTCTCCGCCTCGCCGTGCAGAACTTTCTAACGTTCTTACAATATCTTGACTTGAAGCGTCTGTTAATCTTTTTCTCATAAAAGGAACAGCAAGAATGATGGGTGTCAGAACATTATTGAGATCGTGGAGAAGTCCGCTTGCGAGCGTACCGATACTTTCCAACCGCTGAGCCCGAAGAAACTGTTTTTCAAGATTTTTCTTGTCGGTGATATCTGTATTGATAATAAGGATGGATTTTGGATTCCCCGTTCATCTCTCACGATACTCCACCTGCTTTCAACGACGACGCTTTTTTGCTTTTTTGTCATCTGTTGTAATTCGCCGAACCAAGATCCCTTTCCTTCGACTTCCTGTAAAGCAAGTTTAATACTGCCCACATCCGTATGGAGCAATTGGGAGGCATTTTTTCCAAGAGCGTCATTTCGATTCCAGCCGTAAATTCTTTCCGCACTATTGTTCCAATAGATGATATTGTCATTAAAATCGCAAACAATAATCGCGTCCTGCGCAATATCCAAAAGGCTGGCCTGTTCTCTTATTTTTTCCTCCGCTGCTTTACGTTCAGAGACATCTTGCATATAAATAGCAAGGCCGTCTTCCGAGGGGTAAGCCCGGACCTGCAGCCATGAATCCAATGCGGAATAGTATTCTACAAATTCAGCGAACTCGTGTTCGGCCATTGCACGATGCAATGACTTATATGCGACTGAATCAATCGGAGCAGGGAATTCGTCCCACCAATTCTTGCCCCAAAGATCTTCTCTTTTCTTATTCACTTTTGACAAGAAAACGTCTGATCGCGGATTCAGGTACATAACGTCCCATGTCGTGCTGATAGCAAAAAAAGCATCCGTAATACTCTCGAAGATGGTGAGTAATTGTTTCTGAGACCGTTTGAGTTCCTCTTCGAGCCGTTCATTTTCCCACTCTGCTCTCCGTTTTTCGAGGGCGTTCTGTATCGCGCCGGGCAGCCGGCGGAGACTTGACTTGAGAATATAATCATCCGCTCCCTCTTTAAGACAATCCACTGCGATTTCCTCATCCTTCATTCCGGTAACAAGAACAAATGGAATCCGATCGCCTCTTTCACGTACAATCTTTAATGCTTCCAACCCGCTGAATTGAGGCAATGAATAATCTGCAAGAATAAGATCCGGAGAAGAAGTTTCAAGCTCTTTAAGGAATCTGTTCTTTGAGGCCACCCGGCGCGTGTGGTGTTCGATATTTGCGTTCTGAAGTTCCTGTTCTATCATTTCAGCGTCGATCGGTATGTCTTCCAGCAGCAGAATTTTCAGGCTTGTATCTTGTGGTATCATAGCATTTATCCTATTGTCGTTTTATTTCATTGGAAGTGCAAAATAGAATCGAGCTCCATTGTCTTCTTGACCCTCGGCCCATACTCGGCCGCTGTGTTTTCGGACAATTTGCTGCACAATGGCTAAGCCGACTCCTGTTCCTTCGAATTTCTCAACTTCATGTAATCTGTGAAATGCACCGAAGAGACGATCGACATAGTTCATATCAAAACCCACGCCGTTGTCGCTCACGCAATACACAATTTGTCCGTCTAATTGCTCTGATGCGATTTCCACTCTTCGCTGTTGTTTATAGCGCGTATATTTGAATGCATTCGAAAGCAGATTATACCATACTTGACGCAATAATACCGCATCACCGTATGCAGGATGCAGCGGTTTAATGCTGATGAAAAGAGAAGAGGTTTCGTTCTCATATTGCATCAATTCATCGATCACGCCGCGTGCAAGAGTTAACATGTCTATCGTAGAGAATGTGCAGTCAATCGATGCAGCTTTTGAGAGCGCAAGCAGCCCATCGAGAAGTTTCTCCATTTGTACGGAGCTTCTTGCAATCCGCTGCAGCATCGTCCGTCCTTCGGAGTCGAGTTTCGCTGCGTGCTTTGTATTCAGCCATTCACAATTATTCTGTATCGTATGAAGCGGAGCGCGTAAATCGTGAGAAACTGAATATGACAATACTTCCAATTCATTCTCTTCTGTCTCGTGACGGGCAGCGTGCGTTCCTTGCCGCGTATTGTCAGAAGAAACTTCGCTGAGCTTCACATGCTGCTTTTTATATCCCATGGAACTGTTGCTAAGTTCAATCATATATTATCCGGCTTCACGAGAGGAGCGATAAATGGGGCACGTGCTTTTGCCAATTTGTCCAGTGTCAATGAAATATCATCGAGGGATAGCACTAAATCTACAACACCTTCTTCCACAGCCGCCCGCGGCATCCCATACACAATACAGCTTTCCTCATCCTGGGAAATCACATATCCGCCCTTCGCTTTTATAAGTTTAAGCCCCTCGACTCCGTCTTTTCCCATACCCGTCATGATAATACCGAGCAGCGGACCTCTAAAAACAGCAGAAGCAGATGTCATCATAATGTCTACGGAAGGCCGGTAGAGTATGTCTTTGGGCTCGTCTGATATTTCTACTGTAATATGAGAATTGTTATTGTTGAACGTCATTTGTTTGCCGCCCGGCGCGATGAGTACTTTCCCCGGTTCAACGGGTTCCCCTTTTTCCGCTTCTTTGACAAGAACATTGCTGATGCTATTCATTCTCTCAGCCAATGTCCGCGTAAAATGAGGAGGCATGTGCTGAACAATGGCAACACTTAAGGGGAAATTTTTGGGAATCTTTGGAATCATTTTAAGCAATGCTTGCGGGCCGCCGGTCGATATGCCGAGAACAATTGCATGAAGATCCGACATGACATCTTCAAATGAGACTTTTTTCACTCTCGGTTTGAGAGGAATATCTTTATGTTGTGTGGATTGCACGAGCCGCTTCATGCGAAATCGAGTATGGATCAAACTGCTCCGAACAATTTGTTTAACCTTTTCGATAAGTTCAGTCTTGATATTCTTAATATTCGTCGAGACGTACGACAAATCCTTGGATATGAAGTCGACCGCGCCTAAATCGAATGCCTGCATAGTTGCCTGCGCGCCTTCTGTCGTCAGCGAGCTGACCATGAGTACCGGCACCGGCATTTGTTCCATAATAATTTTGAGTGCAGTTAATCCATCCATTCCCGGCATATCGATATCCAATGTAACGATGTCCGGTTTCAATTTGAGAATCTTTTCTATTCCCTCATTTCCATCCCGGGCAGTCGCTATAATTTTAATTTCAGGATCCGATTCCAGCATAAGGGTTAATGATTTGCGCATAAATGCGGAATCATCAATCACAATGACCTTAATGATATTTTCTTCTGATGGACTTGTACTATGATCGGTGATCATGCTACTTTTCCCAAATGACGGGCAAACAGCTCAATAAATTGTCCGACATCAATGACTAAAATGACGCTTCCATCTCCAAGTATCGTAGAACCTGCTATACCGGGAATATCGCCAAGATAGTTCCCTAAGGTTTTAATGACAATCTCTTTCTGCCCAAGTAAAGAGTCAACGAGAAGGCCGATCTGTTTTTCTGCCCAGCCGACTATAACTGCATACGAAATTAGAGAGTGATGCGGAGCGTTCAGCTTGCCGATAATGTCGGACATTCTTGCAATCGGTAAAACGGCATCGCGCACACGCATGACTTCTCTTCCCTGTATCGTGTAGATTTCATCAGGTTCGAGCCGAACAATTTCGAGCACCGTATTGAGAGGAACTGCAAAAGTTTCGTCCGCTACCTTCATGAGGAGCCCTTGAATGATAGCAAGTGTTAACGGCAGTTTTAATGTGATAATTGTTCCCTTCCCGTATTCGGAGACTATTTCTACGATGCCTTTTAACTTCGCAATTTTAGTTTTGACAACATCCATGCCCACACCCCTGCCCGAAATATTAGTGGTTTCTTGCTTCATACTGAAGCCGGGGATGAAAACGAGATTGAGGGCCTCGGATGTCGACATCTCCCGCGCAGATTCTTCCGTGATCAATCCTCTTTCAACCGCTTTCTTTTTAATCTGTTCAGCATCCATGCCGCGTCCATCGTCTTCCATCGTGATGAGGATGTAATTCCCATCTCGCTCTGCACTGACTATGACTATCCCTTTGGATTGTTTTCCCGTCCTTTTTCTCTCTTCAGGAGATTCGATGCCGTGATCGATGGCATTACGAAGCATGTGGATCAACGGATCGTTCAGTTCTTCGATTAAGGATTTATCCAGCTCTGTCTCTTTGCCGTAGATTTGAAGATCCACATCTTTGCCGGTCGTTCGCATGAGATTTCTGGCCAGAAGAGGAAGCCCGTTAAAAACCTTTTCTATCGGAACCATTCTCGTTTTCATAACAGCTATTTGGAGTTCCGTTGTTACAAAATCAATTTGACTGCTGATGTCGGCGACCTGCTTGGACATCTCAATCCGTTCGTATTTTTCAAGGATGGATTGAGTGACTTGTGAAAGTCTATTACGGGCAAGCACAAGTTCACCGACAAGATTCATCAGATTATCAAGCCTGCTGACATCCACCCGGATTGTCGAATCATCCATGCGCTGCTGCACGCCATCGGAAACATCGGTGATGGCTGCTGCCTGTTCTTTTATGGGTGTCGCTCTATCTTCAATCTGTCCAACGGAGGATTGCCGCTGCATGACTCCCCGGATTTTTTCCAGAGTACTATCCAAATCAAGAGGCTGTAAATTATGATTTTTAATCCTCTGTAAAAGAGTTTTTGCAGCATTATGGGATTCTATGAGTATATCGATAATTTCGCCGTCAGCGATAAAGTCGCCTTTCCTGAGTTTATTCAATAAATCTTCACTGGTATGGGCCAGCTCTGTCATCTGACTAAACCCTAAGAACGACGACGTCCCTTTCAGCGTATGGACTCCCCTGAAGATAGTATTCAACAAATTTCCGTCGGATGGATTTTTCTCGAGTGCAAGGAGATCTTGGCTGAGCTGTTGGAGTATTTCATTCGCTTCAATAACATAGCTGTCAAAGATTTCCCGCATGTCTTCGTCGAAACTGGGTACTGTCTGTTCATTATCCATAAATCGTTATTCCGTTATCATAGAATACAGAAAGCTCGGCTCTTGCTCAGATCGTGTTTTTTTCCTGCCATGCCGATATAACATCGTCAATCTTCGATTGGTGTTCGGGCGCCTTCATATAAGAGGCGTTGACGTCAAATGATTTGGGAACCGCCGCTTCTCCTGCCGCCTGACGCCTTGCATTATCTGTTTTTTTCCTTGCCGTCTCAAAATAGTTCAATTCGTCCAATAATTCATGGCGAACGGATTCTATGACATGGTTTGCCGCATTGATTTTTTGCGTACTGATATCCTGTATCTGCAGAGCGATCGAAATATTGCTTGTGTGTTCTTTTAATTCCGATAAAGTCTGTTTCATGCCGGATAATTTTGACAGCCGGGATTCGGAGATATCCGTATGATCAAATTCTTTTAACCCATCGTCAATGGTTTGGATCTTTGTTCCCATAACATCGAGCACATCGAGAATTTCCACTGTAGCAAGTTCGGTTGCTTGCGTCACGGTATTCAACTGGACCGATATTTTGGGAATTTTGTTTGAGCTTTGTTCAATTGCATTCTTGATACGATCGAGCAGGGCGATAACCTTATGAAGCGCCATGATGACGCTTTCCGTTGTCTCTACACTGTCGTCGATTTTTTCTTCTTGTGCCATATCATCACCTTCTATTTTGGAAGAGTTATATATATTCTCATTTCCATGGGTTTAATTATATATCCTTTTTCAAAGCTCTCCCGTCCGCGCTTTTTCCAGCAAAGACTCGACCATCTTCTTCCGTTCCTGCTCTCCAACAAGTTCCGAATCAAGAGGAAGCGGCACGGCGACCGATTGTTCCTGAGGTTCCATGCTTTCGGAAAAAACTGCCGTGAGTTTCCGAAGCCCTTCTGCAACTCCGTCAATTGTCCCCATAACGGCGCCGATGTGCTGCTGTGTTATATCTTCTACCTGCAAGGCCATCATGATTTCAGTGCAATCGGTCTGAAGGTCCTTCAATAACCGCTCGAGATTATTAGTCGGACCGGTCATCTTCAAGTGTTGAAGATGCGATTCCCAGGTTTCGGCAAGCTGTACAATGTCTGCGTCCCAGCCCGATTTTTCCACTAACATTTTAACGACACCTGACATTTTTTTAGTCGCCTCGTCGAGATCCTTTTCCATCATGCCGGAAGAAACTACCGTCATAACTTCATCAAGAGTTCCTACCATTCTATCTAATGTATTCAAGATATCATGCGACGCCTGCGTGGTCGCTTGCGTTACCCGGTCGAGTTGACCGGCAGCCTTGGGGAGATTAAGAGTCGCCACTTCTACCACGGCATTGAGATCTTCAACGGCAGAACTAATTTGTCCCATAAGTACAGATATTTCATCGAGAATCGGAAGGGTACGCTGACCATACTCGCAGAACACCTGAAGATCGGCGACCTTTCGAAGGATGCTGTCAAGATCCTGTTGCTTCATAGTTCATATCCTTTTCGGTTCATAGTATCGTGATATTCAATGAATCGCTCATTTTAAATAGTGTTCACTTGAACCGTCTTAAGAATGCCTTGGATCTTTTCTTTCAGTTCCTGGGGCGTGAATGGCTTTACAATGTAACTGTTCACTTTTGCCTGCAGAGCTTCAATGACATCATGCTCGGTTCCGCGAGTAGTGACCATAAGGATCGGCAAGGACGAGTACATCGGTTTTGAACGGACTTCTTTGATAAAATCCAAACCGTTCATTTCCGGCATGTTCCAGTCTGTGATAATGAAATCCACATTACCAGCTTCAAGCTTTGCAAGGGCCTCTTTTCCGTTTGCAGCTTCAACTGTATCTGAATAACCGACGGTTTTCAACGCAGTTGAGATAATACGTCGTATCGTGATGGAATCGTCCACAATGAGGATTTTCATTGATGTCATGGCATTATCCTTTTTTGGTTAAATTATTTTGATAATTTTTATATACATATTTTCTCTTCATCATAATGGAATATTATCTCTACTAAATAAATCGGCACAAGCATGATTTATGAATAGGATATTTCCTATGCTCATTCGACATGCTGCACGGTCTTATTGACATAACGCAGAACCTCTCGTTGAATCGCTTCAGTGCTGAGCGGTTTTTCAAGAAACGCGATTGCCCCCATTTCCATTGCTTGATCCTTGCTTTTTAAATCCGTAAACGAGGTCAGGACAATAATCGGAATATTACGAAATTCGGGGGAT
Organism: Ignavibacteriota bacterium; assembly: GCA_963778945.1. GTDB lineage: Bacteria > Bacteroidota > Ignavibacteria > UBA10030 > UBA10030 > Fen-1254. Next base: position 102,708 of record CAVZWL010000023.1, read on the forward strand.
TCTCGGAGCGTACGGATAAATTCAAAACCGTCCATATCAGGCATATTGAGATCAGTAATAATAAGGTCGAATCTCTCTAAAGGCATTCGCTCAAGAGCTTCTACTCCGTCTCCTGCGGTAACAACCCGAAATCCTTTGATATTCAGCGAGGCAGCTACAAATTTCCTAACTGTCGATGAATCATCAACCACCAGAATTACCTTTTCCATACTTCCCTTACTCCTTCTTATATACAGTTGCCCCGGGAATGCTCACAAGTTTAAATGCAGTAGAAATTCTGTGCAGCATCTCAGAATAGCCGATAAAGAGATATCCGCCCCGGTTGAGGCTATAATACAGATCCCCAACAACCTGTATTTTTGCTTTTTCGTCGAAGTAAATAAGAACATTCGTACAAAAAAATGAAGTCGAAGTGCATCATCCGCCTGTTCTTTTGGCGGTCCATCAAATTATGATGTTCAAATCGCACAAGATCCTTGACTTCTGCATGCAGCCGGTACAGTCCGTTGGAATTATCAAAATATTTCTTCAAGTATAATTCCGGCGTGCTGCGGATTGCGTAGTGATTGTATTCAGCTTTCCGTGCCGCATCCAATATTGCTGTGTTGATATCAGTACCTATAATCTCAATATGCAAGTCGGGAAAACGGGGTTTGAGATGTTCAAGATACAGGATCGCCAGTGTGTACGGCTCTTCGCCTGAAGAACATGCCGCACACCAGATTCTGAGAGTTCGAGCACCCAATCCTTTTTTAGCATCTATGATTTCCCCGGCCAGATTCCGTTGGAACGCACTGATTTGCGGTTCATTCCGAAAGAATGAAGTTTCGTTGACCGTAATTGTGTTGCACAGGAATTCAAACTCGCCTTGCTTATGCTGTTCATTTTTTAATAATTGGAGGTAATCTTCAAAATGAGCAATCCTTAAAAAATGCAGACGCTTTGCAAGTCTTCCCTCAAGAAAATATTTTTTCTTTTCAGGGAAGAAAATACCGGTTTTTGCATAGATAAAGTTTCTCAGCACAACGAAGGTTTCATCAGAAAGCATCGGAGCAGCAGGATCGGTACGGGCTATTTCAGGGATTTCTTCAAACATTTTAATCGTCTTTATGCTCAAGCGGTTCGGTCCGATTCGACGGTCTGCTTCCGCCGGCAGGATATCCTGCCGTGTAGAGCGCTGATAAGGCGGCTTCCCGTACCGTCTCGTTTTCGTCGTTGCTTAATCTTGCAATGCAATCCAAGGCGCGCTGTGTCGCTATGGCAGCGAGTCTTTCGATAATATGAACTCGCGACCATGGATCGAGTTCCGGAATAACACTGCTGAGGAATGCAAGAGCACGGTCACAATCGAGTCCAAAGAGCGTATCCGCAATAATCTCCCAGTCTTCCTGATGAGCTTCAGGCCAATATGCTGCTGTCGCTGCAAATGCTCTGTTCAGTTCGTCGTTATCGATTGGGAAGCTGTCATATTTTTTAAAAGAGTGAATAAATTCTATCGCTAATTTTCCAAGAAGCATAATGAGCTGAATCTTTCCTCTTGTCATCCCTCCTTCGAGACACTCCATGGCAATTCGGAATACTTGAGGCCGCTCCGACATTTGAGCGATAATTACAAAATCCATTTCTTCAGAAATACCGAGAGAGAGAAGCAGCGCCTTTGTGGTCTGCGTATCTTTAAATTGAATCAGTCCCTTTGCCGCACTGAGTTGAATATCATGATTATCGTTGTGGAGAGCATGGAGGAGATCGCTTCGAACCTTATGATCAAATTTATATTCAAGATTGCATCGTTCTATGATCTGTACCATAACATGCAGCAGAATATTCCGAAGAGGTCCATTAATGTTCTCATAGTTCGCTTGAATTATTTCAAGCGTTTCGGCATTTCCGACAGTTCCTATCGCATCAAGCAAAGCGAAGATATAAGTTCCATCTGCGTCACCATCAGTGATTACTTCTTTAAATTTGCTCTCGATATAATCACGTACAGTGCTGCCGCCGATCTTTCCGAGCGCCTCTATTGCGATGATGCGCGCGAATGGAAGTTTCTCAAATACGCCGCGAATCAATCCGATTGCTTCGGTGCTTCCGATGTTGCCGAGAGCTTCAAGAGTTGACACCAGAACATTCGGATCCGGATCGTTCAAAAGCGGCAGCAGATAGTAAATGGGTTCTTTGCTTTTAATCTCCCCGATAATATCTACTGCAATTTTACGAATATCTTTGTCGGCATCTCCCAGATATGGAACAAGCGCGTGAACCGAGTCTTTCCCTAGTTTGACAAGCAGTTTAGCTGCCATGCTTCGCGAGGTAAGACTTTCATCTTCAATATGATGCACGATTGCACGCGCAGCGGCTACGCCTCCGATACTTAAGAGTGAGCGTGAAACAGCATCTCCGACTCCCTTGTTCGTATCCTGCAAAGCAATGGAAAGAACTGAAAGGATGTTCCGATCGCCGTATTCCGCAAGATCTTCTGCAGCTCTTCGCCTGCTATCAGGATCCGGATCTGTCAACAGAAGACTTACAAGATTTTTCGTTTGTTCATCCATGAGATTTTCTTTTCATTGGGCGACTATCGACGCATCGTTCAGGCGATAAGAAACGATCACAACAAATTGCATACTGTAGACTTCGTCCATAATCGCTTCTCGAGCTCCTCTGCGTATTTTGTTTACTCAAGAATAAACTCTTCTTCCGGTGTCCTTGCAGCATTTCTTAAATTATTCTTTCGCTAAAAATACAGTCCTAATCCGACATACTTGGAAGAGCAATCAATTTTTGGATGTCCGGGTCGTTAAGATTATCACGAGTTATCACACATACATCGACGTCGATATTGGAGGGAACTTCCTTTCCGCGGATTTTATCGACAATCGTTTTAATACAAAAATATCCCATGCGCGCCGGATCCTGAGTGACAACGGCATCGATTTCATTCTTCTTTAACGCTTCAATCGTAAAAGCTGGTGCGTCGAAACCGACGAATTTGACTTTACCAGCCAGGTTAAGTTTTCGCAGCGCAAGAACCATGCCCATTGTTGATTGTTCAAAGGAACAAAAGATACCGTCTGCTTCGGCAAGTTTATCGGCCATTTTCATGCTTTCATTCATGGCTTCCTCTGTCGTACCGCTGACATGACGATTCTTCTCGATCACCTGAATACCTTCGTATTTTGCTATCGCTTCAAGAAATCCTTCTTCACGGCTCCTGAGATTGGATTGACTAATCGCGCATCTCAGCATGACAACCTTGCCTTTGCCTCCAAGCAATTTGGCTAATTGCTGACCCGCTACATTTCCTGCTTTTTTGTTGTCTATACCGATGTAACTGATGAAATCTTTTCCTTGTTTTCCTCGCAGCACACTATCATAGATTAAGACCGGTATTCTTCCTTTTGCAGCATGAGCAACCGGCACAGCTAAAGCATCCCTGTCCAAGGGTGCAAGTACGATCCCCGATACACCTTCATTTATAAACTGCTCAACAATTGATATCTGTTCTGCAACATCGTCCTCCTTCGACGGACCTCTCCACACAATTTCAACGCCTCCTAATGCAGCGGCTCCCAATTTTACGCCTGCGTGTACTGATTTCCAGAAAATGGCATTGTTGCTTTTAGGAATAACGGCGATTTTAATTTTTTCCTGCGGCAGCACGAATGTCCAGACCCCCGAAACAAGGATCAATGTGGATAAGGAATTAATAATTGTCTTGTTCATGATTCTTTTTCTCTCTTGTAAGTATGTTTTGCCTTGATCGCAGGTCAAGCAGAGCAAGTTTCCTGCTCATTCATGTTATTCATATCATCGCTTCAGGTTGTCGACACGAGTTCCTGCTTTTCTTTCTCCAGAAGTATACGATCAGGATCGAGCAGAATTAATAAGCGATTTTCCAATTTAGCGACAGCAGTAATGTACCTCCGACCCGATACCGGCGACAATCGGCGGCGGCGGTTCTGTAATATTTTTCGGAATCCGAATTACTTCCTGAACGGCATCGACTATAAATCCGATGACCGCTTCGCCCAATTCAACGACAATAATGCGTGTGTTCCTGTCATATTCTTTCTGCGGAAAACCGAATCGCTTCCGCAAATCGATAATGGGAATAACTTTTCCGCGCAAATTTATTACACCGCTTACAAACTCCGGCGAATTAGGGACATGCGTAATATCAACCATTCGGTTGATTTCCTGGATTCTTTGAATGTCCAACCCGAATTCTTCTTGACCGATATTAAAACTCACCAGTTGAAGCACCTCTTCTGTCTGAACTCTTTTTTCCCTTTGGGCTTTTATATTCATTGTGGCTGTCATTGAGTTCTTCCTTTCAAGGAATTATTAAATTATAAACTTTATTGCAGTGATTGAATGGAAATATGAAAGCTGATTTGTCCATAAAATAAGATTTTTCATAAACAAGACGATCGAGGAGATAGAGACCCTCTTTCTTTAATCATTATCTGTCCAATAATTACGAGTGCAATTTGCAAAAAATGAATGATCGGGAGTATCAGAATAAGTCTGATTTTCATGTAGGGTTTAGTTTACAGAGAGCGGAACCGGGAAAACTCGGGAATGTCGTATACTTCCAATAGCAACCAAAATCTTTAAGCAAAACAGCATGAAATTGCCGAATCGGCGCCCGGCAGTCCGGGAAAAACGGATAGAATCGGGGAGAAGCATAGGAAAAAACTGATGGAAAAATCAGCTGAAAGACGGGACTATTCTAAAGTTTTACAGGAGAGAAATATAAATCCTTGAGACGCCGACAAAGACTCAGGAGTTGGAGATAGAAAGCGAATCCGTTTCAAATTAATTGATAAAGAGAATTCTGCAGAACCGACCTTCCATCTGCATTTTTTGATTTCGCAGACCGGCATAAAAAACGAGTACGATTATTTTATATAACTCATAACCGTATGGATTACGTCAGCAGACCGTTCTGAAGGGCGTAGGTCACAATTTGTGCATTGTTCTCAAGTTTCATTTTCTCCAAAATATGAGTCCGATGCGTACTTACCGTCTTGACGCTGACTGAGAGCTCCGCTCCAATCGCTTTTAATGACTTTCCCTTGGCCATCATAATCATGATTTGATATTCACGATCAGAGAGATGTTCATGTGGAAGCTTCGGGGAGCCCCGGCTTATATTCTGCGCGATGGATTCGGCGAGCACTTGAGAGATAAAAACTTTTCCTGAAGCAACTCTTCGAATTGCAGGTATGAGATGTTCAAGCGCAATATCTTTGGATAAATATCCTGATGCACCGAGGTTCAATGCGCGAATTCCGAATACCTCTTCCGGATTCATGCTTAATATGAGAATTGCCATCTCAGGTTTTTCTGATTTAATTCTTTTTATTGCTTCAAATCCATCGAGTTTTGGCATAGAGAGGTCGAGTACAAGAACATCGTAATCTGTGTTCCGGATCTTCTCCATTACTTCAAGACCATCACATGCCTCATCTTCAACTTTGATATCCGGTATATCTTTGAGGATTGTCTTGAGTCCTTTTCGGACTATCGGATGGTCGTCGGCAATAAGGACACGAATCATGATCTTCTATCTCCGCTTCTCTTGTTTGCTGAGCGGGACTTCCACTGTCAGCATTGTTCCGTTCCCCGGTTTTCCATCAAGGGTTAGAGTTCCGCTGATCGTCCGAATCCGCTCGCGTATACCGACTAATCCTAATGTAGTCGTGTTCGTCAATTCTTTCTTGGTAATGCCTCGACCATCATCACGAATAGAGAGGATTATTGAATCCTGTCGCTGTATTAATCTGATATAAACGTGCTGTGCTTGTGCATGTCTCACGATGTTGGTTAACGCTTCCCGAAAAATCCGGTATAGAACCTCGCCTATCTTAGCTTTCACTTCGAACTCAGCAGGTTCGATTGTTACAATACCTAAAAGTCCTGTCTTTTTTTCTACTTGATCAATGTCCCATTGTATCGATCCGCCCAAACCAAGCGCCTCAAGCTGCGGCGGCCGTATTTCCTTTGAGATCCGCTTCACTGAGGCCAGCGCTTCATTTAACGCATCCATCATGCCGTCAATCTTCATCATAACATCCGTATTATCCTTTACTCCCTCTAATCTAAGCCAACTTAGGTCAAATTTCAAGATGGTCAGTAACTGACCGAGCTCATCGTGAAGTTCGCGTGAAATTCGTTTCCGCTCTTCTTCAAGGACCTGTTCAAGGTGTTCAGTAAAATGCTGCAGCTGTTTGCGGGAAACGTCAAGTTCCTGCTCAGCTTTCCGGCGCTGCGTAATATCACGGCTCACCATGACCATTCGCTGTTCACCCGACGAAGTACTGTAGACTCGGCCTGAAGATTCAAACCAATGCCACCTGCCCAAATTGTCCCCGTAGCGATACATAACGCTTCCGCCCTGATTATCGAGAATCTCCTTCATCAGGGGCTTGTCTTTGCCGTAAACCCTGGAAAGCACGTTCGTACCGACCAAATCTGCCGGCTCAAAACCAAGGATCAGCTTGACGTTCGAACTGACATAAAGGAATTTTCCCTCAGCATCGATTTCGATGACAAGATCCGTAGAATTTTCAACAAGCAGACGATAACGTTCTTCACTTTCGCGTAAAGCTTCCTCCGCATGTTTACGTTCCGTAATATCGAAAACAAATCCTTCGTAATAAAGGATATTCCCCGATTTGTCTCTTAAATCGTGGACCGTCATTAAGACCCAGACTATCGATCCATCCTTTTTCCTCCACCGGGTCTCGCAACTTAATGCAACATTTTCCCCGTAAGCATCGTGTTGCGCAATAAATCTTTTACGATCCTCATCGTCATAATAAATCGATTGTCCCATGTGGCATCCGATCAATTCATCCACATTGTCATAACCTAACAGTTTTGCGATACTGGTATTAGCGCTGAGCATTTCCCCTGCTCGCGTTGATTGATATATGCCGATGGGAGCCCAGGTGACAATATCCCGGTATTTCTTTTCACTTTCTCGAAGAGCTCTCTCTACCCGTTTTTGTTCCGTGACATCGCGATCGATGCCGATAGAGTACGGCTCTCCGCGCCAGGTGATAGGCACACCGGTATACTCGATGATATTGTCTTTTCCATCCGGACGGATCCATGAAAAAGAGCCCTGATAAATTTCTCCCTTCGCAAGGGCTTCCAGGCGATTGGAATTCGCACTTTCTTCAAGCGTGATTTGCAGTTCTTGAATGCCTACGCGCTGCAGCTCTTCGCGGGTTCGCCCTGCCATGGAAGCGTAGCGTTCATTACACTCGATAAGCTTTCTCTTATAGGGATCAGGATTATTCGTGTATATGCAAATACCGTCGAAAACATTTTCAAATATCATCCGGAATCTTTCCTCGGAATCCCGGACTGCTTCTTCCGCCCGTTTGCGCATGGTAATGTCGGTCGCCATAACAAGGCGAGCCGGTTTTTCTTCAAATATCAAATCGTGCGTTGTAATCTCGACATCTATGACCGTTCCGTCTTTTTTCCTATGGCAGAAGGATCCCGCTTTGCGCAGCGCTTCTCCGCCGGCCTCTACAGACTGCAGAAATCGAGTCTCTTCTTCATCATTGTAAAGCTCTTTGATCGTCATGGAAAGAAATTCTTCTGCTGAGTAGCCGTACTGCTGAACCGCAGCATCATTCACGGCAAGAAAAGCAAGCGTCGTACGGTCATACACCCAAAGTGGGATTGGATTATTAAGAAAAAGCATACGGTAGTGCTCTTCCTTGCTCGCCAATATCTTTTCAATTTCTGCCCGTTCGGATATTTCATTCAATAATTTCTTATTAACGGTTTCCAGTTTTTTGGTCCGCTGCTTTACCCGCCTGTCAAGCATTTTGGCTGCATCACGAAGTTCGTCCTCATTCTGCTTTATTCTCTCCATCAAACGCACATACGCAAGCAGTACCTGTTTTGAGATCGGCTTTACCAGATAGCCTTCTGCCCCGGCATCCAGGCCCTGAACCTGATTTTTACTTTCGATCTCTACGCCGGAGATCAAGACAACAAGAGTATGTTTGATGTCCGGATTGTTCTTGATTTGCCGGCATATTTCAACACCGTTCATATCGGCCAGAAAGACATCGAGCATGAGCAGGTCCGGATTACACTCATTCAACAATCGCAGACAATCAGTCCCGGTCTCTGCCTCCAAAATTTCATATCCTTCGCTTTTCAGGATGTAAGAAAGAATTCGCAAATATGCCGTGTTATCATCGACAATGAGTATTTTAAAATCTCTTTTCTTCATAATAGCCGCTTCCCTTAACTATTGAAAACATCGGACAGATGGCGCGCCATCCATTAAGTTATCGGGCATAGATCATGAATTGCTTCGTTTTGAGAAAGAATATATGCCGGTAAATAAATAGAGGAGGCATGAAATATTTCTTTCTGCATACGAAAGCCCATCGAACAAGAAATAAATACTTTAAAAAAAAATTGTAAATGCTTTATATTGTATTTTGTTTGTTGCATATTGTGGTATAAATTAAGTAAAAAGGCAACTTGTATTAATAGTTATAGAATGTACCGGTTTAGAGTGTAAAAAGCACCGTTTTTGCGAACATTATAGAAATTGCAGCAGATTATATTCTTTTGGAGCTGGTTCTTTCCGTGTAAGTGTTAAGTAACAAAATTGTTCGTACATTTACTTTATGTAGGGAATTGGACATGTTCGGCAAAATCCGGTATGGTGTTTATGAACGAGAATAGCAGGAGCAGAAACTGATGGCAGCGCAAGTCAATATTCTTATTGTCGAAGATAGTCCGACGCAGACTAAACTCCTTCGTATAATTCTCGAAGAGAAAGGATATGTTATAGATTCTGCACCCAACGGCGTTAAAGCGCTGGAACGGGTCCGTCGAAAAAAACCGAATCTGGTCATAACCGATATTATCATGCCTGAGATGGATGGTTTTGCACTTTGCAAGACATTAAAAAGCGATCCCGACCTGAAACACATTCCAGTGATGCTGCTGACCTCGTTGTCTGATCCTCAAGATGTTATAAAAGCTCTCCAAGCCGGGGCTGACAACTTTCTGACAAAGCCCTACGAGGATACTTTTCTTATTTCACGAATACAGTATATCTTTGCCAATCAGGAATTGCGGAAATATCGGAGTCTGAATTCAGAAATTGAAATTATGTTTGCAGGGCAGAAATACTTTTTCAATTCCGATAAGATGCAGATCATCGATCTTTTGCTTTCGACTTATGAGAACGCCGTCCAAAAAAGTAATGAACTTCACAAAGCTCACGACGATCTTATAGAAATCCACAGGCAGCTTGAGCAGAAAAATATCGACCTCGAACGACTGAACCAAAATTTGTTGCAGGCCATAGCGGAAGTAAAGACATTAAGCGGATTGCTTCCTATTTGCGCCTACTGTAAAAAAGTGCGTGATGATGACGGTTATTGGAATCAAATCGAAGCGTACATGGCAAAAAGAGTCGATGTCGAATTTACTCACGGCATATGTCCCGATTGTGCAAATAAATTTTTCCCCGGCGTGATTTCAAAAAAATCCACCTGAAACTTTAGCTGCGGCGAGAGATATTGGTTGAGTATTCAACAGACAACGATACATAGTGTTTCTCATTGATGCTCTGTCATGCATGATAAAGAGACACACCTTTCGCAAAGTTCTTCTCTTCATAACATATTCCTCCTCCTGGAGTTACCTCTCCATGTATCGGGATATCAGGCTATGAAATCCGCAATCCGCTGACAGATTCAGAGCAGCTGCCTGCAACTGTGTTTATTCTTGAATAAGGATCACAAGGAATGATAAATTTATTATTTTCATTTCTCTCCGGCCTCTGAGTACCCGAGCTTTGTGAAGCAGGATATTTCCCTATCCCTCCTTCGAACACTTGAAATGTCTCTACTCGTTCAAGCAGGTATGCTTGATATTGGAAGTATACGAACTCATCGTTGGCGCAGGATTCGGGACATGTCGCCTGCCGGAGACTTAAGCATGAAACACGAGAAACAGTCCGATCATTTGAACAAAGATTCCGTCTTTATGACCCGCGGCGTTATCGTTCAATACGGATAGAAAATAAAAAACATCAGGGACAATCCGGCCATCACCCACATGCCGGGATGCATATCCTTTGCTTTACCATTCAGTACTTTGAATAAGGGATAGAGAACAAAACCGGCCGTCATTCCGATTCCGATATTATATGTAAAACTCATCAGCGTTATTACACAGAATGCCGGAAGAGCTTCCGATAAATCGTCAAAACGGAGTTTTGCCGCGGGAGCGATCATGAGCACACCTACGATTATAAGAGAAGGACCGTATGCAAAACCGGGAATAACGGTAAAAAACGGTGCAAAGAAAAGAGCGCTGAGGAAAAGGAGCGCTGTAACTACAGCGGTCAACCCGGATCTTCCGCCAGCCGCAATTCCAGTTGCCGATTCGATGTAAGCGCCTGTAGTTGTTGTTCCAAGCAATGAGGATACGGTGGTCGCAACCGCATCTACCAACATAGGTTTTTCAATTCCCGGAAGATTTCCATTCTCATCCAACATCTCCGCTTTGTAGCCGAGCGCTATGAGTGTCCCAATTGTGTCTAAAAAAGCCATAACAAATATCGTAAGCACAACGGAGAACATTCCCCAGCTTAAAGTACCGGCAATGTCGAGTCGAAGAAAAATAGGCGTCAGAGGAGGCGGCAGACTGAGCCATTGTATGGGCAAAGGGACCAATCGGAGGATGAATCCAAGCAGGGTAACAGTGAGGATGCCTATCAGCATTGCGCCGTTCACACGTTTGAGCATCAAAAAACCAATCAGCAAAAACCCGAATATTGCAAGCATGATTTCGGGTTTATGCAGATTCCCCACATGGACCGGTGCACCTGGGATTCCAAGCTGAACGATGCCCGTCTCGTTCAAACCAATAAATGCAAGGAACAATCCGATACCGACCGTAAAAGCTATTTTGAGCGATTGGGGAATCGCTTCGGCAAGCCAGCTGCGAATTTTAAAGAGTGTAAGGATCGTAAAGAGCACTCCGCTTACAAAAATTGCTCCCAGCGCCGTTTCCCAGGAATAACCCATCACTTTAACAACCGTAAATGCAATAAAAGCATTTTCTCCCATATACGGCGCTATAGCGAACGGACGCTTGGCATACAAACCCATCAGTATCGTTCCAAAAAACGCGCTGAGAATTGTAGCGGTCATAGAAGCGCCGAACGGCATTCCGGCTGCCTCTAATATTTTAGGATTGACGACGATAATATATGCCATCGTTATAAATATTGTTATTCCGGCCGTAATTTCCCGCCGGATTGTTGTGCCGAGTATTTTCAAATCAAAATATTTGAGTATGATGTTTTTCATAATCCCGATGAAATTTTATTTTTGTGAGCGTTCGATGATGTCTTATACTGCATCATTTCAATGTCAAATGAACAGTATGGAATATTTTCTAAAAGACGAAATGAGCTGTATTATGTTATTCCATTATCGTTTTATGCCGGCAAAATTTATTATTTGAGTTGTTCCAGCGCCGTCTTTTGCTCTTCTTGCCGTTCAAACGGCCATTCATGAAGAATCCGGCCGCGTACGATATACACAATGATACCAACCGCGACAACGCCGCTGCCGGCAGCCATGAATGCAGTGCCTGTCGAATAGAAAATGGTTGCCCACATCACAAGCGCCAGGAGAGCGGGAACAGGATATATCCACATCTTGAACGGCAGTCGTTCCGACGGCCATTGCCGCCGGAGAAGCATTACACCTACCGCCTGCCCCATGAACTGTACAAGAATGCGCATGGCAAGAATCGCTTTAATCACATCGGTCAGTTTAAAGAACAGACTAAACACGAACGCCGTCCCTCCCAGCATGAGAAGTGAAACATGGGGAAAATGCTTTGTCGGATGGAGCCGAGCGAACGGCGAGAAAAATGCGCCGTCGGTTGCGGCTGCATATGGAATGCGGGAATATCCGAGTAAAGCTGAGAACAGCGATGCAAACGCAATCCAGAGTATGAGAATTGTCGCTATGGTCGCTGCATGTCCGCCATAGATACGCTCGACGAAAGTACTGACAATATAGGGAGACTCTGCAATTTGCCTCCATGGAACAACGCCGAAGATGCTAAGCTGCATTGCAAGATAGAGTATCGCAATTCCCGCTATGGAAATGAAAATGCTTCGCGGAATATTTATTTCCGGTGATTGAACCTCTCCTCCAAGCTGGCACACATTATAGTAACCAAGGTATGTATAGATGGTCTGGACCGTTGCCTGACCCAGACCTGCAAAAAACAACCACGAAAAATTCCACGCACCAGCAGGGAAATCGAACGCCAGCCGGCTCTCAAAGTGCGTAACTCCTCCCCAGATAAGCCAGACAAACGTAAGTACCACGCCGGTCCATAACAGGAGCGACAACCTGCCGACCGTAGTAATGCGTCTATAGAGAAGAATCACGAGGGCCACAACGAGAGTGCCGGATATGGCTTTTTGCTCCAGGCCTGTCAAGGGCACGAGATATGTAAAGTACTGGGAGAAACCGATTGCGCCGGAGGCGATTACCAGCGGGGCCTGAAACATTGTCTGCCATATCAGGAGAAACGACATCGCCTTGCCCCAACGGGCAGGTCCGTACGACTCGCGCAGAAAGAAGTAGCTGCCCCCTGCCCTGGGCATCGCGGCCCCTAGTTCCGACCAAACAAAACCGTCCATTAACGCAAGTACTGCACCCGCGACCCATGCGACCATTGCCTGGGGGCCGCCCATGGTTTTTACAACGAAGGGGACGACAATAAAGGGACCGATACCCACCATGTTGATCATGTTGAGCGCGGTGGCTTCTTTAAAACCGAGGCCGCGCTCGAGATACGCATCAGTATTGCCGGATGAAGAGACAGACATGAGAACACCTTCGGATCAATCCCGGTGAATTGAATACAAGCAATCGTCATCCCGAGATGAACCGAGGCGCGACGAACCATTTCTGCCCGCATAAGTCATGCAGGTCAGCAGCAGTTCTTCAGCAATCATGAGACAATCTTTGCTTATTGTGCTGTGCCATGGTGTTTCTCTTCTTTATGACGTGCCCCGATCGATGAGCAAATGATAAGATAGTATTTTTTCAATATCAAGCATTGGCAGCTTGAAAAAGAAAAGAAGAGTGAATTCGATGTTGCCAATTTTGAGAACGGAAAATCTCTGCTGCAAGTCTGCAATTTAACGAACGCTAGAGAATAAAATGGCACTCATTGAAGTTGTGTACGCCAGGAGCATCGGGACTGCATTCCGTTCATCCAAACGGCATCTCCGCCTTTTGGTTTACGCTCCTTTGTGTCCAGAAGACAGGCGAGCGGGATTCTGGAAAACGGGACTTTCATAGGCCTGCCTGCCGAAGGCGGGACATCCGGTTCTTCTGGATTCCTCCCGGCTTTATCGGAACGGGAATGTTAGTGCTTTTTGTTTTTGCGTATCGTCAGTTAGAAGCGGTCTCAAAAATGATCTGTCCCCACAAGATCACTCGGGGATGACAGTCCTGGACAAGTATGTTCTATTGACTGATGTCAATATTCAACGATCATATCCTGTTTGATTGCAACGCTACTTTCTTGTGAATTTATCAAACACATTGATCACGGGCAGTACATTCCCATTATCGTCAAAGAAACTTCTTGAACCGCTCTTTACGGCAGGCTCCCACCAAAAAACACCTGCACCTCTATTCTCAGGCACACTCATGACAATCCGATTCACTTCTTCCAGAAATTCTTTTTGTCCTTCAGGTGACTCTTCAAACGGTGCATTTTTAGAAATATATTCCTTTGGTTTCCAGTTATAGGCAGCCTCAACAACAATAATATCCTTCTTATATTCATGAGCGGCAAAGATTAAACATTCCCGTAAGTCGAGTAAACTGCCGTGCCACCAAGGATAATAGGATTGACCGATGACATCGTAATGTATGTCAAATGAATTAAGTTTGTCGAAAAAATATTTTGTCCGGTCTTTGTTCCCTCCCTGATCGATGTGAATCATAATTTGAGGGCATGGGTTATTTCCGCAGCCGGCATAGACTCCGCTAATGCCCGCTTGCAGCAATTCGGCAAAATTCTTCCAGTTTTCCGGCAGTTTCCCGTCCGGCCACAGCATCCCGTTGATAATTTCATTCCCAATCTGAACCATTTCAGGAAATACACCCGAGTCGCGAAATGCGGTCATTGTAACCTTTGTATATTCAAAAACCGCCCGGACTAAATCATCATGAGATTTTCCCTCCCACGCTTTCGGGATAAATTGTTTTTGCGGATCAGCCCATGTATCGGAATAATGATAATCGAGCAGGAGCTTAAAACCCTGCCGTTTTGCATTTTTTGCTGATGCAATGGTGTACTCAAGATTATTCGGCAAATCTTTTGGAGTATGGAATAACCGCAGACGCACCCAATTATATCCGTGATTTCTGAATATTTGCAAACACGGTTTTGGCTGTCCCTGTTCTTTAAAAGCAAAACCTCCATCTTCCGCTTGCTTCATAAAAGACAAATCCGCTCCAATGGCGTAATTTTGCGCTTCGGATTCAACACTGAGAATGAATAAAAGGCAAATAAGAAGACCAGTTTGCTTCCGCATAAAGGGAACCAAAGTTCTTAGAAGTATTTTCATAGAGCCCTCAAATGAACCGTTTGAACTATTTTAAATTTTCAATTGACTGAAGAGCGTTCACCGGTCTGTGTGAAACGATGTGCAGAACGGCATCCTTGAGGCCTGCGGATGCAGCGGTGATGCTAATATTGCCGCTTCTTTCAGTCGATTTGATTATTGCAAGAGCCATACCGTTAAAGGCATGGCGTTGTTTACTTTTCATTGATGTTAAATCTTGCGGGTCGCCATTATCAGTGCCGGCCAATATTCCCTCGCCTTCGACCGTAAATTCAACGAGATTATTTGCATCCGGAACAACCAATCCATGTTCATCGATAATTTCCACTTTAACGTTCGTTATATCACAGGCATCCGCATCGATATCCGTTCTATCTGCGGAAAGACGTATCGCTGCAGGATTGGATGTGGTGCGCTTTTCTTCACTCACGATTATTCCATTTTTCTTGCCGATAACTCTCAACGTGCCCGCTTCGTAAGGCACATCCCATGAAAGATGCAAGTCCGAAGTTGTTGCTTGAACAAAAGGCCTGGCATATGTATTCCAGCCGCCCGAATTACCTTGCTGAGGAAACACAACAGACTTTATGCCGAAAGATTTTCCATTCAAAAATAGCTCAACGCTGTCGCAGTTCGTATATACAAGAACCGGAATAACCTGACCTTCACGGCCAGCCCAATTCCAATGTGGGAACAAATGCACAAGAGGATTGTGAGTCCATTGGCTTTGATAAAAATAATATGCATCTTTGGGAAAGCCGCAAAGGTCAATGACACCGGAACTTGAATTCTTCTGAGGCCAGCGGGCTTCACCAAGATAATCAATGCCCGTCCACATAAAATCGCCTATAACATAATCGTGCACGGAAGTAAATCGCCATAATTGCTCAGCCCGGATCATACCGGACTTATAATTGTTTGAAAAGCCCGGCCAGAGAGCCGATTGCTCAGGTACAAGAGAATATTTTCCACGGATGCCCATAATGGAAACGTTTTCTGTCCCGATCATTTTCCAATCCGGATGATCGTGCCTGTCCATGCTGTAATACAACTCCCTGCGTTCAAACCATCGGTCAACGTAATTATATCCGACAATATCCTGCATTTCAAGGAAAAGAAGTTTAGCAGGGCCGTCACCGGCAGCGATTCTATCGTTCGCATGCGTTACAGGACGTGTTGGGTCTTCTTTATGGAATGTTTCCATTAATTTTCGTTCCACTTCACTGCCGGAATCTACGACCTGATCCGGCACTTCATTTCCTGCGCTCCACAGCACGATCGATGGATGGTTCCGATCCCTGTGAATCATTGAAATTAAATCGGACTGCGAGTTTTCTAAAAAATATTTATGGTAACCAAATGGAACTTGCCCTTTTGCCTCCGCCCATTCATCGAATGCTTCGTCCATAACCAAGAAGCCCATCATATCGCAAAGGTCAAGAAATTCAGGAGCCGGCGGATTATGCGATGTTCGGATGGCATTGCATCCCATATCTTTTAAAAGCTGTAAACGCCGTTTCCATGCCTGTTCCGGAACTGCAGTCCCCAGACAACCTGCATCGTGATGCAAGCAAACACCGTTCATCTTCACATGCTTTCCGTTGAGGAAGAACCCTCTATCTTTATCGTATTCGATCTTTCGGATACCAAACGATGAAATAATATTGTCAATTTCGTTCTCCGTCTCTTTGATCGATGAATAGAGTCGTATAGAGGAACGGTGTTTCAATCGACCAGAGTGAAGGAGCAGTTATCCTGACGGTTTGTTCTATTTCCGTTTTGCCCGACGGCCCGAGTGAAAGAGGTGTTTCCATAGATGTAATTTCTTTGCCTGATTCATTGATAATGGCAGACCGCAAAATAACTTTTTTTACTGTAGTAAAATTGTTTTCAATTGAAGTTCGGACAGAAATCGTTGCAGACGATGAATCTACCGCAGGTGCGGTAATATATGTCCCCCATTGAGCGATATGCACGGAACCGGAAATATTCAACCACACATGGCGATATATCCCTGAACCCGAGTACCAGCGGCTGCTTGGTTGAAGCGAATTATCGACTCTAACAGCTATTACATTTTCTCCTTTTTTTATAAAGGAAGTTAGATCGTAGTAAAAGCTCGTATAACCATACGCATGTCTGCCCAGGTGCTCTCCATTTATCCAAACATCGCTGTTCATGTACACACCGTCAAATTCAATCCAGAATTGTTGATACTTATCGATGGTGGTCAAGTTAAAATGTTTGCGGTACCATCCAATACCTGCAGGAAGATAGCCGCCGCCGCCTTTTGTCTGCGCATCTTCCTTAAAATCACCTTCGATACTCCAATCATGGGGAAGGTTGAGTGTCCGCCATGTACTGTCATTAAAATCGTACTTTTCAGCATCTTTGATGTCTGCCTGTATGAACTTCCAATGATAATCCATGAGCAGGCGTCGACGGTTCTTCAGTGCGTCGGCATCATCGTGAATCGCAAAGAGGAAGAAAACGAGCAGGCATTCAATTGTTTTCATTCAGTTGTCTTCTGATTCGTGTATTATTTTTTTGTGAAAGTTAATTTCACTTCATACTCCGGAGAAGCTGTCATTGCGTTCACTTCTGCGATTTGTGATACTCCCTTAAAATCAGGCCAGGATGATTTCGGGATATAAACGGGAGCATCTTTTCTTAAAGGAAGTATCTTAAGATCAAATCCATTCCAATAAAGATTCTACCGTTCGGCATCATGTTTTTGCCCTGCGCAGCAAGCTGGAAAGTTATTACCAGGACGAGGGGAAAGAAGATCAGGTCAGACTGCTGATTCCGAAGGGACGGTATGAAATTCAAGCCGTATCGGCGAATAATCAATATTCCAGGATTTTGAACCGCATCGCTCCTTTTTTCAAACACTGGAAATCGGCCGTCATTATTATTCTCATCTTCACGAATATTTTTGCCGTGTATCGTCTGATCAGAACAATGCAGAATCCTGCAATATACGGGGCGCAGCATATCATCGATCCCGACGATAAAATCTGGGGGCCTTTTTTTGGGAACGGGTATCCTGTGACCATCGTTTTGGGCGATGATTTTTGGATGGACGAATACAACACTCAATACAAACGCTATCGGCAGATATGGGACTGGAGAATATCTTCCGAAAGCGATCTCTCAGATTTTTTAATTAAATATCCCAATGCAAATTTAACAAAGTCCGAAATAGCGGGAATGCCGTTCGGATCGACCGACAATCTCCTGGATATTCTTCACGTTGTCTTTCATTTTCAAAATGATGTATCGCTTTGCATGTCCTCGACGCTTTCTCTCGAAAGCATCCAGAACCGTAATCTGATCTATATCGGCGAGTTTAGAAACTTGCGAGTCTTAAACAAAATCTTTTACAAAACACCCGTTCGTTTCCAGTACGCTCCTGACGAACGCGTGTTCATTGTCGGTGAAAAGTCCGATACTCTAAATTCATATCTCCGCATTCAGGCTCCATTCGAACAAAAAAATAAATATAATGTCGATTATTCCCTGCTCGTGAAGATGCCCGGATTTTCAAAAGAGAACATCATGTTCATCGTCGGCTTCGGCTACGGAGGCCGGGTGGAGCGGACAAAAATGCTGGCAAACTCCGTTTTACGGAACCAATTTATCGAAGAAATTTATAAGACGAATACAATCATACCGGAATATTTTATCGCTTTATTCGAAGTCAAGTGCATCGAACGAACGGGTTTCACGAATGAATTGAAATACTTCAAAGAAATCCCGAAGAATTTCTTATTCGCGCCCGATTCCCTGAAGTAATCACATCTGCCTTTATCGATCCTTCTCTCTTTATTGTCTCATTTCAAGCCAATTCCTGCTTTTGTTAGTCCCAAAATCAATGACTCGATGAAACCGCAATGGCAATTCAGTGTATTACAGAAGATGTAACTGGGCGGCATATTTAAAAGACATCAGTTTCTTTTCAGGCAGCACACGCGACGGCGTGCCGCGGCTGCAATGTATATCGACGGCCTGCCGAATAATCAGCAAAAACGAGCTAAAAACATTGATTATAAAACGAAGAGCAAAATGAAATCGACCCCGCAATCTACGAAAAAGGCTTAAAATATTTTACGATGACCGGCTTTAACATCAAATTTATTTCGGGGGATATTTCTTTGCTGCTTCTTCCCACGTTAATAACGTTTGTATGCCGGTGCGCTTTGGGATATTGAGGAGTTCGTATTTCTTTTCTTTAACATAACTATCTTTGGAGTCGAGTATAAAGACCTCATCAACTTCAAGAAGTATTTCGCCGCACGGCGCCGGATTGCCGATCATAACAAACTCGGGATTAACTTCGTATGGAATCCCGAAATGGAACGGATAAAGAGGGCGATGTATCTTTAACAATCCATTTTTGCATTCCTGCTTGATTTCCTGCCATTGCATTTTTATATCGCCGACAGCTTCATAGATAAATTCGGTCTTTAAATGATTTTTAGGTATCCTTACGCCTAATTTCTGAATGTCATAAGTTTTCGTTCCCTTAATTCGGCGTCCGTAAACAAACTGAACAAAAACTTCATTTTCATTCAAAGGGAACGAAGTATCTGCAATGAAGATTCCGATAGCGTCCTTTATTCCATCGATGGAACAATCGATGTCTTTTATCGCATCCTTGAATAATTCGATTTCGACAGGTGTCATATCCTTCACTAATATTATGAATCATTTTTTGTATTTACTCAGTGTCCGACAGCATTCTATGTCCGCGACGAACTTGTCCCGGAAACATCGAAGATGTTTTCGGGATGGTCGTGGAGTGCTCCGACACCGTTGGCACATTGTAGCCGCGACCGCTGGTCGCGGAAATTACCGACACCACCGGTGTCGGCTACAGAAGATCGTATCGGGATCTCTCGATGTCAACTTGTAGCTGCGACGAGCTTGTCCCGGAAGCATCGAAGATGTTTTCGG
This sequence comes from Ignavibacteriota bacterium, assembly GCA_963778945.1. Classification (GTDB taxonomy): domain Bacteria; phylum Bacteroidota; class Ignavibacteria; order UBA10030; family UBA10030; genus Fen-1254. Next base: position 122,335 of record CAVZWL010000023.1, read on the forward strand.
GATGGTCGCGGAAGTTACCGACACCACCCGCCTGAATGACTCATCAGTCGGCGTCGCCGCAATGCGGGCAGGCCGTGTCGGTTACAGAAACTTTCACATCTGGGTTCAATACTTTTCAAAGATTATTTACTCAATTTTGTGTCCTCATTGAGCACCTCTCTCACCATCTGGAGCATTTCATTGAGATTGTACGGTTTCAGGATGAATCCTTTTGCGCCTTCCTTGAGAAGCTCAGATCTTGTCTCAAGCGAGATGAATCCACTGGCGAAAATAACCTTGACATCCCGATTGATCTCCTTAAGCACGGCAAATACATCTGCTCCCAGAAGCTTGGGTAATCCCATATCGGTAAGAACAAGAGCAATATCCTTAAAGTTATTCTTATAGATTTCGACGGCATCTTTTCCATTAGCGGCGGTTAAGACTTTATACCCCATCGATTTAAGCGTCGATTGTACGATTTCCCGCAAAAGCTGTTCATCTTCAACAAAAAGAATGGTTTCAGTTCCGCCTTGCTTTGCTTCCGTTTTGGCATTTTCGATATCCAGCATCTTCTCTTCCTGCGGCGCCGGAATATAGAGGTTAAATGTTGTCCCGTGTCCGATTTCGCTTTCGACCGAAATAAATCCATGATGCTCCTGAATGACCCCATGGACAACGGATAATCCCAAACCCGTACCCTTTCCCCTGTTCTTTCGTTGTAAAGAACGGATCGAAAATTCGCCTACTGGTTTCCTCATCCATCCCGATACCCGTATCGGATATACTGATTGAGATATAGCGCCCATTCACGGCTTGTCAGGAAATTGTTGAACAAGAGTTTCGGATGCGATTGTTTTGACCTCAATACTTATGATTCCGCCTTTCGGCATTGCATCCCTTGCGTTTACACAGATGTTCAGTAAAACCTGATGCATCTGTGATTGATCGGCACTGACGATAGGAATATTCTTTTCAACGCTGGTCTGAAATTCGATGACTTCCGGGAATGTTTCTTTTAACATTACGACGAGTTCGCGGATCAAATCGGGAATCCTCAGCGGTTTCATCGATACGCCGGTTTGCCGTGCAAAAGTCATTATCTGACGCACAAGCGCCGCACCGCGGCTTACCGCCTGCGTGATGGCAGTCGTGCTCTTTAATATCTTCTCTTCGTCTAATTTCGACCGCTCCAAGATGGAAGTAAATGCAAGAATGATGCCCAGTATATTGTTAAAGTCATGCGCAATCCCTCCGGCTAAGGTACCGATGCTTTGGACCTTTTGAGTCTGCATAAGCTGATTATGATATAACTTACGCTCGGTAATATCGCTTATACTGCCTATTATTTTTTCCGGATCGCCTTGAGCATTGTATTGTAATTTTGCCGAAATCGAACACGGAATATGTGAGCCGTCCCGATTCTTCAGCGTTATTTCATAATCAGAAACAATCCCCTGCCTTTGCAATGCCGAATGAAAAGTCTGCCGCTCTTCAATATTGAGATAATAATCGTTCATCGACGTTCCTATAAGTTCATTCCTCTTATATTGCTTCTTCGTTATTGCCTCAATGGAAGGGCTGATTTCGAGAATCGTGCCGTCGATTAATGCCTCGTAATACACATCCTGAACATTCTCGAATATGCGGCGGTATTTATTTTCACTCTCCCGCATTTCTTTTTCAGCGTATGTCCGCTGGTCTTCTAAGTCTAAAGAATGAAGCGCATAAGAAATATCCATCGCAAGTTCTTCGAGAAGTTTCAATTCCTCCTCGTTAAAAAAGTCTTTTGTATTTGAATAGAAATTTACAACCCCTATGATCTGGTCGTCGATATGGAGCGGAAATGCAGCCAGAGAGCAGCAGCCAATTACAAGTAATTTATCCCGCTGTGATATCAGACGATCGTCGAGCTCAATATCGTTGCTGATAATAATTTGACCGTCAAAAAGTGTCCTCCACAATGGTTCTCTTCCCGCCGTGATTTGAACGAGAGATGATTGAAGTTTATTCCGTTGGCCGCTTGCTTTACCCGCGCTTGCGACAGGCTGAAACGAATTTGTCTCAGGATCAACAATACCAACCCATGCCATTTGAAATTCGCCGTCCAGTACCGGCAATATTGCACATCTCATTCAGCAATGTCTGCCTGTCACTTTCCCGCACAATCAACTGGTTGATATTACTTAAAAGTGCATAAAGGCGATTGAGTTTGACAATTTCTTCATCCTTTCGCTTCCGTTCGGTGATATCATGTCCGATTCCAATGAGCCTGGTAATGTGACCGTCCTTATTCCTTAAAGGGAGTTTAGAAGTCAGGAGCCATTTTTTATCGCCTTTTTCATTGATTAAAAGTTCTTCCCGGTCGATAATCGACTGCCCCTTCTCGAGAACAATCTTGTCGTCTTGGATAAAGTGAGCAGCTACATCCGCCGGAAATAATTCCTCATCATTTTTCCCGATTACTTCCGATTCCGATTTGCCGATATTCACAAGATCGGCTTTATTCACCAGGATTTTACGCATTGCTGAATCTTTTACATAAACTGCATCCGGCAGATTATCGATGAGTGTGCGCAGTAAGATATGCTCTTGCTCTAATGCCTCTTCCGCCTTCCTGCTCGTCATTTCGGCGAGCTTGCGCTCGGAGATATCTTCAACACTTCCGTCGTAATAGATAGTCTTTCCGTTCGGATCGCGGATTGCTCGAGCGCTCTCTCTGATATAGACAGTCGATCCGTCATTACAAGTCCAGACCGACTCCAGGCCATGCACTTCACCGTTGATTTCAATCTGTTCAACAAATTGCTTTCGCTCATACGTTGGTTCGAATCCTTCCTCTTCAAGATTCCTTGCGGCAAGTTCTTCAAAAGATGAATAGCCAAGCATTTTCACCAAGGTAGGATTCGCTAAAATAATTTTCCCATCAGGAGTAGTCCTATACAAGCCGATCGTAGAATTTTCATATAGTGAACGGAAGCGTTGCTCGCTTTCGCGCAGTTCTTCCTCTGCACGCTTGCGTTCGGTGATGTTTCTTCCTTCACCCAGAATGGATGCCGGGTTTCCTTTATTATCACGAATGAGACTGTACGTAGTTTCCGACCAATACGTCGTACCGTCTTTACGATAAAATTCAAGCTCTAAGGTGCGATTAATATTATAGGCCGGGTCTGCCGCCGTCTTCGGCAGCTCTTCCGAAAAAGCTTTCTTTGCTAATTGGAATGAGGCGGGTGCGACCTGCCGATCAAGCGGTAATTGCCAGAGTTCTTCCAGAGTAAATCCGCGCAATTTTTCAACGGAAGGACTGATATATGTCGTTCTTAAGTCCATATCCATGAGCCAAACCGTATCTTTCATGTGTTCGGCCAACAGACGGTACCGTGCTTCGCTTTGCTTTAGCATATCTTCCGAAAGCTTGCGCTCTGTGATGTCATTGAAGGTGACGATAAGTCTGTCCGTCAGAAAAGCGGCATAAAGTTCGCAAATACGCACAGAACCGTCGCGGCATGTAACGCGGTATTCACCAGCGTTCACTGCCTGGGCGGAGAGTTTCGCCTTTTCCAGAGATTTTTTCCACCGAGCGATCACTTCGCACCTGTAATCGGGATCCGGGTATGCCTTCTGATACCATTGTTCGGCAGTAGGCGCGGTATGTCCGAAAAGAGCAAGAGCGCTGCGGCTCCAGTATTCAATATTATTATCCTCAATATCGACTAAAGCAATCGGAAAACGTGTCGCATCGAGAACGGCGCGCAGCTGCGCTTCGCTTTTTCGTAAAGATTCTTCTGCACGTTTGCGCTCGGTAATATCCAGCACGAATGCAGCTATCTCTTCTTCCGGTCCTGGAAGTAATGTATCGGCAAGAAACACCGGAACGATTGTTCCATCTTTCCTTCTATATTCCTTCTCATAGGGCGTGCAGGTTCCACGTTCGCGCAGTTCCCTGATTGCCTTTTCGTCTGCCGGCAGCGATTCGGTCGGTGTTATGGCGCGCCAATTAATTTTTCCGGACTCAAATTCCCTGCGTGTAAATCCAAGCATGTTCAAATAATAATCGTTGACCTCCAAAATTTTTCCATCAGCGGCAGCAATAACTACGCCGACGATATTTGAATCAACGAACTTCTTTTGTCTGGAATATTCTAAGCGCAGCGAGTCCTCAGCCCTTTTGCGCAAATCTTTTTCCTTCGCTTCATCAAGCGCATGTTCGATGGCAGCAGGAAGTCTCGCCAGACGGTCTTTCATGATATAATCGACAGCTCCCTGCTTTAAAAGCTCTACAGCCGATTCCTCTCCTATCGTTCCAGAGACGCAGATGAAAGGAACCGCAGGGCATACTTCCATGACATGCCGCAGTGCACTGAACGCATCGAAGCCGGGTAGTTTAAAGTCCGCGAGAATAATATCGTATGTGCTGCGGCTAAGGAATGAGACAAATTCCTTTTCCGTCATCGTACAATCTATTTCCAGATCGAATCCCGCCTCTTTCAAGGACTCCTGTATAATCTCTGCATCTCGGGACGAGTCTTCAAGATGGAGTATTTTTAATTTGTGCTTTTCTTTTAAAACTTTCATGGCTTCAATCCCCGTGCATTGGTAATTCATTTATCAGCGCCCAGAATACGCCGACAAGCTTTATCGACTCCATAAACTCTTTAAAATCCACCGGTTTGACAACGTATGCATTGACTCCAAGTTCGTAACTTCGCATAAGATCCTGTTCCTCACGGGACGAAGAAAGTATGACAACGGGAAGCATTTTCAATGCAGCATCATCTCGAATGACCCTGAGTGTTTCAAGGCCGTCCATACGAGGCATTTTTATATCCATCAGGAGAACTACCGGCATTCCCCTTTGACGCATCCTGTAATTTCCCTGATACCGGAGATATTCCAAAACCTCCACACCGTCTTTGACGACAATAACCTGATTTGCAAGATTATATTCGGTCAAGGCCTCAAGAGTCAATTCGACATCCTTCGGATTATCCTCTGCAAACAATATTGTTCGTAAACTGCTCATTGTCTCTCCTTGTTATTTGGGCAATGTGAAATAAAATGTTGCTCCTCCCGGCTTGCCGGCAGATACATCTTCCAGTTCGGCTTCTGCCCATGTGCGTCCGCCATGACGCATAATGATGCGCCGAACATTTGCCAGTCCGACGCCAGTTCCTTCAAATTCGGATGCGGAGTGGAACCGTTGAAAAACGCCGAAAAGTTTTTGAGCATAGCGCATGTCGAACCCCACTCCATTGTCGCGCACAAAAAAAACGAACTCGCTGCCTTCTTCACGGAACCCGATATCGATCTTTGCAGCCTCTCTTGTTCGCGTGAACTTAACGGCATTACTGAGGAGGTTCTCCCAGACAAGACGCATCATTGCATAATCGCAATGAACGGACGGCAGCCGGGTAATGGATAATTTAATATTGCGTCCGGAATTATACTGGCGTATTTGTTCCGACACTTCTGCGACTACCTGATTCATTCCAAAAGTTGATAGGCGCATTTCAGTGCGTCCGCTTCTGGAAAAATTCAAAAGGTCGTCAATCAGTATACCCATCAGTTGTACAGAATCCGTTATTGCGTCCAGGTAATGCCGTCCTTTTTCAGGAAGGTTCTCTTGAAATTGTTTGGCCAGCAGTTCCACATATCCTCCGACATGACGCAATGGTGCGCGCAGATCGTGCGATACAGAGTAACTGAAAGCTTCGAGTTCCTTGTTTGCCGATTCAAGCTCGGCAGTGCGCTGCAGAACCCGTTCTTCAAGTTCTGCATTGAGTCTCCGGATTTCTTCCTCCGCCTGCTTTCGTTCAGTGATGTCGAGAAGAATTCCTTCAATCCTCATCGGGCGATTATCCGTTTCCAGAATCAAATGAGCGCTTGCAAGAATTGTAATCTTCTCTCCCGTATTTTTTTTAGCATTGATCTGGTAATTGGAGATAGAGCCATGGGCATTTAATTCCCGGAGATATGCCTTTCGTTCATCCGGATTTTGCCAGAAATCGGGTAAATAACTGCCTTTCAAATCCGCCGATTTATCGAAACCGAAAATGCAGTTGAATCCCCTGTTGTGCTCAAGGAGCACTCCGCCGGGCGTAACGCTGTAATATCCCTCGTCTAAGTTGATGACTGCCTCGCGGAATTTCCGTTCGCTTTCCTGTAAGGCAGCCTCCATCTGTTTGCGCTGTTCTTCCTGTGCCAGTGATTCCAGTGCAAACGAAATATCTGCTGCAAGTTCTTCAAGGAGATGAATTTCATCTTTATTAAAAAAATGAAGTTCATTCGAATAGAAGTTCATGGTACCGATGATTTTTGATGTCAAGTGCAATGGAAATGCCACTGAAGATTTGTAACCGATTGCGAGCGCACGATCCCGCCAGGGAATCATAGACTCATCGTGTTCGATATCATTACAAACAACGGTGCGGTTTTCTCGAAGAGCAGTTCCGGTCGGTCCATGTCCTTCGGGAGTATCGAAGATTGTAATATGAAGAAGATGTTCCAGATATCCTTCGAATACACCGGCTCTGGCAGCCGGTTCCACGCTCCCGGTGACTTCATCCAGCATCCCGATCCATGACATGAGAAATTTACCGTCCTCAACGGCAATTTTACAAGCACCCTCAAAGAGTTTTTGTTTATCCCTTTCGCGCACAATCAGTTGATTCGTATTGCTCAAAACCGCATACGTCCGATTAAGCTGGAGAATCCTCTTTTCTGCCCGCTTGCGCTCCGTGATATCTATAAAGGAACAAATAATCTTCCGGTTCGCCGGAATCATTGCCACGGACATGAGAGCAATTTCGGATCTCTCCATCCTTACGGCAAAATTTGAATTCATAGTGATCCGGTGCACTGCCCGGGTCGGCCAGTCTCTTTCGGTTATATTCTTTTAGTCTTTCAAGGTCTTCCGGATCTATCTGCTTTGTCCAGCTTGTCCCGATAATATCTTTTTCATCGAAAAGGCCTATTTTGAGATATTCTTTATTGACCATCGATATGGTCGTATCCCTCTCGATAATCGCCATTGCAGATGAACTGTTTTCGAAAATTGCTCGGAACTTCTCTTCGCTTTCCCGCATCTCTTCAGCCAAGAGATGCTGTTCCCGATAGAAACGGTTACGCTGGAAGTTCCATATCAAGCCAACGGCTATGCCTGCGAGTGCGATGAATGCCAATACCAGAATGATGATGAGCCAAAGTCTTTCTATCAGAGACTTGTTTACCTCCTCCATATCCATTTTAGCGACGATGAACCAGGGGGAATTCGGAACTGCGCGCACATCGGCAATGACCGGAATTCCGCGATAGTCTAAACCTTCGACAATTCCTGTCTGGCCGAGCGCTGCCTTTACTGCGGGAACATCTTTATTTACCAACGGAATCCGTAAATTCAATGCCGCATCGCTGTGGAATTTAAGATCATTAAGAAACAGCGCCTCGTTTCCTTCCCTGCGGATAATTAAAGTTTCGGACGTTCGGCTTGGGGTTGGCCATTTTTTGATGAGAGGGAAAATGTTGTCCTCCGGACTAATCCGGAGTGCAAGTACGGCAGCCAATCGATTTGAAGAGTGAGAATCCAAAATCGGGATAAGGACTTTCAAATAAATGCGATGATCCGTATCATTTCGATAAAAATCCTGAAAAGCCATATTCCCCGATAGAAGTATTTCAGTGTTTTTTTGATCGATTACTAATCGAACTCGCTCCTTATTCTCCGGATACATTAAGATCGTATTCAATTGTGTATCCAGCAGCATGATGAGATCGTATTGAGAAGCGTTTTGTACTCGTTCTACCCACGTTAAAATTCCCGTCTTTGCGCCCGGGTCGTTTCGGTTTCGTATGAACCTTTTTACAAGTGTGGAAAACTCGTCATTCTTGTAAAAGAACAGCCCATCGCCCTATTCGTTCTATTCCGCCAGTCTTCAAGTTGATCAACTTTCAATTCCGCCACGGCCGAAAGCTGTTTTTCAACCGCAGTACGATAGTTTTGCCTATAGTTTACGTAACCGATATGGCCGCCGATGAGTATACATACCGACAGGATGATAAAAATCAGAAGGAGAGTGTAACCAGTCCAGGAGTTCTTCTTTGCAGGGTTGTTCATGGTAATGATCCCTTCTTCAAACTCAGACTACTGCAATTCGTACGGTCGAGTCAAGAGATAATAATAAGCCCCGCGACCGCACTATAAGGAGTATTCTCTGAGCTTATGACCTTGGAGCAAAAGTTACAAGAATTCACAGAGGAAAGCAAATCGAGAGTGCAAATTGCCAATTGCGAATTGTTAATCGTGAATTGTGGGAAAACTTAGTGAAGTGCTTAGTTCGGAGTACGTAGCGCTGAAGTTAAAAGAACTAAGAACCATGAACGACGAATTACGAATTGTAATGGTTTACTTTTTTGTTCTTTGGTTTGCTATATTCTTTTCACTTTTCACGTTTACTGTTTTCAGTTTGACAATAAAGAAGGAAATCTATGAAAATCGCTATCGCAGGCGCTGAATTGTGGCGTGCCTTAAAAGAATTCTTTTTGTTATTTTTGATTTGAGACAACCTCCCGACAATATTCTCGGAACAGGCCGCGTAAAGAAAAGATGCTGTTCAAAAAGAAGGAATTACAGTAGGACAAACATTCCTGTTTGTCATTTTTCGCAATATTGGACAGGTCGCGGACATAAGATGGATTTAAAGCCCGTCCTTCCATAAGGAAAAACGGCTGTTAAAGTTATCCGGCTTTAGCAAGACTAAAAATGCAGGTTTCACCGGCAGCGAATTGTTTCTCTTTCTTATCACTTTCCGCTGCAAAATTTGCCTGAGCCGGAGCCCAGCGTTTCAGTGCGGAAATGACTTCCTCCAGCCGCACCGGCTTGGTAATATAATCGTCCATTCCGGCTTCGATGCACTTTTCTTTATCTCCGGACATCGCATCCGCCGTAAGCGCAATGATCTTCGGACGCTCGTTTGCCTGCCTGGAGTTGACGATCTTCCTTGTTGCTTCGAGTCCATCCATTTCAGGCATATGCACGTCCATAAAAACGATATCATATTTGAATGGCCTCAACTGCCTCTACTGCCTGAAGGCCATTCGGATACAACATCCGCAGTGCAGCCGACTTGTTTCAACATTCGCAGAAGGATTTTTTGATTGATGAGACCATCTTCTGCAATCAATATTTTCAATCGGTGTTATTCCCAATGGCTATTATCTCTTCTTTTTGAACAGCTTTAGTTTTTCTTTCCGGTATGAATTCTTTTCCAGCAAGAACTTCCAGAATGGCATTAAAAAGCTGCGATTGTTTAACCGGTTTGAAGATTTGTTTTTGGAACAGATCGGCCGGTATGTTCAATCCTTTGACATTTGTTCCAAGAGACGAAAAGAGAATGAATGGAAGCATTTCTTTCGTTCGCTGTTTTCGTACTTCGGTTGCAAGCTGGATACCATCCATTTCCGGCATTTGAAGATCGAAGATTGCAAGATCGAACGGATCTCCCCGCTCGATCCATCTCAGTGCTTCAGCCGGTGAAGAAGTAGTGCGCGGAATGAGTTTCCACACCTGGCACAATTCTTTGAGTATTTGAAGATTGGTTTTATTATCATCGACAATGAGCACCCGTTTGTTTGCAAGTTCAAATTCATTCCCATGAAGATATGTTTTGGAAATATTCAAATCGTTTTGAGGGACGCAGTTGTCTTCATCGTAAAAATGAATGTTGAACCCTCTCCCTCTATGCTTTCTGCCCGGATGCTTCCGCCCATCAGTTCCACCAACCGCATGCTGATTGCCAGGCCAAGCCCTGTACCGCCGTACTTCCGCGTTATCGATGAATCTGCCTGCGAGAATGGTTTGAATAGTTTTTCAATTTTATGAATGGGAATTCCAATGCCCGTATCTTTCACTGCAAAGAGAAGCTCGAGTGCTTTATCGTTCTGGTGGTTCAATCCGACAGAGATAATGATCTCTCCCTTTTCTGTGAATTTGATAGCATTGCCGACGAGGTTATACATAATTTGGCGCAATCGGAGCCGATCCCCCACAATAAACTGCGGAATTTCCGGATCGACCCGGTACAGAAGATCTAAATTCTTTTGTTGCGATCGTGGAGCAAGAAGATCGAATACTTCTTCTATGCAGACATTCAATTCGAACGGCTCTTCTTCCAATTCGATCTTGCTCGATTCAATTTTTGAAAAATCGAGAATGTCATTGATAACAGAAAGCAGCGTTTCTCCGCTGACACGAATTGTTTCG
>CAVZWL010000024.1:0-11639 GCA_963778945.1 Ignavibacteriota bacterium
ACATAGTCTGCTTGTTCGGTTGTAAGCTCGGTATGTTCGAGCAGATCGGTCATGCCGATAACGCCGTTCATCGGCGTGCGGATTTCATGACTCATCACGGCAAGGAATTCCGATTTTGCCTTGACTGCGGCTTCCGCTGCTTCTTTGGCTTCTTTCAATGCGTTCTGCATCCGTTTGGCTTCGGTTATGTCACGCGATAAGCCGAATGTTCCGATAATTTGTCCCTCGTGATCACGAAGAGGCATCTTGGTGCTGGAAACCCATCCTTCTTTCCCATCATGCCATGTCTCTTTTTCCGCTTTCCCCACAATTGGCATTCCGGAGCGCATAATTTCCTGCTCATCTTCATACGCCGGCCGCGCGTGTTCTTCACTGAAGAAATCGAAGTCTGTCTTGTTTATCATTTCTTCAGGATTGGTCAAACCAAGATGACGGGCCTGAGCCATATTAACTTGAATAAAACGGCTTTCCGTATCCTTGAAATAAATACCGTCCGGAATATTATCCATGAGCATTTGAAGAAGATTATGTTCTTTTGCCAAAGCTTCTCCTGCTCGCTTCCAATTGGTTATGTCTTCGACTGTTCCATCGTAAAAAAAAGTTTTATTTTGAGAATCCCGGATAGCGCGAGCGTTTTCCAGAACAACGATGGCGGCGCCATCCTGACGTATCCATGTTGACTCAAGATTTTTCACTTCGCCGTCTTTTTCGATTTTTCCAAGAAACTCTTTTCGCTGATAGGAAGGTTCAAAACTATCTTTTTCAAGGTTTTTTTGGGCAAGATCTTGAAAAGATGTATAGCCGAGCATTTTTACTAATGCCGGATTTGCCAGAAGTATATTTCCATCGGGTGTCGTTCTATAAAGACCGATTGTAGTATTCTCGTACAAGTGAGCGAAAACGCAGTTCGTTTTACCTTCAACGCCTCTTCCGCCCGTTTACGTTTCGTAATATCTCGAATGCTGCCTGATGATTTTTGCCGGCGCGCCTTGAGCATTGAATTGGATTTTTGCAGATATAGAACAGGGAATGAATGAACCGTCCCGGTTCTTCATAGTTATTTCAAAATCCATAATACTTCCGCGCTCCTTTAATGCCGAAAGGAGACCCTCTCGTTCATCATCATTGGAATAAAACTCGTATGCCGATTTTCCTATGAGCTCATTCCTGCTGTACTGTCCTTTCGATATATACCCAATGGAAGGACTGATTTCGAGTATCGTACCGTCGATCAATGTCTCGTAATACACATCCTGCACATTTTCAAAGATGCAGCGGTATTTATTTTCGCTCTCCTGCAGTTCCTCTTCCGCGTGCCTGCGCTCGGTTATGTCTCGAATAATGCCGACTGCATTCCATTTCCCGTTCAGTTTAAAAGAAGAGAGGGAAAGGGAAATCGGAAATTCAGCGCCGTCTTTCCGAAGCGCCGACAGCTCGAGCGTTTTACCGATTGCCGCTCCCTCACCCGTCGTCCGGAAGCGCTCGAATCCGTGAGTAATGACTTGCATGGTATTGGGTCGGGACTAAAAGTTTATGAAGAGTCTTACCCAGCGCCTCTTCCTCCGTATAACCGAAGATTTTTTCTGCCGCTTTATTCCACATTGAAATCGCACCATTCATCATCCATCAAAAGAATGGCATCGTTTGCCAGTGTTGCGATCGCGCGGAACTTCTCTTCGCTTTCCTGAATGCTTTCTTTTGCCTGTTTTTGCATGTTGATATTCTCGATGGTCGTGCGAATGCCGGTAATCTTTCCATCGTCGTCTCTCAGCAGACGATCTTCCATTAAAACAAAAAAAGTTTTTCCATCTTTCCGCCGGAATGTTCGCTCGTACGCATCTCCAGATGGGGGCATCCTTCCGCTCAGTATTGCGAGCACTTTCATCTGCAACGCCTCTTCTTCCTCGACAAATTTCCAGATATATTCTCCCAGCATTTCTTCCTGCGTGTATCCTAACATCGCAAGTTCAGCGCGGCTCGTTTGGACAATACGTCCTTTCGTATCTATTTCATGATATCCCACCGCCGCATCTTCAAGTATTTCCTTTGATTTGTTTTCACTTTCCTTCAATTCTTCGCGCATACGATTTTCTTCTTGTGCCATTTCATATTGGAGGCCGTAGTATCGCATGCGTTGACGGTACCAAATGAATCCAAAAAGGGGAGAAATAATCAATGCAAGGAAGATCACTGCGGCTCCCAGAAGCCAGAGATGCTCATTGAAAAGACTTGTAAAATTCGTCTGCTCCCAGAGAACGATCGAAATGACCGATGTCATCGTCACCAGCGCCAGCAATTTTATGATTTTTCGCATTTGCATATCCTCCATTTTCTCTACTGCCTTTCCTTATATTTTGCATACGATATGCCAGTCTTTAGAAAGCGGGAAAGAGGAGGATTTGCCTGATATAATTGAATTCCGATGAAAAATCAGGAATTTGAGGGCTGAATCAAACTGTCTTAAAATTGTATTTTCACCAAATAGGATTGAATGCACTGTAGCCGCGACAGCACATTGCGCAGAATGTCTATCGGCGATCGTACGCGGCATGCTGTTCCGCTTCGAGAAACATTCGATAATGTATTCGGGATAGTCGCGGATGATCTCGAGAGCATCTGAAACCATCCCGAAAACATTATCAGATGTTTTCGAAGCTACAGCATCCGCGACGACCCGTCGCGGCTGCAATACAAGAGGAATTTCGGTATTATGCACAGCGGGTATTTCTTTACTCTTTTTTTGAAGTCTTCGGTTTAAACTCCGGGTAATATTTTTCAATGCAATCGGGACAAATGCCGTGAGAGAATTGGACTTCGCTGTGTTTCGTGAAATATCCTTCCACAGCTTCCCAATATCCCTTATCGTTTCGGATTTTTTTACAATTGGCACAGATCGGCAGCAATCCGCTTAATACCTTCACATTATCGAGAGCTATTTTCAATTCGTTATTCAGACGGCGCAATTCCGTAAGATCGGCAAACCGTGCAACTGCCATAATCATCGCGCGTTCAATTTCCTCAATGCCTTGGAGGTTTCAAGAGATAAGCTCCGACACCTGACTGACTGGCGCGTCTTACCATCTCAGGTTCATCGTGTGAAGTGAGCAGCACAACGGGACAAGGATTCTTTTCCTGAATCAGACGAGCAGCTTCAAGGCCGTCCATTTCGGGCATCTCTATATCCATGAAAATCACATCGGGCCGGAGAACTGACCTGCAAGGTCGACCGCTTGACGGCCATTCATTGCTTTGCCGATAACTGTGTGTCCGATCTTTTCCAATTGATGCTGAATCAGTATAATGAGGGCTTCCTGATCTTCAGCGATCAGGTACTTTCAATGGCTGTTGTGTAATCATGATTGATGAACAGTAAATAGTAAATGGTGAATAGTATAATGGTAAATGGTGAATGGCAGGTGAACTGTAAACGTGTAAACTGTAAACAGTAAGATCGTGCGACATATCATTTCTGATAGTTTTGATTATTCGTAAATATTTAATGTGTAAGTCCATATGTCTGGATTCTGATATAGAGCGTTTTAAGATTAATATCGAGAATTTTCGCGGCGAGTTTTTTATCCCATCCTACTGCATTCAGAACGCCGGAAATATGAGCTTTTTCTATTTCCTTAAGCGCAAAAAGTTTTCCGATTCCCATCTCATTATCTCCGGATTCGGCAGATTCGATTTTCAATACCCGCGGCTTCAGCAGAAGAGCCAATCCTTGAATTGTATCGTTTGTTCATCGGCAACGATAGTTGCCCGTTCTATAACATTTTCCAATTCACGCACATTACCGGGCCATTCATATTGACGGAGCGCCGCAAGCGCATCCTCTGCTATTTCCCATCCATTTATTTCACCGTATCGCCTTTTTTAAAAAATTATCGACAAGAAACGGAATATCTTCTTTGCGATTCCTTCAACGGAGGCAATTCCAATGTAAAAACATTCATTCGATATAAAAGATCTTCCCGAAAACGTCCCTGCTTTACTTCCTCATTAAGATTTTTGTTGGTTGCAGATAAAATTCTCACATCGGATTGCAATGTCCGGGTTCCTCCTAGCCTTCGGTATTCTCCGCTCTGAACAAACCGAAGCAATTTCGGCTGAATAACCGGCGATATTTCTCCTATCTCGTCAAGGAAGAGTGTCCCCCCATTTGCAATTTCTACCAGCCCTTGTTTTTCCTTGCTCGCATCCGTAAACGCGCCTTTTTCGTGCCCAAAAAGTTCGCTCTCGAGCAATGTTTCCTGCATGGAAGCGCAATTAAGCACAACGAACGGCTGTTCTTTGCGCAGGCTGTTGCGTATGGATATAATTGGCAATAAGCTCTTTGCCTGTCCCGCTTTCCCCCTGAATCAATACGGTCGCATCGGTCGGAGCAACTTTCATAGCCAAGTTCAGTATTTCCAGCATTGCAGGATTCTGAGTTACAATTTGTGAAGATGCAGCACGTCTTGCAAGCTCTGTCTTCAGCGCTTTATTCTGCAGGAGAAGCCGTTTTCGCTCCACCGCTCTGCTGAGAGTATTAAGGATTTCTGTTCCCGAACATGGTTTAAGAAGATAATCGTATGCGCCAAGTTTGATGCTTTCAACGGCAGTATGAATATCATTTTCTCCCGTCAGCATAACCACTTCGCAGTCATAGAAGCTGTTCCTGATGTTTTTCAATACATCGATGCCGCTCACCAATCGGCATAACGATATCGAGAAGTATGAGATCGAATTGATTCGACTGCAAGATGTTGATAGCCGAAACACCATCGATGACGGTTTTTACTTCATATCCTTCTGTTTCGAGAATACTTTTTAATCCTTCACGGTATGATTCGTCGTCGTCGACGACAAGAACTTTAATGATTTGTTTCATGTTTTATCCCTCTGCTTTGGAAGCAGCTTTCAAAATTGAGCGCTCACGTCTGTAATGATATCAGAATTTTTCTTGTCCATCTTGTGTAGACCATCCTCTGCAGCCGACACCGGCCTGCCCGCATTGCGGCAACGCCGACTGTGGCAATCATTCAGGCGTGTGGTGCCGGGCTATTCCCGACCATCCCGATAATATTTAACAATATTCCCGGGACAAGCTCGGTCGCGGCTACAAAAGATAAATTATTCGATTCATGGGGAACAACTTAATAATTTAGCTGTCCGGATCGATCATTTTTTTACCCATAGGCGCCGGGATAGTTTGCGGATTCTTAATGGATTGATATTTATTCAAGAGTTCCTGTATTTCGATCAACACGGTTCCCAAATCCTGAATCGACGAGTTTATTTTTAAAAAATCTTTTGCGTTTTCCTGAATATATTGCTGCATAAGGCGTGCTGCAGCCAGCGGGTTTCCGATTTTATCCGTAATCGATAAAGCCATTTCAAGAACAGTGTTTCTTCTTTCCTGTTCAATAAGCTCTGTTCTCTAATTCGAGTATGCGAATTGCAGCTCTGATTCGTGCAAGCAGTTCTTGCGATTCAAAGGGCTTGACTAAATAATCATTAGCTCCTATGTCCATTCCGGTAACTTTATCTTCAAGCGTGCCTTTCCCGGAGACCATAATGATATATTTCTGCCGGTGGTCCGGATGCGATCGGATTCGCTGTATGAGCTCTATGCCGCTCATTTCAGGCATTTGCCAATCGACAAGAAGAATCTCAAAATTCTTGCTCTCAAGCATCTTTCAATGCGGTTTTTGAATCATTCACTGCCCGGCAAAAATAACCTTCAGACTCAAGCAAGATGGAGATTCCTTCAGAATAGACCGGATCATCATCGACAATCAATATTCTGATCGGTTTATTCTTCATTATGTTTTGCCCCTTAAAAATGATGAAGAATCCTACAAAGCGACACAAGTACCTCCAGCAGAAGCTACTATTATTCCGCCTCAGTATCAAATCCTCATTTCGGTGAGCTTATCGGCACTGAAATCCGCCCTACTCTGAAACGCCGGAACGAACGGCACAGCGTTTGCAGCAGATTTATCGAACGCTAAAAAAACTCTAAAGGAGGTTTGTTATGCGAATCGTACATCGATTTTTACAAATTGTGAATAATTATTTTTCACGATATCCGGCTGTCTTATCCGGAATTGTGATGTATGCCTATTTGCTTGTTTCAATTATGCATTTCTATATAAAGACAAAGGCGTTTCCACTCGGTTTTTACGATATCTTTACGATATTTTCCGCGCTTCCTTTTATGTGGTTTCTTTCGGTGGCTTTAGTAAAAATCATTCAAGTGCGAACGAAACTTTATGAAAGCGAGCAGCAGCGGATTCTTGCAGAAAAAGAGCTTGAAATAAAGCACATAGAACTCCGGACAATGCAGGAAACCGTGCGCGGTTTGCAGCATCATATCAACAATCCTCTTAGCAGTCATTGTGCTTTCTATGGAGGCAGCACGCAAAGCGGCTCTTGAGAATAAAGAGGTGGTTTTTTTGTTGTCAAATGCCGAACAATCTGTAGATAGAATTCAAGCCGCACTTTCCGGCTTTTCAAAAGCCCAGCAATACAAGACCGAATCAATCGGCTCATACCCTGGAAAGATGGTATCACTCAAAGCGATGATCCATGCATAACAAATATATTTTCATCACACATAAACAGAGATCCCAATGCCGGTACATACCATTCATAGATCATTCACAGAAATCGAGCATCAATTGACTCAAATTGATGAAAACAGAAAATTGGCAAGCGAAATCCTTAAACGCGTCGACCATCTGATAAAAGCTAAGGATTTGCAAAAAGCGCTTCTTGAGACAAATAATGCAATAAAGATCGACCCGCAAAACGCTTATGCGCTTGCACTTGAAGAGCGAATACAGGATTTGTTTGCAGAACAATCGAAAATCCAGCCGCAAAAAGAAGAAATGAAAAGTCAACCGGAGTTCGCAACAGAAGCTCCAAAAGAGGCGCCGAAGAAACATTACCGCAATTACCATCGGCTTTGTCCCAGAATATCAATCATACTTCTCCTTCAATTACGCGTGCAGTTGCTCGTATACAGCAAAGCGTTATTCTCATGACAGCTCGGACACCGAACGAGTTTCACCAGCGGCCTCGCCATGCGCTGATCAGCGATTCCAGAAAAAAAGAGAACAACAATCCAATGGAACAGCGGCCTAAAGTGGTTATCGTCGACGATGATCAAGACCTGCTTTCTGCTCTCAGTATGAGCATAGAATCCGCCGGATTCGAAGCAATTGCACTGAGCACGTCAGACGAAGCTTATATCCTTTTGAAAAAATTCACTCCGGATATCATTCTGTGCGATATCAACCTCGAAACATCGACGATGGGAGGATTCACTTTTTTTGAGAAAGTCCAGGAAATCGAACATTTGAAGCATGTTCCATTCATTTTCTTAAGCGGGCTCAATGATGATGTGATGATTCGTACCGGCAAGGAAATGGGCGCAGATGATTACCTTACCAAACCTATAAAAGAACAAAACCTGCTTGCTGCTCTTCGTGGAAAATTAAAGCGATTTAAACAACTCAGAGAAATGCCATCCGCAAATATTCATAATTTCACCGCTGCATTACCACTGCACGAAGTACACTCTTGATCATAACATGATTGATTGTGCCGGCAGAGATTCTGCGCTGTACCGTTTTTTCTCCTATTCAATTCTTATTTTTCTCATCCTCTTTGGTGAATTTACAACTTACCGCATTTCACACTGAGCTCATATAAAATTCGGACCGGGAAATCGAAGTCCTCTTCAAGACAGCGAAAAGCGCTGATTATCACTCACTTTACCTTAATGATATTGTTCGATTTTCCAATGATGCAATTCTCGACGCATTGATTCTCCTTCGCCTTTTTCGCCTTCCTCGTTTTTATTCAGGAATGCAGATTTTTTCTCTGCCAGACTGGTTCTTGAGGTTTTTTTAGATTGGCACAGGAGTAGCACTGTTTGACTCAGTATACAAAAAGGAAAAGGCCATGAAATTCAAATTGACATCACTTCATTTTTTTCTCATTACCAGCGTTGTTCTGATATTATTACGTCCTGTTTCTCTTCTCGCACAGGTCGGACACATGGGGTTTTCTTCAATTATGATCGATAAGGGCAGCACAGGAACAATAACGCAGGCAACCGACAGAGTCATCGAAGACGCAAATCAAAATTGGAGTATGAATAAATGGACCAGCTATTCCATTCGTATTTTAAGCGGCAGCGGATCGGGACAAATTCGAAATATTATAAGCAACACATCGACAACTATTACCGTTTCCCCGTCTTTTGTCAACGCTCCAGATCCTCAGTCTCGCTACGAAATTAGGCAGGGTTACATGGAATCTACAAAGAATATAAAACTCAAATTATACGTCCAGTATAACGATGGCAATAAACCGAGCGGACAGTTGAACGGGTATTCCTGCAGAATTCAAGCATCAGACAGCACAGCAGTGGAATTTGTTTCGGTAGAAAAAGGCACTGATCTCGACAGCGCATGGACGCCCGATTATTTTGCTCCGCCGGGACAGGGATGCATCAATTGGCTCGTTCTTCAATTCCCGGAGTATCACAACCTCGCTTCAGGTCTCTATAATATTGCTACGATCACGCGTTAACCTGTTAAAAACGGACATCGATAAACCAATTACATTCTCTATAACGAACTGCCCGGAAGGCGGATTACCAATTGGGGCAACGGCGGACGGCAGCTACTTTTTCTTCGATACAACATCGAATAATACATTTAGCGGCGGAGAAGAGTTTTTCATACTCCACAATACGAACGCAGCAAATCAACAGCTTGCCGGAGGAAGCGCTGCACCGGCGGCTGTCATCGGTTCTTATCCGAATCCATTTAATCCGACAACGACCATACGGTACGAATTGACGGAATACTCTAAAGTGCATCTCGTCATCTTTGATATGCTTGGCAGGATAGTAAGCGAGCTTGTGAATTCACAACAATACGAAGGGGTCCATTCAGTGGCCTGGGTGCCGCATAATGTATCGAGCGGAATATACTTCGCCCGAGTTTCGATTGAGGGTTCAGTATCAAATCGGAATCAGGTCAAAACATTGAAACTGGCATACGCCAAGTAAGATGAAAACGCGTTGAAGACAGAGAGGAACAGAAAATGCGTATTCTTGTTATAGACGATATTCCATCGATAAGAATTCTTGTCAGGCAATTTCTCAGGAGACGTCAAGAAACGCTTGTTCTTGAGGAAGCCGGAAGTTGTCAGGAAGCGCTTGAAAAAGCCAAACGGCTCTCACCGGACATTATACTAACCGATTTGAGCCTTCCCGACGGAAACGGCCTGGAGGTAGCCAGACAGGTGAAGGAAATGCTCCCCAAAAGTGCGGTCTATCTTTTTTCCGCATACGAAGTAGATGAAATTCGTGATCTTAAAACTCTGAAGCCGCCTGCAGACGGATTTATTAAAAAGTCCGACTTGAAGACCGGACTGAATGCTATGGTAACAAAAGAATTTGAGCGCCGAGTAAAAATTCGTTGAGGACTTTTTTTTAGAAGCGAAGGCGTTGCAGAAAATCGGATAGATGCTTGAAACGGTTCATCGTCCGAACATTGCAAAAAAAGCAAATGTCCTGTAAAGTGTCAATGCCGGATTCCGTACAAAGGGGCGCAAATAAATCAATTCTGCAATCTAAAATTTGAAATTTGTAATTTTGAGGCGGGACGTCGTTCGGTCGTCCTTGACGGCCTCGCTCTGCTTGAAGGGGTTAGACTCACCTACCAACAATTCATCATGTCAAAGAAATACTATTGGATAAAATTCCACAGAATTAATAATGGATATTTGAAGCTCCCTTCGGTGATTTCTAATGAATAAAAGAGAATATTCTTCCCCTGCTGCTTAATGAAAATCCTTATTTTAGGCCTCATAGAACAAGTTAAAATAACGCCTTTCCATATTTTAAGTTCTTCCGTGATTTGACTGGCACAACCGGCGTGGATGTGCATTTCCTCCAATGTGTGGATGATTATCAGCCATGTAGTGGTTGATAATTTTAATAAACAGAATAATCCATTTGACTATTTCAATAAATCGGCTATATTGTTATAAGACTAACATAATGGACGAACTATGAAATACAGAACCAGAACTCTCGAGAAGTATTTTAAGTCGGCTTCTCGGCAATTTCCAGTGATGCTGGTGACTGGACCAAGGCAGATCGGGAAGACCACTTTTCTGCGACATCTCGCAGAAAAAGGGAGAACATATGTCACGTTGGATGATCCTATGATCCGTTCACTGGCGAAAACGGATCCAGCGTTGTTCCTCCAACGATTTCCTACACCGCTGCTGATCGATGAGATCCAATATGCACCTGAACTTCTTTCCTCTATCAAAATGTCCGTTGACAACGACCGAATCGCAGGTCGGTTTTGGCTGACCGGTTCTCAACAGTTTCATTTGATGAAAGGGATTTCTGAAACTCTTGCGGGCCGGGTTGCAGTTGTTCGACTACTCGGTTTTTCACAGCGTGAATTGGGAAACAATGCATCTGCCGGACCATTTCTACCGACCCTGCCTCTTCTCCGTTCGCGGGATAAGTCGAAAGCACTCATGCTTGCCAATCTTTACAAGAAAATCTGGCTTGGGTCGTTTCCCGCTCTACATCAGAAGACAACTACAGATCGGGATCTTTTTTACAGTTCATATGTGCAAACATATCTGCAGCGGGATGTGCGGGATCTTGCCAATGTAGGTGACGAAAGTGCATTCCTTCGATTTCTTCGGGCAAGCGCAGCTCGCACAGGTCAAATGCTGAACATGCAAGACCTTTGCCGTGACAGTAATATTAATCAAGCAACCGGAAAAAGATGGCTTTCAATTCTCGAGAACTCCGGCATTGCATATCTTCTTGAACCGTATCATACGAATGTTACAAAAAGACTGGTGAAAACACCCAAGTTATATTTACTTGATACCGGCCTTGCCGCCTGGTTGACCGAATGGTCGAGCGCAGCAACACTGGAAGCGGGAGCGATGTCCGGGGCATTTCTTGAAACCTGGATAGTTTCCGAAGTAATAAAAAGCTGGTGGCACAACGGTAAAAGAGCACCTCTCTATTATTATCGCGATAAAGACACTAAGGAAGTTGATCTGCTTATCCATCAAGATGGAATTATTTATCCGATAGAGATCAAGAAGTCTGCCAACCCGGGAAAAGATGCGGTTCGTCATTTCAAAGCGCTTGAATCGTTAAAGTTGCCTATCGGCTCTGGCTGTGTCGTGTCGCTTGTTTCGCAGCGACTGCCGATCACAGAGTCCGTACAGGCGGTGCCGGTGGGGATGATATAAAGTGTATCGCGAGCAGTCTCAGAGATGAGCTACTCAGTCTATTATTGGTTATCAATCAAAACGCAGACTGTACTTTTACAGAATGGTACTGCGACGAAGTCTTGCTCTCATGAGAGTTGCAGGTCTGAGTTGCTGTTACGATTTGTTTTGCCAGAACTATTTGAGAAAGTGTCCTCCTCTACTATGACACATCCTTTGAATTCGTTGCATGTAGTGGGAAGGACAAAAAAAGAGGTCGAATCTTTTCAGAAATGGCCTCTGGTGTAGCGGGGGCAGGACTTGAACCTGCAACCTTCGGGTTATGAGCCCGACGAGCTACTCCGCCTTCGGCGGACTCCACC
>CAVZWL010000025.1:0-116517 GCA_963778945.1 Ignavibacteriota bacterium
GAATCCGTGAAAAAAAATTGTCCCGCGGGTTTTCGTGACGTCCCCTTCAAAATCAACTGAAGGAAAATAATCCTCCAGAAACCAATTTGACTTTATTACGGTTAATAAACAATGGCCATAGTGAATCAGAAGCCATTGAAATGATTGCCTGGTGTATTGCAAGCGATGTCTATTATATTTTAAAAAGACCATTGGAAATTGAAGTTCATGATTACGGTCTCTTTCCCGTTTTTATTTTCTTTCAATTTCTCGGTTTATCTTCAAAATATTCATTAATTGATATGAATAGTTCTAAATATTTACACAAACCCAGAATGCCCTTACCATATCCTAAAATTTTTGCTTGGCTTTTCCCAGAAAATCTCCAAGTCCGTAGTCCCTTAACCCGCTTGGCTTTTAAAGCGAAATATCATCCCGAGGCATATCCCTCTTTAACAGGCATCCATCCTCATATCATTGTGACACACATACAATTCTTATTAAAAGAAGATTTTACCACGCGGTTTCATTTTTCTTCCTGGAAAAGGACATTGAGATCGCATTTGGCGTATTTCACAGATTAATCCAATCGAACCCTTAGAAGATCTCCCGTTGGGTGGATCTCAAGATCATATTACTTCGACAATGCCCGAGGTGGTCCCTTTGAACTACCATTTTTTCCCATGCTCTTAGAAGTCCTCAAGAATGAACTCGCCCACATTTTGAAGAACATTCCTAAGAATTGGGATGCCGGGCCCGCTTATCCGCCCTCGCTCGTCCGATCGTGGAGACAATTGCCCTGCAGTGCCGGGCTTTTTATCGATGAAGAGAATCGTGTATCAGGTCGGTCTGGGCCAGTTCCCGCTTCGCGAATCTCATTTTTAACGATTGAATTGTTTGCCCATTTATGGTTTTGGGAATTACATTTACGCATGCCGGATTATTGGGGAGAATCCGATCTGGATGAAGGCATTACAATTGGTTAAGAAGCCTAATCATACCACACTCTCTCATTTTCGCACGGAATTAGGCGAGGACTTCTTCAGGCAGTTTTTTACACAGATCACTAAATTGTTGATCGCTTTTGGTTTTCTTGCCCCAGATGCCCAGTGAGTTGTGGATTCAGTTCCGGTGCATGCCAACGTGAATTTTGCCCGTGCTAATGTCCTGCCGACTTTGGATGAAGCCCAGATAGAATCTCTATTTACGGATCTCGATCTCATTCCAGTAGAAGAAGTGCTCACGGCGTGGGGCATTAAGATCACGAAGAAACGGAAATATCCCATCGATGCTTTGATTCGGGTCATTGTGCTCGAATGCGAAGGAGGCTTTCTCCGCGATCCAGGTCTGAAATATTTGACCAAGAATGATCATATAGCCACGATAGTAGGGTTTACCCCCAATGTCATTGCTTCGGATTCGATAATGACGATATTCTTAAAAAATGTCCTTCTCCGGAAGAAATAATGCGGCTTTTGCATCCCCAGCTTGTCATGTTCTTCCACTTGGAAACCGCTGTCGATTAATACGATCCATTATTTTTTTTGGTGAATTACGGAAAGGCAAGCCGCTCCCCGAAATGATGCCCGGATCGGTTACTGTGCAGCGAAAAAACTGGCTTTTTTAGGATTCCGGTTGCACTTGGGAATGGCCGTCGACGAGGGCATTGCTTTGGGGTTTGAAACAACCCCTGCCAATTTTACTGACCGGAAAAACCTTCCCGAAACTCTGGGGAGATCTGGATCTCGCTGGCTTTTTAGAGTGGATTGATCAAACGTATGGAGATAATGCCGATTATACCCCTGAAAACATTGCTTTGGTAACCCAAGCAGGCAAACAGCCATGTTTTCATTTCGAAAGCCGAAACTGGTAAGCATCCAAAACATCCCCGCCAAGCTCGGCGAAAATCGCGGAAACGTTCCAAAATTGAAGCATACAATGGAATATCATGTCTAAACTTTAATATCGAACACATCCGGGTACATGGGCTTGCGAAGGTAACTATCGTATGCGCGTTGGGATCATCTTTGTGGAATTTATTGATATTATTAAGTAAAATCGAAAATAGATATGAAGATCACTTGAGCGTAAAGAGCTTTTCGGCGAAAAAACGGCAGATTATGAGGTCGAATTGATTTCCACTTTTAAAGGATCAAAAAGAGTTTGATTTAGAAAAATATCTTGCCGCCCTCGATGCATTACAATAATAAAACATAATTAAGGTTACAAATTGGATTTATTCAAAATAAGCATTAGAAATATAAATTGGAAATTTCCTTTAATTTTCATCTTATTTTATCAAGCCATAATCTTTCGATTTCTACAGATCCTTCTTGATTACGATTATCCAAACTTAATAAGAGTTTTTTCGATAAAACGGCTATTGATCGGGAAGATATTGTGTTGGGATTTCCATTTTGTCTGGATCAAAGGTTTTATTAATCCGGGACATGAGTTCTTTTTCTTCAGCCGTTCTTTTATGAGGATTTTCAAAGAGATCTAGAATTTGGGCATATTCCCATAATCCCCACACTCTTCAGGTGGTGCCGCCCGCGCGACCTATGCAGACAGGATATTTTCTATTTGGATCGATTTGAATAATTTTTTCAAGGATAATTTCATGAAGACATTTCCCGCCAAAATCAAATTGATAACTGATTTTTTTCTGATATGGAGAAAAAGATAGAATATCTCGAAGTTGGATGTGATCTTCATCAAAATCATTTTCGGACATTTCTTCCTTATTTTCTTCTTTCATCATAGTTTCATATTCTTTTTCAATGGAATTTCATCATCAATTTGAAGAGAATTTTGCGCTTCTTATCAGAATATTATCATATACTTTTAGCCCGGGACGAAGAATAAACGTAGAATAACCCACATTTTTTCCATTGAAACACATCTTGAAGAATACGATGCAAATTGGCAAGAATATCCGTAATCTTTTAACAAAATTATTTCCAAATTTTCGGTTTAATCAGTTTTATTATAATTTTTAATTGAAAAAATGCGTGGAGGTCGATCCTCAGGCGTTTTTCTTATTGAATACGAAGGGGTTAAAAGATCCTTGAAAACAGAATCAATGTCAAAATCAAGAATATCTTCCGAAACTTCTCCAGTCTCGGTATTTATATCAATTTTGGCTTAATGATCATCAATATCATCTGGATTCTTTTCCCATACTTCAATCCCTTTAGTTCGGATTTGATCCAACTCTTCCGAAGATTCTTCCATTGTGAAAGAATCCACTATTAAAATTTGTAGTGATGGAAGAGAAAGCATTCTGGGGGGAAACTTTTCAAAAGCAACCCCCGAAATATCCAGAATTTTTAACGCAGCGAGATGACACACGGACTCTGGTAATTGTTTTAATCTATTATCCGTCGAATAAAAGCATAACGAGTTGTGTTAATTCTCCAATTCGAGGAGACATCTCGATAATTGGATTAAATTGTAAATCTAAACATTTTAACTGCTTTAACTTACCAATTTCATCTGGGATTTGAGTTAAAAAATTTTGGCACAACAATAAATATTCTAAATTTGAAAATCGAAAGAGATTTCCAAAATATTGTCTAAAACAATTAAAGGACAAATCCAACAACCGTAAGTTTCTGAAATTCTTGAAGGAAAGTGGTAAAAAACAAGCATTTTCATCATGAAAAGTAAAGGATTCTAACCGATTTTCCTTGGGCAACTCATATGGAATATGATTCGCAACTATTTCATTATCTAATCGAAACCGTTTTAATTGCGGAAAATTTGCCAGATTTGGAAAATGATTTGACATACCAAACACATCCAATTCCGTCCATGAATTTTCAATTTTTCCAAAGAGTCCTCATGAAGTTTGAATTCATTCGGAGAAAGATATTTGTAATCACGTAATAAAACGTTTTGGATTCGCTGAAGCCCTCTTTTTTCCTTCAATTCTAACAAATCGTAAAAGTCCCTCTGGTTCTAAATTATATGTGATTCATTATAGAGAAGATATGCCAATTTCTTCCCAATTTGAAATCGGATCTTCAAGAATTTGATTTATGCGGTGTCTCTGATTTGCGTTTAGAAAGGAAAAGGAATCACCATTTTCCGGTCAGAATCATCATAGATAAATACCATATTAATTACCTCACGGATTCATTGTCGGATATTCAAATCTGCTTATTGATGAAAGGATTTTTTGATCGTATCCGCAACATTCCGATCAATGCCGGGTATGGTATCCTTCAGGGAAAATGTTAAAAGAAAAATTGATTGGGGGAATTTTAGGAATCATATCGCGGGAAATTGTAACCACACCCAAATGAGGTAACAAGTCTCGCGCAAAATGTGGGAAATGTCTTAAACGGATTTCCAAATGATTTCCAAGTAAGTGAGATTTTCCATCAATTTCATTGAAGTAGGTAATGTTTTAAATGGTTGTAGGATAGGTTGAGATGTTCGTACAGCGGGAGTTCCCCTATTGATTCAGGAATGACCCGCGATTTGATCGCGATCGACGGAGAGTGAACGTAATTTGGTTAATAATCCAATTTCGGGGGGAATATTTTGAAGAAGATTAAAACCTAACTCCAATTATTGCAGATTGGGGAGTTCCGTGAGTATAAAGGGAATGGATTCAAATTGATTCCTTCATAATTACAATTTCCGTAATTGAGTCAAGTTTTTAAATGTATCTGGTAATTGCTTTAAGCCATTAAACCGGAGATTTAGCTGGATTAAACGATGCAAGTTACCAAATTCCACGGGTAATTCGAGAAGTTTATTTTCCATTAAATCCAACGTTGTGAGATATTTTAAGTTTCCAAAAAATTCTGGAAGTTTTTCCAACAGTTTCGCTGGGGAGGGCCAATTTCCCCACATGCCCCGCATTTCTACTTGTGGGTCAGGTAGTAGCTTACCGATGCCGTTTGAAATTGGTTTTTCAAGGGGATTTCTTTTCCCATAACTTCTTCGAGTGCCAGCATTACCGCAATTTTCCTTATTCGGGAATATGACCCCATGATAATTGTCAACCATTGTTTGCAATCCTTTTCTGGATTCGTTATTATTAGTGTGATGTTCATTGACAAATGAGATTGATTTTCTTGATACTTCAATTCATTAAAAATAAATAATGTTTTTGTTAACCTATTGCCAATAAAATCCGTTCTTCTCTTACAAGAAACATTTATAGCTCATTGTGTTAATCTGGTCGAATTATTTTCGGCTTAAATCCTTTAGGGATTTTCATATACCCTTTAAAATTGGACCTTTTCCCATGGTTCGAGGGTTATAATTGCAGATTTCAGAATTCAGATTGAAGAATTGTGAAGATATCAGTCTCAGATGAGATCAATAATTGCAGATTTCAGAATTCAGATTGAAGAATTGTGAAGATATCGGTCTCAGATGAGATCAATAATTGCAGATTTCAGATTGAAGAATTGTGGAGATATCAGTCTCAGATGAGATCAATAATTGCAGATTTCAGAATTCAGATTGAAGAATTGTGAAGATGGCAGTTTCAGATGAGGTCAATAATTGCAGATTTCAGAATGCAGATTGAAGAAATGGGAATATTTCAATCCAATAGTATGAGATAAATCAATCTAATCCTGCCGTCATCCTTCCTCAAATAAAAAAAACATCCTTGCAGATCATTATCTATTCGCTCTTTCTTGATTTTCCTTAATTCCAATATGTTTGAAAAAATATTATCGGATCGATAAAATATTTCTCCAATTCATCGACGGAGTAACATATCAATGAATATGAATTATAAAATCGATCGGGATTTGTAAAGGTCGGTTTTAATGATGTCGGCTTTATTTTGATTATTTCGAGATGGAAATGATCGAATTGCCAGCCGTAGCGGTCCAATTCGCCTTTATTCATAAACCTCGCCATAGGTGCTTCCGGCTGAACATCCGAGTTTATATCGACGCATACTCCGGCAATATGTTCGTAAAGAGACCAGAATTTTTTATTGTCCAATTCGTGCTCTATAATGAGCTGAGCATAAGGACCATCCGTTCTTTTACTTATGACGATGCCTTTTGCTATCGGATAAATCGGATCATTATCATAGTTCCCATCCGGTCTTTTGATATCGACCCCGGTATGATAATGGGAAGGAATATCTTTTCGAGCTTTTCTTTTAACCCCAAAAGCTCCGATCGACGTCAATTCCAATTGTGACAATGAATGCCGATCTTTCGTATGGATAGGAAGGAATACTCGGCTTTCTTGGTTCGGATTAATCAACCCGTTCAATAAAATCGCTATTAATAATCCCGCTATCATAGAAAGTGCAGTGCAAGTTCCCTTGAAAAAGAATTATTTATTCTACCGTAATGAAAACCGGCATACTTGTTACTTGTCGGCCGTCTAAATTACCGAATAATTGAAAACGATAAATTCCTTTTTCCAATTTCCACTGTACGCCTTGTTCACCAAACGGCATATCCTGTGTCCCATTCACCCTTAGAACGGTCTGAGAAATATTTTTCGGCACAAAACCCGCTATTGTAATGATCTGATATTCCGGCCTTAAAACCGGGTCGATTTTAAAATAATCTCCGGTGTTGGGAGAAACAATCATAAGCCGCTTAACACGTTCATCGGCCGTCAACATATTTGTCACACGCTGTGCATTTTTTGGAGGAACCGGCAAGCCCTCATTGAATGCCCATTGCTTATATTCTTCAGGAAATATCTCATAAATTTCTTTTCCCCCCGCTTCGTCCTGCCCCCCTGTTAAATATTCCCTATGAATATCGCACTTTTCTTTCGGCACTTTGCCTTTGATGAATAATTCACTGATAGTTTTTTTACAAAGGCTTGTCGGGATTTTTCCGGATCGTCCGCATACGGTTTGTTTTATTATATTGTCCGGAATTATAAAATTCTCAGCCGGTTGACCGTAGGGAGGCGAATGCAAGAGCGTCATGATATCGGTGAATATCGGACCCGCACCGCTGACTCCGGACACATGATGCATTTCTTTTCCATCAAAATTTCCGACCCACACGCCGACCGTATAGCGGGTTGTATAACCGATGGTCCAGTTATCCTTATAGTCCTTTGTCGTTCCGGTCTTTACGGCGCATTGAAAAGGAAAACGAAAGTTTGCTCCAAAGGCCGGTCTTCGCGCAATGTCGTCTTTTAAAATGCTTGTGATAAGGTATGCTGCAGATTCATCATACACTCGATGGGAAGAGTTAGACAGACTATCACCCGTCAATAAGATAGCCGGTTTCCAAATACCTCTGTTTGCAAGAGCCATATACGCTGTGGTCAATTCAAGAAGCGATACTTCGGCATTTCCCAGTGTGAGACCATATCCATAAAATTCCGCATCATTCTCCAGCGATGTAAAACCGAGATCTTTTAATTTTTCCAACAACGCCGATTTACCGATAGACTGTAATGCACGCACAGCGGGCACGTTGTAAGAACACGCAAGCGCTGTCCGCAAACGCACCGGTCCATGATAATGTTTATCGTAATTTTCAGGAACATAATCTCCGTGGTGATCGGGTATTGCTGTGGGGATATCGGCCAGTATCGTCGCGGGCGTAAAACCATGTTCGATCGTTAATGTGTACATAAACGGTTTTATTGCAGAGCCTGGCTGGCGCCGGGCAATCACACCGTTCACCTGGCCGTTATGAGTCGAGTCAAAAAAATCCGCAGATCCTATAAGAGCTCGTATTTCTCCTGTTTTATTTTCGATGATGATAACTGCCGCATTATGGACATTTTTCTGTTCCAGTTTTTTCAAATGACCGCGTACGAGCCATTGCAGGGGTTCCTGTAATGAATAATCGATTGTTGTTTTTATTGTGCCCGTTCCCCGGCGACTCACATCCATTTCCTCGACAAGTTCTATAACATGGGGAGCCTTAAAATGAGTCTGATTCGGAACTATTTGGATCGGCTGCTTGACAGCCCGGTCAAACTCTTCCATGGAAATCCTTCGCTGACTGTACATCCTCTGGAGTATATCTCGCTCGCGAGCCGCTGCGGCATGAATATTCCTGTTGGGATTGAGGACGGACGGAGCGTTCGGAAGGGCAGCAAGAAATGCAGATTCCGCGAGGGAAAGATCTTTTGCCGGCTTGTCGAAATACCAGCGCGAAGCCGCTTCGATGCCGTATAATTGGTTTCCATAAGGGGCGCGATTGAGGTACTGTTCAAGGATTTCCTGTTTTGAAAGCATTCTCTCCAAACGAATTGCTCTCCACATTTCGACAATTTTTGAGCCGAGAGTCCGGGGGTGAGGATATACATTGCGAATCACCTGCTGGGTGAGCGTCGATCCTCCGGATTTGAAACGTAAAGCGGCAATATTCTCAATAATCGATCTCGCAATAGCAATAGGATCTATGCCCGGGTGATAATAGAATCGCCTATCCTCTACGGCAAGAGTGGCATCCTGGACATTTTTCGCAATAGCCGAAAGAGGCATCCATTCACCTCGCCCGTGTTCATCATTGAGGAACTCACGGAGAACAATGCCGTTCCGATCGACAATGCGCAATGATTGCATTGAACGTTTATCAAAATCCCTTTGCGGCAGCCTTACCAGTGAGGAAAGAATAAGAATAAGAATCAGCACAAAAGAAATAATTCCGGCATAGCTGCAAATCAATAGTATTTTCTTCATAGTACTTCATTCGATCCCGAAAAAAATATTCCCGGGATCGAAATATTAAAAACAATTTATTTTACGACAACAACCTGAGAAGCAGTCTGTCCGAACACCTCCGGTTCATACATGCCTTCAACATGTGTTGCGGGCATCTGATACGACCCGTTCCGTGTTACCTTGACGACGTATGTATACGAATGCGTTCCTGCCTGAAATTCATCGGCAAAGAGAAGAACACGATCGTCATATTTTTCCACATGGTGGAATGCATATTCATACCATTGACTGTCACGCTCGCCCTCTTCGTCGCTTAAATTCGCTGCAGTCGTCTGGAATGCCGTATTCACCATTTCACAACCTGCCGGTACCGGATCTTCGACGACGACAAAATACCTGTCTTGATTACTAGAAACAGTAATCGTAATTTTCATCATTGATCCGGCAGTAAAATATTTTGTCGAGTCATCGTCGAGGGGCGTCATTGTTTTAACGACAGAAAATCCCTCATCTTTTTGAAATGTTTCACCTTTGGGATAATAATTCAATCTCATTCCATAATAGAGCCGCCCTGTTCCATTTTTGGCAATGGTAACAGGATATTTTTTACCGAGTGTAAGCCGGGAAAATGGAATTGTCGATTTTGCAACTTTGAATGAACGGCCTGTAAAGAATTCATTCATAAGCACCTTTCCCTCGAACCGTATGGTGGCGCGGAAATCCGGTTCATCTTTTTCATATGCACGCATATACGTTGCCAGCGCATCCACAACATATAGATTTTCCTGAGTTGTTCGCCAATGCCCCAGCTTTTGTTGATCGATAAGCCAACGGACGACTTTCGGTATGAGTGAATTTGCCGGCTGAGTCTCGACTAATGCCTGCATAATAAGTGCGCTCGTGCGAATATTGGAATCGAAGCACCACCAGAGATTATAATCGCTGCGTTCTTCAAAATGAGCGCTCGTCGGAGAAATCTTTGCATAGTTGGAGAGGTCCCGGGCAAGTTCTTCCTGCATCGAACTGTTGCCGTTTGCGGCGTGGAGCGCTTTGAGCAAATAGGCTTTCGCAAAGAGCGGCATATCCTGACGCTCTTTATATAACGTCTCCATATAGCCAAACTCGAGCTTTCCGGAAAGTGCCAACGTATATAAAATCAATGCACGTGTGCATCGTGAATAATACGTTGAAAAATATTCATCTTTCTCATCTCCATTCAACACCCGCTTCAAATATTCAATGCCTCGGTTGAACGACTGTCGATCGATTTTGTAACCGTTTTTTTCGGCTTGTGCGAGCGTGTACATGGCATATGCGGAAATATACGACCCTGTTCTTCCTTCATTCTTCCAGTAGGAAAAGCCCCCATTACTGTGTTGAAACAGAGGGATTTCATCCAATGTTTTCATAATAACCGAACGGTAATCCTTGTCCTTCAGGACATCGAACTTGAAAGCTTCCACTAAATCCTTTGCAAGGATCATCGGGAGAATGGAGGATGATCGTTGTTCCAAACATCCATAGGGATAATTGAAGAGATAAGATATGCCGCCTGAAAGCCCCGACATAGCTGTCGAAGCAATTGTAAATTCCGCTTCGCCGATATCCGCATAGGAATCGAGCGGCGGAATGATTTGTTCCCCGACACTCGGCTCCGTTGACGATTCAAATAGCGCAACGGATTCTTTAAGATGGGGTGCGTTAATCGGAATTGTCCATTGCAATCCGTCACTGCTGCTATCGCTCACGGCCCTAAAAATAAATTTTGCCGTTCCGATATGCTCGGCAGAAAAACTATAGAGAACTTCTTTTGCCTGACCCGGCTGCAAGCTGTGGAAGGATGTATCAGTCCCTTCGCAGCGCAAACCCGTCACTTTTCGCAAAAGTTTAATTGTTTGCGGTTTATCAGAATAATTCATAATAACCACTCCGCCATTGAATACATCGCCGACGCGGGCAAAGCGCGGCAGCGACGGCTGCAGCAAAAGCGGCTTGTTCACTGTAAAGGAATTTTCAGCGTATCCAAAATATGAATCCTTTGTGTTTGCTACAGCCATCATTTCAAATCCGGTAAGGTTGTCCGGCAATTTGAACTTTATGACAGCCATTCCTTTATCGTTTGTAACGATAGATGGATTCCAATAGGCGGAAGCGCGGAACATTTTGCGTATGCCGTCCGCATCGGGAATATCATCCGACATTTTTAACGCGGCTCCGCCCCCTCCGACTTCCTGCCCTTTTTCATCATAGTTGCGCTGTTCGATGATATTCATCCGTGTTTCCGTCGTTAACACAGCAAGCGCGCGTTCCCGGTAAAATTTTTCAAAGGGATTCGGCATTCTGTAGCCGATAAGATTGAGAATGCCCAGATCGGCAACACTAAGTGTGACCTCGGCGCTTTTGGGCTTGCCAAGCGCATCCTTAACGGAAATTTTGATTTCTACGGAATCACCCGGCCGGTATTCTTTTTTGTCCGATTGAACGGATACATTTAATTTTTTTTCTTTCGGATTCACGGAAAGCGCAACATAGCCGACTTTGAACGAAGGGCGCCCCACGTCTCCCTCCTCCCGAGCGGTCGGTTTTGCCGTGCGGCCCTGTAAAAGGACGACAGAAACATAGACATTCGGCAGAAACTCGCTCACGATTGGAATATCTATTTGAGGGGTGCTGCCGGTCAAAACAGTTGTAAAATGCTTGATAATTCCTTCACGCTCGACGGTAATGAGCGCTGTTGCTTGTTCGTATGGATTCTTGACGATAATGCTTGCGATATCTCCGGGCTGCAAGTCGGTTTTATTTGCAATAAGATCGATGCGATCATCGTTTGTCCGTTCCCATGCGACATATTTTGAACCGCTTGCATAAAAATATGTTTGTGAGATAAGTTTGTTGCCCCGCGAATCGATGCCGCGAACATCGACATAATAAAAACCCGGGTCTTTCGGCGTAAACGATTTAATACATGGTTCATTCTTTGTTATAACTCCCGCAGAATCAATCAACGAATCAGACGGCGTCGAATACCAAGCATATCTACCGCCCGTCTCTGCCTTTGTACTGAATGCCAAATACGCTGATAAATATGTACGGACAGAGATTGATTTTCGATTAGCTTTCCTGATGAAGCGGCAGCCACAAATGAAAACGTCATGGCCGTATCACTCTTAACAAATGTTGATGAAGGCCGTACTCCGATATAATATTCGCCGCCATGCATCAATACCGACGTTCTTCCGGCAAGTGTTTGACGCGACGGAGAAGTGACTTCACCCTCAAGCATGAATGACACGGTTCCTTCGAACTCGCCGACATGAACCGGCGACTTCACAAGAATGCTGCCGTATTCATCCAGCGATGTATCCTGATTTTGCACTTCTTTCCCGGAAAAATCATTTTGGTAGCGGGACAGCCATCCCAGCTTTCCAAAAAAGTAACTGTCATATCCGGCAGGAGTAAAATGACCCCGGGATGCAGAGATGTGCCATTTAACTTCCTCGTCTTTCATCGGTGCGCCGAATAAATATTTTGCATTCAAGAATCCGCTGAGTGTATCGCCCATGATATATTGGTCTTTATCGTACTTTGCAATGACTTCAAATTCCGCGGGTCGAAAGGCCTCCACTCGAAAAGAACCATGTTCAATCCTCTTCCACTGTTCCTTGCCGTCATTATTTGCTGCATAATTGAGCAGCATTGAATAATTCCCGAGAGGAGCATTCGGTTTAAGAGGCACACTTGCTGTGAATGTGCCGAAAGGCGAGAGTTTTTGTTCCTGGTTATATATTTCTTCGTTACGGGAATTCTTTATGATGAGGCATGTCTTCAAACCCGTTGCAAGTTTCCATGTGCTTTCGGTCCGCGAACGAACAATCCCTTTAATGTCCACCGTCTCGTTTGCTTTGTACAATCCGCGATCCGTGAATAGCACGCCTTCAAATTTCTGCGGCTGCGGATTCCAATCATAAGGGAGATCAAAACGATACGGTTGAATCCCTTCATTCCAATCGGAAGATGTAAATGCAATTTCATTTCCTTTATTAACGATGACCCATTGATGCGGTTGACTGGTTGCTCCGTAATCCTCACTCTCTTCATCGCCCTCTGTTTGTGTCTGTGCGTTATATTTTAATTTACCCCAGCCGGGGGTCTCTGCAAAACCTTTATCATCTGTCATACTCGACCAAACGACACTGTTGGAGTCGTTACGAATTTCCACATGAGCATTCGACACAGGCGAGGCATCTTTCAAGTTTGTTACCCAGATCAAATTCGATTCAGGTGAAAACTTTGCAGTGATACCGAAGTTCGTTACTTGAACCAAAGTCTTGAGATAAGCAGTTTTTTCAGGATTCATATCGTCCACTTGAACAAACACTACTCCGCGGCCGTTCTTCCCCAACACCTCATCAAAATCGACAGGCCTCACTGTAACGGTGTTTCGTTTCGTGCGTGTCGGAATAACTTTTGCCCGGGAATATTCCTTTGCATCCTCACTCAGGGACGATGAATTTAAAAGCACACCTTCTTCAACGGCCAATTGATCGTACGTATCCCCTGAAAACTTTCGCATTAACGGAACGATGCGGTCCGGATCAACAGCTCCCATTTGAACGCGAAACGAATCCATATTCATAGTCGTTACTGGAAATTTATGAGACTCGTATCCTTCCAGGACACCGATTCCTGTACGAGTACGCACAAACGGGAGATATGATTGCACGGTAAGCGAGAATGTATTTTCGGAATTTAAAACATTGCCAAATTTATCCGTTAACCCTGACTTAAGAATTCCCGTGTATGAAGAATCGGGTTGAAATGGAAGCGGAAGATAGATTCGTTTGGAAGGATAATTGTTTTCGTAGTATTCCTCCCTGCTCGTCAGGTTCGGTTTGAATGTCAAGTGCGCCATAACATCTTTAGAAGTCACCGCATTAGAGAACAACAGGGTTATTCCGGTTTGCGGATATATTTCGTCGGTTTTTTCGATTCCTAAAAATTTTAATTCACCATATGTCGTAAAATCCAGCGTGTATGATGACGGCATCGTTAAAGGCCCCTCGAGTCCTCTGACGCCTTCCTTCAAGACTATAGAGACAGCCGCACCTAATCCAAAATCCCCATTGGGTTTTATGATAATGACTTCCTGAGGATTTTTAATACTGTCCGCGAGGGCTGCCTGCCGGACTGTAAATGAAGGATATGAATCAACGCCGAAATTATTCTTTAGCCGAAGAGAAATATTTTTTGCAACAACTTGAGCATCGACAGGTTGATTAAAACGTAAAAGAATAGAAGTTCTCGGATCGACATGCTCTTGATTCCGCCACGGCGATGTCCATATAATTGCGGGGCGTGGAGTTTCAAACGACCATGTAAAATCTTTACGCAACATCGAACCGTTTAACGATGATGTACCCGCCGGAACTTTCATCGTGAAGCTCGTCGAGTAGGGAAGATTTTGATCCGGAATAAATGATAACGTACCCGTTCCAGCCCATCTGAATTTTCCTTTAATTTTTGGTTCGATTATGAGCGGCCCGGTTCCCTCATCTGTCGGTATTGCTTGAAGAGCGGTCATTGGATCGCTGAAATTCACAAAGATTGTCCGACCTTGATCGATGGATGAGATGACGCCTCGGGGAGAAGAGGTTATGATCGTAAGATCTTTCTGCTGAGCGTGGGTTAGAATGAATGATGCGCATACAGAGAGAAGAATCGACAATGCACGTTTAAACATATGCAGACACTCCTTGCAAAATAATTTATCGGATTAAACATTTACATCGGTAGTTTTAGTATTTCTGCACCTTACTGCTTCGCTGGAATTATCTTCCATAATTCTTTCCGCGTATGAAAGATACATAGCTTGCCATTGATCGACAATGAAACCATTATCTTTAAATGACAACAAGGTACCCCTGCATCGACTGCGACCATGGGCACCTTGCACATTCAGCATGGAAAAGCCTATTTTATAGCAGGTTCTTGAACCGAAGCTCCTCCATCTGCTGCAGACGGTTTGCTTTCACTATTGTTTTTCAACGAATCGATAAAGATCGAATTGGCAAATGAAGGATTATTCACAATAGCATCGATTTTTTCTTTTCTCTTATCCTTGTTGGTTTCCGTTAAAGCTTTTAATCCGAGAAGGGCGACGGTGATATCATCGTCTTTTGTTGTAACGGAATTTGCTTTTATCCAGCCCTTTTTCTTTCCTTCCTGTCCCCTGGCTTCACACCATTCATTTTCAGTTTTGGAAACGGCTATGAATTCCATCGATGAAAATTCTTTATCGGTAACCGTAACAAGATCAGGGCGTAAATAAATCATAGTGCGTTGAATTGCCACTGAAGGTTTGGCATCAATCGCCAGGCTGTATTCCGAAGCCCATCCTTCTTTACCGTCGGATAACCGAATTTTATAATATTTTCGATTCTTATCGGCAGGATCGACTTTATCTTCTCCTAAACAAATCACCTTTTCACCCAGCGCCATGGAAGATACAAAAGCTCCCTTTTGTGTCGGCTCAGACTTTACCGATGCCTTATCCCATATGCAAACAGAAGGAATCCCATCTTTTCCTTCCTCGACTGAAATCGCCTTTCCGTCATTTGTAACCGTTTTTTTTGACAGCCGATATTTAAAAGAAAGGAAAGGGGCAGAAAAAATAATGCGATGTATTTCAACTTCATACGGCCTCCGTTTTTTGAGTTTTGTCACTAATAGAAACATTTTAAATCGACCTGACTGTTTTCAAATTTGAATATTATAAGAATGTTCCGATGTAATCATCCGTTCCAGGACGTAAACTCAAAAGAAAGAGCTGCTTGGTTTTTTAAAAGATTCCACTATGACGCGGCCTATTCTTCTATAGGAAACCCGTCTAGTATGATAATAAATTGGAATTGTAGTATTGGTTAGAAATTAGAAGAGTTTGTCCATAATTGCAAGGCAAATTCATTGATTTTTTAAGCGAATCAGACAAAAGGTAAAAACCATCGTGCTTTTGGAAAAGTGATGAATGAACTGCTCTTTCGATACCGTTCATTAAACAAATTCAAATAAATATATATGCATGGAAGGAGTTCCATTGGCGGCATGTAAAGCATTGAATGACTGCCACATAAACATCATCAAATGTCAATTCGATCGTGTCTGGCTCAACCCGCGTATTAATTCGTGTAACTTCCCGCGACTTTCCCCTTTAGCTTTTTTGTCAGGATAATGATTACTCCTTGATCATTAACTGCCCTCATACTGCCATTGATATTGTGGAATATTTGAAATGTTTTTTTGAAATTGGGATTGGCTTATCGTATGATAGCGTAACGCGCTCGGAACCTTCCAGTGAAACGACATTGGCCCGGCATCAAATCCACCAACGTTTTGAATCAATTATTTACGACGTGAAGCTCATAACCAATGCTGTTAAGCGAATCCCTTTACAGGAATCTGCCTTGTATCTTGTTTTTAAACTTGTTACAACATAACAACAAGGGATCAAAAATATCAATGCTTTTAAATTGGTAAATAAAGCAATGAACCAATTAAAACTATAATCTACACCCAGGTTACGGCAGGTCCTAAATTATTATTTATAAACTATTGACATTAACTCATTTTTATACTAATATAGATAATATAATTAACTTGTTTACATTAGTATCATGATTTATTTATAAACATAAATAATGGAGGAAGCAATGGACAAAACAACTTTAACACCTGAAGAAAGTCTCCTGTTAATTACAAAGACAATAGAAGAGACTAAACAAAGATTTCAAGAAAATGGTCACATACTTATTTTGTGGGGCATTATAACGTTCACTGTATTTTTTAGCCAGTATATTTTTGTACTATTGGGATGGTATAAGTTATTTGACATTATTTGGACTACTATTTTATTTCCGCTTGGGGGGATATATACATTTTTATATGCTAGGAAAAAGGGGAAAAAAGGAACTCTGCCCAAAACTATAATTACAAGGGTTATAGAAACGATGGGATGGGCATTTGGCGCAAATCTTTTGATTTTAGGTTTTGTTTTCAGACCCCAGCTTGGCATAGCCACTGCCCCGATATTTTTAATTCTCTTCGCTTTGTTTATGCTTGCAACGGGAGCATCAATTAAATTTAAGCCCCTATTGATTGGCGGTGTAGCGCTGAATTTAATTGGACTCAGTGACTTTCTATTTGAATCCGGATTATCATGGACTTAGTATGATGTTAGGATCGGTGGTAGGATTGATAATACCGGGAATATTACTCAATAAAGCAAGGAAAGAATATGTTTAACGATTTAGATCCCATATTACACTCGCAGCTTCGTTTGTCAATTATGTCTATTTTAATGACAGTCGATGAAGCCAATTTCAGTTTTATTAAAGAAACTACTAAGGCTGCAGCCGGCAATATAAGCATCCAAATAAAAAATTTACAGGACGCAGGTTATATTAAAGTAAAAAAATCGTTTAAAAATAATTATCCAAATACTTCTATATCAATTACAAGTAAAGGAATAGAAGCATTTGATAATTATGTTAGTAATCTTAAAAAATATATAAATCCACCAAAATAATTGCAAAACTCGAAAAACGTGGATTCAATATCCTAAAAGCCGCCTCTGAAAAGGGTCGGCTTTTGTTGTTATGGATACTATCCTATGTTTTGAAAAGTGATCCATTTAAAACTTACCAAGAAGCAAAGATTTCCCGCGATTTCCCCTTGAGCTTCTTATTCTGAATAATGATTACTCCTTGATCATTTACAGCCCTCATACTGCCATTGATATTGTGGAATATTTGAAATGTTTTTTTGAAATTGGGATTGGCTTATCGTATGATAGCGTAATGCGCTCAAAACCTTCCAGTGATTTCATTGTGTCCTTTTCTGATCGATAGAAATGAAAATGACCTAAACCACCGGCGTTATTTAGTTTACCGGTTCGATTTAGGTCACTTGGACACAAAACGGTCACATGGACACTAGGCATTTATGATATTTTACACCGGAAATATAGCGAAGAGCAGATAGAGCTGCAATTGAGGGAGATGGTCAAAGCACTTTACTTGAATTTGGAATCTGAAATAACCACATTGGACTTATCAACAGTCGTTATAGATGAGCTTACCCCAACATTAGAGGAGTACCGACCATGGCCAAGATGAGCATGTTTATAAAACTATATTTTATCGCATTACCAGTTTTCTTCGCCATCGATATGATATGGCTCGGGTTTATTGCAAAAAGTTTCTACGTTCAACAAATCGGGTTTTTAATGAAACCCAATATAAACTGGATGGCGGCTATTTTCTTTTACCTGCTTTTTATCGCAGGTCTTGTGATCTTTGTGATCACACCTGCAATTGAGAAAAGCTCGTGGGTGTTCGCTCTTTTCTCTGGAGCTTTGTTCGGACTTATTACGTATGCGACATATGATCTGACCAACCTTGCCACACTCAAGGACTGGCCTCTTCTGGTTACCGTTGTTGACTTGGCTTGGGGCGCTGTGCTCGCTGCTTCCGTTTCTATCATCACGTATTTCATCGCAAATGCAATCGGTAAATGAAACCATACGGGAGATGTATCTTGCCTATAGAATGGAAACCTTCAGCACTCTTGATTTGTTATAATAGGCACGAATGAAAAATGATTTCAAATTTGAATGAGAATTTATCACCTTCGCGCATTTGATAACATTAAGACTTTACACCAAAAGGTTATACAGAAAGCGAGTTTACAATGAATATCGTTCTTCATAGTTTTGCTGCAATCTTCGTTATTGGACTTTTCGCCGGCTGCAGCTCATCATTACCCAATAGAAATATTGTTGGTGAGATGTTTCCTACAGTCAAGGGAAAGAGCCTTGACGGTGTAGAGAAAACATTGCCTGATGCATTTAAAGGGAAAAAAGTTATTCTCATTCTTGGGTACGAACAGAATACTCAATTTGATGTGGATCGATGGGGAATCGGATTTTTTACAGCAAACCTGCAACTTCCTCCGGTGTACGAAATTCCTACCATTCCCGGGCTCCTGCCTTCGCTTTTCAAGGAATCGATTGACAACGGTATGCGGAGCGGTATCCCGAAGGAATCATGGAAAGATGTTATTACTATTTATGGAAATGATGGATCAGTGCTGACTAAATGGACCGGGACTGAAATAGCACGCAATTGCAGAGTACTATTATTAGATGAAAACGGCAAAGTTCTGTGGATGCACGATAAGGGATACGGACTTCCGCCGCTTCAATCACTTTTGGATGTTCTTAAAAAATACGGCAATAAATAAATGGAATTATCTCAATTAGTTGTGTTCAGCGGAGAATTGATTATCGTTCTGATGACGGCTCTCTGGGTAATGAGTCTCGTTCTGAAGAACTCCAGTATCGTGGATATCTTTTGGGGAACAGGATTTGTAATTATCAATCTTGCAGCATACTTATATTCTCAACAATCGACATCGCAAGCTCTGGCAACGATTATCGTCACGTTATGGGGATTGCGTCTTAGTATTCATATTTTCCTGCGCAACCATGGTAAGCCGGAAGACTTCCGCTATGCACAATGGAGAAAAGAACAAGGTTCACAATGGTGGTGGATTTCGTTTTTTAAGGTGTTCCTCCTTCAAGGCATCTTGATGTTAATCATTGCATTTCC
Source organism: Ignavibacteriota bacterium (assembly GCA_963778945.1). Classification (GTDB taxonomy): domain Bacteria; phylum Bacteroidota; class Ignavibacteria; order UBA10030; family UBA10030; genus Fen-1254. Next base: position 19,276 of record CAVZWL010000025.1, read on the forward strand.
CTTGCTTGCTGTACAGACAGTTGCCAATATTTCATCCCTCGTCGTAATCAATGTAATCGGGTTTGCAGTTTGGGCAATTGGTTTTTTCTTCGAAGCTGTAAGCGATTATCAACTTGCCCGGTTTAAATCTGATTCTCAGCATCAAGGGAAATTATTGACCAGTGGACTCTGGCGCTATTCGCGCCATCCGAATTATTTTGGCGATACAATGCAATGGTGGGGATTCTACTTGCTTGCGGCGGGTTCTGGGTATTGGTGGACAATATTTTCTCCCGTCATTATGACCCTCTTGCTGCTTCGTGTTTCCGGCGTGACCTTATTGGAAAAAACCATGAAGACACGCCCCGGGTATGAAGAATATATTCGAACAACAAATGCATTTATCCCCTGGATTCCAAAGCATCAATAATAATGTCTATGCATAGAGAGCCTCTCCATTATCAATTTGTGCGTATTGCAAAACAACACAGTAAGAAACTCGCGATTATCGATCGAGGGTTGAATCGAAAGTTTACATATGGCCGCACACTGACTGCTTCCCTGATTCTCGCTGATAAATTAAAAAAGATCGACGATACATTTGTCGGTGTTATGCTTCCTACCTCTGCAGGGGCAGCGATTGTGATCCTTGCTCTCCTTATGAGCGGGAAAACTCCTGTCTTATTAAATTACTCCACAGGAATCCAAACCAATGTGGAATATTCACGGAAGAAATGTAATTTCACATCAGTGATCACTGCAAAAGCATTACTGGAAAAACTCAAAGCGCCGAAGCTTAAAGGGTTTATCTACATTGAGGACTTACTCAGCAGTGTCTCGATATTAGATAAAATCAAAGGGTCATTATTTGCAAACCTTTCCGCTGATCGAATCCTTTCACGACTTTCTCATTCCGATATTAACTCCAATGCAGCAATACTCTTTACTACGGGAAGCGAACTTGAACCGAAAGCTGTTCCGCTCACACACCGCAATATTCTTGCTAACCTCGAGGCGTTATCACAAATCTATCCTTTCGCATCCGACGATACGATGCTTGCAAGTCTTCCCTTCTTCCATGTATTTGGCCTCGCCACGACTATGTGGCTTCCATTTCGGTTTGGCATGACGATTGTGACTTATGTAAATCCGATGGACTATAAAACCGTTTGCACGATCATTCGCGAAGAACGTCCGGCATATCTTGTTGGAACACCTTCATTTCTATCGGGTTATTTACATCATTCGCAAAATGGAGACTTCACATCGTTAAAACTCATCGTCACTGGTGCAGACAAATGTCCGGATTCGCTCAGAGAGGGATATAAAGAAAAACATGGATTGACGATTTATGAGGGTTATGGCACAACTGAAACAAGTCCTATTATTACCGTCAACACTCCGGATCGATGCCGTCCTGGAAGTGTCGGATGGGTTCTCCCAAATCTCCAGGTTCGTATGGAGCATTATGAAACAGGCAAAGAATGCGGGATCGGAGAGATGGGAAAAATATTCGTCAAAGGGGAAAGTGTTTTCTCCGGATACTTTGACGATTTTGAAGCGACCGCACGGAGTTTCCACAATGTATGGTATGACACCGGTGATATGGGATATATGGACGCAGACGGTTTCCTCTGGCACGTAGGTCGATTGAGAAGATTTGTGAAGATCGGCGGAGAAATGGTATCACTAATCCGGGTAGAAGAAGAACTGGAAAAAGTTCTTCCACCGGATATCGCGTGCTGTGTCGTTGAATTGCCGGATGCCGTCAAAGGTGCAAAAATAATTGCTGCAATCAACAAACCGGTTGATGAGCGAAAAATATTAAGGGAACTATCAAATCAACTGCAGGCAATAGCTCTGCCAAAGCGGTTTGTTGTCTTGCAAGATCTTCCAAAAATGTCAAGCGGAAAGACAGATTTCAAGCAAGTAACAAATCTTGTACAAAATGCTTTAGAACATGTTTAAATCTATTTGACTTTTTCAATAAAGACTCATACTCTGGATTCTGTTTTACAAGATTATGACCCTCTCCTATCGGCAATTCGAGTTTTCGAAAGGAAATTATGGTACCATACAACTAATTGGAAGAGGAAAACAACGTCAATGAAAAAAGCAAATCACGTAAATGTCAAAGAGATGAATTTTGATCAATTATTTAAACAAATTTCTCCGGGAGAGATATGCGAGAATGTATTTACGTTGGCAGGAAAAGATTTAGCGGTTATTACAGCAGGAAAGGAAGATCATTATAACTCCATGATATCTAGCGGGGGTGGTTTGGGACTGCTTTTCGCAAAACCCACAACTTGGTCTATTCTTCGAGCAGATCGTTACACGCTTGAAATCATTCAAAAAGAGCAAACATTTACGCTGTCTTACTTCCCTGATGAATATAAGGAGCAAATGCTCTTTTTGGGAAGTGAATCAGGAAGAGATAGTGAGAAAATGAAAGAAGTTGAACTAACAAGTGTTCAAACTCCTTCCGGAGATATGTCTTTCAAAGAAGCCAGACTAATAATTGAATGTAAATTAACGGCACTTACTACCGCCAATCCCAATGATTATTACACTCAAGAAGCTAAAGATGCTATAAACGAAGCTTACAAAGAAGCAAAAGTTTATCGCAAATTTGTATTTGGTGAAATCACCCATGTTTGGGTAAAGAAATAAGAATAAACCAGAATGAACGAAGAGAATGAATAGTCATTTTCTTCGTCATCATACAAATTATCCAATTCGAAAAATATGCTCCTGACTTTGACAATGCGTCACCCAAACCGATCTTAAGTGAACTGTCACCGCTTTCCGGCAATTCGTCGCATCGTCTTTTTTTCATTCATTCTCGTTATCATTACAATATTCCGAAGTTACAAGCGTCTACCCTTTATAAAGGATATTCTTTGACAGTAGAGCTTCGAACATCAGAGACACGCAATAGCGCGGTGGAGGCGGTCATCACGAGCCAACACTCGCGTTTGTTCGGCTTCATTCGCAAACGCATGAAAACGGAAGCGGATGCCGAAGATATTCTACAGGATGTTTTTTTATCAGCTTCTTTCGAATTACAGCATAACGTAGCCGATTGAAAAACTGTCATCGTGGCTTTTTGCAGCCGCACGAAACCGAATTGTCGATTGGTACAGAAAGCGAAAGCACCATGGTTCGATTCCGTTGGATGAGGAAACGGGACTTCCAATAAATCCTGAAGATTTTCTTTTCGATCCCGAACAGGAACCGGATGAGGTTTTTGGCCGCACATTAGTGCGGGAAGCGCTGAGCGAGGCGCTCGACGATCTACCGGAACAGCGGCTGGCGGGAATGACGCCGGAAGAGCGCGAAAAATTCGTAACTACTCAGCGTATTTCTGATATGGAAAAAAGGTTGTCATTCCCACGGATTTCCTGCCTGCCGAAGTGCCCGCCTGAACGATACAGTCGGGCGGGTTAGTGGGAATCCAGGGCTATGTTGTAACCTATTTCTGGATTCCCTGCCTGCGGCGGGCAGGCCGATTAAAACGTTCGGGAATGACAGTACTCTTAAATCATGCTGAGTAGTTACACTTTATAAATAATAAAATGATGGACGATAGGCGTCATTGGCGGCTGGCAAATCTGAGGAATTTATATATCTCTACGAGGAAAATCGAGGAAAGCTAAGGCGAAATCCTGGCAGGAAGTTAAATCAGATTGAACGTATATCTCCTTGTTCTTTATGCTATGCTCATCCGTTTAGCACGGGAATCAAGCAGTTCATGGTATTGCTGTTTCATCGACTTAGAAAGGAAACTGATGGATATTAACTCATGCCACGGGGTAAGCGCATTCTGAAATGATTGCATCATATCGTCAATAATGTTTTTTGGTAAACCAAGCCGTTCCTGACCATAGTATTTTACAAAAACGCTTTCGGTAAAGCCATGTTTCTTTCCTGCAAGCGGCAACGCCAATTCTTCAACGGCGCCCTTCAGTGCGATCGTAGAATTAAGAAGATCATATGCTGGTGATAAATCCACACGTCCATTCCGTGTAATCAAAGAGAAGTTTTTTAGATGCATATCTTCGTTCCCAATGAGAAAACTGAAAATTGTCCGTTGGAATAATTTGCCTGCCTCCAGCGCCGGAAATGTGCAATAGGTATTTATAATCATAGCAACGCGTTCCATACTGGAATTATATTTTGTTTCACGGTTCATACCTGACAATTGAGCAAAATCTTCCAATGGTACCTTTTCATTCTTTTTCATGCGGTCGAATCGTTTAACACAATACGTCATGGAACCATCTTTGGAGTAGAGGAGTGCATGCAAAGGCGCCTCGACACCTGCTAACGCAGCAAGACGCATGGTAAGGTCTTCGTTTTCAGGAAGTTCAGGATAATCGAGTGTTTGGGGTTTCAGAATATACTCACCGCCGGTATCGACGACATCCATTCGACGTGCCCGCACATTCAGACGAGCGCTGATCTTTGGCTGAACGCCCTGAATGGACATTTTCCCTGCGCGCGCTAATGCTTCCTGACGCTGTTCCTGCGCCGAATATGGCAGGACTTCAAGATCATCAAGACTCTTCGAAAACAATTTCAGGCCGGCGTGAGAATATCTTTCAGCATCGTCAATCGGTTGGTACAGAATAGGACAAATTTTCATTCAACTCCCTCAACACTAACAGCGCCGACAAGATCTTGTCCGACTGCTATTAATTGGCCAAATAAATCATTTCTATCGAGCTTACGTTGTTTCAACAGAGCATCGAGCATAATTCCCTCCGGTAATACTCCGTCGAAGAACGGTGGAAAATATTCGAACGAATATTCTTCCTGCGTTGTCGGCATCGTCATTGAAACAGGAAGACCTTTATACTGCGGATCGTATCGAAAGATGTACTTCTTCCCTCTTTCGATCTCTTCTAAGTAACCAGCAAAAGTTTTACCCATCAATATTTTAGCTTTTCTCATGTTCGACCTCTGCTGTTTTTAATTTTTCAAATTCTTTCATCAGCGGACTCACAAATTGTATTTTGACATTAAGGACAGACAATATTTTTTGCAGTGTATCAAGTTGGATTGCAAGTTTTCCTTTTTCGATATCAAAGATTGTACTTTTGCCTACACCAGACACTCTAGAGAGTTCGTTTCTGGATAAGCCGCTTTTCTTTCTGTGGAATTTTATGATGTTTGCAAGATTCAAATTTTTATCCATATATTTACCTCTATAAGAGTAAATTTTTCAATTAAATAGCCGATTGCGTCAGTCAAGTCAATATTTATGCTATAATTTACCTTTATACCGGCATTTTGTCAAGTCAAAATAAAAATAATCAAAATAAACCTATCAGATTGTACAAATTATCTGTTATAGCAGTAAAAACAGCGATTTTTTCAATCATTACTCGATTTTTGAGAAAAAGCGGCGATACCGGTTTACGGTATCGCCGTTTTGTGCGTTTATTAAAACCTGAGTTTTAATTTGTGTCTCACATGCGCGGGACACATTATCATGCCTCCGGCTCAAAATGGAACTCATCTGCAATTCTGACAAGAACCTGATCGCCTCGCTTCCTTTTTTCTTTTTTTTTGTCTGCTCCATAACCCCCGCTTAATCTCCACCTATATCCCGATAAAAAACATCGGGACGCAAACAACGCGAATTGGTTCGACAAGCTCACCATCACTGCGGGATGCTGATTGTTACCTCTTCGCGAGATTATCATCATAGAATTTCTTAAACTGGATTTTGATTTCATCCCGTACGCGACGGAAGACTGCAAGCACTTCTTCCTCCGTCCCATTTGCTTCCGCCGGATCATCGAAACCAATATGCAGACGATGCTCTACCTTTCCGGTAAAGAACGGGCAGGCTTCCTTTGCGTTATCACATACGGTAATTACGTAATCGAAAGAGTCACTTAGAAATTGATCTACCATTTTCGGATAATTTTTAGATAGGTCGATCCCGACTTCTTTCATTACCTGAATTGCTTTGGGGTGAACCTTCTCCGTAGGTTTTATTCCTGCCGAATAGACTTCGAGAGATGAACTGAACGATTTCAAAAAGCCTTCCGCCACTTGACTACGACAGGAATTCCCAGTGCAAAGAATCAATATTTTCATATTTAACTCTTCAGCTTCTTATACAGTGCATTCAATCGGTTCTGATAAAATCCTTTGATCGTTATTTCTTCTTCACCTAATGGTTTTACCGGCACTAAATCCATGACTTCCGCCGGAGTCAACCCGGATTCATACATTGTCTTTGAAGCACCGCTAAGCATTTTTGGAATGGCATCCTTCAGAATATTATCCGATATGCCAAAGGATTTTGCCAGTTCCTGCAATTCATATAATTGAAACCAGAAATATGTCGGTCCCATAGCTGTTGTAATGGCAAATGATTCCAGTAATTCTTCCGACACTTCCGGGCAATCGCCTAGAATGCCGAACAGTTCGAGCACTGTTCTCCTTTTATCTTCACTTATAGTGCTGGAGAATGCAACTGGATTATATCCGGCATTTACAATGGAGGGGGCGTTTGGATTAATACGAACTATGTTTTTAAATCCACCGAGTCCTTCAGAGAGTTTAGCAATTGATATTTTAGGAGCTAATGAGATTACAATTGCTGATGGATTTACTACGGATTTGATTTCCTGCAGTACCTCGCTCACGGCAGGCGGGTGAAGTCCGATAAGAACAATATCGCAAGCCGCTGGTATTTTAGCATTGCCAATTACCGTTTCTATATGCTGAAATTCGTTTTTTAGTTTGCGCAAAACATCGGCATTGTTATCGCTCACGACGATCTTGCTCGGAAGTCTTCCCATGCGGCTCCAACCCTTTAAAATGATCTTTGCAACACGACCGCCGCCTATAAAACCGATTGATTGAGTAATCATTGTACATTCCCTTTCATATTATGTTGTATATAGAGTATAAACACCGCCAAGAATAACAAGAAAGCCAGCTATACGTTTTATCCATAAAACAATATTAGATCTGTTTGTCCAATCGAGATATGATTGCACCCGGGATGCGAGCCCGCCAGCTGCGACAATAACACTGCAATGCCCGAGTCCGAAAGCAAGAAGCAAAGCTCCTGCCGTTATCACATTGGTGTTGGATAATTGAAATACGACTCCAAGAACCGGTGCCATAAATGCAAACGTGCATGGACCAAGCGCTATTCCGAATATCAATCCAAGAACAAATGCAGACCAGAGCGCTGAACGAGTCTGGATAGGACGCAGATTTACTCCTGTATCAGGAAGGCGAATAATGTCCATCAGGTACAATCCGACGATAAAGAAAATAATTGCAACGGCATATTTCCCATATACACCAACATCTCCCATAATTCTACCGAGAGCTGCAGTGATAATTCCGAGAACAGCGATTGTCAGTAAGATTCCAACAGCGAAAACGAAAGCAAGAATTACACCCCGTGATGTCTTTTTCTCGTTCTTCGATGTGAGGAAACCAATGATAAGCGGAATGCTCGAAAGATGACACGGGCTAAGAAGAATGCTTAATATTCCCCATGAAAACGAAGCAAGTAACGCAAGTGCAAGATTTCCGTATAAAGCTTCCGTGAGTGTTGTGAAGAGAGACTCCATCAGTTATCCATTTCCGTCGGATTTAGGTTTCAAACCTGTCGATTGCAGGAAAGCATCAATCTCTTTTTCCGGAAAATATCCTTCATGACGCATAAGCTCTTTGCCGTTTGCATCGAGGAATACCTGTGTCGGTATTAATCGGATTTTGTATTCCTCTGCGTATTGTGCCTGTTCTTGTTTCCAGACATCATAGAAAACAATCTTAAGCTGACTGCCGTATTTTTCTTCGACGGCCTTCATCACTTTCTGCATAGCTTTGCAGGGAATACAATTTACCGATCCGAGTTCAACGAATGTCACGAGCGGGTTGGCAACCGTTATGCTGGTATCCTTCATTACAGAAGTTGGTTTTGTTTTCTTAGTGGTTTTCTTTGATTGTGCAAATGTCGCTGAACCAAAAGCGATGTTGAGAATCAGAAATAATACAATTTGTCTTTTCATGTGAGTGCTCCACCCAACCAAGAAAGAAGTTGTTCGTCCTTAGGAATTGAACCTGAACTCTTCACAGCGCCATCGATGACTAAGCCGGGAGTAGCGAGAATGCCGAATTTCATAATTTCCTGCAGATCGGTCACTTTTTCGATTTCCAGATTAAGCCGATGTTTGTCATTCAACGATCGAACTTTTTGTTCGAGTGTTTTGCATTTCGCACAGCCTGAACCGAGTATTTGAACTTTCATCTGAAGATTCCTGCCATATTGTTAATACACAAGGTTGAAAATGTACCCCACGATGATAATTCCCACTGCGACAACACCGACAAAAATGAAAATCAACGGAAGTTTTAGAACTTTCCGCAAGATTATCGTTTCAGGTAACGAGAGACCAATGACAGACATCATAAAGGCAAGCGTTGTGCCAAGAGATGCACCTTTTTCAAGCAGTGCATGAACAATCGGAATGATTCCGGCAGCATTCGAATACAATGGAACACCTATAAGGACAGCAATAGGAACTGACCACCAAGCGGACTTTCCCATAAGATTTGCCATGAAATTCTCCGGCACAAAACCATGAATACCTGCTCCGACGCCAATACCAACGAGAAGATACGGCCATACTTTTCCGACAATATCTTTTACTGCGTCATATCCCGAGTGCATCCGGTCACGGAATGTCGGTACTGCTTCTTCCATGGAAGCAGCCTTGGAATGGATTTGATAGACCCAATCCTCAATGAAACGTTCTACCTTCAACCTGCCAATGACATACCCGGAAATTATGGCGATGAGCAATCCAGTGCTCACATAAAGTAGAGCTGTCTGCCAGCCGAATAAGCCAAATAATAATACAACAGCCACTTCATTGATCATGGGAGCCGCAATGAGAAAAGAGAATGTAACGCCAAGAGGGATGCCCGACTCCACGAAACCAATAAATAGCGGGATTGCTGAACATGAGCAAAACGGAGTGACAATGCCAAGCATGCTTGCCAGGATATTGCCTGTAAAGAGAGATTTTCCGCCTAACATCTTGCGAGTACGTTCCGGGGAAAAGTATGTCCGCACGATACCGACAGCAAAAACCACAAGCGTAAGAAGCAGTAACACTTTCGGCGCTTCAAAGACAAAGAAGCGAACAGCTTCCGTCAATCGTTCGCCTTGGACTAATCCTGTCAAAGAAATAAATGCGTCTGCAAGAGGCTGCAGCGCTGTATACAGTATAACCCAGAGCAGTAAAATAATCGTTGCAACGCAAAGCGTATATTGCTCAATCAACTTCTTCATTATGCACCCCGGTGCTCCATGAGAATCTCTTTGAGCTTTTCGACGGTAGGCACAAAGCCCGCTATTGCGACCTTCTCGTCTATCACGAGACCAGGTGTGCGTATAATTCCATAGGATGCTATTTTTTGGAAATCTTCAATCTTCTCGACAGCCGCATCCATTTTTAATTCCTGCAAGGCTTCGATGGTTCGCTTCTCGAGTGTCTTGCAGTTCATACACCCGGACCCTAACACTTTAATAATCATATTCTTTCCTTTCGCAGATTAGATTTTGCAGATCGATTTACGATTCACTCGATGAAGTTTTACTGAATCTTCCTGAATCGACTTATCATCATCGAATGATTTATTAATAAGCCTCATTAATGATCGGATGAATATGTTTTCCGATTTATCATTTAATCGAAAATTCACCCATTTGCCATCCTTTGTATCGAGCAAAAGGCCTGCATCTCTGAGGATTGTCAAATGCTTCGACACAGTCGAATTGGAAAGATCAAGTATTTCCCTGATCTCACACATACACAATTCACGTTCGGCAAGCATCTTGACGATCCGTATACGATTGGGATCGCTCAGAGCTTTGAAGATATTAACATAATCGCGTTTCATTGATACTCCTTCATTTCGTCAACTAACGAAATATAGATACTCTTTCAGAATAAAGCAAGTGCATCGTTCTCATGCCGTGAAAGACTCTTCAAATGTCTTCATGCACCATCAGTCAGCCCCAATGCTTGAGCGGCCTTTCTTTTGCAATTATCGTGCTTTTTCAATGCTTGTTTCGGGACGAGCTTTCACGATTTAAATCCCGACACACGACAGTGTGACGGGAGACTTGCCCTTGACTGAGGGCTATGATTTATCAAGTGCATATTTCAACTTCAGTGGTTAAGATTTTGGAGATAGAAGAATCTTCGATATGTCGGTATTGCTTCTATAGTTGAATCCCGCTATCCCGATTGGAAAACATCGGGATGCTCATTCCAACGATGAACTTAGCTTCACTGGTGCTCGCTAAGATTCAGTTGGAATGGCAGTTACAGTGAAATATGCGATCAGAAATATTGGGGAACAATATTAAGAATTTAAAGGTTATATATTTAGACCAATAAAAATATTGGCGACAGCGATTGGGATATCAAGTCATATTGCAAGGGTGAATGAGATATCCGGAATAATCGCAGTTCAATCTCAACTAACTATCCAAAGAGGACACACCATGTCAAGCATTCAAGATCTCATAACAAAACTTCAAAATGATGGAGCCCTAACCGCAACACTTAACAACTCTATAATGGCAGGGGCAGACCCTAATAATCTGTATTTTCTGACATTTCATTCATATTTTCCACATCAGGTGATGTTCTATTCTTATGGGACTACGGTTACCATTCAAGTGGAGATCGATGGTGTTAAATTGGCTCCGTTTACGCTCATTGCAGGCGGCTACAAAATTATCAGCATCCCTACGGGAACGAAACATTTCAATGCACAAGCCACGAGCGTTGTTGTCACAAAGGCTGACTACGCCTATATCTGCACCACGTTCTGATCCCGGGCGTTACAGGAACAGCGGAGTAACAACATCACCTTGCAGATGTCTTAAGATATTACCCCATCGCTTGCATGATTCGAATAGTACATGCTTGCGTTGGGGTATATGTTTATCCTCCATTACTGACTTTTTCTTCCGTTTCTATGCGTAGTTTCGAAGCCAAGGAACGTTGATATCTCTTCCATCCATACAAAGATTCCAATTGAGAGACCGAAGAATGAATAAGCCTGAAGAATTTTCATCAGGCTTCGTTTGATCTCCTCCAGAAGACATGTAGGCAAGCCCGCCAAAAGGTTCCGCCAGAAAAAGGCGGACGCACAAAACGCGGAATCATGGCGGGCAAGCCCGCCAAAAGGTAAATCATGGCGGGCAAGCGCACACGAATGAAGCCCCGAAGGTGTGAACAGGCACAAGTCTATATTTATTTTATTGCAACAATATTTTTGATCAGGTCAATTATCTTAGTCTTAGTGCCGGCAGGTTCACCATAATCGAGGACTGACGAGACTGCTTCTTCAAAAACATCAAGAGCTAAAAGTTCAGAAAAGGTTTTACGAATATAACCTACGACTTCTGGAGCACCGGTGCTCATATCGTGAATGATTGAAGCGCTATTGTTCAGAACATAAACAATGTCTTCAAAATCTTTGCTTGTACGAAGATCCGTCATCCCACGGTTTTTCAGAGCGCTCAATTTTGTAGCAAAATAATACGGAACATTTAAAATATTTATATGTATCGAACCAAGGGTATATTGAATTGCATTATTCATTGCAGTGGGATACCACTCATTTGTAAACCCTAAAATCTTCTCACTGATAGGCATAACATCAACAATAACACCTTTATATATCCATCGACATAAAGGGGCATTATCCGTCTTATCGTTTTCGAATCCTTTAGCTCGCAGTTCTTTTTCAAGGTCTCGATATGACAGATATGAGGCAACTTCTATAATGCAATCCACATCTTGAGTTGGACGCGGTTCGGGAGCAGCCGAACTATCTGCATAGAGTTCGGTTGTCGATCCTCCTACAAACACAACTTCTTCGAGAAGATCTCCCAAAGATTCAGCGACAAATTTTAGCATTGCAAGATTATTACTTTTCACCTACAAAGATCCTTTTCTTGAGTTCTGAAACAGCAATTTGAGATTCTCTAGATTTACCGACTCTTATCGCATCCACAAGAGCTATAAGTTCATAAAAGGCCCTATCCATTTTTGCAGCTTTCGGTATAGTGGGATATAGGGGTTCAATGACCTCTCCACGAACGGAACCATTCTCATCCGGCCAAACATATATAGTGCTGGAAGATTTAATCAATTTAGAAAGTGGGGGTGCTGAATGTGCTGTTGGCATACCTCTCGAAATTTCCCCGGGTCTTTGTGGAGAAAAATATTTAATTCCATATACAAGAAATTCATAAAGGGATGTTTTATGAACCTTTTTCTTTGAATCGTCAATCAAACCAGCAAGCTTATTTCTAAATAACGATTCAGAAATTTCAGATGGGCTTATAAACAATTGATTAGCCAGATCGATTGAACGCCATTGGTTATGACCGAGCGCTACAATCTTTAATAATACGACTACATCATGTGGCCTCATAAGCGACAATTTCATAATAATATCCTTGATATTTGTGATTCGCGAATCGCGAATTGCGATATGCAAAATACTATAATCCGGAATCAATAGCAAGGCAGTATATATTGCATCATATGCCTCTTGTTGTCGGGATATTTAACAAAAAAGTGCTTGTCCCGAAGAGACGGCTTCGCCGTGAGTGAGTTCCACAAACCCGCCATGCCGATAAAGAACATCGAGACGCATAAATATCCTTTTCTTACAAACCGTGAAGATGCTGATGATAAAAATTAAAACGCCGATCTATTCACATACAAAGAACGACCAGTATTTTTGACTAGAAGCTATCTCAAAAATACCTGCATTAAATAAGGATCCTGTCATTCCGGCGGATTTTAAGTGGGAATCCAGAACTAGGCTCATACCTGGACTCCCTGCCTGACTGCAGACGCAGTCACGCAGGCAGGCCGACTACAGCAATCGGAAGTGACAAATCACTTATGAGACCGTTTCTAGATATGAATGTTTGCAACACTATACTATCTTCCACCAAACTTCGACTCCATTTTTTGTTCAGTATATTTTGCCGGTCTATCTTCGAAGTTGTTAAATCCTTGCTCATATTAAACCTCTTCTGATTTTCTATTCTGTTTTGGTACTTCCTCCGCTGCCTTTTTCTTCATCTTCGCAAGCTTCTTTTCAAGAGCCGGAGGCCTGAAAATGTCATCCCGCATCGCGGGATGCCTTATTCTATTTTTGCCGGTAATTTCACAAGAAACGTTTTAATGTGCTGTGGGAATCGGTCATTTTCCTTTTCTTGCTTGACAAGTTCGACCATCGATTTATCTGTAAACGCAAACAAGATTTTCTGCGGTTTCTTCTTTAAAGAAAGAGCCCAATATGCATCTGAACGAATTTTCGCAAACTTTCCTGCTCCATGTTTTCCGCTAATTGTCTTCCTGGAACTTGTTGATATAAAGCAGACAATCTTTCCATTTTCAGAAACCGCGTCGCATTCAAATTTGCCGCCATACGATAGAAACAATTTACGTTTTGAGAATATCTTGTGATACTTTTTAAGAAGGAATTCATTTCTTATCCAATTTTCAATATCTTTTGTAGCTATGGTTGAGTCTGCCATAATCAAATCTCATATTTATAAATGTAATCCTTCATTTATAGCATTTAATAATCGGAGTTTTAAATCCTCAGAATAATCAGGTTCAGGAATAATTGACGTTATTGGGCTGATATAGAAGGAATTTTGTTTCAGGATGTCCTCCAAGCACCTGATATTTGATACCAAATTCATTGTTATTGATAAACACTTTATGGACATCAACAAGCGAAAGGCTTTCAAATAGCTTCTGCATATCGGCTTTCTCATCATGCCAAGAGATCAGCCGGTGCTGTTGAAAGAGTTTCAGCAGGGCATCTTCAATTTTCTTCTGCATTTCAAACAACATATTCCTGTCTGTCCTTTTCGATGAGCTGCTTCAATTCTTCAACGGATGGCAACTGCACTAAATATTTACTCACAAAGACTTCCATTGGCAGTCCGGCCGTTGCATACTCGACAAGCGAATCATTCTTGTTTGCACACAGGATAATTCCAACCGGAGGATTATCTCCTTCTGTCATTTCGTTTTTCTTGTAATAATTCAGGTACAAATTCATCTGACCTGCATCCGCGTGGTCAAATGCTCCGATTTTTAAATCCACAAGAACATGGCACTTCAGAATGCGATGATAAAAAACGAGATCAATAAAGTAGTGGGTCGTATCGAACGTAATGCGTATCTGCCTTGACTCAAAACAAAATCCTCTTCCCAATTCCACTAAGAACTTTTGTAAATGAGTAATGATAGCTTGTTCAAGATCATTTTCACTGTATTCAGGTTTTTCTACCAATTCCAGAAATTCCAACACATACGGATTCTTCACAATATCCTTGGGAGCAACGACTAACATATCCTTTGCTTTAGCAATGACCGCTTCTTTATCCGTTGAAAGTCCGGTACGTTCGAACAACAAGGTATTCATTGCTCTTTTCAGTTCTCGGACACTCCAATTATTCTTAATTGCCTGAACTTCATAAAATGCTCTTTTTAGGGGGGATTCAGCCTGAATAAGTTCAAGAAAATGTGTGAAGCTGAGACGCGAAAGCAATACTTCCGCCGGAAATGAGAGATTCGCCGTATCATCTGTGGACTTCTGTGTGGGAGGCAATACTGCACTTCGCCCTTTGTCCAATTTGGAGTTCAGTGAATTCCAAATCTCGCGGTGCTGATCATCTTGAAGAAAATGCAATTTGGGGGTCAGTGAACCCCAAATTTGCGGATAGTAATTAATGTACGACACGAGCGCAATGTCCGGTCATCAAGCCCTCTTACGCCTTTTTGTTTCAGTGTCGAAGCTACATTCACCAGCAGTTTCTCCCCATATATTGCCCGGTCTTCTCCCTGCTGTTCATATTCCACCAGATAACAGCCAATGAGCCAATTACGCACGGTAAGGCCTTGATTAACCTGCTGAAGAGCATATTCTTTGGAGTAGGTACACGTGTTTTGAATAATTTCGATAAGTTGATTGTATTGTATCGCCATACTTATTCTTCTACTTTCTTTAAGCCCTTGATTGGATAGAGCACTTCTTTATCGACGATCTTTCTATCTACCTGTGTACGTTCACGTGGGCTGACATTTTCGCTTATTTTGATTCTGGAGAATGATCGCCTGTTCGCTTAGGTGAACTGAACATCCAATAGATCGGCTGCTTTTTATAACGCTTTCTGTGGTCGTTATAAAAACCTTTAACAAAGTATTTTCGGACATCATTTCCAATGGCATCTTCGATGAATTTCAGATGCTTAGCGTAATCTTCGACTCCAAATATGACTATACCAAATGTTTCGATATATTCCTGCCGATTTTTATCATACTCTTCTGCTCAAGGAACAAAGTGCAAATCGCCGTCAATCTCGATAGCAAGCTTTAATTCAGGACAATAAAAATCGAGAATGTATTGGTCAACTCCATATTGACGGCGATATTTGTATCCGTGCATCGCGTGGACATCATGTCCATGTTCATGTCCATGTTGATCGTCAGAACCTATCGCGACGCTATGTCGCGATAAATGTCTCAATGCTTTGCGATTTTGCTGCAATTTTGATAGCATCTTTCCATCTCGCCAAATTGGCGAATAAGTGGCGAGATTCTTAATCATTTATATGATAAGCTGTAGAAGGTCCAAAATCATGTTTCTTAATTAATTTCAAATCCACAAACTTTTTCAAAAGCCATTCTGCTGTACTGTGTGATAATTCTGTTGCGGCTGCAAAGAAAAGCCGTCTTCGATTGCTTCTAGCAATTGGGCATTCCCGCGATAGTTGAATTTATTACACACACTGGGTCTCTTTTTTTAGCTTGCTTTTTCCCTTTTATCTCTACATCTTGTATACGGATTCAGTGATTGAATCCTAAACTTTTTGGATCGGGGTGTCCTCGGTCGGCATTCAAGCCCGCTTCGGTGGGCTTGTTGCTTTTTAAGGGAATACTTTTAATCCATATCGCTGACCATTCTTCGTATAGATTTTCGGTGCAAGGACATCAAAGGATGGATTTGCTCTCCTTGAATCAAGTACATATCGCGCAATAGGATAGGCAACAAGATCAGCGAGTTGAAGTCCCCCAATATCATCTGCTTTTGACTTGAATGTAATACTCTGACAGTACGCTTGAATCCTTTCCGGACTAATGTAGCCGGTTCCTCTTGCATGTAAGCGTTGAAAATGTTCTTGAAGCATTGCGTCTTCTTTTTTCCCACGCTTTTCGAGGATTATCTCTAATTGGTGTGGTCTACCTGCAGATATCATCCAACAAAAAAATAGATCGCTCAATAATAAAAGAAAGTGCAATTTCGTACACATCGCTGGCAAGCTTGCCATATTGTTTGATGTGGTTTTCTTTGTTAATGGCTGAAGAAATGATGGTGTAACTTGATGTTCTTATAAGGTTATTGATTGCGGCATAAAATTATTTTTTTACCTTCACGTCAAAAAGAATTTGAAATTCGTTATCACACTTACGAATATCCCGCGAATGTAAGATGACCTTCCTGTCTCCCCAAAATCTTTTCTTGAGATCTTTTAATCCTTGATTTATAGAAATATAGTTTGGCTCTGAAATAACGATACCACAGAGTACAAAGACAGGAAAGTTCGGATCAATGCTCACCAATCCATGATCTCCGCTTTCATCAATGAATAAAAAATGTTTCATACGAAGACGTTATTCTTCCCCCTCTAACTCTTTCCCCATTCGATATCTTATATAATAGTTGATAATAAAATCTAACTCCTCCTATGTAAAACCATAGTGCATTGCCATAATCATTTCGATTTCGTCAATGATAGAAGGAATTCGTTCCTTATCCAATTTTCAACATCTCTTGTTGCTATCGTTGAGTCTGCCATAATCCTTCAATTGTCTGAATCGCTGATGGATACTGATTTATGGATTACACAGAAAAGTTTTATCTATGTAATCTGTGTAATCTATGATCTAATCTGTGATATACTTCTTCTATTACCTCGGACCTGCCCGCCATTACGGTTTATACTTTTTATATTCTTCTTCGGTTATGGCGGGATCGATAATACGCGTCTCTTTAAGCGTGAGATTGTATAAATGATACACCAACAGATCGTTCTCGCGCTCTAACACACTTGTGTCGGTTTCAGGATTTTTCTTCTTTGTGGAAAGTATTTGGTTGACACTCTTGACCATTTTATTATATAATTCATTATCCGATTGATTGTTGAAATCGATTGTACACATTGGTAATTGAGAAAGAAATTGCCGATTTGCTGACAACCAACCGCCGCGAAATGGGGCGCTAACAAATGGAAAGTACCAACGCCAAAGACTTGAATTTAGCAAGCCAAGCAAGAATAGCAAGTCATATCGAGAGGACTTAGGCTTAAGTGTAATTCCACCTACATCAACATTATCTAAGAAATGTGATCCTTCAATATCATAAGTAGCAATTAATTTTTCTACGAGTCTTGGAACACAAATTTTCTTGCTGCCCTGTATGCCAAGATTTTGATTTCGACCGAAACGATACCATTCAGAGTCATTAAATTTACCACGTTCTCTTTCTTTCAAACGTTTCCTATTCGCTTGAAGGTATTCTGCACTTTTCGGATATTTACTTGAAATTATAGAATAACTTAACAACGATGGATTTTGCTCCTTTACTTCATAGGGGAAAAGAATATATTGCCGATTAGGCAATGGGAGGAATCTATTAACATCTGTACCACTAACAAGTGGATGTAAAAGCCCCTTTTCAAAAGTCCATTCTTTACCTAGTGCCTTTGAATGCAAAATGATGGTTCTTTGAGTTTCCTCTATTAGATCCATGATAAAAACATCATCAGCGCTTGTTTGAACACCCACAAAAATATCTGCTACATCACCTAATTTAATTGATAGCTTGTTTAGTTTATCAAACAGATTAGAATTTGGCCCAACAACAAAATTCCATTCTTTTTCAGTAATTTTATTTGAAGGTATTGCCATTGAGGGAGCGACCTCGTCTTCATACCAAGACTGCAAATCTTCTACTTTTACAAACCTACATCTTTCTATTCCGTACCTATCAAGAAAAAGCAAACAAGTGTAATTAGTTACATCTTCGAATATTTGTTGATCTCCAAAATGGACTACATGCGCAAGATGTTTACCCTTTGAGATTAAGCCACGCAAATTTTCTCCATATTGTGCATTAAAAAATTTGTGAGGGAGAATGAATGTGAGTCTTCCTTTAGAGTTGAGAATACTAAGGCCATGTTCCACAAAAACTACATAGATATCATAATTGCCAGATTTTGCCGCAGTATACTTGTCCTTAATAATATTCAACCACCTCAGATTTGTATCTTTGAGCATTTGTATTCGAATATAGGGCGGATTTCCAATCACAACATCAAATCCATCAGAGTTGCCAAACATCCATTCCTTATCAAAGAAATCGGCATGAGCGTTCTGGTCGTAAGGATCCCAATCGGCAAGACGCATGGCATTGGTTTCTACAATATGCCTGTCCAACAGTTTCGTTTGCAGTTCTTCCACCTGCTTATTAATCTTTTTTATTACCTCCTCGGTTTGTTTGCGCACACCGGCAAGAAGGTTTTTTTCTTTTAGGTTTTTCTCGCTTACCGCTTTTTGGCTTTTGAGTGTCTCTATCTGTCGCTCAATCACTTTTTGCGCTTCCAGAGTTTTTTGCTCCAGCAAAGCGCCCAATTGCTTGCGGAACTGTTCATCCTGTTTTTGCAAATCCTTTTTATTACGATATGAGCGGACATTAAAAATATCTTTGCGCACTTTTTGCAATTTCCCAACCAACTGCTGTATATCGACGTTGTGCAAAGAACCTTGCATGCTTTCATCAATACCGATCAATGTATTAGCGGCAACAAATTTTGTCTCAAGGT
Source organism: Ignavibacteriota bacterium (assembly GCA_963778945.1). Classification (GTDB taxonomy): domain Bacteria; phylum Bacteroidota; class Ignavibacteria; order UBA10030; family UBA10030; genus Fen-1254. The sequence continues at coordinate 38,240 of CAVZWL010000025.1, forward strand.
TCGGCAAAGAAAGCACGCCTCGGTTTTCTTTTGCGTCGTTGTATTTTTGGTCCACTAACAGCGAGATGAAGAACCGCAATTTGGAAATCTGTACGGCAATGGGCTGTATATCTATCCCGTAAATACAATTTTGTATCAGCACAAGCTTTCTACCATAATCGGCATAATTGTTTTCCGGGCTGAATGCCTCTTCAATTCTTGCCAACGTATCCCGCTGTATTTCGGGGTCGGGTATATTGCGCGCTGCATCTTCCTGCACTTTCTGCCACTTTGCATTATTCGGGTCGAGCTTATGGAGAATGTGAACTGTTTTCAGCAACATTCCCATCGGGAACGCGCCTGATCCGCACGCAGGATCGAGGATTTTACAGCGGCCAATTGCAGAAATAAGTCTATCTGTATCTGTGATGTTAAATGGATTAAGTCTCTCAGAATAGGATAAAAGATCGCGTAAATGATTTTCGAGTTCTTTTTCCTTTTCTTTCCATGGATTACGCTCAACTTTATCCTCAATTTTCAATTGCCCCTTTCTTGCATCATTCCCAAAAGCATCGACCTGTTCATGTCCGATTAAAACTGCTCCCGCTGCTTCATCCAGCATGACATTTTTCAAATATGCCAGAAGCGATTCATCCACCATATAGTTCACAATCTCGCGCGGGGTGTAGAAACTACCGGTAGCTTTACGAGCAGTGGTTCCGGTTTCAGGATTGTACGCCGCAAGCAGGTTTTCGAATATTCTTCCTAATAATTCTGGATCAAGGGCGACTTCTTCTTCAATCGGCGTATTTTCAGCTATGGTGAACTTATAGTCATTGAGAATATGAATAAGTCCCTTGACTTCTTCTTTGCTCCATTTTTTGTCTTCGAATACTTTGCTTAAATCGACTTTTCGCTTTTTTCCGAAGAACAACATATTGGGGACTTTGGGCTGGGGTTTTACATGGCGGGTAAAACCGTCAATAAATATATCCCCTTTTTGTTTATTGCCTCTTCTATCAAGGCAATCGAACAATCCGCCATTAAGAAACGGTATTGTCGAAAAAAGCTGGAGAGCTTGATCCGGATTTTTGAACAACTCAGGAAAGCGATACTTATTTGCAATTGTATAATCTTCGTTGTAACCGGAAGAAGCTCTTTTTTCGCTCACCCATTCACGGTTCTTCGGCTCTTTTTCTGAGTTCATTTTTTGGTTGAGTGTAGCGAAGAACAGGTTCTGCAAAATGGCGCGATAGTAATTCCACTTCTTCTCCGATTGCACGTCGCCATCTTTAAGGATTGCGGCTAATTTTTCCTCATCAAAAAGGTCATCCGGTACAAGATTTTTCTCTTTAAGAAACCAGACAAAAATAATACGTGTCAGCAGGCGGATAACATTAATGGATGCATTTTCACGCTCGTTTGTAATATTTGGCGCAAGCGGATATTCGACATTGGAAACAGCCCAATAGAACCAGTCAGCAATTTGGCGATAGAATTTCTTGTTCAGTTCGGAGATATTAAGCGTCTTGCGCCATGTATTGTGAAGAGCAATAAAATTTATTATCGGCTCTTTACTATTTTCTTTTAGTTCTTCAAACGAAAGATCAAATAGAATTTCAATATGTGCTCGATGAGGTTTCCCTATGCTAATATCTTTAATGAGAGTTACCTTCTCGAGAACATCTTTGCTCGTATCTTGCCTGTGTAACCGGCGATCTATCACAGCAAGCGTCAAAAATGGACCATACTTAAAAAGTATCATCACAGGCATAGAAAACAAGCGATTGATCTCGCGCGTTATGTGCGATAATTGTGTCCGCGAATAAATTATGACCAGCAAGTTCTACCACAAAAAACAAATATGATTCAATGGCTATTTTATTTCCATCATCTTTTGTCACGACAGCTTTGGAATCGAACATGTCTGTTGTTTTAATTAATTCATTAGCGGAGAGTTGGAACAAAAGGTCAACATATTTCCAATCCTTTACTTGTGCCTTTTCTTCATTAAAGCGAGAATCAACAGAGATATATGATTCCCTGAATTGAAAAAAGGATGGTTTATCTAATGGAGATCGCCTATCGGTCGTGTATCCCAATGTTTCAAACAAGGCAAGTGAGTTCTTTGTCAGGTCACCCGATACAAACGATTTCAATGCAGATTCAATTTCACTTCTTTTGTCGGTAGACATATTATTTCAGCTTCTTGATTTGAGTATATTGCAGCAATGATTTCATTTGTGTAATTGCGATAGAATTTAATTGTTTTAATCTCTCATTTTGATGTAAGCCTTGATGTATGAGAACAGCATTTAAGCTTTCAAGATTGGAAAGTACTACCAATTGCTCTATTTGGGCATGGTCGCGGATGTTCCCATCCAGCGCCGGGTTGGCATCGCGCCATTCTTTTACCGTCATGCCGAAGAGTGCAACATTCAGCATATCCGCTTCATTTGCATACGTAAAGGTTATTTGTACTTTCGTAAGCGTTTGCGGTATAAGTTTTTCTTTTATCGCATCGGTGTGGATCCGGTAGTTTACCTTCGCGAGGGTGCGCTGGAGATTCCATCCAAGCCGAAGTCGCTTCGTTTCGTCTTCCTTCAATCTCTGAAACTCTTTAATAAGGTAGAGTTTAAACCCCGGCGAAATCCATGAAGCAAATTCAAAGGCAATGTCTTTATGGGCAAACGTGCCGCCGCCATATCGACCGGTTTTGGATGTAACCCCGATTGCGTTTGTTTTTTCATTCCATTGTTTCGAACTTAGCACAAACCCATTGCTGCCGGCGTCGTTTTTAATGTTACTGAATTCCGTAACATTAAAATCCGGGTTGTGCATTTGCTCCCATAATCCCATAAATTCAATCGTAAATTTCGTACTCATCCAATGAGAGATGACCAGTCCGGTCGATTCCTGGTTCTTGTGCTTTGCGATATCGGTAAGAGATATGTAATCATGTTGAGCACTGGAGATAACGGTAATTTCTTTTCCGTGAACGTGTATTTTTTGAGTTTTCGACATATCATCCCCTTTTTTCGAAGAGATGCAACGCGACGACAGATCCGGCGGCACATCCCGAAGTGGTAAACCTCTCGAATTCGAGAGGTTTAAAATCCGGATTGCAGAGTTGCTCCCACAATCCGATAAACTCGATAGTGCTTCTGCTACGCATCCAATTATTTATTACAGCAAATGGTTCTATATTATTTCTGGATTTTGCAATATAGGTAAGAGATATATAATCGTTTACTCCTTGAGAAAGGAGTGTAATCTCTGTCCCTTTTACGGTAATACTTTTACTTTTATTCATAGTTCTACTTTTTAAAGACTATAAATTCGTTAAATATAATTATGGCAAATATCGCCATAATTAAAATCAGGGATTATAGACGCTCTCCCAAATTCCAAGAAACTCTACGGTATTTCTATTCCTTAACCAATCGGAAAATAATCACCTCTTATTGAATCATAACCACGTTACCAATTCAAAGTTGTTCATTTCTTTTACTTGTTTATCAAAGGAACGAGAAGTCCGGCTCTATCGGTAGTCAGTTTTTGATTTTGCCGTTTACGGAAAATCAGAACGATTTCATTTACTGCTTTTTTTAACAATTCGGTATAACGATTCATTTCGGCGCCATGCTTGGTTTCCGAATTAAAGAGATCGCATAATTCCTGATATGCTTCCGTTTTTCCCTGACATAGTAAACGATAGACTTCAAGTATCTGTTTTGCATTTGTGTAGTTGAACCGTACCTGTCCATCGTCCCATATATATACTAAAAAATACGGCTGCAACGGATTTACTTCTTCAGTTCCATCCGTATCCCCTTTTTGTTTTAAGCAATAAATAATGCCCGGCTTGATAATCTTCTTTTCCGCTTCTGAGAATTTATCAAGATTAAGACGTTGAGGTTGAATGCCTGTCGGTGATGGAACGACAGCATACAATCCAAACGGAGCATCGTGCAGTTTCTTTCGATTATTTTCCAAATAGTTAGAAAGCTCCACCCTGAAATCGTCCAATGTAAAATCGGTCAGCGAAATGCTTTCATTCATTTCTTCAAGATCGAGCACTTCATTTTGCAGCCGTTTTAATTGCTGGTTTCTGTATTTAAGATCATCTTCAATAAGGTCTTCGAGTTGTTCCGTATTCAGTATATTATCTTCACCGGTAGCAGTTACATCAACCAATGCCATTCTTGCTTCCACGCGTGCCTTTAAATTGATATAATTATCCAAATCTTTCGTCGGCCAAAAATTTACCAATTGAATCTTTTCATTATGGCTTCCCAACCGGTCGATACGTCCGAAACGCTGTATAATACGAACGGGATTCCAATGAATATCATAATTAATCAGATAATCACAATCCTGTAAATTTTGTCCTTCACTGATGCAATCCGTTGCAATAAGAATATCGATTTCTTTATCGCGAGGCATATTTTTCATTTTTTCCCGACTCTTTGCAATCGGAGAAAAATTCGTCAGGATATTTCCAAAATCATTCCTCCCAAACGTGGTTTTTGTAAAACTTCCCGCCACTAATGCACTATTCAGGCCAAGTTCTTTTAATGCCCATGGTTCAATATTTTTATAAAGATATTCTGCCGTATCGGCAAATGCTGTGAATATCAATACCTTTTTATTGGCTCCGTTAATCGGATTTTTGATCTTTTGGACGATCTGATCCCGTAATTCCTTTAATTTTGCGTCCCGATCCGGAGTGACGGCAACCGCATTATTATAGAGATCTGAAAGAGCGGCCCTATCATTTTCAAGATCTTTAAGCCATTTATCGAGTTCTAAATCAGCTAAATCGAATTTTAATTTTTTACCAACCTGCCATTGCTCGATTTCATCCGGATTGTCTTCTAATTCCACTTCAGCGGGCTGCGCATCCGATAAATCCTGCTCGGATTTTACGGATTTTGATTTCTTAAAATCATTGATTTTTTCTTTTAAACTGTCGATTTTTTTTATCGTTCTATCAATCGATATTTCAAACGATTCGATGGAGCTTTCAAGCCGTTTAAGATAATTCACCTTCATCATTCCAATGAGAAAATGTTCGCGTTCTTTTTGTGTGAAGGAAAGCACTTGCTGGGTTCCTTCTGCTTCATATTTTTTCCGGACATCTTCATCGTCTTTCAAATACGCCGATGGATTATAAATGGAAAGTCTATATTCCAGTATCTTTTTATTAAGCGCATCATACGTAAAGAACCGATCTTGCAGATCGATATTGGGATAGATCGAATGAGGTTTTAAGCGTTCAGAGAATTTTCCCACTGATTCGAGCTGATAAAATGATTTGATATGTTTGCGGCTTCGGGCAATTGTCACTTCGTCCAGCAATTTAAAGAACGATGAATCCAATCGTTCCAATAATTGTTTGACATTCCGGTTCGGATTCTTTTTATGGTCTGCCCAGTTTGTAAATTGTGTCTGCGCATTTTTAAGCGTATTTTCAATGTCTTTTATCTGTGTATCTTCAAATAAAGCATCTTTTCTTCCTTCGGTTATTAACAATATTTGATTCCGTAAGTCCCTTAGATTATTATTCACCGGAGTTGCAGAAAGTAGAAGAACTTTTGTTTTCACTCCTGATTTAATAATTCGTTCCATCAGCCACTTAGCCCGGTTCATCCTGACTTCACCGTTATCTTTCACTTTATCCATCGGATTTCCGCGAAAGTTATGGCTTTCATCAATGACAACGAGGTCGTAAACATTCCAATCAAAATTTTCAAAAAGTTGACCGTCTGCGTCGGATTTCCCCGTAATGCGTCCTAAATCGGTATGATAAAGAATATGATAATTGAATCGATCTTTTTTAAACGGATTAAGAGAATTATTTTTACTGGATTGGAATACGGTCCAATTATCCGATAATTTTTTAGGGCAAAGAACTAAAACATTTTTATTCAATTTTTCAAAGTACTGGATAACTGCAAGCGCCTCGAATGTTTTACCCAATCCGACACTATCGGCGATAATGCAACCGTTGTGCTTTAGGATTTTATTGATTGCTCCCTTTACGCCGTGTTTTTGAAAGTCGTATAACATCGTCCATATTTCACTCTCGAAAAATCCGGTCTGCTTATCTAATAAACCTCCCTTATCTTGCTCCGAAAGAAATTTTTCAAATAAATGATACAGAGTCTTGTAGTAAATAAATTCCGGTTCATTCTCCACATAGAATTGATCTAAATATTTCAACACTTCCGATTTAACATCTTCCACGAGCCCGGTTTTATCGTGCCATAGACTTTCGAACCATTTTTCCAGATCCTCCAAATCTCTTCGGTCTTGAATGACCATATTGAGTTCAATATTGTTGCTTCCGGCCAAACCCAGTCCATTGACAGTGAAATTCGAGCTTCCCATGATTGCTTCTTTTACACCGCTCGGATTTTCTATATGATACATTTTCCCGTGCAGGAAGTTCGGCTTTACCATCGATTTGATTTCGACTTTGTTGGTTATCCATTCGGCACAATTTTTTGCAACGGCTTTTTGGGTTATCCTGCTTTCGATAGGAATTATAAGCTGATCATCTTCAATTTTGAATTCTCTTTTATTGATTTTAGAAGGGTCCATTGATTTAATAAATGACGGTTCACCGAATAAAAACCTAAGATGATCGATAGAATCTAATTGCGCCTTTAGCTGGTTATAGGCATAAATGGTAAAATATGCAGAGACAAAGGAAAGCTTTGATTTCGGCTTAATGACTTCTTTGAGGAAATCAGCTACTTTTCCTTGGTTGTAATTATCTCGAAGAGAACTCATAGCAGGACTTTCATTAATTCTTATCCATCACATTTGTGAAATTGACCACCAATAGTGTGATTCTACTTATCTTGCGCACATTTTACATCCATCGACTCAATAATCATTATTTCATATAGATCGAAGAAAACCACAGCTTAAACAGTGGATCGATAAAATCAATATGATTGGGAGTAATATCGAGTATCTTCCTTATTCACTAGCGATTCTTTAATACGATTCACGTTCCCGGACGTACCAAGTCTATATGTTTTCAATGTTTCTGCTGCACTGAATTGAGTAACATTACTGCACACTGCTTTCAAGAAATTAATCTGTGGATTCGTCAATCCATCCACTTCCCGCTGAAACAGAATCGTATGATCTGTGAGAAGTGTCTCTATGGAATCACGGTATTCTTTTTCTGTGCAATGTTTTTTCGTATTATTCCAGACCGTATGAGCAAGTTGCTGAACAAAATACGGATGGTTCTCCATCTGCCGGGCAATTTGTGTAGTACATTCCTCACTTATGGATTTGCCGGTTTTTTTAAATCCATGAACAATGAATGTAATCCAATAGGATTCCGGGATTTTATCCAAGAACATCACGTCACCGAATTTATAAAATGGCATGGATTTGTTTTCAAATAATTCGGTCATCAAATGACGCTTGCTTCCATACAAGCAATATGTCGCGAGTTTGTGGTGCTGCCACTGTGCCCGGAGTATTTTCTGAAATGAGACCGGATTGTCGAATAATCCGACGTTTTGAAATTCATCAAGACATACCACCAATTGAATCTTTTTTTCTTTACATATCTTTTCCGGAAGATTCAGGACATCCTCTGGAGCTTTCTTTACCTCTTCCCAATCGAAGCTGATAGAAAAATCATTGACGGGATCAATGCCCATATTAAACTTGGGGGCAATCTGTTTGAAGAAGCGTTTTGCACTTTCGACTCGTTCCTCCCATTTTGAAAATGAAACCCGCAACACCTCTCGTGCAAATTGAGCATAGAATTCCTGCTCAGAACGCACATTGAACAAATCAAGAAAACAGAACCGCAAGGATTTGTTTTCCTCTTGAAGAGTTTTTCCCACTTTCATCACTAAGGATGATTTCCCCCATCGACGCGGAGAAATTAGAATAGTATTGATGTGAGATGTGATATTGTCTGAAAGACGTTTTTGCTCAGAATCGCGGTCAGTAAATGTTTCGCCAGAAGCGATTTTGCCATAGATGAATGGACTATTCATATTGCCTCATTATTTCTGACACTAATGTAACTTACAACATTGTAAGTTGCAAGTGTGTAAGATTGATACTATTCAAAAAACTCAAATAGGCTCACCAAAGCACTTGGTGATACCATTAATGGCTCGTTGAGTCAATTAATCACTTGTTAAATACTGCCAAATTAGTCAGCCAACTATTAATATTATACCGAACAACAAGTGCTACTTGCCGAATACTTCATTTTCTCGTAGGAAAGTGCGAGAATCCAACGATAACAGCAAGTAACTAAGAGTATATAATCAATTTAATTGAATCAAAGGATTGTGGTAATTCTTCATCTTACAACAAAGTTGAGATTACCGAAATTATGCTGGACCTGTACTTTTTTACTACAGTATGAGCATAAAACAGGTAAAAAACGAACTTAAAATGTGGAATTCCTTTTTTTAAGTAAGTGGCACAAAATAAAATAATGAAGAGTTTCCGATTGAAGATGGTGAACGCAGTTCATCGCATTACTTGCGCCTTCACGACACATATTTTCAAAACGTGTGCCGCTGCGGCACATATCCGGTATTGTTTTCTGTTCGATGTTTGTTAGAGAGATTGAATAAGTCTACCTTTTTTAAAAATACTTCTCTACTGTTTAGAAAATGATAATTTCGATAAATGTTGAATTGAATCGAGAGTTACCTCATAAGAACGAAGGTCTCCGAGCCGAGAACCATTATTCCGAAACGAATAGGATACGACTTTATTGAAAATTACATTGGGTTACTTGGCAACTTTATCTAAAAGATAGTTCATCTTTTCAAAAGCATCTCTCATAACAACTTCTCTTTCACTACCATTAGGGAGCTCGAGAAATTCTGCTACAGCTATTGGACCCATAGAATCTATAGTAGAGAATGACTCCTTTGCTGCATCTAATGCTTCCTTGACAAGCTTATTCTTTCGATGCTCTCGAATTTCATTTGCAAGAGCTTCCATCCCTTCAGGATAATCTTTGATAAGTGAATAAATATCATACGCATCTTTTTCTTTTCCGCGATTGTGAAAGGTCGTTGCTTTCATCGTAAAGCAAGCGACGGCATTGGCAATGCGCAAGGTAACTGCATTTTTTGCCTTACTGGGAAGATACCCCTCAAGTCTTTTCTCGACAGGAGATGCGAACGCAAGGTCAACACCCCGACCCTTTCGTGCAAGAATATCCTGCACAGGTTGATGACGATGGACAGGATCAGTTCCACCATATTCCGGTGACAATAGATCAACTTGAACAACATGCTTATGTCCTTCCCTGTCAGAAAACGTCCGAATAAAACTTGCAGGTACTGCATCACCCTTGGAGTTGAGTTTTGGTTCATATCCTCTTTGGTGTAGAATTTCAAGAATAGTTTCGTAAGCGTCTGTTGGAATTGATGCTGGATTCAATGCAAGATCAATATCCAAAGAACCCTGATGCGGACTCTCTCCACTCGTTCGCTGAGTCAGAAAATATGGTACCCAGCCGCCTATAAGCACGATATGATGCTCGTAAGGTTTTAGATAGGTCAATAATTCAAGAAGGACTGTAAGACAAGCTTTAACATCTTCGGAGGAATATTCAGTTATCGTGGCCATGAATCAGTTCTTTCAGAATTTAATAACCTGTGAACGAAGGAATTCAGCTTGTTCTTCACCTCTTCCCCTATATCCATACAAGTCCACATACAATTGAATGGTACTCGTAATATTGATACGGTCCTTTTTTTGTAATCCATAGTATACACCATCATCGTATGGTCTTAAGAGAACCACGTTTGAACCACTATCCACTTTCTTTAAATTCAGCTTATCGATGATAGCCAATGGATCATCCACATAGACAAACGCTTTCGTGTATCGGGTAAAAGGTGCGAATCGATTAGCGCCGGAAAATAGTGCAAGAGCATAGCGAATACTCTGCCGCCGGCATTCTTCAGCAATCGACTTTTCAATTTCATGAATAGCGCTTAGGGAATAATACTCAAAATTTTCATTGAACGTATAGGAATATTCCGCCCGCCAGAGATCCAAAAGAGCAGCAGGTTTATTCAACTGAATCGCAGTCTGATCTTTGCGCATTATAACATCCAACTCCTCTAAGCGCGTTATTACTTTAAAGACCTGCCCCACACTAAGGGAAGCCTCATTCGCTAATTCACGCATAGTCCAGAGGCGACTTGTATTGAGCAACATGATCCTTGGTATACGTGAAGACTTTCCCTTGAAAACACTCTTAATTTTTCTCTCAGTTCGATATCGATTAGTATTCCCTTTCGTTTCTATATATGTGCCGGTAAAGGCAAGGAGACAATTTCCTGAAAGATCGAAGAATCCAATACCCTCTTCCTTACAGATTTTGCGACCATCCTCAGAGATAAACGGAGTAATAATGACCGGGTATAGAGACTTATCTTTTTCGCACACTTTATGTAGCTGCCGTGATGCAATGCGAATATACTTGGGAAAACCTTCTGCGATAACTTCACAGACAATTCTTTTAGCAATTTTCTGATCCGGGACATACACATCCAAAAGCAAATCCACTTCCTTTTCTCTAGACTTCAATTGCCGTCGAACCGAAAGTGCCGGGTATAAGGATTGGAAATCTTTTAAGAATATCCTTGTAATCTCTTTTTCAAGCATTTATGTGTTTACCATATTATAAGTGTTCACCAATTGGTGAAAATATACTAAATAGTGAACAGCTTGTCAAGAGTAAACTTTTAGGCAGGGTAGTTGCTAAAAACCTGGGATTCACGAACATACATACGAGATTTCAGAGCTTTCAGCAAATCATTTAGTACCGAGGTATCGATATTGATTATATTCTTATGTTGAATAGTCTCCAGCCCGCTTCGAGAGTATTCTTTTATTGAGCCCTTTGAGCCGTTTATGAGCCCTTTTGTTCTTGCATAACCCATATGTCCCAAAAATGTCTCATTTCATACCGTCTTGTTGTATGTCCCGTTTGTCTCCATAATGTCTCCTTTTTGTGATGTCCTGTTCATAATTTGCCATTATTTATAATTTTTGAACAAGTGATAAAAATGAACAAAATATTTTGGTATAACATATCGAGGAACTGAGACATCGTATTGGATTAATAATTAAAGGACAAGTTATATGGCACGCCGAAAGAATCCCACGGATGATTATCAGTTTGAAGTCATGCAAGGTGAAGAAATGACTGAAGCGGACGCTAATGCCTTAGCAAGAATGACTGCTAGATTGATCTATGAACAGATTATGAAAGAACAGCAAGCTAAATCAGATCATAATCCAAATGAGAATAATGATCAATCAACACCCACAGTTAAAAATGAATAATACGCATTGTGCGTAAAGCAACTTGTGTAATTTCAAACAATCACAAGCGTGTACCGTCGCGACACATTACATCCGGACTCGTTCCATTTTTCAGGATTTTGGGACACGTTTAAAGAACGTGTCCCGCGATGGGACATGTTCATATCTCGTGTCGATTCCTTCTATTCTAGGTTTTATTAAAAAACATCGAAGAGTTTCCGATTGAGGATGGTGAACGCAGTTCATCGCATTACTTGCGCCTTCACGACACATATTCTAAAAACGCGTGCCGCTGCGACACGTATCAGGTGTTGTTTTCTGTTCGATGTTTGTTAAAGAGAAATGTTAGATATTTGACCAAACGAATTTCTTTTTTCCTTCTTTATCCTCATGCAACCTCGACCAAAATGAAGATTTTCGAATATGAAGTATTTTCAGTTTTTCTACATACTCTATGTGAGTAGGAAATCCTTGCCAGTGTTCTACTTTTATATTAAGCCGATCGAGTATTTTATAATAGCGGACACCATGGTGATAGTATTTCGAGATTCCACGTTCAAGAATAGAATCAAGCAATGACCGATAGAGTATACTTGATGTCAGATATTTTTTCTGTTTTTCAAATATCTGCGCTAATGGCAGGATAGAATAATATTCTGAACCATCCAATTGCAATGCATTTGTCAGCACTAATCGTTCTGCCGATGTGGTCTCTCCCATCTCTAGAAGAAAATTAACATCAGTTAAATTTAATATTCCTAGAGAAAGAATAAGAGCCGTCTCTTCCTTGAGTATTCTTTCCTTGTTATCTAATCCAATTTTTGAAAGAATCGTTTCGAATGTTTCTTTGCTGCGGTATCTCCTAAATATTCGCCAAGCAACTGCAATTTGTTCTTTCTTCATATTGAGCGCTTCATAGACTGCGAGAAGCAACGCATCTCTTTCTCCTTGTTCAAATTCTTCATCTGCAGGGATTTTCAAGAGCCATTCGAGTGCAGTCTGGGGGTCCCCTGATTCAAGATAGACTCGTGAGATGTCGATATTCGCGGCAACACCCAATTCTCCACATGAAGCCTTCCGAGCTTGAATGTAGAGTTTCGGATCCTTCAATTGGCGGGCAAATGATTCAATAGCATAATAGCAATGCCGTTTATTTGAATCTTTTTCTTCCTTCCCTGCGTTTGCCCAGAACACATCCACGAGGTGTCTGAGATGTTCTGCCGTGAGAAACTCCGATGATTTTTCAATTAATGTTTCACAAACACCGTATTGATCTGCCATGTACAGATCTAGTACGCTTTGGGCAACCGCTTCCTTTCCTGGACAATTTGCAGCGTATCGAACAAACAGATTGCACGCATCGTTCTTATAGACCGCGCCAATTTCACCGTCAGAATCATCTGCATTGCCTACAATTGCATCTGCCGTACGGTAGAACTTTGCAATTAATTCAATCCCTTTCTCCGGAACTATGTTGACGAGAGAGACCTCCATCAACATCTGACGTAGTTCATCAGCAAATGCATTCGATTCTGACCATCCCAAGAATTTCTCATGGTTCGCAAGCTCTTGGATTCCCCGCTCAAAACGAGCTGCTATATTCTTCCCGGGATGTGCACCTGCGTTGGATGGTTTTTTCGGTCTCTTAACCATTCTCCTTACCGTCCATTGATCTTTTTACTGAAATAGATTAATGTACTCTTTAAAGAAAAATCTTCGATTTCTTTGGCCGCCCGTCACTTCCATTACTATTTTTAGATCGATGAAATCACGGAGGAGAGCATTGGCTGTTGCAGGAGTTACATGAAGAAATTCTGACACTTCTGCAGCAGTAAGACTTGGTTTGCTGTACAAAACATTCATCAGTTCCTTTGCTTTGGGAATTTTTTTCCCGAGCGTTAAAAGTCTTTCACCTTCGATTTCTTCGCGTAATCGTATAATGCGTTCAAAGGTCTGAATACCTTTTTTTGACGTCTCAATAACAGCAACGAGGAAGAATTTAATCCACTGCGCCAGGTCATGCGATGTGCGGGCAATAGAAAGTTTATCATAGTACAGCATTCTATGTTTTTCAAAATAATCCGATAGATACAGGGTCGGCTTGGCAAGCAATTCCTCACTTACGAGGTACAGTGTGATCATCAAACGCCCGATTCGTCCATTGCCATCTAAAAACGGATGGATGGTTTCAAATTGATAATGTGCGAGCGCAATTCTCATCAGATGCGGTACATCAATTTTATTATTATGGAGAAAGTTCTCCAAATCGCCCATGAGATTATCCACTTCCGAATATGGAGGTGGAACGAACGCTGCATCTTGAATAGTTGCACCGCCAATCCAATTTTGACTGGTGCGATATTCTCCAGGAAGTTTAGCGACACCGCGCCCTTTACTCAAGAGAATCCTATGTGTTTCTTTAAGCAATCGAGTAGAAAGCGGCAGAGATTTAAGCTTAGCAATAGCATTGTTCATTGCTTTGATATAATTTTGTACTTCCTGCCAATCATCACGTTTTTCGGGAACAATTTCCTTTTTGGTAAGAAGCGCATCGCTAATCTCCGTCTGTGTTCCTTCGATCTTACTGGAAGTTGTCGCTTCTTTGACAACATGCATCTCAATGAAGTAATCAACGTCGGGAATGCGAAGAGAGAATGCATTTAACTCACCCAGTTTATGGTTCGCCTCAGAAAGCAAGGTATTAATCTTAGGATCCGACCACGTCCACGTAGCATTTATTGTGGATGGAAAGAATGCTTGATAGCGTTTTTGTTGCAGGTACCTGCCTGCTTTAAAGTCTTTTATATCCATCGAAGTAACCTAAAATAAGGATGTGCGTTATTTTAACTTAACCTGTTATATTAAAATAAGGATTTTCTTATTTTAAGCAAGGATATTTTCCTTCTTTCCTCGTTTTACATAAATGTGCAGAATAAGAATCCAATATTTTGTGGATCGATCATTCCGTATTCTGCGTAAGGGAAAAGTCACCTTTCAGGCTTACCAAAGACAAATCCTGAAGGATTTCGGATTGAATCCACCGGCACCTCAAAGGAAGATAGTTCTCTTTTCATTGCAATATCATTCCTAAATGAATATGCTTTGATGATGCCAGATTTCTTAATATGGATAATCTTCCAGAAATAGTCCGGGACAGCAACCTTTCCGATATTTATCCTCAAATGTCACGGAGCCACACCACACAAGAATACTGTCATATTCCTTTGCCAACTTCCGGGTGTATTCTTCAAGTTTCTTCCAAATGCCTCGATTTAATGTGGGCGACTGTGGAGCTAAATTGTGATTGGTACTATTTCATGAGAAGCATCTTTTTCACTGATGCATAGGTGCCGTATGTAAGACGGTAAAAATAGACACCGCTTGCCAGCTTTGATGCATTGAATGCTGCTTGATAACTTCCTGCCGGTTTTGTTTCATTCACGAGCATTGCAATTTCACGGCCAATGACATCATACACCTTCAAGGTCACCACATGTTGTGACGCTGCGGCGGGGATATCGTATGCAATTGTTGTCGCGGGGTTAAAGGGATTTGGATAGTTTTGTTTAAGAGAAAATGTCTTTGGCGCAGTAATGGCTGTTCCTGCGATGGAGGTTGTTGTGCTTGAGGCAAGATGAGGATAGCCGTTATTAATACCTGAATTAATAGACCATACCGTTGTAAAATCCCAACCGCTAAACGAAGACGATTGTTTCATCTGTGCTGTGGTTAATCCGGATCCGATATACACTCCTCCGGAATCATTCATTCCGTATCCGGCGGCATTTCCTGAAGCCTGCTGATCCCAGTAACAATCACTGATTGTTCCTTTACTCTGAAGATATCCCACGATACCGCCAATCCAATTATCACCTGCAGCGCTTCCTACTGCATAACAGTTTATAATTGAGTCACTAGAATATCCTGCGAACCCGCCAACACCGCTGGTGCCTGTGGTGTTTCCTATTGCGTAACAGTTCATGATTGATGCCAAATTCTCTCCTACGAAACCGCCAACAGACCATCCACTGTTAGCTAACACAGTACTGCTGAAAAAGACACCGATCACAGTTCCGGTTGAGTAACAGCTTGCAGTTCTTGCTGCGTTCGTTCCTACGAAACCGCCGACGTTGATATATCCTCTCACGAGTCCGGATGCGCGGCAGTTGCTCATGGTGCCATGTCCAGTATATATCCAGAAACCGCTGTATCCTACGAAACCACCGACAGACATACTGGTGTCTGCTGTTACGGTTCCTGTTGCATAGCAGTTACTGATTGTACCCGCACTCGATCCCACGAAACCACCGATATAGCCGCCTGGATCAATGCCGCCAAGAGTATTAAGGCCGGCATATCCATCCACGCTTCCTGTCGCAAAGCAGTTACTGATGGTACCGCCACTTGTTCCCACAAGACCGCCGACCTCATTTAATCCTTTCACGGATCCAGTTGCGTAACAATTGCTGATTGTGCCCTCATTGTCTCCCGCGAGACCGCCAACATTGTTGCGGCCTATCACGATTCCTGTTGCATAGCAGTTACTGATTGTGCCCCCAATCGTTCCCATCCCTATGCTTCCTACAATGCAGCCGATATCGTCCCGGCCGGTCATATCCGCATTGATCACTCCTATACTATCGATCACTGCCCCGTAGTTGCAAATTCCAAACAGTCCGGTATAATCTAATCCGGAATGGTCGATGTGCAAATTTTTAATGACGTGTCCCGCACCGTGAAATGCACCGGAAAAATTCGTAGTACCATCGCCGATGGGAACAAATCCGCCGTCGCTGTTTTCGGTTGACGAAGCTGAAGCATCGATATCGGCCGTGAGACGGTACACAGCGCTGCGATTGTAAGCTGCTGTTGTACCAACAACCTTCAGATCGGCATAATCGGAGATAAGAAATGGATCTTCTGTGGTGCCGCTGCCAGCAGGATTGCCGCCGGCTGCAAACATAGATCCACTCATGAAGAACAAAAGAAGCATCGAAATAACCACGAAGATGTGTCTCATTATACAACCTTTAATGATGATGGATTCATTAAATTATTAAAGTGTAAATGTAATTGCAAGAGCCAGCTTAAACCTTAACATTCTGCAACGCTGAACCGGTATTCACATGGTCCGAACAATACCAAAGACAGTATAGCACTGAGCGAAAGCAATATTCAACCCTGCGCCCGTAACGGCTGCACAGAAAGCGCTTATTTTTAAAATACTATTCATTGTTTATCACTGGATTATTATCGCTTGAAAAAAGATACAAAAATAAAAGTTAAAAGATGGTAATAATCGACAAAACCAGCAGCGCCGTTTTTGAGTGTGTATGAATCTGAAATTTAAATTGCCTCCCGCTTCCGCGGGACACATGATCAGGCCTCCGGCTGCTGATGAATCGGCAATCCCCTTGCACTCTTTATGATTATGCGATATTATACGGTGAAAGAGAACCACGTTCAATAGGAAAGACACCTCGAGTGCCGCTCCAATTAAGTAATAATGCGTTTTGTCATGCAGAATTGCATTATTTCCGCGGCCACTAGGCCTGATGGAATACAATATCATTTATTAGGAGTGGCACGAGTATGCACTTTAAAGACGGTTACCGGCTCATCGACAATAAAAAACAATTCGTCATGGGAATAAACTATCTGCCCGCGTCCACAGGCCATTCCATAAAGTTTTATACCGAACCCGATTTCAAAGAAATCGAAGCGGATTGTAAACTCATGGCTTCGATGCAGTTTAAAGCGGTGAGGATCGGCCTGCCATACGATATGGTCGATAACAACAAAAACGAGAACAGCGTTATTACAGCAAACCTGGAAAAATTTATTTCGCTGTGCGATGCCAACAAATTAAAAGTCATCCCCACATTTTTCCACCTCGCTTCATTCCAGGAAGATCCGAAAGCAGTGCGGCCGGAATGGACCAAAGCAGATCATTACTACACAAGCGATGAATCGTTCTCGTATATCACGAAGTACATGGAAATTCTTGCGCTCCATTATGCATCCGACGACCGGATATTTGCATGGGATGTAGGCAACGAACCCTATTGGCATGCAGGTTTTCCTGCAAAAAACAGTTCCGGCGTTCCCGACAGAACGATTATGACCGCTTATGCAAATAAATTAGTTTCAAAATTCCACAGTCTCGGATTCAAGCAGCCTCTCACGTTTGGCGCCGACCATGCGTCTATTGCCCAGGAAGTTGGCGCTGATATCGTCGGACTCATGGATGTCTCGGATTTTGTGAGTTCGCATTTCTACAGCAAATATAATTACGATATGTTTAAATTCGAAGAGATCAATTCATTCCGGGATACCTACTTCGGAACGTACATAATGAAATTCAGTCAGCACAATGATAAACCGCTCGCGTGTTTTGAATTCGGCAACAGCACGATGCAAATCTCGGAAGAAAATCAGGCTGTGTACCAGCGGGTTCTTTCCTATTCCTGCTTCGTCGCAGGTGCAAACAGCCTGCTCCCGTGGGCATTTTGTGATATCGATCAGAAGGTGCGGCATCTCTATAATAACAATGCACAACAGGAACTGGAATTCGGCCTCCTCCGTGCCGATAAATCGCCAAAACCGGCGGCAAAGGAACTTCAGGATTTTATCAATACCATCAATGCAATCGATCTTGAACAATATTCGTTTGCAAAACCTGAAGCTGCAATTTATGTCGACAAAGCGTATTACGACCGTCTCGCCATAAATTTCAACATTTATCCGAACGCATATATGCTGGCGCGTGCCGCAAATATTCCGGTGAGTTTTGTGAGGCACGACGAGGATTTATCCCGGTATAAATTATTATTCGTTCCTAACGGACTTCTCACCATCGAAGAAATGGACAGAATCACTTCATTCGTCGAACAAGGCGGAACGGCTTATATGTCCTTTAATAAGCATATTCATGCCATGGCACCCGGGTATCTGCAAAAACTCTTCGGCTTCAAGCTTCTCGATTATCGAAGAATGCCGAAAATTTTCGAGGTCTTTTTGAATGAAGAGTATACTACGGAGAATGGAGAGAACCGCATGGTCTTCCAAGGAATGGAACCGCCGCCATCGACGTATACGTATTATAAAATCGAACCAAAAAGTGCAGAGGTCATTGCTTGCGATAAAAACGACCAGCCGGTACTCAGCGTGAATACATACGGAAAGGGCTGCGCAATAGCCTGTATGTTCCCTGTCGAAATGGTTATGGCACGAACCAATGATGCGTTCCAGAATATTCCAGCGTATCTGTTTTATTCTGCCGCTCTGAAACATTCAAGCATAAAACAGGAAGTGAGCGCTGATAATCCTTTTGTCGAACTTGGCTTGATGAAAAGCAAAGGTTCCGAACATCTTCTCTTTCTCATCAACCATGAACCGTCCGCGCAATCCTTGAAATTGAAATTCGAAAAAGAACCAAAAGGAATCAACGATTTTAAAACCGGCAGCACGGTTGAAAACAATCTATCACTTGATGCAAACGAAGTCCGGATTTTGAGATTGATGACGGCATAAATTTGCGCGCATCGCTCTCCCGATACGGAATTCCCCGATACAATGCCAGACACCGGTGACTTCATTATCATAGAAATATATTATTCTAGCTGACACGCATTCATCCCAATGCTGGCGATTTCCAAATCCTGTTCGCTGGTAGCGCCGCTAAAAACCGTTAAGATATACCCATCCTGAACTTTTTTTATCACACCACCCTTATAGCCAAATTCTCCCTGATATGCCGGTCTAACTTTACTTCCGCTGTTTAACTTTGTATCAGCCATTTCTGCTGCCTTCGAATAGGCAATGCCGATAAAATTATAACCGGGATATTGGCTCTTTTCGGGGCTGCCGTCAAGCACTTTAATGGTATCAACAGCTTTCATTTGAGATACCCATGAAAGGCCGGAATTATCCATACTCGCTATTACTATAACTCCTTTCACTCCAAGTTTTCTTGCATGATTTTCCATTTCAATTATTATCTTTGCTGCGGTACTTTGAAATTCGTCCATATTTTTCCCTTCCCTTTCTATAGTATTATGCCACTTGTGAAATCAACCGCCTCTAACAGAGAGTTTCCAATTGACTGAGTTTCTTCAGTCTGTTCAATAATTCGTTTTTTGTCGAACTGTATCCGGCCTGTAACAAAATAATTCGAATTATCTTTTAACTCAAGAGACCGCGTCTAAATGCCGCAAACTTCCAACGTGAGTCGATCAAGATTTTGTTCATTGCCGGGCTCTACAATATGGGCAATATTTTTTGCAACTTCTGCACTTTCAAATTCTTGTATCCAATGAATTATTGATCCTTGAGTGGAACCTGCTATGATAATGGTCAATTTAAACTTCGGTTCTGAGATATGGCGAATGACAACTTTTTCATTTGGAATAATTTCAATGAACTCACTTTCATTTGGATAATTTTTGCCATCCAGTCCATGCATGACAAGCGACCATTTCCCGCCGGCACTAAACTGAAATTTATTAAATGTGTTGGTAAAGCCCGAAGGGCCCCACCACCTTGACAGTTTTTCCGGATTACTCAAAGCAGCGAATATCTTCTCCGGAGGGACTGGAATTGCTCTGGTTGATTTAAATGTAATCATAAGATATTTCCCTTCGTGAAGAGGATTGCTAACATCCGAAATTCCTCCTGTCGGCGGTCGCATTATCTATGGCTTTAACACAAACCTGCCATAGGCAATAAACGCGCATAGAGCAGCCACGACAAGCCAATAAATCATTTGACCATAGTTCGCGGCTCCGGAAAAAATATTCACTGCAGAAAAGATCAGCATTTCCGCTGCTATGCAGACCGCTGCGATTGGGGCCAGTATGGCCAGGTGTTTATTCAATGCCGGGAGGATCAGGCCAATACTGCAGAGCAGCTCAATGACGATCAATGCCAGCCATACTTCGTGGGGAATCGCTTTTAGAGAAGGCAAGGTCTGTTCCGAATTCGAAAACTTCCATACTGCGCCCATGATGGTATGCAGAGCGAGAAGGATTTGAAGAACCCATAGGAGAATATTCATAATTTACCTCTTTGAAAAATTTGATTTAATAATAACTTCTGTCTTTAACTTACCAGGCCGCCAATGGCGGGTTCTTTCTCTTCATTATAAACATTTATGAAGGAAGAACCTCTTCCATGTTTCCATATCTATCAATCCGGGATATCCGGTTCAACGAACTGAGTAAGCAATACCAACGATTCCTGCCAGCCCAAATAACATGCCTCCACAGGAATGGATTCCGGTATCCCTTCTTGTGTGATATTTACAACCGTTCCGCAAAAAACTTTTTTCAACCTGATCGTGGTCTTCATTGTCCCGGGCATATTCGGATCATCAAACATATCTGTATGCACAATGCGCTCGTTCGGTACCAGTTCGAGATATGTACCGCCAAAAGAATGGCTGTGACCAGTGCCGAAATTTGTAAATGACATTTTATAGAAACCGCCGACAACGGCATCGATGTGGTGCACTTTACAGGTGAATCCATGCGGCGGCAGCCATTTGCATAGAGCGCCGGCGTCAAGAAAAGCGCGATATATTTTCTCCGGTGTGGCCTTGAGAACCCTATGAAGTGTGACGTTTCTGCCTGTCATAATATTGCTCCTCCTTAAACAATGTGTATAATGAAAACAAGGCAAATATATAATTAGTTCTGCATTTTAATCGGTTTGCCCGCCTATCCGATGGCAGCTCATCCTGATTCGTCAGATTAAACGGAGCTCAATTGCGGTCGAATCGAACCCGCCTGCCGCAGACAGGGATACCAAAAAGCGGGAACTGCAACGATATGTATGATGGTCATTACGCATTGCGCGTAACGCATCTTGCGTAATATCAAGTAATAACACACTTGCGCTGCTTCGACATACATCATTTAAACACGTCCCATTTTTTAGGATTTTGGGACATGTTCAAATCTCGTGTCGATTCAATCGACATATCACAATAACATGTCGATTCTTTCTACACTAAGCTTTTTTTAAAAAAACATCGAAGAGTTTCCGATTGGGGATGGCGATCGACGCTCATCACATTACTTACGCCTTCACAACACATATCAGGTCTTGTTTTCTGTTCGATGTTTGTTAAAGAGATTGACATTCCATTACAAAAAATGCAGAATAAACGTTAGCATATTCACGAAAAAAAAGCGGTCCCAAAAACATCGAGACCGCTTTCAATTCCATTCCTAAAATACTGCTTATCGGAAACTCCAAATTGCCCGGGATATCAGTCCTACGGCTGGAAACTCCTGGGAGCAGAAAATACGCTTATACCTGCATTATTGGCTGCAGATACGCGCCAGTAATATGTGATGCCAGCCGTTAAATAAGCTGAAGAAACCGCATAGGATGTACTATTAATTGGATTCGAAAGGTTGTTGCTGTCGAACACAATTCCAAGTGCAGTAAATCCAATGTTGGTAGACACCTGCAGTCTGTATGTTGTTGCACCATTTGCTGCGTTCCAACTTAATATCGCCGGCAGCCCCACAGCCGTATCGCCGTTATTGGGACTCGATAATGCGGGCCTCGGCGGAGCAGACAGAGTAATCATGTTCGCATTCGCAGAGATTGCATTCCCCGCCAGGTCTGTGACACCATTTTTAACGCTGATGGAATAACCTGCAGGCGCTGCGAGATCCGTGGATATGAGAAGTTGCACAAGATAGTGTCCTGAAACAGCATCATATCCGAGATAATCTGCTTTTGTGATTGTAAAGGTAACAGTATCCGGATTGAGAATTGCATAATTTGTTACCGTCTCAGCATTGCTTATTGTTAAGGGTTCAGAGAAGAAAAGCACATAGTTCCACCAATGCGATGGAGATGAACCGATTCCGCTTGCTACCGATACAGAAAGAAGTGACGGCTGCACTCCATCTGTAATGATAATGGT
Organism: Ignavibacteriota bacterium; assembly: GCA_963778945.1. Lineage (GTDB taxonomy): Bacteria > Bacteroidota > Ignavibacteria > UBA10030 > UBA10030 > Fen-1254. Next base: position 60,507 of record CAVZWL010000025.1, read on the forward strand.
ATTGCTTGCGGGACTTTCCACGAGATCGGCGCTGACGGAACGCACTTGATAGCTTACCGAAATTGACGATAAAGGATTGCTCCCTGTTGCAGGGAAACAGAGTGAAGCAATTTTATTTGTATCCTGGAGTGAATATACATTTTTGTGCAGTAATTCAAACGAACCGTTGTCTACGCTGCGATAAAGATTGTAGCTCTGCGCATTAGGGACATTATTCCACTCGAGACCGACAACACCTCCTGAATAATCCAGCGGCCCGTAAACCCCTTGCACACTCCTGCGAACGAGCGCCGGCGCCGCAGGAACGGCAGAACCGCCGCCTGTCGTGAAATTGAGAACTTCAAAATCGCCGATAATGCTCGTATCATTGACCAGTTTATTACCGGCCAGGTCTGTAATATTGCCGGAAGTAAATACTGTTCTTAAATCGGCAGCATAATGCGCCGAGCCGACAACTGATTGCGGGGTAATCATAAGCTGCGTGAACGTCGAGTTCCATTGTGCAGAGAAAGGAACAGAACCCGCGGCATTATTTTGGCCTGCATAGGTAACGATCATACCATCGATCATGGTATTTTGTCCTATCGGCAAATCGGTTCGCGTATAGGCAGTTTGCTTAATGGGTTCTGAAAAAGTGTAGATTATTTGAAGATTGCCGGGAGCGACATTGGAATTGTTTTCCGGCGTAAGGCCTATAACATAGGGACTTACATTATCAGCCGGCATGAGCATGATTTGTTCTGTGGCGACCTGTGAACGCAGTGAATCGACGACGAGATTGAGCGGCAGCGTTATAGGGTTGGGAAGACTGCCTTGCAGTGAGCCGTCGCTGCTGAGCGCTTTGATGTTTATCATCAATCCGTTATCGACGTGAGTGAATTGGTACAAACCGTTTGCAGATGTGCTTGTCTGTGCAAGTGCAACATTCGGAGAAACTGTCGCATCAAAGAGCGTAACGACAGCGCCTGCAACGGGCTGCATCTTTTGATCGACAACCTGTCCGATGACTGTCGTGTTCAAATACGAAATTTGCAGCCGCACACTTCCTACCATATCGCTCACTGCAAGGGAATCGCCCGGCGCAAGAGAGGTAAAGGCAATTGTCACCGTGTCGTAGTAGTAATCGCGATATTTTTTTGAGGGGTCGGATTGTGAGATATTGTAGCTGACCAATGACACGGTAAGCGTATATTGGCCGGTGAAGACGGCGTTCCCATTGACGATCTTATACTGCCCTACGGGCACGTTGGCGATGGAAAAAGCGCCTGAGCTGTCGGAGGTCGCCGTTTGTACGCTTCCGTCGAATCCTAAAACAAAAACGGCCCCTGCCACGGGTGTTTGAGTCGCTTTATTATTAATTAATCCGGTGATCGTTCCTTTCGGCTGCATGGGCTTTTCAACTTCGACCGGTGTAGATGCCTCTTGCGTGCATCCAGCCATCAATGCAATCATGCAAACGCAGCACATTCTGAGAACCAAGGGTATTCGAATCATAACAACCTCCTTAAAGTATTTATTGTTGTCTCGAAAAAAATATATTCAATATAACATGAGCAATGGAATGCCAACGCGTATTCCAGCGGTCATTCCCTTCAGTGTGAAATCAAGATCAGCGCGCTGCGGTGCGATGGTTGCCGCATAAGTGTACCTTCCTTCAAGAGCGAATGAAATACCGGAAGATCCGTAGAATTCTATACCAAACATTCCGTGGAGTTCCGCCAATTGAGCATTAACAGTGGCAACTCCGAGATTCGAACTGTACGTGCGCTGGGTATTGAGCCAGAAATATCCCAGCCCGCAGCCGCCGTAGACAGAAACTGCGGAAACCGGTATGCTGAAGATATACGAAGCGCCGGTGTAATACAGTCGCAAAAAATTCGTCGAATTATCTTTCCCCGATTTCAAAATGCTCCCTCCGAATTCACCCTGTACGGACTGACCTTGTGAATTTTCGGGAGTAAAACGTACTCCCACGAGCGCGAAGTAGTAATTTTTAAAATCGTTTCCCGCAGGCAATGAATATATTTTTTCGATTGCCCGATACTCATCGTTTATTTCATTAAGTTTTGGTCCGTAATAGTCAGCCGCAATAAATATCGACAATTCGGGTATCTTCGATTTTGCCTTTTTAGCCGGTTCCGTCGTCTGCAAAACAGGTTTTGTAACCGATTGTCCGAGTATACAGGATGTGAAAGAAAGAAAAAGAGCGGCGGCGAGGAAACAACGGGAAATCGATGATTTATTCATGACTGGATCCTCCAAACTGTAATCATAAGAGCACACGTATTGAGCATTTTTATGAATGAATCTCTACATCAGCCGGCTGCAAGTTCTCATCGAACTTATGAGAGTCCGGTCGTTTTTTAAAAGCTATAGATATCTCAGGTCTGCTGCGCTCCAGCTTTCAATTGATGCAGGCGCTGACATATCTTTGAAGAAAAAAGCGCCTAAAAAAGGAACAACCGCAGCCAGAGTTAAATTCTCTGCAACAGAGAGGAATGAATGCATCTGGTCTACACCGCGGGAACCGGCTGATCGGCCTGTGCCTCAGGAAGATACACATGAAATGCTGTTCCCTTCCCCAGCACACTTTCAACAGTAATAAAGCCGTTATGGCCTTTAACTATTCCGGCAACGATCGAAAGTCCTAATCCAGTTCCTTTGCTGATCTCCTTTGTCGTATAAAATGGCTCGAATATTTTTTCGATCTGTTCTAAAGGGATACCGATACCCGTATCGGCAACCGTCCAAACCACAAAAGATCCTTCAACAGCATTTGGAATCGTGTCTGCCATTGCTTTATTCACTTGTTCACTGGCAAGCCCTATCGTGAGATGACCTCCCTCCGGCATGGCGTCCTTTGCATTCGTAATCAAATTAATCAGCACCTGCCGAAGCTGAGTTTCATCGCCGAGCAAAACGGCCGAAGTATACGGCAGATTGCATTCAACCTCGATGTTGGACGGCAGAATGTCTTTCAGCGCGGACAGAGTACGGCGCAAAAGATCAGCCGCCTGCAGCGGCACGTGCTTGCCTTCAACACCGCGAACGAAAGCAAGCACTTGCTGGACAAGATTAATGCTATGTTCAGCATTGAGCCCCATCGATGTCAATACGGATCGGCTGTTTTCATCTTCGGATCTTCGCTTTAACATTTCTGAAGCCATTTTCACGGGCACCAACAGGTTCTTCAAATCATGCGCCATACCGCTTGCCAGAGCGCCGATACTTTCGGTTCTTTGTGCACGCAATTGTTTCGCTTCCAGACGTTTTCGTTCCGTCACATCGATAAGGACACCCTCGATGTATCCCTGGTCAGAGAACAAAGTCCCGGAAAAAGAAATGCACGCTTCCGTTGAATCGAACCGCCGTACTGTAACTTCGAGATTCTTCATCGTTCCATGTTTTAAAAGCGCGGTAAGAATTCGCTCCCGGTCTGCTGCCGGCATCGTCTCGAATACTTGTTTTACTTCTTCCGGCGTTTTTACGCCAAGCATTTCTAATAATGCACGATTTGCTTCCAGCACATCCCATGAATTTGAAGAAAGCCGGACCATTCCGGCAAGCGAGTTCTCAAAAAGATTGCGGTACTTCAATTCCCGTTTGGCAAGCTCTACCATCTCACGTTGTTTGGCAATCATTTCCCGCCACTTGTAGATCCAGAAAATGCAGCCTGCAATAATGACCGCCAGAATTATTTTAAACCAAAGAGTTTGCCAGAACGGAGGCGTGATGATAATGCGTATCGAAGCGCCGTTTTCATTCCATACGCCGTCGCTGTTTGATCCCTTTACGCGAAAAACGTATTCCCCGCTGTTGAGATTCGTGTACGTTGCAATCCGCCTGCCTGCATCCGTATGATTCCATTCCTCGTCAAATCCCTCCATCTTATAGGCATATTGGTTGTTGTCGGGAGAGGCAAAATGAAGAGAGGCGAATTCAAAGAGAAACACATTTTCTTTGTATGATAATTTTATTTCTTTAGTTTCTGTAATCGATTTTTCTAAAATCAAATGTCCATCTATCTCTTTTCCCGCAAAAACGGATTTATTGAATATCTGGAAATCCGTGATAACAATCGGCGGTATATATGGATTGCTTTTAATACTGTCGGGATAAAAAACGTTAAACCCGTTAATGCCCCCGAAGTACAGCTCGCCGCTTCGGCTTTTAAAACAGGCATTCACGCCGAATTCATTGCTTTGAAGGCCGTTGCTGACTGTGAAATTCCTCGTTCTTTTTGTACCGGGAGTAAATTTTGAAAGTCCCTCTTGAGTACCAAGCCATAGATTGCCGTGATCGTCTTCCAAGATCGATTGAATAGTATTGCTTGGAAGTCCATCGACTACCCGGTAATGAGAAAAAAGCTTATGATCCCGGTCAAATTTATTGAGTCCATCGGTCGTCCCTATCCATAACGTTCCCGAATAGTCTTCATGAAGGCATAATATTTTATTGCTGGTCAAGCTGTTCGGATCGATGGGATCGGCTTGATAGTGGATAAATTGATTATTCTCCCTGTCGAATTGATCGAGACCGCCGTTTTCTGTTCCAGCCCATAACGTGCCGCTTCGATCCTCATAAACCGACCAGACAAAATTATCACTGAGACTGTTTGGATTTTGATGATCCGCTAAGTACCGTGTAAATCTGTTTTTCTTCCGATCGAACCGATTAAGACCCCCGCCGTATGTTCCGACCCAGATAAAACCCGACCTGTCTTCGCAAATCGAAAAAACGACATTATTACTTAAACTATAAGGATTATTCGGATCCGTGGTATAGCGAATAAACTTTTTCTTTGTTCGATCGAATTGACATAGTCCGCTGTTCGTTCCTATCCATAACATACCGGATCGATCTTCAAGAATAGTTCTGACATTATTATCGACGATACTGTTGGTATCACCCGGGTCAGACTGATAATGTGTAAAGAGATTTTTTCCCCTATTATATTTATTCAGTCCTCCGCCTTGCGTGCCGATCCAGAGGGTTTTTTCTCCCCCATCGTTCGTCTCATGCATCGAGTAGATAACGTCACTGCTGAGACTGTTGGAATTATTCGGATCTTTTCTGTAATGCGCAAAATTTGCGGTTCCCCTGTCAAACTTATTAAGACCGCCGTAATCGTTGCCGATCCAGAGCGTACCTGAACGGTCTTCATAAATAAATAAGACTAAATTGTTGCTCAAACTAAAAGGATCGTTGGGATTGTTTCTGTAATGGATAAACCGCCCTGTTCCTCTATCGAATCGATTTAAGCCGCCGTCCGTCCCTATCCAGAGAGAACCTGAATGGTCTTCGCAAATTGATCGAATTATATCGTGACTCAAACTCGACGGATCATCTGAACTGTTTCTGTAATGAATGAATTCCCCTTTTTCACGATCAAATCGATCAAGGCCGCCTCCCAATGACCCAATCCATAGAACCCCATACCGATCTTCATAAATTCTATAGGGATTGTTATCGCTTAGACTATGCGGATTATTGGGATCGTGTTGATAATGGATAAAAAGATTTTTCTCTCGATCAAATCGTTCTAAACCGTCAAAAGTTGCAGCCCATAGATTCCCCGATTTATCAATATAAACACAAGAGACTAAATCGTTAATAATGCTGCGAGAATCTTTGGGATTGTGTACGTATCGAGTGAATTGTTTTGTCTTAGGATCGAATCGATTGAGACCCGCATAATATGTTCCTATCCACAGCACACCCGCCGTGTCTTCACATATCCATTGGACCATATCGCTGCTCAAGCTGTGAGGATCATGAGGGTCATGTTTATAGTGTATAAACCTCTCTTTTTCCCGATCGAATTGATTAAGCCCGCCATCTGTTCCTATCCAGAGAATTCCGCCTCTATCTTCATAAATGAACCGAACTTTATTGTTACTTAAACTGTATGGATTTCCAATTTCGGATTTGTATATTTTAATCTTGTATCCGTCGTACCTGTGAAGTCCATCGTACGTCCCGAACCACATAAACCCTTTGCTGTCTTGTGATATACAAAGCACGGATTTCTGTGAAAGGCCTTCATACAAATGTTCGAATTTTATATCGTCTTGGGAATAAAGGCCGGCTGATAGAATGATGATAACCTTGAATATTCGAACGAATTTGTTCATTCTGCAACGCCTTGCTTTGAGCGTGTTTTTGAGCGCAGATGGCGGTTTTCGAAATTCAGATCTACAGCGCTCTTCATAGAACTCTTTTAGATAAGGTCGCTACTTTGGTGTAATTTTTACTCGGTACCGCTTCCACTGCATTTATCTACAGTCGTTAAAAAGTAAAAACAATCGATAGAAGAGACAGCACCATGAAGAAGATAACAGCAACAGAGAAGAAACGCAAGTAAGAGGAAGAGATAATCCGGAAAAAGGAGAAGAGAGGTATAAAAGCCTGCCGCCGATGAAGGATGAAGTCGATACTGCAGGTTTTAGAAGATCAGGATAATAAGAGCGTCATTTCCAGAAGAAGGAAAAACCGATCATTTATACACAAATACTGATCATAGCTGAAAGTGTTTCCGAGCAAAGTCTAAAAATTTCTCAGTATCATAATTCTCAAGGCCGTGCTCCCCTTTCCGCATATGATACCCTATATAATCGCCGACAGATGTATTTGCCGGCGGCATTTCAGCAACGCCTAAGCCCGATTCTCCGAACAATTCATAAACCGTTTCCGCAGCTTTTGCCGCCAGAAAAGTTCCGTGAGGATCGCCCCACAAATCCTGCTCTGCCGCCGATACATAAACAGGCCTCGGTGCAATTAAAGCAATGAGCATATGCCCGTCAACGGGGAGTTCGTTCACACGGTTGTTAAAGCTCTTAAAACAGCCGTTAAACCAATGGGGGAATTGATCGTTGATGAGTTTGATCGTCTCGCCGAAACAGCGACGAACAATTGTTGCGCCGCCGCATCCGGACTCGCATGACAGAACTATCGCGAATCGTTGATCCACAGCGCCGGCCCACAGGGCGGCCTTGCCGAACCTCGAAAAACCGAGGAGACACACTTTTCGTGCATCGATATGATTGTCGGTTTCGATGTAGTCCATAACCCTCCTCGATGCCCACGACCAAGCCGCAATCGTTCCCCATTCATCCGGAGTCGGCTCTTTTCTGTCAGGAGGATCGAAAAATTTCCTGATTCCCGCAGCATACGCAATGTCTTTGTTGTCCGGCTCGATTTCCCGCGCGTCGAACGTTACAAGGCCGATTCCTCTGCTGACGACGAGCATGGCATCCGGGACCCAGGTGGACGCTAAAATAACAGGGACTGGCTTTCCTGTCTTCGGCAGCATGATGTCGATATCCAGCTTTGGCCGGGCGTTTTCCGGCGAGAAGTAGATTGTCACTTTTTTCCTGACAGCAGCGCCGTCCAAAGCGATGCTGTCCTCGACTGCCTTTTCCCAATGCATGCCTTCCGGCCGGTCCACACTTGCCTTCCCAAACACATGAGTCTCAAACATTTTCAAAATTTCCGGCCTGCGTTTTTCCTCCCAGGCAGTTGCATCTGCCGTTCTTTCGCCATCCAGCATGACAAGCGGATCAGGCAGGACATATTGAGGCACATTCGCTTCATCGTATTGCCCGACAGGGTCGACTTGCGGAAGCTTTTTATTCTCTTCAAATAAACCGAGGTCAGTCATCATACGAAGACGAAAAAGGAAATAATATTTTCATGTGCATGTCTTTAAAATGTATGTCTGCACCGGAATCGCGCCGTTCCCAAATGCCGAGCTTTAGCGCTGATTGCATCGGTTGAAATTTATATCATACTCACACGAAATACAAGCGGTTTTTTCCAACAGAACCGCGATGATAATTCCAGACACGATCAATAATCAGGGAGAACATCAGTTTGTTTTTTAAAAATGAAGAAAACAGTTTTTATAATGATCAAAACATTTCTGTCAGCTCAATCTTTTTATTCAATAAATACTTTTTTATATTGTCGCATTAGAATATTTTATTTTTCCTGCAATCTTGCTCAATTGCAACTACTATAATTCCGGAATAATTGCCATGCTCCGGAGTTTTGAATCCATTTTGACATATGCGACAAAGGGGCAAATGATTGAGCTGCAGAATAGATTTTGATCGCTATCGGCAAGCCGAGTGTTTCATTTTTTATAACACAATCTAAATAAGAGGATAACATGACACTTCTTCGAACTTCCTCAATATGCGGACTTGTACTATGTTCCCTTTTTATTTCCTCAATAGCATTTGCATCTGAGAGCGATTCCATCGTCGATAACGCATGGAAACAATGGAATGAGAACAAACGTGATCTCGTTGAACAATCGTTCCTTTCTGCAATTCAAAAAGATCCGAATAATACGCGGGCACATCTCGGCCTTTATCTATTGTATACGCTTCAGTTGGAACCTGGAAAGGCATGGGACGCTACAAGCAGGCGCTCGAAAAACTGGAAAATCCTTATCCCTACCTCTATGCAACATGGACAACAACGAAGTCTATCGGAAAAATTCCGAAAAAGAAAAAGCGGGAATTATCGATCTCCTGAAAAAAATGGCCGACGACATGAAAGCACCCGACATCATGCGGAGCATGGCGTGCGAAGATCTCGGTTCCTATTATGGGAAGAAAAATAACCTTTCAAAATCCAAACAGTATTTTGACAGAATGAATGCCATCACCGACTGGATGATCATCGGTGCATTCGACAACACATCGGCGTGCGGATACAATACGCAATTCCCTCCGGAGCTCGAATATTCGCCGGCCGCCGTCTACACCGGTAAATTCGGTTCTCCTGCAGTCTGGACGAAAGTCAACGCTCTGCGGCGCGATCGCTGGATCGATTTTAACCATTACTTTGCCTATGACTATGCAGTGTTCTACGCGAACAACTTCGTCTACTCGCCGGTCAAGCAGCGGATTCTTTTCCGCGTCGGCACATCGGGCTCGCTCAAGGCTTTCCTCAACGACGAACTTGTTCTTTCGGCTCAGGACGAGAACAACAACGACCTGGACACCTATATTGCCTCAACGGAATTGCAGCAAGGGTGGAACAGAGTCCTGATCAAGTGCGGCTACTCGGAAATTTCCAAATGTAATTTCATGCTGAGAATAACCGATCAGAACGGTACGGCGATTCCCGACCTTGCCGTTTCTCTTGAGCCGCGTCAATACACCGCCAAACCCAACGCTCACACGGAGAACATCGGAAATTTCGCCGAGCTCTATTTTATCGATCAACTGAAGCAGCATCCCGAGCGATGTGAGAACTATCTCCTTCTTGCCGACTGTTACTTGCGCAATGATAAAGCGGCCGAAGCCGAAGACGTCCTTCGCCGGGGCTTACACCGGCTCCCCCAATGCAGCATGTTTTATTATTCCCTGATTGAAGACGTACACCCGCGGCAAGAAAGACAAGGAAATTGCCGATCTTTATGAAAAATTGGAGGCCCTGGACGAAACGCTGCCGGCTGTGCTGACTAACCGATATTCCCAATATATTCGCAAATGAGCAATACGATGAAGCCGAACAGCAGGCCCGGGCATTGGATGCGATCATGCCGAAAAGCGAATTGGTCTATTCTTTCTACATCGGACTCTATGGCAAAAAGAAACAACTTGATAAAATCGTCAGATGGGCGAAAGGAAGCGTATGCACACTATCCCGACAATTGGGCGTTTGTCAATTTAAATGCCGAAATAGCACTGGCGACGAAGAAGGAGTTTCAGCCTGCCATCAATATTGTCAAAGCGTATCTTAATTACGAATATTCATCGACTCCGCTGGAAGCACTGGCCAATTACTATCTGCGCTGGGGCAAAACAGACCGCTATGATGAATACTACAAGGCACTTCTCGACCTCGATCCCGCTTCACCCGGATACTATCGGGTCATGGGTGAAACATATTTTAACGCTCAACAGTATGAAAAAGCAATTTCGCTCTTTTTAAAAGGACTCGAAATCTGTCCTAACAGCTCGAAGTTATGGGACTTACTTGGGAACTGTTATCGCATCGTTAAAAAAACGGAAGGAGCAAAAGACGCATACCGGCGGGCACTTTCGTTTTATCCGGCAAAATATGAGTCACGCGAGTCGCTGCGCGAGCTTGAGGGCAAGCCTCCCATCTTTTCTTCATTCCTCTCAACGGATATTTCCAAATTCAAAAAAGCTACTGCGCCGGCAGAGGACTATCCAGAGGATGAGGCGGTCTTTCTGCTGGACGATACCAAACGCGTCGTCTATCCGGAGGGAGCTTCCGAGTTTGTCCGCGAAATCTCAGTAAAAACATTCAACAGCCGCGGTGTCGACGACTTCAAAGAATACAATATCGGATACAACTCCCACACGGAGACACTCACAATTGAAAAGGCCGTCGTCATCAAAGCGGAGGATCACCATGAAGTGAAAGCCGATATCAGCAATAATCAAATTGTCTTTAAATCATTGGAAGCCGGCGATATTGTTTATATTAAATGGCATATCAAGAATTCGTATTCCGGTAAATTGTCGGATCATTTTTGGGATGAAATTAATATTAACGGATATATACCAAAAAAACTTGTCCGCTATTCTCTTCTGGTCCCCAAGAATATGCCGTTCACCTATACCATGCAGCACGGCGATGCTAAACCAGTGATCGATACGCTTCAAGAAGGATTGCGCTATTCATGGACCATGGAGAACCTGCCTTCGATCAAGCAGGAAGAAGATATGCCGGAGTTGAGCGACATCGGGACTATTTTGCATATTTCGTCCATACCCGATTGGAATTACATCGTTCAATGGTACACGGACATCGCCCGAGATAAAACCCGTTCATCCTTTGAAATCAAAGAACAGGTTGCCGAGCTCCTCAACGGTAAATCGAACCTTTCCGAAACGGACAAGATCAGAACCATTTACAACTTTATTACCGATAAAATCAGGTACAGCAGCGTGTCATTCCGTCAATCAGCATATATTCCTCAGCGAGCGCGCGATGTCTTGGTGCATAAATTAGGAGATTGCAAAGATGTGGCGACTTTGTGTATTGCAATGCTCAAGGAAATCGGCATTCCAGCTTACCACGTTCTCGTCAATACGCGTAATGAAGGGACGAATCAGTACGTCCTCCCTTCGATTGCATTTAATCATTGTATTGTCGGCGCCGAGACGCAATCCGGAATAAAATACCTCGATCTGACAGCCAATAATTTTTCTATGGAATCTGCGCCTTATATGGATCAGGATGCTTTTGCATTGTTAATCAAACCGGGCGTCAAAGAGCCGTTTTATCTCGCCGACAGTCTCTTTTCACCGAAGAACATCGCCCGCACATCGCTTGTGACCGTCAATGCCGATAAAAGCATTTTTGTAGACCGTTCATCAACGTGCGCCGGAGCGGCAGCCGGTTACTACCGGGAACGCTTCCGCGACAAGGGGAAAAAAGATGTCGAAAATGAATTTATGCGCATCATCTCGGATGAATTTAATGAGGCGCAGCTTAAGAATTATGAATTTAAACAACTGGATTCTCCGGATCCGACCCTCTTCTATAGAGTATCTTTTTCCGTTCCCAATTATTTAACCGAAACCGGAAAATTAATACTGTTTAAAATGGCGTGGTGGGATAAATTCGATAACGATAAAGCGCTCTCCTACGACCAGCGATTATTTCCCTATGAATATTATCCCGGGTACGGATACTTTGCGTGAAGAAACGACAATTACGCTTCCTGCAGGGTATCGTCCCGTAGACCTTACTCCCTCGACATCCTTGAGTTCTCCGTTCGGCACATATGTATTAACATACAGTTTTTCCAAGGGCGTGATTCATGGAAAAAGAGAATTGATCCACCGGAAAAAAGTTATTAGTCCATCGGAGTATAAAGATTTCAAGGAATTTTACGGCAAGGTATTAAAGGAAGATGAAAACAATATCGTCCTCAAAAAGGGAAAGTGAACGGCAGCGCCTATGGTAAACCAATCGGCCGCCAAGAAAAATTATTTATTCATACGACTGACGTCAAGTTTCGCGAAAATCATCAACGGAATTACATAAGAAGCCCCGGCGTTCGGCTGCACAGGGGCTGTTTTTCTTTTTTCTTCACCGACCGGGTTCGATATCGAACGACCTGCACATTATTGGTCCGGCTTTAAAGCAATCGAAATATTCCTCATCAACAACGCTTCTCATTCATCGAAGGATATTCCTTTCCTATAATTCGTATCCTTTAATCACTTTGCCGTCTTCGTCAATCGAAATGATATATTTATGATCAGGCGAAAGAATAAAGCGGGGGTTTTTGGATTCTTGCGCCTGAAATCGTATTCTTCCAGCGGTATTTACTTTGTCAGGCTATTCGTTCAGGGATCAGATTCTAACCTGTTTATGAAGACGATAAAGATGTTGTTAGAAAAATAAAGCATTCTGTTCTATCCGGTCATAGAGCATTTCCCCGAGTTTTTGCTCTATGACAATCAGAGTCCGGCATCCCTTAGTGGTGTGTCGGGCTCTATTTTTTTATTGAATTCAATATAAAACATTACCGCTCAGCAAGCTATCGAATACTCAAATAGTCCTCAGCCTATAGATGCCGTTGATTCTCTTATTGGCATTTTATCCCTTCTTTTTGATTTTTACCCTCTGCTCTATCGTGACACCATGGCTCATTTACAATCATATACGAAGTGTCACGATGAATAAAATAAATTTGAAGGTGAATTGAAATGTTTTATGAAATAACCAACCCTGATCGGGTTGTCAGATGAAGAAAGGGAGATAATATTATAGCTCTAATGCAAGATATAGTATCTTGTTGACTTCCGACAAATCTTCCGCAGTGAGTTTTCCGGGTCGGAATCGAACGAGGCTCGGTTCAAGCGTTGCGAGTTTCACTCTTACCCACGATGGACTCAAAAGGTTGGCCGCTTTCCATTCTTTGATTTCACAGTCAAAAGGAGATGCATGAAGAACAGAAGTAATCATCGCAATGATGATATTTCCTGTTTCCCCTTCGTAATCCTCCGTGCTCACGACAACGGCAGGCCTCGTTTTCGAAGAACTGAGATCGGAAAATGGAAACGGAACAAGGACGATGTTACCCTTGCTGTACATGGTAAAGCTCCTTCCAGTTATCATAGACCGCATCCTTTTCGTTTTTCCAATCAAGCGCAAAAGCGGCCGTTGAAATCGATCCCCACTCTTTGTCAGATTCAGCATGTTTTGTCTCGACACGCTTCCTGAGAAACTCGACAAACTCCCGGACAAGGCTCACTTCCTCTTCTGGAAGGTTTTGAACATCAATGGTTTGGATCATACGGGATGCTCCTTGTTTTGGTTTCGTAAATAATTCTTTTAGCATTCGTATATTAATTTACCATTTTGGCTATAGCAAAGCAAGTTTCCCATTGTCAAGCCATAAAATCTTTGCCTGTGCGAACTAAGAGTCGAAAGATTGCATTGGATAAAGCCGATTATAGACGGGAAGGCCATAAAATCAAAATATTTTCTAATCACGACAAAAGAATGGAAATATTATATCCGAAGATTGGAATACATAGTAACTTTAAACTCCGTTTGCCCACAATTATTCTATTTAACTGCGGTTTAATCGAATTTTATTTTAAATAATATTTTCTCTCTTGTAACTCAATTAATAATTACGCTGCTTGCTAGGCCTATAGTATTTCTCTCCTCAATGTCTGAATATAAGATGAAGAAAAATAAAAAATGGCTTTGGAATTGCTTTAAATCCCCCTCAAGAATATGAAACCTCCGTAGATCAATAATTGTTCAATAAGCAGTCTCATGAAATGTGGGTCCTTTTGAAGAGAATAGAATTCCATTTGCTCCGCAAGCAGTATTTTGTTACAATGAATTGAATGAAAATCGAACCTGCCGCTTTTTCTATACTTTTTGAATCTGGTGCGTGAATAAATAATAAATACGAATATCGAGTGAGTTTTTATGTATAAACAAAATATCTTGCTGCTGTTTATCCTTCTTGCCTGCCGGCCGGCAGAAGCTCAATTAGTTCAGTGCACGAGTTCCGCTGAAATCAGACTCGAATTGAAAAAACTCACGGTTCTGGGATCGGTTCTTTATATCGCCGCACACCCGGATGATGAAAACACGGCCTTCCTGGCCTCTATGTCCAAAGGACTCTGTTACCGCACGGCGTATCTTTCCTGTACAAGAGGCGAAGGCGGACAAAATCTTCTCGGTCCCGAACAGGGAACTTTACTCGGAATGATTCGAACTCAGGAATTGCTCGCCGCAAGACGCATCGATGGAGCCGAGCAGTATTTTACACGCGCAATCGATTTTGGTTTCTCAAAAAGCTCGGAAGAAACTTTGCGGTTCTGGGGAACGGAAAAAACTCTTTCCGATGTCGTCTGGGTCATTCGCACATTTCAGCCCGACGTCATCGTCACGCGTTTCACCCCGACACTCGGCGGACACGGGAATCATACTGCTTCGGCAATTCTTGCATATACGGCTTTTCGGGCGGCAGCGGACTCCACGCGCTTTCCTGAACAACTCCGCTATGCAGCTCCCTGGCAGGCAAAACGTCTCGTCTGGAATGCATTCCGTTTTTCCGCACGCGATACTTCGCCGGGACCGCTTCACTCGGTCTCTGCCGACCTGGGCGGCTACTCTCCCATCCTCGGCAAGTCCTTTACGGAAATCGCAGGCGAGAGCCGGAGCATGCATAAGAGCCAGGGATTCGGCGCATCGCAATACCGCGGTGAATTCGTAAATTATTTTCAGCACGATAGACGGAGACACGGCGAAAAAAGATCTTTTCGACGGCGTCACGACAAACTGGTCGAGAGTGAAAGGCGGAGAGATCGTACAACAGACTCTCGAAGAAGCGAATCGAACTTTCGACGATAATGATCCCGCACGATCGATTCCGATACTCTTGAAAGCCGCCCGCATGCTTTCTCATTTGCCGCAGGAACCGTGGGTGCAGTTGAAGAGAAAGGAACTCGAACATGTTATTTGTGCTTGTGCAGGAATACGGATCGACGCAGCGACTGCCGAAGATTTCATCGTTCCCGGAGGAGGCATAAAAATCACGACAACCGCAATTAATCGATCGATGCATCCTTTTATTCTCGAACGCATTGCACTTCCGTACGGCAATACGGATACACTCATCCATGCAAGACTCGAGAACAATATTCCGCTTCAATCCGAATTTACACTGCACCTGCCGGATCATATCGCATACACCCAGCCGTATTGGCTGCAGGAAAATCCCGAGACCGGTTCCTATAATGTTTCAGATCAGCACGCTCATCGGCAGGCCGGAGAACAGTCCGCCGATTATACTTCATTTTGTTCTCTCATCCTTCAGCGATACATTGGAATTACAGGTTCCGCTGCAGCAAAAGACAATCGATCCGGTGGATGGGGAAACAGTTCGGCCCGTTCATATCGTGCCTCCCCTGACTATCAATCTGCAGGAACCGGTGTACGTTTTTCCGAATGACTCTGCAAAGAAAGTCGTTCGTGAATCTTAAATCCGGCAGTTCAGAAATATTCGCGCGCTCTTACGATTAGAGGTTCCCTCCGGCTGGACAACAGTGCCGGCAACACAGCAGATTTATTTCCAGAAAAAAAACGACGAGCAGGAAATTGCATTTTACGTTCAACCGTCTGCCCGGGCGCTAAGAGCGGCACGTTTATGGCCTTTGCAGATATCGGGTCTTCAGTCGTTGATATCGGAGAACAACAAATCAATTACAAACATATCTCTCCGCAGATTATTTTCACGCACGCCGGCGGGCGTCTTTTGAAAATCGACCTTAAAAAAAGAGGACAATCGGCAGGATACATTATGGGAGCCGGCGATGAAATCCCGTCTGCACTTCGTCAAATGGGTTATACGGTAGAATTACTTTCGGATAAAGACCTGCAGGAAGCCGCGCTTGCTCAGGTACGATGTTATTATTGCGGGTGTGCGGGCATACAATACGCGTCCAAAGCTTCGATTAAACCAAAATCGCCTTATGGATTATGTTCATGAAGGCGGAACATATATCGTGCAGTATGTGACTCCTCAACGAAATGAAGCGGATAATCTGGGACCGTATCCGATGACCATTTCACGTGACCGGGTCACTGAAGAAGATGCACATGTAACGTTTATCAATCCCGGCAATATGCTTCTGACAAGTCCTAACCGCATTACAGAAAACGATTTTAATGGATGGATACAAGAAAGAGGACTGTATTTCGCAAACACATGGGATGCAAGATATGACTCGGTGCTTGCATGCCACGATCAGAACGAACCTCAAAAAGCAGGCGGCTTGCTTGCGGCGTCATACGGAAAGGGATATTACATCTATTGCGCTTATGCATTTTTCCGGCAATTGCCCGCCGGTGTAGAAGGAGCTTATCGGTTGTTTGCAAATATACTTTCCATGCAGAGCGACCGGCGGACTTCTTCGAAAAACATGCACAAAGCGAAGCATTAAAAAAGTGTTATCGCCCGTGATGTTCTTGATTTTTAAAAATCTTGCTGTAGCCGCGACGGTTCGTCGCGGCTGCTTCCGACATCATCCGATACGACACGCCGATTTCGACGCGACTCTTGGGACTACAAAGAACATTGATACTGCCGTCATGAAGCATCAAAACATAGAAATGAACCGATCCGCCGATTCAACAGGAGAAGAACCGCCGCCGATATTCGGCTCATGGCAGAGGCTCTATTTTTTTGTCCTGCTTAATTTAGTCGTTCTCATAGCACTCTTTTTTCTTTTTTCCAGGGCATTCGAATGAGATCGCTCGATTGGATAGTGCTTGCCGCCACGCTGCTTTTAATCGCACTCTACGGAATGTGGAAAGGGCGGGGAAGCAGGACCCTGAGCGGATTCTTGCTGGCAAACAGGTCGATGAAATGGTACACGGTGGGACTGTCTATCATGGCAACGCAGGCGAGCGCAATTACGTTTACCTCTACACCGGGCCAGGCGTATGTCGATGGAATGAGATTTGTCCAATTTTATTTCGGCCTGCCTCTTGCGATGATTATCCTCTCCATTACCGTGGTACCGATCTATCATCGGCTCGGTGTCTATACGGCATACGAATATATAGAGAAACGGTTCGACGCAAAGACCAGAGTTCTCACAACGATGATTTTCCTCGTTTCCCGCGGTTTGGCTGCCGGTATCACTATCTATGCGCCTTCGCTGCTGCTCTCCGTCATACTCGAGACTCGATATTCGCATCACCTCTCTTATCATCGGCGGAATCGTTATTCTGTATTCTACTTTCGGCGGAATAAAAGCCGTGAATGATACGCATGTTTTTCAGCTCTTTATCGTCATATCGGGAATGTGTGCGGCTTGCATTGTTGCCATAAGTCTTCTGCCCAAGAATGTTCCATTGTCAGACGCACTATCGGTTTCTTCCGTCATGGGGAAATTGAAGACTATCGATTTGTCTTTCGATTTAAAAAATAGATATACGTTATGGTCGGGTCTTGTCGGCGGGATGTTCGTAGCACTTGCGTATTTCGGGACCGATCAGTCGCAGGTGCAGCGATATCTGACCGGCCAATCAATCACACAAAGCCGCCTCGGGCTTCTTTTAAACGGCCTTGCGAAAGTGCCCATGCAATTTTTTATTCTTTTCATCGGTGTCGTGATATTTGCCTTTTTCCAATTCGTAGAACCTCCATTGTTCTTCAATCCGGTTGAAGCAGAAAAGGTCAAGTCAGGCGTGGATTCTGCATCATACCGGCAGCTTGAAGAGACGCAAGCCCGATTGTTTCGCGAAAAGTTGGACGGCATACATAAATATCTTGATGCACGCCGGCACGGGAACAACATTCGAATCACAGAAAAAAAAGAACAGTTGCTCGGTCTGCAGCAGAAATTCGACGATGTGCATACGCGCGCAGCCGGACTTGCAGAAAAAAATCTTCCATTATCCGAGCACAATGACGTTAATTATATTTTTCTTATTTTTGTTTTGAGTTATTTGCCCCTGGGGCTGGTCGGATTGGTTTTTGCTTGCGTGTTTACGGCTTCGATGTCCTCTTCATCCGGTGAACTCAGCGCTCTGGCAACGACATCCGTTATAGATATCTATAGGCGCTTTATAAAGCCCGGCGGCAGCGAGCAGCATTATGTGCATGTATCGCGAATGATGATGGCCTTCTGGGGATGCTACGGTATTGCTTTTGCGCAGTATGCAAGCAGGATTGGGTTCTCTGATAGAAGCCGTTAATATTCTCGGCTCTCTCTTTTACGGAACCATGCTCGGCATATTTCTGCTTGCATTTTATTTCCGTTCGGTGAACGGGACAGCTGCATTTTTCGGGGGATTAATCGGAGAGATTACGGTTCTCTCTTGTTTCGAGTGGACATCGATCGCGTGGCTCTGGTACAACGTTATAGGATGCATCGTAGTCATTACAGCCGGACTCACGTTCACAAGAATAATGCAGCATACATCCCTGAAAAATCAGGTTTCAGCTTAGCCCGGGCACGCGGCAATAAATCATACCACCTTGCGAAGGTGGTGACCTTCGCAAGGTGGTAACTGCATATTTATTTCTTTTTCCACTCTTCGATCATTTTTTCCAGATAGCTTGTATCCGCTTTGGGATTCTTTGCCTTTGCTATCTTCACTGCTTCTTCAGCCGAAGCGATCGCTTCTTTCGGCTTGCCGGTTTGAGCCAACAATTCTGCTTTCGTTCCTACATTCCATTGATTTTTATCGAGGGCGATGGAACGTTCAATCCAGACAAGCCCTTCGTCCATAGAAACTTTATTTTCGAGCGTAAATCTGGCTGCACCGTTCAGCAATTGCCAGGAACTCCACAGAAGTCTTGTACTTTCGCAATCGTATTGAATTCAACTTTAAAGCTCAATCGGACTTTTTCCCATGCTAAAACAACCCGGCCTGAGAAAGGAGTTAGATCTGTAACGCTGAACGACATCCATTCTTCATTTGTTCCGAATTCCGGCTTTACCGTAAATTTTAACGTGTCATACTTTTCATTATAGACCGTTCCCCAGTTTTTGGTCTCGGAATTGAAAATTATAGTCCAATCACTTGTCTTGGATGGAATGACGACAAACCGGTATGTTCCTGCTCCGAGCTTCTTGCCTTCAATAGTCGCTTCGTCGCTGAATGTAACCAACGTCGGTTCGTTTGCGCCGGCACGCCATACTTCATCGTACTTTACGACATTCCCCCAAATCTCACGGCCTCGTCACGCCGGGACGGTGGTAGGAAATATCGATTTCACTCATACCGATCGTTTGGGACACCTTTGCTGCCGGGCTGAGCTGCGGCATTCGCTGCTGTGCAATGAGAGACATTGTGAGCAGAAGAACGGCAAGCAAAAGAAAAGATATTATTTTAGACATGATACATTCCCTCCAAAAAGAGATGATTGTTTGTAGGATTATAATATAAAGAACAATATCGCGTATCGAAACATTCCCGAGCTCTGAATCTCCTTCCGCACACCCCGATCATCAAGAAGAACCAGTTGAAGAAAGAAATGAGAGATCTTAAATTAGCAGTTGAAGCGATTGGAGTTAGCAAACAACCGCTGCATTTCTTCAACGAACTGGTCCATGTGAGCACAGCATTAAAAGCCCGGAATAAAATAAAGAGTTATACACGAATGTCGGCCTTTTTCCTTTTGTGCACAACACCAGTCAGACTGGAAATAAGCTTTGAATCATTTTTTTGGGATAGTTTCGGATTCCTGAGATAATTAAAAATTATAGCCGATCATAAATTGCAATAATGTTACAGGCATATCCGCTCTTACATTCCACGAACCGTAAACGGTTGTTTCCGTTGATGTATAATAAGGCTCACCGGTATAATATCTTAGACTCAAATTTATATCATGCATTATGACACCTGCACCCAATCCTACGGCAAATGCAGTACCCGTTGTAGCTTTTTCAGATGCGGAACTGCCGACGTAATATCCTGTGATTTCAGGGATTCTTGAAATCAGAAGTCCTATTTGTTCGACGCTGTAAATTTTTACAGCAGACGAAACAGGTAATTCAAAGCCGACACCTGTCATCAACCATGCCGTTAAATAACTGCCGGCAGAAACATTCGACCCGTTATATTTTAAAAAATTCCCGCCTTGAATTCCCGTATAATTTTCCAAAGAACTTTGATCCATGGGGTTCAACGCCAGGGATATTGATGATGCCCAGTACACATCCTCGCTTATATTTTTATCGGCTTCGACTATTGCGCACAAGCCGGTATGAGCAAACCCCGCGTCATTTGCCGTCGTGCTGCTGAAATCACCGAGCGGAAATGCCCCCCCGCCAAAAATACTATAGCGCATGAACGGGGAAGAATCCTGCGCATACGTATGACTGCAAAAAAGAACAATCGAGAACAGGATGAGAAAAGAATAATAAATAGAATTTTTCATAGAGAACCTTATGTGTCGATAAATTTTACTTTCCTCTCACAATCGTTCGTAGAAGTCTCGCTGTGTCAGTGAGATCATATTACTCCTGAATATGGAGAAGTGGAATAACATTTTCTAAAGTATTCTTTAATTAAACGCAGGCACAATATCATCCATAATCAAACTTAATGTTTCAAATAAGTCGTTATCCGGAACTGAACTGCTTAACCCGCTCCAATTGTTTGTTGCAGTAACAACAAGATTCAATCTTGGCGCAACAACAATAAATTGTCCGCCAAATCCGAGGGCATAAGCATAATTACCTTGAACGTTTTGGCCGATCCACCAGCAATATCCGTATCCGGGTCCAAATGCTATTGCATTGTTTGTAGTTATATGGAACTTTATTGTCTGCTCAATCCATTCGGAAGAAACAATTCTCTTGCCATTATAAGTACCGTTATTTAAAATCAATTGCCCTATCTTTATCATATCGTGCGGAGTAATATTTATTCCTGCCGCGCCGTTGTTGTAACCCTGATTGTCGGTTTCCCAATAACTGATCGTAGTCCCAAGCGAATCAAATAAATATTTTTGAGCAAAGTCCTGAGTTTTCATGTTGCTTGCTCTTGTAAGAATTACTGAAAGCAGGTGCAAAGCTGCGGAGTTGTAGTCAAATACCTGCCCCGGTTGATAAATAAGAGGTTTATTGACAAGATCCGCAACCTGATTCGGTGCAATCCACCAATTGCTATATTCGATCACATTTCCAAGTTCATTCCATGCAAACCCGCTGCTCATAGTTAAAAGATCTTTTATTGTTATCGCTGCCTTATCGGCAGAAAGGCCGGCAACAAGCGGGCTTATAAACTCACCTATCGGTTGATCGACCGATTTAAGGATTCCTTGGTCTATTGCAATTCCAATCAGCAGCGATGTAATACTTTTCGTTACAGAACGAACATCGGACGGCGCATTCGCGCCTCCGGATCTATAATATTGCTCTTTAATAATTACTCCATTCCTGGAAACAACAAGGCTTTTTAAATTTGGAAATGATGCAGCTTGATTAAAGGCATCATTTAATTCTTGATTATTTACTTCCGGCGGAGTTATGGGATTATTTGTACAGGTGCTGAATATTATTAAAACAAATACGAATAATGGAAATTTCAGGTACTGAATTATCTGAGACATGGCTTGTTTTATTATCAGAATATTCGCTAAAGATTTTTTATGTTTGACCCGATATTTCACATAAGATAGCATTATTTGCATTACAATACATTTCACAACTCCTAACGCTCATAAGTATTTTTCAATTTATGAGCAGATATTATTCCAATCGTTTGAAAAAAAAGACACGGTTGCCGTATCTGATCGGTTGTGTACATTCATTCACACTCAACCTTTGAATGGAACGACGCAATTCATCCGGGAATGAAAAAATATTCGTCATTCCGATTTTCCCATTCTGCGCACGCGAGGCAGAATCGATGGAAAATGTCCTGGCCAAATCCTCAAAGCTGCTTCCGCGCTCGAGAGCAGCATAAACGGTGTCCGCGTCGTTTGACGAACGGCAAAGAATCTCCGCAAGAGAATAATTAACCGGTTCCACAAAGCGAACAACGATTCGCAGGTTATACCATGTTGCTGCAGGTTTTTCGCCGGCCGTGGCCGGGAGAAACCGCCAATCTTTCATGGTCGCTGCGGCTTGAGCATTCCAATTCGTATCTGCAGTTCCTTTTGAGATAAATACTTCGTCGACTGTCCCGTCTTCCAGAATGTGCAGCACGGCTTCCATGTTTAGAGGAGCGGCATTTTCGTAACCCGGAATCGGCGGAAGCTGATTTTGACTTATGAGTTTCGGCATCGGCGTCTGCTGGAGTTCTTTTGTGGCGGAACACGAAAGAAAGCATCCGGCAAGAAAAAAAAGAATAAGGTTTTTCATAATTCGACTCCTCCTATTTGAATCGGTGGATAACGGAGCTTATTATTTTTGGTACATGACAATTCTCTAAACACAAAAATTTCCATTAATATACTGGAGAGAATACCAGTTCAACGACCAATGATATGCGCTCATTTTAAAAGAACCATCTTCCTTTGTATGTTCAAATTGTCTGCTTCAAGCCTATAAAAATAAATACCCGATGAAACCGGGACGTGTCTGTCGTCTTTTGCATCCCACACCAAAGAATACTCTCCGGCTTGTTGAAATGATTTCTGCAATGTTCGAATATTCTTTCCCAGCAAATCGTAAACGGTTATCCGGACGAATGAAGATTTTGCCAGGGAATAATGGATGGTTGTCGTCGGATTAAAAGGATTGGGATAGTTTTGAAGAATCTGCGATTCTATAAGACGTTGACTCTTATCTTCAATGCCGGTAGGATTCGTAATCGAGAGATTAAAAATACATAATCCGCTGGCATGGGCAATATCGGCGGCCAATACTTTTATGCTTATCGGAATATATGCAGTTGCCGTCGGTGTTCCTGAAAATGTCCGTGTCAGCAGGATCAAATGATAACCAGGCAGGCAATAGATTTCCGCTGTTTACGACAGCAGAATAGGTCAAGGAGTCATGATCATCGTCATAGAATGTACTGTCGGGAATATTAAAAGTGAATAATTCACCCTTCAATGCATTCTGCGGCGATATCGGCCATTTGGCATAGGGTGCATAATTTGTATGCTTTCAGGCTGTCGATCAGATTATCGACACGAACCCAATAAATCCACGTGTCGCCATGCGACAGGATCCCGCTTCCTGTTGTGAAAGAATAGGAAATTTGTTGTCGGAAGTCAAGCACGGAGCCCAGCCCGGAGATGAAATTAGCTTTTTCGGATTTGTCCAGGCTTCCGTCCGGCTTATGATAACTTATGCACAAATTACCGTTTGCACTTGATATAAAATACGATTCATCCCGCGAAACAGAAAAATCTATATCGTCTCCGGTTGTACAGAGCGGACGTCCCAGACTTTGGACAATCGAATCGGTTCCGCTTATGACCAATCTCGACCAATCCCTCAGGCCGAGTCCGCCGCTGGCAGAGTATGACGAACAATAGTAATTGCCGTTATTTGTTTCCTGCAGAAGATAATTGAAAGGCAGGCCGCTGAGAAATCTTGAAGGCGCACTCCAGCCGGTATCCGAATTGACAGAATACCATACTTCCAAATTTTCTTCGCCCACATGCTGGAAATACATCTTTGAACCGTCCGGCGACAATGCCGGTGAAAAATAATTTTCGAAAAGCGTATCCGGACCGTTCCATTTGCCTCCTGAATAACTGTAGCGTTTAATACGCGCGGCGGTGATTGGATAGTATCCCCCGAGCTCAGAATAATAAATGTTTTTCCCATCGGGCGAAAAGGACACTCTTTCTGCCGGGAAAAAACCCGGACTGACAGAGAGGTTGAATATTTTCGGCGTATTTCCGGGAGAAGCTTGGCCTAAGTAAACGCTGTCTGCCGGAATTGTTTGTGCATATAACGATACAATGATTACGGGTATAAATAAAAAACCGACACAGGAATGTATTCTAAGATTCATTTTCATTCTCCAACATTATAAAGTGCTTGTATGTACCGATCATTTCCTTAAACTGATTTAGAATTTTTCATAAACAACAAAATCTTCCAGGTTTTTCTTGGGCGGTGCAGCCGGCCATTCGACCGGTATCCCGACGGGTGTAATACAGACTCTCGTATACCTGTCCGGTATTTGTAAAACTTCTTTTGACACATTCTCCGGAATAGCATCGGTGATGAAAACCGTTCCGTACCCTAATGCCCGTGCTGCAAGCATGAGGTACCCGGCGGCAAGCGGGCCGTCCCAATGATTATAGTCCGGATATATCGACTGGTTATCGGTCAGAACAACGATATAGACAGGTGCGGAAAAATAATTATCGAACGACGCTCGTATCAATTTTTGGTATTCTTCCCTTGTTATTTTCTGTCTGATTGGCCGGATCGTATCTCAAGAGCGAACTCTCTATACATTTTTCTTTCATCTCGTCGATCTTGTTCCTGTCCCGTACAATTAAAAATTTCCATGGCTGCTGGTTCCCGGAGGTAGGCGCCATGCGTGCCGCATTTATTATTTTCAGCAATGCGCTATCGGGAATCGAGTCCGGCTTGAATTTCCGTACCGACCGGCGTTTCATTATAACATTCCAGAAATCCGTCTCCTGCGCAGCGACCGATTCTTTTCCATCAGGTACGACGGGAGGAGCAGCGGAAGGTTTCATTTGCGCTGCCGCTGGAAATACGAGGAACATACATATACCGCATATCAGTTTTTTCACATGAGTCTCCATTCTGTTTGTTGTTGTGAGTAAAGAATATACATGCCATTTCGACGGAATAATTCCGCCCTCCGGTTTTATCCCATACAAAACTATGTGATAAACTTTTTCTCTACAAGAAATGTTAAGCGAGCGGTCGGGTATTCAAGTAAGCGGCAGGAAAAGAGGCGAAAAACTATCGGGAAGGCAGCGGAACGAAAAAACTACAGGTCTAATTTCCTTCGCAATTCGGAAGCGCATCTTCTGCTTATTCCGATGGGAGTATCGATATGATTCAAAAAAACGGAGTAGGTGCCGTTCGGTTTTTTTTCTATTTTGACAATATGTCCGATATTGACGATATATGAACGATGAATTCTGTACGAATTCATTTGCCGGAAGTATATCGCCCCACTTCTTCAACGTTTGAGCGGAGCACTTTGCAATATTTTCGGATACGATGATCCTGGAATAGCAGCTGTCCGCCCGGATGTAGCGGATATCCCTGAGTTTTAAAAAACATGCCTTGACACCGGTCGATAAAAATATGGTATCCTCAATGGTGTACTGCTGCCGGCGTAATTCCTTTCTATCCCCCTTCAACAGCCGTTCCATCGCTTTCTCTATTCTTTCCTTTTTTAAGGGCTTGAGTATATAATCCAGAGCGTTGACCTCAAACGCACGTACCGCATATTCATTGTAAGCGGTCACAAATATTATTTTAAAATTAACTTCGACGCGTTCAAGCAAATCAAAACCGTTTTCTCCCGATAAATTAATATCGAGGAAAACAACATCCGGTTTTTCTTTCTTGATAAGCTTCACCGCTTCCCGGATCTTATAAGCAGCGCCGACAATCTCCAGCGGATACTCTTTCAGGTAGAACCTGAGATTATCGACTGCGAGGGGTTCATCTTCTATAATAAGCGCTCTCATGCGAACATACTCGGATGCGTAATGGTTATCAACGCATGGACATGAGCGTCTGCTTCGAACAATTCGAATGCCGAACAATCCGGATAAAAAAGCGCCAATCGTTTCTTGATATTATCGATTCCGGTTTGTGTGCCCATCAATTCTCTCCCGGCAGGATGTTCCGACGGAACAAGCCTGCCTGTATTTCGGACAAGAATGTTGAGAGTTTGTCCCTTCCGGCTCACCCGTATCAGCACTTTCAGGATATCGGTCTCCGAGGAAAATCCGTACTTCATTGCGTTTTCGACTAATGGATGAACGATAAAGAACGGCAGCATAATTTTCAGCGAATCGTCTTCTATTTCATAAGAGATATCAATCCTGCCGGCGAACCGGTCTTTCTGTATTGCCAGATATTTCCTGACCGCTTCAATCTCCTCTTTCAACGGCACAAGAGTTTGATTGTTTTTGGAGAGCGTATACCGGAAAAAATCCGATAAGTCGGCAATCATTTCCTTTGCGCGGACTTTGTCCTTTTCGATCATCGATTGGATTGCATTGAGCGCATTGAAAAGGAAATGAGGGTTTATCTGATACCGGAGCATAAGCAGCCGGGCCTCGTCTGCCAAAGCTTTTGCCCGTGCCAATTGTTCTTTTTGCTGCATCGAAAGACCGCGGTAATAGGCAACATAGAACAGACCTGTTAATGCGGCCGATAGGACCAAACAATTAAAGCTCCCGCTGATAACACTTTTGCTCTGCAATTGGAATTTCCCTGTCATCCAAAAATTGTAAATCGAATTATCGATCAGTGCAAGACAAACTGAGAAGAAAATGGTTGTCAGAGATATGACCAATATAAACAGCAGATTTCCGGACGAGGATATTCCGATTATTCTCCACTGCGAAAGGACAAGAAGCGCGTATATCAGGAGTCCGCAGATTAATATCGACCCATTGTACTCTAAAATAAGAACGAGTTTTGCCGGTTCAAAATATATCCAAAAAAAGGTATCCAGGATGATCCAGAGGGAATATCCGGATAAAACCAGCAGAAGAGACTTTGGCTTATTGAAGTTCATGTGCGATGTTCGATTTGAATGATCTTGGACGCGCTTATATTTGGAATACCATAATGAATTATCGAATGGAATTCAAGCGAAGCCGCACATTGAAAAAGTGACGGAGAACTGCAATTTGGCATTCTCCTGAACTCTTCGTATCTTTTATCTATGAGCATTCACTCGAAATATATCAAACCTGCCTTGCCATAGCGCATCTGCCTGCTGTCGGGGCGATGTGCGTGCCTCGCTATTCTTTTTTAATACTAAAAATTCAGTCTCATATTCCAACTCAATGATATCAATGAAAAACAACGAACTTACACGGCGCCGAACATTTGGCATTATCAGCCACCCGGATGCGGGGAAAACCACACTTACGGAAAAATTACTGCTCTTCGGCGGCGCAATTCACACAGCCGGAGCCGTTAAAAGCAACAAGATCCGACGGACTGCCACATCAGATTTTATGGAGATTGAAAAACAGCGCGGCATTTCAGTAGCAACTTCCGTGATGGGATTCGATTACAACGGCTATAAGGTCAACATTCTCGATACGCCGGGTCATAAGGATTTTGCAGAAGATACATACCGGACCCTGACCGCTGTAGACAGCGTTATACTCGTTATCGATTGTGTGAAAGGTGTGGAAGAACAGACGCGAAAGTTGATGAATGTCTGCCGTATGCGAAATACGCCGGTGATCGTTTTCATCAACAAATTAGACAGGGAAGGACGCGATCCATTCGCCCTTTTAGATGAACTGGAGCGTGAACTCGGCATTCACACCCGGCCCCTCACCTGGCCTATCGGCATCGGTATTCACTTTAAAGGCGTCTACAATTTATTCAACAAACAGCTGGAACTCTTTTCTCCCAATAAAACCGGAATCTCGGACGATATCATCGCCATCGGTGATCTTGCAAGCCCTCTCCTTGATGAGAATATAGGCGCCGGCTCAGCCGATAAACTTCGCGAGGATGTTGGAATCATTGAAGCATCCTATGAAAAATTCGACGAAGAGCATTATCGCGATGCGTATCTGGCGCCGGTTTTTTTCGGCAGCGCAATCAATAATTTCGGCATTAAAGAACTTCTCGACACATTTCTCGCCATCGCGCCTTCTCCGCAGCCGAGAGAAACGAGCATGAGAACAATCGATCCGGCAGAGAATGTGTTCAGCGGATTTATTTTCAAGATTCATGCAAACCTGGATCCCCATCACCGGAACCGCATTGCCTTCTGCCGCGTCTGTTCAGGCAAATTCGAGCGGAACAAATATTATTTTCATACGCGTCTGGGAAAGGAACTTCGCTTCGGAACTCCGACAAGCTTTATGGCGAATGAAAAAAGCATTATTGAAGAAGCATGGCCCGGCGATGTCGTGGGATTGTACGACACAGGCAATTTCAAAATCGGCGATACGCTCACGGAAGGCGAGCAGTTCAATTTTAAAGGCATACCGAGATTTTCACCGGAAATATTCAGACAGCTCGTGAATAGAAATCCATTCAAATCCAAGCAGCTGGACAAAGGCATTCGCCAGCTTTCCGATGAAGGCGTGGCTCAGCTCTTCCTTCGCGACCAGGGGAACGTTAAGATCGTCGGCACGGTCGGTGAGATGCAATTTGAAGTCATCAAGTTCCGTTTGCTGCATGAGTACGGGGCGCAATGCGATTTAGAGCCGCTCAATGTCTATAAAGCTTTCTGGTTCACTTCGCTCAATAAAGAACAGCTCGATCGTTTTCTCTCTTTTCAGAGTCCGCATATTGCATACGACAAAGACGACTATCCTGTCTATCTTGCCGAAGGAACGTGGTCATTTAAGGCAGCTAAAGATATGTTTCCGGATATCGAATTCCACCTGACTTCGGAATTCAAGATGGATTCGGATATTATCCAAAGCATCGAACAATTGGAGAAAAGATAGAAGCGCATGCCCCACCTTGCGAAGGTCCCCACCTTCGCAAGGTGGTATAAAAAGGCGGTATTTAAGCCCCCTTCTGCATCCGGTCGCTGCTTCAGATGATAATAATTTAATCATCAACGACACGCCTCATTGATTATAATATTTTAGAAGATTTATACTTACTTTAGGCCAAGGTGTATTTTGCACTCATTCACGCAGACACGAATAACAATCAAAATGCCAATATTATGAAAACTAAACTTATGGCTGCCTTGACTCTCCTGCCTCAATTCGTCTTTTCGCAATTTCTTATCCAAAACATTGAAGCCAGACAAACTGTTTCCCTGAACGGCCCGTGGCATGCAATTGTAGATCCATATGAAAACGGCTATTACGACTACCGATATATGCCTCGAGAGGACGGCTATTTCAAAAACCAAAAGCCGGCATCGAAAAGCGACCTTGTTGAATACGATTTTGACAAGTCGGAAACGTTGTCCGTCCCCGGTGATTGGAATTCGCAGAAGGAGAAACTTTTTCTCTATGAAGGAACTGTATGGTACAAACGTTCATTCGATTATATCCTCCCCGCTTCCAGAAGACTTTTTTTAAATTTTGGCGGTGCAAATTATGATGCGATTGTCTACCTGAACGGTGAAAAATTGGGCGAGCATAAAGGCGGCTTCACACCGTTTTGTTTTGAGATTACGCAAAAGATTCGTCCGAAAGATAACGTTATCATTGTCAAAGTGGATGACCAGCGGCACCGGGAAGGAGTCCCGACATTGAACACAGACTGGTGGAATTACGGCGGCCTGACACGGGACGTTCAACTTATTGAGGTTCCGGAAACTTTCATCCGGGATTATTTTATCCAGCTTTCGCCGGAATCGTCCGATACAATTGCCGGCTGGATTTTGCTGGATGGAAAATCATCGAAGCAGAAAATTTCCATCAGTATCCCGGAAGCAGATATTTTGTGCAGCACCTCGACAGACGAAAGCGGCAGGGCGGCATTCCGGTTTCCCGCTTCACTTGCTTTGTGGTCACCGGATCATCCAAAGTTATATGAAGTTCACATTACTTCCGAGACGGACTCTGTCGTCGATTCGATCGGATTCAGGCGAATCACCACGCGCGGAACCGAGATTCTTCTTAATGACAAACCGGTGTTCCTGCGCGGCATAGCTATTCATGAGGAAGCGCCCGTTCGCGGCGGGCGAGCAATAAGCACAGAGGATGCCCGCACGCTTCTCGGATGGGCAAAGGAACTCGGATGCAATTATATACGGCTTGCTCATTATCCCCACAATGTCCATATGGTTCGTGAAGCCGAGAAGATGGGACTTCTCATATGGGCGGAGATTCCGGTTTACTGGACAATTCTCTGGAATAATCCGGAGACATATTCGCTTGCCGAGCAGCAGCTTGTGGAATTGATTACGCGGGATAAAAATCGCGCTCCCGTCATTATATGGTCGGTTGCCAATGAAACACCTCGTTCACCTGAGCGGCTCGCTTTCCTGAAAAAGCTCATCGCAAAGGCAAGGTCTCTCGATCCGACACGTCTTATCAGCGCGGCAACAGAACTGACTTCTCAAGGTTCCGATATTACCATCGACGATCCATTGTGCAGCGAACTGGATGTTATCGGAGCGAATGAATATTTCGGCTGGTACGTCGGCTCAATAGAGGAAATCCATACGAAGAAGTGGCACACGGTTTACGAGAAGCCGCTTGTCATCAGCGAATTCGGCGGCGGCGCACTTCAGGGTTATCACGGCACATCCGAGACACGCTGGACGGAAGAATATCAGTCCGCGGTATATAAAAACCAGCTTGAAATGCTGCAATCGATACCGTTCCTTCGTGGAATGAGCCCATGGATACTGATGGATTTCCGATCCCCGCGCCGTCCGCTTGCCGGTATTCAGGATTTCTGGAATCGAAAGGGATTGATTTCCAACAAAGGTATAAAAAAGGATGCATTCTATATTCTGCAGGCCTTTTATAATGAACAAAAAGGCAAGTGAGAAAAAGAAAATTTACTTAGTTTTTTAGATGCGTATGAATCGCCTCAATAATTCATAGCGGTATGATCTTTCTGTAGCCGAGGTTAATGACCCTTCGG
Source organism: Ignavibacteriota bacterium (assembly GCA_963778945.1). Lineage (GTDB taxonomy): Bacteria > Bacteroidota > Ignavibacteria > UBA10030 > UBA10030 > Fen-1254. Next base: position 91,223 of record CAVZWL010000025.1, read on the forward strand.
GTTGCCCAAAGACGATTGGACACATATTGATGGTCTGCTGCGAATTTTCATTGGAAAATAATTATCCGACGTCACCGCCGTCGGCTGCAGAGAGAATTTTGGATATCAAAAAAGGCCAAGAGTTACAAATAGATGCAACTAAGAAAAATTAATACGTATAATGATTTTAGATGGAAGAAATTACTGATTCCATATCATTGAGCAGCCACGACATATTAATGAAGCGGACGGAACAGTAAGCACACGCAAACCTGAATAAAATGATGACGCCCAGTATTAATGTATCAAGTATCCACCAGAGCCGTTGGCGGATGCGCCCTGAAATACTCGTCCTCTTGATTCCTGCAGGATTGAAATTGATCATTCACTTGCTCGCAGTACGCGGATACGGTCTCAACGGCGACGAACTGTACTACCTTGCTTGCAGCGATCATCTGGAGTGGGGATATGTCGATCAGCCGCCGCTTTCGCTTTTCCTGCTGCACATCCAGCGCCTGATCTTCGGCGATGCCATGTTGTCCATTCGCTTCCTCCCCGCCGCAGCAGGATTCTTCACCGTTCTTCTCACAGGCCTTCTAGCCCGCCGAATGGGAGCGGGGATCTTCGGTCAATTGCTTTCCGAACTCTGCGTTCTTGTTGCCCCCGTTTACCTGGCGCTCAACCATATGTTTTCCATGAATGCATTCGACATCTTGTTCTGGCTGGGTGCTTTGTATATTATAGTCTGCATCATCGACGGCGGCAAGCCCGCACTCTGGATCTGGCTGGGACTTGTTCTCGGATTGGGATTCGAAAATAAAATCAATGTCCTCTTTCTTATTTTCGGACTTGTTGCGGGTCTTCTTCTGACCAGGCAGAGGCGATTACTGTTTACACGCTGGCTGTGGCTTTGCATCCTCACTGCAGTTTTCCTGATGCTTCCCAATATCATCTGGCAGATCAATCACGGCTGGCCGACACTCGAATTTATCGCTAACGCCCGTGCACATAAAATGATGGGTCTCTCACTGCCGGTTTATTTATTACAGCAGATAGTTCTCATGCAGCCGCTAACTTTTCTCGTCTGGGGAACCGGACTTGCTTGTTTGCTCGTATATAAACCTTTCAATCGATATCGTTCTCTCGGATGGTGTTATATAGCAGTGCTTGCAGTCTTTATCGTTCAGGGAGGAAAAGCATACTATCTCGTCCCAATCTATCCTCTTCTCTTTGCCGCCGGAGCGATTGCAATTGAACGATGGTTGGCCAATCGGTGGATGCGAACTGCAATTGTCTTTGTCGTCCTTGCCGCGGGTGTCCTGACGGCTCCGCTTGGAATGCCCCTGCTTCCGGTGGAAAGTTTTATCAAATATCAGGATGCCATAGGTCTGCGCCCGTCAAGCGGAGAGCGATTTGCAGAAGGAAGACTTCCATCTTTCTACGCCAATATGTTCGGCTGGAAAAAACTGACGGCAATGGTTGACACTGTCTATCGGTCCTTGCCGGTGGAAGACCAAATGAAGTGCGCCATCTTTTGTCAAAATTATATGCAGGCAGGAGCGATTGATTTCTACGGGCAGTCCGGTCTCCCTCATGCGATCTGCGGCCACAACAGCTACTGGCTCTGGGGCATGCACGAATATTCGGGGGACGTGATGATCGTGCTTGGGAGCAATGCCGGCGACTTACAGAAATACTTCGGGGAAGTAACCGAACGGGCTCGCTTTCGGGATGAATATATTCAGCCCATTCACAATGATCTTCCGATCTTTGTTGTTCGGAAACCGAAGCAGCCGCTGGCATCCTTGTGGCCCAAGGTCAAAGAATTTATATAAAATGTCTCTGGTTATCGACTGACCATTCATCCATAACAGAGTGTTACGTGAATGTCCTTGCAAACGATGATGCTTAAAAATGAACTCGGGAACGATCAATTTTATCTCATGTATGGTCACAGCGGCTACTGTGGGCCTATTCCCGTCATGCAAATTTAATTCGTCTCATATAAAAACTCTAAGAGAAATAAAAAAATATGAAGATAATTATTCTTTCATTCCTTTATACGTTCATTACTTTCCTGGCGTTCACTCAAACAAAGTTCGATGAAGCCCTGCGTCTTTTCGATAACGGCAAATTCACTCAGTCGAAGACTCTTTTCCTCGAAGCCCTCAAAGAAGATCCGAACAAAGCCGAGTCCTATTATTATTTGGGCATATTGACGATCAACAGCGATTATGACGGGGCAATAGACTTTCTCAAGAAAGCGGTCGACTTGAACGGCGCCGCCGCGAAATATCATTTCATGCTCGGCAACGCTTACGGTGTAAAGGCACAGCGAGCCGGAATATTAGCAAATTTGGTGCGGCTTCCGACTGCAAAAAGGAATATCTTACTGCAATAGGTCTCGATCCGAAATTCACCGATGCGAGAATAAACTTGATTGAATACTACCTGCAAGCGCCGGGAATCATCGGAGGCAGTGTGAAAAAGGCAGCAGCTGAATCCGATACCATAAAAACATACGACCCGTACATGGGATTTCTTGCAGAGGCGCTGGTCCATGAATACCAGAAAGAGAAACCGCAGCAAGAGGAGTGTTACCGTAAAGCCGTCTCGATAAACCCGAAAAAAATCGATGCATACAAGGCACTCTGGTTTCTTTGCATGGACGAGAACGATAAAACGAAGGCGGACGAAGTTTTCAAGAAAGCCGCAGCGACGGTCGATGATAAGTCGGACATTTATTACCAGACAGGATTGTACTATACTCAGAAAAACGATCTTGCAAAGGCAACCGAAATGTTTGAAGAAGCACTCAGGAAGGATCCCCTGAACTATCCGGTGTATTACCAGCTCGGGAAAATTGATCTCCTATCCGGCAGCCATCTGGACGAAGGACTTGCATATTTTGAGAAATTCGTCGAAGCGGGAGGCGGGAAGAATGCGCCGGGGCCGGAATATGCTTACTGGCGGATGGGAATGATATACGAGAAGCTCGGAAAGATCCGACTCTGCGCGCACAGCTTATCGGAAATCTCTGGATCTTAACCCGGATTTGGAAGACGCAAAAAAGGCATTAGAAAAATTAAATTAAAACTGCGCAGAGCGAAGAATAACCGGCATATTCTTGATATTCAGAATTCTTTTTGTAGCCGCGACGGGTCGTCGCGGGGGTTTCCGACGTCACCCGCCAAAAGATGAAACACGGCGGGCAGGCTAACATAGGCTGCAAAGAATATTTATAAGACAGTTGTCCGTTTCGGCATGAAACCTCTGCTTCTTAAAAGAAAGTTTGAACCGGAAACTTTTTAACGATACAAGTGTCGGAATATTAATAGTGATGGAATCCCTATGAATGCAATGCCGTTATTGATTGCCGCACTCGCCTTTTTCGCGCTCGCATACCGCTTTTATTTCAGCTTTATCGCGGCTAAAGTCGCCGTTATCGACGATACTCGGCGAACACCTTCCCACCGCCTGTACGACGGTCAGAATTATTATCCGACAAATAAATGGATATTATTCGGACACCACTTTGCCGCAATAGCCGGAGCGGGTCCGCTTGTCGGCCCCGTGCTTGCCGCACAATTCGGATATTTCCCCGGGTTTGTCTGGATGGTCGTAGGCGCCGTGATGGCCGGCGCCGTGCACGATATGGTTATTCTTGTCGCTTCGGTCAGGCATGACGGCAAATCACTGGCAGAGATAGCAAAAGCGGAAATCAGCAAACTCAGCGGCACAACGGCATCTATCGCTATCGTCATTATTCTTATCGTTGCAATGGCGGGACTCGGTCTCGTGGTCGTCAATGCACTGTCCGAAAGTTCGTGGGGATTGTTCACCATTGCAGCAACAATTCCCATCGCCCTTGCCATGGGTTTGTGGATGTTTAAAATCCGAAAAGGAAAAGTCGCAGAGGCGACTCATTGCCGGTGTTATACTGCTGACACTGTGCCGTCATTTTCGGAAAGAATATTCCGGATTCATTCCATGGCATCATGGTTCGCTCTGGATCATAAGACTTTGACAATTTTATTGATGCTGTACGGCTTCTGTGCTTCCGTCCTTCCGGTCTGGCTTCTTCTGTCGCCGCGGGATTATTTAAGTTCTATTATGAAACTGGGTGTTATCGGTATGCTTGCGGCAGGAATTATCATCGTCGCCCCGGTTTTGAAGATGCCGGCATTCACGCCGTTTATTCACGGCGGCGGGCCGATTATTCCCGGAACGCTGTTCCCCTATCTCTTTATCACGATCGCATGCGGGGCAATATCGGGATTTCATTCGCTCGTCAGTTCCGGCACAACGCCGAAAATGCTGATGCAGGAATCGCAAATAAAATTCATTACGGTCGGCGCCATGCTCTCGGAGGGAATTGTGAGCGTGCTTGCACTGATCGCCGCATCGAGCCTGCTGCCACTCGATTATTTTATGATCAATGTCCCCGTTGAAAAATTCCATGCTGTTCTGCCGCAGCTGCATGCCATGGGATTTATGGATTCCAATATCACACAGCTTTCGCAGGAAGTCGGGGAAAAAATTATCGGCAGGACCGGCGGCGCGGTATCCCTTGCTGTGGGAATGGCGCAAATATTTTCAAATATTCCCGGCCTGACGCGCCTGATGTCCTACTGGTATCATTTTGCAATCATGTTCGAAGCATTGTTTATTCTTACCACCATCGATGCCGGCACACGCATCGGACGGTTCGTACTGCAGGAATCGCTGGGCAGAATTTATAAACCGTTTGCGACGGACCACATGGCTGCCGGGGAATCTTATAACAAGTGCTCTCATGGTTATCGCCTGGGGATATTTCATTTATACCGGAAGCGTATCGACGATCTGGCCGATGTTCGGAACGGCAAATCAATTGCTGGGTGCGGTTGCGCTAACTGTCGGGACATCGTTCATTATCAACCGGGGACGTGCAAAATACGCATGGGTAACGTTGATTCCGCTTGCCTTCGTTACAATAACGACATTAACCGCAGGAACTGAAAATATTCTCAATATCTACTATCCCCAGCTCTTCAGCGAACAAACACGTTTTCAAGGATCTATCAATTTAGGACTGACGATCATTATTATGACCTGCGTTCTCATCGTGCTGTGCGATGCAGTACCAAAATGGATTGCGGTCATTCGCGGTCGTCGTATGCCGGTGACGGATATGCAAGCATTGTAGCTGCAGGGCGGCTGCAAAATAATGATAATTCAAAATGCGTTAAGCAGTTGTAATATTCGTTAGAAAAGAAGGATAAAATGATTCGTAAAAAGAAAAAAATGAGATCACGAACTGTTCCCCAATTCCAACAGCATCGCTCCTTCGCAGGAATTCCTTCCGATCGAACTTCCGAAACCGGCGCTCAATCGTACTGCACCGGTATTAAAAGCATTCCAGCAAAGAAAAACCACGCGCGAAATAAGCGATAAAAAACTTCCTTTACAAGTGCTTTCAAATCTCCTCTGGGCGGCATACGGAGTCAATCGCAAAAACGGTCCTTTTGATACTCCCGGAAGAACTGCTGCATCGGCAAGCAACTCGCAGGAAATCGATCTTTATGTTGCTCTGCAGGAAGGAATTTATTTATATGATGCATTTCATCACACATTGATTCCAGAAGTTATAGGTGATTTTCGTGCACTCGCAATCGGCGCAGGTCAAATGAATTTTGGAGCAAACGCTCCGGTTCGGCTTATTTATATTGCGGATGTTCACAGACTTACACATACATCCGGTTTTCAGGAACCCGGTTTGCAGGATCCGGAAGTTCAAAAGTCATATTATTTTGTCGACACGGGTCTTATTGCCGGGAACGTTTATTTGTTTGCCGCATCTCACGGCCTGGCATCATGGTTCCATAATTGCAATAAATCCGGACTTGCATCGAAATTAAAATTGCGTCCCGAACAGCGTGTGCTCTTCGGACAGACAGTCGGATATCCTTTAAAGAAATAACAATATTTTCGCAATGAGTCGGTGATTTCATTCTATAAGCCGGCTTCGTTTACGCCGGGAATATTCCGCGGTCACCGCCCGCGGCTACAATGAACAGCCCGTATATCAAGAACATTAAAGGCAACTTTATTCGCGCGAATAGAGAGGAGATACTCAATGGAAATTTCAGGAAACACAGTTCTTATTACAGGCGGATCTATGGGTATCGGCTATGCACTGGCCGAGGCTTTCTTAGAAGCTAAGAATGAGGTCATCATTTGCGGTGCGCAGAGAAAAAAGACTTCGGGAAGCACAGGAAAAACATCCGGATCTCCATATTAAAGTATGCGATGCGGCCGAAGAAACGGATCGAACCGAACTTTTAAAATGGATAACCGCCAATTTCAGCGCTCTCAACATTCTGATTAACAATGCAGGCGTGCAGAGAGATATTGATTTCACGAAAGGAATTGCCGAATATCTTGCCGGAGAAAATGAAATTAAAATCAATCTGGAAGCGCCGATTATTTTATCCGGGATGTTTATTCCATATTTGACCGGAAAGAAAGAAGCCGCCATCATCAATGTTTCTTCCGGATTGGGTTTTGTGCCTGCAGCCCGGATGCCGGTCTACAGCGCAACAAAAGCCGGACTGCATGCCTTTTCCATGGCGCTCAGGCACCAGCTCATTAAGTCCGGAATCAAAGTTTTTGAAGTCGTCCCGCCTGCAGTCGACACGGAATTAAATCCTGAGGGAAGAGCCAAAAGAGGCAATTTTAAAGTGGATCTCAAGCCAAAGGAATTTGTGGAATCGGTCATGAAAGATCTGAAAAACGATATATTTGAAATCGGATATGGAATGTCCGGCGGATTTCTCAAAGCATCCAGAGCGGATTTGGATAAAAGCTTTCAGCAGATGAACAGCCGGTGGTAAAACTGCGCAAAGGAAAAAACATTCCATGACGGCATCCGACCATCGGGGTCGAATGCCCCATGAGTTTAGCGGTTTTGGGAGAATAATACACGAAGCCGTTCTCTGCTCCCCCTTTCCGATTTCCGCTCCTGCTGCATCTGATTCTATACTCATTCACTTTTTATGTTTTACCGGCTCCTTTGATCCGTGATCTTTTTTTTACTATGTTTTATATCAGACCGAATGCTGTTGAACTGAAAAAGTTAACTGCAGCCGACATCGGTGACGCCGGAATATTCCGCGGTCACCCTCCCGAGATAATGCAGGTCTGGCCCGCCAAAAGGTGGAACAGGGCGGGTAAACAAGCCGCCCGCGGCTACATTGGAAGTATATCGTAATTTGAAAGAGCATCGCTCAATCAATCGAGAACTACGTCTATGAAAACAATCGTCGTCTTTTTATCATTATCGATTTTCACAACCTGCCTTGCTCAGCATCCCCTCTATAAAAACCCTTCAATTCCGATTGAGACAAGAATCAACGATCTTCTGCAGCGCATGACGCTGGAGGAACAGGCAGCCCAGCTCTATGGCATGTTTTCCCGGGACACTCTTGCATTCGACGAGAACGGAAATTTTATCGGAACCAGGGATACTGCCATGCTCAATCACGGTATTGGAAGCTACGCTTCATGGGGGTTCTGGCGGAATCATTCCATACGCCGTCAGGCACAGTGCATCAACGGCATTCAGCGATACATGATCGAAAAAACCCGTCTCGGTATTCCCATATTCACTTTCGGAGAATCGCTCCATGGATTTATGGCGGACAGCGCCACTTCATTTCCGCAGGCCATTGCGCTTGGATGCACATGGGATACAGCACTCATCGAACAGGTTTTTACCGCCTCAGCGCTTGAAGCGAGTTCGCGCGGAACCCGGCAGGTTCTATCGCCGGTCGTCGATTTAGCCCGTGATCCGCGATGGGGACGCACGGAAGAATGTTACGGCGAGGATCCTTATTTAGTATCGCGGCTCGGCATGGCCGCAGTCTACGGCTTCCAGGGACGCGATTCGCTCATCGGCAATCATCATGTTGCCGCTACGATGAAACATTTTGCAGGTCACGGGCAGCCTGAAGGCGGACGCAATATTGCTCCTGTGAATTATTCCGAACGGGAATTCCGCGAGAATCATCTTTATCCTTTCGAGATGGCCGTCACAAGAGCGCACACACGATCAATTATGGCATCATACAATGAATGGGATGGAATTCCAAACCATGTAAATCACAAGCTCCTGACCGAAATTTTGCGGACCGAGTGGGGATTTGACGGATTCGTTATGAGCGACGGCGGCGGTATGAATGTGACATATCGTGTACACAATGCAGCAGCAGATTCAATAGAATCCGGAATTCTTTCTATCAACGCAGGAATAGATTATGAACTCGGAAACGGGAGTTGTTTCGGGTCGCTTGCCGAGCAAGTGAAACAGGGAAAGCTCTCTGCATCGGTTATACGCCATGCTGCAGCCGATGTGCTGCGGGTTAAATTTGAATGCGGCTTGTTTGAACATCCCTACGCCGATATCGATTTGTTGGAACGTGTGACACAATCCAAAGAACACAAAGCTCTCGCCCTTAAGGCGGCATACGAAGCAATGGTTCTGCTGAAAAATGAGAACAAGACGCTTCCTTTTGATTCCCTAAAAATTAAAACTCTTGCCGTCATCGGACCCAATGCCGCAGACATTCATCTGGGCGGCTACTCGGCAGTTCCCATGCATGGTGTAAGCGTCCTGGAGGGGACTCCGCGAATTCGCAGGAAATAAATTCCGTGTGCTCTATGCTGAAGGGTGCAAATTGACTTTGAATAAAGCAGTCAACTGGCAGGTGAATGAAAATCCTATTCCGAGCAATCCGGAAGACGATAGAAAACTCATAGCGGAAGCAGTGAAAACAGCAAAGCAATCCGATGCAATTGTTCTCGTATTAGGCGAAAACGAATTGATCTGCCGTGAAGCATGGAGTGAGAAACATCTGGGAGACCGTGATGATTTGGATCTGGCCGGCCTACAAAATGAACTTGCGGATGCGATTCTTCAACTCGGTAAACCGACCGTGGTACTGCTCTTCAACGGACGGCCGCTGACGATCAATGAAGTAAGCAAAAAAGCGCCTGCAATCGTCGAATGCTGGTATCTCGGCCAGGAAACCGGACTTGCAATTGTGGATGCGATTTTTGGTAAAGTAAATCCTTCCGGCAAGCTTACCGTTACGATTCCGCGCTCCGTCGGTCAATTGCCCTGCTATTACGACCATAAACCTTCCCGCTACCGGGAGTATGTCCTGAGCGACTCTTCCCCTCTTTATCCTTTCGGTTTTGGACTGAGTTATACTACATTTGAGTATTCCCATCTGCAGATTTCTCCAAAAAATATCGCAACAAATGAGACTGCAGACATTACCCTTGAGGTAAGCAATACCGGATCGATGAAAGGTGATGAAATTGTACAGCTTTACATTCACGCTCTTATCAGCCTTCCAACCCGTCCCGTGAAGGAACTTAAAGATTTTGTGCGTGTTACACTCAATCCTGGCGAAACGAAAACGGTGCATTTTAAACTGACTCCCGATAAACTCGCAGCCATCGGCATGGAGATGAAACGAAGCGTCCCGGCCGGCGCTTATGAAATTCTTGCCGGAAAAAGTTCCGTCGAAGTTTTATGCGATACTTTAATTGTCAGGTGACCGAATTGTAAGGTATTATCCTCATCATTTATAGAAGCACAAAACTCATGAAAAAACTCATTGCACTCATCTTCGCTTTTCTTACTCTTCCATTACACGCACAAATTCAGACCGATTCTATAGTTATCGATGCTTCGAATCTTCGGACTAAAATCAATAAGAATATTTACGGTCAGTTCTCGGAACATCTGGGGAACTGCATCTACGGCGGTATTTGGGTCGGCGAAAATTCCAAAATTCCCAATACGAACGGCATACGGAAAGATGTGGTCGAAGCTTTGAAGCAAATCAGAGTCCCCGTTCTGCGATGGCCGGGCGGCTGCTTTGCAGATGAATATCACTGGAAAGACGGAATCGGTCCCCGCGGAAACCGGCCTGCAATGGTTAACACTAACTGGGGCGGTGTAACGGAAGATAATAGCTTTGGCACGCATGAATTTTTGGAGTTCTGCCGGCAGGTCGGATGCGAACCTTACTTTACCGGAAATGTCGGCAGCGGAACAGTTCAGGAGCTTTCGCAATGGGTTGAATACGTCAACTCGGATAATGTCAGTCCCATGACGGATCTCAGGAAAAAAAACGGCCGCGATAGTTCGTGGGGAGTAAAATACTGGGGAATTGGAAATGAAAGCTGGGGCTGCGGCGGCAATATGAGACCGGAATTCTATGCCGATCAGGCAAAGCGGTACGGAACATACATGCGCGATTATGGCACGCATAAAGTTTTTAAAATCGCATGCGGCCCTTCCGATGACGACTACGCCTGGACCGAAACGATTATGAAAAATGCTGCTGATAATATCAATGGATTGTCTCTGCATCATTACTCTTTTAATGATGGAAGGACAGCGGCAGATTTTGACGAATCGGGATGGTTCGATGTTTTGAAGAAATCGCTGAAGTTAGAAGAATTAATATCAAGGCACAGCGCGATTATGGATACATACGATCCGCAGAAACGGATTGCGCTCATTGTGGATGAATGGGGAACCTGGCATGGAGTGGAACCCGGAACAAATCCGGGATTCCTTTTTCAACAGAATACGCTGCGCGATGCATTGACCGCAGCAAGCAGTTTGAATATCTTCAATAATCACTGCGAGCGTGTAAAAATGGCCAATATAGCTCAAATGATCAATGTATTGCAGGCCATGATACTCACCAAGGATGAGAAGATTGTTTTGACTCCTACATACCATGTCTTCGACATGTTTAAAGTGCATCAGAATGCGCTTTGGGTTAAAACGACCGTCAAGGCTCAGGATTATTTTTTTGGAAAAGATCATATTCCTGCCGTCAATTCGTCCGCTTCCATCGACGACCAGGGGAAGCTCCATATAACATTGTGCAATATCGATCCAAAATCCCGGCAGCGGATCTTTTGCAAGTTCATCAAGTATTCCGCAACCGCAGTTTCAGGAAAGATCCTGACTGCAAAAGAGATGAATGCGCACAACACGTTCGATGCACCGACTGCCGTTTATCCATCGGATTTTTCCGGAGCGACACTTGCAGCCTCTGGTCTGGAAGTCATGATGCCTCCTATGTCTGTAGTCGGTACTGGAACTTGAGGGAACGTTCGTATTATCGCCGTCCTTACATATTGAAACTTCATCTCCGGGAATCCGTTATAACTATTATGAAGGCACATGGGAACATATTCCGGACTTTGATTCCCTGACCGTGCAGCGGTCGGATATCATCGGCCAATTTGCTATCCCTGAAAAAAATTCCGGCGAGGATTTTGCAGTGCTGTACAGCGGATATATAAAAATTCCAGCAGACGGCCTTTATACATTCTACGCCAATTCAGACGACGGTGCAATTTTATTAATTGACAATGCCATTGTCGTGGACAACGACGGGCAGCATGCTCCGAAGGAAGAATCCGGCACAATAATGTTAAAATCCGGTTTCCATAAAATTCAGGTCAGGTTCTTTCAGGCATCCGGAGGAAAAGTTTTGGATATAAGTTTTAATGGACCGGGATTTGTCAAACAAATCATTCCATCCCGCATGTTGTGCCATTGAGGAAAAATGTTACTACTCAGCGTGATAATGAAAGATCATAAATCCCCCTCACTTAAGAAAGAAGTCTCCCCCTTTTGTTCAAAAGGGGGATAAAGGGGGATTGAAAAACGAGCGAAAAATAAATGTTTCAGAATAAGCTGAGTAGTTACGGAAAAATAATATATTTCAAAATACATTGACAGAGTTACAAAACAATAAAATAAAAGTTTCAATCTTTTTATAAAGGGATACTTACTATGAATACATTTTCATTCAAGAAGCTCATACTGAGCATTTGTTGTATCACTCTCATCCTGCCTCTTTCAATTTCTTCAGCGGGTTCGTCAGGCGGAACCAGAAAGACGGAAAATTTCGATAAATGCTGGAAGTTCAATCTGGGAGACGTGACTGATGCGCAGATGCCCGGTTTTAATGATTCCCTATGGCGGGTTCTTGACTTGCCGCACGATTGGAGTATCGAGGGAAAATTCAGCAAAGATAATCCTGCCACTCCGGGCGGCGGAGCGCTGCCGGGCGGTATCGGCTGGTATCGGAAGAGCTTTACACTTCCCGTCGCGGAGAAAGGACGATTGGTTTTTATCGATTTCGACGGCGTATACAAAAACAGCGAAGTGTGGATCAACGGCCACTCGCTGGGAATGCGCCCGTATGGTTACAGTTCTTTTCGCTATGAATTAACCCCGTACTTGAAATATGGAAAAGAAAAAAACGTTCTGGCAGTTAAAGTAGACAACTCCAAACAGCCTAATTCCCGCTGGTATTCCGGCTCCGGCATCTATCGGAATGTCTGGCTTGTAACAACAGAGAAGATCCATGTGGATCATTGGGGAACATACGTGACGACACCGGAAGTGTCCGAACAATCTGCGAAAGTGAATATTCAAACAAAGATCCGGAATTCATCTCTGGTAGATCAAGCAATCACATTAAAGACTGCGATCATAGATGCAAAAGGAAAAACAATCACTGCAGTTGAAACAAAAAATAAACTCATGAAAGCATCTGCCGGAAATATTGAGCAGCAGCTTACCGTTTCCAATCCTCTTTTATGGTCTCCTGAAAATCCATATCTCTATAAAGTGATCACGAGCATTATCGCAGACGGAAACGAACAGGATAACTACGAAACGAAACTGGGAATTCGCTCGTTTGTTTTTGATACTGCAAAAGGACTTCTGCTCAATGGAAAGCATGTAAAGATTAACGGTGTCTGCAATCATCACGACCTCGGTGTTCTGGGCGCTGCCATCAACCATCGCGCTTTAGAACGTCAATTGGAAATTTTAAAGGCGATGGGTGCGAACGGTATACGGACATCGCATAATCCGCCGGCGCCCGAACTTCTCGAGCTTTGCGACCGCATGGGCTTTATGGTCATGGATGAAGCATTTGATATGTGGAAGAAAGGAAAAACGCAATTCGACTATTCTTTAGATTGGGACAAATGGCACCAGCGTGATATTCAGGATATGGTTCTGCGGGACAGAAACCATCCCAGTGTCTTTCTCTGGAGTATCGGCAATGAAGTCGCAGAGCAGTGGGACACAACAGACCACAGCGGAACCGTCATTGCTAAAGAACTGGTTTCATTCATTAAAAATCTCGACCTCACACGTCCCGTCACAGCCAATTGCAATTCCATCGATTCATTGAATCCCGTTCTGCGTGCCGACACGCTTGATATTATCGGGTACAGCTATCATCAGGACGACTATGCTCAATTCCGGCAAACACATCCCGGTAAAAGACTTATCGGCTCAGAGACGGTTTCTTCATTGAATTCGCGCGGCAGTTACGATATGCCCTCCGACAGTATCCGCCGCTGGCCGGCCCGCTGGGATATTCCCTTGAAAGATGCAAACGCGGATTTGAGCTGCTCTTCATACGACAACTGCAGCGCACCATGGGGATCGACTCATGAAGAGACCTGGAAGCTGATGAAAAAATTCGATTTCATTTCCGGTCAGTTCATCTGGACGGGTTTCGATTATCTCGGCGAGCCTACTCCCTATCCGTGGCCTGCACGAAGCTCATATTTCGGCATAGTGGATTTGGCCGGTTTCCCGAAAGATCCATATTATCTGTATCAAAGTGAATGGACCAATAAACCTGTGTTGCATATTTTCCCTCACTGGAATTGGAAGCAGGGTCAAACAATCGACGTATGGGCTTATACGAACTGTGATGAGGTGGAACTTTTCCTGAACGGGCAATCCTTAGGAACCAGGAAAAAGATCGGCGACGCAATTCATCTTGCCTGGCGGCTTACGTACACACCCGGAACACTCAAAGCAATCGGACGCATCGGCGGCAAAAAAGTGCTCACTCAGGAAATGAAAACAGCCGGAGCGCCTGCAAAAATTGTACTTCAGGCAGATAGAAAGAAAATAACTGCCGACGGAAAAGATCTCTCATTTGTCACGGTTAAAATTGTCGACAGCCGGGGAACTCCGGTGCCCCATGCAGACAATCTGATTCACTTCAAGATCGCGGGTGAAGGGCGCATTGCTGGCGTAGATAACGGCAGTCAAACAAGCGATGAGTCGTTCAAAACAGACCAAAGAAAAGCATTCAACGGATTATGTCTTGCAGTGATCCAGTCCACAGAAAAAGCCGGCAAGATCACTTTAGAAGCGGCTTCAGACGGCCTTGGAGAAGAGACAATAATTATAAACTCAAAGTAAAGATATCCGCGGGATACAATTATATCGATAGAGGCCGGCCGGCTGAAATTGCAAAAACGGCAGCAGCCGAGGAATTCGGTGTTATCTGAATTCCTCGGCTCTACTATTGCATGCTTGTATTTTGAGTATCTTGAGGCGTCTTCTCTTCGAATCAAAAATTCTATTATCGCACCGCCTCAACAATGCTTTTAAATTCGTTTCCAAAGTCTTATGTTTATTTCTTGACTTCTATCCTATTTTGGGCTAAATTGAAAAAATTGAAAATGAATTGAATTGTTTCAATCAATATGATTTTGATAAAAATTTAAGTTTTAACTTAAAAGCCTCAAATCATAATTAAGGAACAATATTGCAAAAAGTAACAATTGGTGATGTTGCAGGGCACGCCCGCGTTTCAATCGGAACGGTTTCAGCCGTACTCAATAACAAAAAAACCGTCAAGCCGGAGACAAGAAAAGCTGTTCTGGATGCAATAAAAGAATTGAATTATCGCCCTCATGGAAGTGCGCGAAATTTAAAAGCCGCAGAATCCTCTTTCGACAGTATCGGTCTACTCATCCGCGAGCTGGACAATCCATTTTATACGGCGATTGCTTTGGGAGTGATGGAATACGCCAGAAGCAAAGGCTATTTAGTCAGTATTGCCAGTTCAGAGGGCAATCATGAATCCGAAGAAAAGATCATACAGAGTTTCTCCGGCAAAGATATTAAAGGAGCCATCATTGCGCCGGTCCTGGAAGGAACAAGCGAGATCGAACACCTCTTTCGGTTAAGGATGATCAATTTCCCGTTTGTGCTCCTGGAAAATGTGAACGGTATCCAGGCCAATGTTGTAAGCATCGACAACATCAAAGCAATCAGAGAAGTAATGCAATATTTGATGGACAACGGTCATTCAAAAATCGTGCATTTTGCCGGACCAAAACACGCATCTCATACCTATGAAAGGATTGACGGCTTCCGCCGGGCGTACAGTGAAAGTCACTTTGCATTTAACAGCGATATGATTATTCCGACCGGCGCCCATCTTGACGATGGTTATAAAAAATGTCTTGAATATTTTCATAACAGAAGTCTTCTTGATTATCCGACGGCGATTGTTTGCTACAACGATCTTGTAGCTCTCGGTGTTATGGCGGCTTTAAGTGAAATGAATATTCAGGTGCCGGGCCAGATATCCGTCGTCGGTAATGACGATATTCCGTTTTCAAGACATGTTCCGGTACAATTAACGACCGCCCGCGCTCCTATGTTTGAATTGGGAAAAAAAGCGACGGAAATTCTCATCAATAATATTGAATCCTCCGCGCCATTGCCGATAGAAAAAATTGTTTTAGATGCGGAGTTGGTTATACGACAATCAACGAAAGCTTTGCAGCCCATCCATGCCGACAAGCTTCATGGAAAACTTCAGGCAATGAATTAGATTGTACATGTTGTGACGGAGAATATGGAAGGATGCGGCTTATTCTTTCAAGAAAATAAATAAGACATTGAAATGGCATTAAAGAAACTATTACGGAAACATTAACTTCTGGAACGCTATGTATACACTCGGATACGATATCGGCAGTTCATCGATTAAAGCATCTCTGCTCAATTTAGAAACAGGAAAAGTTGAAGCCGATGCTTTCTCTCCCCGGAATGAAATGCCCATCACCGCCCTTCGCGCCGGCTGGGCCGAGCAAGATCCGAACATGTGGTGGAAAAATCTTCAAATCGCTACATCAGAAGTTCTTGCATTGCCCGGCATTAAAAAAGACAGGATTCTCGCTATCGGCATTTCGTACCAAATGCACGGGCTCGTCGTCATCGATAAAAATAAACAACTCCTCCGCCCTTCTATTATATGGTGCGACAGCAGAGCCGTAGAAATCGGCCGAAAGGCTTTTTCCGATATTGGCGCCGACCAATGTCTCCGTTCGCTTTTAAATTCACCCGGAAATTTTACCGCATCGAAACTGCGCTGGGTAAAAGAAAATGAGCCCGAACTATATGCGAAAATTCATAGGTTTATGCTGCCGGGCGATTATATTGCCATGCGCTTAACAGGCGAAACAGCGACAACACTTTCCGGTCTTTCCGAGGGAATCCTTTGGGATTTCAGTTCCAATTCTATAGCTTCTTTTTTGCTTCAAGAGTACGGCATCAATGCCGATCTCATACCTCCGCTGACGCCGACCTTCGGAGAACAAGGCCGTCTCAACCGAACGGCATCTCAAGAACTTGGCTTGCCGGAAGGTATTCCTGTTACTTACCGGGCGGGAGATCAGCCCAATAATGCTCTTTCGTTAAACGTCATGGAACCGGGGGAAATAGCAGCAACGGCTGGAACTTCCGGCGTCGTCTACGGCGTAAGCGATACGCTCAAATATGATCATGCCTCTCGTGTGAATTCTTTTGCTCATGTAAATCATACTGCTGAGGCAAATCGCATCGGAGTTTTGCTCTGCATCAATGGAACAGGAATCGCGAACAGTTGGATCCGCCGCATAACGGGTCAACAATCGATAGACTATGCTCGATTGAATGAACTCGCATCGACTGCTGCGGTTGGATCGGATGGAGCCGTCGTTCTGCCGTTCGGCAACGGTGCAGAACGTATGCTGGAGAACCGCAACATCGGCGCTCAAATTCTTCATTTGCAGTTCAACATGCATTCTCAAGCGCAGCTTGTCCGTGCCGTGCATGAAGGAATTGCATGTGCATTCAACTATGGCATTGACATTATGCATGAGATAGATATAAAACCGGCAGTCATTCGCGCCGGTCTTGCCAATTTATTCCTCAGTCCGATATTTACCGAGACATTGGCAGAGACTGCGGGTGTCAACATTGAATTGTACAGCACAGACGGTGCGCAAGGCGCCGCACGCGGTGCCGCGCTCGGTGTGAAATATTTCACATCCCGGCAGGAAGCCTTCCATGGCCTGGAACGTCTTCGAACAATCGAACCTCATCCTGCCCGTTCGGCAGAGTACAAGGAATTGTATCAAAAATGGTCTTCTGCGTTGAATCAAATTCTTCAATTTAAAGGATAAAATTATGAGCACAACCGTAACACTCGGCGATAAGGAATATTTTCCACAGGTCGGAAAAATTTCCTATGAAGGGCCCGGTATCAAAAAATCCCCTGGCCTTCAAGTATTATGATGAGAACAAAGTCGTGGCGGGCAAAACATTGAAAGACCACTTCCGCTTTGCGGTTGCCTATTGGCACTCATTCTGCGGAACCGGCAATGACCCGTTCGGAGGCGGCACGAGAAATTTTCCGTGGGATGATCCCTCAGACCCTCTCCGCAGCGGAAAAGCAAAAATGGATGCTGCATTCGAATTTATTACAAAGCTCGGAACTCCATTCTATTGCTTTCACGATTTCGATCTGGTCAGTGAAGGAACAACTCATTCCGAGAATCAGAAAAACGTCTGTCTGCAATGGTTGACTATGCAAAAGAAAAACAAAAAGCATCGGGTGTAAAACTTCTCTGGGGCACGGCCAATCTTTTTTCTCATCCGCGCTATATGAACGGATCCGGAACAAATCCGGATTTTGCCGTCGTTGCCCATGCAGCAGCACAATTAAAAGGCGCTCTGGATGCCACGATCTCTCTCGGCGGTTCGAACTATGTTTTTTGGGGAGGCCGTGAAGGTTATATGACTCTTTTAAATACGAATATGAAACGCGAGCGGGAACACATGGCGCTGCTCCTTACACTGGCTCGTGATTATGCGCGGAAACAGGGATTTCAAGGAACATTTCTCATTGAACCAAAACCGATGGAACCGATGAAGCACCAATATGATTTCGATGCTGCAACGGTTATCGGATTCCTGCGCGAATTTAATTTGCAGGATGATTTTAAATTGAATATCGAAGTCAATCATGCCACGCTGGCAAATCATACTTTCCAGCATGAGCTCCAGGCAGCCGCTGACAGCGGATTCCTCGGGAGCATCGATGCAAACAGAGGGGATAGTCAAAATGGCTGGGACACGGATCAATTTCCGATGGATGTTTTTGAACTTGCACAGGCGATGCTTGTCATTCCTGCAAGCAGGCGGATTAACTTCAGGGGGAATCAATTTCGATGCAAAACTTCGCCGGAACTCGACCGATCCTGAAGATCTTTTCATCGCTCATATTGCCGGAATGGATACCATTTCACGGGCGCTGCTTATTGCCGACGATATCCGCGAAAAATCCCTTTATGCAAAGCTCCGCACACAGAGATATGCGTCATTTGACAGCGGCAACGGCGCGGCATTCGAGCGGGGAAAACTGACTCTGGAAGACCTGCGTGCAATTGCAATAGAGAACGGCGAACCAAAACAGATCAGCGGAAAACAGGAATTGTTTGAAACATTCATCAACGACTATATTTAAGAACTGAAAGAGCTGTCAAAATAATAAAAACAAATATAATCATTTGAATCATTATCTAAAACACTTATTGAGAAAGGGCGTCGTATGAATTTTCTTGGTGTTATCGATTGGGCTGTTGTCGGCATTTATTTTCTGCTTATCGGCGGCATTTCCGTATGGTCGATCAGAAGAAAAAAAGATTCTCCGACCGATTATTTTCTCGCGAACAGAAACCTGGGCTGGTTTGTCATCGGAGCTTCCATTCTTGCATCCAATGTCGGTTCGGAACATATTGTCGGATTGGCCGGGACCGGGGCAAAATCCGGCCTGGCGATGGGACACTATGAACTCCATTCATGGATCGTCTTGATGCTGGGATGGGTGTTCGTCCCGTTCTATATGCGGAGCAAAGTATTTACGATGCCGGAATTTTTGGAACGCCGGTACAACAGCAAGACCCGATGGCTGCTTTCCATCGTGCAATTACTGAGTTATGTGATTGCAAAAGTCTCCGTTACAATATACGCCGGCGCTGTTGTGTTTAACTCGTTTTTAGGAGTGGATTTCTGGACCGGAGCGATTGTCCTTATCGTCATAACGGGACTCTACACAATTTTCGGCGGACTTCATGCCGTTATGTATACGGAGGCGCTTCAAGCAATCGTCCTTCTCGGCGGTTCGATCGTTCTTACGATTTCAGGCCTCATACAAATCGGAGGATGGAATAATCTTATGGGTGCGGTCTCCAAGGATCACCTGAACATGTTTCTCCCGCTCTCGGATCCGAATTTTCCATGGCTGGGAATTCTTTTCGCTTCTCCGATTGTCGGCATCTGGTACTGGTGCACGGATCAGCACATCGTGCAGCGCTGCCTGGCTGGCCGCAACGAACAGCAGGCACGAAGAGGAACGATCTTTGCCGCATACTTGAAACTCCTTCCATTCTTTATTTTTTTAATCCCCGGACTTATGGCGTATGCTCTGGCAAGTACCGGAAAAATTCAACTCGCTAATGCCGATCAGGCATTTCCCACGCTCGTCAAAACTCTTTTGCCGGTAGGAATACGCGGTCTTCTGGCCGGCGGAATTCTCGCAGCACTCATGAGTTCCCTTGCCGCAGTCTACAATGCTTGCTCCACGCTGTTTACACTGGATATTTATCGAAAAATCAAACCGCAAACCACCGACAAGGAATTAGTCAAAATAGGCCGCATTACGACTGCAGTTGTCGTTATTCTCGGTATGGCATGGATACCGGTTATGCGGGGGATCTCCGATACTCTCTATCAGTACCTGCAGAGCGTTCAATCCTATCTTGCCCCGCCGATTGCCGCTGTTTTTCTTCTGGGTGTTTTTTCAAAACGTATCAACGGCAAGGGAGCTATAACCACGATGGTCGTCGGATTCTTTATCGGGGTTCTTCGTATCGTTCTTGAATTGACAAAAAACCATCTCAGCGGGATATTGTATACTTTCGCGACAGTTAATTTTCTCTATTTTTGCATTTTCCTTTTTGTTTTTTCCGTCGCCCTGCTGATCGTCGTCAGCCTCTCATCGGAAAAGCCGTCCGAGGCACAGTTGAACGGTTTGACGTATGCAACAACAGTCGCAGAAGACAAAGCGACATCCCGCGCAAGCTGGAACATAACGGATGTCATTCTTTCGGCAATCGTTGTCGTTATTATTGTGTGCGTATTCCTGTACTTCTCGCCGTTCGGCATCGCAGGTTAGAAGGAATGAAGTTTGACCTCAGCGAAACATTGAATGTTTCGCTGAGGCGGTCGATAGCGTAATCCATACAACATGAAAGCAAGCAATGAAAAATACTATATTTTGTTTTTTCTGTGCGGCACTTCTTGCAAACTGCTATCAGGTATCGTTATGCAACGAGGCTGTACGACATATTCAAAACGGCGTTCAGATCGAGACTGCCGCTTATCGTATGAGTGTTCAGTTTTATTCAGATCATACTGTTCGCATCCTTAAATGGCTGCCGGAAGCATTGCCGGATTCGACAAGTCTGGTGGTGATTCAAAAAGAGCTGCCGAACATAAATCTTCATGTGGAAGAAAATGATACGGCCGTTCTACTGAGATCGGATAAATTGCAGCTTAAAATTTCAAAGGCCGACGGCATTGTCGAATTCCTGACCATCGATAAAAAAACAATCCTCAAAGAACACGCAAAAGCAGTCATAAGTCCGGCCGATATAAAAAACGAAAAAGCGTACAGCATCAAACAAGTGTTTGAATTAACGCCTGATGAAGGAATTTACGGACTTGGCCAGCATCAATACGGCTATATGAATTATCGCGGACACACTGTTAAACTCGTGCAGGCCAATACCGATGCCGTAACTCCCTTTCTTGTTTCTACGATGAACTACGGAATCTTGTGGGATAATTATTCAAAGACTATTTTCACCGACAACAAAAATGAAACTTCACTCTGGTCGGACGTCGCGAATTGCATAGACTATTACTTCATATACGGAAAGACAATGGACAGCGTCATTGCCGGCTACAGAAATCTTACCGGCCAGGCGCCTATGTACGGCAAATGGGCATATGGATACTGGCAAAGCAAAGAACATTATGCAAGCCAGGGATGAATTGCTCGGCGTTGCGAATGAGTATCGCAAACGTCAAATTCCTATCGATAATATCGTTCAGGATTGGGACTACTGGAATGGCTCAGAAAACTGGAGTCAATTGTTTTTCGATGAAAAGCTGTATCCAAATCCTAAAGAAATGATAGATCGTCTTCATGAGAAAAATTTCCATATCATGATTTCAGTCTGGCCCGGATTGGGCCCGAATACTCCGGTCTACAAAGAAATGCAGCAAAAAGGTTTTCTCTACAAGCCGGTCGGCTGGGCAGGTTTTAAATATTACGATGCATACAATCCTGCGGCTAACGATCTCTACTGGAAGTATATGAAAAAAGGATTGTTTTCCAAGGGTATCGATGCCTGGTGGTTCGATTCGACGGAACCGGATCTTATTAATGCCAGTTACCAAAGAATCGACGGAATATGAACTGAAACGAATGGACAATAATTATCTCGGTTCCTTTGCCAGATATCTCAATCCCTATTCCCTTCTCATCACGGAAGCAGTCTATAAGAACCTGCGCAAAGCAACAGATCAGAAGCGCGTGTACATACTTACGCGATCCACTTTTGCCGGTCAGCAGCGGGCTGCAGCAACGACATGGTCGGGCGATATCGGCGCAAACTGGAGCATTTATAAAAATCAAATATCCGCCGGATTGAACCACAGCATGGCCGGCATTCCGTACTGGACATTCGATATCGGCGCATTTGTCCTGGGAAGTTACGGAGGCGTCTTCTCTCACGGAGGCAAAGATCCTGCTTATCAGGAATTATATACGCGAATGTTTCAATTCGGCTCATTCTGTCCGATCTTCAGGTCGCACGGTTCGGAAACTCCGCGCGAGATCTGGGAATTCGG
The DNA here is from genome assembly GCA_963778945.1 of Ignavibacteriota bacterium. Classification (GTDB taxonomy): domain Bacteria; phylum Bacteroidota; class Ignavibacteria; order UBA10030; family UBA10030; genus Fen-1254. The sequence goes on from CAVZWL010000025.1 coordinate 113,358, forward strand.
AGATTTTACACCTGTTCTCGTGAAATTTGATAATCTCCGGTACCGTCTGATCCCCTATATTTATTCGCTGGCACATCAGGTAACGGAGAACGGATACACCATCATGCGCGGTTTGCCGATGGATTTTGAAAATGACAAAGCTGCATATTCCATCGATGATCAATTCATGTTCGGCCCGGCGCTGATGGTATGCCCCGTGACCGAATATATGCTTCACCGTCCGCCCGAGCAAAGCATTCCCGTCACTGCCGAACATTTCAGAACAAACGACGGCAAACCGGGATTGCATGCATGGTACTATAACGACGCCCATTATAAAAACTTGACGCTCGAAAAAATCGATTCCACGATAGATGTGTACTGGTATGATCATGGTCGTCCCGATTATGTTACCGATTCGACGTTGTCTATCCGCTGGGAAGGAAAACTTATTCCGACAGAAACAGGAAAACATCAATTCCATATTAAATGCTTCGGACCCAAGCACATTTTCCTAGACGGCAAAGAACTGCCTTTTGTCTATACAAGCGTTGAAGTGTATACCGATTCAGTAGAATTGACGGCAGGGAAAGAATATAAATTTGCTTTAGAAACAGAAAATCTGACCAGCGGCGCTTTAAGAGTTTTGCTCTATTGGAAAACACCGTCAATTTTGGCAAAGGAACAAATGGTCGAAACCAAAGAGCAAACACGAAAAGTATATTTACCCGCAGATCACCAATGGTACGATTTCTGGACGGGTGAAATTCTGGCAGGCGGCCAGACCATTGTCTCGGCGGCGCCTATAGATAAAATACCTTTGCTCGTAAAAGCAGGGTCTATCATACCGATGGGACCATTCATTCAATATGCCGCCGAGAAACCCTCCGCCCCGATTGAAGTGCGCATTTATCCCGGCGCTGACGGGACGCTTTACTCTCTATGAAGATGAAAACGACAATTACAATTATGAAAAAGGGATTTTCTCGACAATCTCATTTTGATGGAACGATGCAAAACGGCAGTTAACCATCGGCAAGCGGCAAGGGATCTTATCCCGGCATGCCCGAGGAACGAATATTTCAAATTGTCATTGTAAAGAAAAACAACGGGAACGGAATAGAACCGAGCGGAACACCGAATAAAACTCTTCCCTATCAAGGCAGTGAACAGCTCATACAATTTTAACGGAATGCTTGCAATGTTGTAAATGGAAATTATTCCATAGTTTCGAGGTAATAACACAGCGTGGTATTCAAAGATTCAATAATCCTCCTCTCTCGCAGAGGATCCCCCTTTTGTTTAAAAGGGGGATAAAGGGGGATTGATAACTGAATAAAAATAACTGTTTTAAAATAGGCTGAGCAGTTACGTTTTAAGGAGAATAAATATGCGTGCAGGACGAATAATGGCCGGGATATTATTAGCGGCAGGGATGTCGATTATCCACGGACAGCAAATGGAAATTACCGGAAAATGCACTATTCCGGATTCTCCTGAATGGGTGCATCATGCAGTCTTTTACCAGATCTATCCTCAAACCTATTATGATTCAAACGGCGACGGCATCGGCGATCTGAACGGCATCATTCAAAAGCTGGATTACATAAAAAGTCTCGGTGTTACAGCAATATGGCTTAATCCGTTTTTTGATTCGCCCTTCCATGATGCGGGATACGATATTCGGGACTATTACAAGGTAGCGCCCCGGTACGGAACCAATGAAGATGCAAAACGGCTCTTTCAAGAGGCGCACAAACGCGGACTTAAGGTAATTTTCGACTACGTTATTTCGTACACAGCCATCGATAATCCGTGGTTCGTCGAATCATGCAAACAACAGCCGAATAAATATTCAAACTGGTATGTATGGAATGACAATGTATGGAAGACGGAGGAGGGCGAATTGGCCGGCCGTTTTATCCATGGCTATGGACAAAGGAACGGGAATTTCATGTTTAACTTTTTCTGGTCGGAGCCGGCGCTGAATTTCGGTTTCGGCAAACCCGATCCGGCGAAGCCGTGGCAGCTGCCGGTCAATCATCCCGATGTTCTTGCTTTGCGTGAAGAATTGAAAAAGATTTTTTGCTTCTGGATGGACATGGGCGCAGACGGTATACGCGCCGACATGGCGGGCGCCTTGGTAAAGGGTACCGATGTAAGCGGCGGCACGAAAGATTTTTGGAAAGAGATCCGCGGAATCGTCAAAGAAAAATATCCGCAGGCATTTATGGTATCCGAATGGTCGTACCCGAAAGATGCACTCGATGCATTCCATGCCGATTTTTTCCATTGGTTCGACGGATATAACGATCTTACGCAGAAAGAAAGCTGGCGCATTTTGAACGGTGTGTCCGAAGGACACAGTTTTTTTGATAAAGAAGGAAAAGGCAATATTGCTTACTTCCTTTCGAAATACATGGAACAGTACAACGAAACAAAATCCAAAGGATATATCATACTGCCGCTCGGCAATCATGACAACGCCCGAATGAACGTAAAACGCAGCACCGATGATCTTGAGCTGATTATGGTTTTCGGAATGACGATGCCGGGCGTACCATTCCTTTATTACGGAAATGAAATCGGCATGAGCCAGTTGTATGATATGCCTCAAATCGAAGGCGCGTACCAGCCCCGCGCGGGCGCACGCACGCCTATGCAATGGACATCCGGTAAAAACCGCGGATTTTCCACGGCCGATTTTTCCCGGCTCTATCTGCCTGTCGATACCAGCAGCGATGCGCCGAACGTCGAGACTGAACAAAAAGACCCGGCTTCGCTGTTGAACCGCGTAAAAAAACTCATATCATTGAAACAGACGGAACCGGCTCTGGCCGCTTATGCTGAATTTATTCCGCTTTATGCAAAAGAAAATACATATCCTTTTGTCTATGCCAGAGCTAACGGAAAAGATGTCCTGCTTATTATTATTAATCCGTCTGAAAAAGCGGCAGCGGCAGAATTTCAAATGAGCGTGCCTTACACAAAACTGAAATTACTCGCCGGCAAGGAAATCCACATAAGCAAGAAAGGCACGACGGTAAGTTTAAATGCGCCCGGAATATCCTATGCGGTGTATAAAATGAATTGAACGCCGGTTTCGTCATCACCGGCTCCATGGATAGAGATTTTTTAAAAAGAAGGAATTATGGTAGGACAAACATTCCTGAGTCCACTC
>CAVZWL010000026.1:0-77976 GCA_963778945.1 Ignavibacteriota bacterium
CCTTTTTATGTCCCTTCTCCTTTTATCTTTCCTGACGGGAGGATGCGCTGTTTTCACGCCGGTGGGAAAAGCAATCGCCTCCGGATATGATAATATGGTCGCATACTTTAATACGTATTACGATGCCAAGATTACATTCAGTCAGGCGGAAGAAGACGCAAAGACCTTTCTCCTGACACAGCGGGATAGTAAAATCGCTGCGCCGCTTCCTGCCGACATATCAAAACAATTCGATCTCGTTATCAATAAATGCTCGAATATTTTAGCATTCCATAGGAACAGCTCATCGGCAGAAGGCGCGATCTTTCTCATCGGAAAATCGTTTTTTTATCAGCAGGAATATGCAAAAGCAGAAAAAAAATTCACTGAGTTGATTGCGCGATATCCAAACGGCGATGCTCCGAGCGAAGCGTATCTTTGGTCGATACGGACATTGGAACGACAACACCAGACAAAAGAAGCAATGAAGGCGGCGGAAGCATTCCTGATTGAAATGGAGAATAAGAAGAACGAGGAAATGGAGTATGGATGCCGTCTTGAGATCGGGATCATGAATCAGATGCAGAGAGAATATGCTGAAGCCGCAGAACAATTTTCAAAGGCACGGCCGCTTGCAGGAAGCAGTGAAGATCAGATTCCCCTCTTGTTCGGATTGGGAGACTGTGCGTATGCACAAGGCAATTATACGGCGGCAGCATCATTCTATCTTGAAATCCCGAAACTCGGTCCCGATTTATACGAACTTTACAAGAGCAGGTTGAAAGCAGCCATCATCTATCGACAGGCAGGAATGCGTGAACGGTCGCTGGCATTGCTTAATGAGATGATCGGCGACTATCGCATGAAAGAATATAGAGGACTCATCCGCCTTGAACGGGGACGTACTGAGCGTGAGCTTTATGCACTCAAAGACGCACTGAACGATTTCATCATTGTCGATACGACTTACCGCCAAACTCCCCTTTCGTATGAAGCCTCGTATGAAATCGGTTCTCTTGAGGAAAAAATATTGATGGATTATCCGGCTGCCTTGATTGCATTTACGAAATCCACTGCATCGACCGATGGCTGGTTTGCCGATTCTGCCCGTCAAAAGACGCGGGCCTTGAGCCTCTACTTGGAAGCGAAGCAGAGATTATGGAAGACCGACAGTCTTCTCAGCATACGCTGGGACACGGTAACAGTTTTTCATATTGATACTTCAGCAGCTGCTCCCAGGGATTCTACGGGCAAAAAGAAAAAAAAACGGAAAAATTTATTCCTCCCTCGCCCGATTCTTTACGGGCCGTCAAATCTGTTTCCTATCAGGAAATTGGCGATGTGCTGTATGCTGAAATGGATATGCCGGATTCTGCCGTGAGTTATTATCTGAAAGCAGAAGACCTCTGCAAGGACACTCTGCAGCTTCCGCGGATACTGTTTGTTCTCTCCGAACTGGCACGCATCGATTCCGTCAAAACACCGCTTTCTTCTTCTGAGTATTTGAAAAGCATTATTCGTGAATATCCGGAATCACCGTATGCCAATCAAGCCCGACGCAATTTGAAATGGGCCGTCGTAGAAGAGAAAGCGGATTCTGCAAAAGGATTTTATGAGCAGGGGGAACGTTTTATCGATGAAGGACGGTATAAGCAGGCGCTTGAAACATTGAGCGAGATAGAAAAACGATATCCTTTGTCCCCTCTCGCAGCTAAAAGTATTTACGCTAAAGGGTGGATATACGAATACGGATTAAAAGATTACGACAGCGCGGCAGTCCAATATAAAATTTTGGAGAGAAAATATACATCCTCCTATTTTGCACGAGTCGTTCACGGCCGGTCGCTGGAGGAGAGCTCGAACGGCGGTCTTCCGGATACGCTCAAAAGGACTGCAGTTGATACTGTCAAAAGGGTTTTTCCGGGTATGCTCAGAAAAACTCCTGCTGATACAGTCAAGAGAACTCTTCCGGATACACTCAAAAGGACTACATCTGATACGGTTAAAAGGGTTTCCCCGGATACGCTTAAAAGGAATGCGGCAGATACGGTCAAAAGTGTTTTTCCGGATACGCTGAAAGGGACTGTTCCGAATATGCTTAAAAATCCTGTTCAGGATACGGTGCAAAAGGCGGTTCCGATACAACAAAGACCGGCCGCTCCTGCCGGCAAAGATACGACTCGTAAAGGACAACAAGCTCCGATAATGGTGGATTAATGTATGATTCATGAATTGCTCAAAGTCCAAAGCAGTGAAAAAATTGCCGCAACTCTGTTTCTACTGCGCCTGCAATCCGCTGCAATTGCCGGCGCTGCAAAGCCGGGACAATTTCTCAATATCCGAATCGACAGCGCATCGGTGCAGCCTCTCCTGCGCCGTCCCTTCAGCATATCGCGGATTGAAGGCGATACAATTGAGCTTCTGATTAGCATTGCCGGCAGAGGAACTGCAAAGTTAGCGGAAAAGAAAGCCGGCGACACAGTCGATGTTATCGGTCCTTTGGGAAATTCTTTCCGCATTGACAGCGGGCATACGACAGCATTACTGGTGGCAGGGGGCGTGGGCATAGCGCCGTTCCCGTTCCTCTTGCGTGAATTGCAGAAGAGAGGGAAAAAAGTCGCAGTCTTTGCCGGATTCAGAAGCGCGCCGTTCGTCTATACACGCTATCTGGATCCGGTCTTCATAGCGACCGAAGACGGTTCGCAGGGACGAAAGGGAACAGTCATCGATCTCCTTAAGGATTATGAGCGGCAGAAAACGGCCGGCGATGCGAAAATATTCGCCTGCGGTCCGACGGCAATGCTGCGAGCACTGACAGAGTTTGCCAGGCAGGAAGCATTGTGTTGTGAAATGTCGCTTGAAGGAGAAATGGCCTGCGGTGTGGGACTCTGTCAGGGCTGTCCGGTTGAACGCGCGGATGGAAACCCGAAATTTGCGCTGACATGTAAAGATGGACCTAACTTTTTATCATCGGATATACGATTATGATTGCATCCGTTAAAACATCATGGAAGCTGCGCGGAGTTGAATTTAAGAACCGCGTTTTTACTGCCTCCGGCACTTTCGGCTATGGAGATGAAGTGAGCGAATTGTGCAATGTCGGCGCACTCGGCGGCGTGTGTACAAAATCGCTTTCCAGAAAACCGCGCGACGGCAATCCTCCCTCCCGGATTGTGGAAACTGCAGGCGGCATGCTGAACTCCATAGGCCTTGCAAATATCGGAGTCGAATCGTTTCTTCAACAGAAACTTCCGCTGTTCGCACATTGAACACGCGCATCATCGCTAATATCGCCGCCAGTTCGGTGGAGGAATATTGCGAGGTTTTAGATATGCTCGAAACCGAATCGGGCATCAGTGCGTTCGAAATTAATGTCTCCTGTCCTAATGTTAAAGAAGGGGGATCTGAATTTCGGGACGAATTGCCGAAAAACCGCCGAAATTACTTCAACGCTTCGCTCCCATACTGTCAAACCGTTGATTATAAAATTGACTCCGAATGTAACGCATGTTTCCGAGTTTGCCCGTGCTGTCGAAGATGCCGGGGCGGATGCTGTTTCGCTCATTAATACCGTCATCGGCATGGCGGTCGATGTCAGGAGCCGCAAACCGAGACTTTCGACTGTCACCGGCGGGCTTTCCGGCCCTGCTATTAAACCGATAGCGCTTGCAAAGGTATATGAAGCGGCACAGGCGGTAAAAATTCCGATCTTCGGAATAGGCGGTATCGCGTCGGCGGAGGATGCTCTTGAATTCCTGCTCGTCGGGGCATCGGCCGTTCAGGTCGGGACGATGAATTTTATCGATCCGAATATCGCCGTAAAAATTGCCGGGGAAATGGAAGACTTTTTCAAGCTGAACGATATTGCCGATGCGCAGGATTTTGTGGGGACACTTAAGGCCGATATCGGTTTTTCAATTCTTCAATCATGGTTGTCCTCCTGATGTCTTAAACGGGCTCGGAACGTGAAATATTCAGAATCTATTTGCTTTTTGTACGGACTTCAGAAGTTCGGCATGAAATTCGGGCTTCAGGGAATCCGCAGTATTCTTGCCGTACTCGATGAACCGCACAACAAGTTCCCATGCATCCATATTGCCGGGACGAACGGCAAAGGATCTACGGCGGCTATGGTTGCTTCAATATTGACGGCTGCAGGATACCGAACAGGACTCTATACGTCGCCTCATCTTCTCAATTTCAATGAACGCATCCGGATCGACGGACGGCCGATTCCCGCCCGTACCGTTGCACGATTGACTTCGATCATTCGACCGGCGGTGGAAGAAGGACACTGTACCTTCTTTGAAGCGGTGACGGCAATCGCTTTCAGATATTTTGCCGACGAACAGGTCGATATTGCCGTCATAGAAACGGGACTCGGAGGCAGGCTGGATGCAACGAATACCGTCACTCCGCTGGTTTCTGTGATTACGACAATCGGATTAGAGCATACGCATATTCTCGGCAGGACGCTTCGGAAAATTGCTCGTGAAAAAGGCGGAATTATAAAACCGGGTGTTCCATGCATAACCGGAGTCCGGCCGCCGGAAGCGTTGAATGTTCTCAAGGCCATCGCCCGCCGGAATCATGCGCCGCTCTGGATGTCAAAAAAAAAATCGGTTGTTTGCCGCCGCTCGAATATAAAGGAGAGCATCCTCGATGTCCGAATTCAAAACGAACTCTGGAAGGGACTGCATCTTTCACTGGCAGGCAGTTTTCAGTTTCAGAACGTTCCTCTCGCATTGCAGGCGGTCGGTATCGCTGCGCAGCGGGGTGGATTGAAAATTCCCCGGTCGGCTGTTCGCACGGGACTGAACCGGGTCCAGCACTTTTCGGGGCTTTTTGCCAGATGCTCCATTCTTCAGAAAAAACCTTTCATGATAGCCGATGTTGCACACAATCCCGATGCAGTCAGGAATCTTGTCGATTCGCTTCGGCGGCTCGGTTATTTTCGCATTCAAGTTGTTTTTGGTGCAATGGTGGATAAGGATGTGCCTTTAATGGCCAAAGCTCTTGCTCCCATAAGCGATACTGTGTTTGCCGTATCGCCAAAAACCGAGCGAGCCATGCCTGCAGAAGAAGATCGGGCGCATTTTTGGGAAACTCGGGTTTTCGGTCCGGCAGGAACGTTCCGTTGCCTCAGCAATTTCATCTCTTATTAAACGGAAGAGGAGAATTGAGCATCCAATACTTGTGACCGGTTCGCATTTTGTCGTTGGGGAAGCGCTGGCTTTTCTGCGCGGCAAAAAATACTTGACAATAAACCAATAATGCGTTATAATGGGATAGGTAGTTGGTAAGCCAATCAGGACTGTACCACTGATTCATCTCGAAAATCTGTTCCAACCGAACTGAATTCAAAAACGTAGCGAAAAAAATATCTTTTGTCGTATTTTCAAAACCTTCTTATACTAAATTTATGAGGTATGCCTTCCATGACCATGGACATCACTGAATTAAAGTCCAAAAAAATAGCCGAGCTCAATGCGATCGCAAAAGATCTGAACATTGTCGGTTATACCGAACTTCGCAAGCAAGACTTGATTTTTAAAATCCTCGAAGCACAAACTCAAAAAGACGGTTTAAGCTTCAGCAAAGGCGTTCTCGAGGTCTTGCCGGATGGTTATGGGTTCCTTCGCTCGGTCGACTACAATTATCTCCCTTCACCGGACGATATTTATGTGTCGCCGTCGCAAATTAAGAAGTTCGGCCTGCGGACAGGCGATTCGGTGAACGGGCAGGTTCGTCCGCCGAAAGAAGGAGAACGGTTCTTTGCGCTGCTGCGCGTAGAAGCGGTTAATGACGATCATCCTGACGTTATCCGGGACCGCGTCCTCTTTGAAAATCTGACGCCGATGTATCCAACCTCGCGCGTGAAATTGGAAACAATTCCCGGCGAATATGCAATGCGGGTTCTCGACCTGCTTGCGCCGATCGGCAAAGGCCAGCGCGGAATGATCGTCTCTCCTCCTAAAGCAGGCAAAACAATCCTCCTCCAGAAAATTGCAAACAGCATCACACGTAATCATCCTGAAGTAAAACTTATCGTTCTTCTTATCGATGAACGTCCGGAAGAAGTCACGGATATGGAACGTTCCGTGAGCGCGGAAGTCGTCAGCTCGACCTTCGACGAACCACCCGAGCGCCACGTGCAGGTTTCCGATATGGTGCTGGAAAAAGCCAAGCGTCTTGTAGAAGCAAAGAAAGACGTCGTCATTCTGCTCGACAGCATTACGCGTCTCGCGCGGGCGCACAACACGGTTGTTCCGCACAGCGGAAAAATTCTTTCCGGCGGCGTTGATGCCAATGCACTTCATCGGCCCAAGCGGTTTTTCGGCGCAGCCCGAAATATCGAAGAAGGGGGAAGCTTAACTATTATCGCGACCGCTTTGGTCGAAACCGGCAGCCGTATGGATGAAGTAATCTTTGAAGAATTTAAAGGCACCGGCAACAGCGAAGTCGTGCTCGATCGGGCACTGAGCGATAAGCGTATCTTTCCGGCAATCAACGTGAACCGCTCCGGAACACGAAAAGAGGAAATGCTGATGGAGCCGGAAGATCTGAACCGTGTTTGGATCCTGCGAAAGTTCTTAAGCGATCTCAGTCCTGATGAAGCGATGGAACTTTTGCTCGATAAGATGCGTGGAACAAAAACCAATAAAGAATTCCTCAAGGTTATGAACAGTTGATCTGAAAATAAAAAGCCGCGATTGAACTTCGCGGCTTTTATCTTTCCGGCAGGGCTGGAACGACGATCTTAGAACAACCAAGAAATCCGGCTCTTTCAGCGCAGCCCCGTAATATCTGCCTAAAAGCGCATTTCTTTGAACCCCTTCTTTTTACTTTTTATCCGATTTTGTACTGTCACAGCAGCAGGACGTATGTTCTTTCCTGCCGTCCGCACAGCTGGAATTTTTCATCGGTTCAGATTTTTTCCGGGCAGTTTTCGATGCTTGAATTTCCACCAGAGTCATTCCGCATTCGGGGCATGCGCCCGGTTTGTCCGAAATAATTTCAGGATGCATCGAACATGTGTATTGAATCTTTGTCTGCGTCTGTGTTGTGTCGGCTGCTGCAGTTGTTGATTTTAAAGGAGGGGTTTGTGCTTCCGCGGCAGTGATAAGGAGCGTCCAATAAAAAGTCAGAATTGCTAAGGAATTATACTTCATCGAAGTATCCCTTCTCAAACCATAAAAAAATCAGCATCCGTCGGAATCCCGCATTTCGGCTTTTTCTTTTAAAAATTTCACGAACTTATTCTTTTCGTCGACCAGTATGTTCTTCGGTTTCGAGGGGCGGCCGGTTATTTGAAAAGTCATAATAATGACCTCGTCCCCTTTGTTCATCAGATGTGCCGCTGCGCCGTTCATGCCGATGACTCCGGAGTTTTTTTTACCCTTAATAACATATGTTTCCAGCCGGTGGCCGTTCGTATTATCAACGACAAGAACTTTTTCGTACTCGGCAATATCGGCGCAACGCATCAGGGCTTCATCGATCGTGATGGAGCCGACATAGTGGAGATTCGCTTCCGTGACGGTGGCTTTGTGGATCTTTGAACGAAGATACATGCGCATAAATTCTCTTTCAAAAAACAATTAAAAATACTCAAACTTTGACCAAATACCAATTCTTTGCATGGAGAAGAAGCTTAGTTGTTTTTGGTTCGAAGATTTGGTACCATATAGCGAGTCTCACTTTATAAAGAGCTTGCAAAGAATGGGATCATTGTTCTATTTTTTAGTTTTTTGGATTGTTCCCATGCATGGATCGTCTTCTGGGGCAGCATCGGTGCAATCCGCCGATTCGGTTCCCGACACCGCCTTGAGCATGATTTTTGCCGGCGACTTGAATTTATCCAATCGATTTGAACAATACACAGGGGCGAACGAGCAATTCGCCTTCACAGAATGGCAAGAAATCGGACCGGTTGACGCCCAAATGGCGAATCTTGAAAATCCGGTAACATTTTCAACCGATAGTTCAGACAAGAAATATGTTTTTCGGATGCATCCCCGCTATCTGACGATCATTAAAAAAGCGGGGATTTCGATCGTCAATTGTGCCAATAATCATGTCGGGGACTTCGGCTGCGCCGGTATCATTGAAACGCTGCATTGGCTCGACTCTCTCGGATTTCAACATGTAGGAGCCGGCAGAACAAGTTCCGAGGCGCGCAAGCCGGTCGTGATTTCATTCCATCATAAGACGGTCGGCATTCTTGGTTTTGGCGGCGACGGTATTCATTATGCCGGCCCGTCCGCCGCCGGTACAGTCCCGCGCGATCAATCGGTGATCATCCATGATGTACGGGCGCTTGCGGGAAAGGTCGATCTTGTCGTCGTCAATTTCCACTGGGGAGATGAAAATGCAATTGTGCCGAACGATGCGCAGATTCGGCTTGCACATGCGGTAATCGATGCCGGTGCAGATTTAATAGTCGGGCATCATCCGCATGTTGTACAGGGAATTGAATATTATAAAAAAGGAGTGATTGCGTATTCTCTGGGAAATTTCGTCTTTGGCGGCAACGCCAATGAAATCAACAGCGAGACGATCGTTTTGAAAATTGAAGTGGAAAAGGATTCGTGGCGCTGCAAACCGGTGCCGGTGATGGTCGTTCAGTGGAAACCGCAGCCGGCGGACAGTGCAAAAGCCCGTCATGTTCTGGATACTGGTTGCGGTGCGTTCAAAAATATTAAACCAACAAATGGCGTTACACACGAGAGGAGTTTCGTATGAATAAAGGGTTGCTTATTGCTTTGGCTGTCATCGGCGTTGTGCTTCTTATCGGTGCAAGCATTGCAGGATGGGGCATCAGCGTATACAATAAAATTGTTTCCTGCGATGAGGCAGTTCATGCAGGATGGAGTCAGGTTCAAAACCAATATCAGCGCCGGTACGACTTAGTTCCGAATCTTGTCGAAACGGTAAAGGGATATGCGAAACAGGAAAAGGAAGTTCTCATCGGAGTCACGGAGGCGCGAGCAAGCGTCGGTCAGATGAAAGTGACTCCGGAAGTACTCCGTGATCCCCAGGCTTTTGCGCATTTCCAGCAAGCTCAGGACGGATTGGGATCTGCATTGTCGCGCTTAATGGTTGTTGTAGAAAAATATCCGGACCTCAAATCGAACGAAAATTTCCGCGACTTGCAAGCTCAGTTAGAAGGAACAGAAAATAGAATTGCCGTTGCGCGCATGGGATTCAACGAGAACGTAGAAGCGTATAATGTTATGATTCGCCATTTCCCCGGGTCGTTCGTAGCAGGTTTCGGCGGTTTCCGGGAAGCTCAATATTTCCAATCAGTTCAGGGTGCAGAAAAGGCGCCTCAAGTAAAATTTTGAGTGACAATATGAAATCTAAATTATTCTTTCCGATCCTTTGCGTTTGCATGATTGCAGTCTCCGTTCTTCATGCGGAAAAAACAATTCCAAAGCTCGACCAGCGTGTTACCGATTTGACGAATACGCTGAGCTTTCAGGAATGGCAGACATTGGAAAAACTGGCGAAGTCTTATGAGGATACGACATCCAACCAGATTGCCATTCTTATGATTCAAACGCTGGGCGGCTGGGATATAGAAGAATATGCGAATCGGGTTTTTACGGAAAACCGTATCGGCATGAAAAAGAAAAACAACGGTGTTTTACTCGTCATCGCAAAAAACGAACAAACGATGAAAATCGAAGTCGGGTACGGCCTCGAAGGCGTTCTGACCGACGCTCTTTCGTCAAGAATCATCCGCGATGATATCGTTCCCTTTTTTCGGCAGGGAAATTATTTTGCGGGATTGATTTCGGGGACGGATGCATTAATGCGAGCATGTGCCGGAGAATATCATGCCGATGAAAAGAGCGGCAAAAGGCATGGTGCGCCCGGGAATTTGGTGCTGATGATTATTCTTTTTATTCTGTTTTTCCTTACCCCGTTGTTTCCCTCAAGACGAAGGCATATCATCGGTTCCGGAGGACCGTTCTATTATTCCGGCTGGGGCGGCGGTTTTGGAAGCGGTCTCGGCGGGTTCGGAGGCGGGTCAGGAGGCGGCGGCTGGAGCGGCGGCGGCGGAATGTCCGGCGGCGGCGGTGCGGTCGGAAGCTGGTAGGCATGCTATGAGCGAACAACTGGTCAAAATACTGCTTGTGGAGGAAAGCCCTGAAACGGCCCGGGTGATACAGGAAAACCTGGGAAAATTCGATAAAGCTGTTTTTACGGTACACTGGGTGCAAGGCGGCGAAGAGGCTCTTCGAAAAATCGACGAACGAGCCGGATTTCGATGTTATCGTGACCGATTATTATATGACCGGCATGAACGGTCTGGATTTCACGAGAATGGTTCTGAAAGAGAAAAAAATCGATATACCGATCATTTTCCTTACGACCAATAAGAACATGGACATTGTCATCCAGATCATGAAGCTTGGCGTCAAGGATTATTTGTTCAAGGAATCGGTCGGATTGCCGATTTTTCCGCAAACCATACTCAGTCATGTTGCAAAAATTCGGCTGAAGAAGGAAGTGAACGAACTTGAAGCAAAACAGCGCCGGCTGGATGCCATGCAGGAAATTGTGCTGCAGATTTCGGAAGAAATCAGTTCCCCGCTGGAAAGCATGAAGGCCATCGCCGGCGAATTGATTGCAGAATAATCAATCGGAAAAAGCACAGAAGTATTTGCAGATTATTAAGGAAAATGTCGTGCGGATGGAAGTGAAAATGGAGAAGCTGAAGAATCTGAAGGACGATAAGACGATTCAGTATATCAAAGACATCCGGATGATCGACTTGTCGTAAGCTGGAACACTCAAGGAATGATAGTCATGAAAAAATCGGTAAAGAAGTTCTTTCCGCAGGAAGATTTGCAGGCAATTGCCGATGCGATCGGTGAAGCAGAGAAAACGACGCTGGGCGAGATTCGCGTCGATATCCGCCAGCGAAGGAATTGGCTGGAGACGAAAACTTTCGATCGAAGCGATGGCACGCCGCGAATTTCATAAGTTGAAAATGACGCAAACACCGCAGAGAACGGGCATCTTGATTTTTCTTCTTCTGCAGGACAGGGCATTCTACATTCTTGCCGACGAAGGAATCCACAGGAAGGTCGAAGACGGAACATGGGATGCGATTGCCAAAGAAATGTCGGAGCATTTTTCTCAAAAGAATTTCCGATCGGGGATTATCCACGGCGTGCAACGCGTCGGCGAAATTCTGACTCGCCACTTCCCGGAAAATCCGAAGGACAAGGAAAACGAATTGCCGAATGATGTGAGCATTAGCTGATGCCGACAATGAATTGTAATGCCGCTCTTGCCCAGATCGATTCCCGTGTCGGAAACGTGAAGGCCAATCTTGAACATCATCTTGAATGTATCGATACAGCGATTGCACAGGGCGCGCAGCTGATTCTTTTTCCCGAACTCAGCCTTACCGGTTATACGCTGCGCGATCTTGCCTGGGATGTGGCTCTCGATCCGTAGAACTCTCCGGTGTTCGCTTCGTTGAAAGAAAAGAGCAGGAAAATTTCCATCGTTGTCGGATTTGTCGAGAGCGCCCGCAATCACGCGCTTTACAACAGCGCTGCTTTTCTGGAGGACGGCGAGATACGGTTCATCCATAGGAAAATATATCCTCCGACATACGGCATGTTCGAAGAAGGCAGATATTTTAGTTCCGGGGACATCTCTCCGTGCTTTCGATTCCAAGCTGGGCCGGTTCGGGATACTGATTTGCGAAGATCTCTGGCATCTTTCACTGCCGTATCTTCTTGCCGCGGACGGTGCGGAAGCAATCTGCGTACTGACGGCAAGCCCGACCCGTCTCGGGGGTGAAAGTAAAATTCTCGATAATCAGGTCGTGAACCACGAACATCACCGCACCTATGCACGATTGTTAAATATCTATATCCTCTTCAGCAATAGAGTCGGTTTTGAAGACGGCGTGAATTTCTGGGGAGGGTCTGCCGTGACAGCACCGGACGGTGCAATGATAAAAACCGCTCAAATTCTTTCAGAAGAGATCATCTATGCCCCTCTCCATTCGCTGGAAGTCCAGCGTGCACGGCGCTTTTCCCGCCATTTCCTCGATGAACGCACCGAATTGGTTTTGGAAACTCTTCAGCGGCTTCTGAAGTCTAAGGAGTAACAATAATGGTGCGGGAGAATAGATTGAATCTCCCTGCTTTTTTTCATAAATTACAAGATTGTTAGTGGAATTATTGAGGTTGAATATGTCAAATTCATTCAAAACAGTCGTTCTGATGGCATCCTTGATGGGCTTGTTCCTTTTTCTGGGTCAGGCTCTCGGGGGCGAAAACGGCCTTATTATGGCTTTTATGTTTTCTCTTTTTATGAACTTTGGAGCTTATTGGTTTTCCAGTAAGATCGTCTTGATGAGTTACAGAGCCCGCGAAGTGACGGAAGCGGAATCTCCGCGTCTTTACGGAATTGTTCAGCGTCTTGTCGACGCAGGCGCAATTGCCGATGCCAAAAGTTTATATTTTGCCGGGCGAAACGCCGAATGCTTTTGCAACGGGAAGAAATCCGGAGCATGCCGCCGTGGCTGCAACAGAAGGAATTTTGAGCATGCTCAATGACGAAGAGCTGGAAGGAGTGATCGGGCACGAACTGGCGCATGTAAAGCATAGAGATATTTTAATCTCTACTATTGTCGCAACGCTTGCCGGAACCATTACTTTTGTTGCGCGCATGGCGATGTATGCTACAATTTTTACGGGCGAGTTCCCGTGATCGCGAAAATTCAAATCCGATCGGCGGAATTGCAATGATTATTCTCGCGCCTATTGCCGCGATGCTGATACAGCTTGCCGTTTCGCGCAGCCGTGAATTTGCCGCGGATGAAGGCGGAGCGCAAATCAGCGGACATCCGCTCGGACTGGCCAATGCATTGCGCAAACTCGAAGCCGGGGCGGCGCAAATACCGATGGAAAATGCCGGAACGGCGACGGCTCACATGTTTATCGTCAATCCGCTTTCCGGCGGAGGCATTGCAAAATTATTTTCAACGCATCCTCCTACGGAGGAACGCATCGAGCGGCTGGAACAGATTGCCCTGGGCGGCGCTCGCTGATATGATGTCACAGCGGACGGATGGACCGGTTTCTGCGCACAATTGTTTTTTGAAAAAGGATCGAAGATCTTTGATGTGCCGATGAAAAGACGTCTTTTGTTTATTGCAATTGTTCTATGTGGAGTTTTTACTGCGGCCTCTGCACAACAAGAAGACACGGCTTCGGCGGTGCGTCTTTTGTTCTTCGGCGATATCAATCTCGGACGAACCGTCGGCCAGAAATTGCTGCAGGGAAAAACCGGCTATCCGTTCGCAACGGGTCAGGGACAGCCTGGCGGAAGCAGATTTTGTGTTTGCGAATCTGGAAAGCGTGATCTCGGATCAGCATGGAGAAACGCAAAGCAAAAAATCGAATATTGTTTTTTGCGCTCCGCCGGTAGCAGGAGCAGTTCTTCGCGATGCGCATATTTCGATTGTCGTCGACGGCGAACAATCATGCGTACGATTACGGCATGAAAGGCATTGTCGAGACGGTGCGCTCTTTGAACGAAGCAGGCGTTCTTTTTACCGGAACGACAGACCGACAGCACGACGGGTTTTCCGCCCGTTATTATCGAGAAGCATGGAATTCGAATCGGTTTTGTGGCATATACGCAATTTGTCAATTTTCGCGGCGCATGGCAGGGTTATATTTCGCTCTACGACAGCCTTCGCGCGCGGAAAGAAATCGATTCTCTGAAACGGAAGGTCGACTTTGTCGTAGCGAGTTTTCACGGCGGGGAGGAATATAAAGATACAGCTGACGGCAAAACATTGCATCAATTGCATCAGCTTGCGGAGTACGGCGCCGATATCGTTATCGGCCACCATCCGCATGTACCGCGCGGAGTGTATCGCCTTCGGCCGCAGCATTATTTTTGTATCGCTCGGCAATTTTGTTTTTTATCAGCCGCAGCACGTATGGACGCAGCGTTCATACGGTGTGAGCGTGGAAGTAAAAAAAGAACATGGGCATTTGCAAAAGCCTGTTGTTCCGGCTTCTGCCGTGCTCTGCAGGATATCAGCCTTCGTTCGTGACGGCACAGCGAAGAAGAGCGAATCGATTATTCGTCATATTCAAAGTTCTTCGAATGTAGACATTTGAAAAAACAGAAAGAGGTTATCTTGTACAAATTCCAGATCATCATTAAACAGGATTCTTGATGGCAGTCTCTTCGGCATTCTGCTTGTCGCAGTTCTTGACGGGATGCAGCGGTGAAGAAGCGGTAAAACAGCTCAGCGCAGCCCAGCAATTCGAAATCGGCATGGAAAAATTTCAAGATGAAGATTACCTGGATGCTATCGACGCTTTCAAAGTGATTACACTGCAATATCAAGGCTCGCGGTTTGCCGATGGTGCGCAGTTTTATATGGGTGAATGCCGTTTTTTGCGTGAAGAATATGTGCTGGCAGCATATGAATATGATCTTCTTATTAAAAATATGCCGATGAGCAAATATGTCTTCACTGCACGGTTTAAAAAAGGGACATGCTATGACGCAGCTGTCTCCGAGGTCGTATCTCGATCAGGAGTATACCAAAAAAGCAATCGATGCTTATCAGGCTTTTCTCGAATATCATCCGAACGATTCTTTGGCCGTTCAGGCCGATGCCCGAATCCGGGAATTGACGCATAAATTGGCAAAGAAAGATTATGAGAACGGCGTCATTTATATGAAGATGGAATATTACAAGGCCGCAATATATTATTTTGATATAATCCTGGATAAATATTACGATACCGAATATGCCGAACCTGCTATGTTTAAAAAAATCCAATCGCTGTATTTTCAGAAAAAATATTCCGATGCCACGAGAAGGAATTGGATAATTTTGTGAAAAAATTTCCGGCAAGTTCGTTTCTTGCCGAAGTACCGAAGCTTCGCGACGATATAAAAGCAGGAATTCTCGATGGCAGCGGCAGAAGCGAGGAAAAGAAAAGAAGGCTTCAGAACACTCCGATGCAGCCTGGAGAGAAGTGCAGACAATGAACAGTCCAGCAGCAAAACCTGTGCGGGCATCTCAAGTCGAGATGACGGAGCTTGTCCTTCCGAACGATACCAACAGGTTCGGGAATCTACTGGGCGGACGCATGATGCATTGGATTGATATTGCGGGAGCGATTGCCGCTTCCCGTCATTCCAATAAATTGTGCGTCACCGCCTCGGTCGATGAAATTCAGTTTCATCATCCTGTAAAGCAGGGGGAAGTCGTGGTTTTAAAAGCATCGGTCAACAGAGTGTTCAGGACTTCTCTTGAAGTCGGTGTTCGCGTTCTCAAAGAAGATTCTTTAACGGGGGATCGGAAACACACGAATACTGCATATCTGACATATGTTGCAATCGATGAAAATGGAAAACCGGCAGAGGTTCTTCCTGTCCGGCCGGTCAGCCGCGACGAACGGCGGCGCTTTGCGGATGCGGCAAAAAGACGCCGGCTTCGGCTGAAACGCAGGCAAAAAAAATAATTGGATAGAAAGGGGAATGTCTACAATTCCGTGGTACAGCTTTGGCGGTGTCGTGTAAGCTGATTTTTGTGTTCTCCGTTTTTTTGTTTTGCTTTTCTGGATGATTGACGGCGGAGGTTATGTTCTGGCGCAAGAATCAGTCTTCGGTGAAATGCAACAAGGTGCATGTTCCGCTCCATGCGGCAAGATGCAAGCTTCTGGAGCATACGGAAGATGAAACGACTCTCCTTTTTTGGACTCCCGGCAGTAAAATATTTTTCATCGTTTCCCTTCGATGAAGCATCTGCCTCATGCCGCATCGCTTCACATACGGTGAAGACCGCCGATCGATGATATCATTCCGGGAAGAATCGAACCCAACGGCCGCCGATGCTTGTATCTTTCATGTCTCAGCGACCGGACTATTTCTGTCCTTCTGCGCTTCGAGAGCGATACAGTCCTGCCGTCCCGCGTCATTCATGTCCCTTTTCCGCCTTCTCGTTGCATAGAAGCAGATATCAATAACGACGGCAAATCGGATCTTCTTGTTTTCGATTCGAAAACACCCGGCATCCAGCCGTACATCGGGGACGGCAGGGGAAATTTCAGACAGGGGAAGACCATCGCTCCCGAAAATGCCGTGGAAGCTCTTGCCTGTGCATTTTTCAATAATGACAACATCTTGGATCTCATCTTTTATGATTGGGTGAAAGGCGAGCTGCATGTCCTTTACGGTGTCGGCCGCGGAAGATTTATCGACCAGAGCACGTTCCCGGTTCAGGAAGATGTAGGCGATATTACCGTTGTCCCTGCTGCCCCAAATCGTCCTGTGCGGCTGCTGCTCCTCTTGAAAAAGAGCCCCGGTCTGCAAACATGGGAAGGGAATGATTTCGGGGATTTTAAAATGATCCGCAGCAATACCTTTAACTCTCTGCCGCAGGAATTTTCTGCAGCCGGCCTGGGCGGCAGCGAAATGCCGGAGTATGTTTTTACGACAGATTCTTCTCTTGTGAATGTAGTCTGTTTATGATGATACGGCAGGTTATTCACAGTGCTTCGTTACGGTTCCGGCGCTTTCATATCTTCCATGGCCGTCATACCCGTCTTCTCAAGGAGGGAAAGGAAATGTAGCTGTGTGGGATGACCGGCTGCAGACGCTTACGCTCCTGCTTCCCGGGGACAGGTCGCTCCCGCTGGGGGATTCGGTTCTTTTCGCGGCCGGAGTTTTTCCGACGGATATCACTGTTCAGAAAAACATCGCCGCGTGCTGCGGGAGACATTATCGTGACGGACAAAGTAAATAATTCTCTCGTTTGGTTGTCGGGGCGGCATGAATTCGATCCCTTCCGGGGCTATGATGCATCCGATTTCCGATTCCCCTTATTCAGTGGCATTCCATTCGCGGAACGATTCGGTGACCAACCTTCTCGTTTCCTATCCGGATGCTCAGAAACTCGCTTATGTTTCAATTGCTTCCAACGGGTCGCTGAACGAAGCAATCATCCCTTCAGAGGGAAGACCGGAATTTCTTTCCGTGAAGAACGAAGCTTTAAAAAACGATAACGTCATATCGCTTAACATGCAATCTCCTACGATAGCGGCATCGCTCAGTTTTTATGAACGGCTGGAGCCGTCCGAATTCATCGAACGAACATTCCGCCTCTCTCCTCCCGCAGTGCTTCTGGGAGCTGCTGTTGATGACCTCAATCGGGATTCTCTTCCCGATATCGTCTATGCATATCGTTCGGCAGATACTGCTGCAGTCGAACTGGGAGTGGCATTGGGCGATTCGGCTCTCACGATGCTTCATCGAATTGTCCTGCTGAATTTTCATCTTCCGGAGACCGACACGATCGATCTCTGGCTGACACATCTTTCGCGCCGTGATACGCTTGATCTTCTTCTCTATGCGGGAGCGCCTTTTTATCAACTCTGGTGCGCGCATGGAAAAGGGGACAGCGTTTTTACGGATCCTGTCTTGATCGTCCCGCACCTGATTTTGACGGAACGCAGTCAGTTGAAAATTATCGATGTCGATCAGGACGGCCGCAACGATATCGTCGTTTTATCGGAGTCAGACCATGCAGTGGTGTGGTACCGGGCGATCGGGGACTGCACATTCGACGGCGGAACGAAACTTGCCGATAGTTACAGGGACGGACATTTTGCAATCGGAGATATCGATGGGGACGGCATCAACGACCTGGTTCTTACTTCGCCTCACGGGGGCTTTGTAAAGATCGTCAATGGTCTGGTATGGTCGCAGGCAGCGAAAGGCGGCAGGAGATAAATGAACGCACATGGCATCATTTGCGCGAAGAATTATTCCGCAGGACAATTTTTGTGAAAAATCAGTCGATGAATAAGGAATAGCGATAATGACAGGAACGATCATCCTCAGCGCTCAGTCGCTGGGGAAAAAATTTAACCGCAGAACGATCATCGACAATATATCGTTTTCTCTGACCGCTCCTTCTTCGCTGGCGCTGACAGGTAAGAACGGATCGGGCAAATCGACTCTCTGCAAAATGATTGCAGGGATTCTGGAACCCTCCAGCGGCTCGGTTTCAATCCGACGGGAGGGTCAAAACAGTCCGGCTGCACAGAGCATCGGTTTTGTTACGCCGTACCTGAATTTGTACGATGAGTTTACTGCGGCGGAAAATATTCGCTTTCTCTCCCGCATTCGTTCCCGGCTGCCGGATGAAAAAAGGTTCCGGACTCTCATGGAGCAGGTCGATCTCTGGAAGCGGCGCGACGATGAGGTCGGAACATTTTCTTCCGGAATGAAACAGAAGCTGAAATATGTTTTTGCACTTGTGCATGAACCGCCTGTTCTCATACTGGATGAGCCGACCAGCAATCTCGATGACGACGGTATTCGGTTTGTCGGGAATGTTATTGAAGAGCAAAAACAAAACGGTCTGCTCATTATTGCGACCAATGATGCCGATGAATCGTCATGGTGCTCGGAGCACATCCGTCTTGGGGAGCGCGAACGATGAATATTCTGACGCAGACATTTGCGATTGCCTCCAAAGACATGCGGTCGGAGCTGCGGACGCGTTATGCGCTCAATGCACTCCTGATGTTCGTCGTCACATCCGTGGCTACGATTCTTTTCGCGCTGCGGGAAGATCGGGTCAGCACGGATGTCTTATCCGGTATGTACTGGGTCGTCGTTTTTTTCTCCGGCATGGCGGGATTGTCCAGAATATTTGTCGGAGAAGAAGAACGGGGAACGACATTGACGCTTCGGCTGATCGCTTCTCCATCTGCCGTCTATTTCGGCAAACTTCTCTTCAATTGCCTGCAAACGATACTTTTAGTTCTTGCGGCGACCGTTCTCTATCTCGCTGCATTTCCGGAATTCGTCATTCGATCGGCGGCGCTTTTTGCAGCAACAGTTGTCTTCGGAAGTCTGGGATTTGCCGCGGCAGCAACGATTATTGCTGCTATCGTTGCAAAAGCGCAGGCAAAAGGAACTTTGTATACCGTGCTGTCGTTTCCAATTTTAGCCCCGCTGCTCCTGACAGTGATTCAAACGACTGCAATGGCGCTCGACGGCGCGGAGTTTTCGGCTGCTCTCGGTCAGTTTCAAATTTTATTCGGATATATATGCGCGGTCATCGGTCTTTCCTTTATCCTGTTCGATTATATCTGGAAGGATTAACGTGAAAATTGTCAAGATTCTCTCGATTGTTCTGATTTCTTTTGTTCTCTGTGCGGGAATTGCAGTGCCGATGGTTCCGCAGCCGCAAGGACTTTTCCAATTTCCGATTATTCCGGGACTTGAAAATAAAGCGCGCAATATTTTTTTTCATGTTCCTCTTGCATGGACGGCGGTGCTGGCTTTTCTTGGTTGCGCTCTGGCATGGATTCCGGTATCTCCGGACTCAGGATATTATGCACGATCATCAATCGGTTGCCTCGGCCGGACTCGGTCTGATGTTTTGCCTTCTGGCAACAATAACCGGTTCCATCTGGGCTAAATTCAACTGGGGATCGTTCTGGAATTGGGATCCGCGCGAAACATCGATCTTTATTCTTCTTCTCATCTACGGGGCATATTTTGCACTCCGTTCGGCTTTGGCTTCGGAAGAAATTCGCGCGCGGCTTTCCGCCGTTTACAGTATGATTGCAGGCGTGACGGCGCCTTTTTTTGTTTTCGTTATGCCGCGTCTTTTCACGGGATTGCATCCGGGAGCACGCGGGGACGAAGCCGGCTCCACTCCGGTTGCGCAGCTTCACATGACCGGTCCGATGCGAATCGTCTTTTTTTGCGGATTGCTCGGCTTTTCACTGCTGTTCTTCTGGCTCCTGAACCTCCGCGTGCGCATTGCACGCCTGCAGGAACAGCATTCAATCAACCTTCAACCTTGAATCATGAGGCGGTTATGGAAGATTTTTTAAGTCAAAACCAGATGTATATCGTTCTTGTTATCACAATGATAACATGGGCAGGTATTGCATTTTATCTTTTTAAAATAGAAAGAAAGATCAAACACCTTGAAGAACAATTGAAGAAAGAAGAACGATGAAATTAAAAATTATTATCGGAGGAATCGTCGTTGTCATTGGTATTGCACTTGCGGCGGTGAATTTTATGAATTCGACGGTCGAATACGGGACATTCATGCGGGCCAAGGAGACAAAAAAACGGATGCAGGTAAAGGGGGAATGGGTGAAGGAAAAGGGATTCTCATTCGATATGCAAAATGTGAGATGCTCCTTTTATATGAAAGACGATAACGGAGATGTGGAGCGCGTCATGCTCGACGGCGCAAAACCGAACAACTTCGATATTGCTCCGAGCATCGTTGCTAAGGGCATGTATATGGAAGATCATTTCCACGCCACGGAAATATTGACCAAGTGCCCGTCAAAATATCAGGATACACCGGTCAAGAAAACCAGCACAATGTAATGCCAGGGAATTGACGCTGAACACAGAGCGCATCCTTTTTGAAAAATTTGCAATATTCAAATCGCTGCTTCTTCTACGAGAACAACTTTTTATCTGCCCGGTCTTTAAAGACGGGATAAATTCTACAGATGAAAAATTCCAGTCAATCGCCCGGATTTGCCGCGCGGCTCGATGTCTGACTGACTATCCCTGAATGATTGTGAAGTCGAAAGGACTTTGAATTCCTAAAGAGAACGGGGAAATGAACGGCTCGCCGTATTTGACTCCTATTTTGGATCCAAAATACCGGCAGCGGGTTGCTATGACTTCCAGGAAATCGGGACGTGTCAGTTTCGTTTCCGGTTCTTTGCTTTGCGGGTTGTGAAATTGCGAAGTATGCGCGCGGACGGATTCCATCTTGGTTTCAAACGTATCGGTTATATCAACGATGAAGCTCGGTTCGAATTCGTGCCATTGGATGAATTCAAAATAATGATGCGGACGGTGCCGTTTTTGTTCCGTGCCGCCGAGAGTTGTTTTCAATTTCTCCAGGCCGCTGTAATACCATGCTTCTTTGCAAAGCTCGTGCGTGTGAACGTGATCCGGATGACGTTCGATAGAATAAGGTATGAGCAAAATTGAAGGCCGGAATTCCCTGATAAGTGAAACGACCTTTAATATATTCTTACGGTTTAATTGGACATCCCCATCGGGGATATTCAAATTACGGCGGTCGACGACGCCGAGAATCTCCGCCGCTTTGGCCGCTTCCCGCGAGCGGATCTCTTTTGTGCCGCGTGTTCCGAGTTCCCCCCGTGTAAGGTCGCAGAGGGCTACTTTAGAACCCTGTTGAACGAGTTTCGCGATTGTGCCTCCGCATGCCAGTTCCAGATCGTCCGGATGCGCTCCGATTGCCAAAACATCTGCCTGCATATTCTCTCCAAGTGTCTGATGTGATAATATAGTTAAGGACGGGACGAAAGACAATATGATGAGCGGATATTCTTGGGCATATTCAAAATACAACCTGTTTCTCTTTCCGTTTGCTTGTGGATTGAACATTCGGTACTTTTATAATCTATGATTCAGGAAAAGAACATTCTCTCCGTTACCGAAGTAACGCGGCATATTAAGACATCGCTGGAAACGGCGTTTGTCCGCATCTGGGTGCAGGGGGAGCTTTCCAATTTTAAACAGCATACTTCCGGGCATCTCTATTTTTCGCTCAAAGACGAAGGAGCTCAGCTTTCGGGCGTCATGTGGAGGAGCCGCGTTCCTTCTCTGGGCTTTGTTCCCGAAGACGGCATGAAAGTAGTCGTGCGCGGATCTCTCACGGTTTATCCTCCGCGGGGCAGTTATCAGATCGATGCCGAACAGATGCAGCCGCTCGGAGTCGGCGAACAGCAACTGGCATTCGAACGCCTGAAGAAAAAACTCGCGGATGAAGGTTTGTTCGATGCGGATAGGAAGAAGCCCATACCGCCGTATCCGGAACGCATCGGCATCGTCACGTCGGAGACAGGGGCGGCATTCCACGATGTCGTCAGCGTAATCAGACGCCGGAATCCGGGAGTCGAACTGCTGCTTTTTCCAGTGCGCGTGCAAGGAGAGGGGGCTGCGGAAGAAATTGCCTCGGCTATATCCGATGCGAACCGCTTCGGCGATGTTGATGTGCTGCTGGTCGGCCGCGGCGGCGGGTCTGCAGAAGATTTATGGGCATTCAACGACGAAAGAGTCGCACGCGCCATAGCCGCATCGAAAATTCCGGTCATCAGCGCTGTCGGCCATGAAGTCGATTTCAGTATAGCCGATTTTGCGGCGGATTTGCGCGCACCGACCCCTTCCGCAGCGGCAGAACTGGTTGTGCGCGACCGCACTGAAATTCTTGAAGTAATTGCTAACTTGTGTTATACTATGCGAAGCGCAGTGACGGCCCAATGGGAAGCGGCGAGCAGCAAATTGAG
The DNA here is from genome assembly GCA_963778945.1 of Ignavibacteriota bacterium. Lineage (GTDB taxonomy): Bacteria > Bacteroidota > Ignavibacteria > UBA10030 > UBA10030 > Fen-1254. The sequence goes on from CAVZWL010000026.1 coordinate 22,359, forward strand.
CCGTATGGTTTCAAGTTATTCATTCAATCGTCCACGCGATGCCGTTCGCGAATATTCTCAGCATATCGATGAGCTCGAACGAAGGGCGGGTCTGGCTGTGCTTCATCGAACAACGCTGCTGCGGCAGCGACACACGGCAGTGATACAGCATCTGGAAGCGCTGAATCCCGCAGGCGTTCTGCAGCGCGGTTATACGATTATCAGGAAAGACGGTAAAATTTTAAAAAGCGCAAAACAGCTTCACCGGGACGATCCGGCGGATATCCAATTCCACGACGGCATCGTTGTCACGCGCGTAGAAAGAGGTCGGCAATGACGGCAAAAAAGAACTCTAAAGGTTCGCTTGAACATTCACTCGAACGGCTCGAAGAAATTGTCGGATCACTCGAGGATGGTTCGGTGCCTTTAGATGAAGCAATGAACCTTTATGAAGAAGGAATCCGTATTTCCAAAGATTGCGGGGAACGCCTGAAGGCCGCGGAACTTCGTATAAAAAAAATGACAAAGAATATCGACGGACAGTTCGAGTTGAGCGAAGATATTGAGGCGCCATGACGGATATGAATTTTAAGTTTCTTCAAGATATCGATACGCCTGCAGATTTACGCAAATTAGAAGAAAAGGATTTGCGTTCGGTGTGCGATGAAGTGCGGGAATACCTGATCGATTGCGTTTCGAAAAGCGGAGGGCATTTCGGCGCCGGCCTCGGCACAGTTGAATTGACGGTAGCGCTTCATTATGTTTTCAATACGCCTTTTGATAAGCTTGTCTGGGATGTAGGGCATCAGGCCTATCCGCATAAAATTCTGACCGGTCGAAAAGACCGGATGCATACCATCCGCCAGCTCGGCGGCCTGAGCGGTTTTCTGAAACGAACGGAAAGCGAATACGATTCTTTCGGCGCCGGACATGCGAGCACAGCCATCTCGGCTGCTTTGGGCATAGCTACTGCACGCGATCTGGCGCATGAGCAGTACAAGGTGATCGCTGTCGTGGGAGACGGTTCGATGACCGGCGGCATGGCGTATGAAGCGATGAACAACACAGGCCTCCTGAAAAAAGATATGATCGTCGTCTTGAATGATAATCACATGGTTTCACTCTCAAAGCATTCCCCGGGCGGATGGACCATTCAAGATTATTTCATAGAGATGCTGACGCGCCCTACCTATAACAGATTCAAGGCAAATGTATGGGACCTGACCGGCAAGTTGGATTCTTTCGGCGATCGGCTTCGATCCGTGGCGCGGAATATGGAGCGCGGCATCAAAGCTGTCTTCACTCCCGGCATGCTCTTCGAGTCTTTAGGATTCAGATATTTCGGACCTATCAACGGTCACAATATAATTAAACTCGTGCAGCTCTTTAGGCATGTCAAAGATCTTAAAGGCCCTATTTTCATCCATATCAATACGGAAAAAGGAAAAGGATACGCCCCTGCGGAACGGGATGCGACCCGCTTCCATGGTGTTACGCCGTTCGATAAAATTACAGGGGAGGAACATAAAAAGGAGTCCTCCGCAGTCTCCTATACGACCGTTTTCGGCAAGACCCTTGTCGAGATTTGCAGACAAAATCCGAAAGTGATCGGTATAACGGCCGCTATGCCCGATGGAACAGGATTGATTCATCTTCAGGAAGAGCTTCCGGAAAAATTTTTCGATGTCGGTATTGCAGAACAGCATGCCGTAACCTTTGCTGCCGGCATGGCGACAGAAGGCTATATACCGGTCGTCGCCATCTATTCGACATTTTTGCAGCGCGCCTTCGACCAAATTGTTCATGACTGCGCTCTTCAGGAGCTTCACGTTGTCTTTGTGATGGATCGCGGCGGTTTGGTCGGTGCGGACGGCGCTACTCATCATGGTGCGCTCGACCTTTCCTTCCTGCGCTGTGTCCAGGGAATGGTTGTTATGGCGCCGAAAGATCAACAGGAATTACGGGACATGCTTTTTACGGCTGTGGAGCGGAAAGGGGGGCCGATCGCTCTCCGTTATCCGCGAGGTGCAGCTCTCGGCGTTCCTGTACGAGACGGATTTTCTTCGATTGAAATCGGAAAAGGCGAGACGCTGCGCAAGGGCAAGGACGTCGCACTGCTTGCTGTGGGAGCAATGGTCGAGCAGGCGCAAAAAGCGGCGGAAATTTTAATGGCTCAGGGAATCGATGCGGAAGTCGTCAACATGCGATTTATCAAACCGATTGATCTGCCGCTTTTGAGCGAATTGGCCGGGCGGATCAAAATGATGGTAACACTTGAAGACAATGTCGTGCATGGCGGTTTCGGCGCCGGAGTGCTTGAAGCGTTGAGTGAAATCGGCGCTGCCGATGTTCATGTTCATCTGCACGGACTGCCGGATGAATTTATAGAGCAGGGTTCGCCGGCGGAATTATACCGGCTTTTAAAACTGGATGCCGCAGGTATTGCGGAAATAACGGAAAAATTTTTGGCAAGCTGTTCGGAACAAAAGAAACCATAACATAAACGAAAACACTCCTATGGAAAAAGCTCGTATTGGCATCGTCGGATTGGGCGGCATTGCCCAGACTATCCATCTTCCGGTCTTGAGCCGTTTCAATGATGTGGAAATTGTCGCTGTGTGCGATGCCGACCGTGCAAAAGCGCAGTATGTGGCGGATAAATTCAAAGTTCGCCGGTATTACAACAGTTTTGAAAAAATGCTGATCGTCGAACAGGATTTGGACGGCATCGATATCTGTACGCCGACAAAATTTCACAAAGAAATGGCGATCGCAGCGATGGAGGCGAAACGAAATGTGCTGGTGGAAAAACCGCTGTCCCGGACCGCCAAAGAAGCGGAGGAAATCGTCCGTTGCGGCAAAGAAGATGCATATGAAATTGATGGTCGGCATGAACAACCGTTTCCGCCCCGATTCGATGATCTTGAAGAGTTTTGTGGAAGACAATGCTCTGGGAAAGATTTTCTATGCGAAAGCGGGCTGGTTTCGGAAGCTCAGCGAGGGCAGCAATTGGTTTACGAAAAAAGCCGAATCGGGAGGCGGTGTGGTCCTCGATCTTGGGATCGTCATGTTCGACCTTGCATTCTGGATGATGGGATATCCGGAAGTGAAGGAAGTGATGGCGACAAATTATTCGCATCACACCAAAGACGTCGAAGACTCTTCGATCGTTTTCCTCAAAATGAAAAACGGATCGATCATGAGCATCGAATCGAGCTGGTCGTTCGAATCCACATCGGACTTTTTTTACTGCGATTGTTTCGGAACGGAAGGAAGCGGTTCGCTCAATCCGTTCCGCATTATCAAACGCATGCACGACAATCTGGTCAATGTAGCTCCCGTATCCAACGAGACACCTCAGACACTCTATCGAAAATCATACGAGAACGAATTGAAACATTGGATCGGTTCGCTCCGGGGGCTGCATCCGGTTATTTCAACGTGTGAAGAAGCCGTCCATCGCATGAAGATTGTGGATTTGATCTACAAATCTGCCAAGCGCGGGAAAGCTGTCACAGTTCAGAGCTAACTCGGTTTATCGGCTATGAAAGCAAAAAAAAATATTCCGCAGCCGGGGAAAAACATTATAGCCCTCCTGACCGATTTTGGAACGGAGGATCATTATGTAGCGGCGATGAAGGGAAGGATTCTCTCCATCAATCCGTCGTCAGTCATTGTCGATATTACTCATGCGGTAGAGCCGCATAATGTCCGGCAAGGTGAATACCTTTTATGGTCGGCCTACCGCTTTTTCCCCAAGGGAACTATTTTTATCGGCATTGTCGATCCAGGTGTCGGCACGGAACGGAATATTCTGGCGGTTCAAACTCCGAAATATTCGTTTCTTGTCCCGCACAACGGTCTTGCGAATGCAATTCTCAACGAAGAGCCCAAGTTCGAAGCGGTTCGGATAGACTTTAAGAAATCCGCCGCCTATTTTCAATTTCCGATATCTGCGACATTTCATGGCCGAGATATTTTTGCTCCGTTGGCCGCTCATCTCTCGCTCGGTGCTAAAATCCAGAAGTTCGGGGAACGAGCTGACCTTTCGCCTGCCGTTCCCCTTTTCATGCAGATTCGGGACGAAATGGTCAAACCGAGCATCGTTCATATCGATCATTTTGGAAATATTATCACGAATATCCGTGTCCCGGCACAGGCCGGGGCGGAACGAGCAGTCAAAGCTATCGGTATTGGGCGCAATCTTGTCTCGCGCTGGATAGGGGCCTATGCCGATGCTCCGGATAACACTCCCTGCCTTATCGTTGGCAGCAGCGGTCTTGTCGAAATTTCCATTAAGAATAAGAAAGCAGCGGCAGCTCTCAGCGTTTCACTCGATACTCCGTTAAAAATATACTGGCAATGAAAACGAGCGACGATATCCGGTTTATGCGCCGCTGCTTTGAACTTGCGCAGAAAGGTTCCGGCAGCGTCAGTCCGAATCCGATGGTCGGATGCGTGATTGTCCGGAACGGATTGATTGTCGGCGAAGGATATCATCGCGTGGCTGGCGGTCCGCATGCAGAAGTATATGCGCTGCGTAATGCCGGGGCGTCGGCGCGGAACGCAACCGTGTATGTAAACCTGGAGCCATGTTCCCATTATGGAAGGACTCCTCCCTGTGCGGAGGCGCTCATCAAAGCAGCATGTAAAAGAAGTGGTCATTGCCGTCAAAGATCCGAATCCGCTCGTCTTCGGAGGCGGAATCCGCGCCTTAAGAAATGCAGGCATTCAAGTCCGCTCCGGAATACTGCGGGCAGAAGCTGAACGGCTGAATGAAAGATTTTTTTACTGGATAAAACATCACATGCCTTTTACAGCGGTAAAGGTCGGTCAAACATTGGACGGCCGAATCGCCGATGCAAGGGGGCAGTCGAAATGGATTACATCGGAAGAGACGCGCCGCGCAGTGCATCGGCTGCGTGCAAATTTCGATGCGGTTCTTGTCGGGTCTCGGACCGTAAGAGCCGACAATCCCGAATTGACCGTTCGATATGGAAAAGGCCGCAGTCCGATCCGCATTGTCCTCGACGGCCGGATGACGTCATCGATTCGCCGAAAAATATTTCAGACAGATCATGCCCGGACAATACTTTTATGTTCATCCAAAGCATTACATACACATGCACGCAAAGCAGCTCTCATAACGCGGCAGGGAGTGGATGTGGCGGCAATCGGAAAAGGTCCCGGCCTTGATCCCGTTTCAATCCTGAAATACCTTGCTTCAGAAGGAATTTCATCGCTGCTCATCGAAGGCGGAGCTGAGACGATTGCTGCATTTCTTCAAAAAAGAGCAGTTCAGAAAATCTATTGTTTTACCGCTCCCAAAATTCTGGGCTCGGGCCTCCCGGCTTTTCTCCTGCCTGTTCGACCGCTGCATAAAGCGCTGCGATTTAAAGATGTACGCTGGACTTCGTTCGGAGACGATTATTTGTTTGAAGGTTCATTGTAAATTTCTTAAGGAAAATATGTTTACAGGATTGATAGAAGAAACCGGAACAATCGCCTCTCTTCGGAAGAAGAAGGGAAGCATTATTTTTACGCTTCGGTCTCAAAAGACATTACGGGGACTGAAAAGAGATCACAGTATAGCGGTTGACGGTGTTTGTCTGACCGTTATCAAACGCACCGCCGCAACCTTCGATGTCCAGGCGGTTGAAGAGACATTGAAAAAAACGACGCTTGGGAATTTGAATGCTGGAGATTTGGTCAATCTCGAACGGCCGCTTCTTCCCGACGGACGGCTCGGAGGGCATTTTGTTCTGGGGCATATCGATTGTACCGGAATTATTACGGACATTGAAACCAGGGAAAGCAGCAAAGTTTTTTGGATCCGAGTGCCGAAGAAGTTTGCACGCTATCTCATCCCGGTCGGCTCTGTTGCCGTCAACGGTATCAGTCTGACGATTGCGGATCTGAACAAAAATTCTTTTGCCGTATCGATTATTCCTCTGACCATGGAAGTGACGGCATTTCCATTATACGGCAAAGGGAAAAAGGTTAATATTGAGTTCGATGTTTTAGGCAAATATGTGGAACGCCTGCTGGAAGCGCGGGCTTCACGCGGCAGATGATTTTTCAAGCATTGATCTCCATCAAAAAAATTAGAATGAGAGATTTATCCTTACGATTGTTTGTCGTTCCTAATTTCCGTATGTTCAAGAAGATGAAAATGCGAGTATGATTTCAATGAATTGCATTGCTGGAGAAAACGAATGAACTAATGGTACCATGTACAGATCATCGTATCTTCAGTGCGATTCATGAAATCTAATTATTTATTCTTCATATACAATACTGCCGCTCGGCATCCTTTTAGCTCAGTCCGGGCAAAGAAGAAGCATCGTCCTTCCCGGTCAATTATCACAGGTTTTTCTCGTTAGCCGATCGGATTCCGTCCTTCAGCTTCCGGATCAGTATATCGTCCCGGGAAGCGACCATATCACAGTCGATTCTCTTCGTTCGATTCCGCAGACCGGATATTATTCTCTGGATGAAAGATCGGGAAGAATCGTTCTTCTTTCGGCATGGCATCGTTTGCTGAACGATACGATCTCGCATATTGTTCGGGTCGGTTATAGTGCGCTGCCGTTAAATTTTCAGCGGGAATATTTTCTTCATCAGATCGCTGTCAGGAAAGAACCGTCCGGGGAGCAGCGGTCGGTGCTCGTTTCCCCGTCCCCTGCCTGGAGCGAAGACATGTTCGGATCAGGATTCCAAAAAAGCGGTTCGCTCGTTCGCGGTTTTACCATCAGCAGCAATAACGATCTTTCTCTCACTTCCGGTTTTCGCATGCAGTTGGCGGGAAAACTTTCTTCCGATATCGACGTCAATGCTGCTCTCACCGATGAAAATACGCCGCTCCAGCCGGAAGGGACAACGCAGACGCTGCGCGAGGTCGATAAGGTTTTTATAGAAATCAAGCACCCGTCGTACGCAGCCACATTGGGCGATTTTACATTGAATGTCGGCCCTCAAGAAGGGGGAGAATTCGGGCAGCTCTCGAGAAAACTTCTCGGCGGAACGGGCAGTGCAAAATTCGACCAGGCCGGCGATGCAGATATCGGCGGGACTGTCGAGGTAACCGGAGCGACTGCAAAAGGAAAATTTAACACGAATCAATTTCAGGGTGCGGACGGCGTGCAGGGGCCGTACCGCCTGACGGGAAAAAACGGCGAACAGCAACTCATTGTGATTGCCGGAAGCGAGCATGTTTATATCGACGGCAATACGATGGTTCGCGGGGAAACAAACGATTATACAATCGATTATACGAACGGTGAAGTGACATTTTCAAGCCGGAGACTGATTACCAGCGCCTCCCGGATTTCGGTCGATTTTGAATACAGCGACGAGCAATATACGAGAAATCTCGTTGCCGGGCTCGTTTCTACGGAGTCGTTCGGCAAGAGATTGAAACTGAACGTATCGTTCATGCAGGAAGCGGACGATCCGGATGCCCCGATCAATGCAACCCTGACCGATTCTCTCAAAGGGATTCTGGCCGGGAGCGGTTCGGATCCGTACAAAGCATCGGTCACGGGAGTAACAGCGGCTCCTCTTGATTCGACAAACGGTTACGGCCTGGGGCAGTATACGAAAAGAGATACGGTTATCTCAGGAAAAAAATATGCGGTCTACGTATTTGCTCCCGGGGATTCGGCCGCCTTATTCTCCGTAGCTTTCTCGTATGTCGCGGCTATGCCGCCGGATTCTGCCGGTTATGTGCGGATGATCAGCGGTTATTATAAATTTGCAGGCATCGGGGAAGGGAATTATCTGCCCCGTCAGTTCCTCCCTATGCCGCAGCTTCATCAGGTATTCGATATCAATGCTTCCGCGCAGGTCATGAAAGATTTCGACATTTCGGGTGAATATGCGGTCAGCAGACTTGATCATAACCGGTTGTCGGCAGCTGGATCCGATAGAGACAGGCGGAGCCATGCGTTTTGCGCTCCTGTATAATCCGAAAAACATTATCATCGGAGGAAAAAATTTCGGCGACCTTTCGATGTCGTTTACAGAGCACTTTGTCGATAAAGACTTTATTTCTGCAGACCGTATCAATGAAGTGGAATACGACCGCAAATGGAATATAGCATCGTCCGATTCTGCAAACGAAGAAATGCGCGAGTTTTCGATGTTCTATAATCCGGCAAAATCAGTTCATACCGGTTTTACATACGGTTCGATCGACCGCGCAGGGTGTTGAGCAATCGACGCGGGAATCGGCGAATGTGTCCCTGCAGGATTCTTCACTCCCGGTTATACAGTATCAAATTGAAAATATCGCTTCTTCCTCTGAAGACTCGTCGGCACAGTCTTCATGGATCCGGCAGAAGGGATCGATAGAGTACGAGCGGTACGGAGTAAGACCGGGGATCGGATTCGAAGCTGAACGTGATAAAATTCTTTCCGGCGCCTCCGATTCATTGCAGCAGGGAAGTTTTGATTTTCTCGAAATATCTCCAAAGCTTGCTTTTCCCCGAATCGGAAGAATGTCTCTTTCGGCAGAATATAAAATCCGTTCAGAGGACAGCACCGCAGCCGGTTCGATGGACCGTGCCTTTACATCGCTTACGCAGCTGTATACATGGCAGCTGCACGATTGGAATACTCTGAGCAGCGATCTGACTCTCTCGCTCCATAGAACCGATTTTACTGAAGAATTTAAACAGCGGGGAAATGCCGATGATGACGTGATTCTTGTCCGTTCGCAATCGAGGTATTCGCCTTTTCAGCACGGATTGGAAACCGATTGGTATTATGAGTTTTCCAACCAGCGAACGGCGCGGCTCGAACGAGTCTTTGTCCGTGTGCCGAAAGGGACCGGAAACTACATTTATCTGGGGGATCTCAACAACAACGGCATTGCCGATGAAGACGAATTCCAAAAAGTCCTGTATGACGGGGATTATACGGCTACATACGTCCAAAGCGATACACTTTATCCGGTCTCGAGCCTGAAAGCAAGTACCCGCTGGAAATTTGTCCCATCGCGATTCATGTCAAAGCCGTCAACGGCGTTTGAAAAAATGCTGCAGGCGATATCTACGGAAACATACCTTCGCGTCGATGAAAAAAACAGCAGTCCGGACAGCAAACAAATCTATCTTCTCGATTTCAGCCGATTTCTCGATCCTTCCACTACGATTGCAGGGTCGAATCAGATTCTGCAGGATATTTTCCTCTTTGAAGGCAAAAAGGATCTTTCGTTCCGATTCCGGCTTAATGTGCAAAACGGCCTGAACCAATATGTTTCCGATATCGAAGAGAGTCATTCGATAGAGAGATCGGTGCGTATGCAGTCACAATTGCTTCCCGAAATAGGAAATCAGACAGATTTTATCAACAAAACCGACCAAATGACCGCTTCTTCTTATTCATCGGACGAAAGAAACTTGCTTTCGAACGGGATTCAATCCGATTTTTCATACCGTCCTGAACGGAACATTGAAGTAGGGTTTGTTTTCAGCGGGTCTGAGATTACCGACCGGCTTTATACGCGCAACCGCATAGCAGATCTTGACGGGCAGGAAATCCGGATTGTTTTTTCACTTCCGACTGCCGGGCAGATAAAATTCGATTTTCAAAGGCAGGAAGTCTCCCTGACGGATGTACCTGCCGATTCTTTAACATCGCTTCCCTTTGAATTCACAGAAGGAAGAGTTGTCGGAAGAACGTATCTCTGGAGTGTGACTTTCGATTATCATATCGCTGCAAATTTTCAGCTTTCCTTGAATTATGACGGGAGGGAAGAAGGAACTCATCCGATTGTGCACACGCTTCGGGCGGAGGCGCGGGCATTTTTTTGAGAGAAAAAGAGAAAATAAAAAAAGATTAATTTCGCAGGATAAGCGAAATTCTCTTGCCTTTCGTACACCTTTTCATTAATATTTTTAAATCCGAACTTCAGAATCCTCGATGTATCGATCAAAATCGAAGCGGTGCTTTGCCGCAGAGCGCAGTATCTTGAAAGCTCGGCGAAGAAGGAGGGGACATAAAACTAAAAATGAAAAAAATTTATTATACATCGTTCAATTCTAAAATCGGAACAATTCACGTAGCGTCGACCGAACGCGGCGTTTGCAAGATAGCCATTCCGGCTCAGACCAAAAAAGAATTCCTGCTCTGGATGAACCGTCACACCAACGGCGCCGATCTGATCGAATCGTCGGCGAGAAACCGCCAGGTGATAGACGAATTGAACAGGTACTTTGAACGCCGGCTTGTTAAGTTCCACAGCGATCTGGATCCTATCGGAACAGAATTCCAGATCATGGTTTGGAAGGAATTGAAGCGCATTCGTTACGGATCCACGATCTCGTACAAAGACCTTGCGAAACGTGTCGGAAAACCCGGAGCTTTTCAAGCCGTAGGGCGGGCTAACGGATCGAATCCGCTGCCGATTATTGTTCCGTGTCATCGAGTCATCGGCAGCGATAAAAAATTGGTCGGCTACGCCGCTGGATTGAAGACAAAAGAATTTCTTCTCCGCCTCGAAGGAGCTATACCGGCGTAGAGCGGTAAATGGTCAATAGTAAATGGCGAATGGTGGCCGGAGGCCTGAAAAAGTTATTCTGCATTAGCAGAATTCAAATCGGAGAAGAGAAACAATAAACTGCGAATCCGGATATTAAGAATTGCGCACGGCAAATTTATTCAATTCTAAATCTATCTCCTAAATTCTGGCTTCTGACTTCTGTCTTCTTAATTCTGACTTCTGAATTCAGTATTTGCCCTCGCAGCAATTATTCCTTATCATAACAAGCGTAGATATTAAAAACCGTTCCAGTCAAAAACTCCGGCATTTATATTCTCCGAATTGCTGCTCCTTAGGGACCGTTTTTACCGTACCAATATTTTCAAAGTTCTCATTGCATGCACATGAAGTTTCTTCAAGATCTTAATCCGATTCAGCAGGATGCCGTAAAAGCTGCAAACGGTCCGGTTATGATTATTGCCGGCGCCGGGAGCGGAAAAACGCGCGTACTGACATACCGTATTGCCTACCTGATGGCCTGCGGCGTGCCTGCGCATCAAATTCTTGCCCTGACCTTTACCAATAAAGCTGCAAAAGAAATGAAAACGCGAATAGCCGCGCTTGTCGGAGAGGACGCCGGCAATCTCTGGATGGGAACGTTCCATTCAATGTTCGCGAGGGTTTTACGCAAGGAATGCATGCATCTGAAATTTACACCTGCGTTTACCATTTACGACTCCGATGATTCTCTCAGCGTCATCAAAAAGGTTATGGATCGATTGAATATACCGGTCCAGCAGTTTCCCGCTCAGGCAGTCCGCTCGCGCATCAGCAATGCCAAAAATCAATATCTTTCCCCGGAGCAGGCAGGCGCTCTCGCAGCAGACTTATTTTCGGAAAAAGTTTCACTTGTCTATGCGGAATATCAGAAGACCCTGCAGCAGAACAATGCAATGGATTTTGACGATCTGCTCATCAAGCCGATTGAATTGTTTGAGAAGAAGAAGGATGTGCTCGAAAAATATCAGCACCGGTTTCAAATTCATACTTGTCGACGAATTTCAGGATACCAACAAAGCGCAATATCGGGTCATACGAATGCTCGGAGAGCCGCAGAATAATATTGCTGTAGTGGGAGACGATGCGCAGAGTATTTATTCGTTCCGAGGTGCGGATATACGCAATATCCTGGAATTTGAAAAAGATTATCCGAAATGCTCGACCTTCCGGCTCGAACAGAATTACCGGTCGACCAAATCGATTATCGGCATCGCGGACTGCTTAATCCGGTTCAATAAAAAGCAACTGAAGAAAGATCTTTGGACATCGAACCCTCTGGGGGAACCTGTGACCGTCATGCGCTGCTCCGACGACCGTGAAGAAGGGGCGACCATCGTCCGCGCACTTCATCTGGAATGTCACAATCGGAAGCTCGATTTAAAAGATTTTGCCGTTCTTTACCGCACCAATGCCCAGTCCCGGACGATTGAAGATGCCCTGCGTAAAAACGCCATTCCCTATGAAATTGTCGGGGGCATCCGGTTCTACGAGCGCAAGGAAATCAAGGATGTACTGGCGTATTTCCGTCTCATTGCCAATCAGAGTGATGAGGAAAGCCTGCTGCGTATTATCAATTATCCGGCTCGCGGTATCGGCGATACATCAATCGAGCGGCTGCAGCTGCATGCTGCGAAAATTAAGTCGCCGTTGTTCGTCATACTTGCTTCAGTCGAAGGCATAGAAAATATAACTGAACGCGCAAAATCCAGCATCAAACAATTTAAAACGTTTATCGAAAAGTACATCGCGCTGCGGAAGGAAATGTCCATGAGCGAATGGACCCGGTCTCTGGTCGATGAACTCGGCATCCTGCCCATGTATAAGGAAGAGCGTACGGCAGAAGCAATGAGCCGGTGGGAGAATGTTCACGAACTTTTATCTGCTATATCGGAATTCAGCCATGAACACCCCGAATCGACACTGGAGCAGTTTCTTGAGGAGGTCTCGCTTGTTTCCGATATCGATACTTGGGAAGGTGAACGAAACGCCGTCACGCTTATGACGCTCCATGCGAGCAAAGGTCTGGAATTTCCCGTCGTCTTTATCGCTGGACTCGAAGAAGGTCTGCTCCCTTTTTATTCCGGAACTATTGAAACCGGAGACATTGAAGAAGAGCGGCGGCTTCTCTACGTCGGTATAACGCGGGCAGAGCAGAAACTTTACATGACGCATACTGAACTCCGCTATCGGTACGGCGATATTACGTATCCGGGCGAATCGAGATTTCTTTCCGAACTCGGGGAAAAAAATATCGAACGTGTGAGTTTTCGAAAGCCGAAACGAGTTTCCGCCGAACCTTTGTTCGATTCCGACAATACCCGCCCGCTTGTAAAGAAATTGACTCATACGAGTAAAGTTGAAGAACATCAATTTAACGACGCAATGCCGGATTACGAGTCTGAATCTCAGGTGCAGTTCGAAATAAAAAGGGGTTCCATCGTTCAGCATGAAATGTTCGGTCGGGGCCGGGTTGCTGAAATTCAGGGCCGCGGAGATGCGCAGAAAGTCGTTGTGCAGTTCGACCGTGTCGGCATAAAAAGCCTCGTTGTCAAATACGCAAACCTCCGCCCGGTGTAACCCGCTTCTTTTAGATGCAACGTTTTTCCCCGGCTTCAATCATCATGATTTTCTCAATCATATCTATTCAACCCAAAAGAAGACACACTCAGCTCCGATACCTTTCCAAGGTGGTCAAAAAAGTATAAAAATTTCTTAGGAAATCGATGTATTTTCAGGACACCTTTCCAAGGTGTGTAGAACTTCAATTCTAATAATTTTCTCAATCATATCTATTCAACCCAAAAGAAGACACCTCAGCTCCGATACCTTTCCAAGGTGGTCAAAAAAATATGCAAATTCCTTAGAAATCATGATGTATTTTCAAGACACCTTTCCAAGGTGTATGGAATGAAATTTTCGGTCGGGGCCGTGTAGCTGAGGTTCAGGGCCGCGGAGATGCGCAGAAAGTCGTTGTGCAGTTCGACCGTGTCGGCATAAAAAGCCTCGTTGTCAAATACGCAAACCTCCGCCCGGTGTAACCCGCTTCTTTTAGATGCAACGTTTTTCCCCGGCTTCAATCATCATGATTTTCTCAGGCATATCTGTTTAATCCAAAAGCAGCCACCCTCAGCTCCGACACCTTTCCAAGGTGGTCAAAAAAATATGCAAATTCCTTAGAAAACATGATGTATTTTCAAAACACCTTTCCAAGGTGTATGGGAGGTGGGTGGACTAAAGAGTCCATATTCAAAGTGCATTTATCACCATTGGTTAAAAAAACAAGGAGTGTACGAGTGAAAAAATATATGCTTTTGGTTATTTACGGCACGGTTTTTTGGGTTTTTGTCACAAGCCCGTCGTGAATTTACGACACGTTCTTATCAATTTTACGACAAGCTTTTGGTGAAATTACGACAGACAATGGCTTGACATAGTTATAGATAAATCGTAGTATTTTCGTGTTATATCACTCTAATAAATCCACCACGCTCAACATAATTATTTTCCAATTTCTATATCGTTTTTGTAGAAAGAACACCCAAATAATGATAACACGAATATTCCTCGGTAGTTGTATGGCTTTACTTATTATTGGATTTGGATGCCATAACGGCAATCCTATTTCTTCAATTATTCAACCTATGACATTAACTGTAGAGGAAGTGAGCTGCACGCAAGTGTGGCTGAATATATCTGTCGATAATGTTGCCCATCCAATCGTTACATTAGAACGTAACAGCGCTATCTTCGACACTATATTCATGACTACAACAGATACGACAGTTGTGGATGCGAATGTAAAAGCAGGACAAACCTATAACTATACCGCACGTCTTTTGAATAACTCATTCACAAGAACAGTCCAGATTAAAACCTTGGATTCAACATCTCATGCAATAACGTGGCACGTTGATACGCTTGGAGCAGAAGGATACGTGAACGATGTTTGGATATTTAATAAAGACAGCGCTCTTGCCGTTGGACAGATTTATTTAAACAACGCGAATGGGCAATCAGACAAAGAAAACCCATATAGTATCGCGCGATGGAATGGACAAAATTGGCGGCTTCAAAAAATCTATGACAATAACAATCAGATTATTCCTGAATTACAAGGAATATTTTCATTTAGTGGTACGGATATTTGGCTTGCAGATGGAGGTGTGCATCATTGGGATGGGATTTCTTCTCAAACAAGTGCATCGTATGGTCGTATTGCCTTAATTGGAGGCGTAGACAACGGACAATCCATCGCCAAACTTTGGGGAACGAGTTCGAATAATATTTACGGGGTAGGTTATAAAGGAATGATCGCTCATTTTAATGGTTTCAGCTGGACCAAAATAAAAAGTAATACCACAGTTGACTTGCAGGATATATGGGGAACAGATGCAAACCATATTTGGGCAACGGGAACAAACGATGTTGATGGTCACAGCGTAGTCTTGCAATGCGATGGCACAAACTGGACGACAATTTATGACTCGGCGACTCAGCCGGTAAAAATGCAGTTTGCATTTACTTCATTATGGACGGACATACAAAATAAATTATGGTTAGTTGGCGAAACCCCTCTACGGCAATGGAACTTATCTACGAATTTATTCACAGCAATAACTACAGGACAAGGATGGATTTCCTCCTGCATCCGCGGGACTGCAGAAAATGATATATTTATTGTCGGTCAGGTTGGTGAATGTGCTCATTTTAATGGAATAAGCTGGTATATATATCCCGATCTAAAGGCAATGAATAATGGATCGGCTCTTGTTCTCTTCTTAACAGTTTGTCCGACTCAAAACTTTGTTGCTCTAGGAGGACAATTCTTCACAGGATCGAATGGTTTTCCAGTTGTAATGAGAGGATATAGGTAAAATAAAAACCGCAGCAGGTCAGTATACGGCCGTCTTTGACGGTTCACACTATGCCAGCGGCGTATATTTTGTCCGCATGATGGTGCAGGGAGTGAATTCAAAGCAATTGGTAAAAACACTGAAAATACAGATGCTGAAATAGCTCTGTGATTTATTGAAGAAATATCGCCGCCTGTTACGGCAATACTAAGATGATAGGCGGCGAGTTTTCTATAAGGGGGAAAAAGGCACTCTTGTTTAAGGCGTCGATAGGATCTTCTCGTAATAACTTTCATATTGCGGAACGATCTTTGTCGATTCGAATTCCTCTGCACGTTTCCGGGCAGCTTCGGAGAACATTTTATGCTTGACCGGATTGGAAAGCAGGTCGATGGCATAGCGAGCCATGCGCTCGACGTCGCCGATTTCCGCAATAAAACCTGTCTGTCCGTGTATCTGCAGTTCCGGCAGTCCGCCGACGCTGGTCGATATAACGGGGACTTCGCATGCCATCGCTTCAAGCGCGGCAAGGCCGAAACTTTCCGATTGGCTCGGCATGAGGAACAAATCTGCAGTTGAGAGAAGAGGGACAATTTCCACCTGCTTGCCGAGAAATCGCACTTTGTTTTCAATGCCCAGTTCGCGGCAGAGAATTTCGCATTGCGAGCGGTCGGGACCGTCGCCGATGAGAAGAAGTATGCTGGGTACTTTTTCTGCACTTCATTGAAGATGCGTATGACGTCTGCGACGCGCTTTACGGGCCGGAAATTCGACGTGTGCGCAACGACCTTCTGTCCGTCGGCGCCCGACTTGACGCAAAAAATGTCGGATGGTGTCCGCTTGTATTTTGCGGTGTCGATAAAATTCGGAATAACGGCAATGTCTTTATCGATGCCGTAATTCGTCTGTGTCTTTTCCTTGAGAAACCGCGAGACCGCAGTAACGCCGTCGCTTTGTTCGATGCTGAACTTCATAATAGGCAAAAAGCTCGGTTCCAGACCGACTAATGTGATATCTGTCCCGTGAAGCGTCGTGACGATTTTTAAGTTTGTATCGTGCAGGATTTGTTTTGCCAGATAAGCGCTTGTGGCATGCGGGAGTGCATAATGACAATGGAGTATGTCCAGTTTCTCATACCGGGCGACTTCAACCATCTTACTGGCAAGCGCAAGTGTGTAGAGAGGAAACTCGAATACAGGATAATTAGCCATTTCGACTTCGTGATAGACAATGTTATCCTGAAATCCGCTCAAGCGCATCGGCAGCGCATAACTGATAAAATGAATGGAATGACCCCGGTGGGCAAGTTCCTTGCCGAGCTCGGTCGCAACAACGCCGCTTCCGCCGTATGTCGGGTAACATGTAATGCCGATCTTCATTTTCATCCTTAAATGTGCTTACTTTGTTTTAAACCAATTCTCAGTCTTCAATCCGTTGATTCGGTTAAATTCTTTCAAATTATTGGTTACAAGCTTTACATCATTTGCAAGAGCAATTGCGGCAATAAGCATATCCATTGAGCCAATTATTCTACCAGATTGTTCCAATTTATATCGAATGTATCCATATTGTTTTGCAGCATTTGCGTCGAAGGATAGTATAACGAGTGGCCTGATGAAGTTTTCGATGGTTTGTTTGTTCTGTTCGATATGTCGGCTCTTTTCGGCCCCGAATAATAATTCCGCAAGAGTAATTGATGAAACGGCAATATCTCCGGGATTCAACGCCTCAAAATACGCCTCAGCATTTTTTATTAATCCTTTGAGCAGATAAATGCATGTATCCGTGTCGAGCAGATACTTCATGATAGCTTTTCACGACGTTGATATTTCGGCTGGATGCGTTTATTGGGGAAGTCTTCGGAAATCGATCCCAGGCTCTCAAGAAGCGGCTTCCATGATGTACTTGTTTCGAGCAAAAGAACTCCGCCTTTGACCGGCTGTATGTAGACTTCTTTGGACGTGAACCGATATTTTTTCGGCAGCCGAACCGCCTGGCTTCCTCCGTTTGTAAATATTTTTGCAGTGTTCATAGGATCCTTTAAAAATAGATACAAATAGTATATATAAATTATAAGTCAGACGCAAACAAGAGACATCCGGCATGGCTTTAAAAATCGCGGCGCGAAAAATACCAGACCGATAATACATACATCAAAACAGCGGAACCAAGCGAGTACAGATACGGCATAAATGTAAACTCGGGTGTGGCCGGGAAAAGTGCAGATTTAATGATAACCCTCGAGGAATTCTCCAGCATTGCATTGAGCTGCGGCGTCAGATAATAAAGTGCATCGAGCAGGCGATGATAGACAACATTGTTCCATAAAATATAAAGACCATGTTCACGCGCTTCTAATCCCCACGAAATGAACATGAAGCAAAAAGAGATGAGAACAGTAAATCCGGTACTGCGTGTAATAAGGCCGACTATCGTTACAAC
The DNA here is from genome assembly GCA_963778945.1 of Ignavibacteriota bacterium. GTDB lineage: Bacteria > Bacteroidota > Ignavibacteria > UBA10030 > UBA10030 > Fen-1254. The sequence goes on from CAVZWL010000026.1 coordinate 40,176, forward strand.
AGAATAAAAACAAGCAAATGCAAAAAAGACATAGATGAGCGAGGAAAGGAATGCCCAATGCCATACGCCGAGCTTCAGTCCGAAAACCGTCCAGACACCGGCAAAAAAGTAAATAAGATTCAATCCGATTCCTGCCGTTGCTCCGAATGAACGGGAAAGCAGCAGTTCCAGCCGCGAAAGCGGTTTGCTGAGGAATAAATCGATCGTTCCTTTTTCCAGCATGTCCGGAATCAAACCGGAGACGCCGAAAACACCGAAAAGCAAAATAAATTGAACGGAAAGATGATGCAGCGTGTAGAGAAGGAATTCAACAAGGCCGGCATTGCCGATCGGTTTGCCGCTGAAAGGAATTCCGAACATGGTGATAAGCTCCGGGTCGTTCGGCGATCTGGTAATACCGAGAGCAAGGATGATCAGAATAAATGTTGCAATCGCGAAATAAAAAATCAGCGTGCCTTTTCGGACGGTTTCAAGAATCGTAAAACGAAACATACCCCAGAATCTCACTTGTTGTTTTCTCCTTGGACAAGCTTGATAAAATAGTCTTCAAGCGAAGTTTTTTGCTGCGTCATCCCTTCGATGCCGATACCTGCCGTGCGCAGCGCATCGATGACGGGATTCAGTTCTGTTTTATCGTTGAGCGAAATATCCAGACGATTGTTCTCGTACGTAACCGATGGAAGCGAAGATTTGAACCGTTCCTCCAGCGCAAGCGGCAGATGCGCGGAAAGCTGTATGGAGTACAAAGTTTCTGTGATGTTATTTCCGCAATCGTTCCCGTCCGTATAACCCTGCCTTCGTTAAGTATGGCCACCCGGTCGCTGATGAGCTCGACTTCCGAAAGTAAATGGGAATTTAAAAAGATCGTTGTACCTTGCGATTTTAAGCCGATGAGCAAATCGCGTATTTCTTTTCTGCCGACCGGATCGACTCCGTCCGTCGGCTCGTCCAGAAAAAGAAGCTTTGGATTATTCATCAATGCTTGCGCCAGACCCAAACGCTGGAGCATGCCCTTTGAATATTTTTTTGTCTTGACCTTTGCCCACTGAACCAATCCGACCGTTTCCAGCAATGTTTGCGCCCTGGGCCGCAATTCCGATTCGGGCAGTCCGTTCAGCCGCCCGAAAAAGAGCAGCGTATCGAGTCCGTTGAGAAACTGCGGATAGCGGTGATTTTCCGGCAGGTAACCGCACATTTCGCGTACCGAACGTATTTTAACGGATTGTCCGAAGATTTCCGCTTTTCCAGCCGTTGCGTGAACGATGGAGAGCATGAGTTTGATAAATGTCGTTTTTCCGGCTCCGTTCGGACCGAGAAGACCGAAAATCTCGCCCTCTTCGACTTCCAGAGAAACTTTATCGAGTGCGAGTATGTTATATTTCTTGAAGAACCCGGAGCGGTATTGTTTGCTCAGTTCTTCTGTTTGAAGTGCTTTCATAGTATAATAAGGTAGAGAAAAAAAAGTGCACTTCAAAAAATTTTCAAATGAAGAAATTCCTTGATTTGCAGGAAATTTCCAAAGATATTTAAATAGAAAGAATATATTTTTTTATGAGAGCGGCAGAATGCTCTCATTTTTTTTACAGAATATAGGACTGATTAAGTCGTATTTATGCTGCAGCTCTCGAAAAAAGTTGAATACGGTCTGATGGCGCTCAGGCACATGGCTTTGAATCCATCCGGTCAATTTTTTACGGCAAAAGAAATTGCTGTGCGCTGCGATATTCCGTACGAGCTGCTGGCGAAGGTTTTGCAGAAATTATCGAAGGCGGGACTTCTCGTATCGCTTCAGGGGATGCGCGGCGGATATTCGCTTGCGCGAAGGCCGAATGAATTGCAGGTTTCGAAAATTATTCAGGTTATCGAAGAAGAGAAACCGACGATTACGGAATGTTATGCGGAAGGGATGGACAACTGTTCGATTTACGAATCATGCACCATCCGCCGCCCTCTGGAAAAAATGCAGCACAATCTCAATGTACTTCTTGAAAATACGACACTGGAACAGATCATATAGAAACGCAAATACCTATGAATGCAGAACAAAATCAAATTGGGAATCTTGCAACGCAGGAATATAAGTACGGATTCATCAGCGATATAGAATCCGATACGGTCGCACCGGGCCTCAGTGAAGATGTTATTCGAATGATCTCTGCAAAAAAAGAGGAACCTGAATGGCTGCTCGAATGGCGTCTGAAAGCGTACCGGCACTGGAAAACCATGACGGAGCCGCATTGGCCGAATGTTAAATTTGCGCCGATCGATTATCAGGCGATTGCCTATTACTCGGCTCCAAAACAAAAAATTCGGCCTCAAAGCCTGACGGAAGTCGATCCGGAACTGGTTAAAACGTACGAAAAATTGGGCATTCCGCTCAAAGAGCAGGAGTGGCTCGCCGGTGTTGCGGTCGATGCCGTCTTCGACAGTGTTTCGGTTGCAACCACATTCAAAGAGAAACTGAAAGACCTCGGAATTATTTTCGGCTCCTTTTCAGATGCGGTGCGCGAGCATCCGGATCTGATTAAAAAATACCTCGGATCGGTTGTCCCGCAGAACGACAATTTTTTTGCTGCGCTTAATTCCGCCGTTTTCACAGACGGTTCGTTCTGTTTTATTCCGAAGGGCGTACACTGTCCTATGGAGCTTTCTACTTATTTCCGCATCAATGCCGCAGATACGGGTCAATTCGAACGGACATTGATCGTTGCAGAAGAAGGCGCGTACGTCAGTTATCTGGAAGGATGCACTGCCCCCAGGCGAGATACGAACCAGCTCCATGCGGCGGTGGTGGAGATTGTTTCGCATGCAAATGCTCAGGTCAAATATTCGACGGTGCAGAACTGGTATCCGGGAGATAAGGAAGGCCGCGGCGGTATTTATAATTTTGTGACCAAGCGGGGTAAATGCGCCGGCGATAATGCAAAAATTTCATGGACGCAGGTCGAGACCGGTTCCGCTATCACATGGAAATATCCGAGCGTTCTCCTGATCGGCGATAATTCCGTCGGCGAATTTTATTCCGTTGCGGTCGTCAATAATTACCAGCAGGCCGATACCGGCACGAAAATGATTCATATCGGAAAGAACACGCACAGCACGATCGTCTCAAAGGGTATCTCGGCGGGGCGCGGGCAGAATTCCTACCGGGGCCTTGTCGAGGTCAAGAAGGGAGCTGTCCACGCGCGGAATTATTCGCAGTGCGATTCGCTTCTCCTGGGGGATAAATGCGGCGCGCATACTTTCCCTTACATCGAAGTGAAAAATACGACGTCCAAAGTCGAACACGAAGCGTCGACATCAAAAATCGGCGAGGACCAGATTTTTTACTGCAAACAGCGGGGACTGTCCGCAGAAGATGCCGTCAATATGATCGTCAACGGATTCTGCAAAGAGGTCTTTCGCGAACTGCCTATGGAGTTTGCCGTTGAAGCACAGAAACTGCTCGGTGTAAGCTTAGAAGGAAGCGTGGGCTAAAAGAATGAAGAATAAGGTTAATAGTAAATGGTTAATAGTAAATGGTAAATGGTAGCCGGAGGCCTGATGATGTTGTCCTACGCCAGTGAGTTTCAATTTGGAGAATAGTAAAGAATGAGTTGTAAACAGCAAACAGCAAACAGTAAATGGTAAATAAGAACCAAGAACCAAGAACTACGAACCAAGAACAAAGAACGCAATTTATGAATAAGATGAGGATTGTTTATGCCTTTGCTTGAGATTAAAAATTTACATGCGGAAGTGGGTGGAAATGAAATTCTCCGGGGCATTAACCTGACGGTGAATCCGGGAGAAATCCATGCTATTATGGGGCCGAACGGCTCCGGGAAAAGCACGCTCGCCGGCGTCCTCGCCGGACGAGAAGCATATACGGTAACCGAAGGAGAGATTCTGTACCGCGGGAAAGACCTTTTTTCGCTCAATCCCGAAGAACGTGCACGCGAAGGCATGTTCCTTGCCTTTCAATATCCGGTCGAAATTCCAGGTGTTAATAATTCGTACTTCCTCAAAGCGGCTCTGAATGCTGTCCGGAAGTACCGCGGATTGGAAGAATTGGATGCCATGGATTTTCTCAAGCTTATTAAATCGAAATTGAAACTCATCGAAATGGATGAAAGTTTTCTGAATCGTCCGGTCAATGAAGGGTTCTCCGGCGGCGAGAAAAAACGGAATGAAATTTTTCATATGGCGGTGCTCGATCCCGTTCTTTCGATCCTCGATGAAACGGATTCGGGCCTGGATATCGATGCGCTCCGAATCGTTGCGGACGGCGTCAATAAGCTCCGCAGCCGCGAGAATGCAGCGATTGTCGTGACTCATTACCAGCGCCTGCTCAATTATATCATTCCCGATGTCGTGCATGTTCTTGTGGACGGCCGTATCGTAAAATCCGGCACAAAGAACCTGGCGCTCGAACTCGAATCGCGCGGCTACGAATGGGTCCGGGAAGAAACAGAACAGGCAGTCTGACGGAGAGAACTATGCAATCGGCAGATCAAACAGTGCTCTTAGAGTATCGATCGGATTTTGAAAAGTTCGAACAGGGATTGAACGGCGAAAAATCCACGCCGCGGCATGCACTGCGCCGCCAGGCATTTTCAAAATTCATGGAAACGGGATTCCCGACTTCCAGGCAGGAAGATTGGCGGTTTACAAACATTCAGCCCGTTGCGAAAACGCATTTTGAACCGGTTCTCACTGACAATGCATCGAAGATTTCTTTGGCGGATCTCGAATCCGTTCTTTTGCCGGATGCTGTACGCGTGGTTCTTGTCGACGGATTTTTCTCCTCTGCGCTGTCGGATTTAAACGGCCTGCCCGCAGGAGTTGTTGTCGAGAGTCTTGCCGCAGCCCGCAAGCAAAACCGGCCTGAAGTGCTTATTCATCTTGGAGCATACGTGGATCCGAATGAAAATGGGTTTGCTGCGCTCAATGCCGCGTTTTTAATGGATGGTGTTTTTCTTTTTGTTCCCCGTCGAACGATAGTCGAGAAGCCGATTCAGTTCATCTATATAGCAGCAAATCGGCAGAACCCTTCCGTTGCGCATCCGCGCAGTCTTTTTGTTGCCGGCGATGCTGCTCAAGTTAAAATTGTGGAAACGTATTTTGGTCCCGGCGGTCAGGCATATCTGACCAATGCCGTTGTGGAGACCGTCCTCGGAAATCATGCTGTCGTTGAACATGACCGCATTCAGCTCGAAGGTGAAAATGCGTTTCATATCAATACTTCTGCCGTTTACCAGCAGGCCGGAAGCGCGTATCATTCGAATTGCATATCACTCGGAGGGCTTCTGGTAAGGAATACGCTCGCTGCCAGACTGGACGCGGAGGGCATAGAATGCCGCCTCAACGGTCTTTTGATTGCTCATGGTAATCAGCTCATCGATAATCACACGCTTCTGGATCATGCAAAGCCGAACTGCACCAGTCATCAGGTCTATAAAGCTATTCTGGACGGAAAAGCGCGAGGCGTTTTTAACGGAAAAATTATGGTGCATAAAGACGCGCAAAAAACAGATGCAAAGCAAACGAATAAGACGCTCCTGCTCTCGGATGATGCTGTGATGAATACAAAACCGCAGCTTGAAATATTCGCTGACGATGTCAAATGCACACACGGCGCTACAGTAGGGCAGCTCGACGCAGAGCATATATTTTACCTCCGCTCGCGCGGTCTCAATGAATCGCAGGCGCGGGATATGCTGACCTACGCATTTGCAGGCGAAGTTATCGGGAGTGTCGGCATTCCGGCGCTCCGTGAACAGTTAGACCTGCAGATTCATTCCAGGCTCGACCGCGGACGAAAGGACGCTGCCCGATGATAGCAGAAAAAGAACAGAAGAAAACCTCGGCCGCCGTTCTTGATGCCGATAAGATTCGCGGAGATTTTCCGATTCTCTCGATTCGGGTTCACGGAAAACCGCTCGTGTATCTGGACAATGCCGCGACGACACAGAAGCCGCTTGCCGTCCTCGATGCAATAGACCGTTATTACAGGGAAGAAAACGCCAACGTGCACCGCGGCGTGCATGCGTTAAGCGAACTTGCTACTAAGAAATATGAAGATGCCCGAGAGACCATAAGAACGTTTATCAATGCTGCTTCTGCGAAAGAAATTATATTTACACGCGGAGCTACTGAAAGCATCAATCTTGTCGCTGCAACTTTCGGCAGGAAATATCTGAAACCGGGAGACGAGGTCGTTATCACCGGACTCGAGCATCATTCCAACATCGTTCCCTGGCAGTTAATCTGCGAAGAGAAACAGGCGAAACTGCGTATAGCACCGATCGATAATAACGGCGAAGTAGAGCTGGAAGAATTTGAAAATCTGCTGTCCGAAAAAGTAAAAATTGCTGCAATAAGTCACGTTTCGAATGCACTGGGAACGGTCAATCCGATTCGGCAGATGATTGAATCGGCTCACCGCTTCAATATTCCAGTGCTCGTCGACGGTGCACAGGGCTTGCCGCATTTGAAGGTCGATGTGCGCGCCCTTGATGCGGATTTTTATGCCTTTTCTTCTCATAAGATTTTCGGTCCGACCGGACTGGGAATACTGTACGGAAAAGAACGGCTTCTGGATGCTTTGCCTCCGTATCAGGGCGGCGGAGACATGATACGTTCCGTGACGTTCGAAAAAACTATTTTCAACGAACTTCCCTATAAATTCGAAGCCGGTACGCCGCATATCGAAGGAGCAATAGGTCTCGGGTCTGCGCTGGAATATCTCAAGACGCTCGACTGGGAAGCTGTAGTCCGTTATGAACGTGATTTGATCCGCTCTGCATCGGACCGGCTTTCGGAGATTGAAGGTGTGCGGATCATCGGTACGGCGAAAGAAAAAGCCGGCGTCGTTTCTTTTGTTATCGACGGCATTCACCCGCATGATATCGGAACTATACTCGATCAGGAAGGGATTGCGATACGGACGGGACATCATTGCGCTCAGCCGGTCATGGACCGATTCGGTATTCCTGCGACTGCGCGCGCTTCATTTGCATTCTATAATACCATGGATGAAATCGATATGCTCGTTGAGGGCATTCAAAAAGTGAAGAAGGTTTTTGGCTATGTCTGATCTTAGATCTCTCTATCAGGAAGTGATACTCGACCATAACCGCAACCCGCGGAATTACAGGAAAATGGAAAATCCGGACCGCTTTCTGGAAGGATATAACCCGCTGTGCGGAGACCGTTATACGGTCTACATAAAAATGAAAGGCGAGGTCATCGAAGATATTTCTTTTCAGGGATCCGGGTGCGCCATTTCCAAAGCTTCCGCGTCCGTGATGGGGAGCCTGCTCAAAGGAAAGACGCGCGTCGAAGCGGAGGCATTATTCGATCAGTTTCATCAACTCGTGCGCGGGGAATCGGAAGCGGATGCGGAAGAACTGGGAAAACTGGCGGCATTTTCGGGCGTCAGCGAATTTCCGGCTCGGGTAAAATGCGCGATCCTTGCCTGGCATACCATGAAAAATGTTCTTGAGAACAAAGAAGAATCCGTTTCGACGGAATAGGGAATTTTCATAATAAAGCCGATGTTCAATAATAAACGGAGAAGATATGACGGAAAATTTAACAGCAGCAGAAATTTCGGTAACACCTGAGGCGGCGGCGGAAATCCGGCGTGTACGAACGGAAAATAATATTCCGGAAACGCTGTCCCTGCGTCTGGGTGTGAAAGACGGCAGCGGATGCTGCGGTGTCTCCTATGTAATCGGATTCGACGATAAAGCGAACGAAACGGACCGGGTGTTTCAAAGCGAAGGGTTGACGGTATATGTCGACCTTCAAAGCCTTCTGCGTCTGTCCGGCTCGAAGCTGGCGTTTGCCGAAGGACCGGAAGGGCGTGGATTTTATTTCGATAACCCGAATGAAGAAAAATGCGGCTGCGGCGGCGGCTGCGACTGCGGAAATTGATTATGGTCGCAGAAGAACGAAAACAAGAACGGCCTGCCGATGAACCGGAAAATAATCCGCAGCTCGATTTGAATGCTCCGATTGCCGAAAGCCGTGTGTGGGATGTATTGAGGGATTGTTACGATCCGGAAATTCCGGTGAATATCGTCGACCTCGGCCTCGTCTATGATGTGAAGGTAGAAGAGGAAATTCCGGGCGAAGCGAACGTGTACATTGTGATGACATTGACGGCTCCCGGCTGCGGGATGGGTCCGATGATCGCGGCGGATGTCAAGCGGCGGGCGGAGCAAGTTCCGGGCGTGCGCAACGTGATGGTCGAGTTGGTTTTCGAGCCGGCCTGGAATCCCGGTATGATGTCCGAAGCGGCAAAATTGATTTTGAATATGTCATAATCCATGGAAAATGCGCTGCCAGGAACTTCTGGAGGGGAAGATGGTGTTATATATTTTGAATTGAAAAGAGCAATCGCTTACACATTATATCAAGAGAGGAAATGGTATGGCATACGAATGGAAATTCAAATCGCGTCCGTATTCGGATGAAGAGGCAAAAAAACTGCTGGCGAATGTCGTCAGTCCGGAAACGACCGATTGGCATTACAACACTCACCATAAAGGTTACGTTACAGCCCTGAATAACATCGAAAAGGGACTGGAGACAGCGGATCGTTCGGGAGCAAACGGAAATTTTAGCCAGATCGGCGAGCTGAAGCGCAGGTTTACATGGAATCACTCCGGAACGCTGCTTCACGATCTGTATTGGGAAGTTCTCGGCGGCGACGGCGATCCTTCCAAGGGACCGGAAATAAAAGCCGCGATTGAAAAGGAATTTGGGTCGTTCGATGTGTGGAAAGCAGACTTTAAAGCATCTGCGCTCTCGGCAAAACTCAGCGGATGGGGGCTGCTCGTGTTCGACCGGCTCTATTCAGAGCGGCTGCTCAATGTCCTGGTGGACGAACACCAATACGGCGCCATCTGGGGCGGAGTTCCGCTGATCGCTCTCGATGTTTTTGAGCATGCCTACTATCACAAAGACGGTCCTGCCCGCGCAAAATATATCGACAACGTGATTGCGAACTTGCACTGGGGAAGAATCAATGAGCGCTACAAAAAATATGTGCTGGGGAAGTGAACGGTAAACAGTAAACGGTGAACAGTAAAAACGGAGCCCGGTTTTGCATAAGCGAGACCGGGCTTTTGTATTTATAACCTTGCGGGGGCGTCCTTTTTCAATCCCGCTTCAAAATCGGCAGTCCGGTTTCTTTTGCTACAGACAATGCCAAATGTTCTCCTTCCGGGCTGAAAGACCAATAGAAAAGAGATTGAAGAGGATGCTGTGCTTGTATCGATTTGACCGCTGCAACGGTCATGCGATGAGCTATTCCTTTTCCCCTATATTCCGGCAGAACGAGTGCAGAACAAAGATACAGAGCGGTAAAGGCCGAATTCTTTGGCGTTAGTTTCAGAAGTTCGTTTTCGTTGATGGCTTTGGCGATAAATTCTTTCATGATGTGATCGGTCGTTGGAATGATCAATATCCATGCAATCGGACCGTTCTCATCCTCCTCCTGCGTGATGGTAGCCGGATGTAATTCCTTCAAGCGCTGCATAATATCCTCATCCACTGAGATCTGGTCGGGATCGTTATGGGCTTGAAAGAATTCGCCGGCAAGTTGTATCATTCGTTCGAGATTGTTCGGTGCCATGCTGTAAGGTACTGCGGATGGAGGTAAGGTGCAAATAATAATAGTTCTTGGTTCTTAGTTCTTAACTACGAACGACGAACCACGAACTACGAACTTTGATCCATTTACTATTCACTATTCACAGTTTACTATTCACTGTTAACGGCTTCCGTTAAAAAAGCGACGGGATTCTCAAAATTGCAGCCACTCACGCAAAACGTTCATGGGCAATTTTGGAACTTTTAACTTTCGTGACATTTCGGTATACTTGCATTATCATAAATTCAATTGAAGGATGATGGACTCTTACAAGATCGTTACTCTCATTTTTCTTCTAGTTGTCCGGCAAATATTTGCCCAGTCACCGGCCGAGATGCCAATAAAGGCACAGGCGGAAAAGCGACTTATTTCAAAAGTCAGTCAGGTCAATCTGCGAATGACGGTGCGGGATATCGTTCAATGCGGAAACCGGCTCGGCGGAACGGCGTCCGGGGATAAATCGGTCAAGTACGTCGCAGGTCGTTTCAAGGGATATGGCTTCGATCCAGAAATTGTTTCGGAGCCGGAACAGCTTGTCTTTTCCGATGTTCATTGGAATATCAAGATCGATGAACCGAAACGTCTGCGCGGTCTTCTTCAGCACGAATGGCTTGCCGGATATTCTCCGTCAATGCGAGAGCAAAAATCCTTGCTGACCTTCTGCCCTTCAGGCGCCGATATCATGAAGAATAAAATCGACGGTAAAGCTGTGCTGTTGGACAGGCATCCTTCCGATGCAGTATATAACGCGCTGGTACAAGCCGGCGCCCGCTGCTTGCTGACGTATGAACCCGTTCATTCTTCTGCATATTCTACATATGCAATGATTACAAATTTAAAAGCTTCGAAAGATAACCCAATTCCGGTATACGATATTTCCACCTATGCGGGAGAACGGCTAAAATCGGAATTGCAGAAAGAAACGCCTGTCGCAATAAAATATTCTTCAAAGTGCGCCATTAAACCCGGACATCCAAAAACCATTATAGCAACGCTGCAGGGATCCGGCGATGGATATTATATAGTATGTGCTCACGGAGATTCCGATTCCGGCGGACCGGGAGCCGACGATAATGCTTCCGGCGTTTCCGGAGTGCTGGAAATAGCGCGTCTTCTTAAAGGACTGGTTGACGATGAAATTATACCGCCCCCGTCTTTGAGTATTCGTTTTATTATTTGGGGAAGTGAATTAACATCGTCCGGTTATTATATCCGGCAGCATGCATCGGAAATGCAAAAGATTGCCGGCGTGATCAATCTTGACGAAATCGGCATCGCCCGCCCGCGCAGCTGCGTTTATTTTGAAGGAAATGATGCCGAGCAGAATCATGATATCTTGAAAATTTTTGAAAATATCGGTGAAAAATATGCGGGGCAGCGGGGATTCTGGAAAGAAGCGACTACGAATCCGCTGCTTGGAGGAACGGATTCACATGTCTTTCTGCCGAAGTCCCTGGAAGAACTCGGCGTGCCTTCGGTTAAAATTCCCTCCATCACCGTTTTTACGGCAGCATGGAACGAACCGAAAACCGTTGCACAGACAGAAGGATGGCGTTCTAAAGCATGGAAGGGAAAATCCGATTCTATCCTCATCGGCTATTCGCCTTATTATCATTCTACGCTCGATCTGCCGAAAATGACGACCGATAAAGAGCCGGTCGATATGGCATGGGGCGTCAATGCCGCCGGGCTTGCTTTGCTGCAGCTCTTGTGGAAATAAAATTTCAATATCGATGAATACTCGAACGAATTTTCAATTTCAATTCGGCAATATTGTGTACGATCTCGCATCCCGTACACATATCATGGGCATCCTCAATGCCACTCCGGATTCATTCTCCGACGGCGGCAAATATTTCGGCATCGAAGAAGCTGCAGCCCATGGGGCAGCAATGGAAAAAGAGGGAGCTGATTTTATCGATGTGGGGGGTGAATCGACAAGACCGGGATCGGAACCGGTCGGTGTCGATGAAGAAATACGGCGAACAATTCCTCTGATCGAACGGCTGAAGAAGGAAGTCAAGATTCCGATTTCGATCGATACGACGAAAGCGGAAGTAGCCGATGCCGCTCTCTCTGCAGGTGCAGTGATTGTCAACGACATCAGCGGATTTACATTCGACAGTCAAATGGCAGACGTGGCAGCCCGGCATCGCGCAACAGCAGTCCTTATGCATACCAAAGGTAAACCGAAAACGATGCAGGCCAATCCGCTCTATGAAAACCTTATAGAAGAAGTCCTGCAATTCTTATCCGTTCGGGCGGACGCGGCAAAAATGGCAGGCGTCAATCAAATTATTATCGATCCCGGCATTGGATTCGGAAAAACATTCGATCATAATATCCGGATCATGAAAGAACTTTCGTCGTTTCGCTCGCTTGGTTTTCCTTTGCTCGTCGGCCCTTCCAGAAAATCTTTTATAGGTGTAATTCTGAATCTTCCTCCGAACGAGCGCCTGGAAGGAACCGCCGCCGCTGCCGCCGCTTGTATTTTTAACGGTGCGCAGATTCTTCGCGTTCACGACGTTCAGGCAATCAAACGCATCGCGCTGGTATGCGATGTTTTAAAGCCGGCTGCGGCAGGAGAATTTCGCAGAAAATGAATCTCATCGTTCTTATTCCCGCCTATCGATGCAGAGCGAACGCTTCCGGAATTGATCCGGAGGGTGCGCCTCGCGCTTCCGGATGCCGGTATACTTGTCGTGGACGACGGATCGCCGGATGCCACAGCGCATGCAGCGGAGGAAAGCGGTGCGATGGTCTTGCGTCATACCGCAAATAAAGGAAAAGGCGCCGCATTGCAAACCGGTTTCGACTATATCCGCCTCCAAACATCGGTCGATTTTGTGCTAACGATGGATGCCGATCTCCAGCATCTTCCTGAAGATATTCCGAATTTTATCACTGTTCAGAAAGAGCAGAACGCTGACCTCATTGTGGGATGGCGTCAAAGGAGGGGGACGCGTATGCCGCTTCATAGAAGGATGTCGAATGCCATCACATCTGCCCTTGTGGGAATGCGTACCGGAATACGGATTAAAGACAGCCAATGCGGGTTCCGGATGATCCGCAAAAAAGTGCTCGAAGAAGTTTTTACCGCTGCACCGGGATATGAGGCGGAAACGGAATTTCTTATCAAAGCCGCAAAGAGGAGTTTCCGCTTTGCATGGGCACCCGTGCAAACCGTCTATGGAGAAGAAAAAAGTTATATGACCCATTGGAAAACGACCGTTAAATTTCTGAGAGTTCTTTTTAAGGAATATATATGAGCCGCTTTGAAGACGAACGCACGGAAATGATAGCGCTGCTCAAGCAAAGGGGCATTACCGATGAATCGCTGCTGAAAGCGATGCAGAAGATAGAACGTCATCAATTTGTTTCTCCTGCTTTTATCAGCCGTGCATATGAAGATAACGCACTGCCGATTGACAGCGGCCAGACAATTTCCCAGCCGTATACCGTGGCATTTATGACAGAGCAGCTTCGGGCCGGCTGGAAATCTGTCCCCTCTGGCAAGGACTCAAAAGTTCTCGAGATAGGAACCGGCTCCGGCTATCAGGCTGCCGTGCTTGCGGAATTGGGCTGCCGGGTTTTTACGATAGAGCGGCACATGGAATTGCACTTACACGCGCGGAAACTGCTGGAAAGATTAGGGTATCACATCGCAACCCGGTGCGGAGACGGAACGGTGGGCTGGAGCGAATTTGCTCCATACGACGGCATCATTGTTACAGCGGCGGCCCCGGATGTCCCGGAACCGCTCCTGAAACAGCTTTCCGACGGAGGGCGTCTTGTTATTCCGGTCGGTGATCTTGAGACACAATCGATCCGAATCGTTACCCGAACCGGAGACGCATATACGTCTTATGAAGCGGTCGGATTCAAGTTCGTTCCGTTGATTGGGAAAAAAGGATGGAATGGGAAGTAGCGAATTGACAATTGCCAATTAAGTCAATTGTGGTTAATAGTTAACCAAGAACTAAGAACCACGAACCAAGAACTAAGATGCAAGAACCAAGAACTAAAAAATGAAACGCTCAGAACGGATTCTTCTGTCAATCGTCGGGCCGACGGCGTCCGGAAAAACACAACTCGGTATGCTGCTCGCCAATCGGCTCAACGGTGAAATTGTTTCAGCAGATTCGCGTCAGGTCTATCGGCATCTGAATATCGGCACTGCAAAACCGACAGTCGAAGAACTCCGCAGTGTCCGGCATCATTTTATCGATATTCTCGATCCATTGGAAGATTACAATGCAGGTATCTACAGCGAGCAGGCACAGCGATGTATTGAAGAACTTTTTGGAAAAGGGATTCAACCGATTCTCGTCGGCGGAACCGGACTGTATGTACAAGGTGTGATCGACGGCTTTTTCAACGGACCGGGAAAGGACGACGATATCCGCAGGCAATTGGAAGAGGAAGCCGCTGAAGAAGGGGCGGAAAAACTTTTTTTGCGGCTGATGCAGGTCGATCCGGCGACAGCTTCCGGGCTCGATCCTACAAAAATACGGAGAATCATCAGAGCGCTGGAAGTATATATCAAAACGGGAAAAACTCTTTCCGAGCATCATGCAGAGCAGGATTCAAAACCTTCCTACGGCGTCATGCAGATCGGTTTGAACTGGGAGCGAAAGATTCTCTATGAACGAATCAACCGGCGCGTCGATATCATGCTGGAAAAAGGTCTGATTGAGGAAGCAAAAGGACTCTTGCAACGTGGATTGCCGCGAACGGCCAATGCTCTCAATACGGTCGGATACAAAGAAGTGTTCGATTTTTTAGATGGTACGACCGGCATTAAGACAATGACCGAACTTATCAAACGCAATTCCCGCCGGTTTGCAAAACGTCAGATGACATGGTTCAGGGCAGATGAGAGGATTCACTGGATGCAGGCCGATACCGCTACAAACTGGGAAGCACTGGTCGATGAAATTGTCAAGTTGTTTCTGGATCGAAAGAGGAAGACTTCAAATTGATTTTCCGGCATCTCTTTCGTATATTATTAAAATAGGAATTTAAATTGGGGCGTAGTCCCGCTGCAGGCGGGATAAACTCCGCCTGGCTAGCGCGTGGCGCTGGGGCGCCAAGGTCGGGAGTTGTCCTAAAAAGTTCTTTGATCAAATAAATTTGTATTTACTCAGCATGTTCTTGCTGTTCATGATTTTCCCTGTAGCCGCGGGCGGTGACCGCGGAGGATTCCCGAAGTCACCCGCCTGAGTGACTGAGTCATCAGTCGGGCAGGGCGCCGTCGGCTACAAAATAACGGTACATCAAAATTCACTGAGCGGTTACATAAATTTCTAAATTGTATTTAAATCGGGGCGTAGCGTAGCCTGGCTAGCGCGCTTGGTTCGGGACCAAGAGGTCGGGAGTTCAAATCTCCCCGCCCCGACAAAGTATATCGAAGGACAAAAGGATATGGCTAGCGCGGGGCTTCTCAGGCGCCAAGGTCGGGAGTTTGGCGAAGTCATCGCTATGCGACAAATCTCCCCACTGACATCCTTCAAAAGAAAACATATCTATGCCATCCCATATTGTAGCTATCATAGGCCGCCCGAATGTCGGCAAATCGACATTGTTCAACCGTATCCTCGGTATGCGCGATGCCATCGTTTTCGATACGCCGGGAGTAACACGCGACCGCCTGTATGCGGAAACTGAATGGGCCGGGAAACAATTTACTATCATCGACACCGGCGGATATGTGCCGAAATCCGAGGATGTCTTTGAAAAAGCTATTAGGGAACAGGCGGAAATCGCCATCGAAGAAGCGGATTCCATCATTTTTGTTGTTGACGCTCTCGAAGGAGTGACGCCCCTCGATAAAGAAATTGCCAACATCCTTCGCCAATCGAACAAGCCGATCCATCTTATCGTTAATAAGATCGATTCTGATCAGCGGGAAAATCTGACCGCCGAATTTTACAGTCTCGGACTCGGTGAACCGATCAGTCTTGCGGCATTGGGCGGCAGGCGGATCGGGGATTTTCTCGATCGCATAACGAAGAAAATCAAGCGTGCAGGACGTCCGGCAAAGGAAACCCGTCTCCGGCTTGCGATAATCGGGAAACCGAATGTCGGGAAATCTTCTCTTGTGAATGCACTTCTCGGAAAACAGCGTCAGGTTGTGACCGATATTCCCGGTACAACCCGCGATGCCGTCGATTCTATTTTTCAGTATCAGGATAAAGAAGTCGTGCTGGTCGATACAGCGGGTCTTCGTAAACGGAGCAAGATCGAAGAGAGCGTGGAATTCTACAGCACGCTGCGAACGCTTCGCGCTATCGAACGAAGCGATGTAGCCGTTATATTGTTCGATGCGAGTCAGGGAGTCGATAAACAGGATTTACAAATTATCGACGCAACAATCCAGAAACACCGTTCCACTATCATCGCTGTGAATAAATGGGATCTTATCGAAAAGGAAACGAATACGGCGCGAAAACTCGAGCTGATCATTCAGGAAAAACTTGGAGAACATGCCTATCTTCCCGTTATGTTCATATCAGCGCTGACAAAACAGCGCATCTTGAAAGTTGTGGATGTCGCTCTGGAGGTGAACGAGCAGCAGCACCGGCGCATTTCAACAAGTGCGCTGAATAAAAAAATTATGGCGGATATCCAGCATTATCCTCCGAAGTCATCGTCCCCGAAAGAGATTAAAATGAAATATGCAACGCAGATCAAGGCGAATCCGCCGATGTTTGCGTTTTTCTGCAACGAACCGAAGCTTGTTCAGGAAAGTTACCGAAGGTATTTGGAAAACCGGCTCCGCGAACATTTCGGTTTCTCCGGCGTTCCGCTCGGTATCGTTTTTAATAAAAAATGAGCATAAAGACCTTCCGAAGGTCACCTTCGGAAGGTGACCTTCGGAAGGTGGCGTCATTCGAATTGTGAAAACCATGAAAGGCCAATTATTCCGGAACAGGCAGAGAAGCACGAAATGAAGCTCTCCATTGGAAAGGCAATGGCGCCGTGAAAAACCTCGTAGTCATCGATCATCCTCTTATAAAGTGCGATTTAGCCATTCTGCGGAATAAAAGAACACCGAGTCATGTGTTCCGGGCGGTTTTGAATCGCACGGCACGTCTTATGGCTTATGAAGTGTCGCGTGAGTTAAAGGTCAAAAAAATCCGCGTTGTAACGCCTCTGGAAAAAACACAGGGATTTGTGTTCAAGCAGCCGATTGTCCTTGTTTCTATACTGCGCGCCGGTCTAGGCCTGCTGAACGGATTTATCGAGGTTATGCCGGAAGCACGGGTGGGACATATTGGGCTCTACCGCGATGAAAAGACGCTCCGGCCGGTCGATTATTATTTTAAAGTGCCGAGAAATATCGGCAATGCGCTGGTCTTTATTCTCGATCCGATGCTTGCAACGGGAGGCAGCGCTCTTTCTGCGGTTGCATATTTAAAAGAACAGGGTGCGCGCGAGATCCGGTTCGTCAGTCTTGTTGCCGCGCCGGAAGGTGTAAAGAAAATGCAAAAAACTCATCCGGACATTCGCATCTATACATGTTCGCTGGACCGCGGCTTGAATCGCCGCGGATATATACTCCCGGGACTCGGTGATGCCGGCGATAGAATATTCGGAACGGAATAAGCTATGCAGCGGTTTTTTTTTTTAGTCCTTCATTCTTCATTCTACAATCGCATGTCTTTGCGGGACAGACTTCCCGCGTGGAGCCGGAACCGCAGCTGCAAAGAAGTAGTTTCTGCCGGAGTCGATCTGATTATCAAGCAGGAATATTCAAAAGCAGATTCTCTTTTCACGCAGATCTGCCGCGAATATCCGGACCACCCAGCCGGATATCTCTATCGAGTTGCAGTCCTGCAGGCACGCTCGATTGATTTTTCCGTTCCGGTTGAGCGCACGATATTCGATTCGCTGCTCGAGCTCGGAAGATCTGCCGCCGAAAAACTTCAATCTCCATGGAAGGAATATTATCTTGGAACTGCGGACGGCTACGATGCATATGAACGCGCCGATCGGGGTGCGTGGCTTGCAGCGGTCCGGTACGGATCGTCCAGCGCTTCAAAGCTCGAAGAAGTCATAGGACAGGATTCGTCATTCTACGATGCATATGTCGGGGTGGGAACATATTATTATTGGCGAAGCAAAAAAACGGAATTTCTTCATTGGATTCCTTTTGTGCATGACAGCCGTGCAGAGGGCATTCGTCTGCTGGAAATTGCTGCAGAAAGAGCGGAGGAAAACCGTTATGCGGCAATCAGCGCGCTCATCTCTATCGAATTGGATGCGGAAAACTACAATCAGGTCGAATACTGGTCCAAAGCGGCTTTACGCCAATATCCAAACACGAGAGTGTTTCTGTGGGGACTTGCAACCGCCTATGACCGCTCGAAGCGGTATCATGAAGCCATCCCCGCCTATCGGACTCTTTTAGAAAACCTTATCGTAACTCATGAACCGCATCCGTACGACGAAATAGTCTGCCGGCTTAATCTCTCAAAATCACAATTAGCTGCCGCCGATACGGCAGGAGTCCGCGAGCAGCTGACGAGAATTCTTTCGTATGAATCCGTCCAATTCCCGGAACCGCTTCAAAAACGGGCTGAGGCGAAATTTCAGGATGCCCGTCAGATCCTGAATTCTTTCGGAAAAAAATAACTTCCCGCAATTATTTCCTCTCCGCTTGACATTCGGCAGGGAATCTCTATATTATTTTAAGTCTGTAGCCGCGGGCGGTGACCGCGGAAATTCTTAATGACAGGTCACGATGATCGATAGTCAATATCAAAAACGGCTCGATAATCTTCTTAGCGTATGCCGCAAGAACCTGCGTTCAGTCGATGAAGATCTCATCACGCGGGCTTTTATGCTGAGCGTCGAAGCGCACAAGCATGATTTGCGCGCTTCCGGAGAACCGTACTTTCTCCATCCGTATGAAGTGGCTATGGTTGTTGCTAAAGAAATTCCGTTGGACGACGTTTCGGTCGCAAGCGCGCTGCTCCATGATGTTGTGGAAGATACGGAGTTTGAGCTGAAAGATATTCGCGCTGAATTCGGCGGCACGATTGCCGATATCGTCGATGGGGCGACAAAAATAACCGGACTTTTCGAAAGCCATGAAGTGACCCAGGCGGAAAGCTACCGCAAACTGCTGCTCTCCATGGTCAACGATGTCCGCGTTATGCTTGTCAAATTTGCCGACCGCCTGCATAATATGCGCACACTGGAATATCTTCCGCCGGAAAAACAGCAGCGTCTTGCAAAGGAAACTCTGGATATTTATGCGCCGTTTGCACACCGTTTCGGTCTTGCCAAGATAAAATGGGAGCTGGAAGATCTGGCGTTTAAGTACCTGCAGCGTGAGGAATACGACAAAGTCGCGCGCCAAATCCGCTCCAAGCGGCGTGAACGCGAATCGTACATCAATAAATTCGTCCAGCCGATCAAAAAGAAAATGGCGGAGTCAGGATTTACGTATGAAATCGCCGGACGCCCGAAGCATATCTACAGTATTTATAACAAATTAAAGCGCCGGGGAAAACCGCTGGAAGAAATTTACGACCTCTTCGCTGTTCGTATTATCCTCGATACGTCCGATAATAACGCTTGTTATGGCGTTTACGGTATGGTGACCGAAATGTACAAGCCAATTCCCGAGCGGTTCAAGGATTATATCTCCGTGCCGAAACAGAACGGTTATCAATCGATCCATACAACGGTTGTCGGCCCGGAAGGACGAATGGTCGAGGTTCAGATCCGCACAAAAGCAATGCACGAGGTTGCGGAAAAAGGGGTCGCGGCGCATTGGATATATAAAGAAAACAAATCGGTGCTCGATAAGGAGCTGGAAAGCTGGATCAGCTGGGTGCGTGATCTCTTTGAGCAAAAGGATGCAGACACTCCGAGAGAGCTCATGGAGAGTTTCAAGCTCAATTTGTATCAAGATGAAATATATGTTTTCACGCCGAAAGGCGAATTGAAAAACCTTCCGCGTAACTCCACTCCGATAGATTTTGCTTTCGAAATACACTCAAATGTCGGCTACCATTGTATAGGGTCGAAAGTGAACGGACGTATAGTTCCTCTCAATACCCTCCTCCGCAGCGGCGATCAAATAGAAATCATCACATCGAAGAATCAAACCCCGAATCCCGATTGGGAGCAATTCGTCGTTTCGCATAAAGCTAAAGCGCATATTCGGAAATATATCCGGGAAGAAGTACATAAACATGCACAAGAAGGGCGCGAGTTGTGGGAAAAAAAGGTCAAGCGGCGGAAGGTACATATAAACGACGATGAACTCGAAAAGTTCATTCATGTGCTTAAATTCAACGATCTGCAGGATTTCTATTTGGCGATCGCCGATCAAAAAGCGGAACCTGATACGATCATCGAACAGTATGTGATTCGGTCCAAACCATCTACAGGCGAGCCGGTTGCTGAAGATACGTCGCTGTTCAACCGGTTTGTCAGTTCAGCACGGGAATTGACGAGCGGGATCTCGATACGGGGCGAGAACGAAGGTTTTATGTACCAGCATGCAAAATGCTGCAATCCGATACCCGGCGATGAGATTACGGGATTTGTCACGACCGGCGAAGGCATTAAAATTCATCGAAAAGACTGCAAGAACATACTTACCTTGCGCCTTGCGGAAAGCGCCCGCATTGTGGAAGTTGCGTGGCCGTCTTCGGACGGCGCGGATTTTGTCGTCGGCATCCATATCTCCGGCGAGGATCGTCCCGGCCTTCTCAATGACATCACACATGCTATTTCCACGTACCAGAATACGAATATCCGAAGCGTCAACATGGATTCGAAGGGCGTTATTTTTGACGGCAAAGTGATTCTCTACGTCAAAGATACCGGGCATCTTGCCCGCGTGATCGAAAAAATTAAAAAAATACCGAATATTCTTTCGGTAGAGCGGCTTGTCGGATAGGGATGACATGAATACTATCTGAAAGGATAATCGGGGTAGATTACGGATCCAAACGGATCGGACTTTCGATAAGCGATCCGCTCGGTATTATTGCCCGGCCGATCGATTCGCTCGCCAACGACGGCCGATTCTTTGCTGCCCTCAAGGCGATTGTCGAACGCGAACAGATAAAATTATTCGTGGTAGGTATGCCGTTTAACTTAAAAGGACAAGTCGCATTCAAAGCAGAAGAAGTGCGCGATTTTATCGACCGGCTGAAGCGTGAAATTGGACTCGATGTCGTGCCGTGGGACGAGCGCTTTACCACAAGCATAGCGCAGCAGACCCTTCGAGAAATGGGAACAAAAAAATCGGAGCGTCAGAAAAAAGACGGGCGAATCGATTCAATGGCGGCGGCAATTCTTCTGCAGAGTTATTTAGACAGGTACAAAATATTCCCGCTCTTGCTAAAGATGGAACAATCGCTCGAACCGCAGCAGTTTCCGGAACAGACAGATCAAGAGCCGCCTCGGCTTATACCGACGCCGGGATTTTCTGGCAAGGCCGCACGCTGGCTATGGCAGCATAAGATCAGCTCGGCACTGCTGGCGCTGATGGTGATCTTTATTCTGCAGATTGCGATTCTTCCATACGGGGAAATAGATCGTATGAAAACTACAAACCCCGGCGAAACTGCTTTCATGCGGGAACATGCAGAACGGGCAAATGAGCAAGGGAAACCTTTTCATAAAGTGCAGTACTGGATTCCCCTCAAAACAATTCCGAAAGATGCCGTCGATGCGGTGATACTCGCAGAAGACGGAACCTTCTGGTGGAATGAGGGATTCGATTGGTACGAATTTCGGGAATCGGTAGAAAAGAATTTTGAAGAAGGACGGGCGGCTCGCGGCGCGAGCACTATTACGCAGCAGCTCGTTAAAAATCTTTTTCTCTCCTCGTCCAAGAATCCGTTCCGGAAGCTGAAAGAATGGGTCCTGACGTGGTATATGGACAGAACGCTGAGCAAGAGCCGCATTATGGAAATTTACCTGAACGTCATCGAATGGGGAAGCGGAATTTACGGAATTGAAGCGGCATCGAGAATTTATTTCGGGAAAGGGGCATCGGAATTAAACAGGGAAGAATGCGCCCGGCTTGCAGCGATTATTCCAAGTCCCCGCATGCATCGGGCCAATACCGATTCGAAGTATGTCCTGCGCCGTTCACAAATAATCCTTGAGAGAATGTCGGCGCGCGGGTTATGAGATGAGGGAAGCGGAGTATGAATTACAGAGATATTCAGGATCTGATCGATGAGGGAGAAGGATTTGCAATCGAACTGAAGCGGAAAGTTTCCAAACCGCAAAAAATTGCAAAGACTATGATTGCCTTTGCAAATACCAAAGGAGGCACCATACTCTTCGGCGTTGATGACGATCATACGATTGTCGGCGTGGAAAGTGAAAAGGAAGAGATGGAAATGATTCAAACGGCAGGAAGTTATTACTGCGATCCCCCGATCGAGCCGGCCATCGATATCGTTCCGTTTAAGAAAAAAGACGTCATCGCAGTTACCATAGAAGAAAGCGACCGGAAGCCGCATGTGCTTTTCGTCGACGGCGACGATGAACCGAAAGACGGGACCAATGTGTATATTCGTGTCGACGATAAGACGGTTGAAGCGAGCAAGGAAGTTGTCAAAATTCTTGAATCGGAAAATCCGGATGCCCCGCCGTTGCGCATCGCCCTGGGAGACAATGAACGCCGCCTGTTTGAATATCTTGATGTGCATCAAAGGATTACCGTCAAAGAATACGCCCGCGAGATCAACGTCTCACCCCGCAGAGCTTCCCGGTCTTTGATACAACTTGTTCGTGCCGGAGTCATGCGCATTCACACGAATGAAAAAGAGGAATATTATACGAGAGCTTTTTAAGAAGGCAGAAGGCTGAAGGCTGAAGTATGGAGGATGAAGTATGAAGGATGAAATATGAAAGCTAAAATCTGAAGTATGAAATCTGAAGTATGAAATCTGAAGTATGAAAGATGAAATATGAAAGATGAAATAATAATTGGGGAAAAATATGGGAAAACCTTATGATATTAGGGAGCGGGTATTTGCGTATGCGCTTGAAGCGATTCAACTTTATCAAACATTGCAGGAGAAAAAAGATGGAGCTGGAAGGATTATAGGAAAACAATTACTCCGTTCTGCAACAAGCATCGGTGCAAATATCGAAGAAGCGCAATCCGGTGAGAGCAAAGCTGATTTTATTCACAAATACGGTATAGCACAAAAAGAAGCGCGCGAAAGTTTATATTGGCTTCGTCTCCTCGAAGCATCACAACTTTCTTCCAATCAACATATTCAGTCTATGCTCACGGAAACGAATGAACTTATTGCTATCATCACATCAATTATCGTAAACACAAAAAAGAATCAAAAATGACTCCAAATAAAATTCAAATTACAGAATTCATAATTCATGCTTTAGAATTCATACCACAACTACTCAGCTTATTTTGAAACAATTGTTTTTTGCTCGGTTTTCAATCTTCCTGTAAAACAGGGAAATTAAGTATCATGCATTCACATGATACATTTTTATATCTCCAAGAGGCTGTCCCAAGAGTTCATTTGATAGTAGGATAGGCCTTCTTGCTCGCCTGACTGCTGACACAATCACGCAGGCAGGCCTGTCTAATATTGACGAAAAATGACAAACGGGAATGTTTGCCCTACCATGACTCTTCTTTAAGTGAGGGGGATTTTTGATCTTTCAATATCACGCTTAACCGCGGAAATATAGGAAGAGTAGAGAGAAATATAACCGCACGTGCTTGAGAATGGCCAGGAAATGTGTCGTTGAGGCACTGCGCTTGGATTTAAAGTTTGAAATATGCAAATTGACGCCATGAAAAGAACTTGCTACTGAATTCCATTATTCAAAAGCATAGAATGAAAATAATTTCAAAAGAACGACGACAGATAGAACTCTTCTCTCTTATTCAGACATCTAAGACAGTTCTGTCGATTGCTGATCTCTGCGCTATATTCGATGTTGAAGTTGCGACAATTCAGAGAGACTTGAGGGAATTACGGGAACGCGGCATTCCTATTCACAGTATTAGAAAAGGCGTTCAGCTTCTGGGGAAACTTGATCTCAAAACCTATCAGCAACTCCTCTCCCTATACCTTGCGTCAGTCGGCAATGTTATTAGCTATCCGAAAAACATTTCTTTGATGGTTCGGAAACTTCAAGGTAAATCCATTGATTTGTTTGTATCGCTTGTAAAAGCGATAGAGAGCAAGCATGTGGTTCGCTTGACATATTATAAAATGTTTGATGATGACACGGTAATCAGAGAGATTGAACCATACGATCTCATCCCGACATCGAGAGACTGGCGGCTCATAGCCAAATCGGATGGCTATTATAAACAGTTTTTGATTGAGAATATCGAGAATATTGAAACCCTGGAAAAGAAGTTCCAACGAATGAAGGAATACGACAGCACGGAATTTTTTAAAAATAGCTTCAATTACTGGCGGGGTTCGTCTGAATTTTATGTCGTTTGCCGCTTTAGTAAGAAAATAGCACCGATTATTAAAGCTGAGGTGTGGGCGGAAGATCAGGAAATAATTCTACAAAAAGATGGGTCCATCATTTTGAAGATGAAAGTTAATTCTCTTGAACAGGTTGGCGATTGGCTGATGGGTTGGGGGGGAGAGGTGAAGGTAATTGAACCAAACGAATTATTGTCTTATGTCGAAGAAAAAGCAAAATCGATCCTATTAACTATTCAAAAGGAGGAAAATGAATAATCTTTTTAGTCAGATAGAACGATATCAACAAGAGGAAAATATATTTACTGCGGTATTTGCATATATACTTGAACAAGACAATAGTGCTTTACTACATAAGTTCTTTGATAAACATATTGGAAAAGAATTTTGGTCAAGCGAAAATGAAGTCAAGCTACAAAAAAGACACACAGAAAGAAACGACAAAAAGAAGAAAATAGATCAGCCTGATATTACAGTAGAGACAAATAAGTCTATAGTCTTCTTTGAACACAAGATTAAAGCAAAGATTAATAAAGGGCAAATTGAAAAATATAAAGATCGTTTGCGGAGAAAATATAAAATACCAAATAAGTGTTTAGTATTAATAACTTTAAAGGAGGCTCATTGTCTGGAGGAAAACAATGATGTAATCTTTAGACATTACTACTGGTCAGAAATATATGATTTTTTAAAAACCAACATTAAAAAGAGCAATAGGAATAATTCTATTGCTAGTGAATTTCTTAGCTATATGGAGGGTAAAGAGATGAATATTGACAAAATCACGAATACTAAGGGACTATCATCATTACTACATTTTCATAATCAACTCGAAAAAGTTTGTAATAAAGACGGTTTTGAATTATTGGACAAAAAAAGAGCAGACAAGGAATATAATATAGATTATAAATGGTTTGGATTTGGAATTAGATTAAAGAAAAACAAGGTAACAAGCGATATCTGGTGCGGATTTTATTTTAAAGACCCTAATAAACTTATTTTTGAATCTAAGAGAAAACTTACCAAGAAGAGCGCAGAAAGACTAAAACTGAAACCTGTTGGTGTGAACGATCCTGGTCCATATGGAATAGAGAAAGATTTAATCAGGTCAAGATTTTACACGAAAAATAAAAAAGAACAAATAATAATACTATCCAGATGGGTAAATGAAATGAAAAGCAACATAATGAGCCTAAAATAAATATCATTCAATGATGCGAAGTTCTCGCGCTCGTCGGCTATCTTTACATAAAATATGGAGCCGACTATGGACAGCGAGAGCAATGCAGTTGAGGATCAGCAATTCACTCCAAGTTCTTATGAAGAGAACCTGATCCATTATCATTACGAGTTTATTAAAAGTCTCCTCTACCGCATCCGATCAGAAAATCTTCAGTATCCGGATTGCCATGTCATTCGAATTACAGGTTTGTCCGATGGATTCCATCATAAACCAAAACTCATTTCCGTTACAATAGAAAAAAGTACCGGTTTTATACGCATCATCGATAACTATATCACGGCAACGGTGCTGTTCGAGAATCAATTATACGATCTTTCAATGTTTGTGTCGTTTAGATCACAAAGGATTGATTTTACAATCGTAGTTTTAGGACTTAATCCCGCCTCAAAACAAAGCGAAGAACTGGTTCAATTCCTCAAACGCGAATCAGTAAGGAATTCGCCATATAGGAATCAAATGCTCCAGGTTCTCGTCGATAAAAGCGCATACGCTGATTCAATTGGTGATATCTATGTCGAAGCAGCCAATATTACTGAAGACAGTTTGGGCGATATTTATCTGCCTGCACAGATAAACGATCATGTTCAGCTATTCATTAAGAGCGTCATCCATTACAACGAAAGCAAACGACCACTTCGCTATCTCTTTGCAGGAAAACCCGGAACAGCTAAAACGAAGATTATCCGAGCCATTGCAAAGGCCTGCACAGGTAAAGCAACATTCATCTTTTCTACCGGTAATGAGAGGCGTATTGAATCACTCTTTGAATTTGCCGAAATGTTCTCTCCTGTTGTCCTCTGCATCGACGATATCGATTTAATGACCGGATCCCGTAGTGAAGGACTTTATACGCCGAGACTGGCATCGTTCCTTCAAAAGTTAGATGGATTTGTCCGGCAAGATTTCTTCCTGCTGGCAACAACAAACGATAAGCGGCTTGTCGATTTGGCGGCAAGTCGACCAGGGCGATTCGATTTGGTGATTGATGTCAATCTAATTGAACCAAGACAATATCTTGAGCTGGTTAAAAGTAAGACACAGAACGTAGACATTATTAATTTGTTTGACAATGAAGTGCTTTCCTTATTGGAAGTGAAAAAGGTAACTGGGGCTTTTATTGCCAATATCGTGAAACATCTGGAATTGATTGCTTTGTTCGAATCGCAGAAGATGTCCAGGGAATATCTTGCAACAATGATCCGAGAAAGCCACCAGGGATTCTATGAAGAACCGGAGCCAACAAATGGCAGGGTCGGATTCCAAATGTCATAAAGATACTAGGGACAAAATAAATGGAACGAAGATCCTTTTTAGAGAAAGTTTGCATTGCATCGGCTGCAACGATACTTCCTTCTGCCCTATTCAAGAAAGGAAAAGGGATTGTTTTTGAACAGACGGATGTCGAAGGAGTCGGTGTAGGGATATCGGTATGCGATGCTCTGAGTAACGGTTTCTTTGGCGGACAGCTTGTTTCAATCTATGGGCCTGAAAACGCAATTAATGAAGCATTTCTCATTCATACATTCCTTTATCAGCTTATTGCTCAACGAAAGCGCGTGGATTATATCAGTTCTACCGGCAGTTTGAAGAGATGGGAACCAAGTTATCTGCGTCGTCTCGGGTTTGGTACCGCAGGTGAGATGCGCGAAGCGCTGACTAAATCGGGCCTCATAGATAATTTGCGAATCATCGATATCGATCCCTATAATCAAATTGGAAGAACTATGTTGTTCAAGCGAAGGAACAGCATCCAGATTCAATTATTGTGGACGATATTGAATTTATCGAAGGATACTTCCGCGAAAAAAGTATGGTAAAACAATTAAAGCGGTTGGCTGTTGAGGTACAAGCGCCTGTTTTCGTTCATGTGGAATTAAACAAAAAAGGAAATCAATGCAATTTAAAAGCATCCTATTTGCGGAAAGACTTTGATAGATGGTCGGATGTGATTATATCTGTGGTGCCAAAGAATATGATAGATTTCAAGGTAGACGGGATAACCGTTGGAAAAAGATTTTTGCTGGATTTGAAGGTTATCGGTGTTTTTTGTCCTTGCGCAAGACATAGAAGCTATGGAGGGGTTTTCCCGATAGAATTCGTAGATTACGATCTGAGATTTGCAGGTTTATGAGAAAACGAGAATATTCGTTGGCATTATTTTCAAGCAGTTCCAAAGGATGCTCTTAGATAGACACAAATGGAGAACTCTAATAGATGCCTAATATGATTTTACGAGCGCTTCTCGAAACACCTTTTCACTTGATGACCAAAAGGAGGTTACACGTTCTATCTACCGAAGAGAAAAATGTCCTTTTGGGCTATCTTATTTCGGAAACTAAGACTCGGGTACTTTTCTTTAAATGATGGAGTTATTGGAGGCCTTGAATTAAAATCGATAATTTATCGATCTGCGCAAACTACAAAGGATGAAATGCAGAGTTTCAATTTGCAGGATTGGGTTTGGAAATATCTCCGCAAGCATCCCAAATTCGTCGCGGTCAGCAAGAGTCATGCTCAAGCTATCAAAATGGTATTTCGATCACTGGAGAAAAAGAGAGGTAAATTGTAATTGGACTTCGTGAAAATAAAATTTACAGGAGATTTACAAATAGAACACTTACGATAGGTCGTTAATTCATAGACTTTCAAAAATAGTCAGGCTATTTTATAGGACACAATTCTATGCAATACAATCAGGCTTTCATATCGAAATCGAAATATCTGCATGGGTTACAATGCAGCAAGCTGCTTTGGTATGATTATAATGCTAAAGATGAGATACCGGCACCGGATGCAGGAACGCAAGCAATATTTGAACAAGGGCATTTGGTGGGTCAATATGCAAAGGAATTATTTCCAGGTGGGATAGAAATCAAAACCGAACATTATAACATCGATAAGACTATCCAAGAATCTCAGAATGCTTTAGCTCTTCGAAAACCGTTATTCGAGGCCGGATTTAGTTATAAGAATGCTTATGCAAGAGCTGACATTCTCAGTCCGGTTGGCAAGGATGCTTGGGATATTATTGAAGTAAAAAGTTCTACTGAGGTCAAAGATGTCAATTTGGATGATGTGGCACTTCAGCGGTTTGTTTATGAAGGAGCGGGATTAAAAATAAACAAATGCTGGATTTATTACATCAACAAAGAGTATGTCCGTCATGGAATAGTTGAGCCGGAAAAGCTTTTCGCTAAGCAGGATATTACAGGAGAAGTTGCCGAACACCTCCAAAAGGTTGAAAAGAAATTGAAGGAAATGGCTTCAGTCATTAAACTTAAGAAATGTCCAGAAGTCAAAATCGGCCCTCACTGCAGTGATCCGTATGACTGCGCGTTGAGTGAACAATGCTGGGCATTCCTGCCAGCGCATAATATTTTCACTCTTACACACATGGGGAAAAAGGGATTTGAACTGTTTGATAAAAAAATTACAGCAATCAAGGACATCCCACGTAATTACCATCTCTCAGATAAACAAGCGATACAGGTCAAAACTATCGAAAGCGCTAAACCTTATGTTGACAAACAGGGAATTGCTGAATTCCTTAAGCAGTTACGATATCCGATGTATTTCCTGGACTTTGAGACCTTTATGACTGCTATTCCGATGTATGACCAAGTACATCCGTATCAAATCCTCCCCTTCCAATTTTCATTACATATAGTGCCATCTCCAGGCAGTGAACCAAAACATTATTCATTCCTTGCCGATAGTAATATGGATCCGAGACCTGAATTACTCAAGCAACTCAAAGCTTTATTGGGCAAGGAAGGTTCTATTATTGCATATTATGCAGGATTTGAAAAGGGAAAACTTGCGGATGCTTGTAAGACCTATACCGAGTATGCCGATTGGTGCGCTCGGATTGAAAAGAGAATTGTAGATTTATATTCGCCGTTTGGATCTTTCTATTATTATCATCCGGGTCAATATGGAAGCGCATCATTAAAAAAAGTTCTTCCTGCGCTAACCGGAAAGGGTTATAATGAAATGGAAATAGCAGACGGAGGCACTGCAAGCGCAGAATATCTCAGAGTAACCTTCAATGAAGTCGATGCACTTGATCGCCAGAATGTGCGGGCGCAATTAGAAAAATATTGCGGCTTGGATACAATGGGAATGGTTTGGATTGTGGACAAACTCAAAGAGATTGCATCGTGAAAACAGGTGACCTTGCGAAGATGTCATGGAGCATATTGTCGCAAAATGACAAACAGGAATGTTTGTCCTACCGTAATTCCTTCTTTTTGGACAGTCTCTTCTCTGAAAGAGAGGGGATTATTTTAGTCTCTCGATAACAGTGAGTGATTGCTATATTTCTATTTACTACGCTTAAGAAAAAAGTAAATACGTTTCATCTCATTTTGGGTGTGGGATAATATCGAGAAGGTAATACGTGTCTCCTTTGATCATAAAATAGAACCGCCAATCACGATTAACTCGGGCTTGCCAAATGTCCTGAGCTTCACTATATTTCTTTGCTCTCAATGAAGGGTGACGGATATCCGCAAGTAAAAGAGCAACACGTCGGTCAAACGCACCTTGAATTGCGGCAGGGGCGTCATTATAACTCTTTCGGAACCGTTCGGTGTAGAAGAGTTGCATTAGATTTTCTTGGATTTGCGAGATGAAGCACGAAGGGAACGAACTGTTTCCTTTGCACTCTTAAACGGACCGTAAACGCGTCCCTGTTTGACATCTTCAAGTGCCTCAGAAAGTCGTTCCTCGAGATGCCTGTCAACGAGAGTTTTTGGAGTGAGCACGAGCTTTCCATTAATGAGTTCCACTTCTAAATAATCACCGGTCTGGAGATGAAGAGCATCGTGGATTTTCTTAGGAATGGCTACTTGGCGGCTTGCACCAACTTTAACAGCCTGCATGATAAATTTTCCTTGTGTTTGTAATATCATATAATACAATTATATGAAAAACAATGTAGCAAGAGAAAAGGAAACTGTCAAGTAACTGCGTTTCCTTCCGATGAAAACAGGTGACCTTGGAAGGTGTCGCGGAGCATGTAAGAAAAACCCTTGTTTCTATAGCTAAGATATATTAAAACGGAAACTGGCCACATTTTTAAAAATTAGGAAAAAATACCATTTTCCCTTCAAAACATTGAAATCGTGCTAAAAATGTGGAAATTCTTACAAAATGAATACAATCCCATATTATAAGCAGAGATAACATTTGCAATAGTTCTTACTTTATGATACCTTTTGCAAAAGAATACTTTTATGAATTCCGGAAAACCACAAAATTATATACTTACTTGGGTCGAAAAACAGCAATCGAAAGGGAGATATTTTTTTTCGTTGCTTGAATTACATGCTCAATTTCCGGCTATTTCTCGCAGAGGAATGACGCAAGCAATTAACCGACTTAAAAAGAAAAATAAAATAACATCAGTTTATAAGGGATACTATGTTGTCGTGCCGCCAGAATATTCAGTACGAGGAATATTGCCTCCATACATGTATATCGATGCGCTGATGAAAAGTCTTGGGAAGCAATATTATGTCGGATTGTTGAATGCAGCAGCATTATACGGTTCATCGCACCAGCAACCGCAGGAATACTTTGTATGCACTATTCCTCCAGCTCATCGTGAAAATACGAAGAAGGGTATACGTATTAACTTCTTTACAAAGAACACCATTCCTGATCAGCTTTTAGAACTAAAGAAAAACGAAATGGGGTATTTTAAAGTTTCTTCACCTGAACTTACTGCCGCCGATATTATTCAGTTCGAAAAAAGAATCGGAGGATTAAATAGAGCCGTAACTGTTTTAAACGAATTGCTTGATTCAATACAAATACAGCGAATCACGGCTAAGTTTGTACAGGCAGTTCCAGCGGCTACGCTTCAACGATTAGGTTTTATTCTTGAATATATTTTGCATCGCCAAAAAATGGCTGATGCATTGTTTGAAACATCGAAAAATGCCGGATTGAATTTCTTCCGTATTGCTTTGAAACAGGGGCGGAGTGTGAAGGGATATAGATCAGAAAACCGATGGAAAGTTGTCTCCAATATTTCTCTTGAGTTAGAGGAATGATTCCACAAGCATATATTACTGAATGGAGCAATTCAGTTCCATGGCAATTGCCTGAGCAGATCGAACAGGATTTGGTAATCTCCCGGGCATTGGCTGAAATATTTTCTGACGACATATTATCCCAAAAGTTAGCATTCCGTGGCGGAACAGCACTGCACAAACTTTTTTTACGGCCGCAATCACGATACTCCGAAGATATTGATCTTGTCCAGACAGGAGCATTCCCTATCGGCGAAGTATTAGATCGCTTGCGAGTGAAGCTCTCCTTCTTAGGAAAAGGAAGTGTTGCGAAGGGCGATTCAATGATAACGATGAGATTTCGATTTGATTCGGAGAGTCAGCCAAGTGTAAAAATGAAGCTAAAGATCGAAACGAATGGCAGAGAGCATTTTGCAGTGTTAGGATATTTACAAAAACCATTCGCCATCGATTCGCGTTGGTTCCAAGGAAGCGCCGATATCCGCACTTACCATTTAGAAGAATTGCTTGGGACAAAGCTCCGTGCATTGTATCAACGCAGCAAAGGAAGAGATCTCTTCGATATTTACAAAGCGATGACAACGACACACTTGAAAATGGAAAATATTTTGCAATGCTTTATCATGTATATTCGGTATTCTGCGGGGAACGTACCATCAAAGAAAGAATATCAGATGAACCTTGACAGGAAAATATTAGACTCAGAATTTTTAGGGGACACAAAAGGTCTCTTAAATATCAAAGAAAAATATGATCCTCTTCACGCCTATGAGATTATCTCAAAAGAACTGATTGCAAAGATGTAAAAACAAGAGACATTGCGAAAAGGAAAGGTCGCATAGCATAAAACTGAATCCTGCGGAATGGGATACTAAGTTATACTGTGACTATTCAGCGTGACCTCTATATTTATAAATTAAATTACCGCAACGAACTTCTGTAGCCCCGTAGGGGCGAGCCGACACCGCCCTGCCCGACGGATGACGCCGTCATTCAGGCGGGTGGTGTCGGAGCATTCCGCGACCATCCCGAAAACATCTTCGAAGTTTCCGGGACAAGCTCGTCGCGGCTACAGGATGATATTAAAACAGGTGACCTTGCGAGGATGTCGCGGAGCATAAAAGAAAATTGCCATCTCGCAATTCGGTGAAAGAATCGATGAAAGTTGTAGAAGTATAGGCTTTTCAACTTTTAAACTTAATTGACGCATCCGATCTATCATATACTCCCTATATAATAAGGATATATCCTAAAAATATACTTGCTAATACAAGGGTATAACCGTATATTCTATGTGATAAAACAAGGGTATACCCGTATGATAAATCTCAATAAAAAACTACAAATCGATCAATTAGATCGAAAATTTAAAAAAATAGCTGTTTTAAGCGAAATCGAAACTCCACCGAAAGGTTGGATTCATTCAATTAGAACTGCATTAAATATGTCATTGGTGCAGCTTGCGAAACGGCTCAAGAAAACGCCGGTCACCATAAAGGAGATCGAAGAGCGAGAGGCCAATAAAACTATCACCTTAAGAAAACTAATTGAAGTTGGCGAGGCGCTCGACCTTCAGTTTGTGTATGGATTTATTCCGAAGTACGGTTCCCTCGAAGAGTTGATAGAACAGCACGCTCTGCATATTGCTCGTGAAATTGTAATGAGAACATCCCACTCGATGAAACTTGAAGATCAGGAAAATAAATCGGAACGATTAGAAACAGCTATCCACGATCGGGCGGAAGAGATTAAACGGGAAATTCCGAAATATTTATGGGATTAGATCTCGATTATACAGAAGGGCAAACTCCTTTAGATGAAGATGAGAAGGAAGGGTCGCGTAGCATAAGATTGAATCCTGCGAAGCGGGATACTAAGTTAGTACTGTGACCCTATTTAGTGTGAATTTTATATTTGTAAATTAATTTATCGCAACGAAATTCTGTAGCCGACACCACCAGTGTCGGAGCATTCCGCGACCAGCGGTCGCGGCTACAGGAGTATTATACCGCTCTATTTGAATCCCGCTACGCGGAAAAACATTTTCAGGGACCGAAGGCATGGCCTTGCCATCTCCGGCTACCATTTACCATTCACTATTTACTGCTCTTCTCTATCTTCGCCCATGTATCTTTGAGTGTTACCACACGGTTAAAGACCGGAGCGCCCGGTTTGGAATCCTTGATGTCGGCGCAGAAATATCCCATCCGTTCGAAATTGAAAACGCTCGCCGGTTTTGCCGCACCAAGCATCGGCTCCAGTTTACACTGTGTGACACGCAAAGAACGGGAGAAGAAGAAGCCGCCAGGATTATTATACCGCTCTATTTGAATTCCGCTGACGCGGAATAACATTTTCTTGTCTCCGGCCACCGTTTACCGTTACCAGTTTACCATTTACTATTTAAGCTCTTCTCTATCTTCGCCCATGTATCTTTGAGCGTAACCACACGGTTAAAGACCGGGGCGCCCGGTTTGGAATCCTTGATGTCGGCGCAGAAATATCCCATCCGTTCGAACTGAAAACGTTCGCCCGGTTTTGCCGCACCAAGCATCGGTTCTAATTTGCATTGTGTCAGCACCTGCAAAGAATTCGGGTTGATGTTGTCTAAGAAGCTTTTTCCTTCTTCCACATCATCCGGATTTTCTTTCAGGAACAGGCGGTCGTAAAGACGTACTTCGGCGCTGAACGCATGCGGAGCGGAGACCCAGTGAATGGTCGCTTTGACCTTGCGATTCGCCGTCGGCGTGCCGCTTTTCGACGTCGGGTCATAAGTGCAGTGTAATTCGATAACATTGCCTTTATCGTCTTTAACAACTTTTTCGCATTTGATAATATACGCATACCGCAGCCGCACTTCTTTGCCCGGCGATAAACGGAAATATTTCGGCGGCGGAATTTCGCGGAAATCTTCCTGCTCGATATACAGTTCCCTCGAAAAGGGAACCATTCGGGTTCCGGCGGATTCATCTTCCGGATTGTTGACGGCCTGAAGTTCTTCCACTTGCCCTTCCGGATAATTCGTCAGTATAACCTTTACAGGATTCAGAACCGCATTTGTGCGCTGTGCCGTTTTATTCAAATCTTCACGAATACTCCATTCGAGCATTGCGACATCGATCAGGGAATCTTTTTTCGAAACACCTATCTTATCACAGAAAACGCGTATCGATTCGCTCGTATAGCCGCGGCGGCGGTATCCGGCGATGGTCGGCATGCGCGGATCGTCCCAGCCGGAGACATGTTTTTCCTGAACGAGCTGCAGCAATTTTCGTTTGCTCAGGACAGTATATGTAAGATTCAAGCGTGCAAATTCGATCTGCTGCGGATGATAAATGCCGAGTTGATCGATGAACCAGTCGTAGAGCGGACGGTGATTCTCGAATTCCAGCGTGCAGATAGAATGTGTTATGCCTTCGATAGAATCTTCCAATCCGTGTGCCCAGTCGTACATCGGATAGACGCACCATTTATCCCCCTGCCGGTGATGCGATTCGTGAAGTATGCGGTACATAATCGGATCGCGCAAGTTCACATTGGGGGCTGCCATATCGATTTTTGCGCGGAGTGTTTTGGAACCGTTCGGAAATTCACCTTTGCGCATTCGCTCGAAGAGATCGAGGTTCTCTTCGATACTTCTGGTGCGGTAGGGGCTCTCTTTTCCCGGTTCCGTCAGTGTGCCGCGTGTGTCGCGGATTTCATCTCCGCTCAGATCGCAAACGTATGCTTTTCCGGCTTTAATCAACTGCACTGCCCATTCGTACATTTTATCGAAATAGTCCGATGCGTAAAATAGACGATCTTCAAAATCTCCGCCGATCCATCGAACGTCGTCGATAATGGAATCCACGTATTCCTGTTCCTCTTTGGATGGATTGGTATCGTCGAAGCGCATGTTGAACTTGCCGCCGTACTGTTTGGCAATGCCGTAATTCAAGTTGATGGATTTGGCATGGCCGATATGAAGGTATCCGTTGGGTTCGGGCGGAAAGCGCGTATGGATGCGTCCCTGGAATTTATTGGTCTTTAAATCTTCGTCGATAATTTCCCGTATAAAATCTTTTTTCTCTTCTTTTTCGTCGATAGACATTTTTACTTAGTTTCCTCTATAGAAAGTTTGAATATATAGTATAATGAAAAAGAAAAGGATTTTCAAAGATAAGTACATGAATTGAAGGAAGCCGTCTTAAGCGAGTCTGCCTTGATTTTGTAGGCATCTCGAGCTATCTTTTAAATGAAATGCTTACCACCTTGCGAAGGTATCCACCTTCGCAAGGTGTCTGAAAACGGGACTTTTAAAAGAATGATTCCCTCAATTGGGAATGTGCCCAAATAAGCGCTGAACAGTAATGTTGCTTTTATCTTCCGTATGGTGACTATGAATACGAATATTCGAGTCCGTTTTGCTCCGAGTCCGACCGGCTATCTGCATGTCGGCGGGCTGCGAACGGCTCTTTATAATTATCTTTTTGCAAAGCATAACGGCGGGAAATTTATTCTGCGGATCGAAGATACCGATCAGTCCCGCATGGTGGAAGGAGCTCTTGAGAATTTAATACGAACACTGAAATGGGCCGGTCTCGATTACGATGAGGGTCCCGACAGGGAAGGAAACTGCGGCCCGTATATTCAATCGCAGCGGCTGCCGATCTACCGCGAACATGCGCTGGAATCTGATTAAAAAAGGAAATGCTTATTATTGTTTTTGCACGCCGGAACGGTTTGACGAAGTCCGGAAAAAACAAACGGAACTGAAGCAGTCGTTCTCCTACGACCGGCATTGCCGTGAAATTCCTCTCGAAGAGGCGGAGCGGCGTATTGCTGCCGGGGAAAAATATGTCGTACGCATGAAGGTGCCTCTAACAGGTGAAATGACATTTGAAGATGCGATACGCGGCAAAGTGACGATTGCTTACAAAGTCCTGGACGATCAGGTGATTCTTAAATCGGACGGGTTTCCGACATATCACCTTGCCGTGGTTGTGGACGATCACTTGATGGGAATTACGCATGTGATCCGGGGGGAGGAATGGCTGCCGAGTGCTCCGAAGCATCTGCTGCTTTATCGTTTCTTCGGGTGGGAAGCTGCCGGTGTTTGCCCATTTGCCGCTGCTTTTAAATCCCGATAAATCGAAACTCAGCAAACGCCAGGGGGATGTGGCGGTCGAAGATTACCGCAGCAAAGGATATTTAAAAGAAGCCATCGTCAATTTCGTAGCATTCCTCGGATGGAATCCGGGAGATGAACGCGAAGTTTTTACTCTCGATCAGTTGATTCATGATTTTTCGCTTGAGCGCGTCGGAAAAGCCGGCGCAGTGTTCAATGTGGAAAAACTGAACTGGCTGAACCAGCAGCATATCCGATTGCTGTCCGATGAAACCCTGGCAGAGATGTTCAGACCGATGCTGGAAGCCAAGGGAATACGAATTTCCGACGAAGCATATTTCCTGCGCGTCATCGGATTGTTAAAAGAGAAGTTGACTTTCCCGCAGGACTTCGGCGAGTACAGCACATATTTTTTTGAGGATCCGAAAACGTATGAAGAGGAAGGAATTCGGAAATACTGGGAGCCGGAAACTCCGGAGCGATTGGTGCGGCTTGCGGAAATTCTCGATGGTACGCAAGATTTTTCTCATGACACAATTGAAACAGCCATGAAACGGCTTGCCGATGAATTACAAATAAAGACCAGCAAGCTCATTCATCCGGCGCGTCTCGCCGTGTCCGGCAAGCAGGTGGGGCCGAGCCTGTATGAATTGATGTCCGTGCTGGGCAAAGAAACGGTCGTTCGCCGGTTACGAACCGCATCGATTGCAATTAAAATTTCTTAGGATTGCCTTTCGGGACTTCCTTCCCTATATTCTCCAATGCAAAAAGTCATGGCAAAAAAGAAAAATCTCGGTATTATTCGTCTGCATAATGCTATTTTCTATGCGTATCACGGCGTTCTATCGGATGAACAATCGCGCGGCGGGAAAATTTGAAGTAGATGTGGAACTGCACTGCGATTTGTCCAAAGGCGCTAAAAGCGACCAGCTTCATGATACGATCGATTATGAACGGGTGTATGAGTATATCCGTTCGTCAGTCGTCGAAAAAAAACATTTTCTCATCGAATCGGTTGCCGGCACAATTGCGCGCGGACTTTTAAAAAATTTTCCTCAAGTGCAGATTGTGACGGTGCGGGTGCGTAAACCGAGCGCGCCGATTCGAGGCGTCGTCGATTCCGTTGAAGTGGAATTGACAGAAACCCGGAAATGACCGATGTCCCGCATTTTTCTCGGATTGGGTTCCAACAGAGGCAGGCGTGAAGAGCATCTTCTTCGTGCACTCGGGGAGCTGCA
The DNA here is from genome assembly GCA_963778945.1 of Ignavibacteriota bacterium. Classification (GTDB taxonomy): domain Bacteria; phylum Bacteroidota; class Ignavibacteria; order UBA10030; family UBA10030; genus Fen-1254. Next base: position 77,913 of record CAVZWL010000026.1, read on the forward strand.
GCAGATTTCCGGAAGTGTCTTTGCGGTGCCGTCGTCTGTCTATGAAACGGAACCTGTCGGCATG
>CAVZWL010000027.1:0-131568 GCA_963778945.1 Ignavibacteriota bacterium
AAAGAACAGCCGCCGTTTCTCAATATGGCGGTTGAACTTGAAACGGACATCGATGTGCAGACTTTATTCGGCTTGCTGCAAGAGACAGAACAAAAACTTGGAAGGACAAAATCCGTGCGGTGGGGCCCAAGGGAAATAGATATCGATATTCTATATTACGGCGATACAATAATGGAAACTGAACAACTGACTCTTCCGCATCCCGGGATTCCGGCCCGCAGATTCGTGCTGCAGCCGCTGTCCGAAATTGCACCTGACTTTATAGATCCGAAGGAGCATCGGACCATTGCAGCTTTACTCAAGGACTGTCCCGATACATCGTGGGTGCAGAGAAAAGAGCGATAGAATCGTATGCGGCAAAAAGAAACCGAATTGCAAATTCCCGCGGATATCCGGTATATCGCTATCGAAGGAGTTATCGGAGCTGGAAAAACTTCGCTGGCGAACATGGTGGCGCAGCGGCTTGGGGCGCGCCTCGTACTTGAAAAATTCGATGAGAACCCCTTTCTTGCAAAGTTCTATGAGGATCCGGAGCATTTTGCATTTCAAACGCAGATATTTTTTCTTCTGAGCAGGTACAAACAGCAGCAGGAGCTTTTTCAGGCCGACCTTTTCCATTCCCATGTAATCTCCGATTATATTTTTGAGAAGGATAAAATTTTTGCATACCTCACGATGCGCGACGATGAGCTCAAGCTGTACGAAAATCTTCTCGCAACGATCGAGCATAATATTCCGCAGCCGGACCTCGTCATTTACCTCCAGTCGAGTGTCGACCGTTTGATGGAAAACATAGAAAAGCGCGACCGGGTGATTGAGCGTAATATGCCGGAAACTTATATCCGCGAGCTGAACGAAGCATATAATTATTTCTTTTTTCGATATAAATCCGCGCCGCTTCTGATTGTAAAAGCAACAGACATCGATTTCGTGAACAATCCGGATCATTTCGAGGATCTCTTAAAGCAGATTCTCCGTCCCAACAAGGCGGCAGTAGAGTCCTATAATCCTTTTGTGAGGCGGGCGTGATATTCGGTTTTCTGAGATTGGTGATGACCTTCCTCGCTGCGTATTTCGTTCTATCGATCGCACGGGGACTTCTCATCGGACTGGGATTGATCCGGCGCCCCCAGTCGCCTGAAGGGAAAATCCCTCCGAAATGGCAGGAAACAGATGCGAAGCCGAAAGAGAATTATCAAGATGTGCAAGAGGCAAAATTCAAGGATATTTCAAAGGGGGACGGGCCGGCTTGACCGGAATGTGCGATTTTTATTGTAGCCGCGACCGTTGGTCGCGGAAGCTTCCCGACGTCACCAGAAAGAAATGTGTTCGATATCGTTTTTTCTCGTAAGTTTTTATTGCGTTTTAGAGCAATTTTCTTTATTATAATATGTCTGCCCCACTTGCGTGGGGATTTTTTTCGTGAAGAAGGATAAACTATGTACACCTTAGCGCTGTTGATAGAATTAATCGTTTCTATTCTGCTTGTGATTGTCATCCTGATGCAATCGAGCAAAGGGAATGGATTAGCCGGAAGTTTCGGCGGATCGAACATTGGAGCTGTTTTTGGAGTTCGCCGTACATCGGATTTTTTGACGAAAGCGACACAGTGGCTCGCGGGAGTTTTTTTAGTGATGGCTCTGCTGATTAATCTCTGGCTTCTGCCGCGCGGCGAGAAGCAGCGTGAGAGCATTATACAGTCTGCACCGCCGGCAGCGTCCCTGCCGCCTGCACAGCAGGCTCCGCCGATGCCTGTTCCGACAGGTAAGTAAGTGTCAGTTATGCACCCATGGCTCAATTGGTAGAGCAACTGACTCTTAATCAGTGGGTTCCAGGTTCGAGTCCTGGTGGGTGCACGATATCAAGGCCTGCGGATTCGATACAAAAATGCAAGCGGGTGCACAGAGCAAAAATATAAGTTTTTGAATGAACGAGAGTGAGGAGAAAAAGAAAGTGGAATCATCGCCGAAAACGCGGTTCTTTAAAACATCGGATACAGTACAGAAATGGTATCTGGTCGATGCCTCCGGGCAAACATTAGGCCGCATCGCTTCGCATGTTGCACATATTCTGCGCGGCAAGCACAAACCGATTTTTACGACAAATGCAGACGTCGGAGATTTCGTCGTCGTGATTAACGCGGAAAAGGTCGTACTGAGCGGCAAGCGTACAGAGAAAAAGGAATTCTATCACAATACCGGTTATCCCGGCGGTGCACGATTCGAATCTTTCGTAGAATTGATCAAGACGAAACCTGAATTTGTTATCGAACACGCCGTCAAAGGCATGCTTCCGCATAACCGGCTCGGACGCAGAATCGGTATGAAATTGAAAGTCTACCGCGGCGCATTGCATCCGCATGCGGCGCAGCAACCTGAAACCATGTCCTTCTGAATAAAGGTAAAGTAAGTCTATGCAGATACCCATAACCGTTGGCCGCCGCAAGAATGCCATCGCCCGTGTAAAACTCTCGGACGGTTCCGGAAAAGTGACGATCAACAATCGAGAGTTAGAACATTATTTTCCGTTGGCGGTCCTGCGCAGCGAGGTTCTGAAACCGTTTGAAGTGACAGAAACACTCGGCCGCTACGATGCAACGATCCGCGTTCTCGGCGGAGGTCACTACAGGTCAAGCCGGCGCCGTGAGCCTGGGGATTGCCCGTTCTCTCGTAGCGCTGGATGAAGATCTGCGCACAGTGTTGCGCAATGCCGGATTGCTGACGCGCGACCCGCGTATGGTGGAACGGAAAAAGTACGGACAGAAAAAAGCCCGTAAACGGTTCCAGTTCTCGAAGCGTTAATTTTTTTATCACATCCCGTTCCGCTTACGGCGGACGGTGATATTTTATCAAGCATATTCTCCGATCCAACCGGCAGTGTCGCGCGAGCGCTTCAAGCGATTGCGTGATTCCGGCAGGAGATGACGGGAATAGAAGAATAACTGAAAGGAAATATTCAATGCCTCAAGTAGAAATTAGTGCGCTTCTCGAAGCAGGAGCGCATTTCGGTCACCTCACCCGCCGATGGAATCCCAAGATGAAGCCCTATATTTTTATGGAGCGAAATGGAATTCACATCATCGATTTAAAGAAAACACAGGAATCGATCGACGCCGCCTACAATGCAGTCTCCACTATTATAGCAGAAGGGAAAAGGGCTTTGTTCGTCGGCACCAAAACGCAGGCGCAAGATGTCGTGAAAGAAGCGGCTCTCCGCTGCAACGCCTTTTATGTTACCGAACGGTGGCTCGGCGGCATGCTGACCAATTTTGCTACGATCCGCAAAAGCGTCAAGCATTTGACGAATATTGAAAAAATGGAGACCGACGGCACGTTCGAAAATATTACGAAGAAAGAACGTCTGTTCCTGACCCGCGAACGCGACAAACTTCAAGAAGTACTCTCAGGAGTTGTGGATATGTCCCGTATGCCCGGCGTTGTCTTTGTCGTCGATATTAAAAAAGAAGCGATAGCCGTCAAAGAAGCAAAACGGCTCGGTATTCCGGTCGTCGCCATTGTCGACACGAATACGGATCCCGATCCGATCGATCATCCGATTCCTGCAAACGACGATGCATTGAAATCAATTCAGTTGATTGCCAATGCAATGTGCAATGCGGTTCTCAACGGCAACGAACGCGCTTCGGCAAAGAAAGCCGCAGAAGCTGAAGAGAAGGCTGCTCAGGCCGCTGTTGCTTCGGAAAAATCAGGAGCAGTCGAACAAAGGAAGGTTAGAGAGTAACATGGCTGAGATTACAAGCGATATTGTAAAAAAATTACGCGATAAAACCGGCGCAGGCATGATGGACTGCAAGCGCGCATTAGAAGCGGCAAACGGCGATATGGATGCCGCCATCGACAACCTTCGCAAAAAAGGCGCGGCGACTGCCGCAAAACGAGCCGATAAGGAAGCGAACCAGGGCGTCGTCGAAGCGTATATACATGCCGGCGGACGCATCGGTGTGATGGTGGAATTGAACTGCGAAACGGATTTTGTCGCAAAAACTCCGGGTTTCAAGCAGCTGGCTCATGATATTGCCATGCAGGCGGCGGCAATGAATCCTCAGTATATCTTGCGGGAAAATATTTCGCAGGCGACCATCGATAAGGAACTTGAAATTTATCGTGAACAGGCGAAGAATGAAGGCAAGCCGGCTCAGGTTGCCGATAAAATCGCTCAAGGACGCCTCGATAAATTTTATCAGGAATTTGTACTGACGGAGCAGAGCTTTATCAAGGATTCCGGCAAAACGATAAAGGATATTATCGACGAAGAAATCGGACGCGTCGGTGAAAAAATCACCATCAAGCGTTTTGTCCGATATCAACTTGGCGAATAATATAATATGAAGAACAAAATCCCGAAACATTTCGGGATTTTTTATGAGGGAGATGATATGAGCGAACTCAAATACAAACGTGTTCTTCTGAAGCTGAGCGGCGAGTCGTTGATGGGCAGCCTTGAATACGGCATCGATCCGAAAGTGCTGAAAAAATACGCCCAGGAAATTGGAACTGCACAAAGGCTTGGAGCCGAAATCGGAATCGTGATCGGCGGCGGCAATATTTACCGCGGCATAGAAAATTCAAGCGACGGCATCGATAAAGTGACTGGCGACCACATGGGAATGCTTGCGACAGTCATCAATGCGCTTGCGCTCCAGAATGCACTGGAGCATGAGGACTTGAAGACACGCTGCCTGACGGCCATCAATATGGAACGGATTGCCGAACCGTTCATCCGCCGCCGGGCTGTACGGCATCTGGAAAAAGGCCGCGTCGTTATCTTTGCTGCCGGGACGGGGAACCCGTATTTTACCACCGATACCGCAGCGGTGCTCCGGGCCATCGAAATCGGAGCAGCGGTTATACTGAAGGGAACCCGCGTGGACGGGATTTACGATTCCGACCCCGAAAAAAACGCAAAGGCGCTTCGGTTTGAAAAAATATCATACAGTGATGTTCTGACAAAAAATCTTCGTATCATGGACATGACAGCTATTACGCTCTCGAAAGAAAACAATTTGCCGCTCATCGTGTTCGATATGAATGTCGCCGGGAACTTCAAACGTGTTCTTTGCGGAGAATCTGTCGGATCGCTGGTCAGCGATTTTCTTGAATAATAATTTATCTCTCAACTTATCATGGTGAACCTATGACAAACTCAAAAGATATTTTAAAACAAGCAGAAGAGAGAATGAAAAAAGCCGTTGAAGTTGTCCGGGATGAACTCGTGAAAGTCCGTACCGGCAAAGCAACAACGGTGCTTTTAGACGGCGTTAAGGTCGATTATTACGGAACGCCGACGCCGCTGCATCAGGTTGCAAACGTAAGCACTCCGGATGTGCATACGATAACCGTACAGCCGTGGGAAAAGAATATGATTCCGCATATCGAGAAAGCAATTTTGCAGGCGAATCTTGGGCTGAATCCCATAAGCGACGGCACGCTGGTGCGCGTTCCAATTCCTCCTCTGAACGAAGAGCGGCGAAGAGAACTCGTCAAGCTCATTAAAAAATTCGGTGAAGACGGCAAACTTGCAGTGCGCAACGTCCGGCGCGATGCCATCGAACACTTGAAGAAGGCGGAAAAAGCCGAGCATATGCCGGAGGACGAAAGAAAGCGCGGCGAACAGGATTCGCAAAAACTCACGGATAGATTTGTCAAAGATATCGACGGAGTTCTAGCCATAAAAGAAAAAGAGATAATGGAAGTATAGCGTTCCGTATCCAAGCGAATATTGAAAACCCGGCTGGGGCCGGGTTTTGTATTTTAACTCATCAGAATGGTCCTGAAATCCGGGTTTCTCTCTGCAGCCCCTGTCAACTGCAATTTCTCCTTTCGGAGAAGTGAAACTTTCTTCCTTTCCCTCTCGTAAGAAGGGAAAAAGAGAAGCGGAGGGCGCTATGAAAGACCAAACAAAACATCTCTATCGCAGCAGAAGTAATAAAACACTTGCCGGTATATGCGGCGGTATTGCGGAATATTTCGGATTTGATGCTACTATTGTTCGGCTGCTCTGGGTCGTGCTTACACTGTTCGGCGGGTCCGGTATTCTTCTCTACGTCATTGCCTATTTCGTTATGCCCGTAAATCCGGAATATACCGTCCAGCCGCCCCATTCTGAAAAAAGCGATTTTACAGCGGGAAAAGTGATCGGCATTTTCCTGATGTTCATCGGCGTTCTGCTTTTATTGGACAATCTGGATATTTTTTCTTTTCATTCATTCTGGCATGAAAGCTGGGAATTTGTCCTTCCTGCTATTTTTGTTTTTGCGGGAATCGCCTTGCTCCTAAGAACGGAACGGAAAGAAGAACCCAAAGAAGATCCGAATGCAGCCAAACCGGCAGGCAGCGCGGAATCCGGCGCTGCAGATCAATCTGCGCCCGGAGAGCAGACAGCAAATCAAACGAATTTTGAACAAAGGCCGCAGCAGCGGCAACTCCGGCGGTCGCGCTTTCAGAAAAAAATATTCGGCATTTGCGGGGGATTGGGAGAATATTTCGATATCGACCCCACGATTGTGCGTCTTGTCTACGTCTTTTTTACAATTCTTTCTGCGGGAACCGGAATTGTTCTCTATGTGCTGATGTATTTGATTATTCCGGAAGAAATCATTCCGGCGACCAAGTGAGGCTGATATGGAAGAAAAACAAGTACAGCGTAATTATACTGTTTCTCTGATCGGGGTCGTGCTTATCGTCCTGGGTGCAGCATTGATTTTGAGCCGCCTGCATTTTATTCCGTACCGATGGGATATCGTTTTCTGGGGATCGATCGGCATCTATGGATTGCTTGCGACAGTCTTAGCATTTGTGACTCGGCGGCGGGGAGCTGCTTTTCTGGGGAGCGTTATGTTTTTCTTCAGTATTGCAGCTATTCTTCACCGGATGCATCTTGTAGAGTCTGCTCCCTGGGACTGGTTTGCAACGCTGAGTCTGGTTCTCGGCTTTTCCTTTTTGATCCTTTTCTTTTACGATCCGCGCCGCATCGGCACACTTATTCCCACGATTCTCTTCGGCGCTTATGGAGTTTTCTATTACCTGTGGTGGTACGACATGATCGAATGGTTCGATGTTCAGCATTATGTCCGAACCTACTGGCCTGTTCTGCTCGTGCTGTGGGGCTTGTCGATTCTTTTGCACCGGCGGAAATAATTAATATTCAATGCGCATCGAGCCAATTTGCGCCGGAGCCGATTTCCACTTCGACGGGAACATTCAGAGGCAGCGCATTGCGCATGTTCTCTGCAACCAAATCCTTTACCGCGTCAAGTTCGTTTTCCTGAACTTCAAAGACAAGTTCGTCGTGAACCTGCATTACCATTGCGCTGCGTAATTTATTTTCCCTGAATGCAGTATCTATTTTAATCATTGCCAGTTTGATCATATCGGCGGCCGTTCCCTGGATCGGCATATTGATCGATTGCCGTTCCGCATTCTGCCGGATGTTCTGATTGCGGCTGTTGATTTCCGGAATATATCGACGCCTGCCGAGCAATGTAGACACGTATCCCTGCCGACGCGACTGTGCAATCGTATCGCTGATGTACCCCTGAACTTTCGGAAACCGCTGGAAGTAGCGTGCTATAATTTCTTTTGCCTCGGCCTGAGTTATCTCCAGACGCGATGCAAGCCCGTATGCCCCGATGCCGTACATGATTCCAAAATTTACTTCCTTGGCTTTGCGCCGCATATCGCGCGTGACTTCGGATTGAGGAACGGCAAAGACTTTTGCGGCAGTGGAAGCATGAATATCTTCGCCATTGCGAAATGCATCGGTTAGTCCTTCGTCTCCCGAAATATGAGCCATAACCCGCAGTTCGATCTGCGAATAGTCTGCAGAGAGGATGAGGGCATTTTTGCCTTGAGCGATAAAAGCCCTTCGGATAGACCGGCCGATTTCCGTGCGGATCGGAATGTTTTGAAAATTCGGATCGCTGCTCGAGAGCCGTCCGGTTGTCGTGACGCTCTGGTTGAACGACGTATGAACCCGCCCTGTTGCGGGATGAATCAATTTCGGCAGTGCGTCCACATAGGTCGATTTCAATTTTGCAAGCTGACGGAATTCCAAAAGCTGGTCGATAATGGGATGGTCCCCGCGGAGAGATTCCAGCACGGCTACATCGGTCGAGAATCCGGTTTTGGTTTTTTTCACTGTCCGAAGCTTAAGCTTGTTGAACAAAAGCTCGGCGAGCTGCTGTGTGGAATTGATATTGAACGCGCTGCCTGCGGTTGTGTGGATGCTGTGCGTTAATGCATCGAGCTGGCGTTCCAATTCCTTGGACATATCGTTCAGGTACGCGACATCGATGCAAACACCGTGCTGTTCCATGCGCGTCAGCACCGGCGTGAGCGGAAACTCGATTTCATCGCAAAGCTTTCGCAGCGATTGTTCTTCCAGTTTCCGTCCGAGGACCTCGTAAAGTTGAAACGTTATGTCGGCATCTTCGCAGGAATAATCCGAAACATTTTCCGCCGGAATATCCCTTAAATCTTTTTGTTCTTTGCCGCTTCCTGTCAGTTCCGAGTACGTCACGGTTTTATACTGCAAATATTCTTCCGCAAGCGCATCCATGGAATGCCTTCCGTCGGCGCGGAGGACATAGCTTGCAATCATGGTGTCGAACGGAATTCCCTCTACAGCAATGCCGTACCGGGAGAGCACGAGAGCATCGTATTTGATGTTATGCCCGATCTTGAGCACCCGGGAATTTTCAAAGAGAGACTTGAGCGCTGAGCAGACGAATCCGGCGGAAAGTCCTTTTCCTTTCACGCGGCCGGCTGGCACTGTACCGAAAAGGTCGTGTGCTTCCGGCTCATGCTCCGGTTCGACGGCTATGTACCATGCTTCGTGCGTCCTGAGTGCAAATGAGATTCCGACGAGTTCGGCATTCAATGCATCGGTCGAGGTCGTTTCCGTATCGAAAACAAATACATTCGCCTTTGAAAGTTCTTGAACGAGATTTTGAAAACCCGATTCTGAATCGATGAGCGTATACGAATGTTTTGTCGTCGAGATATCGTTCAGAGGAGCCGGAGGAGTAAATTCAATGACGCTCTCTTCTGCCGCCGGGATATGTTCCTGCGGCTCTGTTTGGAGTTTTGCCCGGAGCGACCGGAATTCCAATTTTTCGAAAAGCTCGGAAAGCCGTTCGACATTACGCGCAGCGGCGCGAAGATTGTGATACGTTATCTGGAGAGGAACATGCGTATCGATCGTGACAAGTTTTTTTGAAAGAAAAGCAAGTTCGCGGTTATTCTCTAATTTAGTGCGGACTCCTTTTTGAGGTATTTCATCAAGGTGCTCGTAGATCGCTTCGATGGTTCCGTATTTTTGAACGAGGGGGATAGCGGTTTTCTCGCCGATACCCGGAACGCCTGGAATGTTATCCGAAGCGTCGCCGGTCAGGCCCAGGACGTCGATAACGTGCTCGGGGGCAACGCCGAATTTATACTTTACACCTTCGATGTCGATGATCTCGACATCCGTTCCCTGCTTTCCGGGACGATACAACTTGATCGCGGGAGAGACGAGCTGCATAAAATCTTTATCCGGCGTAACAAGGAATGAAAGCGCTCCCTCTTTCTCGGCCTGCCGGGCAAGTGTGCCGATGACGTCGTCCGCTTCGTAGCCGTCCACTTCAACAATGGGAATGTTGTATGCGCGGACGACTTCTTTCAGTACCGGAAGCTGCGCAGACATATCTTCCGGCATTTTTTGACGTGTAGCTTTGTATTCTTTATATGCAAGATGGCGGAAGGTGGGTACGGCGGTGTCAAAAACGACTGCAATAGAATCCGGATATTCCTGCGAGAGAATCCCATTCAGAAAATTGACAAAGCCGAAAATGGCGCTCGTGTTTTCGCCTTTGGAATTAATCAGCGGATTACGGATAAATGCAAAATAGGAACGGTAGGCGAGCGCCATGCCGTCCAGCAAATATATCCGTTCAACGTTTGCCATTTTTCTCTGCCTGTTGTTCGAGAGCCATCGATAAAAATATACGCAAAGGTGTCCGCAAAACAAACGCAGAAATCTTTTCTCCTTCTCATCTGCGTAAAATTTGAATGATTTGCCTGCGTTTCCCGCGACGACCCGTCGCGGCTACAGAAGAATATTACAATTTGATAAGCGAAGATTATTCCATAGATTTTATTTGAGGTTTAAATATCCCGGAGTTGATTTCGTCCGGGTTGTTGAAATACTGTGTTTTCATAACGGGAAAAATTATTAATTTGAGAAGGTTTATCAAATATGCAATCAAGCCGGCTGAAATGAGGCGAGCCAAATTTGGAAAGAGGTCAATAAGGGTTTGAAGATGGCTTTGATGAGTCTTATCCAGGAAATAAAAATATGGCATATCTCTTGATGGTTTAAGAGCAATAGAGAGAAAAGGTAAAATGATGGATAATGAATTAAAGATAGTAAAAGAACTCCAAGATGCGTTGCTGCACGGCATACTGAACCGATGGTATCCGTTGACCGTCGATAAAGAATGCGGCGGTTACTATACGAATATTTCGTGCGATTGGAAAATTATGCCGCAGCAGGAGAAAATGATCGTATCGCAGGCAAGACATATATGGACATTGTCTAAGGCGTCCGAATTTCTCGGAGGCGCGGGAGTATTCGATCAGATTGCATCCCATGGATTTGAATTTATGACCCAGAGCATGTGGGACAGCACGAATGGGGGATTTTATCAAATCCGCAGCAGGGAAGGCAAAGGCACCGATGTCAAAGGGTGGCATGATGAAAAACGTGCATACGGAAATGCTTTTGCGCTCTATGCGCTGGCAGCGCTTTTTGAGCAGACTCGCTCTCCCCAAGCGCTCGAATGGGCAAAGAAAACTTTTTACTGGATTGAAAATCATGCGCACGATGATCGCGGCAAAGGGTAATTCCAATTTCTGACGCCTGAATCTGCAGTGTTCGACCGAAACTCCGCATACAAGACCATCGCATTCGACAGCAATGAACTCGGTTTTAAGGACCAAAACTCTTCCATCCATTTGATGGAAGCATATACGGAACTGCATCATGTCTGGAAAGACGAACTCTTGCACTCCCGGTTGTCGGAATTACTGGAGCTTATACGCGATGTCATGGTAACCGACCCCGGATATCTCCAATTGTTCTTCGAGAACGATTGGAAGCCGGTTTCCTTCCGTCGTGCTTCGGATGCGGAACGTAAAGCAAATTTCGGGCTGGATCACATATCGTTCGGCCATGATTATGAAACTGCATTTTTAATGCTGGAAGCATCTTTTGCGCTTGGCGTGCCGAACGACTTCCGTACATTGACCACAGCAAAAAAAATGCTGGATCACGCATTGCTCAGGGGCTGGGATCCTGTCTTAGGAGGATTTTATGACGGGGGATATTATGATAAAAGCGGTGCATATTCCGTCGTGCTTGGTACAAAAAACTGGTGGGCACAGGCCGAAGGATTGAATGCACTTCTTCTGTTCTCGAAAATATTTCCCGAAGATCAGCGGTATGCGGCGCATTTCGTCAAACAGTGGGAATATATCAAGAACTACATTATCGATCCGGTCAACGGCGATTGGTTCGAAGGGGGAATCGATAAAGAACCTCAGTTCCGTTCCGGTCAGAAAAGCCATATGTGGAAATGCACCTACCATACATCCAGAGCATTGATGAATTGCATCGCTCTTCTCAGGAATGACGAACATTCTGAAATTCATGCTCTGGCGGCATATTGGCGCAAGACTGCGGAACAGATACGGTAAAGAATTGGAAAGGGATCTTTCCTGTTTTATCGGGCAGAGTAATGTTTGAGAGGCAGTTTTCTCAAAACATCGGCAGAGTGCTCCGGTGTAATATCCCGCTGGGGTTCTGCCAGCATTTCATACCCAACCATAAATTTGCGTATCTGTGCAGACCGTAAAAGGGGAGGATAGAAGTGGACGTGGAAATGCCATTCCGGGTGCTTACGAGCATCGGTCGGCGCCTGATGGATACCCATCGAGTAAGGGAACGATGTCCGGAAGAGATTATCGTATTTAATCATATTGATTTTTAAAGCATCCGCAAAATCTTTTTTTTCAGCTTCTGAAAACTCCAGCAGCGATGCCCTCTTGCGTTTTGAAACAATCAGCGTTTCAAACGGCCAGACCGCCCAGAAAGGAACGACGACCAGGAACGATTCGTTTTCGTACACAGAGCGTTCTGCAAGCTTTGCTTCGAGTTTCCAGTAATCCGATAAAAGACTTCTTTTCTTTTTTGCATAGTATCTCTTGAATTGTTTCAATTCTTTGGAAGGTTCCATCGGAATGCTCGTTTGCGCCCAGATTTGACCATGGGGATGCGGATTGCTGTTTCCCATGATCTTTCCCTTGTTTTCAAAAATCTGCACATATCGTATAGCGGGAATCGAACCGAGCGATTGAAACTCTTTTTGCCAGACGCCGATGATATCTTCGATTTCTTGCCGGCTCATTTCCGCCATCGTAAGATTATGGGATCGTGAATAATTCACCACCCGGCAGACACCGCCTTCGCCTTTGGCAATCAGGAGGTTCTCGATAGTATTTGTACCGAGCGGAGTAGACTGAAGCAATGCGGGGAAATCGTTTGTAAAAACGAATGTACCCGTATAATCAGGATTAACATCGCCGTGAGCACGTTTGTTGCCGGGACAAAGGTAGCAATCGGGTTCGTAGGACTTGCGGTGTTCTGTCGAGACCGGTGCAACGTCGCCTTGCCAGGGGCGGGATGTCCGATGGGGCGATACAAGCACCCATTCTCCGTTCAATATATTCTTTCTCCTGTGAGGATGGGCGGCCGGTTCAAATGTTTTCATCGCTTCCTTTTCCCACAATTGCCGTCCCCGATCCGATGCGTGTGCAATATATTTTTGGTTCGAGATCGAATGCGGCCTTATATTTTGCGGAGACGATCGACGAAATTTCGTCCACGGCTTCAGGTTCGATCAGGTTAATGGTGCAGCCGCCGAAGCCGCCTCCCATCATTCTTGCACCGTAGACATGCGGATTATCCCGAACCACGGAGACGAGAAAATCCAACTCCTTGCAGCTGACTTGGTACTCGCCGCTCAATCCGTCGTGCGACCCATACATAAACCGCCCGAATGTTTTCATATCGTTCAGGTTCAATGCGGAGCACGCTTTCAGAACGCGTCCGTTCTCCTCCACGACATATTTGCAGCGTTTATAAATGGTTTCATCCATAGAGCTTCTGCTCTGAGCCAGCATTTCCGGAGTCACATCGCGAAGATGTGTGACTGCCGGATTCAGCTTTCGAATGATATCTACTCCTTTACCGCATTCCTCTCTCCTGCGGTTGTATTCCGATGATGCGAGGGAATGGGAGACACAGGTATCATAGAGCACAACCGCAATATCGTGCGCGATGGGATAATACGAATATTCCAGGGAACGGCAATCGAGAAGAAGCGCCTGGTCGGGCTCGCCGTATATATTGATAAACTGGTCCATAATACCGCACCGGACGCCGACGAATTCGTTCTCCGCTCGTTTGGGCGAGTTTGACCAAATCGATGTCCTCGATGCGCAATTCGAAAATGCAGTTCAATGCCAGCGCCAGACCTGCTTCGATAGCGGCAGAACTAGACATACCTGCACCGATCGGAATATCGCCGCCGAAGACGCAGTTGAATCCGCGGATTTGCCGGTGAGACGACAGAAGCTGCTGGACGACTCCCATGAAATAATTCGGCCAGCTTTTCTCGGAACGCCGGATATTAAAGAGAGAAAACTGAAAATCATCGTTGAGATTGCAGGCGACGAGTCTGCATTCCGTGTCCTTCCGCGGGACGATTGCAATCGAGATTGTCTTATCAATGGCGGCCGGCAGGACAAATCCCTGATTGTAATCCGTATGCTCACCGATTAAATTGATGCGGCCCGGCGACCGGACAAGAAGAGGTTCGCCCTCGAAGTTTTGGCTAAATGTTTTTTTTACAGCACTTACAGTATCCATTGTTTTCTCTGAATCAGGATTTTCGTGTGTTCCAGAAGAGCACGCCTCCGACAGTTACCATGAGGGCGCCCCACCAGATTGAAGGGTTCGTTTCGGCAAGCACGGTTTTCACAGCCGGCGGATCGACGATTTGATATATTCCGCTCAGGATAACAATCCCGCCGATGACTATAAGAATGAGCCCTACAAAGTACCAGATCGGTTTCATCGTATGTTCTGACATAAAAATTGTTCTCCTTGATTACCAAAAAATAATATTGAGAATAATGAAGACGATCAATGCAATGACCGCATAAAATTCCGGACGCTTTGTCAGAGGAATGTTTTGTTCGATTGTTTCCTTGGTCAATCCCCGGTACAAGGCCGGTAAGTTCTTCTTTAGGTCTTTTCTCTGTAAAGAGGCTGACGACAACGGTTACAATCGCACAGATGAGCCATGCCCACCATGCACGCCAGAAATTGGCGGCCATATCGCTCTGCACGCTGGATAGTGTAATGATGTTTTCCGGTATCCAGTGAAATTTGACGCCAATGTACATGGAAAAGGACGAAAACATGCCGGCTATCAATCCCCAGAATGCTCCGTTGGGCGTGATCCACCAAATAAACATACCGAGCAGCATGGTGGCAAAAAGAGGCGCATTAACCCACGAGAAAATTGCCTGCATATAGTCCATAATGCTGGGAAAACTTTTCGCCCAGTACGCTGTAACGAGAGAGAGCAGAACTCCTGCGATCGTAGAAATGCGCCCCATCCATAAGAGGTTTGCATCGGATGCTTTCTTATTGATGATTGATCTATAAATATCGTATGTCCATACGGTGTTAAATGCGCTTATATTTCCCGCCTGACCTGCCATGAATCCGGCCAGCAAGGCGGTGACGCCCAGACCTAAGAGTCCGTGCGGATAGTACCGCGTGATAAGAAGCGGGAGTGCTGAATCGTAATTGATTTGTCCACCGTCTTGCAGCAATGCAAATCCGCTTTTGGGATCGTGCGCAAGGACAATGGCAATAAGGCCGCTGACGATGACAATGAAAGGAAGAGCCATTTTAAAGAAAGAGGCAAGGATCGGCGTCATGCGGGCAGTCCGTAAATCTTTTGCGCTAAACGCGCGCTGAACGACCAAAAAATCAGTTGTCCAATATCCGAACGAAAGAACGAATCCAAGTCCGAGGACGATGGCGCCCCAATGAACATACATTCCATTGAGCGTTGGATCTCCCGAAGAAGACCAGAGTGTCGTCATCGATACTTGAGAACTCATTTCATTGATGCGCGCTATAACTTGATGCACGCTTCCAATTTCAACGATGCCGAGAATGGAGACAAGAAAGAGCCCGAACCAAATAAGAAAAAACTGAATGATCTCGGTGAAAATTGCAGACATCAAGCCGCTGAGCGATACATATGCGGCGACTGTCAATGCAGATATCCACATGCTGACGTCCCAATTCCAGCCGAGAAATGTATGGAAAACCAGAGCCATAGCATAGAGATTAATTCCCGAAACAAGGAGTGTCATAAAGGCAAAGGAAAAGCCGTTCAGGACTCGCGTTTTTTCGTCGAATCTTAATTTCAAATAACCCGGGACAGAATTAATCTTGCTGCTGTAATAAAACGGCATCATATAGATACCGAGGAAGAGCATTGCAGGAATTGCGCCGATCCAATAAAAATGAGCGACAAACATTCCATATTTAAATGTGTTGCCGGTCATTCCCAATAATTCAAGAGCCCCGAGATTGGCAGAGAGAAAGGCCAATCCGGCGACCCACGCGGAATTTTTTCTGCCGGCGAGGAAAAAATCTTCCTGACTTTTCGTGAATTTACGCAGGTAAATTCCGATGCCGAGAACAAAACCGAAATATATAAGTATGATCATCCAATCGATGAATGATAAGCCAATAGTTCCCATGGATATTCCCTTCTCTGTATTGATGAACAGACTTTGCGATTTATGATAAGACGCACAAGCGTTCACACCGTTGTATCGAAACGGGTCATGCGGCAACGCTGCTGGTCAAACGCTCAATTCCATCTCTTGAAGATAGTTTTTTTTTGGTTTTTAACCAATTATTTTTTAAGAACGTTCGATTTGATTATGCCGGGAGTCCATGATTACCGTTTCGAGGCAAGAAGGGAGGTGGAGAATGTCGAAGCCCCTTGTTCATACCTGCAGGAGGCAGGTACATGCGTATACCGTGATTGGAGAGATGAAAATTACACATTATCTATATCTATCAAAAAAAGCAGATCAGCTTTATTCTTGTTCTGATTGATCTTCTCGGTAATTGTTCCGTTGTGAACGTCGCGATACTCCCGGAGTTAATGCTTTTTTACGACTTCCAGGTTCTTTTTGATCATACTGATCCGTTCCTGAACATTTGCCCCAGTCCGGAGGCTGTCTTCCGGCGTATGGAGGACATAATCGACAAGCTTGTCTACCGTCGATACGGCGACGTGCATCCGTGTATCGGAAGATGCATAATAGATATAGACTTCGCCATTTTTGCGCTGGACCCATCCATTACTGAAGACGACATTCGAGACGTCTCCGATACGTTCGTCATTCTCCGGCGCAATGAAATATCCTCCGGGACGCGCGATAACTTTTGACGGATTTTTCAGGTCTGTCATAAACATATAGAGAACATACCGCAGACCGGCGGCTGTATTGCGTACACCGTGTGCCAGCTGGAGCCATCCTTTTGACGTTTTAATCGGAGCCGGTCCCAATCCATTCTTAACTTCCTTTATCGTATGATAAGCTTTATCGTCGATAATGATTTCGTTGTTGATAACCGGATGCTCGATATCATCTGCAAGTCCCCATCCAATGCCGCCTCCGGACCCTGCTTCAATAAAGCCGTCCTGCGGCCTCGTATAAAAAGCATATTTTCCGTGAATCAGTTCCGGATGGAGGACTACATTCCGCTGCTGCGGCGATTGCGTCGTTATATCGGGCAGCCGGTCCCAATGCAAAAAATCCTTCGTTCGGACAATGCCGCATTGAGCCAATGCAGACGATGTATCTGTTCGGGCTACGGTAGGATCTTTCCGTTCCGTACAAAACAATCCGTAAACCCAGCCGTCCTCATGCCTGACAAGTCTCATGTCATAGACATTGATGTCGGGATCCTGTGTTTCCGGGAGGAGAATGGGATAATCCCAGAATCGGAAATTGTCGACGCCGTTTGCCGATTCGGCAATGGCAAAAAACGATTTTCGATCGGTACCTTCCACGCGTACCGCAAGCAGGATCTTACCGTTATGTTCAATGGCTCCGGCGTTAAATGCAGCATTAATTCCCATCCGCTCCATAAGATAGGGATTGGTTTCGTAATGCAAATCGTAACGCCAAAAAACCGGCGTGTGTTGTGCCGTGAGAACAGGATTGCGGTAACGGATAAAAATTCCGTTATTCCGCTTTTCCTTTACATTCTTTTGAGAGATCAATTTTTTGTGATCGTTAAAAAGTTTCTTTACCCCTATATTAAATTTTTGTTTTGTCATATTCTATTCCTCAGGATCTTATTTTCTTTTTATGCATTTTTCTATCGAGCTGTATGTTGACCTGTTGCAGCGGATTCGGTTGACGGAGCGATTTTTATCCGTTCATCGAAATCTGCAGGAAGAGTCTCTTTGCTGAATTCGTCGAGCTTGTTCCACCATGTAAATTTCAATGTGATAGAGGTTATAACGAGACATATAATCACTCCATAAAGGAAGTGATATTCCTGCGTTATGAAAGATATCGGAAGAAGTACGAGGCATAGCTGCCAGACAACACCTACAACGACATTAAAGAGGTCGTTCAGGAAGTTGTGATTTTCCTCAAAAGCCGGATAATAGCGGTGCACTTTCTCTATAACGGGTTTCCAGAATCCCCAGGGATGTACTTGCATGTAAAATTTCATAAGGATGGCATCTTCTTCAGGTTCTGTGAACAGGCTCCCGAGTATACATCCGGCAAGCGATATAAGAAAGACATAAGGGAAAACCATGATCGGTGTTATGGATGGAAATGTAACAGGAACAATCATAGACCCTGCAATTCCGCTTATCATTCCCCAGAAATATCCATAACCGTTAAGTCTCCACCAGTACCATTTAAGAATGTTCGAAGCCGTATATCCGCCGTACAGTGCGCTGACAATCCATAGCGTTACTTGATTGATGGAGTCGACCATAAAACCGAAAGCGAAGCCGATAATAACAAAAGCGATGGTGGTTAAAATGCTGAGGCGGACATAAACTTTATCTCCTGCATTCGGATTGATGAACCGCTTATAAATATCGTTGACGACATACGCCGGGGCGGCATTAATCGTTGCGGCATAATTCGACATAAAGGCAGCAATCAAACCTGCAAGCAGCAGTCCGACCAAGCCGACCGGCAGAACATTTTTAATGATATATGGGAGCACCATTTCCAGATCGAGGTTCTGTCCCATCGCCCGCAGTTCGGGAGAAAATGAAACCAATGCAAGCACCGTAATTCCGGTAATCATGGTGTAGCGAGGCAGGATGAGAACGATATTGACGAACCAATTCATTTTTGCCGCATCTTTGGGGGAACGTGTCGCGAGTACGCGCTGCATATCGTAGTTCGGTGCGGGTCCGGCTGCGCTTTTTAATATGCCCTGAAAGAGAACCATAATGAAGAAAAACCCGAAAAAATTATATCCATCCTGCATGATCTTTGTATTGACGGCATCAATAAGTCCGCTCCAATTCAGATTCAGATTCCAGCCGAAGAACGGTGTGGTCCAGCCGACCGGTATAAAATGCGCCAATTGTTCAGGTGAGACCGCGCGGAATGCCATTATGCCTATGGCAAATGAGGCGACGGTCAAGACAATAAACTGCAGGAACTCAGTAATAACAACGCTGAACATTCCACCTTTTACGGCATAAATTGCCGTAATTGTCATGAGGATAACGGCATATGTATTGGGAGAGAGATGCCAGGGGAAAAAAACCTCCGCAAATTTGCCTATACCCTTAAACGCATAAGCAATGAAGCCGATGACGCTTACCAAGGCGAAAATAACGACGCTGAGGTGTGAGAGATTGGCCCCTTTGCTCTTTCCAAATCGCGTTTCAATCCATTGCGCGCCTGTCATGACCTTCGATTTCCGCAGCCATATAGAAAGGAATGCCATGAGAAAAATCTGGTTAAATGTCGGCCATATCCACGGAAGCCAAATACTTTTAAAGCCATATACAAAGAGGACATAGACGAGCCACATCGTTCCTGTAATATCGAACATTCCGGACGCGTCCGAAACCCCCAATATCCACCAGGGGAGTGTATTGTTCCCGAGAAAGTATGAATTCATGTTCTTCACGGCTCTCTTTGAAACGAGAATTCCGAGTGTGAGAGCGACAACAAAATATGCCGCTATAATACAGAGGTCAAGATTAGATATGATCATAACGAAATCTTCCTGAAATTGGTTTAACTATGTGTTGAGAATACGGCATAAAGGGTGCCATAGACATTCAGCGAATATATCTCCCTTTTTTACTTTAAGAGGATAAGCTGCGCTTTATCACCTTAATAACTCTTTATAGAATTGATAAATAGGTACAAAAAAAATTCGAATGTTTTGAAAAGATGGAAGAAAATCTGTATTATTGAATGAGAGTTTCAATAAAAGAAGTCTTGATCCGGTTAAAATACATTTCAGACGCGTTGTATATGCCAAATTATAATTTATTTTCTGGAGATTACAATGTACAAAATAAAGATTACATATCTATGGTTTTTCGCGGCATGTTTTGTTCTTTTTTCTGTAAACGTTAGTTTTTCTCAGGCTATGTCGGCTCAATCGGATTTGTTCCGGATATCCCCGCTCTTTCAGGACAGCATGGTACTGCAGCAAAAAAATTCCGTGCCTGTATGGGGTATGGGTGTTCCCGGTACCGATGTAATCGTCGAAGGATCATGGGGAAAACAGGTCTCTGCAAAAGCCGACACCAACGGCGATTGGTCTGTCAAACTGCCTACTGCTAAAGCCGGCGGGCCGTACACACTCACCATTCGACACGGCGATTCCGTCGTTGTGCTGAAAGATGTTCTTCTCGGCGAAGTCTGGCTTTGCTCCGGTCAATCGAATATGGAAATGCCGCTGGAAGGATGGCCGCCGTCCGATACGATTGTCAACAGCGCTTATGAAATTTCACATGCGCAATATCCTCAAATGCGGTTGTTTCAACTTCAGAAAAATTATTCCATAGTCCCCGTCAAGAATGGTTTGGGCAAGTGGGCGGAATGTTCTCCCGCATCGGTACGTTCCTTCAGCGCCGCCGCATATTTTTTCGGGAAAAAAATCCATGAAACGTTGAAAGTGCCTGTCGGATTAATCGAAGCATCATGGGGCGGAACGCCGATTGAGTCGTGGATGAGTAAAGATATGCTGAAGAAATTTCCGGCATTCGAAGCGACGCTGCATCAATTGGATACGTGCAAGGACAGCCTGGTAGTCCTGAACGAATGGATGTCCAAATTTCCTTCGGTCAAGGTGAGTTCGCACGATCCGAATCATAAATGGGAAGGGTGGGATTTTCAAGACGCGAAATGCGCTCGGAAAGATTTTAACGATTCCTCATGGGAAGAAATGGTTTTGCCGGCATACTGGGAAACCACCGCTGTAGGAGAGTTTGACGGCGCTGTCTGGTTTAGAAAGCGGATCGAAATTCCAAAATCATGGATAAAGAAAACGCTCACCATTCATCTCGGCCCTGTCGATGATATCGATGAATCCTATGTCAACGGAGTTAAAGTAGGCGAATACATCAAAGAAGGAGGCTGGAAGATTGAACGTGTTTATACTATTCCCGATTCTCTTGTTACAGATTCTGTTCTCCAGATAGCTGTCCGCGTTATTGATTACGGCGGCGGCGGCGGAATTTGGGGCGATGGAAAGAAAATGTTTATCCAATGCGACAGCGCGGAGATAATCCGGCTTGAAGGCCCATGGAAATATCTTCCCGTAGCGCAGCTGCAAGGAGGCGAGTTTGTCGTTTTCGGCGCGGCTGGAAACCATTATAAAAACCATCCAAAGCTTCCGTGCAATGTCGGATCGAATACTCCTTCCGTGCTGTTCAACGGAATGATCAGTCCGTTAGTGCCGTTTGCGTTAAAAGGAGTTATCTGGTACCAGGGAGAAACAAATGTCGGGCATCATGCTCTTTATAAAGCAACTTTCCCGGCTATGATTCAGGGCTGGCGCAAAGAATTCGGCATCAAAGATCTTCCATTTTATTTCGTTCAGATAGCGCCGTACAGTTACGGCGGAAATGCACCGTATCTGCGCGAGGCCCAATTTCAGACACTCAGCGTCAGGAATACGGGAATGGTCGTCACATTGGATATCGGCAATACGCAGAACATTCATCCTTCCCGTAAGCAGGATGTCGGCGGGCGTCTTGCATTGTGGGCGCTGGCAAAAACATACGGCAGGCCGATGGCTTGTTCGGGACCTGTCTATAAATCGATGAAGGCAGAAAAAGGAAAAATCATCCTCTCTTTCGATTATGCGGCTCATGGGCTGGTTCTGAAGGAAAGAAACGGCGAGCATCATTTCCTTATTGCGGGAAAGGACAGCGTCTTTAAGAAAGCCGTTGTAAAAATTCAGGGTTCAAAAATCGTCGTCTCGAATCCGGAAATATCGAAACCTTCTGCGGTGCGGTATGCATGGGGAGACACAGACGAAGCGACATTGTTTAATAAAGAGGGATTACCCGCCTCTTCATTCAGAACGGATGCGTGGTAAGAGGTCGCGGCTGCGGCATTGTTCATTCTTTTGCTTCAGCGGACCCAGAAGCCGTCGCAAGCTGAGGAATTCATTTTGGACCTTATGGTCTGAACGATTTGAGAGAAGACAATTCAAAGCGGTTTCGATTGGTATTTGAGCCGCTTTGAATTGTAAACTGTAAATATAAATATTCCCTTTTTTATGTTAGGTTGATCTAAATAAAGTGCTTTTATTTCCTGTTGCCGGAGGATACCAGCTATGAATCGAATTGCCGCATTTTTAATTCTTGTTATTATGGGAGCCGGCTCCATCGCAGCTCAGACCGTTATACCTGCGAATGATCCTTCTATTCAATATTTCGGACGATGGGATATGTCGAACCCCGCGTATCCGACGCACGGCTGGCCCGGAGTGTCTGTTGCAGCCGTCTTCCAAGGAACGAGCATAGGCGTCGTTACAGACGATAATGCATGCTGGTATAATGTTTTTATCGATGACTCGCTTGTACGGATATTTCAGGGAACAGTTTACGGGTCGCATACATATACACTTGCTTCCGGACTCAAAGATACGGTACATACCATACTCTTCGAACTGCGATCGGAAACCTCATGGACAAAATTCGGGTTTTACGGATTT
This sequence comes from Ignavibacteriota bacterium, assembly GCA_963778945.1. Classification (GTDB taxonomy): domain Bacteria; phylum Bacteroidota; class Ignavibacteria; order UBA10030; family UBA10030; genus Fen-1254. The sequence continues at coordinate 22,396 of CAVZWL010000027.1, forward strand.
GTCTTAGACAACGGAAAAAGTCTTGTTGCACCTCCGGCAGCGCCGGTTCGGAAAATAGAATTTATCGGCGATTCCTATACGAGCGCCTCCGGCAATGAATGGACGCAGTCGACTTCAGCGCCGAACGATTGGTACAGCAATCTTCATCTGGGCTTCGGCCCGATCATCGCCCGGCATTATGGGGCGCAGTATATGATGACGAGCCGCGGCGGCATCGGTCTCGTTCACGATTATCTCGGGAATTACGCCAACAACCTTCCTTCATTCTACGATCGGACGTTTTTCTATTCACAGAATCCCAAATGGGATTTTTCGAAATGGGTGCCTAATCTGGTTGTCATCTGTCTAGGACTGAACGACTACAGCGGCTGGGGAGGATATTCAGGTCCTGTTTCGGATCAATGTGCCCTGTCCTACAGAACCAGATATCATCATTTTATCGACACAGTCACGGGTCTCTATAAAGGAGCGAAGATTCTTTGCGTTTCTCCGAACGGCATCAATTGGCTGATTGCAAATATTCAACAGGTGGTTCAGGAGGAGAATGCCGCAGGGCATAAAAATGTATTTTACGGAGCGTTCCCGTATTATTCGGATGCCGGAGCATATGTTAATTCAGGTCATCCATCCGTTGCAACGCATCAAAAAATTGCCGACGCATTGATTCCCTTCATTGATACTATCGATGCATGGAACCCGTATGTGGGGACGAAAGCGCCGTCTCTCACGGATCTTCCTTCCTCCCCTGTAACGGCATACTCGTCCTCCTATACTTTAACCGTGCATACCGATGCTTTTGCTGTGATGCGCTACAGTACACAAGATAAACCGTACGATCAGATGGAAAATATTTTTTCCACTACCGGAGCTTTAACTCATTCAGTCGTTCTGTCGTGTGTAAACGGCAATACGTATACCTATTACATGCGTGCTCAGGATATTTACGGTAATGCAATGGATACATCTGCTGTCATAACTCTTATGACCGATACGACAAAAACACCTGTGAATTGGACGTCCTTAAACTACGACCATTCCGGATGGAACAAAGGAACGGCTCCGCTGGGAAACGCTTCCGATGCCGCAACACAGGTTGGATCTGTAAGGACAGCATATTACAGGCGCATATTTTCAATTGATTCACTCTTGTCCAGTATTACTTTCAATGTCAAGATTAAGGGCCGCGACGGTGCTGCAGTATATCTTAATGGAAATAGTATAGGGACATACAATTTATCCGCTAATTCCGGAGTTGTTTATTCTACTCTTGCCGATCAGGCAATGAGCCTTGATACCGTCATTAAGTTTTCGATATTGAACCGTTACAGCAGGTTTTTACAGACAGGCACTAATGTGATCGCCGTCGAAATTCACACAGCGGATGCTTCGACCTGTAATATTCTTTTCGACTCGTATGCCTTCGATTCATGGAGCAGTTCGTTTTTCTATCCGCTGGGTTCCGATTGGTACTATTATTCCGGCGGTTCTGCGCCGCCAAATCAGTTGATGACTTTTATTCCAAGTGCGGTAGCCCGGCAAAAAAGCCTCCTTCCGCAAAAGACGGATTTGTTCCCCAGTTATCCGAACCCGTTCAATCCATCGGCAACGATTCAATACCAAATATCTTCCCGCAGTGCGGTTACGCTCAAAATCTATAATATTCTGGGTAAAGAAGTCGCGACTCTGGTCAATGAGCAGAAGCCTGCCGGATCATATAAAGTTCAATGGAATGCGGATAGATTTGCGAGCGGCACATATTTTGCAGTTCTGAGGGCTGGGAGCTTTATGAAGTCGACCAAGCTGCTTTTATTGAAATGAGCGCGGGCATCTGCAGCGAATTCTTGAGAAAAGATCTCTTGATTTGCTTATATTAAAGTTCAGCGCTCGCGCATATGAACAATATGCATGTGAATAAAATGATTTATGATCGCATGCTTTGCAAATTCATTTGCATCAAAGACATCGGCTGCAAACGCCCTTTACTACTTTGACCGAAGGAGGAACAAATGAAAAACATTTTTCGATTTGTTCGCTGGGGCAGGTACTTCTTCGAGTTTATGCCATACCTCTCCATCGGGATGCTTCTTACATGTTTCGCGAACCAGCTTAATGCCCAGACGATTCCTGCAAGCCAGGATACTATTGTCATTCCCGGAGATCTCCCAGCTAACCAGGACACTATTGTCATTCCCGGCGATCTTCCCAATGCCGTTACTCTTTTACATAACGGAGCACTCGAAACGACCATAAACGGCGATACATCTACTACTGGAGCGAGAATCAATCCCAAAAGGGTCTACGCTCTTCAGGAAGGTTATTACTATTTTCAGAACGCGCCGATTAACATGAACAACCCGACCGGTACGTTAACGATTGCAGGTATTCCTTCGGCACAGGGCACAACAAAACCGGTTTGGCTGATGAATCCGGTGAATAATACGCCCATTCTTATCAATGGCGGCGGATGTAATGTGGTCTATGGCAGCCTTAAATTCGACAATATCCATTATCAGGCCATGCAGACGGATGGAACACTCAATAATGAAAACTTCTACTGCGGCACGAAGAATCAACTGCCGCAATCGCTGACTATTAATAACTGTTTGTTTGAATTTGCAAATATTGATTTATTTGATTGCACGAATGAATCAGGCGCCATCGGCGGCTGGCCATATGGAGCAAAATTCAGGATAACCAATTCCTATTTCCGCAATCTGTTTCATGCAAACCAATGGTGGGGATCGCGAATCTTTCAATGCAAGCACCCGATCGATACGTTGTGGGTAGAAAACGTCACGATTACAGGCGGCGGTCTTACATTCTTACAGCAGAATGAACTGACCGATTTTGGCTACTTTGTCCATAATACGATTGTCAATAATCATAAATACTGGCTCACGTCTCCATACTATCATACGCTTATCATAGCAAATAATATTTTCATGAACGAAAACTGGGTCGGGGAGGATTCGAACGAGATCAGCAGCGGAACGAATCCGGATAGATATTATATGAGCACGATTAATATCGACACGATTAACGCGACTAATAGAGTTGTAGTCCAGCAAAAGTACATATGCATCGGCTGATTCGACCCTCTACGTTTCTGCACTCAACCTCGTTCATTTAAAAATCTACATTTCGAATAATGTCAATTATAACAATCCGCTGCTGAATTCATATTTTACCAACACGGGGAAGTTCTATGACACGTCAAATGGTTACCTGCTTTCATATTTGGCCTGGAGTTTTCCATCGCCTCAGAGAATAAACAATATGCCGGGTGAATGGATGAATGCAAGGACGAAAGCTTTATTTGACGCGTATTCCCCGGCAAACGGCTGCGGATTTGTGGAAGAGAATACGACAACGGCAAATCCGTTTATTTATACGGCAGACCAGATTGATTCAGCGACAGTGCGGATCATGGGCGAGTGGAATCAAAATATGTATATGGACCCCAGGTGGCCGACAGTGCCTGATGTTTATCATAGTAAAATGATCTATGGCGACTATGACCCGGCGACTATTCCCGGCGGCGGAACGGAAACGGGATGCGGAATCACCAGCTTTACGGATTTACCGGAGACTTTCGCCGGATCCAGCATCTATTCTACAATAGATGGTCTTCCAATCGGTGCCTTAATCTGGGATCATGCTCAAATTGCCGCATATAATTCGGCTGCAGAATTTGCTGCAATCGAATCGCGTTATCCTCACCCCATTCCTATCGAAGTTAAAATAAATCCGGCCGCTGCTGCAGTCTTTAGTCTTAGCCAAAACTATCCCAATCCGTTCAACCCGTCGACGGTCATACATTATCAGCTGCCGGCGAGCAGTTTTGTCACGTTGAAGATTTATGATATACTCGGAAGAGCAATTGCAGTATTGGTCGACGAAAAGAAAAATGCCGGGACCTACAACGTTACATTCAATGCAGCGAATTTGCCAAGTGGTGTTTATTTCTATAAAATTCAAGCTGGAGCATACACACATACAAAAAAACTCTTGTTCTTAAAATAGTATCACCTGATACCAAGGGTAGGTGCCAAGAAAATAATACAAACATTCCTATGAGTCAAGCGGTATGAGATCGAGGTACTGCTTGACTACAGGAATGGTGAGCCGAATGATACGAGAGATAACATCCGGATCATCGAACTTAGTGGAAAGAAGTTTAACGGACTCAAAGTCTCTGATATAACGTTCAACGGATTCTTTGGAGTGCTTGGTTCTTTGACAGATAGTAGGAACAAGATATCCTTTGAGATGATAGGCAATAATTTCCTTTTTATGGGTTTGTCCGGAACCGATGAGCTGCACATTGCCGCGAGTAGGTAAGGGTCTGTTGTAGATGTCTTGGTATTCACGGACATATTGGCCAGTTGTGACGGTTGAAGCAGTAAGCAAGACAGCAAGATCGAGTTGAGTTAGAAGAGCACCTTGATCATAGGCCTGATGGGTCCACCGTTCGATCTTCTTGAGCCGCAGTTCACGGTGATGTAATGGAGTTTTCATATCTTCGATGTCTGAGTTGGTGATGATATCGAGAATAACGGGACGAAGTTTTGTTTGAGCGATGGATTTTCCTTTGCGTGGATATTCATCGATAGGGACAGCATGCCAGACCATCTGTCCCTGCCTAAGGAAGGAGTTGTCGGAATAACGATAAAACTGTTCGATGAGAGCCATGAGGTCGTCGACAATAGCCGAAGCAGTGACAAGACCTTTATCATAGCCATAGTTGTTGATAAAGCGATCTAAGAGGATATGTTTGAGAGATTTTCCTTGGATGCGTTTGTATTCGCGCAAAGCAAGCGTTTTAGGTGAGTGCTCCCGGGTATCTCTTGGGAGAAAAGTTAAGTTCTTTGCAATCATAGAGTTAAGCTCCTTTTTTTTTTGAGTTTTGCAGTATGCGTTTCAGTTGAGTGCTTGAGGCATGCTGGTTAAAGAGCTTAAGGTACTCACCAATAAGACGGTGAGAGAAGCCTGTGGATATACGAATTTGATCGATAGAAAAATGTTTTGTATGCAACAGAACAACACGGGTAAAGTCTTGGATATAACGTTTAATGGCAGTCTCGGAGTGCTTCGTTCGGCGTTCGATATCGGAGAAGAGGTAACCGGAGAGATAAAGATCAAGGATTTGGGTTTTATGAGTTTGTCCACGGCCCATTTCATGGCGCCAACCGCGCGTGGGAAGGATGATACCACTCTTGCGCATGTGGCTCATATCTCGCTTGATAGTGACGACGCTTGAGGTGAGGATGAAAGCAAGATCTTCGCATGAGAGAACGCCGCCTTGATCAATGGCATTATTGGCAATACGGAGAATCTTGTGATGACGAAGACCGTGTAAGCCTGATTTTTTATAGACCTCAAGATCTTCGTCGGGCTTGTGAAGAGTTATTTTGATAGAAATCTTTTTACACAGAGCAATGGGTTTGCCTGCAGGTTCGTTTTCAGCGACAGCGAGATAGTGCATCTGTCCTGAAGCAAGGTCGACATCTGTGTGATGGAGGAAGTATTCTTTGATCTGAGAAAAGTATGCTTCTGCCAACAGCGGAGTAAGATTGAAGTCATGAGCAATGCTGTTGATGATAGATTCTTTGACCGATTTGGATTTGAGTCGGTCGGCAAGCGGTTTGTCAAACATATGTTACCTCCGGCGAAGTTATGATGAAAAATACTGCTTTTTCGCCTTGGTATCATTTGATACTAACTAAAAGTAACATCGATCCGGGAAGGAGCCGGCATTTGCCGGATCGGATGGTCGATATATCCGGGAGTTGGCTTTGCGGCAACATTTTACGACTGGATAATAAATAATAAACGAAACCTACGGCACAACAAACAAAATGGAGACAGATTTATGAAAAAAACCGTTATGACTCTTCTCGCAATCATCTTCTTTTGTCCGCTTCTACATGCGCAAAAATTCGACGGATTGGCGCTCACTCCGCCTATGGGATGGAACAGCTGGAATAAATTTGCCTGCAATGTAAACGAAGATTTGATTCGAGCGACTGCCGATGCCATGGCTGCAAGCGGTATGAAGGACGCCGGTTATCAGTATATTGTCATCGATGATTGCTGGCACGGCCAGCGCGACAGTCTGGGATTTATTCATCCCGATCCGAAAAAATTTCCATCCGGAATAAAAGCACTTGCGGATTATATCCATTCAAAAGGATTGAAGTTCGGTATTTATTCCTGTGCGGGCGCTCAAACATGCGCCGGGTATCCGGGCGGACGCGGGCATGAATATCAGGATGCCATAACCTATGCGCAATGGGGCGTGGATTACCTGAAATATGATTGGTGCAATACCGACGGATTGAATGCGGTCGGTTCCTATACGACCATGCGTGATGCGCTGCATGCCGCCGGACGGCCGATTGTGTTCAGCTTGTGTGAATGGGGAAATAACGAGCCGTGGAAATGGGCGCCTGCTGTCGGTCATCTATGGCGTACGACCGGCGATATTTCGGCATGCTTCGATTGCGAAAATAATCACGGAACATGGTCGTCATGGGGCGTGATGAGGATCGTGGAACAGCATCCCGGCCTTCGCATTTATGCCGGCCCGGGTCACTGGAACGATCCGGATATGCTGGAAGTCGGCAACGGAATGAGCTTCAATGAAGACCGGTCTCATTTTTCATTGTGGTGCATGCTGGCGGCTCCGCTTATCTCCGGAAACGATCTGCGGGCGATGAGTCCGGAGACGAAAGAAATTCTGACCAATACGGAAGTGATCGGTATCGATCAGGATTCTCTCGGCGTACAGGGCTATAGATTCGATTCAAAAGACAGCGTGGAAGTTTGGGTCAAACCGCTGATGAAAGGGGACTGGGCTGTTGCGTTCCTCAACCGTTCTGCACAAAAACGATCCGTCAATTTCGATTGGTCGAAGAATATCGTGACCGACGATTTTTCTAAGAGAACGCTGAACATGAATGAAACGAAATATACCGTTCGGAATCTCTGGACCAAGATAAAACATTGGAAATACAAAGAAGAGCGTAAATACAGAACTCGGGGCGCATGAGATCCTCATGCTTCGGTTAATAAAACAATAAATCGTAAGCAATCAACATCATACCACCTTGCGAAGGTTCCCACCTTCGCAAGGTGGTATACCGGGACAAAAAAATCTGAAGCGTCAACCCATTTCAACGACGACCGTATTGTCATCCTGCATGATTTTGAGCGGAATGAGATTCCCCCGGATTTCTTTTCCGTTTACAGATAATCTTCTTGACGCCTTTTTGGACGCCGTTCGGATTGCGTATGGTGATTTGGAAATTTTTTCCTCTGAATTTTCTCGATATGGAAATATCTTTCCAATCCGACGGAATACACGGATCTATTCTCAGTCCGGTGTAGTCCGGCTGAATTCCGAGAATATATTGTGCGGCCGTGTAATATGCCCATGATGCGCTGCCGCTCAGCCACGGCAGACGCGACGCGCCGTAGCGCGGGCTGTATTTGCTGTTCGTGAATTGGCAATACACATACGGTTCAATCTGACGAACATCCGCAATGCGTATTGTATGCTGCGGGCATGAATTTCCGATAAAACTCATATGCCCGATCGCCTCTGCCGAGAAGAGCTTCCGCAATGATACCCCATCCCTGCGTGTGGCAAAATACAGAGGCGTTTTCTTTCATGCCTTTATTGAATAGCCTCGCTTTAATAACTCTGGGGTCGGTCTTTTCGATCGGCGGCGCACAGATCATCCATCCGTAGTCAGTGGAAAGAAGTTCGCTCACCTTGTCCATCAGCCGTTCGCCCTGCTGCTTTGGTGCAATGTCCGCTGTAGATCGACCACGGCTGCGGTTCGAAGAATATGGATCCCTCGGCGTTTTCTTTCGATCCGAATTTTAATCCGTCGGCTCTGTATGCGCGCAGGAACCATTCGCCGTCCCAGGCATGCTTGCGGAGATTTGCATCGAGCGTCTTTAAATGTTTTGCAGCCCACTGAGTTTCTTTCGGTTTTTTAAGCAGTTTGCTGATTTCGATGTACGTCTTCAATGCATAGCGCAGCTGAAAAGCGACAAATGTCGTTTCGCCGTCCTGTCCTAATTCGAGACAATCGTTCCAATCTGCAAACAAACCGCACGGAAGGCCGTGCGAGCCGGAACGTTCGAGATTGAAACGGATAGCGCGCCGCAGGTGTCCCAGAACTGTGTCCTTTCCCTTATCGGCATACGGCAAAACTTTTTCATAAAACGAAATATCGCCTGTCTCTTTGACATATGCAGGAATCGTATTAAAGAGCCACATGCAATCGTCGGACCTGTATTCCCGTTCTTTCGGCGGTTTCTCTTTGCCGGGCTTATGAGCGAATGGTTTGACAACCGGCATTGCGCCTCCAGTCGAGACCTGTCCTGTAATCATAAGTTCGAGCCTGTGTTTGACCTCATCCGGAATGGAATGAAGAATGCCGAGCATATCCTGAACCGTATCGCGATATCCAAGCCCGTCCCGTTCGCCGGTATAAACAAGACTTGCAGCGCGCGACCATGCATAGGTGATAAGGTTGTTGTATGGATTCCACATATTGAACATGCTGTTGAACTCCGCATCCGGCGTTGCAGCGGACATTCCGTCTATACGGGAATGCCAGTACTGTTTCAGCTTCTGGAATTCCTCCCGAACCTTTTCCGGTTTTCCCATTTCATGAACCGCCTGCTTTCCCTCGACACCTGCTGCACCGATTCCCATAAGCACGATCAATTCTTTGGATTCGCCGGGAAGCAAATCGACATCGACCTGGAGTGTCCCGCAGCCGTTATCGCCTGTGGCCAATGAATTTTTGCATTTTCCTTCTTCCACAACAATCGGGTTTGCATAGGTGCGGTAGGGGCCGAGAAAAATTTCGCGGTCCGTATCGAATCCTTTTACTTCCGCACCTGTCACTGCGAGGAATGTATGCCGTCCCTGCCCGCCGTCCTCGAAATGCTCCGGGCGTGAAGGCATCAAAACGTTTGTACCATGATCGATGATCGAATCGACTACATCCATCTTCATGATGAACTGCGTATACTGAAGATTGATCATGTCTTGAGTCAGGTGCCAGTTATTTGCATATTCCACATACGTGAAAGCGCTCAGTGTCCGTTTTCTTGTCCCGGTGTTTTTAAGATTAATCAGCCAGCACTCATAGTTTTTCCCCAGCGGGACGAAATAGAGCGTCTCAGATTTGATGCCGGAATACTCCGAGGAAATTTTCGTATAGGCGGAACCGTGGCGGCATTCAGTCTTAAAATCTTTAAGCGGTTTGCCGGCCGGCTGCCAGCTCGTCGACCAGAAGTCTTTACTTTCCTTGTCGTGGAGGTAAAGATATCTGCCGGGCTGATCCATGGGTATGACATTGAACCGTAGCCGGGTGAACCTGCCCTGTGCAGCCGATTTGTAAAAGCTGTAGCCGCCCGCATTGTTGGTGATGATTGCGCCGTATTCCGTCGATCCCAGATAATTGCTCCAGGACCGGGGAGTGTCCGGTCGTTCGATGACATATTCTTTGTTCGTATCGTCAAAATATCCGAATCGCATTGATTTTCCTTTTTACGTTTGCTGAATTTTTATATGAAAATTTGCAACTCAGCGTAGAATGAATCATACCCTGAGGAGTATGCAAATTTAAACCTTTTCCGAATTATTTTTAATGTAATCGATCAATTCATCGACTTGTGCAAAAGCGATGGCCGTGTATGTGTCGGCGGCGCCGTAATAAATGGCGATCCGGCCGGTTTCCGCATCGTAGAGATTTGCGCATGGGAATAAAACATTGGGAACGAATCCGGTCGTTTCGTACGATTTTTCCGGCGTCAGAAGATAATCGCGTGTTCTGTACAAAACTTTATTCGGCTGGTCGATGTCCAGAATGGCTGCTCCGAAACTATAGACAAATCCATTGCATGTTCCCGTTACGCCGTGATAAAAAAGCAGCCAGCCTTCGGTGGTTTCGATAGGAATCGGGCCTGCGCCTATTTTCGTGCCTTGCCACCAGCCCATACCGCCTCTGCCCATGACAAATTTATGATTTCCCCAGTGGATAAGGTCGGGACTTTCACTCATAAATATATCGCCGAAAGGCGTATGTCCGCTGTCGCTCGGACGGCTGAAAAGGATGTACTTCCCGTTTACTTTTCGAGGGAAGAGGACGCCGTTTCTATTAAACGGCATAAGCGGATTGGACATCCGGATGAATGTTTTAAAATCGTTCGTTCGTCCCAAACCGATGGAGGCGCCCCGTAAATCGTCGCACCAGACGATATAGAATGTATCGTCGATTTGAACAAGCCGGGGATCGTATGCATAACTTGTAGGGTTCGGGTTCCCGTTTTCATCGACCCATTGAATCGGATCCGGTCCGATGTTCCATTTGATTCCGTCTTTGCTTTTTCCGGAAAATAAAGTTGCCCGTCCGTTTTTTTGATCTGCTCTGAAAACTCCGACGAATGCACCGCTGCGCGGCGCAACGGCGCTGTTAAATATCCGTGCGGCTTTCGGGATTGGATTCCAATCAAGGACCGGGTTCTTGCTAAATCGCCAAACGGCATCAGTGCAATTTTTCGGCTTTTTTTCCCAGGGTATATTCGGCAGAGATTTTCCTATAATTGTTGTTTTGTTTTTCATTTTTTCCTCCTTGGTGCTTTTCAATAAACCTGCAGAGCAAAGCATCATATTCTGAACTCTGCAGGAAAATATCCTCTTTTAATTTTTATCGTAAATTATACCTGCGCCTGGCCGCTTGCTTTTCGCTTGGAATCGAGATCCGTTTTTATTTTTACCATCGTTGTTTCGTCTAATTTATAAAAGAATGCCAAAATAATAAGAGCGAGAGACCCGACAGCGACTGGAATAATACTCATCATATCCTTCAACCCGTTTTTAACATCTATGTTTTGCACGACATTGGCTACGAATCCGGTTTGATCCAGTATGAAAGCGGCGACCATGCTTCCAACAGCCCATCCGATTTTAGTCGACATGATGGAAGCGGAAAAGACAAGTCCGGTCGCCCTTCTGCCGGTTTTCCATTCGGAATAATCGGCCGTATCCGCATACAAAACCCACAGCAGAGCGGAAATCGGACCGCCCGTGATTGAGCCGATGAGCTGGAGACTGAATATCAATGTAAGATTTTCAGGACTCAAGAAATAAAATGAACCGGTGCAGATCAATGCGGTGAGGAAGAGAATAATCACTCCGATTTTTCTCCCGACTACTTTTGTAAACCACGGAACCAGAAGCACTCCCACTAATGATATTCCCTGTCCCAGCGTATTAAAAATAGATGTCAATACTTCATAGCCGTACTTATGCGCATCGTCCAATAAAGACGACGCTTGCGATCCGAAGAGAGCGTACATCGGATTGAGTATATAGGTGAGCAAGAAGTTGTAGATGTGCGTCAGCAGCGGGCTGGACTGTTCTCCGATGTAGTATTTAAAATAATGAGTCGTTACGCTCATCCGTATGCAGGTAAAGAGGATAAAAAGAATCGTCACGGCGAACAAAAGTATCCACGGTGTATTCTTCGACAAATCCTTTAAGTCGTCTCTAACGGATGTTTTTTCTTTTGCAATCGGCTGAATCCGCTCGTGTGTCGATATGAATGTGATGAAAAAGAAAATAATCGCTGCTATGCCGTAGATGCCCATGGTCATCTGCCATCCTTTTGCGACGCTTTCATGTCCAAAATGCGCTGCCAGCGGAAGCACAGTGGCGGAAACGATAAAACCGCCCAAGTAGGCGCCTGTGAATTTAAAAGATGAAGCGCTTGTCCTCTCGACGGGATCACCGCTGATGACACCCAGCAAAGCCGTATAGGGGATATTGATGGTAGAATACAAAAACATAAAAACGATAAATGTAGCATATGCGTAAATAAGTTTTCCTGCTTCTCCGAATTCAGGCGTCGTAAATGTCATGACAGCTGCAACGGCCAGCGGAACGGCTCCCCATAACAAATAGGGTCTGAATTTGCCCCAACGGCTTTTGGTCCGGTCGGCTGTCATGCCGATGACGACATCGAAAACAGCATCCAATATCCGCGAGACAAAAAACATGATGCCCGCAGCTTTTCCTGTAAGGCCGAATATGTCGGTATAAAAGAAAAGCAGCTGCGACATAATCGTCGCCCAAAACAAACAGGAGGCAAGATCGCCGAAACCGTATCCGATTTTTTCTCTGAGTGCAAGTTTTTGGTTTTGCTGTTCCATAGAATCCTCGTTTTTTAATGAGATGGTTTTTCTCTAACTCTTCTTTTCCAAATCCTGCAGGATAAAGATTAAACAGGTTCTGCTTTGAAAATGATACAACGGTTTATTTTCAGTCAGCGCCCGGCTGGCCTTTCATATCGATTGTTCGATTCATGCCGTTCATTTTTCCAGAATAGAAGATATATGGAAATACCCAAGAATGAAAGTATAAAAATGATGAAGAAAAAACAAAAACTATCTTTTATTTTAACGATATCTCAAAAGAATAACAATCTTTTCCACACTGCCCATTCCTTAAATGAAAGAGGCGCTTTCTCTAACCGTGATTCCGATAAAAAAAACAATACACACAGAACGTTGAAGAAGTGGTGTAATTCTTGTATACTTTGTGAAGAGCCGGGCAGTCCTCTATTTGTTAGTGCTTTTCTTATAAATTGAGCATAGTCAAAGAATGAAAACAGCCGGCTGGCGGGAAAAACCGGCAAGAAATTTCCCGCCGATCCGCCAACGGCGGGGAAGAGCGTATATGCTTCGTTCATTAGCTTTGCACGCTGACGGAAGCATGATTGTCATGAAAATTGACCATTCTTCCCAAAGAGTTTATTTTATCAAGGAAAGGGAAAAGATGAAAAAGTATCTCTTCTGCATAATGATTTGCGTCGGCTGTTTGTGTCCGAATCTTGTGCTGATGGCTCAGGGAGATTCTAAAAGTAAAAATTTATTTGATTGGTCGGACACCGTCGATGTCAATAGACCGCTAAGGAGTATGAAACCGAATACATTGTCCGTCATTCGCGTACTGGGGAATCACTTCGTTAATGCTCTCGGCGATACCGTCATTTTTCGCGGGGTAGCCATCGCAGATCCGGATAAAATTGCCCAGCAGGGACGCTGGAATAAAGACCTCTTTATAAAAGTAAAAGAAATGGGGGCGATGATCGTCCGCATTCCCGTGCATCCAGCTTCCTGGCGTGTGCGGACGCCGGCAAAGTATATTGTCTTGCTCGATCAAGCGGTCCAGTGGTGTTCCGAAGCTCGGTCTCTATGTCGATATTGATTGGCATTCGATCGGCAACCTGGGCATGGAGCTTTTTCAGGACCCCATGTACAATACCACTCAAAAAGAAACGTATGAATTCTGGCGGGCCATGGCCGTGCATTTTAAAGGAAATACGACGGTCGCATTTTATGAACTCTTCAATGAACCGACGCTTGCCGACGGCAAATTCGGAAGTATGACATGGAGCGAATGGAAAAAAATCAACGAGAACATCATCCATCTCATCCGTGCATACGATAAAGAGAAAATTCCCGTCGTCGCCGGATTCGATTGGGCGTATGATCTTACGCCGCTGCGAAACGAGCCGATAGATGCAGAAGGTATCGCATATTCCGTGCATCCGTACCCGCATAAACGGTGGCCGCCGTACGAACTTAAATGGGAGGAGGATTTCGGATTCGCTTCCGGGAAATATCCGATCGTTGCTACCGAGTTCGGATTTATTCTCGGCAATCAGCGCACTGAGGCAAATCTCAATTATGGAAATACGATTATAAAATATTTTGCCGATAAGGGCATCAGCTGGATTACGTGGGTCTTCGATCCGGATTGGTATCCCCGGCTGCTGGATTCATGGGATACGTTTAAATTGACCGAAAGCGGCGAGTTCTTTAAGCAGGCAATGCAGAAAAAAAAGTAACGGCGCACCCGGGCCCTGCTGTCTCGAACAGATGGAATGGAAGAGATATGAAAAAATATATTATCAGCTGCAGTTCTTATACTATGTCTGGTTCATTCGCTGAATGCACAAATACAACACGTGACCAGAACCGGCGACGGAGTGGTTTTTGAAACTTCATCAGGAACAGTGGCATTGCGCATCATCAGCGATGCTGTGATTCACGTGACCGCTTCACCGACGAAAGATCTGCCGAAACGGAAGAACCTGTCGGAGGTCGACAATCTGGCAGGAAGCGGAAAATTTACGCTTGCGGAGTCCGAGAGTGAAGTCGTTCTTAAAACATCGCGTCTGACTGTCAAGGTCAGCAAACTCGATGCTTCACTTCATTACTATGACTCGAAACGGTCATTCTCTGCTGCAGGAAATGAACGGCGGAAAAATATTCACAAAAGCGGATGTTCCCGGCGATACGGCATGGACTGTGGAACAGAAATACTTCTCGCCGGATGATGAAGCGATCGTCGGTCTCGGACAATATCAGTTCGATGTGATGAACTGGAAAAACGGACATATGAAAATGCATCAGCAGAATACCGCAATTGCAAGTCCGGTGATTGTATCCAACAAAGGGTACGGTTTATTCTGGCATAATTATTCATATACCGAATTCAATCCTGAAGTCGTCCCCATTCCTCTCACGACTCTTGACGACAATACGGCGGGCGTCGATTTTAAACCGCAGACAACCGGCAGGTATACGATCATTCTCGAACGCCCCGGTTCAGCGCCGATTGAAATGACAATGAATGACATCACGATTTTCAGGATGGTTGCCGGGGTAGGTTACTCCCCGTCTATTGTCACACAGGATCTCGAAGCCGGGAAAACGTATTCTATAAAAATCAAAAACCTCGCGAAGCAAATCAATCCGGTCATTTCTTCAAAATACCTGCTGCCGGCAGGCGGCAAAGAAGGAGAGCATGGATCTAAAAGGGGAATATTTTACGAACATGAAACTTGAAGGCACGCCTTCGTTTGTCCGCGTCGATTCCGTCATCGATTTCGATTGGGGAGAGAGCCCTCCGCAAAAGGGATTTAAACGCGAAGAATATTCCGTCCGCTGGACGGGAAAAATTGCCGCACCGGCGGCGGTTAAAAACGTTTCCATCGATGCGGCGACGGATGACGGCGTTCGTGTTTTTATCGACGGGAAAAAGGTTATCGATGACTGGCGGGACCGCTCTCCCGAAACGGACAACTATGTGATGGATATGGAAGCGGGGAAGACTTACGATATTCGGATTGAATATTACCAAAACGGCGGCGGAGCTTCGGCGCGTTTATCATGGACTGCCGAAAATGTAAAACACACGGAATATTTTTCAAATCAAATTGCGCTCTTCTGCCGGACTCCGGAAATGGCGCGCTGCATGTCATTCAAATCGCAGGTTGCCGATGCTATCGATTATTATTTTATATACGGTCCGGAACCGGATCAGATCGTTTCCGGCATGAGGAAAATAACCGGCGCAGGCACCACTTTATCCGAAATGGGCATACGGCTTATTTATGAGTCAGTACGGCTGGAAGACGCAGGAAAAAATTCAAAGTGTCATCGACGGCTATCGGGAACGGAAAATTCCGCTCGATGTCGTCGTGCAGGATGCCGACTACTGGCCTCAGTTCCCGAATAATTTGTGGGGATCGCACATCTTCGACTCGAGCCGTTATGCGGATCCGAAAGCGATGGTGGAACATATTCATCGGCAGAATGCGCATACTATCGTGTCCGTCTGGCCGCGCATTAACAAAGGAACCGATGTCTATGATGCGATGGATGCGAAAGGATTTTTGCTCGGACTGCAGGATACACGCCTCAATACGAATGAAGGGGCAGGCATTAAAGATGAATCTCCCAATGCAGCGTACGATGCTTTCAATCCCGAAGCACGAAAACTTTTTTGGCACTTTATAGATGAGCGGCTGTTCAAACTCGGCTTTGACGGCTGGTGGATGGATGCCTCCGAACCGGAATGGGGTTATGATTTTTCGCGCGCGCATACCGCGATGGGAACCGGGAAAAGATATCTGAACGCCTATCCGCTGATGTCGACAAGAGGCGTGTACGAAGGACAGCGATCTACGGGAAGCATAAAGCGTCCTTATATTTTGACACGTTCATCGTTTGTGGGGCAGCAGCATTTTGCAGCGACGACATGGAGCGGCGATGTCAGTCCCGATTGGGATACCTACCGCAAAGAAATTCCGGCAGGGCTTAACTACTGTGCCACCGGTCTGCCCTATTGGACGGTCGACATCGGCGGCTTCGTGCCGTATGCTTTTGCGGATTCGCCCGAGTATCCGGAACTTCTTGTCCGGTGGTACGAGTACGGAACTTTTCTGCCGATTCTGCGCGTCCACGGCTGCCGAAAAACGGAATTCTGGAATTACGATAAAAAGACGGAAGAACTTTTAACAACATACACCAATCTTCGCTATCGTTTGATGCCGTATATTTATTCCCTGGGTGCAAAAGTGACTTTCGATAACTTTACGATCTATCGAGCATTAATGATGGATTTTAGAAGCGATGCCAATGTCTATAATATCACCGACCAATTTATGTTTGGAAAGGAATTTCTGGTCTGTCCTGTCGTCCGGCAGCACGCTCAAGCAAGAAAAGTCTATCTGCCGAAAACGGCCGGCGGATGGAGAGATTTCTGGAACGGAAAGAGATTCGAATCAGGCCGGATGGTCGAAGCTGCGGCGCCTCTTGAAACGATTCCTTTGTTCGTCAAAGCCGGATCGATCGTGCCGATGGGGCCGTTTATTCAATATGCCGAAGAGAAGACCGACGGAACGATTGAACTTCGCGTGTATACCGGCGCGGACGGATTTTTCAGTCTGTATGAAGACGAGAACGATAACTTCGACTACATAAAAGGAATCTCGTCGGCGATTCCGTTCTCCTGGAAAGAAAAAACGAAGACACTGACCATTGGCGCCCGGAAAGGCGAATATCCAGGTATGTTCAAAGAGCGGAAGATAAAAGTCGTTTTTGTGGGAGAAGATCACGGCGCCGGGCTTGAAATCGAAAAAAACATAGACAGGGAAATACTTTATACAGGGAGCATCATTGAAGTAAAAGAGCCGAAAGCGGGACAATAGATGAATGGTAAATAGCAAATGGTGAAGGGTAAATGGTGAATAGTGAATACTACATGGTGAAAGATAACGGGCCGCGGGGGGGATCAAATATACATGAGGGTATTTACATTGCCGGAAGAATTATAATCATATCCTTGCACATTGAGTCTATTATAAAGTATATTGCAAATCAGCTTTGCAGAGAGAAACAAAAAGCTTCTCTTGAAATACTCTTTGCAGACGAGCAGGCAATTCCTGCATCGCACGAAAAGGCATCCTGGTGCCATTCCTAAAAAATGATATTGTATTCCATGATGCCCGCCTGCCAGAGCATATAATATGTGCGGCGGGCAGGCATAGTACCGCGGAAATAATGCATTTCTGCATGACAAAACACATGATACTTACTTGGAGCGGCACTATAAAGAAAAGCCGGAAAAGTATCAATGATTCAAATGTCAATTTTGTATAATTAGCGCTGCATTCAGGAGTGATCCCTATCATATGCGTGTCTTAAAGATTTTTCTATGTTTGACTGCGGCCGGAGAAAGAAAGGAAAGAATTTCTGTGAAATATTTCATATGCGGGCTTCTTGCCGGGTGGCTGTCTCTCATGCAATTCCAGGAAAAGCTCATGGCTGAAAATCTCATTCGTTCGGATCATCCTTACATCCAGTATTACGGCCGTTGGGATACGCGCGACTCTGCCCGCGCTAAGTATTCATGGCCCGGCGTGTATCTGAAAGCAGAGTTTACAGGGACAAGCGTCGGCATACGTCTGGATGATCACACAAATTTTTTTAATGTTTATATCGACGGATCGTTCTGCATCTGTGTTTCATGGGACACAGCAAGGGAAAGCAGATTATATCCTTGCAAAAAATCTTCCGCAGGGAAATCATACACTGCTTTTAAGCAGACGCAACATCACATTCGAAGAACCGTATTCTTTCTACGGCCTCTTGCTGGACAGTGCTGCAGCGATTTTGAAACCCTCTCCAAAACCGTACCGGAAAATCGAGTTTATCGGAGATTCTTATACTGCCGCAGAAAGCAATGAATCAAAAGAGCCGTCACTCGCCTGGGAAGAACGGTACCCTGTGACGAATATCGATAAAGGTTTTGCTGCGGTCGTTGCCCGCCACTTCCGGGCGCAATATTCAACCATATGCCGTTCCGGAGCCGGATTGGTTTGTGATTGGAGGGGCGACACCGGAGGAACATTGCCAAAGCTCTTCAACAGAACACTTATGGAAAAACCGGAACCTCTTTGGGATTTCAAACAATGGATCCCTCAGGTGGTCGTGGTCAGTCTGGGACTGAATGATTTCTCCGGATTGAAAGACAGCAGCGGAAATGTCTCAGAAAATAAATCGAAACTTTTCCGCAGCGCATATCATGAATTTTTAAATACCATTCGTCATGAATATGCCGGAGCGAAAATTGTTGCTTTAGCTCCGTACACGGAATGGGCGCGAAAAAATACAAAGCAGGTTGTCGAAGAAGAAAAAACTGCGGGCATGAAAGATCTGTATTATGCATCGTATGATGAGTTTCCCGGCGGTTATGTTGCCAACCATCATCCGACCGTGGAAACTCACAAAAAAATGGCGGATCAAATTATTGCTTTTATAGAATCTTTTTGTATATTTCCAACGACATCTGAATAAGGCTTCTCATGAAAAATAAAGGATCGATATGATGCGATATTCGCCGGCCAGCGAACGATACAATAATATGCATTTCAAGCTCTGTGGTGCAAGCGGATTGAAACTGCCTGCAGTCTCCGTCGGATTATGGCATAACTTCGGCGGCACAGACGATTTTTTAAATGCAGCTCTATCGCTCCGGAAAGCATTCGATTGCGGAATTACTCATTTCGATCTTGCCAATAACTACGGCGTGCCTCGCAGGCAGCGCTGAAGAAAACTTCGGAAGAATTCTCGATAAAGATTTTCTTCCATACCGCGACGAGCTTGTGATATCGACAAAAGCCGGCTACGGAATGTGGCCCGGGCCGTACGGCGATTGGGGATCGCGGAAATATTTGATTTCAAGCCTTGATCAAAGCCTGAGGCGGATGCATCTGAACTACGTCGATATTTTTTATCATCATCGTCCCGATCCGGAGACCCCCCTTGAAGAGACAATGCAGGCGCTGGATCAAATCGTCCGGTCCGGCAAAGCGCTCTATGCAGGTATTTCTTCTTATCCCCCTGCGCTCACGGTCAAAGCGGCGAAGATATTGAGAGATCTTGGGAACTCCATGTCTGATCCATCAGGTGAAATATAATATCTTCGATCGGGTGCCGGAAAATGGACTTTTAGATGTCTTGGACAAAGAACGCATTGGATGCATCGTTTTTTCGCCGCTTGCACAAGGAATGTTAACAAGCCGTTATTTTAATGGAATTCCATCCGATTCAAGAGCTGGAAAACCACATGGCTTCCTTCGTCCCGGGGATGTTTCCGAGGCCAGAGTAGCAAAAGCGCGGCGGCTTAATGTATTAGCGGAAAAACGGGGTCAAACACTGGCTCAGATGTCGCTCGCTTGGTTATTAAATAAGAAAGAAATCACTTCGGTTTTGATAGGAGCAAGTTCTTCCAGTCAAATTATTGAATCCGTTGGATCGTTGAAGAATTCGAGTTGGACAAAGGAAGAACTGGAAGAGATAGAAAATATCGCAAAAAACGACGATATTAAAAAATAAATCGTTCGAACGATGTTGCACATGTGAATTTAGTTATTTACCTTTATTGGAATAATACAGGTTTATTGAAATGATAAAGCGGGTATCCGGCGAGGGAAAAGGATTCGTTATTTTTAGCAGAAAATATAAATTTGACGACCGGTTTTTTCTGGCATTCCATATGCCGTGTATCCGAAGGGTTGTTGTGTCAATGATGATATAAAAACAGGACGTATTCCGTAGAAGGCGCGGAGTGCTGGTTGTCCTGAGCATGTGTGAATCATAGAGGTAATGGTTTATGAGCGGGATCATCATGAAATCATTTTCAAGTTTTCTTGTTCAATTTTTAATATTTGCATGTTTTTCATTATGTAATCCCGGCTTCTGAACTTATCGGATGCGGTGAATATTATTGCAGTTCTCTTGCGCCAAAAAAGAATTTCGAAACAATGGATGAGCACGAGCGGTTTTTTTGAAGAGCATACTGCTGCTTTGCTCATTTAATCTAATCTCAAAACTGGTAAACGTATATCGAAGGAGAATCAACATGACAATGAGTAGAGCCTGCTTACGTGCCAAATATGTTGCAATTATTTTTGCAATGTCGGCATTCATTGGTCAATCGCTTTTTGCGGCGGGATCCGGTACTATAAAGGGGAAAATTTTAGATAAACTGACAGGCGAAGAACTTATCGGAGCGAACGTCATCGTAGTTGGTACAAGCCTTGGTGCGTCTTCGGATCTCGACGGCTCATTTGTTATTCATAACGTGCCGATCGGCGAGAGGACGATAAAAATATCATACGTCGGATATCTGCCGATATCCGAGCAGATCGTTGTTCCGGAAAACGGCGTCATTGAAAAAGAGTTTCGGCTGACACCTCAGCCTATCCAGGGACAGGAAGTTACGGTAACAGCCCAGGCCCGCGGCCAGAACGAAGCAATTAACCAGCAGCTTGCATCTACGACCATAACCAACGTAGTTTCTTCAGAGAAGATGAAGGAATTACCGGATGCAAACATAGCTGAATCGATAGGAAGACTGCCGGGTATAACGCTGCAAAGGAATGCAGGTGAAGCAAACGCCGTGGTCGTCCGTGGATTGTCTCCGAAGTATAATGAGGTAACGATCGAAGGGGTTCCGATGATTTCGACAAATTATCAGGATCGCGGTATCGATTTGAGTTTGATCGGGGACGATTTGGTGAAAGGAGTCGAAGTATCGAAAACATTGCAGCCGAACATGGATGCCGATGCTTTAGGCGGAACGGTCAATCTGACTTTAAAGACCGCACAGGAAGGTTTCCATTTTGATGTTCGTGGCAATGGCGGCTATACGAAGTTAAACAATTCTTATAATAATTATAAAATCGCCGCAACTGTAAGCGATAGATTCTTGAGTGATAAAATCGGACTTCAGGTGCAAGGGAGCGTCGAAGGCAAGCAGCTGCCTTCGGATCAATTTAATGCATCGTATGCGCTGCCGCAGAGCTACGTTATAAGTCCCGGCGATACAATATGGAATTTGTCTACACAAAATGCGACGACAACACGAACTCAAACGATCAGGAATCGCTATAGCATAAGTGCGATCTTGGATTATACGTCGGATCTCGTCGATATTAAATTTTATAATGTCTACGATCAGAAGAGGGACAGTACGTTGACCAGAAGTAATCAGGATAGATTTACATCGAACGATTTTATGAGTCAGATATTTGAAACCGTCACAAAGACCGAACAAAGAACGCATTCGCTTCAATTTTTATTTAAGATCGGGACGACGGAATTACCGATATCGTTATCCTACACAAAGGGAGATGTGAGCGCACCAGGCCAGCAATTTGATATTTATGGCCAGGAAAATCCCATCGGTTATAGCCCACTTACTGTAGGAGCAACAAATTTTACGCAGCCCTCTACTTTAATGAATCATATGGGGACTCAGCAGCCAGGATATTCTTCGCTTCAGACAATATATGAAACGAACACTACTCTTACGGACGAGCAGTACGATGCCAAACTTGATTGGAAAGTCCCGTTTAAGCTGTCTGATTTTATATCCGGGAGTTTATCCGTTGGCGGAAAATACCACAATATAAACCGTACAAGTGACTATGCATATCATTGGCTTTACTACCAATTTGGTCAGGGTGCGGGTACAAGAGGAAATCTTGCCGCATATTGCGGTAGTTTAGATCCGAATTTTTCTACAAACCTCTCAAACCAGGAGGGAATAGACGCTCACAATTTCACTGATCCAAATTTTACATCAGGCAGTGTTTTAGGATATACGCTTGGTCCTCAATATAATATGTATCAATTGCTCAATATGCAGAATGGCTATTATGCCAAAAATAGTAATCTGTATTATACGAATGCTGCCAATGACTATGGTCAGACGTATACGGATAAAGAGAATACGAGGGCAGGATATATCATGGGTGAATTTAATTTCGGGAGCAGTCTTACGATAGTTCCCGGCGCTCGTTTTCAAGAGGAAAGATCGGACATCCAGGCTTACCATATTTTAGTGAACGGTCTATCTTTTACCGGTTTAGCGAGCCCTGTCGTTCCAGTGGAATTTATTACTGATAATCCGAATTGGTACCCTTCGGTCAATATTAAATATAAAGCGACCGATAACATTCAGGTCTTTGGCGCCGCCTATCGAAGCGCTTCATTGCCAAGTTTCATCGACCTCTCTCCAATGGTTATATTTAACAGTCCGTCACTCACATCAGGCAACCCGTATCTAAAACCGGCTACGGCAACAAATTTTGACCTGGGTGCATCGATTTTCAATAATGATATAGGGCTATTTACTGTAAACGTGTTTTATAAAGAAATATCAAATCTTATTTATTCAATGGTTAACTATCGGCCTTTCAATCATAATATTTTGCCCGGCGCGCCGGCGGATATATTAAGCAGATTGCCTCAAACTACCAATAACTTCTATGATACATCATTTGCCAATACTTTTTCTAATAAGCTCAATATAAGTACAAATATTCCGATGAATGATCCTGACCAGGCCTATCTGAGAGGTATAGAATTATCCTGGCAGACACATTTATGGTATCTTCCGTGGGTCTTGAGCGGAGTCGTCCTCGATCTTAACGTTTCATTCATGAATTCCCAACAAACGTATCCATATTTTAAAGTTGTAACTCAAGGTGCAGGGATACACCAGACGCAGGCTTTGCAGTATTTAACAACGTCAGGACCGTTACAGGACCAGCCGAAGGCAACATATAACGCAATATTGGGCTGGGATTATAAAGGCTTTAGTGCAAGAGTCTCGTTCAGATACCAGGAGGTAACGCTTACAAGCTTAGATACACAGTATCCGGTAAGGGATGCTTATTATGATAATGTGTTCCTGACGGATATCTCGGTGAAGCAGCAAATCTTCGAAAACCTGGCAATCTTTGCTGACGTCACAAATTTAAACACACATATTGATAGCTATTATCTTAATTATTATAATGGAAATAACGGTACGTCGGGACAATTGCCGACAAGCCAGCAGACTTACGGAATGATTGCTCAATTAGGACTTAGCTTTAATTATTAACATAAATCAATATAATCTTGAACATGCCCCCGCTGCAAAGCGGGGGAAATATCCGTTGACATTGATTGCGTTAAACTTTCTTCGTTCTTTTTTAGTCAAACTGCAGTCAATCAATTCGGATGAATTTTAAGAAAGGAGGTAATCGGAATAAAAATCGAGTATGTATAAATTCATTATTAACTCACTTAGGAGAAAAGAAATGAAAGCGACAAGATTACTTTTTTGCTTGATGTTTGTCCTCTTCGTAGCCACAAGCATTTCAAGTGCTCAGGCGGTAACTTCTGCGAATGGAGACACAATTTATATTACCGGAGGCACGCTGGCAGGTTTTGAGAATGCCGGATTGCTTGAAGCGACGATCAATGGCGATACCACCGCTGCTGGAGCAAGGAAAAATCCGAATAGGGTTTATGCTCTGAATGAAGGCCAGACTTATGTGCAGCAGAATGCACTTGACGTCATCAATCCGACCGGAACATTAACCATAGTCGGTATTCCTTCTTCATACGGAACGACCAAGCCGAATTGGGTCATGATGACAGCCGTTGCCGGAACACCCATTGTGATCAATGGCGGCGGGTGCAACGTGGTTTATGGCAGCCTTAAATTTGACAACATATATTATGAGTGCCAGCAATTGGATGGAACTCTGCAGAATGAAAATTTCTTTTGCGGCACACAAAACCAACTGCCCCAATCGCTGACCATCAATAATTGCGTGTTTGAATTCGCCAATATCGATATATTCGATTGCACGAATGAATCAGGCGCTATCGGCGGCTGGCCTAATGGAGCAAAATTCAAAATCACCAATTCCTACTTCCGTAATTTGTGGTATGCGAGTCAATGGTGGGCTTCAAGAGTATTCCAATGCAAGCATCCGATCGATACGTTATGGGTAGAAAACGTTACGGTTACGGGCGGCGGACTCACCTTCCTGCAGCAGAATGAACTGGTCGATTTTGGTTATTTCAACCATAATACGATTGTCAACAACCATAAATACTGGATATTGTCTCCCTATTATCATACGCTGGTCGTTGCAAACAACATTTTCCTGAACCAGAACTGGGTTGGTGAAGATTCTACTGTGACCAACAGCGGACAAGATCCGGATAAGTATTTTGAGAGCACAATCAATATCGATACGATCAACTATACAAATAAAGTGGTAGTTCAGCAGAAGTATTTTGCATCGGCTGATTCCACCACATATGTGCCTTCCTTAGGTCTCAGTAATTTACAGGTCTATATTTCGAATAACGTCAATTACAACAATCCGCTGTTGAATGCATATTGGACCAATGCAGGCAATTTCTATGATACAACGAATGGTTACGTGCTTGCCTATTTGGGCTGGTACTCCTATATCACGGAACCGCAGAGGGTTAACAATATGCCTGGTGAGTGGATGAATTCACGCACAGCAGCATTGTTTGCCGCATATTCCCCTGCAAATGGCGGTGGATTTGTCGAAGAACACACGACAATTGCAAATCCTTTCGGTTTTGCAGCAGATCAAATCAAGACCAATGCAGATGTAGAGTTAATGGGCGAATGGAATCAAAATAAATACAGTGATCCCAAATGGCCGACTGCACCGAATACAAACGTACCGCCGTTAGTGTTTGGCGACTACGATCCGACGACCATTCCGGGCGGCGGAACTGAATCCGGCGGTGGAATCACCACATTGTCAGATTTGCCGGAAACTTTCGCTGGTTCTACTGTTACTTCCACAATTGACGGTCTTCCCGTTGGCGCTTTAAGTTGGGATAATGCTAAAATCGCTGCATATAATTCGGCTAACGAATTAACAGCGGTCAAAGCAGCTTATCTAACGGCCAGCGGCAAAACATTGTCAGTTGGTAAAACCCAGGCTGGTGTTGCTACATCATTCAGTCTGAAACAAAACTATCCGAATCCTTTCAACCCGACAACACAGATCAGCTATTCCGTTGCAACAACCGGATTAGTTACATTGAGGGTATTCAATGTTCTTGGTCAAGAAGTCGCAAGGTTATTCTCGGGTGTACAGAATGAGGGTGATCATCAAGTGACATTTGACGGAAGCAAACTTGCCAGCGGTGTGTATTTCTATCGCTTAGAGGCAGGCGGCCAAAATCTTGTCAAGAAAATGGTCATGATGAAGTAACAAAAGCTTTACGCCATTCGGCAGTTAGTAGCGAATTGGCTTGAAACAAAAACCGGGCAATTGAAAAATTGCCCGGTTTTTTATTCTCTCTTATGCCCGCAATCACTGCTGGCGGCCTCCCTTTGTGAAGATACTTCTCTAAAACAGTTGAGAAGGAAATTCTATTACTTCCTCATTGAAAGTTAAAGGGAACGCGCTTGTTCGTTGAAGCAGAATTATATCAGAGAAGAAGAGAGTGAAAATATAATTATCGGCTGCTTTTTCCTTCCGTAAATGTTTTCTCAAACAAGGATCTTAAGAGTTTGGATTGGGGGTGATTGTTCCCCAATATCCCTGTAAAACCATCCAGAGCTTCTTGAGCTTTAGGACGGTCTCGTTTTATCGTATAGAGGATACAGAGGGAGTACATCAGCGGCGGATTGTCTTTAATTTCTCTTTGGGCTTTTTCCAGATAGCGTAAGGCCTCAATATTATTATTTTCTAAAAAAAGCAGTTCCCCAATGAGAAGATTTGTGGAGGAAAGTTCACAAATCGTATTGGCTTCTTTTAAAACAGATACCGCTTCCGATAGCCTCCCATTTTTCCTCAATGACTCGGCTTTTTCTAAATAAGGCTTTACGCTGTTTGGAATGAGGATGACGCGATTATCCCCTCCTCCGGATTCACTAAAGGAAGGATCCATGATTTTAATATCGGCAAGTGTCTTTTCGGCGTCGTTCTTCAGGCCTGAATCTTTAAACACATGATATTTAAGTTTTTGAATTTGCAAAGAATTGATTTTATTCGAGTGTAATTCCTGCAATCGATCTATACATGTGAGAGCTTCTTTGTAGCTTTTTTGAGAATAATAAACGGAGGCGAGCGTAAATTGGGCGTAAGAACTTGTGTCGGCATTGGGGGATTCATGCAGATATCGGATCGCATCGGAGTATTCTCTCGCTTCATAAGCGAGGTCGGCTGCATAATAATACGACGATGCGTCAGAGGGAGAAAAATATGCCAGCGCAAGATATTCCCCGGCAGCATGCTTGAGGTCTCCCGTCGATTTATAATAGGCGGCCAATTTTTCATGAACCATGCTCGAACTGATATTGGCATCCTCTACGCTGATAAATGCTAACGAATCAATGATCCCATTCGGTCTGTACGTTGTACGAAAATTGTTTATAGTATTCTCAGGTTGAAAAGGCCACCCGGCCTTCAATTGTTTGAGGCGAAGAATTGCGATCATACTGTCAAGTTCGGTAAATCCCCAGTTATGTCTGTAATATGTCCACGGTTTCACTCTCGCAGAATCCCAGTCATGTTCAATCATCCCATGTTCCCTTAGTGCCTGAAGAAAGCCTTCGGCCATTAAAAAATATCCATCGATATTTGGATGAAGATGATCGGTCATTAAATTGTTTCCTATGATACCCTGGGGAGAATATTTTTCAAAAATTGATTTTAAAGAAATACGGAATAAACCAAGCGAATCGGCAAGATGGACGATTATTTTGTTGATATCTTCCGGCGCCCTGAACCTTATAACGTCCAAATCTTTTGCCTTTATATATTCTTCCTTGGCTTCATCAAACGCATGCACGGTTTCAAGCCGCTTCGCATCGGAAAAGAGAGAATCTGCCCTTGGATAAATATCATATTGCATCGAGCGGAAAGGAGGCAAATCTCGTACGTTGCTGACAAGGTCGCTGATGATGACGGGTACGTGCGCATTTTTTAATTTTCCCATCAAAGAACACATATTGTCGGAGAATTGATTCAATCCTTCCGTATACATTGCCGAATGATACGGGACCAATTTATTCCCGATCATTCTTTCCATCAAAGTCGTTCTCTCTTCACGTTCGGTTTTTGCATGCATGAGTTGAGACATGCGTCCAATGGCCTTTTGAAGCAATTGATAAATCCTTACATCGATGATCTTCAATTGCAGTTTTTTAACCCATCGGGGAATTGATCCGTTTTCCATTGAGGCAACGCCTAAAGCACCGTAGTATTCATTGTGTCCGGTATAGATGAGGACGGCATCCGGTTTTTGCAGTAAAAGCTCGTCTGTGAAATCAAGGAGAGTATAGCTGTTGACTGCAGTTAAACCGAGATTGACAACCTCAAGAGTGCGGTTTGGAAAAATATATTGAAGGCGCCGCTGCAATATTCTGGTAAATGCAAGATTAGCGTCAAACGGAAAACCTTGGACTGATGATTCACCTAAAACGAAAATCCGGTAGCCGTCGGCCGGCTTGTCTCTTAAAAAGATTTCATTGAGAACCGGCGTGGGATATCGTTGTATGCTGAAAAACCTTTTCCCCACAAGCGGATTGACGACGTAGTACCTTGAATCTGCACTTGGGATGAAGAGCGATAAATTATCGCCAAATGAGAACAGTCTCAGTGCAAGCTCTAACACTCCAAGGAGAAGAAAAGGCAAAAGGGCCGTCAAGGTGTAGAAAAAAAACTTTTTCCGTTTTAGAGTCATAAGCTTAAAACCTTTGCATTGGGATTCGATTGAATGAATCTCTTGCGAGACGATGGCAGAAGCAATGTTGTTGTCTTCTCATTTTGGTTCTTCTATGCAGAAAGATTGTGCACATGGACTGCTTTCATCCCCTCAGTGCTGCACGGACGATAAACCCGCTGAGCAAGGGGACTCTCGCTTAGAGAATTATTCAATTACAATTTAATCTAAGTCACATTTCGAAGATTTACAAGTTCTTAAATTATTTTCCCGGCGAAAGAAAGCGATTGGAAAATAGAAGCCGTAGAAAATAAAAAAAGGACTGCTTGGAATTCGATGGATCCGGAAATTTCACTATGAGAGCCGCTGGAACTCCTTGATATGGGCAAAGCCGGCGTCGTTTTGCCGGCATTCGAAGAGTCTACGGACGGCGCGGCATCACATCTTGCCGCATCGAGGAGAAGCTCTGCGTTAACCGGACGATAATGGAAGTCTTTGCTGTGACGTCCGCTCATGCTGCAAGGGTTTGCCCAACAGGGATACCTCCCCTGCCAACATATTGCATGAAGCTCTCTTCAGGATTGCAGCACCATGCAGTTAGTCACTTTCGAAATATGAAAATATCATTGCCAATTAAAAACTTAATACATAACTTAAGACAAGTATAATTATGAAGAGAGGTCAATATGCATCGCAATTTACGAGTTTCTTTTATGCTTGCGGTTCTTGTGAGTTCAAGTCTGGTTTTTTCACAGCCGAACCGCATTAAGTACAACAACCAGCAGTTATTCTTCAACGGCGCCAATCTGGCGTGGGTAAGTTTTGCAAGCGATATCGGCAGCCAGACGCCTACGGATACCGCAACGTTCGGGAATATTATGCTCCAAATTCATAATAGCGGCGGAAATGTCATGCGATGGTGGCTTCATGTCAACGGCTCCGTTACACCTGTGTTCGATACCTCAAATTATGTTACCGGACCCGGTGCTCATACCATTGCGGACATGCGAAAAGTTCTTGATATGGCATGGCAGAGGGAAGTAGGTCTTGATCTCTGTCTCTGGTCTTTCGATATGCTCCGTGCGACGAACGATTCTCTCGTTCTGGCTCAAAACCTTAAGCTTCTCACTGATACAAACTATACGCGTGCTTATATTAATAATTGCCTTATTCCAATGGTCGATTCTTTGAAAGGGCATCCGGCCATTGCTGCCTGGGAAATTTTTAATGAACCGGAAGGCATGTCAAACCCCTTTCATTACGGCGGTATTAACACGGTATCGATGGCCGTCATTCAAAGATTTGTCAACCTTTGTGCCGGCGCCATCCACCGTGCAGATCCGAATGCTTTAGTAACAAATGGATGCTGGAGCTTCCAGGCGCTTACCGACGAGCCGGCGCCGTTGGCAGATATAACTGCAGCCAGGCTGCAAAATCTCAGCGCTGCAGAAAAAGAAACGAGAACGAGACTGTTCAACCGGCAGCACAGGCTGTCCGCAACGACTGACGAAGTGATGAACTATCTGATACAGCTGTCTACTATACCGAATCAAAACTATTATTCCGACAACGCATTGATTACAGCAGGCGGCGACCCTAACGGAACACTCGATTTTTATTCCGTGCATTATTATTCGGGGGACGGCGTTCCAAACTCTCCGTTTGATCATCCTGCAAATGCATGGGGACTTGACAAACCGATTCTCGTAGGGGAGTTTGCAATGGAAAGCGGGCAGGGAAATCCTGATGTTCCGACGCCGAGTTTGTTCGACACGCTCTATGCACAGGGGTATGCCGGCGGTATGCCGTGGTCATGGACAAATCAGGCCTTTTCGTCTGCGGCGGATATGATGGCTGGGATGAAATCGATCTATACTAATCACAAGAGTGACGTCGCTGTGAACGGAATAACGGTGGATTGGCCGACCATAACAATCACCAGTCCGCTTAATAACTCAGCATTTCCGGACAGCACACAAATGACGTTCAGAGTTATGGTTCTGGATACGCTCCCTGTCACTTCAGTTAATTTTATCGTTGCCGACACACAGAGCATCGGTTCAGTCAATACACCGGATTCCGTTCGTACGGATACACTCTATTATTCGTTCGTATGGAAGAACATACCTGCCGGTCAATATGTTGTCAAGGCCGTTGCAGCAAACAACGTCGGGCACCAGGGAGTATCAAATCTAGTGCAGCTTTCCTTCGGCAAGCCCCCCATGACGAGACTTGAAGCGGAATCTGCGTCTTGGAATCACCTCAAATCCGGCGTTTCTGTAGCGAAAGATGCATCGGCGAGCGGCGGCGCTTACCTAAAAATTGCTACATCTGATACGACCATTAAGATCACATGGACGTTCAAAAATTTGGGCGCGGCCGGGAATTATTTAATCACTTTTGGCTACCGTTTGGAATACGAAAGTCCTAAAACCCAATTCATTAACGTGAACGGAGTAAGAGTCGATGCGCTGGTTTTCAGCGGTGCTTCCACGACGACGTGGTACGAAACAGGAATTAATGTAAATCTTGTTCAGGACACAAATACTATTCAAGTGCAGCTCAGCTGGGGTTATATGGATCTCGATTATCTTGCTGTTCCTACCATTCTGGTTACATCCGTGGCGAAGAATCCTGAAACTCCAATATCATATTCACTGTCCCAGAATTATCCGAATCCGTTTAATCCGACGACAAATATTAACTTTGCTTTGCAAAAATCGTCAATGGTAAAACTGACTATTTACAATATATTGGGACAAAAAATTTCCACGCTCGTGTACGGGCAGAAAGCTGCAGGTTATTATTCAGTTCCTTTCGATGGATCGCACTTAGCTTCCGGTGTGTATTTCTATCGGCTGGAAACGTCTGAATTCACAGCCCAAAAGAAAATGCTGCTCTTAAAATAATGTTTTAAACCAAATGAGCAGTCCCAACGCTGCGTGACGGGGCTGCTCTTAAAATAATGTTTTAAACCAAATGAGCACTCCGAACACTGTTTGACGGGGCTGCTCATAAAATCAAATTAAAGCAATCCCGCCGGATTTCGGCGGGATTGTTTTTGATGTGTCTTACTCCTGCAAAAGCTTTGAAAAACCGGGAAAATGTCATTCCGGCCATAGATGAGTTATGCGGCGAATTTCCATTTTATTGCGCTGGAAGAACTAAACCATGTATCCGCAGAAAATGCAGCCGGCCGATTTGGGATGAACCGGAGCACAATTCTTCCCGTTGTTAGACTCAGGGTTGGAACGCAGAAGAATAACCGTATATTAAAGAAAGTGGTTTTTGGCCCGGGTGCAGCAGAACGATAGAGTTGTTTCTGCGTCCTTTTTATGGAGAAGTGCCGGGACGTGAATCAGCTTTCCGGAGTTATGATATAAATGCCGGTGTTAAAAATGAATGAGTTTGGTATGTTCCAGTACGTCTCCGGGAATCTCTCCCCGGGGAGGACCTCTGAAATATGAAAAGCAGACAACTTCTGGGAATTGGAATTATTGCGCTCCTCGTCTTAATGTACATCTCGATATTTTCCCTGTTTCAGCGCACACCGGAAAAAAAAGAGATCGAAATCTATTTCGCCGACCGGATGACCGATGCCCATCGCTTTTTGATCAATCAATATAATGAGATGCATAAGGGATTGGTAAAAGTTATTCCTGTCGATTTTCCCAATTCGGATTTTAGCACAGATGCCCGCAAGGAGATCCTTGCACGGTCGCTTCGAGGAGAAGACGATGCCATCGATTTGCTGGCAGCCGATGTTGTTTGGATTCACAGGTTTGCCAAGTGGTGCGAGCCGATGGGAAAATATTTTTCAGAAGATGAACGGCGCCGTTTTTTTAAACCTGCGCTTAATACATGCTATGATGAGGGAGAACTTGTAGCCATTCCTCTGGAGATGGTTCAGAGCGTGCTCTATTATCGCGAAGACCTTCTGCAAAGAAATCCTGAAGGGCAGCGTATCGCTTCAGAACTTGATAAAGGCGTGAACTGGACTGAGTTCCTGAAAATAAAGAAACGGCTGCAATGGAAAGGGCCATTCTATATTTATCCTGCTGCCGATTATGAAGGTCTTATCTGCTGCTACATCGAACTCCTGTTGAGTATGAATCCGAAGTATTTTGAAACGACGGGATTTCGTTTCGATACGCCGGAAGCGGCTGCGGCTCTTCAATTGCTGGTAGACTTCGTTCAAAAAGATAGTATTACGCCGCCTGAGGCTGCACATTTTACCGAAGTCCCGAGTTTTGAATATTTCATAAGGCACGACGGACTGTTCCTTCGAGGATGGACGAGTTACGATCAAGATTTTAAAAATGACAACACCGTTGACTGCGTCAAGGAGCACCACCTTGCCGAAGCGCCTCTGCCGTATGTGCCGGGGGGAAAACCGATTTCACTCTTTGGCGGATGGAACCTGATGATTGCAAAATCGAGCACGAAAAAGGATGCTGTCGTCGATTTTATTAAGTTTCTTGTAAGCAATGAATCGCAGGAAATATTCTATACGAAAGGCGGCTATTCCCCGGTTATCAATTCTTTCTACAGCGATTCTGTTTTTGTCCGCGAATATCCGAAGGTTTCGATGATTAAACGACTGCTGCAATTTGGAGTCCATCGCCCACTCGAAGACAATTATACAAAGTATTCGCAAATTATGGCCAGGTATTTCAATCTGGCAATTATGAATAAGATTACTGTTGCGAGCGCAATGCGGCAGGTGCAGGTCTCCATCGAATCGGAGAAGAATGTGACACGAGGAATGTAAGCATGCCGATCTTCACCGTACATCTGCCGGAAAAAGTCCGCAGGAGACTGACGAGATATCGCTTTGAAATCCGCCATATCATGGTCATTTTCGGCATCTTGATCGCTTTCCAGATATCTATGGTGTTCTTCCAAAAATCGACGCTGAGCAATTTTTTAACAGATACACAGAGCTGGTTCCAGAAATACTATGCAGAACGTATTGCCTTAGTAACGACCACCAATGTCGAATTATTATACGAACAAAAGCAGCGGCTCTTTGCCCGGCAGGGCAGCAATGATATCAGTGTACCGCATTCGTTCGATATCATCGTCAAGCAGCAGCTTATTCATAAAAGTGTGGATGATATCTGCCTGATTCTCATAAAGAACCACAAAATGTTCGTCATTGATAATGGTGAAAAATTAGATGCCTTTTTCAACGACGCCCTTGTCCCGTACGAGGGCGCGGCTGAATCCCGGCATGAAGCGTCCCTAACGTTTTTCTTGAAAATGCGGGACGAGATGCGCCGGACCGAAAAAATAATGAGCACGGTAAGCAGCGATAAAACATTCGATGTGCTCGTGCCTTTCGTTCCCGACGGGGAATATCTCGGGGTTTTCTCTATGCGTATATCTCCTGATTTTTCCTTCCTCACGACTGAAATTAAATCGAGTTTCGATACGGTATCATGGATTTTCTCCGGCTTGATATTGGCAGGGCTTATTGCGATTTTTCTCGTATCATCCAGTGCGGTGCGCGACCGCAACCGCGTGCAGGAGGAATTGTTCGTTGAGCATGAACAAAATCTTGAAAAGCAGATTCGTCTGGAAAAGGAATCTCTTTTCACGAAACGCATTTATCACACGCACCACAAAGCCGAAAAGATTATGGGATTTATCAAGGCCGATGTGCGGAAGATGGATGAGGAAAACCTGAACGAAATGAAAAGCCGGGTCATTGCCTACTCCAACTTCATTTCGAGAATCATCTACGATATGAAATGGTACGACCACGATATCAATACCATTATTAACCCGCTTTTTCGGACCAACATCAATACGGTCATTGAATTTATCGTGCAGAACGTATTTTTGCGGCTCTCGAGCAGGAATGAAATGTTTGAATTCAAATTGGACCTGGATCCGGCGCTGCCTCCGACGCATGTGAATGAATTTACGGTTTGGGAGATTCTGGAACCTTTGATTCAGAACAGCATCGATCACTGCGGAATAAATTTCGTTACCATTCGCATTCAGACGTTCTATGACCGGAAAGAACATGTCTCGAGGATTTCAATAGCCGATAACGGCAAAGGCATCGTTGATGAACTCTTAGAAGAAGGGCCGAAAGGCGTCAAGCGAATATTTATGGAACATGAAACGACAAAAAAGCATATTGAATCGCATTCCGGCTACGGATGCTATATCGCGCATCAGATGGCGGCCGGAAAATGCGGCTGGGGCCTGGATGTGGAAAACCTCGATGAGGGCGGCTGCCGATTCAATGTGACCATACGGGATGAGGAGTTCGCATGATAAGTACAAATGTGATAAAAGTAATGATTGTCGACGATGAAGACTATGATGTCGGGCGTGTAAAGAATACTCTCAATTTGTCGTCAACGAAAATCCAGGTCGGATCTGTCGTATCCAACGGGCGCGCCGCATTGGAGGAAATTCAGCATGCGACCGATCACTATGACGTGATTATACTGGATTACCAGATTTCCGGAGGTTTGCGCGGCGAAGAATTGATAAGAAAAATGAAGGAAGCAGACCCGCTTCTGCAGATTATCGTTATTACTAAACTTACAACAAACACGACGGATTTTGAATTTGCAAACGGCCTTTTAAGAGCAGGTGCGTTTTGGTACTGCACAAAATACCCGGGAACATCGAGGAATATATTTATCAGCCGACGGATTTCATACTCGGCATTGTCAACGCGTACGAAAAGAAAAAACTTGAAAAGCAGAAACTGAAATCGGATAAACGGCTTCTCCAGAACATCGAATTTCTCCTGGAAACCAAAAAGATTATAGGCACGTCAAAGCCGATGGTGCAGCTTTGCGAGGCGATTGAAAAATACGCAAAAAGCGAAGCGAACATACTCATTTCGGGAAGTTCAGGCACGGGCAAGGAATTGGTTGCGTGGAACATACACTTAAAAAGCCGGCGAAAATACGAAAAATTTATTCCTATCAATTGCGGCAGTATACCTCACGATTTGGTAGAAAGCGAAATGTTCGGCTACGAACGGGGATCGTTCACTGGCGCAAATAATGCAAAATCGGGACTTTTTGAAATAGCGAACAACGGGACAATATTTTTGGACGAAGTTGCAGAGCTGCCGCTTCCGGCGCAGGTAAAGCTGCTGCGAGTCATTCAAGAGGGAGAGATAGAAAAAATCGGCAGAACGGGGAGTCTGTCGGTCAATGTTCGGATTATCGCAGCGACGAACAAAGATTTGTCAAAGGCCGTGAACGATGGGAAATTCCGAGAAGATCTCTTCTACAGGCTCAATGTCATTCCTATCGACGTCGTCCCGCTCCATCAGCGCGGCAGCGATATTATGCTCCTCTTTAATCATTTCCTTGAATATTTCAGCAGCGATATGGGTGTTGCGCCTCCGGCTGTCGATCCGAAGGCGGAAGAAATGCTTTTGAATTATAAATGGCCCGGAAATGTCCGCGAATTGCGAAATGTAGCTCAGCGGCTCGTCCTCAATTGCACCGATCATATCGGCGTCAAAGATATCAGTGATCCGATGATCCTGAAGAATTCCATTCTGCCGAAAGAAGCTGCGTTCGAAGAAATGTCGAACGGCCATGTACTTACCCTGAGAGAAATGGAAAAATCTTTTCGTATGAAATATTTCAAATACATACGAAGCATATCGAGTTCGGATGCCAACGCGGCTGAAAAACTGGGAATCGCTCCTTCAAATTTTTATCGGATGTGCAAGGAATTAGGCCTAAAATAACCGGATGATGACCGCAATCTCATCCTTTTTAACCAAAACAATATGAATGGAATCTTATGAAATACGGATATTTTGACGATGCAAAAAGAGAATACGTTATTACAGAACCCCAAACCCCATGGCCGTGGATGAACTATTTGGGAACCGAAAAATTTTTCGGATTGATATCGAATACTGCAGGCGGGTATGCATTCTATCGGGATGCAAAATACCGACGTCTGACTCGCTATCGCTATAACAATGTGCCGCTCGACATGGGAGGAAGATACTTCTACATCAACGATGAGGGGACTGTCTGGTCTCCGGGCTGGAAACCGGTGAAAACTCCTCTGGACCGTTACGAATGCAGGCACGGTATGAGTTATACGATATTGACCGGCGTGAAAAACGGGGTAGAGGCGGAAGCGCTGTATTTTGTTCCGTTAGGCACGAATGCGGAAATCCACAAAGTGAAAATTACAAATTCGACGAAGAATCATAAGCATCTCCGGCTCTTCTCCTTTGCCGAATGGTGCCTCTGGAATGCAGAAGACGATATGACGAATTTCCAGCGGAATTTTTCGACGGGCGAAGTGGAAATCGAGGGTTCGGTGATTTATCATAAAACGGAATACAAGGAACGCCGCAATCACTATGCGTTTTACGGCGTGAACGCGCCTCTCCAGGGATACGATACAGACCGTGAATCGTTTGTCGGTATCTCCA
This sequence comes from Ignavibacteriota bacterium, assembly GCA_963778945.1. Classification (GTDB taxonomy): domain Bacteria; phylum Bacteroidota; class Ignavibacteria; order UBA10030; family UBA10030; genus Fen-1254. Next base: position 58,784 of record CAVZWL010000027.1, read on the forward strand.
ACGACTATTCCAGCCCGCAGGTTGTTACGGCGGGCAGACCGAGGAATTCCGTTGCTCATGGATGGTCTCCGATCGCTTCGCATTTTCTTGAAGTCAATTTGCAGCCGGGGGAATCGAAAGAATTTGTTTTTGTTCTGGGTTATGTTGAAAATGAAGAAGAAAAAAAATGGGAATCGAAAAACGTCATCAATAAGGAAAAGGCAAAAGAATGCCTTGCCAGGTTCGACTCCGCAGAAAAAGTGCGGAAAGCAATGGAAGAACTCCGGACATACTGGGACAGCTTGCTGAATGTTATCAATGTAAAAAGCGGCAACGAGCACCTTGACCGAATGGTGAATATATGGAACCAGTATCAATGCATGGTCACATTCAATATGTCCCGATCGGCATCGTTTTTTGAATCGGGGATAGGCCGGGGAATGGGATTCCGGGATTCCAATCAAGATCTCATAGGATTTGTTCATCAAATCCCGTCGCGGGCACGGGAAAGAATTTACGATCTCGCGGCGACGCAGTTTGAAGACGGCGGCGCTTACCATCAATTCCAGCCGCTGACAAAGAGAGGCAACGATGCTGTCGGCGGAAATTTTAACGATGATCCGCTGTGGCTCATCCTTTCGACGACGGCCTATATCAAGGAGACCGGAGATTTCTCTCTGCTTGATGAACAAGTGCCGTTTGATAATGACGCATCGAAATCACGACCGCACTTCGAACATCTTAAGGCATCGTTCTATCATGTGGTCAACAATCTCGGCCCTCATATGCTGCCCTTGATTGGGCGGGCCGATTGGAATGACTGTCTTAACCTCAATTGTTTTTCAAAGGATCCCAACGAGTCGTTTCAAACGACGGAAAATAAGCGCGGCGGCACGGCGGAATCCGTTATGATTGCGGGATTATTCGTTGTCTACGGAAGGGAATTCGTAAAATTGTGCCGTCAGATTGGGAAAACGGACGAAGCTGTTCAGGCTCAGCAGCATATCGATGCGATGGAGCAAGCCATCAAAGAGCACGGATGGGACGGGGAATGGTTCTTGCGTGCTTATGATTATTACGGACATAAAGTCGGGTACTAAAGAAAATGAAGAAGGCAAGATTTTTATAGAGTCCCAGGGATGGTGCACCATGGCCGGGATCGGGCTGAAAGAAGGAATGGTTAAAAAATCCCTGGACTCTGTCAAACAATATCTCGATACGGAACATGGAATTGTCCTCAACAATCCGGCGTTTACAAAATATTATATCGAGTACGGAGAAATTTCCACATACCCTGCTGGGTACAAAGAAAATGCGGGAATTTTTTGCCATAATAATCCATGGATTATGATCGGTGAAACGGTCATTGGACGCGGCGACCGTGCATACGAGTACTGGAAGAAATTGTGCCCGTCCTTCCGTGAGGATATCAGCGATCTTCATAAGGTAGAACCGTATGTCTATGCGCAGATGATAGCCGGAAAAGATGCGTTCCGTCCCGGTGAAGCGAAGAATTCCTGGCTGTCGGGAACGGCGTCCTGGATGTTCTATACCATAACGCAATTCATTCTGGGCATCAGGCCGTCGTACAACGGTCTCGAAATAGATCCGTGCATTCCGGCGGATTGGAAGGAATATACTGTGTCCCGCAAGTTCCGCGGAGCATCATACGTCATAGAAATTAAGAATCCGAATAATGTCATGAAGGGAATTCGGTCGATGCGGGTCGACGGAGCTCTTGTTGAAGGCAATATCGTTCCATTGATGCCGGCGGGAAAAAGCTGCCGCGTCGAAGTCATTATGGGTTGAAATTATCCGTGACTTTTCAGCGTGAGTTTTATATTTGTAAATTAAGCTACCGCGACCATCTTCTGTAGCCGACACCGGTGGTGTCGGAGCATTCCGCGACCAGCGGTCGCGGCTACAGAATAATAATAGACGTTATCCGCGGCGAATATCTGCAATGTGATATCTACAACTAATTTTAAATTGGTTTTCATAATTCGCTGAGTTACGGTTATCCTTTGATATATTCCAGCGGCTTTATGTAAATAATAATTCCGGACTTGAAAGAAGGAGAAGCATGCCAACGATTATTGAAAGGCCTCAGACCATCGAAGCTGCCGGCTCGAAGAAAAAAATTATTGAAGAATATTTCGGCCGCGTGAACAGTAAAACGGAAGATGTCAGCATTGCGCGCATGGTTAGTCCTGCTGGATGGGATGAACCCGCTCAATGTCCTGAATTCGATGAATATACAGTCGTTTTAAAAGGAATGCTCCGGGTTAAGACGAAGTTCAAAACGATCGACATTGCGGCGGGTCAGGGAATTCTGATTTCCAGAAGCGAATGGGTCCAATACAGCACGCCCTGCGAAGGAGGCGCGGAGTATATCTCCGTTTGTGTTCCTGCATTCTCACCGGCGACGGTGCATCGGGAAGAATGAAGACAGAATTAAGAATGTAGAATTAAGAAGATAGAAGCAAAAAGCTATATAAAATTAAAACTACGCACTACGAACCACGAACAAATGGACTTTTAGACGTCGAACTATTTTAAAAAAATCATCTTTAAAGAAATGAGAAGCAGCGCAGCTCCAAAGACTTTTTGAAGCACGGCATCGGGAAGTCCGATCGATATTTTTGCTCCCAGCAGGCTGCCGAAAAAAAATCCGGCTGCGATAAGAGCTGCAATCTTGATGTCGACGTTCCCTTGCTTGTAGTATGTCCACGCCGCGAGGATGCCGATGGGGGGTATCATCAGGGCCAGGGTTGTTCCCTGTGCCTGGTGCTGTGTAAATCCGAAAAGAATAACCAGCGCCGGAACGATGATGATGCCGCCGCCTATGCCGATCAATCCGCTGAAAATGCCGGCCAATAATCCGAGAAGAATATACAAAACAATATTTCCCATGAAGAATATCCTTTTGTGTATGTGATATCTGTAATATACGAATCAGTGATGTGAATGCAAAAAACGGACGGATCTTTTCTCATCTCAGCGTATCGTATAAGTAAATGTAAGCAGTACATACCTCGTTAAGACTTCATTGCGATCGTCTTCGATGTAGGTGCTTGCAATCGTCCTTGAAAGACTTTTATTCTGTCCGAGCAGATCGAAAACGCTCAATTTGATTTCTCCTGCCTGCTTTGCGAAAAGTTTTTTTGCAAGACTCATATTCCAGAGAACCGAATTCTGGTTGTATCCGCTGCTTTGACCGTTATTCAGCACATTGGTAATATCATCATGATAGACCACTCCGTCCCAGAATATCCAGTTGAATCGAAGACCTGCCGTATGCGAATAATAACTTGAGTTAAGGCCGGACTGAATTGTATTCCGGCTGATTGAATAATTCCCCAGGTAACTGAGTGTAAAATCTAAATTCGGGCCGATATTGCTGCCAAGGACGCATCCCGCCGTAGAAGTGAATGCATGGGCGATATTCAGAGCGTCGTTGATGGAGCCGGGAGTTTGTGTATAGCTGACGCCGCCGCTCAGGTTGACATTGGTTTTTATGGGGTCGATGGGAAATCCGTACGTTGAAAACGAGCGCACCGACCAGTATCCATCGAAGTTTTTAGGAATCGTGAGCTGTGTGCCGGGGGCAATCTTCGTTTGATCGATCACCGTATCCCTGCTCGGTGCAAAGGTCGCGTTGCCGATATAATCGAGCGAGTAATTTGCCGAGAGCAGCAGGAAAAAACTTCGTCCTTCCAAAGGATTCGTAACGGAATAACGCGAGAGCAGGGACTGTGTGTACGACTGGTTCAACTGAGAATTACCTGCAGTCAGGAGCAGGGGATTTGAATTATTCACGACATCCTGCAGCTGCGTTACTGCCGGAGCGCGTGTGGACGTTTGATAGTAGATGCGGAGATTCTCGAAGTCGGGCAGTTTCAGATTAAGCGTTGCAGATGGCAGTATGCTCGTGAATGTTCTGCTGCTGGACCCCGAAAACGGATAAGTCTGTTCGTTAAAAAGCTGTGCCTGCTGTCCTTCCACCCGCATGTTAAAATTCATGGTCGGGGTGCTGTACCGATAGCCGATGCCGGCGGCTTGAGTATAGTACTGCGTCTTATAGGTGTTGGAAAGGGAAGTCATCAATGTATCGTATTGATTCGTCAGAGAGTCGTATTTGTATGTGCGTGTGTCCGCCGTTCCGCGGGAGTAGGTCGGTTCATAGTTGATTTCTAAAAGATGATTGCCGCCGAGGGGCTCCGTATAGATAAGACTTGGCGCAATTGAGTAAGTACTGGCCGTCCCGTGCGAATATTCATCGATTGGAGCAATCGAATCCGGTGTTCCCGGTGCGGAAATGCTCGATGCGTTGAGATTGGTCGAACTTGCTTTATAACTTTCGCCGAATCCGATATCGAGAGAAAGAGTCCGGCCCGGGGTATCGAATTTATGACGCAGGGTAAGATGGCCTGCAAGATTATTCCCGGTTGTTATCGTTTGGTTTTGTGCCTCCGTCATCAAAACAGGAGTGTCGTTTGCAAGGCTGCTCGTGTCGCTTTGAGCATTCGAAGCATGATTGTCCTGATAGGCGAAGGACGGAGTGAACGTTATACTATTCGACTTATCGATCGCATAATCCCAGCGGGCGCTGATTCGATGATTTAAATTCATGCCGTTGATATCCGATTGCTGGTCGTAGAGGGAACTGGAGTCGCTGGAATATAAATACTGGCGGTTGATATCCTGATTGTTCTGATTTTTCGTATCGTTAAAAAAATAGTTGACCTGAAGAAACATGCCGTGCGTGAGGGAGTCCACGTAATTGGCTCCGAGAAAACTGGTTGTATTGATGCCCTGCTGTACGCCTATGATTGAAGCGCCCGTTCGTGCATTACTGCCGGGAGTGAATATGCCGCCGCGCGGGCCGCTTCCGCCTGCGTTGCTGGAACTTCTTCTGCCTCCTCCCCTGCCGTAATTGCGGGACTGGCCGGTTCCGGACATAACGCCGAACAGATCCTGCATGGAAAATGCCTGGGTGTTGGTATTATTCGATGAACCAAGCAGCGTAATCCGCTGATTGCCGTCGAAAAGATTTATGCTGGCGCTCGACTCATAACGGTCGTCATCGCCATATCCACCTGCAATTTTTCCGAAATCGGAGTTACTTGTATGCGGCCGCGTAATGACATTCATTGTCTTAACGTATTGCCCGTCATCGAATCCCGTGAATTGCGCCTGATCGCTCATTTGATCGAACACCTGTATTTTATCGACGATCTCCGCCGGCAGATTGCGAATAGCGAGCGTTGGATCGTCTCCGAAGAACGGTTTTCCGTCTATCAAAACACGCTGGACTGTTTCGCCGTTCGACTGAACGGTACCGGTATTATCGACCGTAATGCCGGGCATTTTGGTGACCAATTCCTCGATGGTCGCATCCGGATGCGTTTTGAATGCATTTGCATTAAATTCCGTTGTATCGTCTTTTTGAGTAGCCGGCGGGGTTCTTCCCTCGATGGTAACTGCACCGAGGTGAATTGGTGTTTCGACCATGTTTATGGTATCAAGATTGATATTCGATCCGCTTGCCTGAATGAGTCGAACTATTTTTTTATAGCCGATTTCGCTGGCGACAAAACGATACGTTCCTTTCCGTACGGCGTGGAAACGGAAAGCGCCGCGTGCATCGGTCGGCTGAACTGAAAATTGCGACGTATCGGGGAGATTATACAGCCACACATGTATGCCGCTCGACGGGGCGCCGTCAGGCAGGCGAATGATACCATAAAGATCGGATTCCTGCGCAGCGGCACGCGCCAGACATAAGAGAGAAAGCATAAGCAGCGGATATATTTTCATGCGATAGCCTGTTGTACTTTGCCGGATTGGCCGGCCTTGACGAAAGTTCGACTCGACTGAGATACAATATCAATCCAAATCACGTTTAAAAAACGAGTCAGCCATCACTTTGTTTCTGAAATCAACGAGGTGCATATTAAACAGATGCGCAGAATGATGATTGGTTTAACGCATCGGACTGTATAAATGATGGCAGGGAGCTGAATCTTCCGCCTTCTAAAACGAATCTTTGAGAGATGTTAAGTAAGCTTCGAATATTTTTTCACTCTGGCTATTCCCCGTTCTATTCTGTAAATTCTTTCGAGTATAATAATCATTATTGCCGAAAGGGCGGCTATGCAATACGAAGATCTTCGCGAACTAATCATCGGAATTGATGAAAATGTCCCGGGTGTCGGTGGAATGCGGCGGCGCTATATTAATTTCGATAATGCAGCAAGTACTCCGGCTGTAAAGCCGGTCGTAGAGAAAGTGAATGAATTTCTTCGCTGGTACAGCAACGTGCATCGCGGAACAGGATTCAAGTCCAAATTATCTTCGTGGACATTTGACCGGTCGCGCGAGATTGTCGCAGAATTTGTCGGCGGGAACCAGCCGGAACGCGTGGTCCTGTTTGCAAAAAACACAACCGAAGCGATCAACCATCTTGCCAAAAGATTTCCATTTCGTCCGGATGGAGTCGTCTTAACCACGGTTATGGAGCATCATTCCAACGAACTGCCTTGGCGCACCGTTGCGCAGGTTGAACACGTGAACGTGCTGCCGGACGGCAGGGTGGACGAAAACGATTTTCAGAAAAAACTGAAGCAGTTCCATGGAAGAATTCAGCTTGCCGCTGTTACGGGAGCTTCCAATGTGACCGGATTTATCAATCCGATTCATACTTATGCCCGATGGGTGCATGAAGCCGGAGCTCAAATATTTGTTGATGCAGCGCAGCTCGCCCCGCACCGGCCGATGGATATGAAGAACCCGGCTGATCCGGAGTGCATCGATTTTTGTGCGTTTTCAGCGCATAAAATGTACGCGCCATACGGAGTCGGAGTGTTAGTCGGACTGCGTAAAATGTTTGAAGTCGGCGATCCGGCGATGGTCGGCGGCGGCACGGTAGATATAGTGAATCTGGAAAATGCATACTGGGCGGATTTACCCGATAAAGAAGAAGCCGGAACTCCAGATATCGTGGGTGCGGTTGCGCTTGCTTCTGCTGTAAAATTCATTCAGGAAATCGGATGGGAGCGGATTATCAGCCATGAGACTGATCTGACCGCCTACGTGCTCGAAAAGTTGTCCGGATGCAAAAATTTAACAGTATACGGTGATAACGATTCATCCCGAGCCGGGAGTCGTCTGGGAGTCGTTTCTTTTAACATCAGAGATTTGCCGCATGCGTTGGTTGCAGCTATACTGAGTTACGAATGGGCTATCGGGACACGGAACGGATGTTTTTGTGCACATCCGTATGTAAAATCAATTATGCATGTAGATGAAGTGTTGGCTAAAAAAATGGAGATCGAGATCATTGGCCGGGACCGTTCGCACCTGCCCGGCACGGTTCGCATAAGTTTCGGTATCTATAATACGCGTGAAGAGATCGACATCCTCTGTGAGGCCTTACAAGCAATTGCACAAGGAAATTATTTGAGCGGTTATCGATTAAACAAAGAGCGGGGAGAATATTACCGTACCGATGTACCGCAGGATTACGAATCGTATTTTGCGGTGTAACAAAGGCATCCAAGTTCATCGAACGTCTCTCGTTATTTGTTATTTGTTTGCAATTCTATTGACTGTTTGCATGGCAGCTACAGAACGACGAACTAAGCACCAAGCACACCAGCACTTCCTTTTGCCATTTATTATCTATCGTTTACCATTTACAGTTCACCATCCATCATTCATCATTAGTATATGCTGTTCTCTAAATTGAATCCCGCTTCTGCGGGATAACGTTTTTAGGCCTCCGGCTACCATTCACTGCTCTTAACGCTTGTTCCAGATCCCAGATGATGTCATCCGGATCTTCGATACCCACCGAGAGCCGGACAAGATTTTCTGTAATTCCGAATTCTTCTTTCTTTGCCGCTTCCATCGCAGAATGTGTCATAGATAGCCGGATGTTCGACAAGAGATTCTGTTCCGCCGAGGCTGACCGCAAGTTTGATCATTTTCAGAGAGTTCAAGAATTTAAAAGCCGTTGCTTCGTTCCCCCTGATCAGAAAACTGATCATCGATCCGGGAGCGAGGCATTGTTTTTTATAAATATCGTATTGGCGCGTTCCTTTTTCGAACAGGCCGAGATAGAGAACCTTTTCGACAGCCGGATGTTTTGAAAGCCATCCAGCTATGATCTGGGCATTGTCCGAAGAACGTTCCATGCGGAGTTTCAGGGTTTCAATGCTTCGCATTAAAAGCCAGCCCGTCCATGGACCGGTCATGTTGCCGAACATGCTGCGGAGCGATTTTACGCGGTCGATATATTCTTTGGAACCGAGGCATGCTCCGGCCACAACGTCGCTGTGCCCGCCGATATATTTGGTCGCAGAATAAATGACCAGGTCGATCCCGAATTTTATCGGATGTTGAAAGACGGGACCGAGAAACGTATTATCCACAGCGGTGATAACTTTCCGCTCTTTTGTGGAGAAATGTTTTGCTACTTCAGCTATCATTTCCAGATCGAATAAATTGTTTGTCGGATTGGCAGGCGTTTCGAGAAAGATCATTGCAAGATTCTTTGCTGCGCCGGCTTGTTCCACGATTTGGATAATTTCTTCTTTTGTATGTTCGGCATTGAATTCAATCGTTTTGATGCCGAATTTCGGCAGAACGCTGCCGAAGAGATGATCTGTGCCTCCGTAAATCGGTTTGCTGCTCAGAATGATGTCGCCGGGTTTGAGGAATTCAAGCACAGTAGTGCAGATGGCTGCCATGCCGCTTTCAAAAACGGCGCCTGCTTCGGCTTCGTCCCACAGTGAGAGCCGGTCTTCGAGAATTTCCATATCGGGATTATTGATACGGCTGTAAATAAGTCCGGGGCCGTGTGTGCCAACGTGGCGCAAGCCATAAGCGATTTCGAAAAATTCCTTTCCTTCCTCCGCCGTTTTAAAAACGAATGTGGATGTTTGATAAATGGGACACTTAACGGCTCCCTCCGACCATTCTGGATTGTAGCCGTAGCTCATCATCAAGCTTTCCGGTTTAAAAGTTTTGGTCTTACCGTCGATTGTAATTTCCTTTTCCATAACCACCTCGCGCTCGTGTAGGGATGAATTTGTGGAGGAAGATACGGGAAAATTTTGGAAAATCAATTAAAGTTAAAAACTCTCAAGTAACAATCAGCGGCAATGAGCGAAAGTGGGCAGGTGCGATGGAATCTTGAGGCGGCTTATCGTGTTAGCCCTTTGTTAAAGGGGCTTTGTTCGTTCAATCGATGCGCAGGAATTGTAGAACAATGCAAGATGATGTAATAAAAAAGCCGGGCTTTTTATTCAATGGAGCCCGGCTGTTCGTGCATCATTCGGTACACTTATTTCTCTTTATCCGGCTCTTTGCAGCCGCACCGGTCATGATATTCCGCCCTGAATTTTTCACGTTCTTCCGGAGTCATCGCGGCAAGCTTCTCTTCAAATCTATGCTTCCAGTGGCGATGTGCCCAGTCGCCATGCCTGTGCCCTCCAAAGCCGCGGAAAAGAATGTGGGAGAGAACAAGCAGTCCGACCGCCTGCCAGAACGTAAGCATCGGCCCGTGGAAAAGATCGGGGACAAGAGCATTCCACAGCAGCATCGTTCCGAAACCGAATACCAAACAAAAGACGGCGGCTATGATAGGAATTGCAATAATTTTTATCCCTCTCGGTAAACACCAGCATCTCATATGATTCTCCTTTTTATATTGGATGGTTCAATTAATAATCGTTAAAGTCGTTGTAAATTTCCTGCAGCGCTTCGCGCAGAAAAAGAACCGCATACCGCTTGCGGGAGAGAAGAGTGTTGACCGGCTCGCCGGTAATCTCCGCAATTTCCTTAAAACTTTTTCCTTCCAGTTCGTGCATGACAAAAACTTCCCGTTGTTCATCCGGCAGCTCATCGAGCGCGTCAGCGAGTTCCGTCCAGAGCAGCGACCGTGCATAGAGCACATCCGGATCCTGACCGGGATCGTAGAGAATGTCTTCCAGGTTCAGCGGCATCCGGTTCTCATCGTCTCGCTGCCGGAACGCTTCGGGCTTCCGTTTGCGATACCAATCGATAATTTTATTCCGTGCAACGGTCAGAAGCCAAGACGCCATTTTTTCTATCGGTTCCGTAACGCTGTAACTTAAAACCATCTGATAAAACACGTCGGCTAAAATATCCTCCGCATCGGCTTCGCTGCGAACGCGGCGCCGGATAAAATCGAAAAGCCGTTTTCGCTCGGATCGGAATGTCGCTTCTGCCGCTGCGGCTGACTGCTTCTCAAGTGTTAGAGCATCGACCAATATCTGTTCCTCTTCTTTCATAGTAAGACGAATGAACCTCTGGAATATTGTATAAAGCGATTATATATTTTTCAGAGCGGCCAATGAACTAAAATTACGACAATGAACACTCAAAGGTCTTATGGAATCGGCGAACGGCAATAAAAAAACGGTGAGAGGAAGCGATTTCAATGTTTATTGGTTTAGATCCTGCGCCTTGCGCTTATCGCGAAAACAAGGTAATTTCCTATAAATATTCTTTTCAGTGAATAATAGAAAGATAATGAATGTCTAAAAGGGCAGTGGAATGAAGCTGACCGATAATTGCTACGCCGTAACGGGTTTGTATTATATACCACCCTGGAGTGTAAATGCCGGCTTTATTGCAGGCAAGAAAAAAACATTGATCATCGACACGGGAGGAAGCACCATTTCTGCCCAGACTATCGATGGCTATGCAAGCAGTGTCAGACCGGATAATGAGATTGTAATAATCAATACGGAAAAACATCTGGATCATATCGGAGGGAACGGATATTTTGCCGACAAAGGGAATATAATATTCGGCCATGAGTCTATCGACAGAAGCCAAAATGAACTTTTATCGAGCATTTCCGAGTTCAATTGTTTGATTCCGAATGCTGTCCGGAGAAATGCGAATGAAGCGGCAATTGCTTTTAAAAACACGACGATAGTAAATCCCGATCATAAATTCGATCGAGCGTTCGATATGGATTTGGGAGGAATTCAGGTTCACATTATCATGACCCCAGGACATACGAAATCCAATATTTCCGTGTATGCTCAAAAAGCGCTCTATTGCGGAGATTGTGTTATTCCGGAACTGCTGCCGAATCTGGAGGAGGGAAACGTAACGGAATGGCAGATTTGGATCGATTCATTGGAAGTCATTGAATTATTAGACATAGAACATCTTGTTCCGGGTCATGGCTATATCGTATCGGGGGAAAGCGATATTCGCAGTACAATATCAAGAATGAAAAACATTCTCGGTGATGCAATTCAAACCGGAAAGACGCCGACAACTGAACTGTAAAACTGTAGAACCAAAAAAAACGGCAGCACCTTGAACCAAGAACCCCGCATAAATTACTATCGTAATCAGTAATAAGTGCACAATTGATGGAGGATGACAAGATGGATTTATTCGATGCAAACGATAACCGTGAGATCATTGAAAGAATTGATAAGCTTCAATCGGGCTCAAAAGCACAATGGGGTAAGATGAATGTTTCGCAGATGCTCGCACATCTTCAAGTGCCTTTAAAATGTGCATTCGGGGAATTAAAGTTGAAAAGGTCACTGTTGGGTGTACTCTTCGGCCGTCTCGCATTGAAGCAAATGACGAGCGGCAAGCCGTGGAGACACAACATGCCTACGGATCCGAATTTTATCGTTGCGGATGAACGAGAATTCGAGAAGGAAAAGAAACAACTTATCGCACTTGTCCAGCGTTTTACGCAGTCGGGACCAGCTGCAATAACGAAAGAAACGCATCCGTTCTTCGGCAAAATAACTCCGCAGCAATGGAGCGCCCTCCAGTGGAACCATTTGAATCACCATTTGATGCAGTTTGGTGCGTAAGGACAATAGAAAATGTTCCGGGGAGAACATAACCGATACATTAAACTACAATATTTTTCAAGCAGGACACCCTCTTCTCTCAAAGGCGAGCGTGGTGTTTCCAATCCTATTGAACACAGACGTGACACAATACCATGAGTAAATTACTACGCCCATAACGACCCGGTAAGCGGGTACCTGGATTTTTACGAAGATATTATAAAACGATTCATTACTTCTTAATAACCGAATGAAACAGAAAATACAGCGATATGTCTCGCTCTAACGAGGTTTATTTACACTTCCCTGACGGAATTGCGTTTTATCGATTTCTTTACATCGAATGAGTGGAATTCTTTGAGGTTCCAAATTGGAACCTCAAACATTGGCGGACGCGGAGGGAGGCGCTACCTTCCCAATGCGTTTACCGAGCATGGTGCAATAATGCTTGCATCAATTCTGAATAGCGAATCGGCCATTCATGCAGGTATTTTTGTGGTTCGTGCATTTGTGCGGCTTCGAGAATTATTGGCGGTCAACGTCGAATTGGCACCAAAATTTAAAGAGCTTGAATCTAAAATCACAGTACATGATGCCGAAATTCAAACCCTTTTTGAAGCTATTCGCCAATTAATGGCTCCCCTGAAAAACCGAAATGCGGCATTGGTTCTCACGCTGATGAACCTATGGCTCGTTACAAGGGGAAAAAGTAGAAACTTGAAAATAATGCAAAGAGAATTTGTTTATTAAATCAGGGAATTCGAAAAAGCTTTTATGCAGATCCATAAGCAATATCCGAAAAGTTCGTGGATAAAGAAAACGTCATATTGGTAAAATTGTAATTACTCAGCATGGTCCTTAAAAAAAATAAAAATCCCCCTCTTTTACAGAGTTTGAGGTTATCCAAAAAGGAAGATCATGATAGGATAAACATTCCTGAGTCATTTTTCATCAATATCAGACAAGAATGCCTGTTCTGCCAACAAATAAACTTCTTGGACAGCCTCCAAGAGATGTGGACTAAAAGTCGGTTCCGCGGGAATTCGTATCTCATTCTAAGACGGATTCGCGACATCTATTTTCAACTCATGAGTTCTCGACTGAGTTTCTAGATGAGGTTAAAGGAACCCTTAAAAGTCATTGCAAAGAGCCAGCTCATTGCATTCAATTAAAAATAATAGTACCGTTGCAATGAAGATAAGACCCGCCTGCACGTTTTTTCCGCCCACATTGCAATTTGACAGGTAGGGTCGGATTCGGGCGAAATATGGTTTATATTCCAGCTTGAAAACACATTGAATGGTTTTGGATCACCAAGAAAATCACTTTCTCCAGGGGAGTGAATGATAATTTCTACGCATGTGTATTGCACGTTTATAAAAACTCTGTCTGTTCTTCTTATCATTGCTTGTTTCTGTTTAACCTGCAGACCTCAAACGCCTCTGAATGCTCCAACAGTAAAAACCGGATCAGAAAAAAATATATTATGGATTTGGGATCAACCGTGTGATCTTCGTTTTTTGAATAACAGCGAATACGAATTTGCAATTCTCTCGAAGACAATCGAGTTTGATGAATACAACACTAAGATTATTCCGCGCCATAGCTCGGTGCTCCTGGCAAACCGCGCAATTGTCTTTCCTGTTATCCGTCTTGAAAGCAAGGGATGCTCCTCAAGAATAGCCTCAACAGTTACGGATAAGCTTATCGATAACATTTGTCATGAAATAAATAATTTTCCATTAGCCCGCAAGATTCAGATCGATTATGATGCAAAGGCATCAGAACGGAAATGGTACCGCGATTTGCTGCAAGCTGTTCGGAATCGTTTACCAGCACATTGCGTGCTCTCGATTACCGCCCTTGCATCCTGGTGCTATGGAAACAACTGGCTTGATGGACTCCCCGTTGATGAAATTGTCCCGATGTTTTTCCGGATGGGGCGTGATAGTGAATTGATCAAACGACAAATACAAACCCGGATCCCATGTGCTGTCGCAAGCCGGAAATATTGTCTGGGTGTTTCATTGGATGAACCATTGTCAATTTCTATGAAGGAAGGATCGTTCTATGTCTTTAACTCCAAGCGCTGGGATCGGGAAACGCTAACCATCACAAATAAAATCTTCTCCTATGAATAAATTGATGACACGAATTATGCTGTTGACCATGTTGTCGGTCATACTTCTCTACAAGCCGGTGAACGTCTATGCGTGCGGCCCTTTTTTTACGGAAGTGCGATTTGCTCTGCACGACAAGCCGGGTGAATCGGTACAACGATTCATCCAGGGACATGTAGGAATTGTGTCCCCGGATTATGACGATCGCTACTTGAATCTTGCCTACGATTATTATTCAGGAGTCCGGTTCACACAACAACAACAAGATTCCATCCTTAGCGAATGGAGTCCTCCGCATCAATCACGTTTCAGTCATGAATCAAATGCTGTTGATATATGGATCGCTCTTCGGAACAGGGTAAAAGCTGAACATCTGGATGAGAGCATTGAACAATATTATTTCGGTGAGCTGCGCCCCGGAGAATATGTTTCCTATTTAAACATTAACGATGATGCATTTATTCATGCAGCGGAAGTGCTAAAAGCACGCGTACAGGAATATGGCTATGATAATCCCGCGGTTATAGATTGGGTCAATGCCCAGAATCAAGTTTTTGAACTCGGCGGACGCGATAACAGTGGGAATATTCCCGGTGACTGTGATGCGAAGTATCCTCTTGTATTCCAATATGACAGGTTTTATCAAATCGCATCAGCACATTTTTATTTGCGTAATTATGACTATGCAGAAAGTGTTTTCAGAGACCTGTCAGTCGACTTGAAGAATCCGTGGGCAAAGCTTTGCCGTTATATGGTAGCACGGACACTTATCCGCAAAGGCACGTTGGCATATTCTCAACCTGAAGTGATCGATACTCCGGTGTTTGAACAAGCAAGAGCTTATTTACAGGGGATTATAAACGATACATTGATGGGATCATTCCGTATTCCCGCAAAACGGTTGCTGAACCTCGTTAAGATTCGTACGAACGCCGATGAGCTGCTAAAAGAATATGAAGATGAACTGCTTGCATATTCGGAGAGCGAACTTGTACGTTCGGTATATGAAGAATCGCAGGATTATATCGATTATGAAATATTATCCCGACAGGGGAGATATAAGGAATCTGCGCAATTTGTAAAGATTAAACAGCGTATACATGAAGCTGAACGATCACTCGCCAGATCTCATACTAAGACAGATTGGCTATGGTGTTTTCAAAGCTCCGATTCGACAGATTTTAGCCATGCAATTGACCAATGGAAGACACATCCGCAATCAAGCGAATGGTTTGTTTGTGTTATCTCGAAGATCCAATGTGATCATGTCGATTTGCAAAAAGTATTGAGTCATGCGAAATCGTTTTCTCCAGCTTCTCCCGCATATCCGATGGTGCAGTATCACCGAATTCGATTATTGCAAGAACTCGGCAGAACTGAAGAAGCACGGACAATATCTGATGCCGTGTTGAAATCAATTGGAGTTTCCTTGACAAACGCATCGACGAACTATTTTCGCGCTCAGCGATTAAACCTGTCAAACTCTCTTCAGGATATAATGACATACGGACAGCTCCTTCCCGCAGGATTTGATTATCCAGAAGACGGGGAGAGGTCATCGGATTATGATCATTACCGATTTCTTATGTTTGAACTTGACAGCATCAATTGCTGTGTTCCCACAAAGCTTCTTGCGGATGCGGTCTTTAAAGGCGTCTTCAGGAACAACCTTGCATCAGAGGCGGCCTTTGCAGTATGGGTTAGAGCAATTTTGTTAAATCAGGATTCATTGGCGCTGCAGCTTGCACCCCTTCTTCAATCATTTCTACCGGAATTAAAATCGGACTTGCAAACATACCTGTCGACTTCCGATCCGCAAGCACGGCATTTTCAAGCTTTATATATCATCATGAAAAACCCGGGTGCCTCTCCTTTTATAAGAGTTGGCTATGGTCGAAGGGAGCCTCTTGGGGAAATTAATGATTATCAAGACAATTGGTGGAGGGAACGTCGTATCATTCGATCTAATGATGATAGAGTACATTCATTAGACGATATTCCTTTGACCAGAAATCCGGCGGATTGTATTTCTCAGGTTCAATTACAAGAAGCCCAAGCGGAATATGATTCGCTTAGAGAGTTAGGATCGGCGTCTTTCATTTTTTCGGAGGCTGCATTATGCTGGGCTCAGTCGCATCCGAATGATCCACGTTCTCCTGAAGCTCTCCATTTAGCCGTTCGCTCAGCAAGATTTTGTCATGAAGGGGCTAATAATACGAAAGAAGCTTTTACGAGACTCCATAAGCGATATCCGAAAAGTTACTGGACAAAGAAAACGCCATATTGGTATTGATTTTTTTTTATTTGTTGTGGAAGGATCGATATCGTGCCGACCACAGGGCAGTGCAAATGATTCCTGAAAATATTATATTTCTTTATACGATATTTTAACGAAATAATCTTAAGAAACATATCTTTTGAGGCAAAAATAACAAAAACCTATTGGGAAGGAAACGCACATGAAATTCTCGACTTTACAGCGATTAGGCGGGATTGCAATAATACTTGGATCGGCGCTTCTTACTGCCTGGGCAATATGCTGGACAACGCTTCTGCCGGTGCAGGAACGAGTACGCGATGTATCGCTGATGATTATGGATCCAAATTGGATTTGGATTTCTTCTTTGGCGTTCCCGGGAACCATCCTTATGATCTTCGGATTTACCGCAACGTATGCAAGGATATACAAAAGCTCAGGCATTTTCGGCTTTTTCGGGTACGTCTTTGTTATTCTCGCTTATCTTTTTCAAGCGGCACAAATAACATGGGAAGTATTTCTCTATCCGATTATTGTAAGTTATACGCCGTCAATTGCACTATTCAGAGATAGAATAATAATGCAGCATACTCAATTCATACTTTACGAATGGATTGCAAGTATTACAATCTTAATCGGTGTCATTCTTTTTTGCATCACTTTAATACGAAGCCGCGAATTTCCCAAAAGCGCCGGAATTCTAATTCTCGGCGGTGCGATAATCTATGCAGTCGGTCCCGCGATTAACATTTATCTGGCTATTTGCGGAGTTGTGATACTCTCAATCGGGTGCTTTATGCTGGGATATAAGATGCTTTCTAATGTCGTCGAATAGGTCGATAAATTCATCAACCTTGTCAAGGTTTAGAACCTTGACAAGGTTTGCTTATTGTATTCTAAAAATAATTTTCCCCTCGTAGGAGAAATAAAAAGGGGTTTTAAGATGAGGTAAAAAAGTATCACTACTGTTGAACCATTCTAAATTGGGCAATATAAATGAGTTTTAAAAAAGTAATTATAACGCGCTACGGTCCGCCTGATGTGCTTAAGGTGGTCGAACAAGAATCTCTGCCGATACCAGGGAAAGGCGAGGTGCGTGTTCGTGTCATTGTCACAAGCGCTTCGTTTACCGATACGTTGATCCGGAAGGGAATGTATCCTGAAGTAAAAAAAAGGCCGCCTATTACACCGGGATACGACCTGGTTGGCCGCGTGGATGCATGCGGAGATGGCGTGACGGCGTTCCAAATCGGACAGAGGGTAACTGCTATGCCGGTTTATGGTGCATATTCCGAGTATATCTGTCTGCCGCAGGAAGCATTGACTTCCGTTCCCGAAGGATTGGATTCTGCCGAAGTCGTGAGTCTTGTTCTTACTTACATGACAGCGTATCAAATGCTGCATCGCGTTGCTGCTGTCCGGCAAGGACAAAGTATTTTAGTCCACGGTGCGGGCGGAGCAGTGGGGACTGCACTGCTGCAGCTCGGAGCGCTTGATAACCTGAAAATGTTCGGTACGGCTCGGACCGCGAAGCTCGATCTTGTAAAAAGTTTGGGGGCAACGGGTATCGATTACGAGTCAGAGGACTTTGTCCGGTTCGTCCACGAAGCAACAGGCGGTGTGGATGCCGTATTCGATGGAATCGGCGGAGAATATTTTAAGCGGTCGTTTCTATCATTAAAGTCCGGCGGTACTCTTGCGGCTTATGGCTTCCAGCATGCCGTGTTGAATAACGGAAGTCTCCTGAGTATCGCGCGCGGTTTCATTCAATTGAAATTATGGAATGTTTTGCCGAATAAGCGAAGTGTAGTTTTCTATTCGATTACCACAATGCGCAAAAAACATCCTGAATGGTTCCGGGAGGATCTGGCAAAGCTTATGGAGTTGCTGCAGCAGGGAATAATACGGCCTGTGATTTTCAAAAAAATGCCGCTGACTGAAGCCGTGGAAGCGCATAAACTGCTCGATGCATCGCAGGTGCCGGGTAAAATAATACTCGTCGTCGGCAAAGAATAAAATCCGAATTACACATCTATCAATTCTAAAATCTTCCTTTCATTAAGGGATGGATTACGACATTGTGCCGACGTTGGTGATGTCGGGAAGTTTCCGCGGTCACCGCCCGCGGCTACAGAGCGATGTCCGTTTATCCCTTCGGGGAAGTTTCCGCGATCATTCCGAAAACATTCTACGATATTTCCGGGACTACAGAGAGAATTTCGGATATCAAGGACTTGCTGAATAACTGTTTCTTTTCCAAGTATCATCCGTTTGATTGACAGTTCCGGGAAATAACGATATCTTTCACCCATCTCAAAGCAACCCTGGAATAATGCGAAGCGTAAACCTTTAATTCGAACTTTTAGGTGTCTTCCCCAAAAACCGCAGAACTAAAAACAGACGGAGTAGATATAAAATGAACAGGAATGCTTCTATCTTTGCGGCAGTATTAATTATGATCCTGCCTCTTGGAATTTTTGCCCAAAAATCCGATTCGAAGTTAACAGATTTTGTAAACCCTTTTATCGGAACCGGACCTATTGATTCGAACAGTCTCTCGGGAAGCAACTTTCCAGGCGCTACGACTCCTTTTGGATTCGTTCAGCTCAGCCCGGACACGAAGGATATGCCGGATGATCCTTGCTCAGGATACGACTATAACGATAAAAATATTTATGGTTTTAGCCATACTCATTTAAGTGGAACCGGAGTACCTGACTTATTCGATGTATTATTGATGCCTGCTACAGGCGATTTTAAGCCAGATACCAACAAGTCAAATATGAGTTCAGGTATTTACTTCTCGCGCTATTCACACGATAAAGAATCGGCAAAGCCCGGATATTATCAGGTAACCCTGCTGGACTATAATATTAATGCTGAACTCACAGCCACGGAACACGCTGGTTTTCACAGGTACACCTTTCCTCAAAGCGCTCAGTCCCATATTCTCATCGATTTGAATCATAAATGTAAATTTTGGGAATCCCGCAAAATTTGGGCACAGATTAGGGTTATAGACAATACAACTGTCGAGGGCTGCAGGATCATGACCGGCTGGACAGAAGGTTATCGGAAAATCTATTTCAGAGCAGAATTTTCAAAACCTTTTAACAGCAACGTCATGATCGACGGTGCAAATAAACATGACAACCTTAGTCTGGTCAATGGCAGGGAAGAAGTAAAAGCCCTTCTCAATTTTAATACTGCTGCGAATGAACAAATACTTGTCAAAGTCGGACTCTCATCGGTCAGTATCGAGAATGCCCGGCTCAATCTTGCCGCTGAAATACCGGACTGGAATTTCGATAAAATATCCGACAATACCTTAAACCAATGGAACCGGGAACTGGAATGCATAAGTATTGACGGGACAAAGGAACAGAAGGAAATATTTTATACCGGTCTTTATCATGCATTTATACAGCCCAACAATAT
The DNA here is from genome assembly GCA_963778945.1 of Ignavibacteriota bacterium. Lineage (GTDB taxonomy): Bacteria > Bacteroidota > Ignavibacteria > UBA10030 > UBA10030 > Fen-1254. Next base: position 78,439 of record CAVZWL010000027.1, read on the forward strand.
AGCCGACGTCAACGGCGATTATCCCGCAACGGACATGACTGTTCGAAACGCTCCTGATAAAAAGCATTACTCCACATTTTCGTTGTGGGATACTTACAGAGCCACAAATCCGCTGTATACACGCTCGTCCAGCCAGAACGAACAGCCGGTTTTATTAACAGTATGATCCGTCAATACGAAACGTATGGTTTCCTTCCGATCTGGCAATTATGGGGTCTTGAAAATTACTGCATGATCGGTAACCATGCCATTCCGGTTATTACAGACGCAGCGCTCAAGGGCATTAAAGGTTTTAACCTGGAAAAAGCATATCAAGCTGTTAAGGCGTCATCGACAACCGATCATGTCAATTCACCGTTTTCTGCCTGGGAGAAATATGGATACATCCCTGAAGATGTTGTGTCACAATCGGTATCAATAACTCTGGAAATGGCTTATGACGACTGGTGCGTCGCCCAGTTTGCAAAAAAACTTAAGAAGTCGGAAGACTACGAACATTTTATGAAGCGTTCGGCATTTTATAAAAACCTTTTTGATGTGAAAACTCAATTCTTCAGAGCGAGATATAAAAACGGCAATTGGTTGGAACCGTTTAACCCTTTACAATACGGTGCAAATGGCAACAGTCCTTATACTGAAGGAAATGCATGGCAGTATTTGTTTTACGTTCCGCAGGATATGGCCGGTCTTGTAAATCTTATGGGCGGCAGGAATACCTTTTGTGCAAAGGTCGACACGTTTTTTACTTTAAAAGATATGCCGTCTGAAAAAAATAATAATGCTTCGGGTTTTATCGGACAATATGCGCATGGAAACGAACCCAGCCACCATGCAGCTTATCTTTATGATTATGCCGGTCAGCCATGGAAAACACAGAAATATGTATCACAGGTGCTCAATGAATTATATAATAACTCGACTTCGGGATATCCCGGCAATGAAGATTGCGGACAAATGGCATCCTGGTATATTTTCAGCTCCATGGGTTTTTATCCCGTCAATCCCGCCGGCGGTGTGTATGCAATCGGGTCTCCGGTGCTGAAAAGTGCGGCCATCCACCTCGAGAACGGGAAAATATTCAAGGTCTCGGTCAAGAACGCTTCAAAGGAGAATATCTATATTCAATCCGTAAAGCTGAACGGCAAGCCGTACACAAAAACATATATCACACAGAACGATATTATGTGCGGCGGAATTCTCGAATTTGTTATGGGAAATCAGCCCAACAAGGAATGGGGCGCCGGTGCTGACGATGCGCCGCCGGCTTGGGGATATTAGAAACATCGAGTACTTGCGAAATATTTTCTATAAACGAGGTGATATATGCTAAAATCGAACCCGGGAAATATAATCAGGATGATTTACCTTCTATTTATCGATCTTTCAGTATTGGTGATACTTCCTTTCAGCCGGGCGATGAGTCAGCCGTCCCCTGGCACCGGTGAGGTATTTTCAAAAACGAACCTGGTTGCATGGTGTATTGTCCCATTTGATAATAAAAAACGAGCGCCCGAGGAACGCGCTCAAATGCTGGATAAATTAGGAATTACAAAGTTCGCCTACGATTGGCGCGAAGAACATGTTTCCAGTTTCGACGAGGAGATGAGCGTCTTAAAAAAGCATCATATCGAATTGCAGGCATTCTGGATGCCTTACGGACCGGATCCTGTTAAAAACAAACATTATGCTGAAATCTTGTCCCTGTTGAAGCGTCATAATATAAAAACGCAATTATGGTGGTCGTATGGATCGTCCGACGACAGTTTGAAAAATATGACACAGGAGGAGAAAGTCCTTGCTGTCGGCAGCATGGTGCGTTCGCTTGCAGAGGATGCTGCAAAAATAGGGTGTACTGTCGGTCTTTATAGCCACAATGGCTGGTTTGGCGAGCCGGAAAACCTGCTGTCAATTCTTCAGTACGTAAAAATGCAAAATGTCGGAATAGTATATAATTTTAATCACGCAGAAGAACAGACGGACGGTTTTTCCAACTTCTTTCCTCAAATACTGCCGCATCTCATCGCCTTAAATATTGCGGGGCTGAAAAAAGGTCCTCCCGGTAAGGTTGTCCCGGTTGGGCAAGGAGACAGCGAGGAGAAAATGATACGCATGATTGCTGAAAGCAGCTATCGCGGTACGATAGGTATCATTAATGAGAATACCGATCCGGATGCTGAAACAGGACTTAAAACGAACATTGATGGGCTGAAAAAAATATTGCGATCGCTTGGCTACACTGCCGTTTTGCAAACCTATAATTAATTGGCGCAATTGACCAAAATGAATAATAAGAATAGAGCATCAATCGAAATATTTTTCACCTTCATCCTTTCTATCATACTGCTTGGCAGCAGTTTCGGAAAGGATAATCCGATTACCGTCGATAGAACTGCGCGATTTACCGTTCTTTCACCGGGTTGCATGAGATTGGAATATTCCTCGAATGGAAAATTTATCGATGAACGGTCACTCTTTGCTGTAAACCGTAACCCGGACTTTAATCAATTCGAATTGAAAACCGGTCAAAAAGAAACGATTATCGAAACCTCGAAACTAAAGCTGGTCTATAAGCCGGATGGGAAAAGCTTCTCCGGAAATAACTTGGAAATTATTGTTAAAACCGGAAATAGCGAAATAAAATGGACACCCGGTTTGGCGAACAAGAAAAATCTCGGAGGGACTTTACGAACGCTCGATGGTTTAACAGAAGAAGTGCCGTTGAACGATGGTGTGCTTTCAAAAGACGGTTGGTATGTGTATGACGACAGCAGGCGCCCGCTGCTTACAGATGAATGGGTAAAACAGCGTCCCGTCGATGCCGGTACGGATTGGTATTTTTTTTCATACGGTTCAGACTATAAATCCGCACTTAAAGATTTAGCGGCTCTAAGCGGAAAAATTCCTTTGCCCAGAAAATATGCATTCGGTTCATGGTATTCACGCTACTGGCCATATTCCTCGAATGAATACAGGCAATTGGTAAAAGAATACGATCGATATGACTTTCCCCTCGATATTATGGTCCTCGATATGGACTGGCATAAAGACGGATGGACGGGATGGTCATGGAACCGGAAATTACTGCCCGACGCTGAAGATTTGCTCCAATGGTTTCACAGGCAAAACATTCACATCACGATGAATGTCCATCCCGCCGACGGCATAGAACCTCATGAAGATATGTACAAAGATTTTATGAAAGATATGGGCGTTGATCTATCGATACATCCTGACAGCACTATTCCATTCGATGCATCGAACAAGATATATCTCGATAAATTATTCAAATATACACACGCCCCGCACGAAGCGGAAGGCGTTGACTTTTGGTGGCTTGATTGGCAGCAATTTGAGAAAACATTGGGGAATCCCGATCTCAATAATCTTGAATGGCTGAATGATTATTATTTCCGGTATTCTCAGAGAAATGGTTTGCGGGGACTTTCATTCAGCCGCTGGGGCGGATGGGGCGATCAACGTAATCCGATTCATTTTTCAGGCGATGCCGATACGCACTGGCCAATGCTTGAATTCGAAGTGCCTTTTACGACAAATGCCGGAAATATCCTGTGTTTTTTCTGGTCGCACGATATCGGCGGACATATGGGCGGATTTATGCCGGAAACTAACTGCCGCTGGATTCAGTTCGGAGCTGTGAGCGCTGCTTTGCGTCTGCATTCCACCCGCGATGAGACAATGGATAAGAGGCCGTGGATCAGGGATAGTATCTTTGTCCACTCCGAACGGATTGCATTCCATCTCCGGTCGCAGCTTTTCCCCTATATTTATACGAGTGCATGGCAGGCCGTGAGCGATGTTGTTCCGCTTACCTGCCCGATGTATATCGAATATCCGGAACAAAATATTGCATATCAGGTTCCGCAGCAATACCTGTTCGGTAAAAATCTTCTTGTTGCGCCCATTTCATCCCCGGGAGCCGGACCCGGCAAAGTTGCCGATCAATTAGTCTGGTTCCCTCAGGGTATTTGGTATGACTGGTTTACGGGAGAAAAATTTTCGGGATCCGATAAAATGACCGATGTACTGGCCGACATCGACGAATTTCCGCTCTATGCGAAAGCCGGCCTGCCCATCGTCATGCAGCCCTATACCGATCGGATGGCGACGGAACCTCTTCGACAAGTTATCGTTCGTGTTTTTCCCGGTGCGGATGATTCCGCACATACGTCCGTACTTTATGAAGATGATGGTACGACAAAAGAATATGAAAATGGGAAATATGCATTGACTGAAATGAAATATCATCGTAAAGGGAATCAGCACACAATTATTATTAAACCGGTAAAATCTGGATTCACAGGAGAGCTGAAAGAAAGATCCTATTGTTTGGAATTTCCTTGTACAAAGCCCGGTCAAAAAGCATTTATAAACGGAATTCAAATAAAACCAGAATACGAGCCCGAATTGGCAATGAACCGGTTAACAACAAATGATATGGATATTCATAAAGAAATCGAAATTCAGCTTGATGCGGAAGAGATGGACAATTCAATCTTAGCATCAAAAGCCTATAGGAGAAGAATGAAAGGAGTCTTTGGTACGGAAATAAATGATACTCTTAAACCGGACAGTCGGTTTCTTCAATCCTTTAGAAACACACTCAGCCCCGATGATTACGACAAAATCGAAAATTATTTTAACGGAGTCCGGATAAAAATACAAGCGAATCGACTATATTTATTTAAATCGAGCGATTCGAAATGTTCGAATAACTTCGTCCTGACACTTGACGATGTGACGCCGGGCGGTCAAAGAAACAGAATGACCGACACAATAAATTTACTTCCCGGGGATTTTAAAATCGTCCCGGTTATCGAGCCGGAAAGTGATAATGACAATGTGAAAACAACGAGAACTATAAATCTGAAGTACTCGATAAGCGGCAAGGAGAAGATTTATAAACAAGTCATTTCAGAAAAATATCCTTTATTGAAAGATTGGAATATTGTAGGTCCCTTCAAGTACAATCCGGATGTCAATATAAAAGATGTTCGTTATGCTCCGGAAAATGGAATTCCGATTCAATTAACCGAAACATATACAGGCAAGGAGAATAGAATCGTTCAATGGCAAAGTATATCGGGCGATAAGAAAGGATTGGTTGATCTGGGTGCGGCCTTTAATGAAAACAATGCTCTTGCGTATGGACTTACATATATATATTCTGATACTGAACAAAACGTCAAATTGTTTATGAATTCCGACGACGGTATAGAACTATGGCTGAATCATCAAAAAATTCATTCTCATCACATTTTTAGAGGTATAAATCATAAACCCGATGAAGCAAACGGCATTTTAAAAAAAGGAGTCAACGAACTCTTGGTTAAAATTTCACAAAGCGGAGGCGGCTGGTCATTTATGATTAAAATCGATCCCTTAAAGCCTGTAAAAATAAATCCTCGTCCGGATGCATTCTAATGCCATTCCAAAAAATGAAAGCGTATTACCTGAGGCCTCGTGCCGCGGAAATCATGCACTACTGTCTGACAAAACACATTATTGATCAATTGGAGCGGCACTAACTTGTTTAAAGAGTGAAAAAACCCATCATTGTCGGAATCGGTGAAATCCTGTGGGACATTCTTCCCGAAGGCAAGCAGCTTGGAGGAGCTCCCGCAAATTTTGCATACCATGCGAGGGCTCTTGGCGCCCGGAGCTGCATTCTAAGCGCTGTGGGGGATGATCCTCTTGGCAGGGAAATCATAGAGCACATCCGGAGAACAGGCATCGATCCAAAGTATATTGCAGTTGATGCACAATATCCTACAGGAACCGTCACGGTCCGCGTAGATGCCAAAGGCGTTCCCTCTTTTATCATCCATAAAGGGACGGCTTGGGACAACATCGGGTTTCCCGATAATGCTATAGCCCTGGCGGCTGACGCCGATGCAGTATGCTTCGGAACATTGGCTCAGAGATCGGAAATATCAAAAAAGAGCATCCTCAGTTTCATAAAATCCGTTCCAGCCGATCGTCTGCGTATCTATGATGTTAACCTGCGTCAGGAGTATTACAGCGAGGAGATTGTTCGGGAAAGCCTGCGGCAATGTAATGTGTTGAAACTCAATAAGCAGGAACTTACTGTCGTTGCGGATATTCTATCGATCGGCGGGTCTGAAACTGAAATCCTCCGGAGAATAATCCGCGATTACGACTTAAGACTTGTCGCCCTTACTCTGGGTGAAGAGGGGAGCCGATTGGTAAGTCCCGGAGGGGATTCCTTTCTGGATGCGCAGAAAGTTCAGGTTGTCGATACGATTGGTGCGGGCGATGCATTTACGGCCGCTTTGACAATCGGTTTATTGCAGCGATCGCCGCTTCGGCTCATCCATGAAAACGCTGCACGGTTGGCGGGTTTTGTGTGTACTTGGAAAGGCGCCGTCCCGGAGATGAACGCTCTTCGTGGATTTACAGCCTCGTTCTAACTCAAGAAGAGCAGTAGTAAACTTTTGTCGACTCGCGAGCATTCGCGCATGCTGCAGCCGTTCAGAGATGGATAAAGTGGAAAAACTTTTATGGAATAGTCGGTGCCGGGCGGATTCTGCCGCACAATGAAAAAGCGAGAATGGCAAAAACCACTCTCGCTTTTTTGTATGACCAACCTCTCAACGGAAGGATAAAAGAATTATCCTTTATTCGACCTGTAGAACTCTTCCATAAATTTCGCAAGAAATTCCACCGACTCAACGGGGCAGGCGTTATAAATAGAAGCACGCATGCCGCCGACGGATCGATGTCCTTTCAGTCCGAGCATTTTCTTCGGCTTCGCTTCGGCAATAAATTTTTCTTCCAGTTCCGGAGACGGAAGGACAAACGTGACGTTCATCCATGACCGGTCTTCTTTTACCGTTACAGTTCCTTTGTAGAAATCCGGATATGCATCGATGACATCGTATAAAATTTTCGCTTTCTTTTCGTTCTGCGTGTGAATTGCTTCGATGCCTCCTTTGCCGATGATCCATTTCAATGTCCGTCCCAGGTACAAAGAGCGGCAGTGCGGGCGGTGTATTGGCGAGGGATCCAGCGTCTACATGAGTCTTATATTTGAAAATCGACGGGATGTTCTGTTTCCCTTTTGCTTCCATCCATGCTTTTTTGATGACCACCATGACAACACCGGCAGGTCCGATGTTTTTTTGTGCACCGGCGTAAACAAGACTGTATTTTTTAAAATCACGTTTGATACCGAGAATATCGGAAGACATGTCGGCAACAAGCGGAACGCTGCCGGTATCCGGATCGGTCTTCCATTGCGTTCCATAAATCGTGTTATTCGTTGTGATATGGACATAATCCGCGTCGTTTGAATATTTTATATTTTTTGGAATGAATGTAAACTTGCTCTCCTTGGAAGATGCGACTTCCGTAACCTCGCCGAGCGTTTTCGCTTCTTTAATTGCCTTGGAAGCCCATTCACCTGTGTTGACATAGTCGGCTTTCTTCTGCAAAAAATTCAGCGGTACCAAAGCGAATTGTGTTGTCGCTCCGCCGCCAAGAAAAACGACTGAATATTCATCCGCCGGGAGTCCCATTAATGTAAGTGCATCGGCCTGGGCTTCAGTCACCACTTTTTCAAACACCTTATCGCGATGGCTGATTTCCATAATGGAAACACCAAGTCCGGCAAAATCCATGACGGCGTCTCTGGTTTCTTCAAGTACGGCTACAGGCAGAATTGCCGGTCCCGCAAAAAAATTATGTGCGCGCTGCATTTTTGTCTCCTTTTCAATTATTTCGTCTAACAGGTTGGTCTTGTTTCCTTTTCTAACATACCAATATTTCTTGTATTTTTCAAAATTTTAAAAGATCTATTTTTCAGAAAAGCCGTAAATATGCGTTGGTGAGAGGGAAAAATATGTAAACGAATGTGCAGCGTTATTTGATGGTTTAACCTTTTTTTCTTATTATATATCAAGTTTATAGAACGGTATGAATGGGGCATTCAAGAAGCCCCGGCGCCGTCTCTCGGATTAACCAAACAGCTCATTACTTACCATTATTTAAGGAGTTTGTATGAAAATTCTTATCACAGACGGAATATCACCTGAAGGAGCAAAAATTTTATCAGATGCAGGGCATCAGGTCGATATACTAACCTTAAAGCCAGAAGAACTTTTGAGCAAAATCGGTGGGTATGATTGTATTGTCGTCCGGTCTGCTTCAAAAGTGACCAAAGAAGTCATCGAAGCAGGCAAAGACTTGAAAGTCATAGCCCGCGGCGGTGTCGGTCTGGACAACATCGATGCTGCTGCTGCACAAGCTAAAGGAATTCTTGTATTGAATACACCGGGCGCATCAGCAATTTCCGTTGCGGAACTTGCTATAGCGCATATGCTTGCCGTTGCCCGATTCCTGAATGTCAGCACGATGGAGATGCGTCAGGGAAAATGGCCGAAAAAAGAGTTCAGCAAAGGTTTTGAATTATACAAAAAAAACCTGGGCATTTTCGGACTCGGGAACATCGGGAAGGAAGTTGCGCGGCGCGGTTTGGCCTTCGGTATGCATGTTCTAGCGTATGATCCTCCGTTTACTCCGATGGATTTCTTCGTTGAAATAACGACAAAAGAAAAACTGCTGGCAAATGCGGATTTCATTACTCTCCACCTGCCGCTGGATAAGAAGCAGGGACCCACGATCGGCAAAGCTGAATTCGATCTTATGAAAAAAGGAGTAGTCCTTATCAACTGCGCTCGCGGCGGTGTCGTCGATGAAGCTGCGCTGCTCGATGCATTGAACAGCGGAAAAGTTGCGGCAGCAGGGCTGGATGTGTTTATGAACGAGCCGCCTACGGAGGCGCAAAAAGCTCTTATCGAGCATCCGCGCGTCAGCGTGTCCCCGCACATCGGCGGATCTACCGTCGAAGCGCAGGAACGCGTTGGAGCAGAGATTGCGTTAAAGATCAATAAAGCATTTGAGGAGATGCACGCGTAAGCGGTACAAGCAAGCATGTCCACAATTCGACCGTTTAGAGCATTTCGGCCAAGGGCGGAATTTGCCGGTGAAGTCGCTTCTCCTCCGTATGACGTTTTAAATTCCGATGAAGCGCGTCAGCAGGTTTCGGGACACCCGTATTCTTTTCTTCATGTCGGGAAGCCGGAAGTCGATCTCGATCCGTCCGTCGATCCTCACGACATCGCCGTATATGAAAAAGGGAAGGAGAATCTCCGGAAACTTATCGAGCAGAAAATCCTTATCGATGATCCCGCGCCTTTTCTCTATGTTTATGCACAAACCATGGAAGGGCGAACGCAGTACGGACTTGTCGGCTGCGCTTCGGTGGAAGAGTATTGGAACGGGATCATTAAAAAACACGAACTCACGCGCAAGGATAAAGAAGAAGACCGCTGTCAGCATGTCCGTATTACGGATGCCCATTCCGGTCCCGCCTTTTTAATCTATCCCGATCATCCTGAAATCGATGCGATTATTTCGGAAATAATAAGCGCCCCGCCGGAGAACGATCATACTGCAGTGGATGGAATCCGCCATCGATGCTGGGTTATCAGAGATACATCCTCGATGGAAAGAATTGTCCGTATTTTTCAAAATATTCCGCGTCTGTATATTGCAGACGGGCATCACCGTACAGCCGCTGCCGGCCGGGTCGGGAGAGAATGTGCGCAGGCAAATCCGAACCATACCGGGAACGAAGAATATAATTTTTTCCTGGCAGTATATTTTCCGGCGTCGCAGCTTCGCATTCTCGACTATAACCGGATCGTCAAAGATTTGAACGGCCTGAGCGAAGAAGACTTTTTTAAAAAAATAAGCGAACATTTTTCCGTGCAGAAATCTTCTGCGGCCGTGCGGCCGGGAAGGAAAGGGGAAGCAGGAATGTATCTCAGCGGCAGCTGGTACACGCTTGCCATGGATCCGGCGCTGGTCAGGGCCTCCGATTCTACTGAACGGCTTGATGTTTCGATTCTCCAGCAATATTTGCTCGACGAGGTTTTGGGCATCCATGATCCGCGGGTGGACAAGCGCATTGATTTTGTCGGGGGCATAAGAGGCCTGGGGGAATTGGAAAAACGAGTCGATTCGGGCGAAATGAAAGTCGCTTTTAGCATGCACCCCACGTTGATTCAGGAACTTCTTGCGATTGCGGATGAAGACAAGGTAATGCCTCCTAAATCGACATGGTTCGAGCCGAAACTGCGCGACGGTTTATTCGTGCATTTCTTACATTAGGTTTTTTCCGCCGGACGAGCGTCAATGCAAACCGGATCGGATGCGGAGTTTGTGATGGCTCAATCTGTAAACAAAAAGGCAAAGGGAACGGTTGTTATTATTGCCGAGCGCTGTAAGGGGTGCGGTTTTTGCGTGGAATTCTGTCCTCCGAAATGTTTGGAGTTTTCCAAACAGTACAATGCAAAAGGGTATCACCCTCCGTTTCTCGCGAGGGTCGATGATTGTACCGGATGCGATATGTGCGGGATTGTCTGTCCCGATTTCGCTATCTATGGATTTCTCTATAAGAATATCAAGGAAGTATGAAGATGCATGCAGATCCGATTGGAGTTTTGACAGGGCCGCATTTTATCGACGGCGATCATGCGTGCAGTGAAGGTGCGATTTCAGCGGGCTGCCGTTTTGTTGCCGGATATCCGATTACACCGTCGACCGAAATCGTCGAACGTATCGCAGATCGGTTCCCGCTTGTCGGCGGAATTTTTATTCAGATGGAAGATGAACTTGCTTCCTCCATCGCCATTCAGGGGGCGGCATGGGGCGGAAAAAAAACGATGACGGTAACTTCAGGCCCCGGTTTTTCGCTGATGATGGAACATATCGGTTACGCTGCAATGACCGAAACCCCTTGCGTTTTTGTCGACGTTCAGCGCGCAGGCCCATCCACCGGATTGCCTACGATGCCGGCGCAGAGCGACATGATGCAGGCACGATGGGGTTCCCACGGCGATTACAGCATCATCGCTCTCAGCCCGAACTCTCCGCAGGAATGTTACGACCTGACCATTAAAGCGTTCAATCTTTCCGAACAGTACCGCGTTCCGGTTTTACTGATGATGGATGAATGTGTCGGCCATATGATCGAACGCGTTGTCATTCCCCGGGCGGAAGACATCGAGATTTTCGAACGCCGTTCTTTCAGCGGAGCACGGGAAGATTTTCTTCTCTATCGGGCGGATAAAGACCTTGTGCCTCCAATGGCAAAAGCGGGGGATGGCCATCATATACATGTCACAGGTTTGACGCACGACGAACGGGGCTATCCGGATATGTCGTTAACAGCACAGGCAAGACTGGTAGGGCGCCTGACCGATAAAATTCGGTTGAACACCGATGCGATTACCGACTACCGCGAAGACCGAGTCGAGCAGGCAGATGCAGTTGTCGTGACATACGGTATTACTTCACGCACTGCGATACCGGCCATTGAACAGGCACGAAAAGAAGGAAAGAAAATCGGACATTTACGTATGATTACGACATGGCCTTTTCCGGAAAAAAGGATTCGCGAATTGGCAGCGAAAGTAAAATCGTTTGTCGTTCCGGAAATCAACCTCGGACAAATGGTGCTGGAAGTCGAACGTGCGGCGGGGCGCAGCAAAGCCCGCGTCCTCTCTGTTCCGCATGCCGGAGGTTCGGTACATGACCCAAAAGATATTTATAATGCAATAATGGAAAGTTTGAAAGGATAGCGCCGATGGGCGAGGTACAATTATTTGACGATAGAGCCGTCCCGGCGAATCCAGTTGAAGACCTTCTTCGGGTTGACCGCATTCCCCATATTTGGTGCCCCGGCTGCGGCATCGGAACGACGGTGAACTGCTTCGTCCGGGCGCTGGAAACAAGCAGTCTGGATTTGCAAAAAACAGCGATTGTTTCCGGTATCGGATGCACAGGCCGGGTAGCCGGATATATCAATCTCGATTCGTTTCATACAACACACGGCCGTGCGATCCCGTTTGCAACCGGGTTGAAGCTGGCAAATCCGGAATTGAAGGTCATCGTCTACAGCGGTGATGGAGATCTCACCGCAATCGGTGGAAATCATTTTATTCATGCTGCAAGGCGTAATGCCGATATGACTGTCATTCTGGTAAATAATATGATTTACGGAATGACCGGCGGTCAGGCGGCTCCGACGACACCCCTGACGGCAACCGCTTCAACGATGCCGTACGGCAACTATGAAGAAACATTTAATCTGCCGTTTCTTGCCGAGTCGTGCGGTGCGGTTTATGTAGCGCGCTGGACTTCCTATCATGTCCGTCATCTGACAAAAGCGATCAAAGAAGCTGTACAGAAAAAAGGATTTTCATTTATCGAAATTCTCGCGCCATGCCCGACGCTCTACAGCCGCCGCAATAAACTCGGCGATGGAATGGAACAAATGCAGTTTTACCGCGACAACAGTGAAATTAAACACGGCGCCGATACGAAGTCCGTCGGGCTAGATTTCCAGGGAAAAATTATCGTAGGTAAATTTGTCGATAGGGAGCGCACGCCGTTCCACGAAGCCATGTTCGGCCATTTAAAAAAGCATTTCGGCGAGCGCTACTTACCATCTGAAGAATTGAGAAATTACGATGCCAAAAACAGAAATTAAAATCGGCGGCTTCGGCGGTCAGGGAGTCATACTCAGCGGATATATTCTCGGCCGGGCCGCCTCGATTTTTGATACGAAGTATGCGACTATGATTCAGGCATTCGGTCCGGAAGCCAGAGGCAGTGCATGCAGCGCACAGCTTATTGTCTCCGACGAGGTGATTACGTATCCCTATATTGTTGCTCCGAATCTTATGATTATCATGTCCCAGGAAGCATATACCAAATATTCTCCCGAACTTGCAGCAGGAGGAATGCTGATTACGGAAGAAGAATTAGTTGTGCCGCATAATCTTCGCAAAGATGTCCATCATTATTCCATTCCGGCAACGCGCTTTGCCGAAGAACTCGGAAAGCGCATCGTTGTCAATATTGTCATGGTTGGTTTTACAACGGCTCTTTCCGGAGTCGTAAGCGCGGATGCGGCCCGTGATGCAGTTAAAATGTCGGTTCCAAAAGGGACGGAAGGTCTCAATTTAAAAGCTTTTCAAAAAGGATACGATTACGGATTGAGCCTCCGGTCTTAGGAGTATTTATAAAATTACCTGGCCGCCTTGTTTTGATTTCGTGTAAAGGAGCCATGGTACAATGAACGGAATATCGCTATGCTGAAAATCAGAGAAATACTGGCAGTCGAAATACCGCTTCTTAAAAAAATTCCGCCTGAAGACTGGAATTTAGATCTCCCCCAGCTCATCGCCTTCCATTTCGGCTATTCATACTACTATCCCGTTGTGGCAGAACTTGACGGTGAGATTGCAGGTTTTGCCAATGCATTTGTTAATGGAAAAATTGGATGGCTCGGGAATATTGCAGTTTTGCCGGAATTTAGGAAACAGGGTATAGGGTATGCACTGACCACGCATTTAGTGGATTACTGCAAAAACAGAGGATGCACCAGCCAACTTCTATCATCCAGCGAGATGGGACTTTCGATATATCAGCGGATAGGATTTCAGCCGGAGACAACCTATCTCTTCTACAAAGGCGAACCGAAGACATGGTACACCATTCATGCGAATATTAGAAGGGCGGTCCAGGAGGACACGCCGTATCTCAAGGGGCTTGATTTGGAGGTCACAGGTGAAGAGAGGTCTATTTTTCTCGAGAGATTCTATTTAACCGGCTGGGTTTTTACGTCCGATTTCTCGCCCGAAATACGCGGAGTATATTTGCCCGATATGGGGAACGGTTCGATTTTTGCGAGGGATGAAAAAGCGGGCATCGAGTTGATGAGATTTCGGTGGAGCAAAGGTAAGAAGAACGCTGTTATTCCCTCGGAGAACAAGGCGGCGCAGATCGTTTTACAGAGAGAAGGATTGCTTCAATATCGAGAGTCGCCGCGTATGATTCTTGGAGAGGAAGTGGTACTGGAAGCCCCAATCGGTTTTTAACCGGGGAACGGGTTACTGCGGATAAAAAAGGTACCGGCTTGCGATACCTTTGAGAATATGAACATCTGCTTCCCTTTTTATGGAAGCAGCGCCTGCCTTCATGCTATTTCAACAGCACTAATTTTTTCGCTGCAGTATATGATCCCGCTTGGAGGCGGTAGAAATAAACGCCGCTGGCGTATCTGCTTGCATTAAAAGTGATCGAATGGCTTCCAGCCGTCTGCATTTCGTCGACAAGTGTTGTAATCTCCCGTCCGAGCATATCGTACACCTTGAGCGTTACATGGCTCGATGCCGGTATCTGGAAACTGATGATTGTACTCGGATTAAACGGATTCGGATAATTTTGATTCAATGCAAAAATCATCGGAAGCGAAGCTCCGGAATTTTTCCTGACCCCGGTTATAGTGTACGAAGACGTAAGACCGGCAACAGAAGAATGATAAGTACCTGCGATTGAGGAGAAGTCTCCTCCCACATAGACATTTGACCCAAAAGTTGAGAGCGCATATACATAACTGTTCGGTTCTGGGTCCCAGCCTGTAACACTGCCATTATCGTTAAGGGAGAGAGCAGCTAAATAATTGCGCGGTGTTTCGACGAATGTTGTGGAACTTCCACCGAAAGCAGTGGAATATCCGCCGGCATAGATCGTCGATCCGGAAATAGCGAGAGCTTCAATATATGTATTGGCCCCCGGATTCCAGCTCGTAGCTTTGCCCGTGCTTGCGTCAACAGCGGCAATAAAATTTCTTATTGCCGTCGACGTCGTATCGCCGAAATATGTGAAATATCCTCCCGCATATAAAGTTCCGTTCGCAGCCGCAAGTGTACGGACAGATCCGTTCGCGCTCGTATCCCATGGAACGGATTTGCCGGTGGACAGGTTGAATGCAGCAATATATTTTCGAATACTGGAATCGCTCATCATTTGAGTAAAATTTCCGCCTGCATAGAGAGTCGATCCGGATGCGGCAAGAGCATACACGTAATTATTGGGAGACGGGTTCCAGTTTGTCGCCAATCCTGTAGACGACGTATCAAGAGCTGCAATATAAGATCTTGCCGAATCGCCGATGTTCGTAAAAAAGCCTCCTGCGTACACCTTCGAATTGTAAGTCAGAAGCGTTTGAACAACTCCGTTTGCATTCGGATTCCACGGTGTGGCGATTCCCGTAGAGAGATTCAATGCAGCGATATAGTTCCGGGCTGAATCTCCGATGTTCGAAAAATATCCGCATGTATACATCGTGGATCCGCTGATGCACATTTTATAGACAAAACCGTCTGCATTCGGGTTCCACGGCGTTGCTTTTCCCGATGTGAGATCTAATGCGGCGATATTATTACGTACCGAATCTCCCGTGCTGGTAAGAGATCCGCCTGCATAAACGGTTGAACCCTGAGCAGCAAGCGAGAAAACATAATTGTTGCTCTGCGGATTCCAGCTTTTTGCAGCGCCTGTATTTGCATCGATGGCGGCAAGGGAATTTCTTGCAACAAGCGGATTATTTATAGAATCGCCGATGTGTGTGAAGTACCCTGCGGCATAGATTGTCGAACCGGACATTGCGAGCGCCGTGATGCTTTTATCCGCATTCGGGTTCCATGGTTTGACATATTGTATCGATGTATCGAGTGCCGACGTATCGAGAGCCGCAATATAATTACGCGGCGTCGCAGCCGTTGTCGAATCTCCTCCTACTGCTGTGAAGCTTCCGCCGATGTAGAGTGCGGGTCCGGAAAAGAGCATCGTCGTCACGTATCCATTAGGTTCAGGATCCCATGACGTGGCTATTCCCGTACCTGTATCGACGGCGGCAAGAAAATTTCTTGTTATTGTCGAGTCCATTGTGTTGAAGGCTCCGCCGACGTAAAGATTGGGCCCGGCAACCGCAAGTGACATTGACATAATTGCTTGGTCTCGGATTCCATGCTTTCACAGCTCCCGTTGCACTGTCCAGTGCGGCGAGGTATGTTCGTATCGAGTCGCCGGTCATCGTTACAGTTGAATCGCCGATTTGTGTAAAGTAACCTCCTATGTAGACTGCCGTTCTGGAGACGGCGATCGCAACGACATGATTGTTGGCATCTGGATTCCATAGTGTCGCCTGACCGGTTGCCACGCTGAGCGCTGCAATATTGTTCCGTGCAAAGCCGCCGATGTTCTCAAAATAGCCTCCGACATATAACGTTGAACCGGAAACAGCAAGAGCACGAACCGTTCCGTCTGCATTTGGATTCCAGCCGGGGTCCACGGTTTTATCCGATTTGATATGCGCGATATTGTTCCGCGGTGTCGTTCCTACCGTCGAGAAGTTGCCTCCGATATACCACCCGCCTGAAGTGTCCGGGATAACACAATAGACGATGCCGTTTACTTTGGGAAAGCCGGGATCGTTCGCACCTGTAAGAGTGTCCAGTACGACGCCGTGCCCTGTATATGGTCCGACTGCCGAAAAAAGACCTCCGATATAAAGAATATTACCATCGCTGCTGGGAGTGACAGCATAGACGGTGCCGTTTGTTATCCACAGGTTGTCGTTAACGATAGTTTGTGCATGCACCGGATTTAAGAGGAGTATCATGATTACAGCATAAAAAAAAGAATACTTCATTTCTGTTCTCCACAGCATTTTGATTCAATGCATTAATCTACAAAGCGGGTTATACTCATTCTGTTCTTGCATGTCAATCGAAGCCGGCCAATATTGAACGTCCGAGGTTTTTAGATATTTAGTGAACAATTCTGTAATCAATTCGATTTTTCACAGATATGTATTTTGATGTATCTCTCTTGCTATTCTTGCAAGATGGGGACGTTATGCCGGACGGATTTCAACGCGCAGGCCGTCGTCTCTCTCTGAGTAATGAGCGAAGATTTCGCAAAACTCAATTGGATAAACAAACTTAAGTAAATATCGCGAAAAGTGACCCCAATCGCAACGAAAATTATAAATGAGAATTATCCCTTTTCACGCTTTCATAGACGAAAAGAAAGCAGTTTGCGTTCCGGCCAAAGAAAGCGGAGGTTTTTTTGGGTGGTCTATGGATGAGCGCCTTTACTGGTCGGTTCATAGAGGAATCGCACCCATTGGGCAAAAAACTCAAGCCCATGGCTGCGCCATCGGTTCAAAGGACGATCGACATCGACATTTGCAGGCGGCGGAACGTCTTTTCTGCCGAGCGCAACATCGCGCTTGTATTCTTCCACTAAACGCTGTGCTTCATATTCAGGATGGCCGAGATGCATCAGATAGCGCCTGTCGGCGCTTTCAAAGATGGTATATCCGCCGCCGTTTTTCGTATAAGCGAGGAGATTTAGATTGCCTCTCCCGCGCTCAGCTTCCATGATTGCATCGGGAATTCCGGAGTGCCTGCTTTGCGGGCACCAAAAAATGTCGTCCATTTCTCCCGTAATAGGATGCGCCCGTTCGAGATTATGTGTTTCGAAGATGCCAAATTTTTTTTCTGGATACATTTCTTTTTCGATGCCGAGAAGCTTTGCCAGGGCGAGACCCCCCCAGCAAATACCGAGCGTCGACGTTATGTTCTTTCTTGCGTATTCCAAAATCTGCACACACTCGTTCCAGTACGTTACTTGTTCGTACGGTATTTCCTCGACGGGAGCTCCCGTAATAACCAGACCGTCGAAATTTGCACGGCCTATCGTATCTTCGAAATAATCATAGTTTAACTCCAAATGAGATTGATCGGTCGTTTTATATTTGTGCGTATGAAGGCGAATCCAGACAGGTTCGATTTGAATAATGGTTCTGCTGAGAGGGAAGAGAAGGTACGGCTCGTATGTTTCTCCCTTCGGCATAATATTCAGTATGCCGATACGCAGGGGCCGGATATCGGCACGGCTTGCTTCTTCGTCCGAAATACAAAGAACACCGCGTTGTTCCAGTGTGTTTCGTGCGACATGTTTTTGAGGCAGTACAACGCTCATACTAATCCTTTTCTCTAAAATTCAGCGTGCTTTTTAACAGCTTATTTTCCAGCTATTGCCCGAAAGGCCTGATCGAAATCTGCAATAATATCGTCAATGTGCTCGATGCCGACAGATACTCGAATAAGATCCGGCGATACGCCGGCAGACATCTGCTCGGCATCACTGAGCTGCTGATGCGTTGTCGATGCCGGATGAATGACGAGCGTTTTAGCGTCCCCGACATTAGCAACGAGACTGGCAAGTTTTAAGTTATTGATCAGCCGTTTGCCTGCTTCCAATCCGCCTTTGAATGCCGAATGCGACCATACCGCCGAAGAGGCCGGGACGCAGATACTTCAGTGCATTGGTGCGGGAAGGATGACCTGCAAGTCCGGGATAAGCCGTCCATTGCACAAAAGGAGACTGTTCAAGCCATTGTGCAAAGGCATAGAGCATTTTGCGAATGGCGTTCGGCACGCAGCGATAATGTTTCCAGGCCCTGTAAAAATAAAAATGCGTTGAATGGCGAGAGGCATGCTCCGATATCGCGTAATTGTTCTACACGCGCACGGGTGATGAAAGCGATATTGCCGAATCGGCTTTGTGCGCCGAAAAGATCCCAAAATTTTATGCCGTGGTACCCGGGACTCGGTTCTGTGAAAACAGGGAATCGGCCGTTATTCCAGGGGAAAGTGCCCGCGTCTACAATAACGCCGCCAATCGATGTCCCGTGCCCGCCTATCCATTTTGTCGCGGAATGAAGGACGATATCTGCGCCGAAATCGATCGGGCGGCAGACATATCCCCCGATGCCGAACGTATTATCGACGACAAGAGGTATGCCGTTCCGATGTGCGATGCGCGCCAATCCTTCGAAATCAGGGACATCCAATCGCGGATTGCCGATCGTTTCGACATAAAGAGCTCTTGTTTTATCGTCAATAAACGGCTCAAAATCTTTCGGGTCGTTGCTGTCGACAAGTTTTGCATCGATGCCGAGTTTTTTGAATGTAACTTTAAACTGATTGTAGGAACCGCCGTAAAGACGGCTGGAAGAAACAAGGTTTTCACCTTCCTGAAGAAGAGTCGTCAACGCGATGAACTGCGCGGCGTGCCCGGATGCCGTCGCAAGCCCGCCGATTCCGCCTTCGAGCGCGGCGAGCCGTTCTTCGAAGACCGCCACAGTCGGATTCATGATACGGGAATAAATATTTCCGAATTCTTGAAGTCCGAAGAGGCGCGCCGCATGGTCGGCATCACGGAACACATAGGAAGAAGTTTGATAAAGCGGAACGGCTCGGGAATACGTGTCCTTATCGATATGCTGGCCGGCATGAAGCTGCAGCGTCTCAAATTTATACTTTGGTTCTTTTGATTCCTGCATAGATGCTCCTCGTTCTTGATCGCTTTTTCTTTATAACGAAAAAGCCTCGCCGGAAAGATTGTCCGAAGAGGCTGTTGAGCATCTTCTCTTATCTTTCCCTGGACAGACTTTGTCGCGGGCAGGATTTAGCACCAGCGTTCCGCCTGGGCGGAACCGGTTGCTAAGGCTTCATCGGGCCTGATCCCTCAGCCTTTCACTATAAGAGGCCTATTTTGATTATTGTCGTAAACCAATAATCATAAAATAATTACTACTTTATTCATTTAATATACAACATCCGGTATCGTATGTCAAGTTCCGTCTGGAGTGCATTGGTTTTTCAATCTGTGCGTTCATTCTCCTTCTTCATCCTATTGTATAAAAAATATTGCCGGATTACTTGAATTCCCTTTCGCACATTTGTATATTATCCACGTGTGTCATTCCTTTTGTAGAGGCAAGGCTTTTAAATTTTTTTCTGACCTATACTCCTTCAATGGAAAGGCGTAATGCTGTGAACATTGTGAAAATTCTGCCCGCTCTCATATCACCGCCCGATTTTGATGACGAAGAAAGAAATCGTGTTGCCGGAATATTAAATGTTATGGCTCTCAGCGTTTTGGCCGGTTATATCATTCTTTTTATTCCGCATGCCGTTCTTGGCCATTTCCGGCTTTCCGCGGAAATCATCGCCGCGGGAGCATTGATTGCACTGTCAATTTTTTTCCTTCGCATAGGGAAGCTGCAACTGGCCGAAAATTTCCTGATCTCAGCACTTCTCGGCTGCATCGTCTATATAATTTTTAGTTCGAGGGGTCTGCACAGCAAAGCGCTTCTCGCAATACCTCTTAGTCTTGTTTTTGCAGGCCTTGCACTGAAACAAAAGGGCTTCTTTGCCTTTACGATGATAGCGATTGCCTCGATTGTTGCAGCCGGCGTTATAGAAATAGGGAGACAGACTGCCGGCAAGCCGAATCAGCCCTTAACATATCTCGATGTCATCGATATAGCAGTCATACTCGCCGTTACTGCCTGCGCCGTCCGGATTCTCTCTGTTCATATCATCCATAATATGCATACCCTGATTCAGAGCGAAAAGGAAGGACGCCAAAAATCCGAGGTCTTGAAGGAATCGGAAGAAAAATTCAGGACGTTAACAGAAGAACTTCCGAATATGGTATACATTCTCAAAAAGGAGAAGATTGTTTACAGCAATGAAAAATGCGAGGAGATGATCGGATTTTTAAGAGATGAAATGTCCGATCCGAAATTCGATGTGTTATCGATCGTAGCGCCGGAATTCCGCGATGTATTCGTGCAAAAGAATAAACAATTGATGAACGGAGAGAATGTCGAACCGTATGAATGTACGTTCCTGAGCAAAGGAGACGATCGCATCCATTGTTTTCAAATGTCTAAAGTGATTCACTATGAAGGTGAAACGGCGATTCTCGGCCTGGTTACAGATTTGACGGAAATTAAGCGAACACAGGAGGCGATTCGAGACAGCCAGATGCGGCTTTCCAGTATTATTACGTCTGCGATGGAAGCGATCATCACTTTAGATGAACAAAAGCGAATCTGTTCATTGAACCCTGCTGCCGAGCAGATGTTCGGCTGCACCGAACATGATGCTCTCGGTCAGAATATCGATCGGTTTATACTTTTTCCACAGATGAAAAATGAACAAGAACACTCGCCGGAAATTGATTTTCGTTCATTCGTCAAAGAGCTCGAAGGAAAAGTGCAGATGATCAGCGGAATTCGAGCCAGCGGAGAATCATTCCCTGCCGAGCTGTCCCTTTCACTGACCAAGGTGGATCATGAATCCTTGTACACGATCATTTTGCGGGATATTACAGATCGCATGAGATCGGAAGAACGCCAGCGAGACTTGCAGGCGCAGCTGCTTCAATCGCAGAAAATGGAGGCCGTCGGCGCACTTGCCGGTGGAATTGCCCATGATTTTAACAACCTTCTTTCCGTCATCATCGGCAATGCCGAATTGGTCAAATTAAAGCTGGCCGGCGGGCATCCGGCCGTAAAGAACGTCGATGAAGTATTGATCGGTGCAGAACGCGCACAGGATCTTGTGCATCAAATCCTTGCGTTCAGCCGAAAGCAGGATTCTACACTTCGTCCTCTGCGTCTGCATTACGTCATGCGCGAAGGTATAAAATTACTGCGTGCATCAATTCCATCGACGATCGATATTAAACTGGATCTCCCTCAGAACGGACCGCTCGTGCTGGGAGATCCTACACAGTTGCATCAGGTTCTCATGAATTTGTGTACAAATGCAGTGCATGCCATGCAAGGGACGAATGGCAGGCTCGTTGTAAAGCAGGAGAACGTTGAATTGGATGATCGGACCGCTTTGATTCATCCGGATCTTCATCAAGGGGAGTATACATTGACGAGCGTTCAGGATAACGGCTGCGGGATGGATGGATTTACATTAAAAAGAATTTTCGAACCTTTTTTTACGACGAAAGAACCCGGAAAAGGGACTGGTTTGGGATTGTCGATTGTGCATTCGATTATCAAAGGTCACGGCGGAGCGGTAAAAATAACCAGCGAATTGGGAAAAGGCACGAAAGCCGAAGTCTATATCCCTCTTTTCCATGGTGAAGAAGATGCTGTACATGCTGTTAAAGCTCAGGAAGCAAGGGGCAGGGCGGAAAAAATATTGATTGTCGACGATGAAGAACCCCTTTTATTTACACTGACGGAAATTTTAAAAGGTCTCGGCTATGCTCCGACTCCCTATAACAGTCCCGTCGAAGCCCTGCAGGCGTTTGAGAAAGATCCATTGCAATACGACCTCGTGATTACCGATCAAACGATGCCCAATATGACCGGAACATTGTTTGCGCACAGGATCGGCCTTATTCGGAATGATGTGCCTATTATTCTTATGACCGGATACGATCAGCTGGAAGATCCGGATAAACTCAAGAAACTCGGCATCCAAAAAGTGATCCTCAAACCGTTTAAAAAGATATTCTTAGGAGATACGATTAAGGCCGTACTTGAAAAAAGGTGAGTGTGTCATTGCCGTCCGGATCACAGGATTCACACCAGGAGATTTTGCTGGTACGGAAAAATTGCGATGACGGCAGCTTTCCCGTCATGCGATGCCGGCAGGCGGCGCATTATTCCAATTCTGCGAGTATTTTCATTTCCTCAAGGCGTTTCAATCTTCCATGAAGGGCTGCCGGTAAATTCTCTCTCCGGATCGGCTTGATCAAAAAATCGTCGATGCCCATTGCTTTGATAGTGGGCTATTATGAAAAATTTGCATCCTGTTCTTCTAAGATGTTTTTTTTGTACCTTACTTCTCAAGCAGAGGATGGTATACATATGCAGAAATGGATGGAATCGGTGCGAAATTGGCACGTCTACGTCGCAATTATTGTCCTCGGGACGGCTCTCTACGGAAAAAGCGTTTTTTTTGAATACACGTATGCCGATGATACGCAATTGCTTGTTGTCAACCAGGAATTTCTCAGTCATCTCTCCAATCTGCCGAAACTTTTTACGACGGAAGTATTCCTTTCCATGTCGAATCCGAATTTGTACTATCGGCCGTTGTTAAATCTTTTTTTTATGCTTCTCTTCCAGATCTCCGACGGTTCCCTTTGGTGCTTTCACCTCGTGAACCTGCTGATTCATTTGGGATGTTCGATCCTTGTTTATTCGGTCTTTCAGCGCCTTAAGCTTTCACGGTTACATTCCCTTTTATGCGCTCTGATTTTTTGTGTCCACCCAATGCTGACATCTGCGGTAACATGGATTCCGGGCATCAATGACACTCTGGTTACATTTTTCATTTTAAGTTCTTTTCTTCTTTTTCTCCAGGCGCTGCAAACAAAAAACAAAAGCCGTTTTCTCGGGCATGTGATTCTTTTGTTCCTGGCCCTTCTTACGAAGGAAGGAGCGATTGTCTTTCCCTTGCTCTGTCTGTTGTATTTAGCCTTCGTGCAAGACGAACCAATCCGGAGAAAAAATGTTGTCCGGATTGTTTTTGCCTATTGTGCTGTAACTGCGTCGTGGTTCCTCTTAAGAGCCATGGTTTCTCTCAATTTTGTGATCCATCAAACCGCAGGCGATGCTGCTGCCGTTTGGATTAAAAATCTACCCGTACTTGTGCTCTATTTCGGCAAAGTCATTCTGCCCTTTAATCTTTCCATCTATCCGAATCTTCAAGACCATTCGTTATGGTTTGGCTTCGCTGGTATTATCTTATGTGCCGGAGCCCTGATCTGGGAGAAGCCCAAAACATGGATATATATATTCAGCGGTTTAAGCTGGTTCGTTTTATTTCTTCTTCCTTCTTTGCTTGTCGGAATAATATTCCATGAACACCGGGCATATTGTTCGCTCGCCGGCATTCTTTTCGCTCTTGCCCAGTTTCCGATTCTTCAGAAAATTGATATAAGAAAAACTTATCATTTTGGCGGAGCGGTTCTTTTGATTTCAGTTTTATTTCTTCTGACCTTTGTCCATGAAGAGCAGTTCCGTAATCGGCAGAGTTATGCGCTAAGCGCTTTCCATTCCGATCCGAGCGTCGATGCGTCGTATTTGGGTCTGGCCGGAATGTATATCGACGAAGGGAACGATGTTATGGCAGAGAAGATAATTCATGCCGGAATTGCATTGAAGCCTGAGATGCAAATGGTCCACAGGCAGCTTGCGGATATTTATGTGCACAGAGGAGCGTATCTTCAGGCAAAAGAAGAATATGAGACCTCTCTTAAAATAGAGCCGCTGCACTTGTATACCTATATCAATTACGGCAAATTATGTCTGCAAACAGGCGCTTATGACCAGGCGGCGCATCTCTGGAAAACATCGGTAGCGATAAATCCGGAATTTATTCTCGGATATTATTATCTGGCAAATTATTACGTCCACACCAAAATCGATCCGGATTCGGCTATGTTCTTTGTACGGGAAATTCAAAATCATGGTTCGGTGGTGATGCCGGAATTGCTGGAGTCTATCGAAGCTCTCAAGTCCGGCAGGTGAATAAAAAAGCCCGTACCGCTGGAAGCGGGACGGGCTTTTGAAAAGACTGCAAGAATCAGATGCTACTTTGCTTCTTCTTCGACGAGATCACCGGATTCCTTTTTACTCTGATAAATTGCCCAGCCAATTGCTGTTGCTGCAATAACCGCAACAACGATGCCGGTCAACAGATCGGTTCCGGCAGATATTCGCTTTCGTAATGTTGAATTTCAACACCAATCCGAGCGTAAGCAAGCTGACCATATTCATAACCTTGATAAGCGGGTTAATCGCAGGTCCTGCAGTATCTTTTAATGGATCGCCAACAGTATCGCCGGTGACGGCGGCTTTGTGCGCCTCTGAACCTTTACCGCCGTAGAGACCGTCTTCGATCATTTTCTTAGCATTATCCCATGCGCCGCCGGCGTTTGCCATAAACACGGCAAGGAGCTGGCCGACAAGAATCATTCCGGCAAGGAATCCGCCGAGCGCGTACGGTCCAAGTATAAATCCGACAAGAATCGGAGTCATGATAGCGAGGATGCCCGGACCGATGAGTTCTTTCTGCGCAGTGTTCGTGCAGATATCGACCACACGGCCGTAATCCGGTTTCTTGGTGCCGTTCCAGATTTCAGGATCATGGAATTGAATGCGGCATTCTTTGACAATCCAGAATGCTGCACGGCCGACGGCACGAATCAAGCATTCCGCTGAAGAGGAACGGAACTGCGCCGCCAAGAAGGAATCCGATAAACACAGTCGGATTAGCAACGGTAATTTTACCGGCTTCTGCGAAATACTGTGAAATCTTCATCAGGTTAATTTTATCTTCACTGCCGACTGCAATGACTGCAATGAAGCTTGCAAACAACGAGACTGCCGCGATAACAGCTGAACCGATGGCGATACCTTTGGTTTCGGCTTTCGTCGTATTACCGACTGCATCGAGATCGGCAAGGATTTGGCGGGCGCGTTTATAGCTGCCCGGTTTTTCTTTTTCCATCTCGTCTTTTTCGTAACCCATTTCTCCGATACCATTTGCATTATCTGCTACTGGTCCGAACACGTCCATCGAAATGGTGTTGCCTGTTAGCGTCAACATGCCGATACCGGTCATGGCAACGCCATAGGCGATAAAGAGAGGCGGAGTGCCGGCATAGACGAGCACGGAAAGGAAAATGGCAACGGCTATAACAACGATGGCCGCAACAGTGCTTTCATAGCCGAGCGCAAATCCCTGAATAATATTTGTCGCATGTCCCGTTGTACATGCTTTTGCCAAACCTTTGACCGGCGAATGGCTCGTATGCGTGTAATAACTGGTTACCTTGTTCAACGCAACGGCAAGGAAAATACCGATCATGCAGGTAAGGGCGGGGCGCAGATCAAGATTCGGTATACCGAAATTTGCAATCCAGGGAAGCGAAATTGCCGTTCCGTCAGCATGAAAGAATCCTGCGACGGCTGTCGGGTTGCTTGCAAAGTATGCCGCATCAAAATAGAGATAGCCGAATCCGAGTGCAACAAATCCGACAATACTGATAATAGAACCGATCCAGAATCCGCGATGAACGCTTTTCAAGAGCTGTATCTGAAGTGTCATCGGCGCCGGCTTTGACCGTGTAGGTGCTGATGATGGAACCAAGAACGCCGATACCGCGAACGAGCAGCGGGAAAATAACGCCCTTGTGGCCGAAGCTTGCCATACCGAGAATCATAGCAGCTACGATGGTGACTTCATAACTTTCAAAAATATCCGCCGCCATACCGGCGCAGTCGCCGACATTATCGCCGACGTTGTCGGCAATGGTGGCTGCATTGCGCGGATCATCTTCGGGAATATCTTTTTCGATTTTACCGACAAGGTCGGCGCCGACGTCTGCGGCTTTCGTATAGATACCGCCGCCGACGCGCATAAACAGCGCGATGAGCGTTCCGCCGAAACCAAAACCCAGCAGTGCTTCGTATGCATGTTCACCGAACATCATAAAGATTAAGGTTCCGCCAAGCAGACCCAAACCGTCTGTCAGCATACCGGTGATGGTTCCTGTGCGGTAGCCGAGCTGAAGCGCTTCGCCGTAACTGCGTTTTGCTGCAGCTGCAACGCGAAGGTTGCCCTGTGTCGCAAGACGCATGCCGACAAATCCGACAAGGAAGCTGAAAATTGAACCGACGAGGAATGCGCCTGAACGTCCCCAGCGGAATGCATCGATCGTTCCGGTGTACGTAAAATAAAGGAACAACGTGATAATGATAATCAAAGGTCCGATCTTTTTGAACTGTGCCTTGAGGTAAGCGTTTGAGCCTTCACGCACAGCGGCTGCAATATCCTGCATTTTCTTTGTGCCTTGGTCGGCTTTGCGCACTTGTTTAACGAGCATAAGCGCATAGAGCAAGCCGGCAATAGCAATGCCGAGCACTGTAAGCAATCCAAAAATTTCAATGGGTTGAAAATTGCTCTCGCTGCTGAAAATAGCGAATGGGTGAAATGACTCCTGGGCGACTCCCGGATCGGTGCTTTGAGTGTGGCCTGTGTACGGCATAAAGACATACGCGGCGACAAAAAAGATCATCATGGCTACGAGATAATTTCTTCGCGCGCCGTGAGAACTTGAAACAATGATACTTCTCAGTTTATTCATTTGAACATCCTGAATTTAGTGAATATGTGGTTTACTATAGAAAAGAACGATTTATTTTATGGGGGAAGATTTTTTGACCGTCATAATTTCGTTCAAAAAACAATAAATCCAATTTTCCCTCAATATTTAAAATCCCTCCATCTTTCCAAAAAATCAAGCTTTTTTTTATTAATTTTTTAACTCTTTTGGCAAGTGGGATGGAACTTTGAATAAAAAATCAAAATCCATAGAGTTCCGCCGCTTTGTTCCTGTCCGGCGCACATATTATATGCTATGGCAGGCGGGTCTCATGCGAGTACAATGTCGTTTTTTTGGAATGGCTCTGGCCGCATAGGAAAAAACGTTGTTTGAACGGTTCCATACTTCATGGAGCGTCTGCTTCTATCGCGGCAGAAAATTTCTACAATCTTATGATTTTTTTGCCTGCGCCTCTTGACAATGAAACAATAATTTACTATAGTAAAGTCATTATGGTGAACGAATCATACAATCGGTTTGAGAACAAGGCTTGGTGGTGGCGCTGGTGTCAGTCTGCGCTTCCGCTCGTATAATTCGTATCTAAAGAATTTATAAAAAAGGTGGAAACGTAGACGTAACGGTTCCGCCTTTTTTGTTGTACCTTCCCGCAAAAATCGTGAGAACCGCTCTTACGAAAAAAATCCATCGAATATTTCATTAACCAACGATGCACTTCCGTGACATCAGAGCGCTGTTCCGGAAGTACGGACATCATAAAATCTAAGGAGGAACCTATGCAAAGAAAAATCATGCTCGAAGAAAAAGACATCCCGTCGCATTATTATAATATCCTGGCAGATCTTCCAAATCCGCTGGAGCCTGACCTTCATCCGGGAACCAAGCAGCCCGTCGGCCCGCAGGATCTTGCGCCGCTTTTTCCTATGGAACTGATCAAGCAGGAGGTCGGGACGGAACGCTACATTCCCATTCCGGATCCGGTGCGCGATGCGTATTCGCTCTATCGCCCAACGCCGCTGTATCGCGCATACGAGCTGGAGCGCGCGCTCGATACGCCTGCACATATTTATTATAAATACGAAGGAGCAAGTCCGGCCGGCAGCCATAAGCTGAATACGGCGCTGGCGCAGGCATACTACAATAAAGAGCAGGGGGTCAAACGCCTTGCAACGGAAACCGGTGCAGGCCAGTGGGGAAGCGCTTTGTCGTTTGCGGCCCAGCGATTCGGCCTGCAATGCAAGGTGTACATGGTAAAAGTAAGTTATGAGCAGAAACCGTATCGGCGTTCCATGATTCAGGTCTGGGGAGCTGAAGTTATTGCAAGTCCGAGTACCGAGACCAATGCGGGACGCGCGGTGCTGGCGAAGAATCCGAATTCCAGAGGCAGTCTCGGTATCGCCATCAGCGAAGCCGTTGAAGATGCTGCGGGCAGAGAAGATACAAAATATGCGCTCGGCAGCGTACTCAATCACGTTCTGCTTCATCAGACCATTATCGGTCAGGAAGCAAAGAAGCAGATGGAGATAGCCGGCGAATATCCGGATCTTGTCATCGCGTGCGTCGGAGGCGGTTCGAATTTCGGCGGAATTGCTCTGCCGTTTATCAAGGATAAAATAGCCGGGAAAAAACTGCGCGCAATTGCCGTCGAACCGGCTTCATGTCCGACACTGACCAAAGGAGAATACCGCTACGACTTCGGCGACGTTGCAGGAATGACTCCGCTGCTGCCGATGTATACGCTCGGTTCGGATTTCATGCCGCCCTCTATCCATGCGGGCGGATTGCGCTACCACGGAATGTCTCCGATTATCAGCCGCTTGTATCTGGACAAACTTATCGAGGCGCAGGCCTATGAACAAACCAGCGTGTTCGAGGCTGCCGTCCAATTTGCACGAACAGAAGGAATTATTCCGGCGCCGGAATCGGCACATGCCATTCTTTCCGCTGTTGAAGAAGCGAAGAAAGCAAAAGCAGAAGGAACGAAGAAGGTTATTTTGTTCAACCTGAGCGGCCATGGCCATTTCGATATGAGCGCTTATGACGCATACTTCTCAGGAAAACTTGGAAACGGTCAATAATGAGACGATGCAGGGGTGAGCAGTGCTCACCCCTGCGCGATGGATGAATGATGATAACTTTTGAACAATTTCGAGAAGCAAGCGCGCGCTACAATGTCCTTCCGCTGCTGCGGACGGTTCTGGCCGATACGCATACTCCGGTCTCTTTGTACCTTGCCTTCCGGAACGGGAAGAAAAATTCTTTTTTGCTGGAAAGCGTAGAACCAAGCGAGCGCATAGGGCGCTTTTCATTCGTGGGGGGAGACCCGCTTCTGCTCGTTACAGCGAACGGCGGAGAGATTGCAATACGTTCGCACTCCGGGACGGAAACACGCCGCGCGACAATTTTCGAGGTTCTGAAACAGCTTGGCGCCGGATTCCGGCAAATGCCGGTCCCGGATTGGGAAGGCCTGAACGGAGGGTTTATCGGCTACATCGGATACGATTGCGTTGCGCAATTTGAACGAATTCCGCTGCAGAAAAAAACTTTGCCGGCGCCTGCCGACGCTCTTTTCGGATTATTTACTTCGGTTGTAAAATTCGACCATCGGAAACATTTGATTACACTGATTCATAATGTCATCCTCGATCCCGAAAAAGATTTGAGGATGCAATACGACGAGGGCTGCAGGAAGATAGAGGAAATGATGTCGCATGTGAACAGTAATGTTCAGCCCGCTGAAAATTTTGAATGTAATGTTCCCGATGCGGGATCCGGCGACAAACAGAGGTTTTGCAGTATCGTCGAACGGGCGAAGCATTATATTCATGAAGGCGACATTTTTCAAGCCGTGCTGTCGCGCAAGGTGTCGATGAAGTATTCCGGCGATCCGTTCCCCGTCTACCGTGCGCTGCGCCTTATCAATCCTTCTCCCTATCTCTTTTTTATGGACTTCGATACGGTGAAGCTGATCGGCTCGTCGCCGGAAATACTCGTGCGTGTTCAGCGTCATCATATAGAAGTGTTTCCGATTGCCGGCACACGCAGGCGCGGAGCTACGGCAGATGAGGACAGCCGGCTTGAGCGCGAACTCATGGCGGATGAAAAGGAATTGGCGGAGCATCATATGCTCATCGACCTCGGACGGAACGATGTAGGTCGTGTAAGCGAATTCGGGAGCGTTCATGTGCCGGTGCAGAAGAGAGTGGACCGCTATTCTCATGTGATGCATATCGTTTCGGAAGTGCACGGCACACTGCGTTCGGATATGACCGGAGTCGACGCGCTGCAGGCATGTTTCCCGGCCGGCACAGTTTCCGGGGCGCCGAAGGTTCGTGCCATGGAAATCATTGCCGAACTTGAACAGGACAGGCGAGGCATTTATGCAGGTGCAGCCGGTTATATCGGTTTCGACGAAACGATCGATATGTGCATCGCTATCCGCACCATCGTTGCGGCAGAGGAGACTTTAAATGTGCAGGCGGGCGCGGGTATTGTAGCCGATTCAGTGCCCGAGAGTGAGTTTCATGAAACGTATGCTAAATCCGCAGCGCTTTTGGATGCCATCAAACTTGCCGCAGCGGATTTCGATATGGATGTTTTGGCAAAACGGGGTGCTGCATGATTCTGGTTTTAGATAATTACGATTCGTTTACATATAACCTCGTACAGCTTGCCGGCATATTTACGCAGGATATTTCCGTCTTTCGCAATGATGCCACAGACGTCGAGAAGGTCAAGGTCATGCACCCGCGGGGCATCATCATCTCCCCGGGACCCGGCCGTCCGGAGCAGGCAGGTATTACCATGGACGTGATTCGATCTCTGGGAAGCACGATTCCGATACTCGGCGTATGCCTCGGTCATCAAGCAATCGGTGCGGTTTTCGGAGGGACAATTGCCTATGCACCGGAACTTGTTCATGGGAAAACTTCGCAGGTTCGGCATGACGGCCTCGGAATTTTTAAAGGGGTTCCCGAACCCTTCGATGCAGGCCGGTACCATTCGCTTGTCGTCGAACGCGACCGCCTGCCGGATGAACTTGAAGTCACGGCGCATACCGATGACGGACTTGATCATGGCGATGCGGCATAGAAAATTTCCAATCTGCGGCGTGCAATTTCATCCCGAATCCATATTGACACCCGCCGGGAAAACAATAATGAAAAACTGGATAGGCACCTTGGCATGAAATACTACATAGAAAAATGTCTTCACGGCGAACATCTGACAACCGAAGAAGCGTCCCGCGCACTCGATATCATCATGAGCGGCAGCGCTACGGACGTTCAAATTGCCGGGCTTCTTGTCGCGCTCCGCGCAAAAGGCGAAACAATAGACGAGATTGTCGGGTTTGCGCAGACTATGCGTTTAAAATCCGTCCGGATTTCCGTGGATGATTCTGCGGCGATCGATATGTGCGGAACCGGAGGAGACGGATCGGGAACATTTAATATTTCTACCGTTGCTTCGTTCGTAGCAGCCGGGGCCGGCATTACAGTTGCCAAACACGGCAACAGATCCGTCTCCAGCCGGTGCGGCAGTGCGGACGTTTTAGCGGAACTTGGCGTTAAAATCGATCTTTCTCCGGAGAAAGCGGCGGAGAGCATCAATTCCATCGGCATCGGATTTCTTTTTGCTCCGATGTTTCATCCTTCTATGAAATTTGCGGGGAAAGCGCGAACCGAACTTGGTATACAAACTATCTTTAATATTCTCGGGCCGTTAACGAATCCGGCTGGAGTCGGCCGGCAATTAATCGGTACTTTTAATAACAGGACGGCCGAAAAACTTGCTCATGCATCCCATTCGCTCGGATCGCATCATGTGTGCGTCGTTCACAGCAGAGAAGGAGTCGATGAAGTCGTACTCTCCGGTACGACTTCCGTCCATGAAATGCGCCGGGAAAATCCGATGGAATCGTACGAAGTCCATGCCGGGACATTTCGACTGCCTTCTCATGTTCTTGACGGTCCTTAAAAGCAGCGGCAAAGAAGAAAATGCGCGCATTGCATTGCAGGTGCTCAAGGGAGAACCGTCTCTGCGCCCGCGATGTGGTCGTTGCCAATGCTGCGTTCGGTCTTTATGTCTCTGGAAAAGTCGAAAATATTATAGACGGAGTTGCGGCGGCCGAGGAATCCATCGATTCCGGAAGAGCGCTGCAAAAGCTGAATCATCTCGTCGATTTCAGCAGGACTGCATGACTATTCTTGAAAAAATCCTTGCTCAGAAACAAATCGAAGTGGAATTTGCAAAAACGAAAATCCCACTGAACGATCTTCGCCGCCAAGCGCTGTATAAAAGACAATGCTTCTCGCTTGTCAGAAGAGCTGCGGCGCAGGGATATTGGAATTATTGCGGAAATTAAGCGGGCATCCCCGTCCAGGGGAGTGATACGGGAAAATTTTCTGCCTGATGCTGTCGCACGCGCGTATGCGGAGAACGGAGCTGCGGCGATTTCCATCCTTACTGATGTTCAGTTTTTTCAAGGGAATCTCGGAAATTTACGGGATATCCGAGACGCAGTTCAGCTTCCGCTTCTGAGAAAAGACTTTATCATCGAAGAATACCAGATTCATGAAGCAAAAGCGAACGGCGCCGATGCCGTTCTGCTGATTGCGGCTGCGCTGGAAAAAAAACTTCTCTCCGATCTTCATCAGGACGGCAGCAGGAATCGGAATGGATGTCCTTGTGGAGGTGCATGAGGAGCGAGAATTTGAAAAATTGGATTTCGGCAAAGTAAAACTCGTCGGCATCAACAATCGAAGTTTGAAAACGTTCGATGTCGATGTTTCGACATCACTCCGGCTCAAAGAATATTTACCCGGCGAAACGCTCATTGTCAGTGAGAGCGGAATCGAATCGGCGGATCAAATGCGCCGATTGGCAGCCGGGGGAATTCGTTCTTTTCTTATCGGTGAAACATTCATGCGGGCGGAGGATCCCGGTGCAGCGCTTCGGGCGTCTACTGGAAGAAGTGCGATCGTGATTGTCAAGATTTGCGGTATAACGAATCTGGAAGATGCCAACATGGCCGTCGATCTGGGCGCAGACGCGCTCGGATTTATTTTTGTGCCGTCAAGCCCGCGATTATATTTCGCCGGAAAAGGCTGCGGCCATGATCGCTCATTTGCCCTCGTCTTTTATCAAGGCCGGAGTTTTTGTCAATGCCGGCCGGGAGGAAATTCTTTCGACGATCAAAGAGACGGGTATGAACTGCCTGCAGCTGCACGGCGATGAATCGCCGGATGATGTAAAAGATTTTACACTGCCGATATGGAAAGCATTTCGGATTTCGATCGGTTTGACCCGGATATTCTCAGCGGGTATTCCGTGGAAGCATATCTGCTGGATACGTTCAGTCCGGAGTCGTACGGCGGAACGGGCAGAACATTCGACTGGGAGATTGCGCGCCGAGCTGAACAAGGATCGGAAAATTATTTTAAGCGGCGGATTGAATCCGGAAAATATCGCTCATGCTGTCGAATATGTCCGGCCGTACGGCGTCGACATCAACAGCGGCGTCGAGCGGCAGCCCGGGAAAAAAGACGCCGAACTGCTGCGGAGATTATTTGCCAATATTAAAAATGTAAAAGATGATAAATGTTGTTCGAGAAAGATGAAAAGGCCGGTGAATGGATGTCCGATAAGAACAGCCTTTGAACGAACAGCAAGAATTCGGAGCAATCGAACCTTTCAAAGGCATCTAGATTTAAGAACGCATGTTTAATTGTTTATCGATATACTGCCTATGATGAAAAAAATGAAAAAAATATTCATATCCCGATGAACGAGGCTATTTCGGCGAATTCGGAGGAAGGTTTGTTCCGGAGACATTGATGAATGCGCTTTTTGATCTGGAAGCGCTTTATGCACGGGCAAAGCACGACTCCAAAGTTCCGTGCGGAATACATTGGTATTCTTCACGAATATGCCGGAAGGCCGACACCGTTGACAGTACGCCGGGAGATTGACGCATCATTATGGAAGGGGCTAGAATCTATCTCAAGCGCGAGGACCTGTGTCACACAGGAGCTCATAAGATTAATAATGTCGTGGGACAGATGCTGCTGGCGAAAAGATCGGGGAAAAGACGCATCATTGCGGAAACCGGCGCGGGTCAGCATGGAGTGGCAACGGCAACGGTTGCTGCAAAATTCGGTTACCAATGCATTGTGTACATGGGAGAAGAGGATGTGCAGCGTCAAAGCTTGAATGTGCATCGCATGAAAATGCTGGGGGCGGAAGTCAGAACCGTAACGAACGGCAGCCGCACATTGAAAGATGCGACAAGCGAAGCTATCCGTGATTGGGTGACGAATGTAAAGGATACGTTTTATGTCATCGGTTCCGTCGTCGGTCCGCACCCGTATCCGATGATGGTTCGCGATTTTCAATCGATCATCGGCAAAGAAACAAAAAAGCAATTCGCCGGGATTCCTTCCTATCTCGTTGCATGTGTCGGCGGCGGAAGCAATGCCATGGGAATGTTCTATCCGTTTATCAACGATTCAGTTCGCATGATCGGCGTCGAAGCGGCAGGAGAGGGATTGGACACCGATCGTCATGCTGCCACACTGTCAAAAGGCAGACCGGGAGTGCTGCACGGTGCGCTCAGCTATTTATTGCAGGATCTGCAAGGGCAGGTTTCCCTGGCACATTCCATTTCAGCGGGACTCGATTATCCGGGCGTCGGTCCCGAACATAGTTTTTTGAAAAGCTCAAAGATAGTTTCGTACGCCGCAGTATCCGACCTGCAGGCTCTTCGGGCGGCGGAATTGTTATCGCAGACCGAAGGCATTATACCCGCGCTTGAATCGGCGCATGCCGTTGCGTATTTGGAAACGCTGATGCCGAAAACGCGAAAGAACGATTCCGTGATTGTTTGTTTATCAGGGCGCGGCGACAAAGACATGCAGACCTATATGAAAAATTTTCCCGAAGAAGGGGCCTGCTCGTGAATCGAATTGATGCTGTTCTTCAAAGATTGAAAGAAAAAGGGGAAAAAGCTTTGACATTATTTGTTACAGCCGGTTTTCCCGAACTTGAGTCTACCGTGCCGCTGGTTCTCGAACTTGTCCAGGCAGGTGCGGATATCATTGAAATTGGAATGCCGTTTTCAGATCCTTTGGCCGACGGTCCCGTTATACAGGAAAGCTCATACAGGCTCTTTGCGCCGGCATCACGCTTGAAAGGATTCTTTCGCAAGTGTCGGAAATTCGCCGTTCGACGGAAGTTCCGCTTGTCCTGATGGGCTACCTTACTCCGATTCTTTCATACGGCGTTCAGAGGTTCTTTGCCGATGCTGCACAAGCCGGAGTCGACGGAATTATCATACCCGAAACACCTCTTGAAGAATCGGAATATTACAGTAAACTGGCGTCCGGAAACGGCATGTGCTTTATACATATGGTCAGTCCTACAACTCCGGCGGCACGCATGAAAAAAATCGACAAGCAGGCGGACGGTTTTGTTTACTGCGTTTCGCATACCGGCGTGACGGGAAATTCTCAAAGCAAAACAAAAATCGATTATCTCCGGCGGGTTGCAAAAAACATCAAGAG
This sequence comes from Ignavibacteriota bacterium, assembly GCA_963778945.1. Taxonomy (GTDB): domain Bacteria; phylum Bacteroidota; class Ignavibacteria; order UBA10030; family UBA10030; genus Fen-1254. The sequence goes on from CAVZWL010000027.1 coordinate 113,916, forward strand.
AAAACCTGTTCTGATAGGATTCGGTATAAGCTCGGCTCAGGATGTTGGCCGTCATAAAAAATATGCCGCAGGCGTGATTATCGGAAGCGCACTTGCTCCGCAAGCTTGGACCGGGTGAAGAGAAAACGTCCGTCGGTCAGTGGATTGCCGATATTAAAGAAGAATGCAGGAAATAAAGTCCTGATGCCGCTTCCTGCGAGCGAGCTGTTTCCGGTGATAAAGAGCAGTAGCAGAAAGCTGCGGGAGAGTAATTATCCCGGTTTACTTTTTTGTTTTTGTATACAGATAGCGCTTAACTTTTTGCGTGGGGGTTTTCTCGAAAGGTTCCCGCTGTTCATAAATATTGTGAAAGACGGGAGAACGAAGAGACCTGCTCGTTGACCTGTTTTAAAATTTCGTCTAAAATTTGTTTGACGCGGCCGGCGGCTTGTTTTCCCGATAAACCGAGTGCACTGAATTCCGCATCGAGTTTTTCATAATCAAGATAGACACGGGCAAAGAGCTGGCCTTCTTCTTCATAGACAAGCGATTCCAAAACTTGATCCGAACGGTTGATGATCGATTCGATGGCTTCGGGATAAATATTCTCTCCATTCGATCCGAGTATGACGTTCTTCATGCGTCCTTTGATATAGAGGCATTTGTCTTTGTCGAAGCTGCCGAAATCTCCGGTACGGAACCATCCGTCCGGCGAAAGAACTTCTGCCGTTCGTTCCTTGTCGCGGTAATATCCTTTCATAATGCTGGGGCCGCGAACCACGATTTCACCGATACCGGTTTTCGGATCCGGATTGTCGATCTTCACTTCCAGACCGGGAATAGAGGTGCCCGTCGAGCGGAACCGCGTCGTGCTGGCATTGCATCCGGCTATCAGCGGAGATGTCTCAGTTAAGCCGTATCCGATAGCGTACGGAAATTCGGCTTCGATAAGGAATCGTTCGACTTCCGGAGAAAGCGCCGAACCGCCGACGCCGAAAAATCGCATACATCCGCCGAATGTATGCATAAGTTTTTTGCCTGCGATTTTGTTGATGCGTTTCCGGACGGCGGGAAAAGCATACATCAGCCGAATGAATCGGTTTTTTCGAATCTCCGGAAGGACGCGCGTCTTATAGATTTTCTCGATGATAAGCGGAACCGTCAGCATTGCCGTCGGTTTTACTTTTTCCAATGCCGGAAGAAGAATGGCCGGTGTCGGCGGCTTCTTGACATAATAAACCGATGCACCGCAGAGAAGAGGAAGCACCAGATCCGAGCGTACATTCATAGACATGTGCAAGAGGAAGGATCGACAGCATCCGATCATCTTCCATGATGCCGGGAATACGTGAACTCCAGATTGCATTCCAGACAATGTTTTTATGGGTCAGCATGACACCTTTCGAATGACCCGTGGTGCCCGAAGTATAAATGATAGCTGCCGTATCATCTTCCTGAACTTTGTATGGGATGCGTCCCCTTAATCCGAGGACAAGATTTTTAATTTTCTGGAGTTCCTTGCTTCCTTCGGCAAGCAGCTGACGAAGCGTCGCTTTTGAAGTATGGGGATTGATGATGGAAAAATTGTTCAGGAGAATAACACTGTTAAATTCCGCTAAATCGAGTTCTTCGACCTTTTGATAAAATCGTTCGGAAATGAAAATGACCTTCGTTCCCGAATGCCGCAGGATATGATGGATGTCCGAAAAATGGAAATCGGGAAGTATGGGAACTACAATGCCTCCCATCGAGGTGATAGCAAAATATGCTATTCCCCAATAAGGACTGTTTTCACCGATAATAGCAACACGATCGCCATGTACGACTCCCTGGTTTCGAAGGAATTGGGAAAGATGATCGACTTGATTTCGAAATTCCGCATAAGTAATCGGCGGCTCGTCGGTAAATGAAACGGCTATTCTCTGCGAGTATTCCCGCGTGCTTTGATCAAGCAAGCAGGCAAGTGTCTCTTCTTTTAAGTTCTATCATAATCTTTTACATTTTTTAAATGTAAGAGGATGTAAAGTAAGAAGAAAAACCGAGATATGGAACTTGCAAGGAAAATAAAATTTTGCTACAATGCGAACGCACCTTTACAATGAGACAATAATTCTCTCCTCGATATGCAGAATGGAACAAAAATGAACCAATGGATAATTCGTTTCCGCCAATGTCTCTTTCTGCTGACCGTAGGTGTATATTTCGGGTTTGCAGGGCAGGATATCAGATATCATTTTGACCCCGGTCAAAGCTCTTCTTATTCCGTTGAAATGAAACGTACAGCCGAGGGTCAGGGGATGGGGCAGGATTTTTCCCTGTCATCGAAGTTTTCCATCGATTGCTCGCTTACGGCTGTGGAGAAAAAGGATTCTGCATTCACCGTGATCTGTATACTCTTTCGTTCTTTCAAGGGCGTCTTAAATTTTCCTTTGATGGGATTTTATGACAGTTCGTTCACGATGAACGAATGGACCGATAAACGTATCAGACTGAGTCTTTACTCCGCACGGGAAGATTCTTGGAGCAGAGGCCCTCGACGATATTCCTTCATCGAACATAGGAACGATGCTGCGCATCACCCCCGTCGAAATTGCCCGCCGGCTCATCCTGGAGCTTCCGCCGCAGGAAATCGATACGAATGTTTCATGGAAGAAGACGGATTCAGAGACGATGAATCAGGGAGGAGTCAATATTATTACAAAGCCGAACATCGAGTACAAACTCGGCGAAAAGCAAAGTTACGGCCGGTTCGTATGCCGAAAGATTGTGTTCGGCGGCAGCTCGACTGTCGAAGGTTCCGGAACGACGCAGGGTATGGGCGTAAGCATCGATGGGACGATTAAAACAGACGGTTCTGCTCTTTTTGCAGAACCAAGCGGTTTGCTCGTTTCCATCCGGCAAACTCAAGAAACAGATATGACGCAAACGGTGAGCGGAGCGCAAACGGGCGCAGTGATCATAACGTCAAAAAGCACGATAACGATGCAGCTTAAACAGTAAGGAAAAGAGAAAAACCACGACGCGAATTTTTATTGCACAAAGGAAGACCGCATTCATTTCGATCGAAGCCATGAGATAAAGGAAAGCGGAACGTTTTTTATCTTATGCATATCATACGGAAGGAGAAAAGAGCTATGACTCATATCGAAATCCGATGAATGCTTGAATTTTGTTTCCGAAGTTCTGAATATGCTGAAATCGGCGAATCAGTATGAAAAGGTGCTTTCCTTGATCGTCGATCGTGTTGTCCGGATGTATCATTGTCAAACATGCGCCATTATACTTGTCGATCCGGCAACGGAGTATTTACAGGTTGCCATAAGTCATGGATTATCGGCAACATTTGAGAATGCATTCCGCCGAAAATTGGCGACGGGCGTCATCGGAAAACTCTTATGGACGGGTCAACCGGTCGTGATTGGGCAGAGCGAGACGCCAGCCGGAGCTGGCGGCCGGAGTGCAGCTGGAAGTTCCGTTCGGTTCATGCCTGTGTGTTCAGATTTCGGCGGATCATCGAACGCTGGGTTATCTCCAGGCAGAGACCAAAGAGAGCGGAATATTTCACGGAAGAGGATATTCGCCCCCTGCAGGCGTTTGCGGACTTTGCCGGAGTTGCAGTTAATAAAGCCCGGCTGTACGAGGAAAATCTTCGCCTCGACACGATCGATCACGACACGGGTCTGGATAAATATTCGGCGTTTCTGGAAAAGCTCGGAATCAGTCTTTCGCGGGCACAAGAGACGAAAGAAGATGTAGCATTAATATTAATGGATGTCGATAATTTCAAGCATATCGCGCTTACATACGGCCATGAAGCTTCCAAGCAACTGCTCAAAGAGTTTGCCTCGATTGTCCGGTCCCATCTGCGGGTCATGGATGCTGCGGGAAGGTACGGATTCGACGAGATCGCGATTTTGCGCGAGAAAACTTCGAAAAATGATGCGTTGGAATTTGCGGAAAAAATGCGCAAAGCCATAGAAGCAGCGTCGCTGACGGGACACAAAATTCAGACTTCCGTCAGTGTGGGTCTTGCACTGTTTCCGGAACATGCCCGGACTGAAAAGGAATTGTTATTGAATGCAAAAGAAGCGCTTTATGAAGCTCAGCGTTCGGGAAGAAACAGGGTCGTGACAGCTCGATCTAAAAAACTGCATCGCTTTCAAGGAGGAGGAATGAATCTGAACAAAAAATAATTCATGATATACACAAAGTCTGAGAGAAAATATGCAGAGAACGATTCCGCAATTATTCGAAACCAGCGCCGCACGATTTGCGTCGAATATCATGATGTGGGAAAAAACAGGAGAACGATATAAAGGAACTACCTACGAGGAAGCAAAAGGCTTGCCCACAATTTTGCCGCAGGCCTTATAAGCCTGGGGATTGAACGCGGGAGATCGCATTGCGCTGATTGCCGAAGGATGCAACGATTGGGTTATTTCGGAATTGGGCATCCTTTATACCGGTGCCATCAATGTTCCGCTGTCTGTTAAGATAGAAGAACTCATCCGACCTCAAGTTCCGTCTGGCGCATTCCGGTTGCCGCATGGTCATTGTCTCGAGAACGCAGCTTGGCAAAAATCCGGGATGTGAAAAATGATTTGCCCCAGCTTGAAAAAATTATCGTTCTGGACAGCAATGCTGCGCTGCAAGCGGATGAAATTCCATTTGCCGCGGTCCAGGAAAAAGGGATGCACTATCTGAAAGCATATGAAAAAGAATTTGCAGACCGGTGGCAGTCGATACACGAGAGCGATCCGGCGAATATTTGTTATACCTCGGGCACAACGGCAGATCCGAAAGGGATTATTCTAACACATCGAAACTACACGGCAAATACGGAACAGGCCTCTGCAATTTTAATTATTCCGGAGTATTATTGTTCGCTTCTTATCCTTCCGTGGGATCATTGCTTTGCCCATACTGCCGGAATTTACACGCTCATGTCCAACGGCGCCAGCATGGCTTCCGTGCAGGTCGGCAAGACGGCTATGGAAACATTGAAAAATATTCCGGTCAATATTAAAGAAACGCGTCCTCATTTTTTACTGAGCGTTCCGTCGCTTGCAAAAAATTTTAGAAAGAATATCGAAAAGGGAATCCGGGAGAAAGGAGCCAAAATCGAGAAACTTTTTTGCCATGCTCTCGAAGCGGCGTATGCATATAACGGTATCGGCTGGGACAAAGGAAAAAACGCATCGCTTGCTAAGAAGCTCGAATATAAACTGTATGATATTCTTTTGTTCAAAAAAGTGACGGGAGAATTTCGGCGGGCGTCTGGAATTTTTTATCGGCGGCGGGGCATTGCTCGATATCGAACTGCAGCGATTTTTTTATGCTCTCGGTATTCCGATGCTGCAGGGATACGGATTGACGGAATCCGCGCCTGTTATTTCCGCCAATGTTCCGCAGCGGCACAAGCTCGGTTCTTCCGGAAGCATCGTGCCGAATTTACAGGTTAAGATATGCGACGAAGAAGGCAGTGCTCTTCCGGTCGGTCAAAAAGGGGAAATCGTCGTCAAAGGTGAAAATGTGATGGCCGGGTACTGGAAGAACGAACGGGCAACGCAGGAAACAATCCGGGATGGATGGCTCCATACCGGCGATCTCGGATATCGTCGATGAAGATAATTTTCTGTATGTCCTGGGACGTGAAAAAAGTCTGCTTATCAGTCACGATGGTGAAAAATACAGTCCCGAAGGGATCGAGGAAGCGCTTACCGAGAATTCATCCTACATCGATCAGGTGATGCTCTATAATAACCAGTCCCCCTATACTGCGGCGCTCATCGTTCCGAACAAAGATGCAATCAAAAATTTTGTGCAGGGACTTGGTCTTTCCCTGCAAACCGATGAAGGACAGGCAGCAGTCCTGAAACTCCTCGAAGCGGAAGTACTGGCATACCGGCAGGGAGGCAAATATGCGGGGGAATTTCCTGAACGATGGCTGCCGTCGGCGATTGCCGTGCTCGGCGAAGGTTTTACGGAGCAAAACCGGTTTCTCAACAGCACGCTTAAAATGGTTCGCGGAAGGATAACGGAATATTATAAAGACCGTATCGAGTATATGTTTACAGCGGAGGGCAAGGACGTCGTGCAATTATCAGAATAAAATGATTATGAAACGATTGGGATAAGTATGTTGCATTATTGCTTATTCGATTTCGCCGGACATCACCGCGGTCACCCTCCAAAGGCGGGCGAGCCGCCGCGGCTACAGGTGGAAATAGAGTTTCAGAGATCAATGATTATTTGAACAGTCATCTAAAAAAATGATCCGAAATGCAGGACAAGAACGATGCTGCTGAAATCGCGAATGTATCCGTCTTCCAAGACTTCTATGTCCTGCGGAAATTTGGCGAACGTATACTGAACGCTTATTCCCCCGATCGCACCGTTTCCAATGCCGAAAAATGCTCCCACACCTATAAATCCTCCAAGCGTATAACGAAGAGTCCCGTATTTCAGACTGGAAAAAAAGTCTATTTGATCCTGCTCGTATAGTGCCGGCGGTACGTATCGATAATATTGGTCGCATAGGGAGAAACAAACATCATGGTCGGGCCGATACCGGCCGTTATATACGGACGGAAGCTCTCCATAATATCGTCTTTGAAAAGCCGGTACTGCAAGGAGGCGTGGAGAGGAATCATGAAAAGGCGGTTCTTTTTAAACGGTATATAACTGTTTCCCCAAATGTCGTAATATTCTACTTCCGATGGATCTTTAGCATCGGAAATCATGAGCGATATATTCCATGCCAATACATCGTTGATCTCCTTGCGGTAAAAGCCGCCCAGACCGAATCCGTTGTCTGAAAAAGCGATATCGATTCCCCATGAACCGGACTGGGAGGGATATGTTACCGGCTGAATTAGCCGATGCGAAGCAGGTTCAAAGATGACGGATCGTGTCGGGTTGAGAGGGAATTTGTCCCTAGAGAGATGAAACAAGACACATCATCAGCGCTGTAATCCAAAAGCAGCGCGTCCGGGATGATCGTTTATAGTTTTTCTCTGGACATAGAGTCGCAGCTGCTCCTTTGCGATATTTTATGAAACAGAAAATATCGCAAATTTCAGATATCGGGTTTCCGGCATTGCCGGATGAATCGGATGATCCGGACCGGCGCCGTGGAACTCCAGCAATTGTATCTTTCGTCCGCGTTTGACGGCCGATTGCTGTATAACATCAAGGAAAGCTTCTTCCATGATGTGATGAGAGCATGAAGCGGTGATGAGGAATCCGCCTTTGTTGATCAGTCCAAGGGCGCGAGTATGAATTTCCTTGTATCCCTTCAATGCAGTCGCGATGGTCTTTTTGCTTTTTGTAAACGACGGCGGATCGAGTATAACCGCATCAAAGTGATCGTTCTGGGTGTCGAATTTCTGAAGGAGATCGAAAGCGTCTCCTGTAAGGAACGAAATATTTTCGACCTGATTCAAATGAGCATTCGTCGATGCATGGGCAATGGCTTGCTCGGAACTATCGACTGCGGTAATTGCTTTTGCGCCGCCTTTTGCCGCGTGCATTGAAAATCCGCCCTCATTGCAGAAACAATCGAGCACATGAGCGCCGGCGCAATAGCGGCGGATAAATTTTCTGTTTTCCCGCTGATCCAGGAAAAATCCGGTCTTTTGTCCGTTTAAAACATCGACGGAAAATTTTACATCGTCTTCGGTAATAATGGTTTTCTCGACGGTTCCGCGGAGGACTTTCTTTTCCTGCGGCAGATGTTCCAGTGCGCGTGCCCCTACATCGTTCCTTGCAACGATCGCTTTCGGGATGGAACATATCTTCAAGAACGCCGCAGATCAATATCGATATGGGTCTCCATGCCTGCGGAGAGAATTTGCAGGGAAAGGTATTCGTTATAGCGGTCGATGATAAGACCGGGCAGAAAATCGCTTTCCCCGTAGACCATGCGATAAGCCGCCGATTCCGGAGCGAACTTCTGCCGGAGAGCGTTTGCCCTGCAGGATGCGTTTTTCAAAGAAAGCTGGCCGAAATTTCTTCACGATTGGTCGAGAGCAGGCGGAAGGCGATAAGCGAATGGGGATTAAAAAAGCCGACGCCGAGGAATTTTTCGTCGGCCCGGAGCAATTCCACCACGCTCCCGGATTCAGGATTGCCGCGGAGGGAGGCAATCTCGTTGCTGAAAATCCACAAATGCCCGGCGGCAATGCGGTGTTCTTCGTTTTTCTTTAGGACTATTTGATTTTTCATACTAAAACTTAGAGAGTTTTTAAGGGAGAGTCAAGCAAGAGACAGGACGAAGAGTCGATTTCGGCGGAGTTTGTGTATTATCCTAAATTGAATTTGCGGCTTCCTGCAACTCAAGAGTTTTCATCCATATCTCAAGAAAGGAAGTATATCACACTTGAGTGACTTCTTCCGTTTTTTGTGCGGGTGTGCCCGCCACAAAAGATTGGCGGGTAAATGATTTACGATTGGGGAATGCACATTCCAACAATGGACTTAGTTACACTTTGTTTGCTAAATCCAGTTGGAATGGCAGTTCACATTGAACGGTTTTTCGTTCTATCATCTTCGATGCAATATTTTGAATCGTGCTTCTTACAGTGCTTGATTGTATGCACATGATCTGTGCAATTTCATAGTCTTGATAACCATTCATTTTCATTTGCAGGATGGTTTGCTTGTTGGTGTGTAACGATGCAAGCCGTTCTTGATATTCGAGGCGAAATGATATTTCTTCCTCAAGGTTTTTATCATCTTTTATTGATTCGGCAAATGTTTCGTTTGATTCGATATTCAAAGGATTGTCGATGGAATACAATTCTAATTTTCCTTCGTAGTAATTTCGCTTGTTGAATACATCTTTTTTAGGTGTGCGTGAATCTCCTCTCATTTCAAGCTGAACTTCCGGTTTTCGTAATTTCATAAAATGAATGAGAAGCGGGAGACTCATGATTGTGCCTTGATCTGCTTTTCTCTTGAATTCTTCATACGCAAGTATGACAAGGTCTTGAACTTTATCATCGTATTGAGGATTGCGTTTATCCAGCATTCTGGAAGCTGCTGCATACAGAGTGTTGGAATACAATTGGAATTGTGAATTGATTGAACTTTGTGACATAACGACCTCCATTGGTTCATGAAAAAAAATCATGACCGCTGATAGAGATCCTGTCCGCCGAAGGCGGACTTTTTTATGTAAGCCCGAAGTCAAGGGTCGTGAAAAATATTTTGGGGGAACGCCGGTGAAACTGCTTGAAAAGCAGTTGTCAAACTACATGACGGAGTGAAACGACGGCGTGGAGTTTGTCACCGGATAGTTCCCCTCAAAAGAATGAAGTTTGTGTAACAATCTTCATTCACGGAGGGGGAACCAAAATATTTTAGCGAGCAGTGATATAGTGGAACGGAATGAGTTTACGAATGAGTGGAGGGAATGATTGCGAGCGTTCACGATTTAAAGTGACGACCAAAGGGAGGAATGACTTGCCCTTGACGGAGGGCTATGATTTATCAAGTGCATATTTCAACTTCAGCGGTCATGATTCAAGAGGTTGGAGATATTTCAATCTGGTAGTTTTGCTTTTATAAAGGCACTTGCACACGAAGCGATTCAATAAAAGCTAATAAATTCTCGCTGAGTGTGTATGTGCCGCGTGACGGAAAACGGCACTTACGACCGTGTCAACGGGAGTGTGCCATTTACCAAAAAAGTGCTTGTGAGTGAGTCCCGCCCAAAGGTGAAGCACGGCGGGCAGGGTTGCGGTGAAGGATGCGGTTCGATTCTTATACCAAATGTATACGCACTGAACCGCACAGGAACGAATCAGGCACAAATCTATTAATTCAATAATTGGATAAATTGAGCTGATTTGCCTGCCTAAGAGTCTACCAATTTCTTTGCAAGATTTGATGCTTCTATGAAAGAGATTTTCTCCGTCTTATTCATATAGTATGTTCGCTCAAGAGTTTGCAAGTAATTATAAAGGAATCTCACATTATCATTTTTTGCTATATTCACATCGATGAAATTCTTCACGACATTTGATATTTCTTCGTAACAGTCAGATTCTATTGCGATTGTCCTGAGCATGTCAAGAATAGTGGAATCCAACCGATAAAAATCATCTTGAACAAACTGGGGATCAAGAGCAATTTCTAACAAATTGATAAGTATTGGAATTGCCTGTTTTGTTTTAATCTTGCGAATTACTGAACCTTCAATGGGGTCAGAGATGTTTCTTTTAATACTTTTAATTCTTTCTACATAGTAGACCAAGCCTTCTAAATCCTGCAATTCAATAAGTAACCCTGCTGCTCTCATTCCATCTTTTTCGGATCCATTCTGCATTATCTTTCTTAATTCTTTTCCAATAAATACTGCGTCTCGAACAACAAGCTCTCGGGCGATTTTCCATTTTAGGTCGTCAGTGACTATCACGAACAATTTCCGCATTTCTTCTGTCGTATCTTCAATTGAAGCCAAAACAGTGAGCGCCGTTTGTCGAACATCCTCGGGAAGATCCAAGTCAGTTACAGTCTGCGCTGCATAAGGAATCACCTCCATTAATTTGTGTCTGCCACAAAAGTCCAGATGATTCTTGAGAACGTCATCAATATAGATTCCATGCGCAAAGTTCTGTAGAACTCTTTCAACCATTTTTGATAAATCAACCATTTTTTCCAGGTACTTAATCCCATGCATTTGCGTTCCGTCAACCCAATCAAAAGAAATCATATCTAGAAGAATCGCCTCGGGATATTTCAAGTCAAATTTCCTAAGAAAATACCAGAGTAAAATCGCTCTACTATCTCCAGTAGCATGACTGTTTTCTCTTCTCGTTAATGCCTTCCGGAAATCCACTTTTTGTCAAGTTGTCGAGGCACCATTTTTCTATTTTAGCTTTCTGGTCGATTGTGAGTTCCATAGACCGATTTGAAGACATGAAATAATGGACTTTTGAGAATGCGAAGAATTCCCAGTCGCTTTTGAGAATAATCTCTTGAACTTTGTCGAATCCCTTTGGATTGACGCGAACCATCTCTGTCAACGTCTGTAAAGCAAGCTCTGAAAAATACGGATTATCCCACCGCTTTCTTCGGAGTTGGTGAAGGTCCTCTTCAGAAATTATGTCCTTACCTTCTGTCAAATAGATGGTTTTTATTGCCTCCAAGAACCGATCTCTTTCAAAAAGCAGTTCTATATCATGCTGGAATTTCTTTTTTCGTTCCGTCTCGTAATCTCTCTGGGGAGGTAGGATAAACTGGTTTCCTGTTCTTTTATTGACGATCTCAAGAAAGCGATCGTACATTAAGCGATTCTGCCATCCTATGAAGTTCCGAATGCGCCAAATGTCGTCAGCAGGAAGTCGACCCGCTATAAACTCATCTACAACAATCTGAGCAGTCTCTTCATCTAGTATACTTGCTACCGGGATGTACCAATCAGGATCATCCTTTCGTGATGCAAAGATATTGACAAACGCCATTTTTCTGGTAGCCGTTAAGTCAAAAAATCTTCTGACGATTTCGGCTTCTTTTTCTTGGTGCTCTGATTGCAGAACTATAAAGAGTCGCAGTGTTGTATCGTAGATTGAACCATTATGATTGAAGGCAATCGCAGCGTTCTCGACTATTTTCATGAGCGCATCCGTCATAAATGTATCTTGTATTTCATGCGGATTGTCAGCAAAGAACATAATCACCTTTTCGATGGCGGCCGGATCAGTGACAGTTTCTAATCCTTCCTTTAAATGATAACTCTCATCCCCAAGCCTGACATCCTTCTCTTGAATCATAATACGGACGTACTTCAATCCCTCAAGGAAAATGTCAACGTAATCATCGACAAACATTCCTGTATAAATATAATAATAGAGGAATGATCTAATCCATGTTTCATCTGAATCTCTTAGAAGCCCAACGACCTGTTTAATAACATCCTTGGAGATAAATCCAAGGTCAGCAAGAGCCAATAAACCATGTGCAGTGAGATGAGGATCCTTATCGCCTATTGTAATAATATTCATTAATAACTTTAACACTTTTTTGTGTAAGTCATAAGGAATAGTCATAAAGCGAAGAATATCTACTATATCAACAAGGACAGTAGAATCATTTGTAGTTCCAGCTTGGTGCAATAAAAACTCAACGGCTTCCTTCGAATCTGCAAATCTCCCCAGATCGCCTGCAGAGTATTCATTCCTTCGAATAAGGATTCGTTTGGCCTTATAGTCGTTAAAGATTGAAGCGAACACCTCCATCCTCTGAGAGAGATCGATCCTATCCGGTTCGAACTTCACGATGAGATCAGGAGCCGTCATTTTCATCCACTGCAGGAAAGCAGTAAGAACATCGCGATTTGCGGCAAGCTGACTGAAGATAAAGGCTAAGGTATTAGACCATGATGGTTTGATTTTTGCAAAGTCGGGAGCAAAGGCAGTTACTTTCTTTATAATATTCAGATCATGCCTCGACAGGACTCGCGCCGCGATAAATTCCTGAAAGCTGTTATGCTCAAATTGCCATGTAACAAATTCTCCTTCAACTTTCCGCAACAGACCTGATCTGAGGAGAACGGCATGATTAGCCTCATTAGATATCAAAGTTTGGAACTCTTCATCCGAGATGTAGTTCCGCGCAAGTATTTCCATTGTTAGCGCTAGATGCTCACATGCCTTGACAATGATAAGACGTCTTTCATCCGATCCAGGAAATTTCTCATCGTCTTTAGCTAGATGAAGGTCTATCAATGCTTCAATCAACTGTATAGTTGATTCCGGTATTGCTCCGGTTTGAATATACAGCTCAACCAGTCTGGCCAAATAAAATGGATGATGCAACCAGTCTCTAAGTCCAGCTTTCCCTACAGCATTCTCGAAGATAATAGCTGACTTCCCAAGAATAGTCTTGAGATATGTCTTGATGCCATCACCTCTCAGGTCGGCAAGATGGTAAACCTCAAAACCGTGAATATCTTGATAAAGATTCGTTCGACTCGAAAGAACAATGCGAGAGTTTGGATGTTGCTCGGCAAATTCTCCAATATTCTTGATCGCTTTCTCCCTGTGTGCGCTTGGAATTTCATCAAATCCATCAAGAAGAAGGACTAATTTTTCATCATCAAACCGCTTGATATCGGGTATATAGGAGTCAAGTGATTGATCGATATATTTGTTCAAGAAACCAAACACCGGGATAAAGGGCAGGTCACCTGTCGCAAGTTGGTAGACAATTCTCTCTATCTCTAGTGTCTTTCCTTTACCTGCCTCGGCCAGCAAGATGACTCGTTTAGATCGAAGGATTACATTGAGAAGATCTTCCTCTAGTTCTTTGGAAACCAGATTTTGGTATTGCTTGCGATGGGCTGAAGAAATGACCTTACGGGGAATATAGGCGGTTGGTTTGAACTTCAAAAGAGTGAGAAGATTAAGTTTGAATACAGCTTCAATATCTGTAGGTGAATTGTAAGAATTTTGGCCGGCCTTGAGGACTGATCCAGTCCCTCCATAATAGATCGCTTCCAATAATTCCTGACATCTGCTCACAAATTGTTCGTCATCTCGAAAATCGCAATATGCAATATAACAGATGCTTTTCCGAGGTTTACAGTCTTCACGAATCATTGGAATAATAAATACTCTCTCTCTATGTATCTCCTGTATCCAAATGTAGAGAGCGATGTCGATTTCATGATCCACCCATGGGGATGATATCGCCAATGGCGTTAAAACTAGTCCAAAATAATCACTGTTGGTTATGCCATCTTCTATGCGCTTAGGAATGCTCTGCCCTTTAATGATCTCATAATTATCTAACCAAGCATCGACACTATTCTCTTTCAGATAAGCTCTTAATTTTTCAGCAAATGCCTTATCTTTTGTTGAATGACTTATGAATATGCTGTATCGTCGATTTTCTGCCATTACTTCGCGTCGATTATCAAAATTTATTGTGATAAATAATTATATGACCTAATCAATTAGCTTCAATTCTCTTGCCATATCATGAGTCAGCTTAGCAAGAGGTCGTTTGCTGAAATTCTTGGGTGTTACATAATTGCCAAGAATGAATTCTACTACATCCTTTTTAGTATCTAAAAGAGACTTGCCATCTGGCAGCGATAATCTTCCAAGTTCCTGCTGCATACTGTCGTTGTACACATAGGCCTTTCGCAGAATATCGCCTATATAATCTTTGTGCATATTGTACAAATGCAATTATCGCGAATGTTCTTAAGTTTCCTTTAATTTTCTTGTAGTCATTATCAGACACAGTATGATCATAATGTTTTATTTCAACAAAGAAGTTATTCCCACGTAAATAGTCTATCGCGTTAATCCCGATTGTAAATCTAAAAATCTTTTCAGCTCCTTCTATTAGTGGATGTACATTATCGCTTAGGGTAAATTTTATGGTTCCCTTAAAGCTTGAATTGCATATAGAACAGCATGGAACTAAATTGAAAAAAGAGAGGGCAAAATAAGGATAAGTCGCTTTATCGAAAAAGTGATCAAATTGAGGGCGTGTCTTTTTATTATTCTTGTTAAGAGTGAAAGTATATTGCCTATTACAATATAAACATACAGGAGAATCAAGATTGTTTGCATGACTGTAAGCAAATGCGGCCTTTTTTGACCGGAATGATATTTATTATAATTGAACACTTTTTTGATCGCTGCATTGAATTTCTTTATATCATCAACAGGATTAAGACTATTCGTATTGATATCGTTTTGGCAACATCAGTAAGCATCTCTATGTCAGATGATAATTGGAAGAGTTCGTATGGTCGAGAGCAGATTATTTTTGAAAGATTGTCGGAGAAATATTTGAATAAAGCCCTAACATCTCCTGTATGACCTGCAATATAATCATTCAAGATACTTTCAATATTAAAAGGATCACTTCTCAACATTGAAAGATGTCGTAATGCGAGATACATTCAAATCAGCATCACTCTTGTTTATTCGAATCATCTCTCATCTTTCTTAAGTCATTTAAACGGTTTTCTAAAGACTTGATTTCTGAATCAATGTCATATTTTGATATAGACATTTCAACAAGTTTATTCCTAAGGATTGGTTCACCGATCAGATCAATGATTTTGTCTATATCTTCCATCTTATTACTGTCGCTGCTTGAAAGATGGGTAATGATACGATCTACTTTCCCTTTTGCAAACTCTCCAACCGTGAACTTCATATAAAAATCATTTGATAACAGAGTGTGAATGTTTTGTGCAAACGTCCTTTCTTTAGGTTTCGATGGACGTGTCGCTTTAATAATCCTATTCTCGTTTTGTTCGAGACAGACTATTGACCAATGAGGTAAGTCTGATACCATAAACGGAGCATTTGTGGTAATCACTAACTGAACACTTTTTTCTCTAAAAAACCAACGGACAGAATTTAGGTACGTCTGAAAAGAAATGGCGCTGCCATTCTGGATGATAGTACGTATCCCCCTCATCGATAAGCAACAAAATATTTGCGCCTAAATCTTCTTTTTTACATCTGCCTTCTACAGCATCATTCAATCTTGAGAAAAAGCTTAATCGTGCTTGCTCCCCTGCACTTAACCTTCTAAATATAGATTCGCCTTTAATTCTATTAATCCAATGAAAATCCAAAAAGCTAATAAAACCTGAAGCACCTTTGTGAAACGCAACAATTTGCCGAAGCAATTCTCTTCCATGAGAATCTCGATTTTTAACAACCATTCCCAAGGGAGCGGTTGCTAATATCAATTCTTCTTTCTTCAGAGAAGACTCAAGAAGCTGAATTAACTGTTCGGCAGATTTAAATATAGAGTTTACGTACGATTGTCCTAATGCATTATTTATTCTTGACATGATAGATGTGTATTGATTACTACCATATTCTGTTTGTTTCAATGCTTCTTCAAAAACTTTTAGAAAATCACTCGTTTGAATATATATATTTTGATATAACCAGGAGAAAATAATTCCTAAAATTATCCCGTTGAAAAATACTTCTTTTGCATCTATTGACTCTCGAGATAATATCTCATAAATATTTTTTATATTGCCTTCATATTGTTTATCCTTCAACGTGTCAATCATAGCGTTTAATGGCTGACGAATTGGAGCAATCGATAACTCATAAGGAATGAAGTCTTCAATATCCTTTCGTCGACTTTGGCTCCTGCTTCCATATAGGAATGAAACGTTTCGCTCTAATTCAGCGCTGATATGAGCTTGAACTTGAGAGGTTCCCATCGATAATTTTGTCTCATGAACATGCGAATCATTCTCTAGTAACCCTGCAGTTGTTATATCTATCACTCCGGCATATTCAACAGGTGACTGAAACGATAGAGTATTTGAATAGTGAATAATTGAAGGAGGGTTATTTAGTTCTATTTGTGGTTGAAGATGGACAGGCGGGTTAATATCATAATCTTTTGAATCGAGCAGGATATTGTCAAAAATAACATCTGCATTAATACTGCTTGCCTTATGGACTTTAACTTTTCTATTCCAAATTGCATCATCTGAATATACAATTAATACCTCTTGATAAGTAATTCGATCACCCGCAGCGAAAAGAACACGCAAAAGTTCGATTATACTAGTTTTACCAGAGCCATTCTTTCCGACCAGCAATGTGACACTGGAGAGATTGTTTAGTTCAAATAAATTGGAAACGAATTCCTCGTTCTTTTTCATTATGATGTGTTTCAATTGACCATCATTATTATATTCTTCCTCAAATAAATACTCTCCAACAAATGGTATTCCTACATTTTCAAGATTTTTGAATTTCTTAATCCATAAATAGAGTATTTGCATTTTAGCTCTCCTCAATAAAACCTTTTTGAATCTGTCAGTTGAAATAAAGCTGCCTTCAACACCTGCCAACATATTTTAGCGGTTTGTTCATCTGGATTAAATTTTGAACTGACTTGTTCATACGGATGAATATAATTTCTGAAATCCCTTAATGCGTGACTAAATTTCTTCACATCTTCTTTTATCCTGCCGGTATCATAAGCAACATCAATAAAATTATTCAATGTCCATTGATAAAACGGTAATACTTTTCCGATTTTGTCTTTTGGAGACACGTCTGATTGATTGAATTCTTTAGGGGAATTAGAGGCAATACCGAGTAGTATACCCTCCAAACTACTTCCAGCTAAAAATATAACCGACAGTGGCGCTTTATTCATTAAACATATCTGGATTTCATCGAATCGCAGCTTCAATGTTTCTGTGATAACTCCATCTAAGCCAAGTTTTTCCAGAGATATTTCACTGAACTCCTTTTTAAGAAAATCATCTTCGTTTACTGGTTCATCGATTATTGCATCGTCTATCTCGTCGGCTTTTCTTAGGAATATTTCTTTGGCATTACGAACTATCTTAAATCCGTCGAAGGCAAGATATTGGTTAAATTCTTTAATATGCTTATCGAGTTCATCAAACCGGCCAATGAAATTGACGGGGGAAAATAGTCTCTTTATGCAAACATCTATTTCAGGGGCTCCATTAATACGTGCGAGCCTTTCATCGGTATACATCCATCTCGAGGGGAATCCCTGACCATAGCTATCGTTGAACCCTAAAGAATTGAAAAACGAAACCAATAACGGACCTGAACGATATTCCGTTTCTTCATTAATCAGCTTCCTCAGCTTCTCGAGTGTTTTTTGTTGAAGCTTCAAATCTTTC
>CAVZWL010000028.1:0-50196 GCA_963778945.1 Ignavibacteriota bacterium
ACGTGCGTCTCCTGGGCTTCTGTTGCGTTCAGTTGGTACATCTTGCTGTATTGCGGGTGAGTTTCCGCTTGGATTTCTTTAAGACACTGGTCCTGATGTCAACCGTTACGCTAATCAGCATTCTAAGCCTTATCCCAGGCGGTCTGGGCGTTTCCAAAGCCGGAACATCACAAGTGTCCATTTGGCTCGGCTTCGCTCCCACGGCTGCCCAGACAGGCACATTGCTGCTGCGTTCCTATTCGATAATCGCCATTGCTCTGGGTTTTGCCCATCTTGCTTTGTGGAAAATGGTGCGAATGCATCGGGGGCGTCGTTCAGCGGCCGCTGCATCTGCAACCATCCCGGCAGAAGCAAACACGGCCGGAGCCGATTGAGCGCCATGGCAAAAGAGATTACGCCAATGGGCAAGCGGATAGCCATCCTCCAGTCAAACTATATCCCGTGGAAAGGCTACTTCGACTTAATCAATTCCGTGGATGAATTCATACTTTATGATACCGCGCAGTTTACCAAGAACGATTGGCGCAACCGCAACAAGATCAAGACCTCCGGTGGCTTGCTGTGGCTGGCGCCGGTATTTTCCGTGCGCCACCGGTTCGGCCAACCTATTCAGGATACCGTCGTGAGCGATTCGACCTGGGGCCGGAAGCACTGGCGTTCTCTATCCCAGGCCTACGCAAGGGCGCCATTCTTCAAAATGTACGAGCCGGCCTTCGGGGAGTTATGCAGAAATGCAGTGCTGAGAGTAATCTGAGTAATGTCGATTTCGAGTTCATAAAGGAAGTCTGCGCGATTCTCGGTATAAAAACAACTATAACCTGGTCGCGGGATTAACTCTGGCCGACGGCCAGACAATGCGCCTGGTAGATCTTTGCAAACAGCTTGGCGGGAGCGAATATCTCTCCCGGTCCCGCCGCCAAGAATTATATAGAGCCTGATTTGTTCGCTCGGGAAAATATAAAACTCACTTACGTCGATTATTCCGGATACCCTGAATATACCCAGCTCCATCCACCTTTCGAGCATGGTGTCAGTGTTCTCGATCTAATATTCAACACCGGTCCAAAGGCCGGCACGTATATGAAAACCTTTCACGGCCCTGATGGATGCGAGTCCCCGTTGGAGAAAGATAAAGGCTAATGGTAATTTCCGTTGTTATCCCCGTGTAGGGCTGCAGGGCTTCCCTGGAAGAACTCTATCGTCGCCTGGTGACTGCGCTTGAAGCCATTACGCCCGATTTCGAGATCATCCTTGTGAATGACGCCTGCCCCGCCAAAATTCATGGGAGATTATCCGTGAGATCGCTTTAAAAGACACCAGGGTAGGGGGCTTGATCTATCACGCCAACTTCGGGCAGATCCGTGCGATAACCGCCGGTTTGCATCACGCCACGGGAGAGTGGATCGTGGTCATGGACTGCGACCTTCAAGACAGACCCGAAGAAATCCACCGTCTGTATGGAAAAAGCCCTGGAAGGCTATGATGTGGTTTTTTCCCGCAGGACCGCCCGCAAGGACAAGCTTTTCAAGAGACTTTATTCCAAGGTTTTTCATGGCTTGTACGGCTATTTCACGGGCGGCACCTTTGACAGCACGATCAGCAATTTCAGCATTTGCAGGCGAATGGTTGCGGGACTCCCAGCGTACTGGGGGACCGAAACCGTGCCTTCATCCTGTTCATAAAATGGATGGGTTTCAAATCGGCGGTTATAGATGTCGTTCACGCGGAACGCTGCTCCGGCAGTTCATCATACACCTTCAAAAAGCAACTTCAGCTTGCGTGCGAAATCATCACGACCCAATCCAACAAACCTCTGATTATATCCATTAAGGTCGGCTGCGTCGTGACCGCTGCTTCTTTCCTATATGGTTTAGTGGTCCTGTACCGGTATTTTCTTCACGGTATCAGCGTTACTGGTTGGACCAGCCTCATCGTGTCCATCTGCTTCGTAGGCGGAATTATTATTGCCGAAGTTGGTGTGCTTGGACTCTACATAGGCTACGTTTTCGATCAGACCAAGGGAAGGCCGCTTTACATAATACGTGAAACTATAGAGTTCAAAACTTCGAGACTGGGGGAATAGCTATGATCATCGTCTCCGGGGCGACGGGTTTCCTGGGCCGCTATCTGGTCGATCATTTGGTAAAGGCGGGGGAGAAGGTTATCGCCGTGGGGCGCACCCGGAGATATGACTCGTTTTTTCCGCGAATTGGGGGTGCCCTTCGTGCATCTGGATGTCACCAAACCCGAGGACTTCAGGAATCTGCCGTCCGAGCACGTGAAGGCCTTCATTCACCTTGCGGCGATCATTCCGGCAGCCTGCCCGGACGGAGTGCCGGATATTTTCCTTAAGGTCGATACTGGGGGCACTCTCTACGCATTGGAACATTGCCGGAAAAACAATATAAAAAAGTTTCTCTTCACTACCACCCTCTACGAGGGCATGGAGCATACCCGAGCTTCCCATCACGGCGGCGATGGGCCGTAGGTACGCTCTGACGGGAGATCACGCGGCTTATGTTATATCCAAGATAGCCGCCGCTGAGTATGTCGAACATTATGCGCGGGAATTCGGCATCCAGGCGGTTATCCTGCGGCTGACGGGTCTGCTGGGCTACGGACGCCTGGAAGGGTTCTGGGCCGATGGAGTATTCAATCCGAGTGCTTTTGAAGTTTTCTACAAGCGGGCTGAACCCGGAGAGGCACTTGAAATCTGGGGTAAACACGAGGCCAGGCGGGACTCACTATATGTAAAAGATGCGGTCCGCGCCATTCATATGGCGTGCATGAGCGATCGCGCCCGAGGCCTTTATCTTATCGGGTCCGGAGTTGGACGGACCAACGAGGAAGAAATCAAAGCTTTCGCGGAGGTCTTCAGCTCGGAAGGCCAAGTCGTTCCGGTAATTTACAGACCGGATCTGCCGGAGAAAAAAAAAGAGCTATTATTTTGACATAGACAGTGCTAAAACCCCAAAACCCCAAAACCCCAATTAAAGGCAAATCAATTAAAGATACACACTATTTATTTGTTAGATAAATATATAATTTATTACTTTCAGCTTGAGTTAATATCGGTGACGTTCCATGAAATTCTTCAACAATAATCTGGAAATGAGGCTGAGGAGCAAGATAGAACGAGATTTCAATTATCAAGTGCCTCAATCAAATGACAGTTCTCATATTACAATGAATATCGATGAACTCAAGGAAATGCTTAATCCTCATATAGCTTACAAGCTCCCAAATAAATTTGCTTTAAGAAGGCCATCAGTAAAGGTGAGATCTCAATTTAAAACCCACAAACATTGCAGAGTATTTCGCACACCTTTAAGTGAGCTAAGTTTAAGGTCTGAAACTATTCAAGATGACTATTTATTACCTGCAATTCCTCAATGCAATTTGAATAAGATAAGCACAAAAGAAAAGATAAATTTGAAGCATTCTTTAATAACTCAATTCAAGTATGACAGTTTCCCTGAAACAAAGAACGCATACTCAGAAACAAGCCACAACACAAGGAAAATGTCGGAACAATGTAATTCAAGAATTAAGAAAAATGACATATTATCAAGAGTAATTAATAACCCAATACAAGGCAATGAAATATTAATAAAGAGATTAAAGCAAATTCTGAAGATAACTCATAAGAAAAACGTTAATAACCAAAGCCAAAACAAAAAAATTATTCAAAATGATTGGATAACAATTCAAAAAATATTAAAACCAATCAAGAAATTAGCCATATCTAGAGAAAATATTAGGAGCAAAAGTAATGGAAAATAAGAAAATTTTTACTTTGTTTAAAGGATATAACATTATTATTTGTATGAATTGTAGCTCAATTCATATCTCCAATTTTTCACCGAGAGCGATGATTTCGCCTTCCTTTGATATGCCTTCGTTGTACATGAGATCGAACTCGGTCTGGCGAACGGGCGCCGCGACTTTGTTCTTGACGACTTTGACGCGCACGCGGCCGCCCATGACCTCCTCGCCTTTCTTGATCTGTGCGATGCGGCGGATGTCGAGGCGAACGGAAGTGTAGAATTTCAGAGCCTTGCCGCCGGCGTGGTTTCCGGATTGCCGAACATGACGCCGATCTGCATGCGGATCTGATTGATGAAAATGACGAACGGTCTTTGATTTTGCCACGATGGGCGGTCAGTTTGCGCAGGGCCTGCGACATCAGGCGAGCCTGCTTGCCTGGCATGAAGCGCCCATGTCGCCTTCGATCTCGTCCTTGGGCGTCAGCGCAGCCACCGAGTCGATGACGATAACGTCGATTGCCGGTGCGGACGAGCGTGTCGACGATTTCGAGCGCCTGCTCGCCGGTGTCGGGCTGGGAAATGAACAGTTCGTCCAGTTTCACGCCGATCTTGCTGGCATAGTCAGGATCCATGGCATGCTCTGCATCGAAGAAGGCGCAAATGCCGCCCTTCTTCTGAGCTTCGGCGATGACGTGGAGAGCCAGCGTGGTCTTGCCGGATGATTCCGGACCGAAGATCTCGATAATGCGTCCGCGAGGCAATCCGCCGATGCCGAGCGCGATATCCAGCCCCAAAGATCCTGTGGAAATCGCCTCAACTTCCACCGGGTGCTCGTTCTTTCCGAGCCGCATGATGGAGCCTTTGCCGAAGTTCCGTCGATCTGACTCAGCGCAGCTTCGAGGGCTTTCTGCTTGTCCATGTTATTGAAATTCCCTTCGATCACCCGGAATGGCGACTGTCATGAATCATTATCCTTTGTTATTCCATAGCGCAGGTGGACATGCAACGGCACGAATGTACATGATTTGTTCTAAAATGCAAGCATTTCTTCAACCAGAAGGCGAGCCTGTGTCCAGGCTCGCCTTCTGCGCGGCCTATTTTGTAGGAACGATCGCGGCGAGCGGCTTGTCTTTCTCGACCACATAGGTGACGAGGATCTTGACCGGCTTTGCTGGAGCCGGCACAGAATGCACGATGCCGATTGGGATTTGCGCGGAGTCGCCCGGCTTGAGATGCTTCACAGGCTCGCCTTCAATGGCGAGATCGGCCTCGCCCTCAAGAACAAACAGCGTCTCAAGGCCCGGATGGGTATGCTTGGGCACGGTGGCGCCGGCGTCAATATCGACCGTATAGAGTGCTGTAACGTATTGGGTGCCGGGGAATGCCATTGTCTGAAGCATTGTCCGCTTGAAACCTTGTGCAGTGGCAGACCCGCCCAAGGCGACAAGTGCGCCAGCAATGAGAGCCGCGAGCAACGGTAGTTTATTCCGGCAACCTAAGGTCATTTTCGTCTCCAATCGTTTTTAGCGCCGCAAAAGGCTGGCGCAACGATCGATTTTAGCAAGATCTGGCAGCGTTCCCCGGTCAAAAATGCGTGAAGCGGCACCGGAAAACAGAAGTATGTATTCAGGGGGCAACCGCCCTGGCGACCCGGAATCCGTAATTATTGCTGCGGTCCGCGGGGTAGTTGTTGACGCGGTAGGCCGCACGGAGATCCACGGGATCGTCGGCCCACGAGCCGCCACGGAGCACATGGGCGGTGCAATCTCCCGACATCCAGGGGGAGCCATCGGCCGGTGCGCCGTCATAGCTCAGGTTGCGGCAATCCTCGGCCCATTCCCAAACATTGCCGTGGACCTGATAAAGCCCCCACGGGTTCGGCTTGAAGCTATCCACCGGCATCGTCATCCGCCGGAATTCGCCCCGGCCGCCGCCGCCGGCATAAACATAGGCGCCATCGTAATTCGCATCCGCCGGCGTGATCGAGGAGCCCCACCAGAATGGTGTCCCGGTCCCCGCACGTGCAACGTATTCGCGCTCGGGCCGCATCCCTCTGTCGCAGCTTGCGTCCATCAAACTCATCGACGGTCCTACGATTATTCAGAGAGAAAGCGGAAACCGCCAAATTTCTGTGCGGACAAATATCCGGGAACGCGACCAGGGCGGTTTTGTCTCCGAAGCACAGCAAAAAGTCGGAGAAACGGTCCATCTCCTTCCGGGTTACAGCATCTCCTGGGGCGGACAATTTGAGAATTTAGAACGGGCTTCAAAACGGCTTGCAGTGGTCATTCCAATCACCATACTGATTATAATCATGGTCCTCTTTTTGCTGCTGCGGGATGTACGCCATGTGGCGGTTGCAATGTCCTGTATCCCGTTTTCCGTCATCGGCGGAATCCTCGCTCTGCTCCTTAGACATTATAATTTTACAGTTTCAGCAGGAGTGGGATTCATCTCCCTTTTCGGCGTTTCCACTATGGCCGGCGTGCTCTTTGTCTCGCGAATAAACCGGCTGCGTGAAGATTTCGATCTTGAATTGCACGAAGCCGTCCGGCAGGCGGCTGTTATACAGCTGCGGCCGCTCCTTATGGCTATTGTGCTTGCCATGTTCGGCCTTATTCCGGCGGCGCTGACGCAGGGCATCGGTTCGGATGTGCAGCGTCCATTAGCCACGGTTATTGTCGGCGGACTCGCATCGGGATTAGTCCTTGCGCTCTTGACACTTCCGGCATTGTATATGGTAATTGAACGGACGAGAAAAAAACAAAACAACCTCACTTGAGGAAGGAATATCGATATGATTGAAGTAAAGATTTTTTTCGATGAGGACGACCGGCATGGAGATCAATCGACGTACGATTACCTGATGCATTATCTTCTGCACCAGCATATACAGGGGGCCACGCTGTTTTCCGCATTGATGGGTTACGGTCAGAAACACCATCTGCACTCGCCGACGAGGATAGGCGCCAGCGATGAACGTCCGCTCATGATTATGTTCATCGAAGAACGCGAGAAAGCTTTATCCGTCCTGCCTCATATCAAAGAAGTAGTTAAGCAAGGGTTGATTATTATGAATGAAGTACAGCAATATAATGACACGCTGAAATAAACCTGATTTAAAAAATAGCCTTTTTCCGATATCGGCGATGTTAAAATATTTATGTATTCGGAATATCCGATCGAAAAAAGATGCCGAACGAATATACATATTGAGAGTGGTGAGCAATGAAGAAAATCGTTTTTGTAATCGTTTTCCTCCTCCTTCCCTTTTCTGCGAATGCTCAATGGAAAAGTGAATCCGTTCAAACAGCGCCAATCGCCGGTACACTGACTGGCAGCCTTGATGTCGACCTCTTAGCACTGCCGGCTTCACGGACCGGCCTGCTCGCCGATTCGATCCAACCCGCAGAGCCAAAGAGATATTCTCCCGTCACAGCTGGATTACTTTCGGCGGTAGTCCCCGGCGCGGGACAATTCTATACCAAAAATTATCTGCAAAGTATGGCATTCTTCGGCGTTGAAGTTGGCATGTGGATTGTCTGCGCAGTCTATAACACGAAGGGGAATAGAGAGACCAATAATTTCCAAACATATGCAGATCAGAATTGGTCGGTTGTTCGATACGTGGACTGGATTCATGATGTACTGCCGCAGTTTTCCATCAGCGGAATTATTATTTCGAACGACCCCAATCTGCCGCCATGGCAGCGTGTGGATTGGACAAAGCTTAATGCGCTCGAAAACGAAATTGGTGCCGGGGCCACGAGCGGCGCATATTACGGATTCACACATTCCCTTCCGGAACGTCCCGATCAGCAGTATTATGAACTGATAGGAAAGTATCCGCAATATGTGGGAGGATGGAATGACGCATGGAACGGGAACACCCCTCTCTATACGGATAATCTTTCTTTTGCAGGATCATATGCTATGGATGTATCGCCGAATTTTCTGTTTTATCGGAATATGCGGGGGCAGGCAAATTCGTACTATGCCGTCGCAACGACAGCAAGCCGTGTGCTGATTGTAAACCATATATTCGGAGCGCTCGAAGCGGTCTGGAATGCAGCGCATGAGAATCATAAAATGCAGCTTCATGCGGAGATTCAACCCCGCGCTCTCCCGGATGGGGAAGTCGAATTTACGCCTTCATTTTCAATGGCGGTTGATTTTTAAGGAAAAAATTCAGACCGTAATTGGCAGGTTAAAATTTAACTGCTCTTAAAAAAACAGAGTGCCAATGAGGGAGGATAGATTCATGGGGAGAATATTTATACTTGCTGCCGGCACGATACTCTGCGTCCAAGTTCTTCAATCACAGGTGCAAACGACCGCGGTGCCATTCCTGGAGATTTCGCCGGACTCACGAGGCGGTGGAATGGGCGAGGCTGGCGTTGCCCTGACTGACAATGCGTGGGCATCCTACTGGAATCCCGCAGGATATGCTTTTCAGCAGGAAGCTGAAATTGCCGGGACATACTCCAAGTGGCTGCCTTCATTGGGACTTCCCGATTTATGGATTGCACATCTCGCGTCTCAACAGCCTGTTAAAGCACTCAACGGTGTTGTCTCCGCTATGGTTACATATTTGAATCTTGGTAAATTTGAACAAACACTGGCTGATCCTACGGCTCTCACGACATTCCATGCATACGAAATGGCTTTTACAGTCGGGTATGCTGCAAAAGTATTGCCAACTTTAGGATTAGGCTTGAATGCAAGATATATTTATAGTAAGCTTGCCCCCACTGGATTAACGGTTGAACCCGAAGGCAGATCTGCATCAGGAGTCAGCTTTGATATCGGCTTGCTCTATAAACCGGAAAGCTTCGTGATTCCGTTTACAGATGTCGATCTTGGAAAAAATCTTCGTTTAGGCATGGATATATCGAATATCGGCCCGAATATATCTTACATCGATCTGTGCGCAGAAAGATCCTCTGCCTATGAATCTCCGCCTCGGTTTTGCTTATGATCTTGCCCAACTCAATTTACATTCTTTAACATGGGTCACGGATGTTAATCGGCTGCTGGTTAAGAGAGACACAACCGGTACAGCTGATGAATTCTACAAAGCTTTCTATACGACCTGGACCGGTTCTACTTTTAATGAGCAAATTCGTGAATTCACCGTAAGTACCGGCCTGGAATACTGGTATGGAAATCCGAAACTTCTTGCGCTCCGTATCGGATATTTTTATGAGGATCCGCGCAATGGCAATCGGAAATATACGACCTATGGCGCCGGTTTTCGATATGATATTTGCGGATTCGATTTCAGCTATATCAGCGCAGCATCACATGATGATCTGTTGGATGAAACCTTGCGTTTTTCTTTCTCTTTCGTTTTATAAGCTGCCGCTGTTTGGAATATCGAGGGCGCTTTCAATTCAATTGACAGAGAGTTTCATCAAATTCGGAGGGTATAATTTGCGCGCAGCATACTTCCAAAACGAAACTCATGGCTTTATACCGGCCAGTCGAGGCCGGGCCTTTCCCAAACTGCCGCGGGAACGTATTTCTCCACTTTATTCGCGGACAATTTTCTTTTTACTGAACCGCTGATGAACGTAGTCGATGATTCTTCGCTTATAGATGTATCCGAGAACGAATAATATGCTTGCTATCACAGAAACGATTATGGCAGCCAGGTATTCGCTTGATTGAATCTCAGCGCCTATAAACGAAGATCCGATCATGGCGGGCAAGCGTGCAAAAAAAATGATGATAAAGAAGAGCACAGGCTGGATGGGAGTAAGTCCGGCGATGTACACAAGAATATCCTTGGGAATACCCGGTATAAGGAATAAAAGAAATATTGTCGTTTCGAGTTTCGGGTTATTGATCAACAGTCCGAATTTATCGAATTCTTTTTCCGGAACGAATTTCTTCACAAGCGGAAACCCAAAAAGTCTCACACTTGCAAAAACAATAATATATCCGGCCGTTATGCCGATCATCGAATAGACTGTTCCCCAGAAAGTTCCGAATATATATCCTCCCGCAATTTGCACCGGTTCTCCCGGTATGAACGCAATCACCACTTGGAGCACCTGGAAAAGCATGAAGACAACAGCACTCCACGGTCCAAAGGACAACACATATTCTCTAAATTTGTAAGAGTTAGAGACCAGCTTCGTCAGCTCCGGCCCGAAGCGAATTGTCGCAAAAACTAATCAATCCGATAAAAAAAGCAGCGAGAACAATATTGCCAATAACAAGCAGTTTTAATTTTTCCATGACATTTTTTGCACTGAACGTTTGATGCCTCCCTTTTATGGAATACGAAGAACTGAAGAACGAGAGGCAGAAAGTATTACAGCATATAATGTATTATCAAATCGCCGAATACGCAATCATTTTGCGCAGATTTATCAGAGAGACTCTTTCCTCTTTTTCTCCTTTTCCGCATTGCATAGAACTTTTCTGAATTCATCCATATTCTGCCGGCTTTATTTTTCAGTCCCAGAGTTTTCTTTAAATCGAAGCAGATCAGCATACGAGCAAGATGTGAGTGATTCGGCAAATAAATTCACTGAAGATGAACGAAGGTACACAGCGTATGCATGAATCGAACGAAAATAATCCGATGCCGGCTCCGCTGTACTGATCGCCGATTGCCGTTCTGTAGAAAATAAAGAAGACTGCCATTCCCGCCGCTTACAATTATACTCCGAAAGCAGCTTATATCTGTGCGGCGCTGCTCCTGATGAAATTTGCCAACTGCTCGCTGGTGGCATTTCCGATCCAATGAGCTTTTCCGACCTCAACAACCGGCAATGCACGGATACCTTTTGCAATCAACACATCCGGCTTGAAAGTTATATCGATTTCCTTTAACTCAAAGCCCATTTTGAGCTGAAGATCGATAAGTCTCCTTTTCACAAGCGGACAAAAGGGACATCCGATTCCGGTATAGAGAAAAACCTTTGTATTCGAGGGGCCGGACATCCGCTGCAGATTGGTCTTCCACCGACCCGTATCCCATAAGACGAGAAAGCGATGGAAAATACCGGACATAGAGCCGGAGAAAAACCGCTATAAAGAAAACCCAAAAACATGCCTGAAGATACTCACCTCGGAAGACATAAAAAATTAAGCCGCCTGCAAGAATCAGCCAGCTGGCGTAGACAAAGGAAATGTGGCATTGCTGCTTCATATAAACTTCCTTTATGCATTTATCGAATATTTCTGTTTATTAAAAAAATGAACCCGGGAACATGACCCTCAGCGATATTGGTCGTACGAATCGTATCCCCAAAATGCAGATTAATATATATTCCTCCGTCAATTGTCTGTCTGAGGATTTTTTTTATTCTCCGGGATAACCTTCATAAACGACTGCAGGTTTTTCACCGCGCGTATCCGCGTCCTGCAATTCCATTGTGACGATGCGTTTTTCTCCGGGCATGAAGGAAATATAATTATCGCTGAAGATAACAGGCAGCATCCGTTCTTTGCTCTTGCTGCCGATCACGCTCAATTTGACCATAAGCGCCGGCTGTTTTGTTTTGTTGACCAAAGCTTGTCGTCAGGTATACTCGATTTCCTTTTCGAGCTGTTTTTGTTTTAGTCTCCAATTTAATTTTCTGAAGATCCCGAACGGCTTTAAGATCGCCTTCTTTTAATTCGCACCAATAAAAATTTTCCGAAAGTGTTGAGCTCCCCCTTTTTAATGTCAGCCGCACAAAATAGACACTGCTTAAATCGGCAGGATATTCCATCGGAAAACAGCGGACAATATGGTCTTCAGAGCAATCGACGGCGATTTTATTTTTAAGCTTTACCGTGCCGTCTCCATTGAGTATCTCCATCATTGCAGTAAGCCCCGTTCCATTCGAGTTTCTGTAGTTGACGACCTCAATACTGTCGCTGAGAGGATTCCATTGAATATGCAGCGGCTCACAAGCTTTCTTGCAGCCAAAATATGCTGCAGTCGGTTCGAAGTAGTAATCGTACGTCTGCCATACCATCGAAGGCCATGACGGATGACTCATCCATAATAAAAGTCCCATCCTGTTTTTACTTTGCGCTTCAAACATTGCACGGTATCCCTGATAATTAATCCACTGGGCAAGCGAGAGCCATTCTTTGATGCTGTCCGCGGGACCAAAATTATCATTGATCTGCTGGATAAAGGAGTATCCATATTGAGCGCTTTCCAGATTAAAATCGTGCACGCCCCAGAGACGGTTTATAGGCCATAAAGCAGAATCGGGAAGCATTTGTTTTAGACTCTCATACGAAACCATATTCGGCATTCCTAGTTCGCTGTGAATTTTTTCCGTTGCCCTTTTTTCAAAATAGAATTTTACGGGCATCGCTCTGTATGGTCCGCCCCCGCTTACGACGCCGAATGAAGAACTCGATATATAATGAGCATCAGGCTGCAGCTGTGATATTAATTTTCTAAGCCCCGAATCCAACGGTTCCGGCGGGTTCCCTTCGTTGCGTCCGCAATAAAGAGCCAGAGACGGATGATTGCGTATCCTTTTCACAAAATCATCGGCATTCAGCATAAACATAGTATTATCACTGGGATTCGGTCCATCTCCGGGATTGGCCAGCCAGAAGTCCTGCCAGATCATAATGCCGTAACGGTCGCACGCCTTATAGAATTCTTCATCGACAGTCTGTCCTACCCAGTTTCGAATCATCGTAAAATTCATTTCTTTGTGATATCGTACTGCAATATCATATTCCCGGGCGCGGTACCGGAGCATGGACTCGGAGAAACCCCAGTTGCCGCCGAAACCGATAAACCTTCTGCCGTTCACGAAAATTTTTAGAACTCCGCCGTCTTCGGAATACGACATTTTTCTGATGCCTGTCTGGAATGTTTTTGAATCCGATAGTGCGCCGTCTGCCGCTACGAATTTGAGCTCCACATCGTAGAGATTCTGCGCTCCATATCCATTGGGCCACCACAGCTTCGGATTTTTCAGCCGCAGTGAAGGATAGTCCGCAGGAGTGAAATGCATATTTTTTGTTTCCAATGCATTCAGCGTCACTGGCTGCTCAAAATGCATCGTGCCGAATGTCCCGTGCAGTATTCCTGATACGCTCTTCGATGTATGGTTGCGAAGAGCCAGGTCAAAAGCAAGGTCTGCAGACGTCGTATCCGGAAGTTGCAGGTCGGCCAAAACGTATGGATTTTCAATTGTCACGGGTCCGGCTGCTGAAAGATACACATCGTTGTAAATCCCGATGTTTCGCCCGCGAATAGTCGGAATCCAATCCCAGCCCACAGATGCATGGAAGGTCGGATTATCAGCGCCGATCTCGCCGCCGTTTGCATCGTGGCTTAATTTCGTCTGTTCTTTGACAAATCCCGGCGTATCATTTTTTTTGATGCGCACCGCAAGCGTGTTTTTCTCTCCGGGCAGAAGAAGATCGGTTACATCGAATTGTCCTCGTATACATGCGCCTTCAATCCGTCCGAGTTTCTGTCCATTGAGATACACCTCGGCTTTCCAGTTTATTCCATCAAAGTTGAGAAATATCCGTTTCCCTATGTAACAATGCCGGTGCAATAAATTCATTGCGGTACCAGAAATCGGAGTAAAAGTACGAATCCGAAATGAGCAGTTGATTGTCCCCGAAATTCGGATCCGGCAAAGCGCCTGCATTGAGATAACTTACAAGCGCGGTAGCCTGGAACCGTAGCAATGATCCAATCATTGTCATTAAATCCGGGCTTGGATAATGTTTCACCGTTCGCCTGTACCAGCGATTCACGCTGGATATTCCATGCACCGCCGGCCAGATCCATTCTGCCGTTTTTCCCAACAGGAGGTTGAACATGCGGGACTGCAATCGGCCCCCCGGTGCCGTATACTTCCAATTCACTGAGTATATAATGATCACTTGAACCGGGCTGAAGCATGAGTACACGCACATATCTGCCCTTTTCCGATTTGTCAAGTGTAACTTCATCCACAGAATTTGCGGTCAGGGGCAGCGCGATAATGTCCTTCCACTGCACTGCATCATCCGATATTTGAATCGATCCAGCCGCCGGTCGGCTTATCCAATCCAAAACAATTCGGTTGAACGAGCACAGAGATCCCAAATCTACATAGACCCACTCATTTTTTAAACCGGCGCTCATCCACGCACTTGTAAAATTATATGGACCTCCGACAGCGGCATGTTTTCCGTTGTTGAACATTGCTAATTCAGTAAGAGCCCAGCTTTTTGCGTTTGGGGAATTTACGTCAAGCCGATAAAATTTATAATGTGCAAGCGTGTCGAGTTTAAACGGATAACTGAATATTCTCATGTTCGGCGGTGAAAATCTATCGCCACGGGCCTGCAACAGTATCTCCCGGCAGTTTTTCACCGCCGACAGTTCCCAATTCTTTCCATTGCAAACCGTCTTCAGAACCGCGAATGCTTATATTCCAATGCTGGACATTAAGACTATCGACTAATAAACTGCCGGATATGTTGATACTATCGAGATCGGGAATAATACTATTGCCTGCCATTTCTATTTGAAGCCAGGCTGCGGAACCTTCAAGAGTTTTTCTCGTCCATATATGCCTGTCAAGAACAGATTCGCGTTCATTCCTCTTTACAATGCCGTCCGTACTCGTCGTTGTCACGATCCAGCCCGGAAGCCGCGATTCTTTTATTCCGTCCGTAACGAGCTGGGCGGTGAGATTATAATTGTAACAACTCGATTGGTAGGCAGGCCGATGCAGTGCGAGGTTGCGATAGTTCGCTGCATCGATTTTCATCGTTGGTGAAAAATCATCCTTGACATCTCCTGGATAGACGCCCACACCGCGCGTGTATTCCTGTGCGTGAACAGAGGAAATGATTATACCTATGACAGCCAGAATCGTCATATCGACGGTTTTCCACGAAGGAAGAAATTTAGATATATTTTTATAGAGAGTTGTGTTTTTCATGTTATCCTTTTGTAGATAGTGCATCATTGATGACCTTACAATATAATCCCATTTTCAGAAGAATCATCAATTCTTTGTTGAGAATGAGTCTTCATTTTTGTTTTTGTGCTGTTTTTTTACGATTGGGGTCAGCATCATTTTTTGCCGCTCTCCGACACCGGCTGCAGACATTTCAAATTGAAGAATTCAGTCTCTTCGATTCATAAAACGATATAAAGCTAAGAGAATGGAGTATGAAATGCAATGAGAAAGAATACTGATTTCATGAAAGAGAGTATAGTGCCGCCTCAATGAAGTCATATTGTGTTTTGCAATGCAAAAGTGCATTATTTCCGCGGCACGAGAAAGCACTCAATACCGAATGGGAACGGAAGCGGGAGTTCTGCTTAGATGTACACAATGCAGGTTTCGATTTGAAGGTTCATTGCCGCCGGCAATCCATATCCCTTGTGCGGGAATTCTTCTCTATATTTTAGCTTTTCTCAAACGGAGAGAATTCGACACAACGCTGACGGAACTTAACGCCATAGCAGCGGCGGCGAAGACAGGATTGAGGAAGCCGAATGCCGCAAGCGGAATGCCGATTGCATTATAAATAAACGCCCAGAATAAATTCTGTTTTATTGTGCGCATAGTGCGCCGGGATAAAGCTACGGCTCGGACGACTCCGCGAAGATCTGATTTCATAATGGTGATATCGGCAGTCTCCATGGCAACGTCGGTGCCGGAACTCATTGCAATCCCTACATCTGCCTGAGCCAGAGCCGGTGCATCGTTGATTCCGTCCCCTACCATGGCAACAACTTTTCCTTCTGCTTGCAGTGCTTTGATTTTCAATGCTTTTTGTTCCGGTAAAACACTCGCAAAAACGCGGGCTATGCCTGCCTGCCCGGCAATCACACGTGCAGTTCGTTCCGTATCGCCGGTCAGCATAACTGTTTCGATACCTGCTTTTTTGAGATCTGCAATCGCTTCTTTCGACTCCGGAAGAATCGTGTCAGCAACGGCTGCTACACCGTATAATTTCTTGTTCACAGCGATAAAGACCGGCGTCTTTCCTTCTTCGGAGATCTCTCGAATAAATCCAGCGGCGGGACCTCTATCGATTCCTTCTTGAATCATTAACTGTTCACTCCCTACTGCAGCCGGTTCTCCGCCGACTGTTCCCACGATACCGAATCCAGTGCGATATTGAACTACATCAGATCCTAAAAGAACCAATGACCGGTCTCCGGCAGCCGCTACGATCGCTCTTGCAAGTGGATGCTCTGATGTGCGCTCGAGAGATGCAGCATAGCCCAGCATTTTTAATTGATCCATTCCATCTACTGTAAACAAGTCGGTTACGGATGGCTTACCTCGCGTGATCGTTCCTGTTTTATCGAATGCAACAACCTGAAGGTTTTGTGCACGCTCCAGGCTTTCTGCATTTTTAATAAGAATTCCAAGCGACGCACCCCTTCCTGTTCCGACCATAACAGCAGTTGGCGTGGCAAGTCCCAGTGCACAAGGACATGCAATCACCAGCACCGCTATTGCATTGATCATTGCAGGAGTGAATCCGGATCCGCCTATAAAAAACCATCCCAAAAAAGTTAAAAACGCAGCGGTCATGACAAGAGGGACAAAGACCGATGCAATCTTATCGGCAAGATGCTGAATCGGAGCTTTGGAACCCTGCGCCGCTTCTACGAATTTTGCGATATGCGCTACAACCGTTCCCGCTCCGACTGCAGCGGCACGGAATTCAAAACTTCCTGCCGTGTTGACCGTACCTCCGATGACCGAATCACCCGGCTGTTTTTCCACCGGCAAACTTTCACCGCTGATCATGGATTCATCTATAGACGACTGGCCGTGTGTTATTGTCCCGTCCACAGGCAGCCGTTCGCCTGGACGTACAACAACCGTATCTCCGACTTTTACATTTCCGATTGGAATATCGACTTCTGTATTATTGCGTATCACATGTGCAATTTTCGGCTGCACCGCTAAAAGCGATTTGATCGCATTCGACGTTTTTTGTTTCGCTCCTGCTTCCAGCATTTTACCCATGAGTATCAAAGAAATGATCATCGCCGCAGAATCGAAATACACGCTGCGTGCCGCAACATGAATCCATTCCGGAAACAGCACAATAAAAGTGCTGTAGAGATAAGCCGTTCCAGCGCCGACAGAGACCAGCGTATTCATATCCGCAGCAAAATGTTTGGCCTGCTGCCAAGCCGGCTTGAAGAAACGTTTGCCGGAAACAATCATGACCGGCGTCGTCAGCAGAAACAGAATCTTGTTGAGCGTTTCCATTGAAACCGGGACAGCAGACATGAACCAATCCGTCATACTGAACATACTCAGGAACACGACCGGTAAAGCAAGCAATAAGCTCAAGACAAATTCCCGTCTGAGATCCCGGAAGGATTTTTCCTGACGGGAATAGACTTCTTTGGGAACTTCGGCCGAATCGGACTGCAATTCCGTATTCTGTTCCGGCACAACCAGAGTATATCCCGCCTGTTCTACAGCAGCGGCAAGCTCGGACAATCCGGTCTTTGCAGGATTAAAGGAAAGCGATACGGCTTCCGTTGCAAGATTAACGTCGGCGATTTCCACGCCGTCTATTTTTTTTAAAGCTTTTTCAACTCTTGCAGCACAGCTCGCACAGGTCATTCCCTCAAGAGCAAGCGTCTGCACCGTATTATGCATTTTTGCTTCCGTCCCGATAGAGTTCATTTCACAGAAACCAGCTTATATCCTGCTTCTTCGATTTTTTCCTGGAGCTGTTTTTGTACTGACGCGTTTTCATCGTACCATACTCGAGCTGATCCGATTTCGACGGTTTCCACTTCCAAACCATCGATAGTCTCCAGCGCTTTTTTGACATGCATTGCGCAATGGCCGCAGCTCATTCCGTCGATTTTTAATTCATGTTTTTTCATAGAGTGTCCTTCCGTATATTTCATGTATTTTCCCGGCAGCCCTGTCAAGCGCCTCGGAGCAGCCGAAGACCTGATTATGAAACGCTCTGCATGCGATTCTCGATTTGTCATGCGCCTTCGTACGTTTCTTCTATCTTCACTTGACAATCTTAAGAACGGATAATTTGCCGCTGCGGTTCCATACCATAGGCACCTTGCGAAGGTGTTTTTCCGAATTTTTCGAGAAAAAAGATCTTTCAGCCTTTATTCCGACAAGCCGGAACGAAACGTCAAATATGAAAAAGAAAACTGACTTGTAAGCGGAATTCCGGAGACAGGCAATATATCCGATGCATAAATCAAGAAAGAAAGACACGATCCCGAATACTCTGGCGCAGCGACCAGCGGGTGCAGATACGGGATAATAATTTTAACATTCTCCTTCTCTCCGGCGCCTCTTGTTTTTGTCCCCGCAAGCAGCTTTTCAATTTTCGGTACAGTTTTAATATAGCTTGTCCAAGATAAAATTGCCACATGCGGACACGAAAAACGGTCTTCACTTCAGGTGTCTGCTTCTGCAATAAAATCACATGAAATGAGAAAAAACGGTCAATGACAGCTAGAGGCCTGAAAACGTTATTCCACGCCGGCGGGATTCAACTTGGAGAACAGTGAACAATAGATGGTAAAAGATTGCAGAAAACCATTAACCTTCACGATTTACTCTTTACTATTTTTTAAGTATTTTCCCGTAACAGTTTTCTGCCATTCTGCTACAAATGATTAAAGAAAGGGAGTCCGCATGGAACAAACTTCTTTACAATTACCTCCAGCCCCCGCGCTTGGAAAATCAATCAGCGATGTGTTCGCTTCGCCGTCGGAAGCGTTTCAATCCATCAAAGACACACAGCCATCGGTAAAGCTGTGGCTCACGCCTATGCTGGTCATGTTTGCTATCGTTATCAGCTCGACGGTTTTTCTTTTTACAAACGATACATTGAAAACAGAATTCAAAGAGACCCAAAGTCATATCTACCAGCAGAGAGTTGAGGAAGGCAAAATGACTCAAACGCAGGCAGAGCAAGCCGAATCGGCCTTGGATTCAATGGGAGGACTGTTTATCGTTTTCGGCATCATCGGCGGCACGCTCATCGTTGCCGTATACTATTTCGGATCGGCATTGGTTCTCTGGTTAGTCAATAAATTATTGTTCAAAGCCCCGGCCGGTTATATGAAATATCTCGAGCTGTACGGTATATCGACATGGATCGGAGTTCTTGGCGGCATCATCACGGTCGTTATGATGGTGACCTTAGGCACTATGACGGCGACACCAAGCGCTGCGCTTGCGGTTTTTGGAAATTACGATGCAACAAGCACACTGCATAAAATTCTCTCCGCATTAAATGTTTTCAGCATCTGGGAAGCTGCCGTTGTCGGAATCGGGCTCAGCAAATTTTCCGGAAAATCGTACGGATCCGGGCATTGCCGCAGCGTTCATTCTCCTGGCATTATGGACAGCCATCTCAATCGGTCTTGGATTTGCGCGCTGATCGGTAAGTTTAAAAAAATTAAAAGCCTTCCTGCAGAAAACTGCCGGAAGGCTTTTTTTGTTTATGCTGGAACCGATGTTGGAGAGGCTTTCACAGGAAGTTTGATGGTGATGGTTGTTCCCTGTCCCATTTCGCTTTCTATTTCGATCGTGCCGTGATGATCGTCGATCACTTTCTTGACGATCGCCATGCCGAGACCTGTCCCGTGTTTTTTTCCATAGGTCATAAACGGCTCGAAGATTTTCTTTTTCACTTCGGCCGGCATGCCGGTTCCGCGTATCTTTAAAATCGATGCGCACATAATCGCCTTCGAGGGCTGTGGTCAAGGTAAGCGTTCCACCCTGCGGCATTGCATCGCGCGCATTGCTTGCGATATTATAAAATACACGAACGATTTTATCCTGATCCATCGTTACGATGCCTTCGAAATTCGGATTTTTCACAAGCTTGACATTGTTCTTTTCGAGATCCTTTTCTATAAAACTCAGCACATCGTCCATAACCGTTTTGAATTCCAGATCCTGAAAATTCGATGCGCTTACGCCGCGTGTAAAATCCAAAATCTCCTGCGTCATATTGACAAAACGATCTACCTGTCGAATCATTTCATCGGCAAGTTTATTCGCTTCTTCGTTTCCCGATTTTTTCTTCATCACCTGAGCATACACACGCAAAGTGCCCATCGGGTTTTTGATGTCGTGAATGATCACGCTCGCCATCCTGCCGACAGCGGAGAGCCGTTCGTTTTGCACCATTTCCTGCGCCAATCGCGCATTCTCGATTGCCACCGAGGCATGAGCCGAAAAAGCGTCTATAAAATTCACATCCTCTGCATCGAAAGCTCCTTCCTTTTTATTCAGGAGCTGGAAAACGCCGATCAGTTTTCCGTCTTTATTTTTCATCGGCATGCAGAGCATATTGCGCGTCCTGTAGCCGGACTGCTTATCGATCTCCGGATTGAACCGCGGGTCGGCATACGTATCCGGGATGAGAATTGTTTCTCCTTTTTCTGCGACAAATCCGGCAAGACCTTTGCCGATCGGCAGCCGGATTTCGATCATATTGGATCCTTGCAGAATTTTCGACCATAATTCTTTTTTCACATCGTCGACAAGATATAATGTCCCGCGATCTGCACCTATGCTTTTCGTCGCCGCATCGAGAATCAGGCCTAAGAGTTTATCCAGATCGAGCGTGGAGTTGATAATCTTGCTGGCTTCGATGAAATTTTGAAGTTTCTGATACCGGCTTTCGATAGCAATCCGCTGCTCTTCCAGACGCTGCTACGATATTATCGTCCGTCTTTCGTATGCGCGCGCTTAATTCCCGGAATAAATTCGAGGCAATTCGTTGATTCCTGCGGAAAATGTTTTCAAATGATATGCGGTCGAATGAAATAAGGTTGGTGTCTTCGACAGCCGTTACTCTTGCCGACCGGCTCTTGCCGTCCAGCGAAGCCAGTTCGCCGAACAATTCTCCGGATCGAAGAATGTCGAGCGTTGTCTCATCGCCGTAATTGGTCACGCGGGAAATCCGGACGGCTCCGCCGGTGATCAGATAAACCCGATCACCCATCGTGTTCATGTCAAAAATAATTTTCCCGGCGGGATACTGTTCTTCCTCAAATGTTGTCAGAAGGCTGAGAAGTTCTTCTTCGCTGAGGCCTTGAAATAACGTTGTCGAAAGCAGATTTTTAATTCGTTTATTATCCACAGACATTTTTCCTTGTTCTATAACCTTTGAGAAATCGTTCCTCCGACATCGTATGCGAAATAATAACAAGATTCATGAACTTAAGCAAGAGACGTGGACGAGAACTCACGGCTTGAAAGTAGAAGCCGCGAATTCGTCTCAGAATGAGATACGAATTTCCGCAAAACCGACTTTTCGTCCGCGTTTCAAGGGAACGGAACTCGAGATCCGAATTTAATTCTGATAGCAGTTTTCAACCGAGTTACGATGTTTTCAACCGGTACGGTTCTCAACCGTTCAAGAATCCCTGCTCCAAGATACCGCGCATCGCAGCAAATGACCGGGATCGATGGCTGATTTTATTTTTCTCCTCGAGCGGTTAATTCCGCATACGTCCGGGAAAAACCGTCCGGTATAAAGATCGGATCGTACCCAAAGCCGTTCGTGCCTCGCGGTTGTTCGCCGAGCAAACCGGAACAGATTCCCTCAGTCAATTTTCTCATGCCGTCGGAAACAAGCGCCAGCACTGATCGAAATTGTGCTCGCCTTCTTCGCGGCGA
The DNA here is from genome assembly GCA_963778945.1 of Ignavibacteriota bacterium. Lineage (GTDB taxonomy): Bacteria > Bacteroidota > Ignavibacteria > UBA10030 > UBA10030 > Fen-1254. The sequence continues at coordinate 21,407 of CAVZWL010000028.1, forward strand.
GACGCCGCGCATTTCTTCCAAAAGCTTGATATTGTTCGACTCGTCTGTCGCTCCGGCACCTGAATAACGCGCTGAAAAAACGCCGGGACGCCCGTTGAGATAAAACACTTCCAGCCCGGAATCGTCTGCTAATGCGGTCAGTTTCGTTGCCTGATGAACAATCCGGGCTTTTTGAATTGCGTTATCAGCGAAAGTGAATCCGTCTTCACGCAGTTCTATAGCGTCCGATATGTCTCCAAGTGTAAGCACTTCGAATGGAAGTCCGGTAAAAAAAGTTTGAAGTTCTTTTGCTTTATGTTTGTTATTCGTTGCTAGTATGAGTTTCATAAAAATCGTTCTTAGTTCGTAAGTTCTTGGTTCTTAGTTCAGCCGGTTATTCTGTCTTCTGTCTCCTGGCTTCTGTTCACAGTCGAGCGGCTAAGTTCTAATTTGAATTACGCTGTCGCATAATAACATTATCAGGCCTCCGGCTACCCAATCAATTCTTTTATCGCTTTTTCAATCCGATCCACGCCGATGATTTCAATTTCGCCGTTTGTCTTCAATCCTTTTAGATTGTTTTGCGGTACGACGATTTTTTTAAATCCGAGTTTTGCAGCTTCCTGCACTCTCCGTTCGACCTGGCCGATTGTGCGGATTTCACCGCCGAGACCGATCTCGCCGATTGCGATGGATGAAGAATCGACAGGGAACATCGCGCAAACTGGAAGTAATGGAAACCGCAATGCCAAGATCGACTGCAGGCTCATCGATTTTCAATCCTCCGGCAACATTGACAAAAACATCCTGCTGGCCGAGATTCATTCCCATTCGTTTTTCCAGTACAGCCAGAAGAAGTGCAAGGCGGCGAAAATCGAAGCCGGTACTGTTGCGCTGCGGCAGGCCGTAATTCGTCGGCGTAACAAGAGCCTGAACTTCTACAAGAATGGGACGCGAGCCCTCGATGCTTGCGACAACGGTCGAACCGGAAGTTCCGTAATGCCGCTCGGAAAGAAATACTTCCGACGGATTTTTGACTTCCCGCAGTCCCTCCTCCCGCATTTCAAAAATACCAATTTCATTCGTCGAACCGAAACGGTTTTTTAACGCGCGCAGGATGCGATACGAATAATGCGCTTCTCCTTCGAACTGCAGCACCGTATCGACCATATGCTCGATTACACGGGGACCGGCAATGACACCCTCTTTGGTAACATGACCGATGACAAATATCGGAATATTTTTCGTTTTTGCCAGACGTAAAAGAAGTGCGGTCGATTCACGCACCTGACTGACGCTTCCCGGAGCGCTTTCCAGCCCTGGACGAAACATGGTTTGTATCGAATCCACGATCACAAGATCCGGCATTCCGCGCTCGATGACATCGAGGATCAAATCCAGATTTGTTTCGGCAAGAAGAAGTATATGCTTCGTATCGCTTCCCTTGAGCCGGTCTGCACGAAGCTTTACCTGCTGGACCGATTCTTCACCGCTGACATACAGAAAGAGTCTGTTCCGTCAGCCGGAGAGCGGCCTGCATCATCAATGTCGATTTTCCAATGCCGGGATCGCCGCCGAGCAAAATAAGCGAGCCGGGAACGAGTCCCCCGCCAAGCACGCGGTCAAATTCTTCCAGTCCGATACGAATGCGCGGAACATCCTGTCCCTCAATCTCTTCAAGAGCGACGGGATCGAGTTTCGAAGCGGTTCCCGATTTGCGCGTCACCTTGAGCGGACTCGGCGCTTCTTCCACAAAGGTGTTCCACTCCGAGCAGTTGGGACATCTGCCGATCCAGCGCGGAGATACATACCCGCACGATTGGCATACATATTTTGTCATAAATTTGGACATCGTATTCAATATACAAAGGCGATCAGAGGAATTCAATGATCCGCCAAAGACAAAAAACCCCGGCTTTGAATGGCCGGGGTTTCTTTTTTTTCAATTTAACCAGACAGATTACAATTTTGCCCAGCGCTCTTTTGCATGTTTTACATTCTTGCTCATCGGATATTCTTTCACGACTTTTTCGTACGCAGCTTTTGCTTTCTTTTTATTTCCTAGTTTTTCGTACGTCTGGCCGATCATAAACTGTGCATCTCCCTTTTTATCCGAGCTTTTGATCGCAATGACGTCCTGGAATTTTTTTAGAGCATCGCTGTATTTTTTCAATGCAAATTCCGATTCGCCGATCCAGTAGATGCAATTGTCCCTTAAATCCTCGGAAATCCCTTTAGCCATCGCATCATTAAATGCCTGCATTGCATCCGCATATTTTCTCTTGTTAAAGGTCTTCAGGCCGTCTTCATAGACGGCAAGTGCTGCAGATGGATTTCCCACCATAGCCGGCGCAGCAGCGGGAGCAGGTGCGGCCTGCGCAGCAACGGCATGATCAGCACGTTCTTTTTCGGCTGCAAGTTTTGCCTCGAGATCGCTCATGAGTGAAGCCAGACTTCGGTTATCTTCTTCGAGCTTTACAATTTTTTGTTTTAACCCTGTATTTTCTGTGCGCAAATCTTGAATTTGTTTTTCGTATTGTGCAAGTTCAGACTGCGCTACGACAGGTGCTGCGGGATGCTCTGTTTTCTGTTCAGGTTCCGGCGCACCGATAAAACTTGTCAGCGCCTGATCCGTGCTGTTCGGCTCGGCCTGAGGCTTTGCCGGCGGCGGGACACTTTGCGCGGGCTGCACGGGTTGCGCAGTTTGCGCAGTTTGAACCTTCGGCTGTTCCGCGGGCGCGCTTTTATCTGCCGGACGCGCCGCCTGACTTTGGTCCTGAGTCGTTTCTTCCGTCCCTCCACAACCGACAAGAATAAAAGTGAACAGCACAACGGCCATAAACCAATGTTGTCTCATCATCGTACATTGTCCTTTTAATTTATTGAGACTCATATTGCCTCCAACAATTTACATACGGATTATCGGATTTGTTTTATCTGATCTGATTTGTCTTGACTTGTGGTAAATTATTAAACCCCTGCGTGAAAGTCAAGTCCCATCTTCTCTGATTTCATGAAATTATAACTCCTATGCCCTGTACCCGGCATTAAGGATCATAAAATCGATAAGAATAGAAAAACCGATTCCTTATGCTTATGCATGATGTTTGCATAAACGTCAGGGCAAACCGACTTCAGAAAAGGATGCTTAGTATACCAGGCCTCAAAACCTGGAATACAGGCAATGATCTTTCGAGTTTCCTCTCTATCCGGAATCAATTGAGCACAAGGTGATGCGATAAAAACAACAGATCATTTCATATCCTTTACGTCGACACAAAAACCTGTCAGATTCGTTAAAAAGAACGATTTCATGCGAGAAAAATGCCCCTCTCAGCTTGTAACTCTATCGAGGTTTCGATATATTTATGTAATGAAAAAGTTACAAGAGTGCATACTCCTCACAAGTCTTTTAGTGGGGATTTTTTTTATTCCCGGCTGCAGCAGTTCGCAGCCAAAAAACACGGGAGCGATGCCGCCCGTACATGCCGTCCCTGGAACGGACGAGACGGGACGCGACCGGGCATTGCAGCATTTCATTACAGGCGCGGCTCTCGATGCAAAGGAATCCTATGCAGAAGCCATTCTCGAATATCAAAAGGCGCTGACCACGGACAGCGCCGCTGCTCTCTATTACGTGCTTTCCAAGGATTACGCGCTGCTTAATAAATATCAGCAGGCAGCAGAAACAGGCAAAAAAGCCGTCCGCCTCGATACGATGAACATTACATACCGTGAGAATCTAGCATCCATATATGTCAATATCTACCAGCCGGATTCTGCGATCCAGCAATACGAAAGGATCGTCAAGATAGATTCAACGTCAATGGATTACTGGTACACGCTGGCACGATTGTATCAAACGAGCAAACCGCTGCGAGCGTTGGAAATCTACGAAATGATACTCGATCATGACGGAGATCAGCCGGACATTCTTTACCAATGCGGTATGCTGAATACAGCGCTGAAACGATTCGATCGAGCGGCGGAAACATTTAAACGGATGCTCAAGCTGGATCCCGGCAACAAACAAATAGCAAAAACAGCTTGCCGACGCCTATACAAAAGCCGGCAGGCTCAGCGAGGCAAAAGATCTTCTTCAATCGATGCTCGATTCGGATAAGAACGATCCTGAGATCATAGCGGCGCTTGCGGATATCCACCTTGATCAAAAAGAATATGCAGAGGCAATCAAACTGTATCAAAAACTTCTTGCACAGGGAGTGACGAATCCTGAAGTGAAGCTGCGCATAGGCATCGGCATGTTCGGACTTATCGAACATGACTCCACCATGGCATTCAAATCAAAGAAAGTTTTTGAAGAAATGGCGGCTCTTTTGACCGGCGATTGGCGGCCGCATTGGTACTTGGGCTTGCTTGCATTGAATGCAAAAAAAGACTCTCTTGCAGTATATCAATTCAAAATTGTCACGACGCTCGCAGACTGGAATGCAAATGCCTGGTGGTTCCTGGGATCGACGCTCTTTTCTCAAAATAAATTTCAGGAAGTCCTGCAAGAAATGAGAAGCAGCGGAAAAATCTGTTCCCAAAGATTTCCGCATATATCTTTTGCAGGGGCTTGTCTACTCCCGCCTTAGAACGGCCGGACAAAACGATCGAACGCCTTGAAATTGCACGCCGGCTGAATCCGAAAGACATCAATACGCTGAGCACTCTGGCTTTAACATATGACAATGAGCATAGGTACGAAATGTCCGACAGCCTGTATGAAGAAGCGCTCCGCGTAGACCCGCAATCTGCTCTTCTTATTAAATAATTACGGCTACAGCCTTTCAGAAAGAGGATTGCAGTTGAACAGGGCGCTCGAGATGTCCCGAACCGCAGTTGCAAGCGAACCTGATAATTCCGCCTATCTCGATACGTACGGATGGATTTATTACCAGCTCGGGCAATACCAGGAGGCACGGCAGTATATTGAAAAAGCTGTTGCCGCAGGATCCGCAAATTCTGTGGTCTATGAACACCTGGGCGATGTTTACTTCCAATTGGGAGATCAGAAAAAAGCGGTCACAACATGGAAAAAGGCGCTGGAAATGGACACTAAAAATGAATTGCTCCGTACAAAAAATAAAACGAGGATCGCTTTAAAAATGAAAAAAAGCCGGTTCTTTCTTTTCTTTGTTCTGCTTCTTGGCGGCTGTGCAGCGCATAACAGCATTCGAACCGGCTTCCGGCCCGTATCGTTCGACGAAGTATCCCAGTCCGTCATGGTCAACCACGACCGGATTCATACGCTCAAGGGAGAAGGCAGAATTTCCATAGAGACTCCGGAACTCGCGCAAACTGCTTCCTTTACTTTACTTATTCGAAAGCCCGATTCCCTTTTAATTTCTCTCGGAGGTCCCTTCGGCATTAAAGTCGGCGCGGCCCTTCTTACGAAGAAAGAATTTTTCTTTTACAACAGTCTCCAGAATACTCTCACCACCGGGACGACAAACGAAGAAAACATTCAGCGGATTTTCCATATAAATTTGAATTTTGATGGCATTCTGAATCTGTTTTCCGGCGGAGTCTTCTCGGCAGCCGATCTGCATACTCCGGATGAACAACGGATTGAAAACGACCTCTTGCTTTATATTTATTCTTCCGGAGATGAAAAGCGATATTATTGGATCGATCCTTCCACCCTGCTGATTAGAAAAATACAGGATTTCGACCGGAGCGGAACCGTTGCTTTCGAACAAAACTTTCGTGATTTTGAGGCAACGGGAAACACAGCCATTCCCCGCAGCATTCAAATCATTCAGCCGATCCAGCGGCACCGGATATCGCTTTCATATTCCGAAGTTGAACTGAACACTACAGCGATGGAGTGCACGTTAACGGTTCCTGAAAACGCAGAACGAATTCACTGGTAATGCACAAACGGCATTGGATTATAACGGGAATCTTTTTTCTTCTTTCGCTCGGCATCTGCTTCGCACAGCGCGACCAGCACGAAATTCAGCGCAAGCAAAAGGAACTGCAGAAGCTCCGGGATGATATTCAAAAATATGAAAAACGAATTCAGGAAAGCGACAAGCGGGAACAGGTGACCCTCGACCGGCTGGACGACCTCGAACACCAGTCCGACCTCATTCGCCAGCTCTTGCAGAAGCTGCACGATGAAGAGCTGCGGACTGACAGCCGAAATCGATACGGCACGCTCTTCTATCGCGTCTCTGGAAAATCAACTTCACTTTTTGCAGTCCCATTACGCCAACTATGTCCGATCGGTGTATAAAAACGGACGTGTATACGACATCGAACTGCTCTTCTCTTCAAAATCCATCAATCAGATGTATATCCGCATTCAGTATCTTAAACGATTTTCCGAACAGCGTGCAAAGGATTTACAGGGCATCGCTGCGAACAAATCGGAACTGGAACAAAAAAATTACACACCTGCAGGACAAACTGCAGCATGAGCGTCTCCTCATTTCTGAAAAGACGCTTGAAGAACACAACCTGAATAAAACATTCGCCGCACGCCGGACCGTTCTCAAAAAAATCCGTCAAGATAAAACGATGTTTAAAAAACAGCTCTCGCGTAAAACAGAAGCGTACGGACAAATCGAACAGATTATTGCAGACCTGATCGAAAAAGAACGGATCCGCAAAGAACATGAAGAAGCAGAACGCCGCGCAAAGGAACTGGCTGAAGCGCACAAAAGGGAAAAGAAAATTCTGCCTGCATCGCCGTCCCTGCCGGAACCTGAAGAAGGAAACGCTGGAGAAAATTTCGGCCTAAAAAAAGGAAAATTGCGCTGGCCCGTTAAAAACGGTTCCGTCCAGGCGCATTTCGGCAATCAGGTGCATCCTATCTTAAAAACAGTTACGCAAAATTCCGGCATCGATATCACCACACCTGTCGGTTCTGCCGTTTATGCGGTTGCCGACGGCGAAGTATCCGTCATTTCCTTCATTCCAGGTTTCGGGAACATTTTGATCATCAACCATTACAACGGATACCGATCGGTCTATGCGCATCTTTCGGATATCTTGGTGCGCGAGTCGCAGAAAGTGACGGAGGGATTCGTGATTGGGAAAAGCGGCGATACTGTCGAGCGGCCGCTGCTCCATTTTGAAATTTGGAAAGAACGGGAAAAACAAAATCCGGAAAATTGGCTGGCTAAGCGGTAGCTTCACAGGTACACGGCGAACATCTTTTCAATCAGATCGGCGTTAGAAGTTGATTTGACACTAATTTCTTCATATTTTAGGCATGCATTGAACGGGGTGTGGCTCAGCCCGGTTAGAGCACCTGCCTTGGGCGCAGGGGGTCGGAGGTTCGAATCCTCTCACCCCGACAATGAAAATATAAATTTAGTTAAAATTTATTCTATTTTAGAGGTTTTTTTGTTCGTCGATAATAATTTTCGCTTGAATGAGCAGCGTCTGATATTGACAATCAGAGAGAAATTCGATAATATACTCCCCATAATAGGTGATACTCGCTTCAAGCGGTTTGTTAAATCGCTTCAAGAAAGGACAGGACATGGCAAAGGCGCCTGATCTTCAGAGAAGTGCTGAGCAATTGAAAGAAGTTGCGACCTTCCTGAAGCAAGCAGATAAATTGGTGCGCGAAGGCAGCTATGCCGCCGCTTTGGAGGAAATTGCCAAAGCTCGCACACGAGATCCGCGTAACCTCTATGCACTTGCATATGAAGAACGCGTTCGCTCCTTGATGACCGCTCAGAAAACGGAATCCAAGTTAGAAACAGCCGCCCATCCTGCAAACCAACCCGCGCAGCCCATGCCGGCGGCGCTCGAACATATTTCCAATCTTGCAATCGTCGAAGCACAGCGCTCCGCCGCTGTAGCAGCGAAACAGGAACAAGAAGTAGAACATCGGAAAAAAGAAGAAGAAGACCGGAGAAAAAATGATGAACTCCGGCGTCAGGCAATCGATTCTAAAATATCCGCCTTCCTCCAGCGGGCAGCCGATTATGAAGCCAAAGGCGATTTCAATCGCGCCTTGGATGAAATTGCAAGGGCCTATTTATTGGATCCGGCAAACGAACGTATCCATGGTCTGGAGGACCGCGTCCGCCGCGCACAGGAAGAAGCACGCACTCGAGAAGAGGCCGAACGAATCCGGCGGCAGGAAGAAGAAGGACGGAAGCGTCAGGAAGCGCTCAAAGCCCAGGTCGCACGGCTTCAGCAGGAAAAAGAAGAAAAGCGAAAGAAAGAAGAAGAATCCCGCCGCCAGGCGCAGCAGCAAAAGATCAAACAATACTTGAAGCAAGCGCACGAACTCTATACACAGGGCAGAATGGACGAAGCACTGAGCGAACTCGCCTTTGTCGTGGTTGTAGACCCCCTGAACGAAGAAGTCCTTGAACTGCAGCGAAAAATCCGTGAAGCGCAGGAACGGGAACAACAGGCCCAAGTGGACATGTACCGCAAGCGCGAAGATGAACAGCGCAAAAAACGGGAAGCGATCGTCACTGCTATTCAGAAACATATTGAAAATGCGGGCCGGCTTGCAGATCAGCTTAAATTTTCCGAAGCTCTCCGTGTTATTACACGGGCATATGTCCTCGATCCGATTAACGAGTCGCTGCAGGCGTGCGAAAAACGTATCGTTACGCTGCAGGAAGAATCGCTCCGCCAGATGGAAATAAAACGTCACGAGGAAGAGGAAACCGTCCGCAAACATCAGGAAGAAGAATTGCGCCGAATGGAGCAGGCCGAACGTGAACGTGCGCTGCTTGGCGAAAATGCAGAAACCGAAGCAAAACGGCGTTTCGATAAAGAACGCATATTCCAGTATCTCACAAAAGCGCGTGCGTATCTTATCCGAAAACCGTCATGAAGATGCTCTCGGCGAAGTAGCTCTTGCTTTCGTCATCAATCCGTTTGACGAAGACGTCAGAGCACATGGAGCAGGACATCCTTGCAATTCAAGAACAGAAGAAAGCCGAAGATGCAGAAGATTCAAATCTGTCTGCCGAAGAAACTCCGGCTAATGACACTGGAGAAAAGATAACCGGACATCTTACAGAAGCGGCTCGCTATGCTGCAGAACACGAATACAGCAAAGCGCTCGATGAAGTTGCAAAAGCATTTATGCTCGATCCGCTGGACGAGTCTATTCAAAATTACGAGCTTAAACTTCAGAATGAATTTCATGAATATCAGGCGGCGATGCAGAAACAGCAGGCGGAAGAAACACGCGTTGCTGCAATTAAGTCGCATGCAAAACGCGCAAAAGATCTCGTACAGCAGGGAGCGTTCGAGGAAGCCCTTGCCGAAGTTGCGAACGGCTTTACATACGATCCTGCCAATGAGGAATTAAAATCGCTCGAGGGTCAGATTCAGGCCCTCTACCTGCAGATGCAGGAAAAACAAACAGAAGAGGAACGCGATAAACAGATTCATGATATCATTGAAAACGCCAACAGCCTCCTCTCCCGTCAAGAATATGAAAATGCACTCATGGAAGTGACGAAAGCTCTGGTTCTTGATCCGACGCGCGAAGACTTAAGAGTGCTTGAAGTAAAGATAGAAACGGCACAAAAGGAATCAGAGAACAAGAAACGGACAGAAGAGAACGACAAGATTATTAAGAAACATATCTTCCGGGCAAAAGAATCCATCCTGCACCATGGCTTTTCAGAAGCTCTGATCGAGATCGAAAAAGCCATCGTTCTTGATCCATCGCGAAAAGACCTGCTGGATCTGAAAGAGCAGATGAAACAGCAGCAGGAAAAATGGAACGCCACAACAGCACAGCAGGAAAAAGACCTTGCGCTGCGCGAACATATCAAGCGTGCTCGGCAGTTCTACAACGAAGGAGTCCTGGCCGAAGCTCTGATAGAAATTACGATCGGTTTGACGGTGGATCCGAGAAATGAGGATTTGAAAAAAATCGAAGAAGATATTCTCGCCAGCGAATCCAGGCAGGAGGCAGAAGTACCGGCCGAAAATTCACAGGAAAAATCTCAAACCGACGCCTCGAATCCGGAGGAACGGGATCAACTCGTTCATATTCACCTTCGCACTGCCGATGAACTTCAGAAACAAAAAGAGTTCAGCAAAGCATTGGACGAAGTAGCAAAAGCCTACGTTATAGACCCATTAAACAAAGAAATAAAGAAAATTGAAATCCGAATCCGACAAAATGAAATTCGCCATGCTCAACAAACGGGACAAACGCTTAAGCTGATTTATCCGAACGAGCAAGCAGCAAGCGGCGAATAACAATTTGTCCATCTTTTCATGCTCAGTGGACGGCTGCATTGCCACAAGCGGAAAAAAGCACTAAGACAAGAAGGATCGAAGGCATGGAACCCCAGGAAAAGATGACTCCCCAGCAGTTCGTTATCGATCGACTCCAGGAAATTCAGAAGAAAGCAGAAGCTGGAAATTTCGCCGAAGCTCTCGAGAATTTGAAAGAAGTCAAATCTGCCGATGCAAAGAATATTTATATTATTGCTATCGAAAAACAGCTCATCAAAGTATCCGATCAGGCGGTCACTGAAAAAGAACAAGGCGGATATAACGAATTCTCTTCCGGCTATGTTCGAACGCGCGGTGAGCGATGCACAGCGGCGCGCCGCAGCGGCAAAACCGCCGGAAGTCAAAGATACAAAAGAAAAAGAAGCGGCTCTGGAAAAATTGAAAAGCCAATATTTCCAGCGGACTGACGATTATGTCGCCAAAGGCGACTATGCACATGCGCTGGAAGAAATTCGCAGGATCTATATTATCGAGCCCGACAGCGTCGTCGCAAAAGAATACGAACAAAAATCGAGCAATTGACCACGCTTCAGCAGAAATCGGCGGAACCGCCTGCTGCTGAAAAATAAGAGGAAGCCCCTTCAAAAAGAAGCTGCCCCGCAGACTGTTGAAGAAACTCAAGCGAAACCTGCAGTGCATAAATCAAAAACCCCTCTCCTTGCAGGGCTTGTTGGACTGGCCGCGGTCATTGGCATAGTCATTTTCCTCGTCTCATCATCCAAAAAAGCGCCTGAACAATCCTCTCCGCCGCCTGCTCCTCTTACGACAGCACAGCAGCAGCCCGCTGCTGCATCGCCTGCGGAACTCAAAGGAAATGAACAGGCCGCGGCATCAGAAGAAAAACCTAAACAGAATGAAGCGAAGAAAACGGAATTGAAGCCCGCTCCAGCGCCTGTGCAGCAGAAAGTGCAGAACGAGCAAAAACAATCGACTCCTGTTACACCCAAGCAGGAAGTAAAGCAAGCACAACCGCAGCCGCAAGTTCAACCCCCTGTGCAGCAGCCAGCGGTACAGCAGCAGCCGGTGCAGCAGCAAGCTGCCGCCCCGCAGCAAAGCGAACCGATATCTGCTCCGCATCCCTTCGTTGCTATCGAGAATCCCCCTCAGGTTATCAAGCTCGCAACTCCCAGCTATCCTGATATTGCATACCGCATGGGACTGAACGGCAGGGTCATAGTGGAAGTCACGGTCGATCAGCAGGGAAAACCGATTCAGGCGATTATTATAAAAAGTACGAGCGATATCTTCAACGACGAAGCAATTTCTGCGGCTATGAAATCGACATATAAACCGGCCATGATGTCTACAGGCCCCGTCACTGCAAAGGTGACTGTCCCCTTTAATTTCAAGATAGGCCGATAAGTACATTACATTCGATCAATCAATAAAAAGGCCCCTGCTGATTTCTCAGCAGAGGCCTTTTTCATTTCCGGTCTTGCAGAACTAATTTCCGGTTACTTCACAGAACTGAATTCAGGAATCCGATTCTCCACCGGTGAACCGTTCCGACGCCGCTTTAAAATATCCGACGGTTTTTTAAAAAACGCCGGGATATTTTCTTTCCATTCATCCACTTTCATATAGACCACCGGCACGACAAGCAATGTCAGGAACAGCGAACTGGTCAAACCGCCGATCAGCGCCCACGCCAGGCCCGATTTCCATTCGGCGCCTTCCGCTGTCGATAAAGCAATCGGCAGCATACCGAAGATCATCGTCAGTGTCGTCATGAGAATCGGCCGCATTCTGGATTTTGCCGCTTCAAGCAGGGCTTCATACACGGTCAATCCCTGTTCAAGACGCGTTTGATTCGTTCGATCGACCAATAAGATGGCATTCTTTGCAACAAGTCCCATCAGCATAATAATGCCGAGCATTGTAAAAATGCTGAGCGACTTCCCTGCCGCTGCAAGCGCAACCATTGCGCCGACCATTGCCAGCGGCAGCGAGAACAATACCACGAACGGGTAGACATAAGAATCATATAAAGCTACCATAATCAGATAAATGAACAAGATGCCGATACCCATAGCCCAAAAAAGATCGGCAAAACCTTCGCCGCGCATTTTTTCCATGCCGAGATAGGAAAGCGTTACGCCCTGCGGAAGCTGAACGCCTGCAATCTTTTTCCTGAAGTCTTCCATTATCGTTCCTGTAGGTCTGCCGAGTGTTTGACCGTTGACCACAATATTATTTATTCGATCACGGCGCTCCAATTTGGTAGGACCTGAGGATTGATAGATCGATGCAAATTGTTTTAACTCTACCTGCTGTCCGCGGTTATTCATAAATGCCATGCTGCCGAGATCGTCCGTGTGTGTGCGGTTAGATTCGTCAAATTGAATACGAATGTCATATTCATTGCTGCCATCCCGGTATTTGGATTGATCATCTCCGGTCAAAGCAACACGCAGCGTCGTTCCGACATCCGCGACGGAAAGACCCAGCTGCGCCATTTTTGCGCGGTCAATTTCAATATGCATTTCCGGTTTTCCGGTCTCCGAGGAAAGACGAACGTCCGTTGTTCCTGGAATGCTTTTCAACACATTCTGCACCTGATCCGCCGTTCTTGCCAAAGCATCAAGATCGGTGCCGTTCACTGCAATTTGTATTGCTGCCTGGTCTGCGGATCCGAATATTCCAATGGGATTCACATAGACCTTAACGCCCGGAATCTCTTTCAACTTCGATTTAAGTTCTTCACCGACTTCTGTTGTCTTTTTTTTCCGAAGCTCTTTCGGGATAAGTGTCACATTAATCTGAGTAAGGTTATCACTCGACAATGAAAGCATTCCCATTGCTTGTGATCCGACACCTGTGAATACTTTTTCAATTTCAGGTATCTGCGCAAAAATACGCTCAATCTGCAAAGTGGTTTGGTTGTTCTGTTCGATCGATGCACCCGGCGGCAGTTCAATGGAAACGCTGAATTCACCGCGATCGGTCTGCGGCATAAATTCGTTGCCGATCAATCCGAATGCCGGAAACAACAGCGAAAGGACGAACAGTCCGGTGGTCCCCAATGCTACTTTGGCTTTATTCACGAGCGCCCATCTGAGCAGTTTTTGGTAAAAATCGGAAAAGCTGTGATAGGAGCGTTCGAACGCCAGTGCAAATTTCCCGAACAAGGTGCGGTCTGTCAGACGCTCGAGTTTGGCAAAACGCGAAGCCAATGTCGGTGTGATTGTAAACGAGACGAACAAGCTTGTCAATGTTGAACCGACGACAACCAGTGCAAACTGCCGTATAATCTGACCGACGATGCCGCTGACGAGCGATAGGGGCAGGAAAACCACGACGTCCACCATAGTTATCGATAGGGCTGCAAAGCCTATCTCGTTCCGTCCGTGCAATGCTGCACTGCGCTGCTCTTCCCCTTTTTCCAAATGGTGATAGATATTCTCCAGAACAACAATAGAATCGTCCACAAGAATACCGATGACAAGCGACATAGCCAGAAGCGTCATAACATTCATTGAAAAATCCATAGCATACATAAATCCGAATGTGGTGATGAGCGATGCTGGAATCGCAACAAGCACGATGATGGAATTTCTGATGCTGTGCAGAAAGAGAAGCATGACGATAGCCACCATAAACACTGCGCGCAGAAGGTCGGCTTTTACGGCATCAGCCGATTCGAGTGTAAATGTAGAACTGTCTTCCGCGATATTAAAAACAATACCCTGCTTCTCAAACTCTTTTCGTATATTAGCCAATTCAGCACGGACAAGCTTGCTGACGGAAACCGCATTGGCATCAGACTGTTTAACGACCTGAATGCCGATCGATGTAATGCCGTTCACACGGTTGATTTGCGTATAATCTTTCCTGCCGTCCTGCACCTCCGCAATATCCGCAAGGTGTATATCGCCTCCCTGACGCGAACGCCCCACAGCCAATTGCCGCAAGTCCTCAATCGATTTGAATTTTCCGGCAATACGCACGACAAACTGCGCGTCGGCATCTTTGATATTTCCTGTGGGAAAATCCATGTTCGCATTCCGTACGGCCTGCATAATCTGCAAAACAGAAAGCCCGTATGCGCGGACTTTGTTGGCATCTAAATTCACTCTGATCTCGCGTTCATCTCCGCCCGTTAATGCGACCTGAGCCACGCCGGCAATTTTTGATAACCGGGGCTGGATTCTATCTTTCATAAATTGGAAGAACTCCCTCGAATCCATTGTGCTGGTCACACCCATTCTGAGCACCGGAATCTCGTCAAAGGCAATCTTTGAGACTGTCGGCTGCTTGGCATCTGTCGGAAGCTGGGAAAGGACAGCATTCACTTTCCGCGACGCATCCTGCACGACATTATCGATGTTTGCATCCTGCTTAAACTCGATAATGACCAGCGACATCCCTTCGAACGATGTCGAGCGCACATTGTCGATCTTGTCGATGCCGGAAACGGCATCTTCGATGACTTTGCTGACATTGTTTTCAACTTCGTACGGCGAAGCGCCGGGATAGACGGTGGTAATCGTTACGACGGGAATAGACATTTTCGGGAGCAATTCATACTTCAATTGGAAGTAACTGAAGGTGCCTAGTACTGCCAGCACAGTAAACGTTACTACCACCAATGTCGGCCGCTTGATAGATAATTCAGTAAGTGTCATGAGAAGATTCCTTTATTCCTTACACGCATTAACGCACAACGACTTTCACACTGTCGTTCAAATTGTTTTGACCATCCACGACGACAAATTCACCGTCTTGAAGCCCTTGCAGCGCTTCAACATTCGTACCCGTTTCATTTCCGGCAAGAATGGGACGCAGCCGTGCAATATTATTGCTCACCACATATACCTGCGCATTTTGCAGACTGCCTACAATCGCTTCGCGCGGTATGATCAGCGCAGACTTTTCTGCATTCAGCTTGAATGTCAGGTGTACAAACATTCCTGCTTTGAGTTCCTGCTTGGGATTGGGCAATAATACTTCGACAGTGTAGGTATGCCCGTCATCTCCTTTTGATGAAATCGTATAGATTTTGCCGTTGAAAACTGTATTCGGAAAAACATCGGTCGTTACATCGACTTCATCGCCTACATGCAGCCGGAAAACATCCTTTTCCGCAACCTGTACTTTTGCTTTCAAACGGGATATATCGACGACATTGGCAATTTGAGTCGCCTGCGGCGCGCCGACAGTCATCGTGCCTACATTGACATACCGCGCGGTTACAATTCCTGAAATTGGCGATGTAATTTTTGTGTCCGTTAAAGCACGATGGGCCGTTATATATTGCGATTCTGCAGTTTGGAACGCCCATCGAGCCTGCTCGATTTGCGTATCTGAAACGGAATGCTCTTTATACAATGCTTCGTAGCGCTCCAGATCTTTTTTGGATTTTTCATAATTGACCTCTGCCGCTTTGGAAGCTGCTTCTCTTGTTACGCTGTCCACTTCGACCAGCACGGAACCGGCTTCTTTATATTGCCCCACTTCTGCATCTACTTTGACAACGCGTCCTTGTGTCTCTGAAAGCACCACAACGTCGTTAAATCCATTGAGCGTTCCCACGAGGGAAAACCGATTGTCCAGCGATTGACGGGTTGCTTTATAAACAGAAACGGCTGGGTCAGTGGAAATAGCGCCTCCATGGGACGATGCATTCAATTCAATTTTACTTCTCACAATGAGTGCAATAAGAACGACAGCAGCGATACCGCTGATAATGATGATTCTCGTTTTGGTTTTCATGGTATTATATCCTTTTCGTAAATTCTTATTCGCCGATAGCTCTGGAAAGCTGCGCAATGGCGAGTTCATAATCGACTAATGACTGTGTTAAATTTAATTTGGCCTGAAGCAGCGCTACTTCTGCATCGAGCAATTCGGAGTTTGCCGCAAGTCCCTGTTTGTATTTCCCATCCATCGTGCGGTAATTTTCTTCTGCTTGAGCGACGCCCTGCTCGGAGACGGCTTTTCGTTCTTTTGCTTTTTGAATGCCGAGATAACTTTGAGTTACTTCCAGCGTAATACCGTCCTTAGTCATGGAAAGACCTTCCTGAGCTTGTGCCAATTGGGCCTGTGCCTGTGTTGATTGGTGGCCCGTTTGATTCCAATTCCAGAGATCGAAGGAAAGTGAAATCGAAACATCCCATGAATTTTGGAAATCATTTGTTACAGGAAAATAACGCTGATTTGGATTATTGTAATAATAGTTGCCAATCAAGTAAATTTGAGGCCACCATCCGCCTCTCGTTGAGGTTAATCCTGCTTCACCGGCTTTTACGCGTGCATTCATTCCCAGCACTTCCGGACGTTTCTCAAATGCAGATTTAATAAGATCGTCTGCCGAAGACCATTCCCGGTCTACAACATGAATTGTCGATGCAAGTTCAATTTCCGTTTGCAGCGGCAGTCCGATGGTATTGTTGAGAACATACATAGCCAGTTGCACATCGTTCTTTGCATCGATCTGGCGGACCAATGCGTCGGAAAGCTGAACGCGGACTTTCATAACATCGTTGGTGGTGAGCAGTCCTTGTTTGAATAAATTCTCTGCATCGACGGCATGAGATTTAATTTGATCGACGTTTTCATCCACGAATTTTTTGAATTCAATTGCACGGTACAAATTCCAATACGACGCCTTGATATTATACAGAACATCCGCCTGATCCTTTTTGAGGTCTTCTTTTGTCGCCTCGGCTGAAAAACTTGCAGCATCGATAGCGCCGGATATTTTTCCGCCGGTGAACAGAGGCTGCTGCAAGGTTCCCTTGAGCCCGTAATTATTGAGTATGGTCGGCGAAAGCACCATATTCACGTCGGTCGGCGGAAAACCCGGTCCAAAAGAATTTGCGGGAAGCGCCACTGCCTCTGGTGGGACATTGCTTAATCGCGTATACGTTCCGTTAAATTTCAAAGACGGCAGTCCGAGCGTATTCGTCTCGCTTGCCTTTGCATCAGCGGATAAAACTTTAAATTGCGAAGTGCGGAGCGCTTTGCTGTTTTCCATTCCGATTTGTATTGCCTGCTCGATCGTTAACGATCTTTTTCCCTGTGCGTGTGCAGTGATCGCGAGCAAAATAATCATTGCAGATATTTGATATAATCGTCTTCTCATTGTCTCCTCATACTATACAGAGTGCTTATGCGGTTCGTCTACCTTTTTTCTTCAATGCATGATACTCATCGCGGCCTCGTTCGGTTAGTACCGATTCCATGAGCAGCATATTGCATACTTCCAATGTGTGATCAAAATCTATATTGAGATTCGACTTCCATGCAGGGCCTTCGCTGTCCTCCCGTATCAATAATGCCGTGGAGCTCGACCAGAAGATGATGCCGACTTCAACCGGATTGAGGTCCGGCCGCAGCATTCCTTCTTCCATTCCCTTTTTCAGAAGCGCGATAACCATATCCCACATTTTTTGATTCTTAAGGCCGCAGGAGTGCATCATTTCCTCCGAGACCTGTTTGTGGAATTGCGGATTTTGCAGGAACGGGAACATTCTAAAAAAATTTCTGTTCGAATGGAAAAAATCCACATACGAATCGCTGCAGCGTATGATCTTTTCAACTGTAGAAGCATCAGAGTTCACGATTTGTGCGTACATTTCATGGAGAGTCTCAATTCCCCGCATCATGACGGCAAGATAGAGATCTTCCTTGCTGCTGTAATAAAGATAGAGTGTCCCTTTGCTCAATTCTGCGGCTTCCGCTATCTCATCCATTGTAGCTGCAAGCAGCCCCTTTTCAAAAAAAATGCTTTGAGCAGCGTCTATTATTTCTTCTTTACGCTGTTCTTTTTCTCTCTCTTTTCGTTCATGAATTCCCATTGCAACACCGTTCATTTAATGACTATCAGTTATTACATACGCTATAGTATAATCAATGTTGCATAGAATATCAAGTTATTTAGTTTTGATTAAGTTGTTTTGCACATTCTTTATAATACAGACGTTTTCCCCTGATAATTATTGTGGACTTCTTGATTAATTTACGAGGAAAATCAAAGAAATGTTCAAAGTTTTCGGCAACTGGAGGCAAAGAATCGGCAAAAGGGGGCTAAACAAATGTTATTCAAACAATTATTTTGACGGGGGATGACGATGCTAAGCTACATTCCGCAGTTTAACTATCGTTAATGCTGCCACATGATGTCAAGCTTCATAGTCGGCCAGTATTCTTTGGGAGCGAACCGCTCCGACAAAACCTTTTACAGCCACATGAGCCGGATGAATCTGATACGCATCTAATGCTTCTTTTGAATCGAATTCGGAATACAAGACAATATCCGCTGCACCTTCTTCTTGCGTGAAATTTAAACCGACTTCAATTTTACACAAGCCGGGAATTTTCCCGCGCAGTCCTTCAAGGAGTCTTTTTACCTCGCGTGCATTAACATCTTTCGAATTTCCTTCCGCAAAGTCTTTTAATTTCCAGACAACGATGTGTTTAATCATAAGAGAACCGTAAATGGTGAATAGTAAATGGTGAATATGAGTTTAGTTCTTGGTTCTTGGTTCTTGGTTCTTAGTTCTTAGTTCACAGTTTGCAATTTACAGTTCACTGTTTAATGTTCTTCAACAAATACTCATGAATCGCCGCAGCAGCTTCTTTACCGTCCCGCATAGCAAGTATAACGGTCGCGCCGCCGCGTGTCAGATCGCCTCCGGCAAAAATTCCGGGACGATTTGTCTGCTGTTTTTCGCCGACCACAACCGTACTGCGCTTACTGGTTTCGAGTCCCGGCGTCGTTGCCTGAATAATCGGATTCGGCGCCTGACCGACTGCTTCGATCACAGTTTGGACTTCGAGAACAAATTCCGATCCGGTAATCGGAATCGGTTTTCTCCTTCCCGACGCGTCCGGTTCGCCAAGTTCCATTTTTTGACATTCCATACCGACTACGTTATTATTTCCGTCGGACAATATTTTTGTCGGATTTGTGAGCATAAGAAATTCTATGCCTTCTTCCTCCGCATGATGAACTTCTTCCAGCCGTGCAGGCATTTCAGCTCTTGAACGCCGGTACACCAGATATGCTTTTTCTGCGCCGAGACGTTTTGAAGTCCGCACGCCGTCCATAGCCGTATTTCCGCCGCCGATCACTGCGACATTTTTTCCAAGGCGGATCGGCGTATCGTATTCCGGGAATTTATATGCCTTCATCAAATTTACGCGAGTCAGGAACTCGTTTGCAGAGTAAACACCATTCAGGCTTTCCCCCGGTATACCCATAAAATGCGGAGTACCGGCTCCCGTGCCCAGGAAAACTGCACTGAAACCCCACTCCTTGAACAATTCATCGACAGTTGCTGTCCGTCCGATGACAAAGTTCGTATAGATTTTTACACCGAGCGCCTGTATACGTTCCACTTCGATATCGAGGATAGTCCGCGGCAAACGGAATTCCGGAATTCCGTATCGCAGTACTCCGCCTACTTCATGGAACGCTTCGAAAAGAGTGACTTCGTATCCATATTTTGCAAGCTCTGCGGCACAGGTCAAGCCGGAAGGACCGGATCCGACAACAGCCACTTTTCCTTCCCGCTTTGTCTCAATCTGCGGAATTGTAAACTGGCCGGATTTCATTTCATAATCGGCAACAAACCGTTCCAGCTTGCCGATAGCAACCGGATCGTGTTTTTTGCCCAGTGTACACACATTTTCGCACTGCTCTTCCTGCGGGCAAACCCGTCCGCAAATAGCCGGGAGAAAATTGGATTCGCGTATTTTTTTCACCGCATCGACAAATTTCTTTTCATTGACCAATTGGACAAACGATTTGATGTCCACATTCACGGGACATCCCTCCATACAGATCGGATCCTTGCATTCGAGGCATCTCGATGCTTCTGTCAGCGCCAGAACTTCATCCAATCCCAAAGAGACTTCTTCAAAATTATGACTGCGCTTTTCCGCATTTTGTTCTATGGAATGCTGACGCGGAATTCTCATGCGTTCCGAGGCTTTCATTGTATTCATACCATCTTCTCCAATCTGCATTCCCCCGGTGCATGTTCGAACCGTTCCAAGACCGCTTTTTCTCCTGCTGCATAAGAACGATTGCGCAGAATCATTTCATCGAAATCGACTTCATGACCGTCGAATTCCGGACCGTCGACGCACGCAAATTTCATTTTTCCGGCTACCGTCACGCGGCACCCGCCGCACATGCCGGTTCCATCTACCATAATAGCGTTCAAACTAACGTAGGTTTTGACGCCGTAATTTTTAGTAAGATTCGAGACGGCGCGCATCATAGGCAGCGGACCGATGGCATAGACTGCTTCGATGCCGGCCTTAGCATCGAGCCATTCCTTCAACGGCTCGGTAACAATTCCTTTACGTCCGTAAGAGCCGTCATCCGTTGTTACGACAGCGATATGAGACGAACGCTTCATTTCGTTCTCAAGGATTACCAATTCCTTCGAACGTCCGCCGATAATGGAATACACGCGGCAGTCAGCGTCGTTCAGACGCTTTTGTAATCGGGAATAATTCCGCAGTGCCGACACCGCCGCCGATACAGGCGACCGTTTTCTTTTCCAGAATCGGCGTCGGGTTGCCGAGAGGTCCCACGACATCGGATAAAAAATCTCCTGCCGATTTGGTGAGTAGTTCTTTCGTTGTTTTTCCGATTCCCTGAACAATCAATGTGATTGTTCCTTTTGCTGTATCGCTGTCCACCAATGTAATCGGGATTCTTTCACCGGTTTTACCGACCCGAAGCATGACAAAATTGCCCGGTTTTCGTTTGGGAGCGATAAACGGCGCCTCAATAACAAATCTGGCAACAGTCGGAGCGAGAAATATTTTTTCAATAATTTTGAACATTCTTTTCTTTTCCTTTTCAGACATAAAGAATCATCGAAATATCTAGATTTATAATATAGAGCAATATTAAAATACTTACAATAAAAAATCTTAGAGAAAAAAACGGAGCAAATTGGACAGCACGTATGTATGATAAAATCTGCCGAGAAAAAGACCTTGCCTTTGGGAACAATTATCGATATATTGATAACTGTGCATTGTGAGCCTGTTATGAAAGTAACGGGCTTTATTGTCTCAATTTGACACAACTTAGAGAGCGCAATGAACTAAGTTATAAGCGAAATTGCAGGAACCCAATTTCACATGATTTAACGAGTGCAACGAAGTTAAATCATAGGTGAAATTGAGGATCCCGCGTTCTTTGCTGGAGCCCGATTTTTAAAGCGAAGCGAATGCGGGAGTTCAGCAGATATTGTCACGATTTCATTGTTCTTTTACATGGTGGCCATAGTTCAGTTGGTTAGAACGCCAGGTTGTGGCCCTGGAGGTCGTGGGTTCAACTCCCACTGGTCACCCCAAAGAGATTTAAGAATTGAGAGTTTAGAATGAAGAATTCAATAAAGAATTCGAAATATGATTGAAAATTCCGAATTTTGAATCGGGGGATGAAGTATGGGGAAAGATACAAGGGCTGCTTCTGATCTTAAATTAAGGACAAAGAGGTTCGCGCTTTCCATACTGGCGATAATCAAGGATATGAAAGGCGGTATCGAAACCGATGTTCTAAGAAAACAAATTATACGATCGGCGACATCTGTAGGAGCTAATTACCGGGCAACATGCCGGTCCCGCTCAAAAGCAGATTTTATTTCTAAAATAAAAATCTGCCTTGAAGAAGCAGATGAAACGCAGTATTGGCTCGAGTTGTTCTTTGAATTGCATTTGATTGAAGAAAAGAAGTTTGGAGAACTATACAAAGAAATCGATGAATTAATAGCTATATTTGTATCTTCTGCTAAAACCGCAGAACAATCAAAATAATTTTTAAAACATTAATTTTATGATCTGAATTCTCTGAGCTTGCTCATTATAAATTGCAGATTCTTCAATCTGAATTCTGAGGATTGTAGTTGTTCTTTAAATTCATCATTCTTAAATCTTCAATCTGAATTCTTAGGAATATGATTGTTCTTTAAATTCGTCATTCTTAAATCTTCATTCTGAATTCTTAGGAATATGATTGTTCTTTAAATTCGTCATTCTTAAATCTTCAATCTGAATTCTTAGGAATATGATTGTTCTTTAAATTCGTCATTCTTAAATCTTCATTCTGAATTCTCTTTGCCCCTATCGTCTAGAGGCCTAGGACACGGGCTTTTCAAGCCTGGAACACGAGTTCGAATCTCGTTGGGGGCACATAGTCTAGAGACGAGCTAAGTTGTGATTTTTCAACTAGTTCGTTCCTGGAAATGTGCTTAATAAATGGATGTTGTTTGAGAAGAGGAACGACTCTAAGAAAACACCGGGCCACATCTTTTTCTCGATCAACAATTATTTGAGCTACTATTTGTTTCATCCCTTCTTTCTTTTTTTCTAAACTCATATCATCAAAGCGATCCAAAAATGTTTGAATGAACTTTCTAGATGCTGCGACTATATCTTGTATTTCATTCTTCTTGGCATTCTCTGATTGTAGTTCCTTTATGGATTGAAGAATTTGTCTCTTTTCTTCCTCAAGCGATTTGATTCGATCTATTATTGTATCAACTTGCATTCCTTTTTCCACTAATACTAATAATGAAGTCATTTTCCGCTCGCATTCTTTCAATCGTTTTTGAAACTCTTTTCTCTTTTCCGGAAGTCGGGATTAATGAACTTGAGTTTTTTATCAATTGTTTTCGTATTTTCTCTTGGAAATTTGCATTGAGGAATCGTTCTCTGATTAAATTCAATATAAAAGTCTCGAGGCCTTTCTTATTAATTTTCTTTGAAGCGCATACCGAAGGTCCTTTCCGTTCATATCCAGAATCCACATACACATATTCTTTTTTCCTGTTCCCAGGCCGACCGAATAACATCGAACGGCCAGTGAAATTAAAATTGCAATGAGAACAACGAATTAGTCCAGATAGAAGATATGGGCTCTCCGTCGTAAATCGATTGATGTTGATACCGTTTCTTTGCTCGTTGAATTCGCTGCAGTCCAAATTTCGTTTGAAACTATGGCGGATGTGCATTTTCCACAATGATCCAATCGGATTGCCTTTGTTCTTTATATCGGGAGCATATTTTCCAATTCCATTTCGTTTAAACGATTATACACTCTTGCACCTGTATATGAAAGATTCGTGAATATCACCGACAGTCGATGCACTCCATTTGCTGTCAATATTTCTCCAGCGACCTCTTCTTGGGCATTCCACATTAGCGAATTTAACATCTTTGCAATTTTCGTATACCAAAGCCCTTATTCACTGTCCAATCAAATATTTGTTTAACGGTTTCAACTTCTTTGGGATCTCCAAGTTCCCATACCACATGCTCTTCTTTAGGCTTTCGTTGTTCATACATTGGAAGTCCTTTTTCATTCAGAAGCGGTGTTCCATCTTGAACTAATTTCTCCTAAAATTCTGCGTTCCCCAGTAAATTTATTCACTGCAACACGTTGATAACCATATGGTGCAGTTCCTCCGGCACTCCAACCTTTTAAACTCGCATTGATACCTCCATCGAGGCAACGTTCAGATTTTTTCTTTGATTCCTCTCTCGATAATCCTCCTTCAAACGCTTCAAGCATGGTATCGATTACTTCATTTCCGGTACTCGCAATTGTTCTCACAAGTTTGATTTCAACATTCATCTTTTCAAAGTATCGTTTATAATAGATGCTCTCTTTTGCTCCGGCTCGACCCCAGCGAGACTCATCCAAAACGATTACAGTGCTGAAATCACGACGGTTTTCTGCATCATTCTTGAGCAGAAGAAGGCATTACGTTTATCGAAAGAGGTCCCACTTTTTCCAGCATCCTCATACCAGCGAATGATTTGAAAATTGTTCGATTCAGCCCATTGAGAAATAATTCGTTTTTGCTGCTCCGGCGAAGTGTCTGCCTGCATATCTGTAGAACAACGAATATAGCCAACCGCTTTTTTAAGGCTTCGTTTGACTTGTTGCTTGTTGTGTCTTTTCGGACATGGCCATGTCCCTTCTTAAGCATTTTTCTATGATTGCTTCAGCAAATAGTATCTGCGAAATGATCTAATTCAGCTTCGCTTAAAGGTTCGGCATCTACTATCTCCATACTTATACCAAATTTTGAATCATCGTTTTCAGTGGATATTATTACCCACTTAACCCTCAACTATATAAAATTTAGAAAGAAACCTCAAGTCCATTCTTATCGATACTTCTGCGGTCTAAATAAGAAAAATGTCCTAAACACACGGAATACGAGATACGCAATAAACCCAAGCGCTGAAAAGTAGATATAGAACTCCCGGTTGTCCGTTCCGATGGAGAAGATTTTGAAGATCGTGAATAAGGCAACACTAAAGATGTAGATTGGTCCCATATTGAAGTAATGACCTTCATCGACCTGACGGAGTTTTCGGATCTCTTCGTTATCGATATACTTCTCCCGGGAACCATGCCAGAGCATATTCTTGATATGAAATGGATTGCCGTTGGAAGATTTCAGGATTTCTCTTCGGTAGAGCTCACGATCAATAATTCGAAGATTGTAGTTGTCGAGAAAATAATTGATCATCTCCATACAGACTGCATCCGGCAATGGCTCAAGGTCTATCTTAGAAAACGAAGCCCATATACGTTTATAAACTGTATCTTCTTTCATCTCGAAAACTGCTGCACAGATAACAGCGATATTGAGCAATGTTTCTATGAAAGCTTGCTGACTCGGTGATATTCTATCCAGGTTATCAAAGAAAATCAGATACGTTTCAGGTGACTTTGATATTCCCTCGAAAAGTGTAGCTTGTAAACGAACACTGCCTAGGCCTGAAAGCTTCTTCTTCATCATTAGCCAATCTTCTCGCTCTGAATCTGCTTCGATATGGAGATCGCCATTATAATAGAGCTTCTCTGCCATCTCCTTTAGGCAATCTCCAAGTGGATTGGAATGCTCAATAAAGAGAATCTTGTATTGATTGGGATTGATGCGAACTCCAAGCTGTCCTCGAATCTGAGTCATAAAGTTTGCAGAGAAATCAATCCTTTTTGTCCTTCCGGTAAGAATCCATTTTGCTTCAAGCATCAATCGGCTCTTTCCGATTCCTTTATCTCCAACGAGAAGCGTATGTCGCCCTCTTTGAAGATTCTTTACAAGCTGATAGAGCTCTTCGGTTCTTCCGAAGAAGCTCATATCCTGACGAAGATCTGTCAATTGTTCATTCATTTTGCTTTGTGAAATTCAAGCCCTTTACTGCCCATCGAAAGCATACATTTAGGAATTGTGGAACCGAAACGATTCTTTGATGCAAAGAGAATTCGATTTTGTGTTTCTTCCTGTACCTCTAGATGCAATACACAGTCAACCGCATGTTCAAGAGTTTAGGACCTGCAGCTGCTTTATCTTTTGTCACTTGTCCGATAATCAGAAGTATGTAGTTCTTCTTTTGAGCTGAACGTCTTAAGACATAGGCACATTTGCGTATTTGAGTTGAACTCCCGGGGAGTGTATCGGATGTATCTGTATAGATCGTCTGAATTGAATCCACGACTAAAGACTGAATATCAATGGTCTCTGCATGCGAAACGACTTTATTGACATTGGTTTCAAATAGTAGATAAATATCCTTTGAATGAATTTTTAATCGATCTGCTCTCAGCTTTAGCTGGTCAACAGATTCTTCACCTGTGACATATAGAGATGGAATATTCAACATTGAAAGCATTTGAATCACGAATGTCGATTTCCCAATTCCCGGTTGGCCCACTAATAGAATTGAACTCCCGGGAACAAACCCTCCCCCTAATACTGTGTCGATTTCCTTCATATTGGTTTTAATCCGTTTTACAGAAGATTTTTTAATCTTGGGCAATGGTATCGGTCTTGCGTCGTTTGCCGATAAATGCTGCGTCTGACTTATAAAAGAATTCCATCTACCGCAATCGGGACACGACAAGTGAAACGTGTTAAACATATGATGGCAATGTTTGCACTCGTATTGCATCAGTTTAATCGCTTTACAATAAAGGTTACCTGAGTCTTGTTATTACGGAGTATCTGTCGAATATCGATTAAGATACCTCGTGTTGTGGATCGGACTTCTGATTGCAACTCTGCCGCCTTCGCGCGAGCTTTCAGTTGAACATTAGATAATCGGAGTCTATGAATCTCAAGTCGAGATTTAGAAGCTTCTGTCGAGCGTGAAGAAATTAATTGTGATAAAAGAAGTTTATCTTTTTGCAGCTTCAGCTTTGCAGATTCAAGATTGTTAGAGGAAACATATCCGCTTGATGATAACTGGTAATTATGTTTGTAGCTCATTGAATCGATTCTGAAGGATTCTTCTGCATTGGCAATCTTCTGGTCAATCGCATTTATTGAAGCTTCATATTGTTGTTGATCGGAAAATATCTTCTCATCATTAAGATTCACCTGATCTAAGAAGAACTGTGCGGAATTCTTCTGAGCAATAATTTCCTTCTCCTTTAGCGTGTCTCCTTTTTGTTTCAGGAAAGTGACAGTTTCTTTCGGATCCAATAAGATGGAAAGCTGCACATAGTTTTCCATCTTGGGATATGGTGGCACTGATGACATTATCGATGCGAGTGTGTCCCGTTTAATTATGGTTTTAATTGTCAGAATACCTTTCGAGATAAAAACGGATTCGAGATTGTATGTAAGGATATCCTCAACGGTTGCATAATTGAGCTTAATAGTATTGCTGCTGCCGGTTACCGGAGAAAATAACTTAATGTTTTCCGGCACTGCGACCTTATCTGCTGCTGATAAATCACCAAAGAAATAGTTCTCAGCTGAGGTATCTATAAGTGAAAACATCTGAGCCAATATCTGATTACTCACATCGAGATTGCGGAGAGAGGCAAAGACAGGAGTACCTTTTTGGCATAAAACTTTTTCAGCAACATAATCTGCATGGAAGTTCTTGCCAAGTGTATGAAGATGACCGTCTTGTCCTTTGAATATGAGCGTCTGAGGATTAAGAGCTCCAACGATTTCAAATGAGCCGATTAACGGTCGTTTTGTGAACATATCATAAGCCTGAACTTCAGCAAAAACGAGATAATCCTTTGAATATTCATTGTAATCACGAACGGCGGCTTCGATGTTCTGCTGAGTAGAACGGATAAAGCGTTCATAACCCTGAGAAGCAATGAAAAGCGTAGGAATGCATCCAAGAAAGAAAATCACGGATAGCATCAAATCCGTCTTACTTCCAGTTTGCAGTCGATAGGAATGAGGATGATTCATTTCCATCGGAAAGACACATTTCACTTTGGAGAATGGATAAAAGAATTTTACTCCATTGACGGTTGCTGTATCAAGTAAAGGATGTGAAGCATATCCAATGACGGAACAAATGTAGATGTCTTGTTTTAGGATTAGGATCGGAATTCCAGCTAAAGCGATAATGAAAATCATCATCATCGAATGTGTCAATGTCCGATGACCGAATCGGCGTTCCAAAGGTTTTGAAATGAAGGGGCATATTTTGCCGATAATACTTGCAGCTGTATCGATATCCGGCAAGACAGCCGCAAAAGCAATGACAATTGCATTTGTGGCATTCAAGACGACTCCGGTGGTCGTGAGAATAAGCAGATAGATGAACTCTGCGAATGTGATATGAGTGGATGCAATCACTCTCTATCCTCCGGAATTCGATATGGAAGATTTAAAAGCCGGAACACATGCTCTTCACTCTCTATGGGAATGATAGATCCTCCTGGAGAAAGCAATCCGGTTCCATTGCTTTCAGCTGCATATGCATATCGATAGCTCTCTTGGCAAGCATGATGTTATGATTCTTACTTCCGGTTCTAATGAGCATGAGTGTCCACCAAGTGCTCTTGTCTGCCATGTAGATGTCTATCGGAACATCTTCTCCATCGACTGACTTAATAAAGCGTTTGATCTTTGGTCCGTTCGATTCTATGGAAAGTATGCCTTTAAAACAAAATTGTGATAAACGCCTATCGAGAAGATTGGTCTGAACAGGTTCTCCAAAGAGAGTCTCATCTTCTTCCTGAATAAATTTTGGAATAACGATGATATCGATATCTTTCACTACAGTTTTATATCTTCGCAGCGAACCGACTATTTCGATTTGTTCACAAGTATCTTTGATGTCGTTGACAAATGTTTCTGCGATTTCTCGCGCGAATGAGTCCGGAAACATAGTATTTCCTTTCGTTCATTAGTGATTTAGTTTTATTCTTGGTGTATAATCACGGTGGATGCTCGTTGTCGTACGCTTTCTGAGAATGTTTTCGATATTTGATTCTTCATCTGCGGTGAGAAGCTGAACCCAGGGAGTTGTACCATCGCCATTGCCGTGCAGACAAGTCCAAAGCCAACCGAAAGGATTGGCTATACGGGTCTTCTCACTTGCTTTCAGCATCAGTTGCAATGCACGTAAGACAAGTTCCGGGTAATGAATTTTTTCGTGAAAAATCTTGTAGGCATCATAGCACATAGAGACTTTGCGATCGTGTGTTCCGCCAAGAAAGATTTTCCTGAAGTTCATCATCGCAGGATTCCAGTTGAATTTATTCCGATGCTCCTCATTCCATTTCACAAT
The DNA here is from genome assembly GCA_963778945.1 of Ignavibacteriota bacterium. Classification (GTDB taxonomy): domain Bacteria; phylum Bacteroidota; class Ignavibacteria; order UBA10030; family UBA10030; genus Fen-1254. The sequence continues at coordinate 50,162 of CAVZWL010000028.1, forward strand.
TTTCGTCCGAAATGTTTGGCAATATTCCTGAAATC